>CAZREB010000023.1:0-69833 GCA_964599095.1 uncultured Bordetella sp.
GGCGGCAAGAACATCACGCCCTCGGAGTTCGAGAACCAGCTCAAGTTCTCGCCCTACATCACCGATGCGGTGGTCATCGGCGACCGCAGGCCTTACCTGGTGGCGCTTGTCATGATCGACCACGAGAACGTCGAGATGTACGCGCAGGAAAAGGCGATCCCCTTTTCCAACTACGCCAGCCTGTGCCGGCGGCCAGAGATCCAGGAACTGATCCAGGGCGAGATCGACAGGGCCAACAAGTCCTTCGCGCGCGTCGAGCAGGTCAAGAAGTTCCGCCTGATCGAGGCCAAGCTGACGGCGGAGGACGAGGAACTCACGCCGACCATGAAGCTGAAGAGGAAGCTGGTCAACGAGAAATACCGTTCGCTCATCGAGGAGATGTACGCGAGGGAAGCGGCCTGACCGCGGGTCCGGTGCTAAAGTAGCGTCGCCACACAAAGGAGGAAGGGAGCCATGAAGAAGAATCTGAAATTTGCAACTGCAGCAATCACTGCGGTGCTCGCGTTCGCGGCAGGCCCGCTCGCGCAGGCGCAGACGCAGGGGGTGTCGAAGACCGAGATCGTGATCGGCACCGAGCAGGACCTGTCCGGGCCGATCGTCGCCTTCTCCAAGCAGCTGAAAAACGGCATGGAGATGCGTGTCGCCGAGATCAACGCCGCCGGCGGCATCAACGGCCGCAAGCTCAAGCTGGTCGTCGAGGACCACGGCTACGATCCCAAGAAGGCGGTGCTCGCCACGCAGAAGCTGGTGCAGAAGGACAAGATCTTCGCGATGGTCGGCCTGATCGGCACGGCGCCGGCGATGGCCGCGATGCCGATCCTGTTCGAGAAGAACGTGCCGCACCTCTTCCCGCTGACGGCCGCGCGCGAGATGTACGAGCCGCTGCACCGGCTCAAGTACTCGTTCGCCGCGACCTACTTCGACCAGATGCGCGCCGGGGTCAAGCACATCGTCAAGCTCAAGGGCTACAAGAAGGTCTGCACGCTGTACCAGGATGACGACTTCGGCCTGGAGATCATGCGCGGTGCGGAAGCCGGTCTCAAGGAAATCAACATGGCCCTGGCCGAGAAGACCACCTACAAGCGAGGCGCGACCGATTTCTCGTCCCAGATCGCGAAGATGAAGAACGAAGGCTGCGATTTTGTCGTGCTCGGCACCATCATCCGCGAGACGATCGGCGCGATCGGCACGGCGAGGAAGCTCGGATGGGGCGTGGACTTCATGGGCTCGTCCGCGTCGTACACAGAGCTGATCCACAAGCTCGGCGGTCCGGCGATGAACGGCTTTTATTCGACCAACACGGTGAACAACCCGTACATGGACGACGCCTCGAAGAACGTGCGCGAGTGGGCGGTCAGGTACAAGGACAAATTCAAGGAAGACCCGGCCGTGTTCTCGGTTTATGGCTACCAGGTGATCGAACTGTTCGCGCGCATTGCCGAAAAGGCCGGCCCGAACCTGACGGTGGACACCTTCATCAACACGCTCGAGAAGTTCTCGATCCCGCGCGACATGTTCGGTGCCGACGAAATGTCGTTCTCCAAGACCAAGCACCTGGGGTCGAACCGCGCGCGCCTTTCGCAGATCGTGAACGGCAAGTGGACGCCGATCACCGACTACATCACCGAGTAGGCGCGAGGCGGGCTGCCGTGATCTCGTCTGTTGCATGAGCGTCGGGGTCCCGGCAGCGGGGCAGGGCGGCCGCCAGGGGGGCGAACGTGCGCGAAGCTTGGCAGGCATGCGCATGTGCGCCGTGATCATGGCGACCGCCTGCATTGCGGGCCTGGCCGGGTGCGGGGGCATGGCGAGCGGCCTGATGGCCGACGGCGACCTGTACCGCTTCGAATCGAAGATGGAAGACGTCGAGTTCGGCATGTCCAAGACCCGGGTGCAGCAGATCATGGGCCCGCCGCGGCAGAGGCTCTACGAAGGCAACCAGGAAGCCTGGCTCTGGTGCCAGACGTCCAACAGCCCGAAGTTTCCCGATGCCTTCATGACGGTGTATTTCTACCACGCCCAGGTGGCCGGCATTCACACGTACGGGAATCGCGCCGAGGGCACCTGCGAGAACTTCTTCAGGCGGGTCGAATGGCTGCCCGACCCGCAGAAGTCGATGGCGGCCAGGGTGCGCAGGAAGGACTGAGAGGACGAAAGGGGAGCAGTCGTGTCCGCGCCCGATTGCAGTCCGCCGACGATGCAACCGTCCGAACCGTACCGCATCCTCTTTGTCTGCACCGGCAACATCTTCCGCAGCCTGACTGCCGACGTCGCATTGCGCGCCCTGCTCGAGGGTAACCCGGCCGTCCACGTCTCATCGGCCGGGACCGACGACTACCCGCATCTGGTCAGGCCCTACACGAAAGGTTACCTGCTTTCCAAGGGCTACGACGTCAGCAGTCACAGGCGGCGCACGCTTACCCGTGCGATCCTGGAGGAGTCGCACCTGGTCGTGCCGATGAGCACCGACCACCAGGCCGTCATCAAGGCGCGATTCGGGCGCGCCGCACCGTTGTTCCTCGAGGTGTGCGGCGAGCCGCCCGATTGGCTGCCCGACATCGAAGACGTGATCCCCGACTACCGCACCAACCGTCCGGCGGTCGAGGCCCATGTTCGCAACACGATAGACCGGATCGTCGGGCTCGTGCCGAGGATGGCGCAGAACCTCGGGGCGTTGATGCGCCAGCACCCCAGAATTCCGCACATTTGATTTCGTAGATTCAATCCCGGTGCGGCTCTCCGGTCAATTCATGTACCGGTGCCGGTACATCCCAGGCCGGCTGGCCGGTCCGCGGTCATCAGGATGAGGCTCTGCGTGCTGCCCTGAAGCGCTGCCCCGTGCCTGCACCGTGCCGGACACTTGCGTCGCCGCGAGCAGGAGTAAGAGCCGGCAGTCTCCTGTTCGATGCCAATCGGGACCGAGGACTGGTTAAACTGCGCCAAACCACACCAGGAGGCGGAATGGGAAGGCTTCAGGGCAAGCGGGCGATCGTGACCGGCGCTGGCAGCGGCATCGGTCGGGCGAGTGCACTGCTGTTCGCGCGCGAAGGCGCGTCGGTGCTCGCCGTGGACAAGACCGCGGACGCGGTAAAGGAAACCGCGGCGCAGATCGCCGCTGCCGGTGGCAAGGCAATCCACATGGCTGCCGACGCCGGCAGCGAGGCAGACGTCGAGGCTTACGTGAAGCGCGCGATCGCCGAATTCGGCGGCCTCGACATCGTCTATGCCAACGCCGGCATCAGCGGCGGCCTGGTGCCGCTCTTCGAGCAGACGGTCGACCACTGGCAGGAGATCCTGCGCGTGAACCTGATCGGGCCATTCCTTGCGATCAAGCACGCCGGCCGGCAGATGGTCGTGCAGAGGTCCGGCGCGATCGTCTGCACCGCTTCGGTGGCCGGTCTGCGCGCAAATGCCGGGGGCAATCCCTACAGTGCCAGCAAGGCCGGCGTAATCAGCCTGGTGCAGACCGCGGCCAATTCCTTCTACGGAACCGGCGTGCGCGTCAATGCAATCTGCCCGGGGCTGATCGAGACCGGCATGACCAAGCCGATCTTCGATTTCGCGCGGGAGCGCGGCACGGCCGGCAACATCGGCCAGCTGAACCCGATGAACCGCTACGGCGAGCCGCGCGAGATCGCGGCGATGGCGGCTTTCCTCGCGAGCGACGAGGCGTCGTATGTCAACGGACAGGCCATCGCCGTGGATGGCGGGCTTTCGGCCACGCACCCGTTCCGGCGGCCGCGGCCCTGAAGCACGTGGCTACTCGCCTTTGACGCCGGCTTCCCTGATCACCCGGCCCCACGCGGCGTAGTCGTCGCGGATCATCGCGGCGAACTCTTCGGGCGAGTTGCCGATAACGAACAGCCGGCCCGCCTTGAGCGCGGCGCCGACTTTTTCGTCGCGCAGCGCCTTTACCGTCTCGGTGTTGATCCGTGCGATCACGGGCTGCGGCGTGCCCGCCGGGGCCAGCAGCCCGTACCAGAACGGCTGGCTCTTCAGGTCGAAGCCCCGGACGCCCTGCGCGGCGAGGCTGCGCACCTCCGGCAATTCGGCGATCCGGTCGGTCAGGTAGACGCCGAGCGCCTTCAGCTTGCCGGACTTGATCAGCGGCAGGGCCACGGTGGACGGCGTGAACATCACCTGGGTTTCGCCGGTGAGCACGCTGCGCACCGCTTCGGCATTGCCCTTGTAGGGGACGTGGGTCATCCGCGCACCGGTGACCACGCGGAAGTACTCGCCGGCCACATGGCCCGGCGAAGCCTTGCCGGCCGAGGCGTAGTTCAGCGTGCCGGGATTCGCCTTGGCGTAGGCGATCAATTCCGCGGCCGACGACGCGGGCAGCGACGGGTTCGCGATTAACAGGGCGTCCGTGGTTGCCAGCGCCGTGATCGGCGCGAAATCCTTCGAGGGATCGAAAGCCAGCTTGTCGTACAGGTGGCCGTTGCTGGTGACGATGCTGTAGAGCGTGAGCAGCAGCGTGTGCCCGTCGGGCGCAGCTTTCGCGACCTCTGCCGCGCCCACGTTCCCCGCGGCCCCCGGCTTGTTCTCCACGATCACCGCAACCCCGAAAGCGGCTGACAGCCTCTCCGACAGCGTCCGTCCCAGCAGGTCCAGCGGGCCGCCGGGAGGAAAGGGATTCACGAGGCGCACGGTTTTCGACGGGAAGGCCTGCGCGTTCGCCGCCTGGGAAGTTGCCAAGCCGCCCAGCAGGGCGAGAACCACTGCACAAGCTCGCATGCTCTTCATCGCGGTTACCCCTCCACTTTCTCAGCCGATCATGTAGGCGGCGCTGCCCGAGGCGATCTGCTCGCCTTCGTCGTTCTCCAGCGTCATGTGGGTCACCGCGACGCGACTGCCGAGGCGCACGACGTGCCCGGTCGCGATGAAGTACTTGCCGCGCCCGGGCCTGAGGTAGTCGATGCGCAGGTCGATCGTCCCCATCTTGGGGAATCCCTCGGAATGCTCGCCCTTGTCGCGTTCGAGCACCGCCGCGTGGATCGAGAATCCCGCCATCACGTCGAGCGCCGCCGAGATCACGCCGCCGTGCAGGATGCCGCGCGTCGGGTTGCCGATCAGTTCGGGCCGCATGTCGAACCGCAGTTTCGGCGCCTTCGGGTCGAAAGATTCCACCTTGAGCCCGATCACCTTGTTGAACGGCACGGACTCCTCGAACATCTTCCGCAGCCGCTTTTCCTTGTCTTGCCGGTTCATGCCTCGGTCTCCGCCACCCCACGTGTGATCACGATCCCGGCATCGAGTCCTGCCGCAGCAGCGCTGATCGGCATCGCTCTATTGCCAGCCCAATTGCCGCGCGGCAAGGTCTTTCATGATTTCCTCCGCGCCGCCGCCTATGGTCATCACCTTGACCTCGCGATAGACGCGCTCGGCGCGCGTGCCGCGAACGAACCCGGCGCCGCCGAGCGTCTGTACCGCCTCGTCCGCGCAGAACTGCATCGTGCGGGTGGCGAAATTCTTGGTCATGCACAACTGCGCGATTGCCGCGGTATCGCCGGGCGACTGCGTGAGCTTGCAGGCGGTGTCGTAGACCATCGCCCTGGCCGCGTGGACGCGCATTTGCATGTCGACCAGCTTGTGCCGGATCGCCTGGTGCTCGACCAGCCGCTTGCCGAAGGTCTGCCGTTCGCGCGCCCACGCAACCGCCTCATCGAGGCAGACCTGCGCGAAGCCGACCGCGGCGGCCGCCATGCCGAGGCGCTCCGAATTGAAATTGCGCATGATGATCCGGAAGCCCGCGTTCTCCTCGCCGATCAGGTTGGCCACCGGCACGCGGCAATTGTCGAAGCGCAGCGTGGCGGTGTCGGAACTCCACCAGCCCATCTTCTTCAGCTCGTAGCGCGTGAAGCCGGGCCGGTCGCGCTCGATCAGCAACAACGACACGCCGCCGGCGCCCGGGCCGCCGGTCCTGACCGCGACGGTGTAGTAGTCGGCGCGCATCCCGGAGGTGATGAAAGTCTTCTCGCCATTGACTACGTACTCGTGGCCGTCCAGTTTCGCAGTGGTGAGCAAACGCGCAACATCGGAGCCGCCCGAGGGCTCGGTGATCGCAAGCGCGCTGATCTTCTCGCCGGCGATGATCGAAGGAAGAACGCGGCGCTTCATCTCCTCGCTGCCGGCATTTGCGATCGGCGGGGCGCCTATGCTGTGCGAAAAAAGGCTCGCATGCACGCCGCCGGAGCCGGCCATCGCGATCTCCTCCGAGAGCACGACGTGCATCAACAGGTCGGCCGGAGTTCCCCCGTACTCTTCGGGAAAGCCCACCCCGAGCAGCCCGGCCGCGCCCGCCTTGCGGTACATCTCGCGCGGGAATTCGCCGGCCTCGTCCCACTCGGCGGCGTAGGGCGAGATCTCCTTCGCGACGAACCGCCGCATGGTGTCGCGGAAGGCCTCGTGCTCTTCGGTCAGCGACGGGTGGGCTTTCACGCGGGTGGGTCCGGCTCGAATTCGACAAGCAGCTGGCCCGGCGACACCTGCGCACCCTTTGCGACGTGGACTGCCTTGACTCGCATCGCCACCGGCGCCGCCAGGGTGTGCTCCATCTTCATCGCTTCGAGCACGACGAGCGGCGCGCCGGCCGCAATCGACTGTCCCGCCGCGGCAGGCACCTGCGCGACCTTGCCGTTCATCGGCGCCAGCAGGCGGCCGTCCGCGGCGCCGGCCGCGGCCCGCGCAGGCGGAGCCATCGAGGTGTCCTGCCAAGTCCATGACACGCCATCGAGCAGGAAGTGCAGCGTGCGGCCGTCGCGTGCGTGGGGCACGTCCGGGAGCTTTGCGCGGGCCAGGCTGTTGCTCCAGCAGGACCATTCGCCGAATCCGGCGGCCTGTGCGCAGCTCTTCGCATACAGCGACCGTGCGACTGCGAGGACGTTCTCATCGGGTTCCGGCGCCTTCCAGCCTGCGAAGCGCTCGGCCAGCAGGCTTGTCGTCGCGCCTTCGCGGGCAAACACCTCATCGCGCAGGACTGCCGCGAGGTAGGCGGCGTTGTTCGGCACGCCGAGTGCGACACAGTTCGCCAGCGCGTCCGCGAGCTTTATGCGTGCCTCGTCCCGCGTCGTGCCGCGCGCGATCACCTTTGCGATCATCGAGTCGTAGTGCGGCGGGATGATCGCGCCGGATTCGAGGGCATGCTCGACGCGCACGCCCTCCGGTGCGCGCCAGAGCGCGATCGTGCCGGCTTGCGGCAGGAACCCCTTCGTCGGATCCTCTGCGCACAGGCGCGCCTCGATCGCGTGGCCGGAAAAGCGCAGGTCCTGCTGGCCGAACGCCAGTTCCTCGCCGGCCGCGACGCGCAATTGCCACTCGACGAGGTCGAGGCCGGTCACCATCTCGGTCACCGGGTGCTCGACCTGCAGGCGGGTGTTCATCTCCATGAACCAGAAATTGCCGCGGTCATCCGCGAGGCACTCGACCGTGCCGGCGCCTGAGTAAGCGACGGCTCGCGCGATCGTGATCGCTGCCTCGCCGAGCCGCTCCCGCATCTTGTCGTCGACTGCCGGCGAAGGCGTCTCCTCGACCTGTTTCTGGTGGCGGCGCTGGACCGAGCAGTCGCGCTCGCCGAGGTGCACGATGTTGCCGTGGGTGTCGGCCAGCAGCTGCACCTCGATATGGCGCGGCGACTCGACGGCTCGCTCGAGGATCACGCGGCCGTCGCCGAACGCGGCGAGGGCTTCGGATTGCGCCGAATCCAGCAGGGCAGGCAGGTCCGCCGCATCGCGCACGAGGCGCATGCCGCGCCCGCCGCCGCCGGCCGCAGCCTTGATCATCACCGGGTATTCGACCTTGCCGGCCGGGTCGTAAGCCTCGAGCACCGGCACGCCGGCCGCTTTCGCGATCTGCTTGGCGTTCGCCTTGTCGCCCATGGCACGTATTGCCCTGGGCGATGGGCCCACCCATGCGAGGCCGGCGTCGAGCACGGCTTGCGCGAAGTCCGAGTTCTCGGCGAGAAATCCGTAGCCGGGATGCACCGCCTCGACGCCGCTCGCGCGCGCCGCGGCGATGATCGCGCCGATGTTCAGGTACGACTCGCGCGGCGCGGCCGCGCCGATGAAGCAGGCCGCATCGGCCTCTCGCACATGGCGTGCGCCGCGGTCGGCGTCCGAGTACACCGCAATGCATTCCAGGCCCATGCGGCGCGCGGTGCGGAAGATGCGCAGCGCAATCTCGCCGCGATTCGCCACCAGGACGGAGCGGAACATCAGGCGCCTGCGGTCGTGAAGATGCGCATCGCGGTGCCTACCTCCGCGGCAGCGTGCCCATGTACTTGCAGATGATGCCGAGCATGACCTCGTCGGCGCCGCCGCCGATCGACCCCAGCCGGCCGTCGCGGTACGACCTCGATACCGGGTTGTCCCAGGTAAAGCCCATGCCGCCCCAGTACTGCAGGCAGGCGTCCGACACCTCGCGGCGCAGGCGGCCGGCCTTCAGCTTGGCCATCGACGCAAGCTCGGTGACGTCCTGCCCGGAGATGTAGAGCTCGCAGGCCCGGTAGGTGAGGGCACGCAACGCCTCCACCTCGGTCTTCAGCTCGGCGAGCCGGTAATGCACGTACTGAAAGTCGATGATCGGCTGGCCGAAGATCTTGCGTTCCCGGATGTAGTCGATCGTCTCGCCGATGTTGCGCGTCAGGCCCTGCACCGTACTCGCTGCCGCCCAGAGCCGCTCCTCCTGGAACTGCATCATCTGGTAGGTGAAGCCCATGCCCTCTTCACCGATGCGGTTCCTTTGCGGGACGCGCACGTTGTCGAAGTGGATCAGGCCGGTGTCCGACGACATCATGCCGATCTTGTCGATCTTGGTCTTGCTGATGCCCTTGGAGTTCATCGGCAGGCAGATCAGCGTCTTGGTCTTGTGCGGCGCGCCTTCCGACGTATTCGCAAGCAGGCACATCCAGTCGGCCTGCAGGCTGTTGGTGATCCACATCTTGGAGCCGTTGATCACGTAGTCGCCGCCGTCCTTCTTCGCGAAGGTCTTGATGCTCGCCACATCCGACCCGGCGCCGGGCTCGGACACGCCGATGCACGCGACAGAATCGCCGGCGATCGACGGCGCGAGGAATTCCTTGCGCAGCTCGTCGGAGCCGAAGCGCGCGAGCGCAGGCGTCGCCATGTCGGTCTGCACGCCGATCGCCATCGGCACGCCGCCGCACTTGATGTGGCCGAGTGTCTCGGCCATCACCATTGCGTAGCTGTAGTCGAGGCCGGCGCCGCCGTAGGCCTCGGGCTTGGTCAATCCGAGCAGCCCGAGGTCGCCGAGCTTCTTGAACACCTCGTGCGCCGGGAACTGCTCGGCCTTCTCCCACTCGTCGACATGCGGGTTGATCTCGTTGTCGATCACTCGCTTCAGCGTGCGGCGGATCTCTTCGTGCTCATGGCTGAACTGCATGATTCCTCCTAAATGCGACCACGAAATCAGGGACAGACCACGTTTTCCGCATTTTCCGAAAACGTGGTCTGTCCCTGATTCATGGTCTTGCTACGCCGAACTGGACGGGCCGTAGCGTGCGCGCATCGCCGTCCCGGCAGATGGAAAGCGCGAAGCCGAGCACGTTCCTGGTGTCGCGCGGATCGATGATGCCGTCGTCGAGCATCAGGCCCGAGGTCACGAAGGCGCTGGACTGGGATTCGAAATTCTCGATGATCTTCCTTTGCAGCGCGTCGATCGCGACATGGTCCGGCTCCTGGCCCTTGCGGCGCGAGCCGGCCTCCATGACGATCGCCATCGTGAGCGCCGCCTGCTCTGCACCCATGACGGCCGTCTGCGTATTCGGCCACGAGAACAGGAACCGCGGCGCATAGCCCCGGCCGCACATGCCGTAGTTGCCCGCGCCGAACGACGCGCCGCACATCAGCGTGATCTGGGGCACGTTGGCATTCGACACCGCCTGGATCATCTTGGAGCCGTGCTTGATCATGCCGGCCTCCTCGGAAGCCTTGCCGACGATGTAGCCGGTGGTGTTCTGCAGGTAGAGGATCGGCAGCCCCGCCTGGCAGCAGGACTGGATGAAATGCGTGGCCTTGTTGGCACCGGCCGGATCGAGCGGGCCGTTGTTGGTGACGATGCCCACCGGCATGCCCTGCACGGCTGCGTGCCCGCAGACGGTGGCCATGCCGTAGTCGTGCTTGAAATCGAGGAAGTCCGAGTCGTCGACGAAGCGGGCGATGGCTTCGCGCATGTCGACCGGCTTGCGATAGTCCTCGGGCATCACGCCGAGTAATTCATCGGCTGCAAAGCGCGGTGGCTTGCCGCCGGGCAGCGAAGTGGACTGCCAGCCGAGGCGGGCGAGCACTTCGCGTGCATACCGGATGCCGTCGGCGTCGTCCTCGGCAAGGTATTCGCCCAGGCCCGAGACGTGCGTATGCATCACTGCGCCGCCGAGCTCCTCGTCGGTCGCGATCTCTCCGGTCGCCGCTTTCAACAACGGAGGTCCGGCCAGGAATGCCCTGGCGCGGCCGCGCACCATGATCACGTAGTCCGACAGCCCGGGCATGTACGCCCCGCCCGCGGTGGACGAACCGTGCACCACGGTGACCACGGGAATGCCCGCCGCCGAAAGTCGCGCGAGGTTGCGGAAGATCGTCCCGCCGTGGATGAATCCTTCCACCTTGTACTTGAGCAGGTTCGCGCCCGCGGATTCGACCAGGTGCACGAACGGCAGCTTGTTCTCCAGCGCCAGGTCCTGCGCGCGCAGCAGCTTTTCCCGGCCCATGGCCTGGATCGCGCCCGCGTCTATGCCGGAATCGCTCGCCACCACGATCGAGCGCACGCCGTTCACGTAGCCTATGCCGCTCAGCATGCCGCCGCCGGGGATCGACTTGGCCGGGTCGGGATTGTCGCGGCAGAAGCCGGCGATCGACGAAAGTTCCAGCCACGGCGCGCCCGGATCCAGCAGGCGCGCAATCCGTTCCCGCGGCAGCAGCTGCCCGCGTTTGTCAAAGAGCGGCCTGGCCCGGGCCGATGCTTCGGCGGCGCGGCCTTCGAGCGAGCGCAGTTGCGCGACCAGCTCGAGCATGCGCTTGCGGTTGCGCTGGAAAGCGTCGCTCGTGACGTCGAGCTTCGAGGCAATTGCAGGCATCAGTCGCGCAGGATCTTGGGCAGTTGGGCCAGATGAAAGCCGTCGAACGCTAGCGTCTTTCCCCGTGCGATCGGATGGTCCCAAACCCGCTTCGCGTTCGGCACTGCGCCATCGACGCGCAGGCAGGAGCCCGAGATGAAGGCCGCCGCCGGCGAAAGCAGGAAGACGACGGCCGCAGAAACTTCCGATTCGGTGCCCAGCCGCCCGGCCGGCACTTTCCCGGGCAGCGCGCGGATATGTTCGCGCATCGATTCCGGGTAGTGGTCCATGCCGCTCGAGGCGATCCAGCCCGGCGCCACCGCATTCACGCGGATCGGCGCCCATTCGAGCGAGGCGGTCTCGGTGAAGTTGAGCATCCCGGCGCGCGCGGCGCCCGAGTGGCCCATGCCGGGCATGCCGGCCCACATGTCGGCGATGATGTTGACGATCGCGCCGGGGTTGCCGGCTTTCGCCGCGGCTTTCATCGATTGGGTGTAGCACTCGCGGGCCACCAGGAAGCCGCCGGTCAGGTTGTTCCTGACGACCGTATCCCAGCCTTTGGCCGAGATCGCTTCCAGCGGTGCCGCGAACTGGCCGCCGGCGTTGTTGACCAGCAGGTCGATGTGGCTGAATCCGGCAACGATCGCAGCGACGGTCTCGCGCACGCGGTCCTCCTCGCGAATGTCGCAGCTGCGGCAGATTGCCTGGCCGCCGGCTGCGGCGATTTCCTTCGCGACCGCTTCGAGCTTTTCCAGCTTGCGCCCCACGAGAGCCACGCGCGCGCCCAGCGCCGCGAGTTCGTGCGCGATGCACCGCCCGATGCCCGATCCGCCACCGGTCACCAGGGCGGTGCGGCCGGCGAAAAGGCCGGCGCGAAAGATCGTTTGAAACGCTGTTGAAGTGGCTGTTTTCATTCGGGCCGGCGGTCTATTGGTCAGTCTCTCCCAATGCACTATGATCCGTCAAACCCCGCACCAAAACAGAGTGAACCGCCATGATTGCGCGCACCTTGTTCGGCCCAGAACACGAAACCTTCCGCGACAGCGTTCGCCGTTTCATGGAAGAGGAAGTCAAGCCGAACGACGAGCGATGGCAGGAGCAGGGCTATGTCGATCGCGACACCTGGAAGAAAGCCGGCGCCAACGGGTTCCTGTGCCCGACAATGCCGGAAGAGTACGGCGGCGCAGGCGCCGACCGGCTCTACAGCGTCATCCTGATGGAAGAGCAGGCGCGCGCGAACAACACCTCGATCGGCTTCAGCCTGCATTCGGAGATCGTGGCGCCGTATCTGAACCGTTACGGATCGGACGCCCTCAAGAAGAAGTACCTGCCGAAGATGGCCGCGGGCGAGCTGATCGGCGCGATCGCAATGACCGAGCCGGGCACCGGCTCGGACCTGCAGTCGGTCAAGACCACGGCGGTGAAGAAGGGCGACCGCTATGTGATCAACGGCTCGAAGACCTTCATCACGAACGGGTGGAATGCCGACCTCGTCATCGTGGTCACCAAGACCGATCCGACCAAGGGCGCCAAGGGCACCAGCCTCATCGTGGTCGACACCACGATGAAAGGGTTCACGAAGGGCAAACGCCTCAAGAAGATGGGCCTCAAGGGCCAGGACACCGCAGAGCTCTTTTTCGACAACGTCGAGGTGCCGGCCGAGAACCTCCTCGGCCAGGAAGGCAACGGCTTCATCTACCTGATGCAGGAGCTGCCCTGGGAGCGGATGCAGATCGCGATCGGCGCGGTTGCCAAGACTGAAGCCGCGATCCAGTGGACTACGGACTACGTGCGCGAGAGGAAGGCTTTCGGCAAGCCGGTGGCCGGATTCCAGAACACGCGCTTCAAGCTCGCCGAATGCGTGACCCAGGCGCAGGTTGCGCGCGTCTTCGTGGACAAGTGCATCGCGCTGCTGCTCGAAGGCAAGCTCGACGCGGCGACCGCCGCGATGGCCAAGTACTGGACCACCGACCTCGAGGGAAAGATCATCGACGAATGCCTGCAGCTGCACGGCGGCTACGGGTTCATGTGGGAATTCCCGATCGCGCGCGCCTACGTGGATGCAAGGGTAGCGCGCATCTACGGCGGGACGAACGAGATCATGAAGGAAGTCATCTCCAGGTCGATCGGCCTGGGCGAGACAAAGTAATACAGCCCAAGTAGCCAAACCCCGGTACACAGGAGACAGCCATGGCCGAAGCATTCATCTACTCAGCGCTGCGCACGCCGCGCGGCAAGGGCAAGCGGGACGGTTCGCTGCACGAGGTCAAGCCGATCTCTCTGCTCAAAGGCATCCTGGAGGAACTGCAGTCGCGTAACGACCTCGACACCTCGCAGGTCGACGACGTGGTCATGGGCTGCGTCACGCCGGTGGGCGAGCAGGGCTCGTGCATCGCGAAGACCGCCGCGCTCGCCGCAGGATGGGACTTCCGCGCCTCGGGCGTGCAGCTCAACCGCTTCTGCGCCTCGGGGCTGGAAGCGGTCAACATGGCCGCGCAAAAGGTGCGCTCCGACTGGGAAGACCTGGTCGTGGCCGGCGGCGTCGAGTCGATGTCGCGCGTGCCGCTGGGCACCGACCGCGGTGCGTGGGCCTGCGACCCGGAAACCGCACTCGACACCCAGTTCATCCCGCAGGGCATCGGCGCCGACCTGATCGCGACGCTCGAGGAGTTCTCACGCGAGGACGTCGACCGCTTCGCGCTCGGTTCGCAGAAGAAGGCGGCCAAGGCGAGGGAGGGCGGGCTGTTCAAGGATTCAGTGGTGCCGGTCACGGACGGAATCGGCGACGTGATCCTCGGCGAAGACGAGTTCATCAAGCCGCATACGACGATGGAGGGCCTTGCCTCGTTGAAAGTCTCCTTCGAGCAGATGGGGGCGATGGGCTACGACTCGGTCGCGCTGCGGCGCTATCCGCAGGTCGAGCGCATCCGGCATGTGCATACCGCCGGCAACAGTTCCGGCATCGTCGATGGCGCAGCCGCAGTTCTGATCGGTTCGGAAGCCAAGGGACGCGACCTCGGGCTCAAGCCGCGTGCGCGCATCGTAGCCACGGCGCTCTCGGGCGCCGACCCGACGATCATGCTTACCGGCCCGATGCCGGCCGCGCGCAAGGCGCTCGCCAAGGCCGGCCTGACGATCGACCAGATCGACCTGTTCGAGGTCAACGAGGCCTTTGCCGTGGTGCCGATGAAATTCATGAAGGAGATGGGCGTGCCCGAGGAAAAGGTGAACGTCAACGGCGGCTCGATCGCCATGGGCCACCCGCTCGGCGCGACCGGCGCGATGATCGTCGGCACGCTGATCGACGAGCTGGAGCGCAGGAAGCTGCGCTACGGCCTCGCCACGCTTTGCGTCGGTGGCGGCATGGGCATCGCCACGATCGTCGAAAGAGTCTGATGTCGCCGATACGCTACGAGTTGGGGGCGGACCGCGTCGTCACGCTCACGTTCGACGCGCCCGAGGGCTCGGTCAACACGATGTCCGAGGCGTGGAAGAAGGCTTTCACGGAAAACGTCGCCCGGCTCGAAAAGGAGAAAGACTCATTCGACGGCGTGATCCTCGCGTCGGCCAAGAAAACCTTCTTCGCCGGCGCGGAACTGAAGGACATGGTCAAGCTGAAAGCGTCCGATGCGCCCAGGCTCTTCCATGAGCTCGAGGCGATCAAGGCCGATTTCCGCAAGCTCGAAAAGCTGGGCAGGCCCGTGGTGGCGGTGCTCGCGGGCACTGCCCTGGGCGGCGGGTTCGAGATCGCGTTGTCGGCGCATTGCCGGATCTGCGTCGACGACCCGAAGATCCAGCTCGGCTTTCCCGAGGTAGCGCTGGGCCTGCTGCCCGGCGCGGGCGGCGTGACCAAGCTCACGCGCCTGCTCGGTTTGCAGGCGGCGTTCCCGTACCTGATCGAAGGCAAGCTGATGAAGCCGGCGGACGCGGCCAAGCTCGGGCTGCTGCAGGGGCTGGCCAAGGACGCGGCCAACGCGCTGTCGATGGCCCGCGACTGGATCAAGGCGAATCCGTCACCGGTGCAGCCCTGGGATGCCAAGGATTACCGGATGCCGGGCGGCAATTCGAATTCGCCGGCAGTCTCGCAGATGCTGGCCGTGGCTCCAGCCATGCTGGTCGAGAAAACCCGCGGCCTGTACCCGGCGCCCGAAGCGATCCTTTCGGCCATGGTCGAGGGGGCGTACGTCGATTTCGACACCGCAATGCGCATCGAATCGAGATATATCGCAAAGCTCGCGGTGGGGCAGGTTGCGAAGAACATGATTACCGCGTTCTTCTTCAACCTCACGGCGATCAAGAGCGGCGCATCGAGGCCCAAAGACGTACCCAAGTGGAAGCCGGCCAAGGTCGGCATCCTCGGCGCCGGCATGATGGGCGGCGGGATCGCCTATGCCACCGCAACGCGCGGCATTCCCTGCGTGCTCAAGGATGTGACGATCGAAGCGGCGCAAAAGGGGCGCAGCTACACCGAGACCGTCCTGAACAAGCGCAAGGCGAGCCTCGACCCGCTCAACCTGATTGTGCCCACCGCGAGCGTCGACGACCTCGCCGGCTGCGACCTGATGATCGAGGCTGTGTTCGAAAAGCGCGACCTCAAGGCCCAGGTCACCAAGGAGTCCGAACCGAAACTCGCACCCGGCGGCATCTTCGCGTCCAATACCTCGACGCTCCCGATCACCGGGCTCGCAATGGCTTCCTCAAAGCCGGAGAACTTCATCGGCCTGCATTTCTTCTCTCCGGTCGACCGGATGCCTCTGGTGGAAATCATCAAGGGCGCGAAGACCTCGCCCGAGACCATCGCGCGCGCCTACGACTACGTGCTTGCGATCTCGAAGACGCCGATCGTGGTCAACGATTCGCGCGGCTTCTACACCAGCCGCACTTTCGGCACCTTCGTCATGGAAGGCTGCTCGATGCTCGCCGAAGGCATCCCGCCGGCGATCATCGAGAACGCCGGGCGCCTCGCCGGCATGCCGGTCGGGCCGCTCGAGGTCATCGACCAGACGTCGATGTCCCTTTCGCTGCACGTGATGGAGCAGACCAAGGCCGACATGGAGGCCGAGGGCAAGACCTACGTGCCGGCGCCGGGGCAGGACGTCGTCGTGCGCATGGTCAAGGAATTCAAGCGCCCGGGACGCGCCGCCGGCGGCGGCTTTTACGAATACCCGAAGGAAGGCAAGAAATTCCTGTGGCCCGAGCTGAAGAAGATCTTCGCCAAGCCCGGCGCGACCTACGCCTTCGAGGAGCTCAAGGAGCGCATCCTCTATCGCCAGGCGATCGAGACAGCGCGCTGCCTGGAAGAGGGCGTGCTCACGAACGTCGGTGACGGCAACATCGGCTCGATCTTCGGCATCGGCTTCCCCGCGTGGACAGGCGGGGCGCTGCAGTACGTCAACAACATCGGCTCGAGGAAATTCGTTGCGCGTGCCGATGAACTCGCGAAGAAATACGGCGAGCGCTTCACGCCGCCGAAGCTGCTGCGCGATCTTGCCGCCAAGGACGGGATGCTCCTCTAGATGTCGCTGCCGCCGATCCTGCAGGACCTTTCGCTCCCGGTGATCTGCTCGCCGATGTTCATCGCGGGCAACCCGAAGCTCGTCATCGAGCAATGCAAGGCCGGCGTCGTCGGGTCGTTCCCGGCGCTGAACGCGCGTCCGCAGGAAACGCTCGATGCCTGGCTGACCGAGATCGAGACCACGCTCGCGGACTTCCGCAAGGCAAATCCGGGCGCGACCGTCGCGCCCTATGCGGTCAACCAGATCGTGCACAAGTCGAACGACCGGCTCGCACACGACGTCGAGGTCTGCATCCGCCACAAGGTGCCGATCACGATCACTTCGTTGCGGGCGCCCCATGATGTGGTTGCAGCGGTGCATTCCTACGGCGGCATCGTGCTGCATGACGTCATCAGCGTGCGCCATGCGGAGAAGGCGCTGGAAGCCGGCGTCGACGGCCTGATCCTGGTCTGCGCAGGCGCCGGCGGGCATGCGGGCACGCTCTCCCCGTTTGCATTGGTGGGCGAAGTGCGGCGCTTCTTCGACGGGCCGATCGTTCTCTCGGGCGCGATCGCCACGGGCGATGCAATCCTCGCGGCCCTCGCTTCCGGGGCGGACCTGGCCTATATCGGCACGCGATTCCTCGCGACACCCGAGGCGAGCGTCCCGGATCGCTACAAGGAAGAGATCCTGAAGGCGGCCGCGGCCGACATCGTCTACACCGACCTCTTTTCCGGGGTGCACGGCAACTATCTCAAGCACAGCGTGGTGGCGGCCGGCTTCGACCCGCAGAACCTGCCGAAGTCCGATCCCTCCAGGATGAACTTCGGCTCCGGCAGCGGCGTGGAGAAAAAGGTCTGGCGCGACATCTGGAGCGCCGGGCAGGGCGTCGGGCAGATCAAGGCGATCATGCCGGTGGCCGAAGTGGTTGCGCAGCTGAAGAAGGAATACGTGGCCGCGCGGCAGCGCCTGCAGTTGGGGTAATCGAAGCCGCGGCGGATGCAGGGTTGACCGGAGGCCAGCACGATGGCGGTTCTCGAAATCGAAAGGCGGGGCGCGGCGGCATGGCTGTGGCTGAACCGACCCGATGTGCGCAACGCACTCAACGAAGAACTCACCACCGCGATCGGCGAGGCCTTTGCGGCACTGGAAAAAGACGCCACCGCAAGGGTCGTGGTGCTCGCCGGCCGCGGGCAGGCGTTTTGCGCGGGCGGCGATCTCGGACGGATGGAAAAGGCCGCCAAGCTCGCCGAGGCCCGGGCGAAGAAAGACGCCGGCCGGTTCGCGAAACTCCTCTACCGCATCCACACTTGTCCCAAGCCGGTCATTGCACGCGTCCACGGCCCCGCATTTGCGGGCGGCATGGGCCTGGTCGCCGCGAGCGACCTGGTCGTGGTCGCCGAGGAAGCCGAGTTCTGCCTGCCGGAGACGAAGATCGGCCTGGTGCCGGCGATGATCAGTCCCTATCTTGTGCGCGCCATGGGGGAGCAGCAGGCGCGGCGCTACATGCTCACCGGCGAGCGGCTGGCGGCGCGCGAGGCGCAGCGCCTCGGGTTTGCGCACGAATGCGTGCCGATGCCCGGGTTGGATGACTGTGTCGAGAAAATGGCTGCGCGGTTGGCGCAGGCGGGACCGCAGGCGCTGGCGACGACGAAGGAATTGCTGATGCGAGTCGGCAAGGCCTCGATCACGCCGCGCCTGGGCGTGCAGACTGCTGCGGTGCTGGCGCAGGTGCGCGCCGGCCCGGAGGCGGGCGAAGGCATCCGCTCCTTCCTCGAGAAGCGTAAACCCGCCTGGGTGGAACCGAAATAGGCCGGATGCGCATGCGCGCTACCGGAACTTTTCGCCCCGCGCCCTGCGCTACCATTGCGGTCCCGCACCGCCGCCCCGAGGAAGCACTTCAATGAACAAGGCAATCGTCCTGGCCAGCCGCCCGCAGGGGTGGGTCAAGCCCGACCACTTCCGGCTCGAGACGCAGCCGATGCCGTCGCCCAAGGACGGCGAAGTCCTCGTCAGGAATCTTTGGCTGTCGCTCGACCCGTATATGCGCGGCCGCATCAGCGATGCCAAGAGCTACGTGCCGCCGGTGGCGATCGGCGGCGTGATGGTCGGGCAGACGGTCGGCGAGGTCGTGGAGTCGAAGCACCCGGGCTTCAAGGCCGGCGACAACGTGCTCACGTCGCTGGGGTGGCAGACGCACGGCGTGGCCAAGGGGGCAGAGGTGACCAAGGTCGAAGCACGGCCGGGTGTACCGCTCTCGTATTACCTTGGCGTGCTCGGCATGCCCGGGCTCACGGCGTACTTCGGCCTGTATGAGATAGGCCATCCGCGCGCCGGCAATACGCTGGTCGTCTCGGCGGCGTCGGGCGCGGTGGGCAGCGTGGTCGGGCAGCTCGGCAAGGCCTCCGGTTGCCGCGTGGTCGGCATCGCGGGCGGCAAGGAAAAATGCGACTACGTCGTGAAGGAACTCGGGTTCGACGCCTGCGTCGATTACAAAGCCGGCCGGCTCGACGCGGACCTCGCGGCGGCCTGTCCCGACGGCGTCGACGTTTACTTCGAAAACGTCGGCGGGCCGATCATGGAGGCGGTGATGATGCGCATGAATTTCGCGTCGCGCATGATCGTTTGCGGCCTGATCTCGGACTACAACGCCACCGAGCCCTATGGCGTGAAGACGATGCGCGCGATCCTCGTCAACCGGATCCGGGTGCAGGGCATGATCGTATTCGACTGGCTTGCGCGCTATCCCGAGGGCATCAAGGCCCTCTCCGGGCTGGTCGCCGCCGGCAGGATCAAGTACCGCGAATCCGTGGTGCAGGGCATCGAAAACGCGCCGCAGGGGCTGGTCGACCTGCTGCAGGGAAGGAATTTCGGCAAGCAACTCGTGAAACTCACCTGAACCGAACCGGGGAAGAACAATGATCGATCTCTACACCTGGCCGACGCCCAACGGGCACAAGGTCCACATCATGCTGGAAGAATCGGGCATCCCTTACAAGGTGCACCCGATCAACATCGGCGCCGGCGAGCAGTTCGCCCCCGAGTTCCTCAGGATCTCGCCGAACAACAAGATGCCGGCGATGGTCGACCCGGACGGGCCCGGCGGCAAGCCGCTGTCGATGTTCGAGTCCGGCGCGATGCTGGTCTACCTCGCCTCCAAGAGCGGCCGGTTCCTGCCCGAGGACCTCGCCAAGAAGTGGTCGACGCTCTCGTGGCTGATGTTCCAGATGGGCGGCGTCGGGCCGATGCTCGGCCAGGCGCACCACTTCCTCGGCTATGCGCCGGAGAAGATTCCCTACGCGATGGACCGCTACCGGAACGAGGCCAACCGGCTGTATGGCGTGATCGACAGGCGCCTGGGGGAGTCGGAATACATCGCGTGCGACGAGTACACGATCGCCGACATGGCCATCGTGCCGTGGTTGCGCTTCCCGGAAAGGCAGGGCGTGAACGTCGACGAATACCCGCGCCTGAAGAAGTGGCGCGACGCGATCCTCGAGCGTCCCGCCGTCAAGCGCGCCCTAGAGATCCTCGCCGAACGGCGTCGCGCAGGGCCGCATACCGACAAGGAGCGCGAGATCCTGTTCGGCAAGACGCAGTACGCAAAGAGGTGACGGCGTCGATGGGCCAGTCCCTGAAAGGCAAGGTCGCCTGGGTCACCGGCGGCGGCAGCGGAATCGGTCTCGCTGGCGCGATCGAAATGGTCAAGGCCGGGGCGCACGTTGTCATTTCGGGTCGGACGAAGGCCACGAACGACAGCGCGGAAAAGGAACTCAAGGCGCTCGGCAGCGCCGAGGCGATCCTGCTCGACGTGGCGGACAAGAAGGCGGTGAAAGCGGCAGCCGATACGATCCTCGCGAAGCACGGGCGCATCGACATCCTCGTCAACAGCGCCGGCACCAATGCGACGAAGCGCAATTTCGACGTGGTCTCGCCTGAGGCGTGGGACGACGTAGTCGCAATCAACCTGTCGGGCCTTTTCTACTGCGTGCATTCCGTGCTGCCGGCGATGCGCAGGCAGAAGGACGGCCTGATCATCAATGTATCCTCGTGGGCCGGGCGCTTCGCATCCAGGCTGACCGGGCCGGCGTACAACGCGACCAAGCGCGCGGTGATCGCGCTGACCGAGTCGATCAACATGGAAGAGTGCACCAACGGCATCCGTGCCAGTTCGGTGCTGCCCGGCGAGGTCGCGACGCCGATCCTGAGAAAGCGCCCGGTGCCGCCGTCCAGGGAAGAGCAGGACCGCATGACGCAGGCCGAGGACCTCGGGCAGGGGATCCTGTTCATCGCCACGATGCCGGCACGCACCTGCGTGAACGAGCTGATCATCGCGCCGACCTGGAACCGCTTCTACACCGGCGGGCTCGAGACGCCCAAGAAGTAGCCGGGTCCCCACCAACACTGCGCAGGGCAGCCGAATGCAGACCGCGAATACCCATCCGGAAAGGGACAAGGCCCGGGCGATGCCGATCGAGCAGATCGACGTCAGCAAAGGCTATCTGTTCGAGCAGGACATCGTCGAGTTCTACTTCGAGCGACTGCGCAAGGAAGACCCGGTCCACCTTACGAACAGCAAGCGTTACGGTCCGTATTGGTCGGTCACGCGGTTCGACGACATCATGGCCGTGGACATGAACCACGCGGTGTTCTCGTCGGAGTCGCGACTGGGCGGAATCGCCCTCGCCGAGCGGCCGCCCGAGGAGATGTACCCGAGCTTCATCTCGATGGATCCACCCCGGCACGATGAGCAGAGAAAGACCGTCAACCCGATCGTCGGGCCGCGCAACCTCGCCGGCCTCGAATCGACGATCCGAAAGCGTGTGTGCGGCATCCTCGACGGCCTGCCCGTCGGCGAGGAATTCGACTGGGTGCAGCGCGTTTCGATCGAACTGACCACCCAGATGCTGGCGACGCTGTTCGACTTTCCGTTCGAGGAACGCCGGCTGCTCACGTGGTGGTCGGACATGGCCACCGGCGATCCCGACGGCAACGGGCCGGTCACCTCGTGGGAGATGCGCAGAGCGGAGCTGGGCAAGTGCCAGGACTACTTCACCCGCCTGTGGAACGAGCGGGTCAACGCCGAACCGCGCAACGACCTGATCTCGATGATGGCGCATGCGCCGGCCACGCGAAACATGCAGCCCTCGGAGTTTCTCGGCAACCTGATCCTGCTGATCGTCGGCGGCAACGATACGACCCGCAATTCGATCAGCGGCGGTCTGCTGGCGCTGAACCGCAATCCGGCCGAATACGACAAGCTGCGCGCCAACCCGGCCCTGGTCGCGAGCCTGGTGCCTGAAATCATCCGCTGGCAGACGCCCCTTGCCCACATGCGCCGCACCGCGCTGGCGGATGCCGAACTCGGCGGCAAGACCATCCGCAAGGGCGACAAGGTGGTCATGTGGTACCTGTCGGGCAATCGCGACGATGAGGCGATCAAGGACGCCGGCCGGTTCATCATCGATCGAGAGCAGCCGCGCCGGCACCTCTCGTTCGGCTTCGGCATCCACCATTGCATGGGGAGCCGCCTGGCCGAGCTGCAGTTGAAGGTCCTGTGGGAGGAGATTCTCGAACGCTTCCCGCGCATCGATGTGGTCGGCGAGCCGGTGCGTACGAAATCCAATTTCGTCCACGGCTTCGTCTCGATGCCGGTGGTGATCCCGGCGCATTGAGGCGCGACATCGAGCACTTCGACGTATTGATCGTCGGCGCCGGCCTGTCCGGCATAGGCGCGGGCGTCCACCTGCAGAAGCGCTGCCCGGGCCGCAGCTACGCGATCCTGGAGGGCCGCGAACGCATGGGCGGGACCTGGGACCTGTTCCGCTACCCCGGCATCCGCTCCGACTCCGACATGTACACCCTCGGCTACGCGTTCAGGCCGTGGGAGGGGGCGAAGGCGATCGCCGACGGGCCTTCGATCCTCCGGTACGTGCAGGATACGGCGCGCGAATACGGCGTCGACAGGAAGATCCGCTACGGCCACCGGGTCAGGAGCGCGGCGTGGTCCACCCGCGATGCCTGCTGGACCATCGAGGCGGAGCACGCCGGCACGCCGGTGACGATCACCTGTGGTTTCCTTTTCGTCTGCGGCGGCTACTACAGGTATTCGGAGGGCTACACCCCCGAATTCCCCGGAGTGGAAAAGTTCGCAGGCCGGGTCGTCCATCCGCAGCAGTGGCCGGAGGACCTCGACTACGAAGGCAAGCGCGTCGTCGTCATCGGCAGCGGCGCGACCGCCGTGACGCTCGTGCCCGAGATGGCGAAGAAGGCTGCGCACGTAACGATGCTGCAGCGGTCGCCCACCTATGTGGTTGCGAGGCCCTCGGAAGACGGCATGGCCAACTGGCTGCGCCGCCATTTGCCGGCGATGCTCGCCTATGGCATCTCGCGCTGGAAGCGGGTATTGCTGCAGCAGTACTTCTTCAACTTGTGCCGCAGGAAGCCGGCACACGC
This sequence comes from uncultured Bordetella sp., assembly GCA_964599095.1. Lineage (GTDB taxonomy): Bacteria > Pseudomonadota > Gammaproteobacteria > Burkholderiales > SG8-39 > SZAS-79. The sequence goes on from CAZREB010000023.1 coordinate 23,017, forward strand.
GAAGAAGCTCATCCTCGGCGGCGTCCGGGCTTACCTCGGGCCGGAGTACGACGTCGACAAGCATTTCACGCCGCGCTACAACCCATGGGAGCAGCGCCTGTGCCTGGTGCCCGACGGCGACCTGTTCTTCGCGCTCAGGAAGAAGAAGGCCTCGGTGGTGACCGACCGGATCGAATCGTTTACCCGGAAGGGGCTCAGGCTGCAGTCGGGCGCCGAACTCGAGGCCGACATCATCGTCACCGCCACCGGCCTGAACCTGGAAGTCCTGGCCGGCGTTGCGGTCTCGGTCGATGGCGCCACTGTCGACCCGGCATCCACGTTCAGCTACAAGGGCCTGATGTACAGCGGCGTGCCGAACCTGGCCTCCTCGTTCGGCTATACGAACGCGTCGTGGACGCTGAAATGCGACCTGACGTGCGAATACGTCTGCCGGTTGCTCAACTTCATGGAGCGGCATGGCTACGCCCAATGCACGCCCCGGCTGGACGACCCGGACATGGCGCCCGCGCCGTGGATCGACTTCTCGTCGGGCTACGTGCAGCGCAGCCTGCACCGGTTCCCGAAGCAAGGCGCGAATGCCCCGTGGAAAATGCCGCAGAACTATGCCCGGGACATCATGACCCTGCGTTTCGGGCGGATCGACGACGGGATCATGCAATTCTCGAAGCCGGGCGCCGGGCGGGCGAAGAAGCGCGCTTGAACCCGACGCCCCTGCAAGGATTCCGGTCCCCGGACGACTAAGCGGAATGAATGAATCCGCCCGGGTGTTTGCCCCGTATGTACGAACCGGATGCATCGATATACAGGACAAGCGTGGGCCGGGCGGTGGACAAATACCGAAAACACGCAGCCGGCTACGATGCGAGTGCGCAGCGCACGATGCCGCTGCGGCGCAAGGTAATCGGCATGCTCGGCCTCGCGCCGGGCCAGGTCGTGCTCGACGTCGCCTGCGGCACCGGGCTGTCGATCCCGCTGCTGCGGGAGGCGGTCGGTCCGGCAGGCCAGGTGGTCGGCGTTGAAGTCAGCCCGGAGATGATCGAGCTGGCGCGAGATCGGGTGGCGGCGGCCGGCTGGAGCAACGTGACGCTGCTGGAGTCGTCGATGGAGGAGGCCGCCCTCGACAGGCAGTTCGATGCGGTGCTTTTCAACTATACGCACGACGTGCTGCAATCGCCGGCAGCTTTGGGGCGCATCTTCGCGTTCACGAAGCCGGGCGCGCGCGTCGCCATCGCCGGCATCAAGCACCCTGCGGGGTGGCTGTTCCCGTTGCGCCTGTATCGCCTGGTCAAGGCGCGGCCGTACGTGACCACGCTCCGCGGCCTGGACCGGCCCTGGCGGTTGCTGGAGCCCTATGTCGACCACCTGCGGATCGAGCCGGTGATGCTCGGCACCAACTATCTTGCCTGCGGGACCGCGCGCAGGTGACGGCAATGAGACGCAAACGCATCCTCGTGATCTTCCCCAAGGAATGGGACCGCGACGAATTCGCGCGCGGCGACTACGCAGACTGCGAATTCGTCTACGAGGGTTTCGACCTGTTCCATTTCCCGTCGAACGCGCGGCTGCTCACGTTCGACGTCCACCGGTTCATCGATACGCTGGTGGGGCGCTGGCGCGGGCGTATCGACGGGGTGTTCAGCAACAACGAATACTTCGGCGCGCTGATCGCCGCGGTCATCGCCGAGCGGCTCGGCCTTCCCGGCACGCCGCCGTCGCTGGTGGTCACCGCGCAGCACAAGTACTACGCAAGGCTCGAGCAGCGCCGCATCGCGCCGGAAGCGGTGCCGGAATTCTCGGTCTTCCCGTTCGACGTCAGCGATTCGGCCGGCGTCGGGCTGTCCTTCCCGCTCTACGTGAAGCCGGTGCGAGCGACCTTCTCGGTGCTGGTCCGGCGCGTCGAGGACTTCGCCGCGCTGCGCCGCCACCTGACGTTTTCCTGGATGGAGGAGTTGATCATCCGCAAGCTGGTGAAGCCGTTCAACGACCTGATGCCGGTGTACACGGATTTCACCATCAACGCCCACCACCTGATCGCAGAGCGGCCGGTCACCGGGCACGAAGTCAACGTGGACGGCTACGTGCGCGACGGCAAGGTGACCTTCATCGGCCTGTGCGACGCGGTGATGTTCCCGGGCACCGACCAGTTCGAGCGCTTCGTTTACCCGTCGCGCGTTCCGCCGGAGGTGCAGGAGAAGATCCGGGCGCTGGCCGAACGGCTGCTCTCCGGCATGGGGTACCGGCACGGGTTCTTCAACATCGAGATGTTCTGGGACCCGGCGACCGACCGGCTGATGATCATCGAGCTCAACCCGCGGCTCGCCTCGCAGCTCGCCGGGCTCTACCGGCGCGTCGACGGCATCAACCCGCATCGCATGCTGCTCGACCTGTGCACCGGGGCCGCGCCGCAGGCGGTCCCGAGGCGCACCGGTTGCAGTGTGGCCGCCAGCCTGGTCTCCCGGCGCTTCGACGGCCGGCCGCTGGAGCGCGAGCCCCGCCCGGACGAAGTGGCGGATGTGCGCCGGCGATTCCCGGATGCCGCGATCATGCTCTATCTCAAGCGCGGGCAGGCGCTGGCGCGGGAAATGAAGTGGCTGGGCAGCTATCGTTACGCGGTCGTCAACATCGGCGGCGAGGACGAAGAGGCGCTCAACCGCCGTTACGCCGAAATCCGGCAGGCACTGCAATTCTGAAAGGAAGCCCCGCCATGAAGATCCTGTCCGCCCTGTTCCTGGCGCTCCTGCTGCAAGGCTGCGGGACCGTCCACAACACCATGCGCGACGACGCGGATGACAGGGTGATCCTGCGGGGCAACGACCCGGTCACGTACTTTTCGGGTAGCGCGCCGCAAAAGGGCAACCCGGCGATCAAGTCGGTGTTCGAAGGCGACGTGTATCGTTTCGTCAACGACGAGAACAAGCGCAGGTTCGATGCGAATCCGGCCGCTTACGCGCCCGCGTGGACCGGCTTCTGCGCGAGCGGCGTGCACTACGCCCTCAAGGCGGCGATCGGCGCCGACGTCTACCTGGTCTACAAGGGGCGCCTCTACATGTTCGGCAGCGAACGCAGCCGGGCGAACTGGCTGCTGGATGCGGACGACAACATCCGGCTTGGCGACAAGTATTGGGAGGAGGAATCGAAGGACGTCCCGTACAGGCTGCAGAACGCAAAGCGGCTGATCTTCAAGGTCGCGCACTACAAGACGGACCGGGAACTGGACGCGGAATACTTCCGCAGGTTCGGCCGCTGGCCACCGGGCGCCCCGCCGCCGCGATGAGTCAGCGCGGCAAGGCGGCCAGTTCGCGGATCGTCGCGAATACCGTGCTGCCGGCCCCTCGAAGCACCCAGCGATGGGATGCGCCTTCGACCATGACCAGCCGCTTCGGGCCGCGCGCCGCGTCGTAGAGACGTTGCGCCATCCCGGGCGGTACCAGCGTGTCCTCGGTGCCATGCACCACCAGCAGCGGCAGGTCGAGGCGGCGAAGCTTGTCCAGCAGGTCCATGCGTTGCGTCAGCAAGCCGCCGAATACCGTCACTTCGGGCAACGAGGTGAACGAGGACTCGAGCACCAGCGCCGCGGCGCCGCCGCCTCGCAGCGCCACTTCCGCGGCGATCGGCCCGCCGAGCGAATGGCCGTACAGGATGCGGCGCCTTCGGTCCGGAACACGCGTGTCGAGCCAACGCCACGCCGCTTCGGCATCCTCGTAGACCGAATCCTCCGAGGGCAGCAGCGGGGCGCTCCTGCCATAGCCGCGGTAGTCGATCGCCAGCACGTTGAAACCCGCATCGCGGAAGCTCCTCAGGCGGTAGACGCTGCCCGAGAGGTTGACCCGGGCGCCGTGGAAATACACGAGCGTGTATTTCGCCCCCGGCGAGGCCAGCCACCAGCCGTTCAGCCGCTCGCCGTCCTTGCCGACCGGTATCCAGACTTGTTCTTCTCGCAGGATCGCCGGTGAGTAGCCCGGCCACTGCTTGCTGTCGGGACGAAAAACCAGTTCGCGCTCGATCGTATCCAGCGAAGTGCAGCCGGTGATCGCGGCGAAAAGGACCCCTGCGGCGACCCTGCCTATAATCGACGCCACGATGTCAATGCTCCTTGGGAGAGTGCTTGTCCTCGCGACGGCGTTTGCCGCCGGATCCGCCCTCGCGCAGGCACTGTCGGATTTCAAGCGAGAGAAACGCTGGGCCGATGAATTCGTGCCGAGCCTGGTGGTCGGCGATGCAGTTCGGCTTCGCACCAGTGACGGCATCGAGTTCCTCGCCATCTACACGCACGTGGTTCCGGCAAAGGCGGCCGTGCTGCTGGCGCACGGTCCCGGGCTGCATCCGGATCACGGCCTTACCGGCGAGCTGAGGATCTCTCTCGCCGACCGCGGGTACGCGACGCTGTCCTTGCAGATGCCGGTGCTTGCCGCCGAGGTCGAGGACAGCGCCGGGTATGCCAAATTGTTTCCGGAAGCCACGCGCCGCATCGCAACAGGCATGCAATTCCTGAAAGACAAGGGGGCCGATCGCATTGTTTTAGTATCGCATGCGATGGGATCGGCGATGGCCCACGACTACCTTCGCCGCGGGCCCGCGGCCCCGGTGCTGGCGTGGGCCGCCTTGTCCTTCTACGGCGAGTTCAGGGACATGGAAGGTAACTTCCCCATCCTCGACGCTTATGGCGCTGCGGACTATCGCGGCATCCGCGGGCCGGCGGCCGAGCGCGCACGGTTCCTGCAGGCGCGGCCGGGCTCGAAGCAGGTTGCGGTGCCCGACGGCGGATATTTTCTCGCCGGCGGCGAGAAGACCGTCCTGCGCGAAGTCGGCGCTTTCCTCGATGCGGTAACTCGCTAGCGCCCGCTTCCGCTGCGTCGGCGGAATGCGATGTCCCCGAAGTAGGCCTCGGTGTTCTCGCCGGTGTTGTCGGTATCGGCAGACACGATCACGCTGGTGATCGCAGGTGCGGGCAGGCCGAATGCGCGCCGGAAGTCATCCGCGACATCGCGCTCGTGGCTGACCCAGCGGCCCAGCAACGCCGGTCCGCTGTCGGCGACGACCATCTGCACCCGGTCGGTGTAGGCATTGGGCGCGATGCTGCCCGCCGGCGCCCGGCCGTCCCAGACGTAGCAGAGCGCCGCCAGCGGCAGGCGCGTGCCCCAGAGTGCGCGCGCGAGCGAAATCTTCACCCGGTCGGCAAGCGACAGCAGGTCCGGGTCCAGGTCGAAAATCACGTAGAGGCGGAGCGCGAAATCGTCCGACTCCTTCGACGCGAGGCCGCCGCGCGCAACCAGGTTCAATGCCTTCCATCGCCACGCGAGGATAGGAAAGTCCGCGGGGTTCACTTGCAGCGTCCTCGCGAGCCCCGAGGCCGCTGAATTGGCGCGTGCGCGCAGCGCGGTGCGACCTTCGTCCATGACCAACGTGAATTCCGTCGGTTTCGCCTTGTCGCCGAACGTGACCGGTTCGAGCCAGCCGGGCAACGGCGCACCGGGGGCCAGGGCCGAGAACCCCATCACCGGGACCGTCAGGTTTTGCGCGTGCACGCGTCCGGACAGCAAGGCGGCCGCGCCGAGGGCAAGGAAGCCGCGTCGAGCGATCACCGGCGTGGGGCGTCCATGGCGGATCGCATCCTGCGGAACGCGCCGGGAATCAGCCCAGCCTCTGGCCGCGCAAACCCGCCTTGCGCAGGATCCCGAGCAGGGCTTCCATGTCCTCGGGGCGCCGCAACGGGCGGCTGTCGCCGCTGAACAGGCTCGGGATGAAATCCGGTGCGAAGGACTGCAGCCTTTCGATGTTCGAATGGAGCAGCGCCTCGTCGCCGGCCTGCGCCGCATAGGCGATCATCAGCACGCGGCGGAACGGGTGCGAAGGCTGGCTCTGGATCGCGAGCGCCGACCAGTCGTGCAGTGCTTTCATGTCGCCTTCGATGAACGCGCAGGTCGCCATAGCAAGGTGCGCGGTGCTGACCCAGCGGTCCTTGGGCGAGAGGCGGGTGGCCTGGGTGGCCAGGGCCTTGGCGCGCTCGACCTGGCCGTCCGAGGCCTCCAGTTGCGACAGGAAGAACTGCGGCGGGGCGTCGTTCGGGTTCAGGGCCTGGGCCCTGCGCAGGTCGGCCACGCTGGCCGGGAATTCGCCGGTCAGCGACTCGACCACACCGCGCAGGTAGTACGAGCGGCTGTCGTTGGGCGCGAGTTGCATCAGCACGTCGGCCGCGCGCCGCGCGGCGGCGAGATCCGCCTTGCGGTCGTGCGTCCACGCGAGGAATACCCGCCAGCTGTGCGCCGAGGTGAGCACCGCCCAGGCCTGCTGGCAGCCTGCGTTGCTTGCAATCGACTGCTCGGCCAGGCGCTGGGCTTCGTCGACAAGCGCCGGCCGGCCCTGGAACTCGCCGTCGGCGAGCGTCTTGGCGGCCCGCCATGCGATGTCGTCGGCTTCCGAATAGCGCCGCCTGCCGCGGTCGAGCAGGCGCATTTCCTCGGATTCGATCTGCGGCACCATGCTCGCGACGACCTGGCGGGTGATCCGTTCCTGCAGCTCGAAGAGGTCGGACAGGACGTCTTCGTACCGCTCGGCCCAGACGTGCTGCCCGGACTCGCCGTTGACCAGTTGCGCGGTGACGCGCACCTTGTCGCCCGACTTGCGAACGCTGCCTTCGAGCACGAAATGCACGCCGAGCTCCTGCGCCACCTTGCGCACGTCCACGTTGCGGCCCTTGTAGGTGAACGAGGTATTGCGGGCGATCACGAACAGGCGCTGGAAACGCGACAGCTCGGTGATGATGTCCTCCACCATGCCGTCGGCGAAGTATTCCTGTTCCGGATCGCCGCTGATGTTGACGAACGGCAACACGGCGATCGAAGGGCGGTCGGGCAGCGCAAGCGCCGCCGGGGCGACGGCCCTTTGCGCGGCCGAACCCGCGACGAGCGCGTAAGCACGCACCGGATGATCGATGTTCTTGACCTGCTGCTCGCCCTGGTCGACAAAATTCGCCGCGACCTTGCCGAGGACCGCGCCGCGGATGCCATCGGAGATCATGATTCCGCCGGGCTCGGCCAGCGCCTCGAGGCGTGCCGCGATGTTCACGCCGTCGCCGTAAATCGTGCCGTCGGGCTTCAGGATCACGTCGCCAAGGTGCACCCCGATCCGATAGCGCATGCGGCGTTCCTCGGGCAGGCTCGCGCCGAAAGCGCCGGTTTCCCTCTGGATCTCGATGGCCGCCTGGACCGCGCCGGTGGCGGATTCGAAAAGCGCCAGCGCCGAATCGCCGGCCATGTCGATGATGCGGCCGTGGTTGGCCTCCACGCGCGCGCGAATGACGGAGCGGGACTGGTCGAGCGCCGCGACCGTCCCGCGCTCGTCGGCCGCCATCAGGCGCGTGTAGCCGGCGACGTCGGCGACGAGGATGGCGGCGAGCCGCTGCTTGAGCTCGTTGCGCTTCATCGCCTGCGCGCGCGTTCCCGTGCTGTCCGTCCCCGTCCCGCGACCGGCCATCGCCAGCCCCCCCTTCACGTGATCCGCACCGCCGGAGCCGATGCCTGCCGGCTACTGCACCACTACCGCGGCATTAAAGCAATCCTGCCTGTCGACGGGTCACTGCTTGTCGGCGACGCGCACGCGCACCGTGCCGATCGCCTTGGCGACCAGCGAGCCGTCCTCGTTGCGGACTTCGCCTTCGGTGAACACCGTGTTGCGTCCGGGCTTGAGCACCCGCGCTTCGGCGACCATCCTGCCCCTGCCTGCGCCGATGAACTGCAGGCTGAGGTCGACCGTGATCACGCCGATCGAGTTCGGGTGCTGGCTGCGCGCGGCGGTGCAGAGCGCGACGTCCATCATCGACATGATCACGCCGCCGTGCGCGGAGCCGAAGCTGTTGGTGAGTTCCGGGCGCAGCACGAGCGACAGGGTGGCGGCACCGTCGCCGATCGAGTCCACCTCGACGCCCAGGTGGCCGACGAACGGAATCTTCTTCTGGAACTCGCGCGCGAATTCGGCGTTCTTCTGCGCCTGGCTCATATGATCGTGGCGCCGCCGTCGACCGCGATGGCCTGCCCGGTGATATGCCGAGAGGCCTCCGAGGCGAGCAGCACGGTGAGGCCCTTGAGGTCCTCGTCGCCGCCCAGGCGCCCCGTGGGCGTCGCCTGCTTCACGAACTCGCCTGCGGTGTCGAGCGTCGCCTTGGTCATCTTGGACGGGAAGAAGCCCGGGCAGATCGCGTTGACCGTGATGCCGTGGCACCCCCATTCGGTGGCGAGCTGGCGCGTGAGCCCGACGGCACCGTGCTTGGTGGCGACGTAGGCCGCGTTCTTCAGCAGGCGCATGTCGGTGGCCTGCAGGCCGTTGACCGAGGCGATGTTGATGATGCGGCCCCACCTGGCCGGGATCATCGAGCGCTTCGCTATGATTTGCGAGAGCAGGAACATGCCGGTCAGGTTCAGGTTGACCAGCTTGTCCCAGGCCTCGATCGGGTGGTCCTCGGCCGGCGCTCCCCAGGTGGCGCCGGCGTTGTTCACGAGGATGTCCACCTTGCCGAACTTCTCCAGCAGCGCGGAGGCGAGCGGCTCGACCTGCTCGCGCCTGCCGAGATCGCTCGGGTAGGGGGTCGCCGCGATCCCGAGCCCCTTGAGATGCGCCACCGCGTCGTCGAGCTCGTCCTTCTTGCGAGCCGTGATCGCGATGCGCGCGCCCATCTCGCCAAGCGCTTCGGCCATCTGCAGGCCGAGGCCCCGCGACCCGCCGGTCACGACCGCGACACGGCCGACGAGGTCGAACAGCTGCTTGACCCCCATGGCTAGGGCTTCAGCTGCAGGGACTTGTACTCAAGGAACTCTTCGAGCCCGTAAACGCCCGCCTCGCGGCCATGGCCCGACTGCTTGAAGCCGCCGAACGGCGCGTTCATGTTGAACGGCCCGCCGTTGATGTCGATCTGGCCGGCGCGCAGGCGTCGCGCCACTTTCTGCGCATGCGCGGTGTCCGCCGACCATACGCCGCCGGCCAGGCCGTAGATCGTGTCGTTCGCAATCCGGATCGCGTCTTCCTCGTCCTTGTAGGTGATGATAGACAGCACCGGCCCGAAGATTTCCTCCTGGCCGATGGTCGACCTGGGATTCACCTTGCCGAACACGGTGGGCTTCACGTAGTAGCCGCCTGGCACGCCCTCGGGCGGCTCGGCGCCGCCGGCCACCAGCTCGGCGCCTTCGGCGAGCCCCTTCTGGATGTAGCCGCGCACCCGCTCGAGCTGCGCGGCCGACGACAGCGGCCCGAGGCGCGTCGACTCCGACATCGGATCGCCCGGCGTAAATCCCTTGGCGGCTTCCGCGGCCAGCGCCTTGGCTTCTTCGTACTTCGCTTCCGGCACGAGCATGCGCGTGAATGCAGTGCACGTCTGGCCGGAATTCAGGTAGCAGTTGCTGACGGTCCCCTTGACCGCGGCGGCGAGGTCGGCATCCTCGAGGATGACCGACGCGGACTTGCCGCCCAGTTCGAGCGTCACGCGCTTGACCGTCTGCGCGGCGAGTTCCGAAATGCGCTTGCCGGCGCGCGTCGAGCCGGTGAACGAGATCGCATCGACCTGCGGGTGCTTGACCAGCGCCTCGCCGACCACGGGCCCGAGGCCGGTCACCATGTTGAAAACCCCCGCCGGCAGGCCCGCTTCGTGGATCACTTCGGCGAGGATGTAGGCATTGAACGGCGCAACTTCGGAGGGCTTGAGCACCACGGTGCAGCCTGCGGCGAGCGCCGGCGCAACCTTGAGCGCGATCTGGTGCAGCGGGTAGTTCCACGGCGTGATTGCACCGACTACCCCGACGGGGTCGCGCACGACGAGCGAATTGCCCACCTGCTCCTCGAACTTGAATTCGCCGGCCATCTTCGCGTAGTTGCCGAAAGTGGCGATCGGGAGCCCGGCCTGGATCCGGCCGGCAAGCTTGATCGGCATGCCGACTTCCTGCGCGATCGTCTTCGCCAGCTCTTCGGCGCGCGCCTTCAGGCCGGCCGAGATCTTGCCGAGGTATTCCGCACGCTTGGCCGCGGGCGTCTGCGACCAGCCGTCGAACGCAGCGCGCGCCGCATCGACCGCGGCGTTCATGTCCTTCTCTGCGCCCGCGGGCACGGTGCCCATCACCGCGCCGGTGCCGGCATTGTGGACCTCGAGGGTTTCCTTCGTGGAAGGGGTGGCCCATTGGCCGTTGATATAGAACTTGTCGTGGTTCGCCATGGCGGGTTCCTGCGGTGGGGAAAGCGGCTATTTTAGACCAGCGTCCGGGCTATACTCGTGCCGGTAGCGATACCGAAATCTCCCGCGAAGTATCCCCTGGAGCAGACTCATGGCGCGCAATGGCAAGGCGGTCCTGTGCCGCGAACTCAACAAGCCCGTGGTGGTCGAGACGATCCGCGTCGACCCGCCCAAGCGCGGCGAGGTCACCGTAAAGATCGCGGCCTGCGGCGTGTGCCATTCGGACCTGTCGGCGACCAACGGCACGATCCCGCTGCCGCCGCCGCTGGTGCTCGGCCACGAGGCCGCCGGCGAGGTGGTCGAAGTCGGCGAGGGCGTGACCGGCCTCGCGGTCGGCGACCACGTGGTGTCTTCGTTCATCTACATGTGCGGCACCTGCCGGTTCTGCTCGGGCGGACGCCCGGTGCTCTGCGTCGAGCAGGGCAAGGCCTTTTCGACGCCGCCCGAAGGCACGCCGCGCACTTATGACAAGGAAGGCAAGCCGCTGGGCATCTTCTCGGGCTGCGGCGTGATGGCCGAGTACGCCACGATGTCGACCGACAACCTCGTGAAGATCGACAAGTCGATCCCGCTCGACCGCGCGGCGCTGGTCGGGTGCGCGGTCACCACCGGCGTCGGTGCGGTCTTCAACACCGCGCATGTCACGCCGGGTTCCAGCGTCGTGGTGTTCGGTTGCGGCGGCGTCGGGCTCAACGTGATCCAGGGCGCGGCGATCGCCGGCGCCGAAAAGATCATCGCTGTGGACACGACCGAATCCAAGCTTGCTTTCGCGAAGGAGTTCGGCGCTACCGCCACGCTCCTCAGCCAGCCCGGCGAGGACCCGGTCAAGGCGCTGAAGAAGATGACCGGCGGCGGCCCGGACTACGCGTTCGAATGCGTCGGCATCGGCGACCTCGCGGGGATCGCCTATCGCGCGATCTGCCGCGGCGGCAAGGCCGTGGTGGTGGGCGTGGCGCGCGGCACCGATACGGTCTCGGTCAAACCGAACACGCTGGTGTTCGAGGAGAAGACGCTGCAAGGCAGCTATTTCGGCTCTTGCGTGCCGCGCATCGACTTCCCGCGCATGCTCGGCCTGTACATGGCCGGCAAGCTGAAGCTCGACCAGCTGATCACAAGGCGTTATTCGATCGACGAGGCGCCGCAGGCTTTCGAGGACATGCAGACCGGCAAGAACGCCAGGGGCGTGATCGTCTTCCAGCCGCGATAATTGGTGTCAGGGTCGAATTTCTTCCGCGGCCGGAAAATTGGACTCTGACACCATTTATTGGACTCTGACACCATTTATTCGGCTACCGGAGCCTGAGGCCGAGCCGGCGGATCAGCGGCTCGAACTCGGCGGCGCGCGTCTCGAACTGCCTGCGGATCGCCGGCCCGTCGAGGAATTCTGCTTCGAGGTAGAGGTCCTCGATCCTGCGCCTGACCTCGGGGTTCTCGATCGCGCTCCGGGTGGCGTCGGCGAGCTTCTTCACGACCGCTGGCGGCGTCTTTGCGAGCACCCAGTGACTGATGTAGTCCTTGACCGCGAGGGTGGGGAACCCCTGCTCGACCACGGTCGGGATCTCCTTGCGGAAGGGTGAGCGATTGGCCGCCGTTACCGCTAGCGCCCGGATCGTCCCGGCGTCGACCTGCGCCGCCGCGATCGACGTGAGCGGCATGATCGCGACCCGGATCTGGCCGGCGGCCAGCGCGGTGATCTCCGGCGAGATCCCGGCATAGTGGACCGCGGGCAGCGCTTCGTCGGGCACGTTGGCGGCCGACTTGAACAATTCGAAGGTCAGGTGGCCGCCTGAGCCGGCGCCCGTAGTTCCGTAGCCCAGCGACTTCGGGTTCCTGGTCGCCAGTGCGGCCAGTTCGCGCAGGCCCGCCGCCGGAACGTCCTTGTGAACGAGGAACACCAGCGGGTAGCTTGCAAACGCCGCGACCTCGGCGAATTGCTCCGTGAAGCGCCCGGGAACGCCCGGGTTCAGCAAGTGCACGTAGCCCAGCCCCTGCCCGCCGGCGGCAAGCACGCTGTAACCGTCGGGCTTGGTGTTCAACAGGCCCTGCCAGGCCACCACGCCGTTGGCGCCCGGCCGGTTGACGACCAGCACCGGCTGGCCCCAGTCCTCGCGATACTTCTCGGCCAAGCGGCGGCTCACGATGTCGAGCGCGCCCCCCGGCGGGAACGGGACGATGAACTGGACGGCCTTGGAAGGGAAGGGCTCCTGCGCCAGCGCCGCGAAAGCGGTGAGCGCGAGGAGGCCGGCCAGCATCCGGAGGATGTACTGGTACCGATACATCAACTCACCGGAGAGCCAGGCAGCGTGCGGTTCTCTGAATCCGAATGTTCAGAATTCGTCACGCCCCGCTCAGTTCTCGATCTTGATGCCGGCGCTCCTGATGATCTGCCCGTAGCGCTCCTGTTCGCGCCGCATCAGCGCCATGAGCTCGTCGGGCGTGTTCGCCGCAGGCTCCATGCCGAGCGTCACGTAGCGATCCTTGAGGTCCTGCGCCTGCACCGCCTTCTGCACTTCCGCGGAGATCCTCGCGGTGATTTCCCGCGGCGTCCCGGCCGGCGCCGCATAGCCGATCCATGCGGCCGCGTCGTAGCCCGGGATATTGGCGGCCTCGGCCAGCGGCGGCAGGTCGGGCAGGGCCGAACTGCGCCTCGCGGTCGTCACGCCGTAGCCCTTGAGCTTGCCGGACTTCACGTGGGTCACGATGGAGGCCACCGTCTCGATCGTGTAGTCGATCTGGCCGCCCATGAGATCGGTGAGCGCGGGCGCGCTGCCCTTGTACGGCACGTGCCGCGCCTTGATCTGCGCCATCGAATGGAAGAGTTCCGAGAACAGGTGCGCCGTGGCGCCGGTGCCCGACGAGGAGAACGTGTACTTGTCCGGGTTGGCGCGAACCAGGGCGACGAGTTCCCTGGCGTTCGCCGCCGGGAAATTCGGCCTCGCAACCAGTGCGAACGGCGCGATTGCGGTCAGCGTGACCGGCGCGAAGTCCTTGAGGGGTTCGTACGGGATCTTCTGAAGGTTGGGCATGATCGAGATCGGGCCGCTCGAGGCCGCGAGCAGCGTGTAGCCGTCGGGCGCCGCCTTCGCCACCTGGTCCGAGCCGATCGCGCCGCCGGCACCGGGCTTGTTCTCGACGACGATCGGTTGGCCCAGCGACTGCGAGATCTTCTCAGCCACAATGCGTGCGGCCAGGTCGGTCGCCTGTCCCGGAGGCCAGGGCACGATCAGCCGGATCGGCTTGTGCGGGTAGGCCTGGGCGAAGGCGGCGAGCGGCGCCGCGGCGAGGGCGATGCACAGCAACTTGAAACGGGTCTTCATTACCTGGTCTCCATGGAATAAAAAGGGCGCCTCGGTCGGCGCCCCACCCCTCTGTTGTGAAGGCAACTGCGCCTTACACCACTTCGAACAATCCCGCCGCCCCCATTCCGCCGCCGATGCACATCGTCACGACAACGAGCTTGGCGCCGCGGCGCTTGCCTTCGATCAGCGCGTGGCCGACCAGCCGCGCGCCCGAGACGCCGTACGGGTGGCCGACGGCGATCGCGCCGCCGTTGACGTTCAGCCGGTCGTTCGGGATGCCGAGCTTGTCGCGGCAGTAGATCACCTGCACCGCAAAGGCCTCGTTCAGTTCCCACAGGTCGATGTCCTCGACCTTCTTGCCGGCGCGCTTGAGCAGCTTGGGTACCGCGTAGACCGGGCCGATGCCCATCTCGTCGGGTTCGAGGCCCGCCACCGCGAAGCCGCGGAAGATACCCATCGGCTTGAGTCCCTTGGCCGCCGCAACCTTGTCGCTCATCACGACCGCGGCCGAAGCGCCGTCGGAGAACTGGCTCGCGTTGCCGGCCGCGATCACGCCGCCTTCGATGGCGGGCTTGATCGTCGAGACGCCTTCGTAGGTGGTTCCCGGGCGAATGCCTTCGTCCTCCGACGCGGTGACTTCGCGCGTGGATTCCACGTTGGTGTTCTTGTCGATCACCTTCATCGTCGTCGTGATCGGCACGATCTCGTCCTTGAACTTGCCGGCCTCGCGCGCGGCCGCCGCCTTGTTCTGGCTGTCGACGCCGTAGCGGTCCTGCACCTCGCGGCCGATGTTGTAGCGCTTGGACACCATCTCGGCGGTCTGCAGCATGTTCCAGTAGATCGTCGGCTTGTTCGCCTTCAGCCACGGGTCGGCCGCCATGTGGCGGTTGGCCTCGTTCTGCACGCACGAAATCGACTCGACGCCGCCGGCCACGAAGATGTCGGCTTCGCCCACGAGCACGCGTTGCGCGGCGAGCGCGATCGTCTGCAGCCCGGAGGAGCAGAAGCGGTTCACGGTCATGCCCGAGACGGTGACGGGCATGCCTGCGCGCAGCGCGATCTGGCGCGCGATGTTGCCGCCGGTGGCGCCTTCGGGCGTCGCGCAGCCCATGATCACGTCCTCGACCTCGGCGGGGTCGAGCTTTGCGCGCTCGAGCGCCGCCTTGACGACGTGCCCGCCCATGGTCGCGCCGTGGGTCATGTTGAGGGCGCCGCGCCAGGACTTGCACAGCGGCGTTCTTGCGGTGGAAACGACGACGGCTTCGGTCATGGTGTCACTCCTCGTGGGGGATCAGGGCAAGAGCTTGAGCGATTCGAAGAACCGGCCGGCATCGCGGTCGTTCTCGGTGCCGGCCGGGCCGGCGTAGGTCTGCTCGACCAGCACGCCGGTGACCATGAAGACCTGCTGGCGCAGGCGCGTCTTCGTCTGCGGCTGGTCGATCACGTAGGCCAGTCCGTTGATGCCGTCGACGGTCACGTTGCGCCTGGACAGCAGCTTGGCGCCTGGGCTGGTCTTCAGTGCCTCGGCCGCCGCGACCTCGAGCAGGCGCGCCTGGCCCGCGGCGGTGGAAGGCGTGCGCGGGACCAGCGTCCACGCGGTGCCGTAGTAGCGGTCGCCCGCCTTCAGTTCGCGCAGGTGGGTGGAGACGGTCTGGCCCGAGTCGATCTTGGTTTCCTTGAGGCTCTCGGTCGGCTTGCCGGGAAAATTCACGTAATGCCGCGACTGCCGCGAAGAGTTGTCGTGCCAGCGCGGGTGCATCGGCGTGAATGGGTCGTCCGGCGTGACGCAGCCGGCCGCGCCCAGCACCGCGGCCAGCAGGACGACGCGCGCTCCGGCTCTCATCCGTTGAACCTCTTGCCTTCGTTCGCCAGCTTCACGAGGAGCGGGGCGGGCTTCCAGACTTCGCCCATGTAGCCCTTCCGGAACTTCTCGATAGACGCGAGCACCTTCGGCAGGCCCACGGTGTCGGCGTAGAACATCGGGCCGCCGCGGTACGGCGGGAACCCGTAGCCGGTCAGGTAGACCATGTCGATGTCGGAGGCGCGCAGCGCGATGCCTTCCTCGAGGATGTAGGCCGCCTCGTTGACCAGCGCGTAGATCAGGCGCTCGACGATCTCCTCGTCCGAAATGTTCCGGACCTGGATGTTGTTCGCCTTGCGGTAGTCGGCGATGATCTTGTCGACTTCGGGGTCCGGGATCGGCTTGCGGCTCCCGGCTTCGTAGAGGTACCACCCCTTGCCGGTCTTCTGGCCGAAGCGGCCGAGTTCCGCGATCTTGTCGCCGATCTTCGAGTAGACGAAATTCGGGCGCTCGACGTAGCGGCGCTTGCGGATCTCCCAGCCGATGTCCAGGCCCGCCATGTCGCCCATCGCGAGCGGCCCCATCGCCATGCCCCATTTCTGCACGGCAGCGTCGACCTGCTGCGGGCTGCAGCCTTCGTCGAGCAGGAACAGCGACTGCTGGCCGTATTTCTCGATCATGCGGTTGCCGATGAATCCGTCGCAGACGCCCGAGACCACCGGCACCTTCTTGATCTTCTTGCCCAGCGCCATCGTGGTGGCGAGCACGTCGTTGGCGGTGCGCTTGCCGCGCACCACTTCGAGCAGCCGCATCACGTTGGCCGGCGAGAAGAAATGCGTGCCGATGACGTCGGTCGGGCGGCCGGTGACCTCCGCGATCTGGTCGACGTCGAGCGTGGAAGTGTTGGTGGCGAGGATCGCGCCCGGCTTCATCAGGGCGTCGAGCTTCCGGAAGATGTCCTGCTTCACGTCCATGCGCTCGAACACCGCTTCGATCACGATGTCGGCGTCCTTGCCGGCCGAGAGGTCGAGCGCAGGCGTGATCAAGGCCATGCGCTTGTCCATCTCCTCCTGCTTGAGACGGCCCTTGGAGACGGTGCTGGCGTAGTTCTTCCTGATGGTCGCGATACCGCGGTCGAGCGCTTCCTGCTTCATCTCGATGATCGTGACCGGGATGCCGGCGTTGACCAGGCTCATCGTGATGCCGCCGCCCATGGTGCCCGCGCCTATCACGGCCGCCTTCTCGATCTTGCGGGTCGGGGTGTCCTCGGGAACGTCCGGGATCTTGGTCGTCTGGCGCTCGGCGAAGAACATGTGGCGCAACGCCTTCGATTCGCTGCCCTCCACGAGCCCGGCGAAGCGGCGCCGCTCTTCCTTGCGGCCCTCGTCGAACGGCAGGTTCACCGCGGCCTCGACGCACCCGAGGATCTCGAGGGGCGCGGGGTAGCCGCGCGATGCCTTCGTGATCTCGACCCTCGCGGCATCGAAGAATGCCTTCGGGTCGCCCTCCACCTTGACCTTGAGGTCGCGAATGCGGCGCGGTCCCTTCTTCTCGACGATCAGCTGCTTGGCGAATTCAATCGCGCCTTCTAGCAGGTCGCCGGTCACCAGCTTGTCGACCAGCCCCAGCACCACGCCTTTCTCGGCAGGAACCGGATTGCCCGTGGTCATCATCTTCAATGCTTCCGCAGCGCCTATGACGCGCGGCAGGCGCTGCGTGCCTCCGGATCCGGGCAGGATGCCGAGCTTCACTTCGGGCAGCCCCAGCAGTGCGCCAGGCAGCGCCACCCGATAGTGGCAGCCGAGCGCGAGCTCCAGGCCGCCACCGAGGGCGAAGCCGCCGATTGCGGCGATCATCGGCTTGGAGAAGTTGTCCTGCATGTCGTTGATCTCGGGCAGCGTCGGCGGCATCGTCGTCTTCGGCGTGTTGAATTCGCGGATGTCCGCGCCGCCCGAAAACGCCTTGGCCGAGCCCATGATCACCAGGGCGGTCACCGCCGGATCGGCCTCGGCCTTCCTGATGCCGTCGGCGATCCCTGGGCGCAGCACGCTGCCCAGCCCGTTGACCGGAGGGTTGTTCATCACGATGACGGCGATGCCGTCGCGTACCGAATAGGTGGTTGCGTCACTCATTGGGAACTCCAGTGTAGGAACCGGGATTTTACCCGCTCATTTCGTCGGAGGAGGTTTGAGGAGGGGGCGGAGCCCCCTCTTCTCGTCTCGTCAGACCTCCAGCCACTCCTTGCGCATCGCGGCATCCTCTCTCACATCGTGCGGCTTGCCTTCGAACACAATGCTGCCGTGGCCCATCACGTAGAGCCGCTCCGAGATGTCGAGCGCGATCGCGAGCTTCTGCTCCACCAGCAGGATCGACACGCCGCGTTTCCTGATCTCCTCGAACAGCAGCGCCACCTGCTCGACGATCTTCGGCGCGAGGCCCTCGGTGGGCTCGTCGATCATGACAAGCGCCGGGTCGCCCATCAGCGTCCGGCACAGCGTCAGCATCTGCTGCTCGCCGCCCGAGAGCACGCCGGCCTCGTTGTCGGCGCGCTCCTTGAGGCGCGGGAACAACGTGAACATGTCCTCCATGCCCCAGCGCTCGGATTCGAGCTTGCCCTTCTGGCCGAGCAGCAGGTTCTGGCGCACTGTCAGCGTCGGGAAGATGTCGCGGTTCTCGGGCACGTAGCCCAGGCCCTTGTGGGCGATCTGGTACGCCTTGAGGCCGACCATCTCCTCACCGCGGAATTTCACCGATCCGCTGCAGTCGACCATGCCCATGATCGCCTTGATCGTGGTCGATCGGCCGACGCCGTTCCGCCCGAGCAGGCTGACGATCTCGCCCTTGCCGACCGCCAGGTTGACGCCGTGCAGGATGTGGCTCTTGCCGTAGTAGGCGTGCAGGTCCCTGACCTCAAGCATGGGAGGCTCCGGCCTCTGCGCCTTCCTTGTGCAGGCCGCCGAGGTAGGCTTCCTGCACCGCAGGATTGGCACGGATCTCCGTCGGGGTGCCGGTCGCGATGATTTCGCCGTAGACGAGCACCGAGATCCGGTCGGCGAGGTTGAAGACCACGCCCATGTCGTGCTCCACCATCACCAGCGTCTTGCCCGCGGTCACGCGCCGGATCAACTCGACTACGTTCGAGGTTTCCGAGCGGCTCATGCCGGCGGTGGGCTCGTCGAGCAGGATCACTCCGGCGCCGCCGGCGATCGTGATGCCGATCTCCAGCGCCCGCTGCTCGGCGTAGGTCAGCAGGCCGGCCGGGCGGGCGCGCAGGTTCCACAAGCCGATCGACTCGATCACGTCGTTGGCGCGCTCCTGTGCGTCCCTCAGCCCGTTGAGCCGATGCCAGAACGAATACTTGTAGCCGAGCGACCAGAGCACCGCGCAGCGCACGTTCTCGAACACCGACAGGTTGTGGAAGATGTTGGTGATCTGGAACGAGCGCGACAGGCCCTTGCGGTTGATCTCGAACGGCTTCAGGGCCCCGGTCTCCTCGCCGTTCAGCCGGATCGAGCCCGAGGTCATCGGGAAGCGCCCGCTGATCAGGTTGAACAGCGTCGACTTCCCGGCGCCGTTCGGCCCGATGATCGCGTGACGCTCGCCCCTGGGAATCGCCAGGTCGACGCCGCGGATGATCTCGGTATTGCCGAAGGACTTGCGCACCGCGGCCAGCTCGAGCGCCGGTGCCGCTTCGGCCGTAGCGTCGCTCATGTGCGAGCCTCGATGAACTCGGCCTGGATCTCGCCATAGATCTGCGCAACGCGCTTGCGCGCGGCGTTGAAGAACCAGCCGCCGACGACCCACAGCCCGATCGCCACCGCCCATGGCAGCGCGCCCGCGGCATCGAATTCGAGGCCGAACATCTTCATCGCCGTCCCGTTGGCGCTGTCCACCGAGACCTTGTAGGTCATTTCCACGGTCAGGATCAGCGCGGCCAGCACCAGCAGGCCGCTCGCGCCGGCCGCGGCGTACGCGCGCCAGATGCGCCCGAAGCGTTTGCGGGCGACCAGCTGCACCTGCATCATGATCAGGCTTGCGATGCCGCCGGGCGCGAACATCACCATCATCATGAAGAACAGGCCGAGGTAGAGCAGCCACGCCTTGGTGTGGTCGGACAGCGCGACCACGAAATACACGAATACGCAGGCGCCGATGATCGGCCCGAAGAAGAATCCGACCCCGCCGATGAAGGCGGCCAGCAGCACGCCGCCGGAGCGCGCCGCACTCACGTTCTCGGCGGTCACGATCTCGAAGTTGATCACGCCGAGCGCGCCCGCGACGCCGGCGAAGAACGCCGAGATGATCAGCGTCAGCCAGCGCACGCGCTGCGTGTCGTAGCCGACGAATTCGGCCCGCTCCGGGTTGTCGCGCACCGCGTTCGCAATGCGCCCGAGCGGCGTGTGCGCCCAGGCGTACATCAGGACCATCGAAAGCAGGCACCACAGCGCGATCAGGTAGTACACCTGCACCGCCGGGCCGAACGTGATCCCGAGGAAAGGCTGGCCGAACACGCGGTTGGTCGTGATCCCGCCCTCGCCGCCGAAGAAGTCGGGGAACATCAGCGAGCAGTTGAACACCAGCTCGCCGATGCCCAGCGTGATCATCGCGAAGGTGGTGCCGGCGCGCTTGGTCGTCACGTAGCCGAAGAGCACGCCGAAAAACGCGCCGGCCAGGCCGCCGACCAGCGGCAGCAGCGACACCGGCATCCAGATCTGCCCCTTCGAGGCCATGTTCAGCGTGTGCACCGCGATGTAGGCGCCCAGGCCCGAGTACACCGCGTGGCCGAAGGACAGCATGCCGCTCTGGCCGAGCAGCATGTTGTACGACAGCGCGAAGATGATCGCGATGCCCATCTGCGACATCAGCGTGATCGCGAAGCCCTGCGTGAAGAAGACCGGCAGCACGGCCATCAGCACGACCGTCAGGCCCCAGATCACCCAGCGCGCGAGGTTGATCGGGCGGAAGCGCACCGTCGATGCGGCCATCGTGGCCATCAGTCCGCCCTCGTGCCGAGCAGGCCCTTGGGCCGGAAGATCAGCATCAGCACCAGCAGCAGGTAGGGCAGCACCGGCGCTACCTGCGAGATCTGCAGCTTCCAGAGCGAATACAGCGGCGTCTGCTCGGTGACGGTGAGGCCGACCGCGCCGAACATGCCGGCCAGCGACCAGTCGAGCGCGATCGCGAAGGTCTGCAGGATGCCGATCAGCAGCGACGCGAGGAAGGCGCCTGCGAGCGAACCCATGCCGCCGACCACGGCGACCACGAACACGATCGGCCCGACCGACGCGGCCATCGAGGGCTCGGTGATGAACGCCACGCCGCCGATCACGCCGGCCAGGCCCGCCAGAGCGGTGCCGCCGCCGAACACGAGCATGAATACGCGCGGCACGTTGTGGCCGAGCGCCTCGGCGGTGTGCGGGTGGGTGAGCGCGGCCTGGATCACGAGGCCGATTCGGGTGCGCGTGAGCAGCAGCCACACGGCGAAGAGCATCAGCAGCGCGACCAGCATCATGAAGCCGCGCAGCTTGGGGAACGACGTCGAGTACAGCGTGAAGAGATGGCCATCGAGGGCCGCCGGCACCCGGAATGGCACCGCGGCCAGGCCCCAGATCACCTTGACCGACTCTTCGATCAGGTAGGCGAGGCCGAACGTGAACAGCAGCTCGGCCACATGGCCCCAGCGGTGCACGCGGCGCAGGCCGTAGCGCTCGACGACGGCGCCCAGCAGCCCGACCACGACCGGCGCGACGAACAGCGCCGGGAAGAAGCCGATCTTGAGGCCGACCGAGTAGGCGACGTAGGCGCCGACCATGTAGAACGCGGCATGCGCGAAATTGAGCACGCCCATCATGCTGAAGATCAGCGTCAGCCCCGACGAAAGCATGAACAGCAGCAGCCCGTAGGACACGCCGTTCAGCAGCGAGATGACGAAGAATTCCATGTGCGCCTGGGCGAAAAGAAGGCCGGGCAAAGCCGGCCTCATTTTGTCGGGGGAGGTCCGAGGAGGGGGGCGGAGCCCCCTCTTCGCCTTATTTTGGCCGGGTCATCTGGCAGGAAGTCGGCTGCGTGGCCAGGTAGGTCGGCAGCAGCGCCTCGGTCTTCCAGCCGTAGCCGGTCTTTTCCTGGTCGTACTTGACCGTCTTGCCGTCGACCTTCACCCACTTGGCGATGTAAAGCGGCTGCAGGGCCTGGTGGTCCTGCTTGCGCATCTCGACCTCGCCGTTCAGGCTTTCGACCTTCATGCCTTCCATCGCCTTGGCCACCTTGACCGGGTCGGTCGACTTGGTCTCCTTGAACGCCTTGGCGAGCAACGCGATGCCGGTGTAGGTCGCCATCGTGTAGTAGTCGTCGTTGAACTTCTTCTGGTAGCCCATGGCGACGTCGGCGCCGGTGAACTTCTCGTTGTTGACGTTCCAGTAGCCGACGTACTTCACCTTGTCCTCGCCCGCGGCGCCCATCGCGGTCGGCACGCCGGTGGTGGCTGCGTAGTAGGTGTAGAAGTTGGCGTTCAGGCCGGCGTCCTTGGCGGCCTTGATCAAGAGCGCGAGGTCGCTGCCCCAGTTGCCGGTGATCACGGTGTCGGTGCCGGCGGCCTTCATCTTCGAGACGTACGGCGCGAAGTCCTTGATCTGCGCGAGCGGGTGCAGGTCCTCGCCGACGATCTTGATGTCCGGGCGCTTCTTGGCGAGGTACTCCTTGGCCGCCTTGGCCACCGCGTGGCCGAACGAGTAGTTCTGGTTGAGGAGGTAGACGTTCTTGACCTTCGCATCCTTGGCCAGGTACGTGGTCAGCGCCTCCATCTTCATGTCCGAGTTCGCATCGAGCCGGAAGTGCCAGAAGTTGCACTTGCTGTTGGTCAGGTCGGGGTCGACGGCGGCGTAGTTCAGGTAAACGATTTCCTTTCCGGGATTGCGCTCGTTGTGCTTGGCGACCGCGTCGGCCAGCGCAAGCGCGACCGAGGAGCCGTTGCCCTGCACCACGTAGCGGATGCCCTGGTCGATGACCTGCTTCAGCGCGTTCAGCGACTCCTGCGGCGAGAGCTTGTTGTCGAATCCGACGATCTCGAACTTCGGCCCGCCGGCCCAGTTCTTCTGGTTGGCCAGGTCGGCGATGAACTGCCAGCTGTGCAGCTGGTTACGGCCGACTGGCGCCATCAGGCCCGACAGCGGGTCGATGAAGGCGATCTTGACGGTCTGCGCCTGCGCGCCGAAAGCGGGCAGGGTGAGGGCGGCGCCAAGCGCGGCCGCGCGGATGAGGCGAATCATGTTGATCTCCAGTGAAGAGGGGCAGCGTGTTGTTGGGGCCCTCTATTGCAGCCTGGCCTTTGGGGGCCGCTGCAGTCCGCTGTTTCCCGATGCGAAGCATGGTAGTCAAGCCCCGAGGGCCGGTCAAGCCGATCCATGCCCGTCCGCAGTGCGTGCCGGGCTATACTTGCCGCATCCCGAAGTACTCAAAACAGGAGACAACATGAACGGCCTGATGATGGACATGCCGCTCCTGATCAGCGACCTGATCCGGCACGCCGACCGACACCACGGCGACACCGAAATCGTGTCCAAGCGCGTCGAGGGCGACTTTCACCGCTACACCTACCGCGACGCGCATTCGCGCTCGAAGCGCCTGGCCAAGGCGCTCGCGGGTCTCGGCGTCGGCATGCACGACCGCGTGGCCACGCTGGCCTGGAACGGCTACCGGCACTTCGAGATCTATTACGCGGTCGCCGGCTCGGGCGCGGTGATCCACACGATCAACCCGCGCCTCTTCCCGGAGCAGGTGGTCTACATCGCGAACCACGCCGAGGACAAGGTCCTGTTCGTCGACCTGACCTTCGTGCCGCTGGTCGAGAAAGTCGCGCCGAGCCTGAAGACGGTCAGGCACTACGTGGTGATGACCGATCGCGCGCACATGCCGAAAACGTCGCTGGCGAACGTGCTGTGCTTCGAGGACCTGATCGATGCAAACGACGACAAGCTCGAGTGGCCGACTTTCGACGAGAAGACCGCCTCGTGCCTGTGCTACACGTCGGGCACCACGGGCAACCCCAAAGGCGTGCTCTACAGCCATCGCAGCACGATGCTGCACGCCTACGCGGCTGCGCTGCCCGATGCGCTCAACCTTTCGGCGGCCGACACGATCCTGCCGGTGGTGCCGATGTTCCATGTCAACGCCTGGGGCCTGCCCTACAGCTGCGCGCTGATGGGCGCGAAGCTCGTCTTCCCCGGCCAGCACCTGGACGGCAAGAGCCTGCACGAGATGTTCGAGAAGGAAGGCGTCACGATGAGCGCCGGCGTGCCGACCGTGTGGCTCGGCCTGCTCAACTACATGAAGGAGCAGAAGCTCAAGTTCTCCACGCTGAAATCGACCGTGATCGGCGGTTCCGCGTGCCCGCCGGCGATGATCAAGAGCTTCCAGGAGGAGTACGGCGTCAAGGTGCTGCACGCCTGGGGCATGACCGAGATGAGCCCGCTGGGCACAGTGGCCACCTTCAAGGGCAAGCATGTCAAGGCCGGCGACGAGGCGCGCTACGCCGTGCAGTACAAACAGGGCCGCGTGATCTTCGGCGTCGACATGAAAATCGTCGACACCGACGGCAACACGCTGCCGAACGACGGCAAGGCTTTCGGTGACCTGCTGGTGAAGGGGCCGTGGGTCACCTCCTCCTATTTCAAGGGCGAGGGTGGCGACCCGCTGAGGGACGGCTGGTTCCCGACCGGCGACGTGGCCACCATCGACCCGGACGGCTACATGCAGATCACCGACCGGTCCAAGGACGTGATCAAGTCCGGCGGCGAGTGGATCAGCTCGATCGACCTCGAAAACATCGCGGTGGCCCATCCGGGGATCGCCGAGGCGGCGGTCATCGGCGTCAAGCATCCCAAGTGGGATGAGCGCCCGATCGTCGTGGCGATCAGGAAACCCGGCGCGACGGTCACGAAGGAGGAGTTGCTCAAGTTCTACGAGGGCAAGATCGCCAAGTGGTGGATGCCCGACGATGTGGTGTTTGTCGAGCAGCTGCCGCACACCGCGACCGGCAAGCTTTCGAAGCTGACGCTGCGCGGGGAGATGAAGGACTACCGGCTCCCCGGCTGAGGCGCGGCGCGTGATCGAGGGCGAGGAGAAGCTCGAGAAGGCCCTGCGGGCTTCGAGCGCCCTCGAACGCGCGCAGAAGGCGCGCCTGCGCTGGACCGGCGCGGTGACCGCCTCCTATGCGCTCGATGCGCTGTTTCTCGGTTTTTATGCGCTGGCCGGGACGATCCCGGTTGCGGTCGTCGCCGTTCATATTGTTGCCGCCGCGTTCGTGTGCGCGGCCACTTTCGCCCTGTATGCCTACGGCTGGAACCTGCGGTTCGCCGACCGCAACTTCATCCTGCCCCAGGCGCTCGCCGCCACGGCCGTCCAGCTCGTCGTGGTCGGCCTCGCGCCGCAGATCGCGTTTCCGTTCCTCAGCAACCTGTTCACCGTGTTCGCGTTCGGCGCGCTCTGGATGAGCCTGCGCCACTCGTTGACGCTGTGGGCGGTGAGCGCGGCGGCGGTGGGCGCGACTATGTGGCTGGTCCGCGGGCACGCGGGATTCGCGGACGCCAATGCGGCCGAAATCGGCGTGACGTGGCTGTGCTTCGCGGTCATCCTCGCGCGCTGCCTGTTGCTCGGCGTCTACGCCAACGACATGCGCACCCGCCTCGCCGACGGCCGCCGCAAGCTGGCGGCCTCGCTCGAGCAGGTGCAGGAACTGGTGCATTACGACGAGCTGACCCGTGTTTTCAACCGCCGCACGCTGACCCAGCGTCTCGAGCAGGAGCGCAGCCGCGCGGAGCGCACCGGCGCGGCGCTCAGCGTCGCGATGATGGACCTGGACCACTTCAAGGCGGTCAACGACACCCACGGGCATGCGGCGGGCGACGAAGTGCTGCGCAAGTTTGCCGAAACCGTTCTGGGCGCGATGCGCGAAACCGACGTCTTCGGGCGCTATGGCGGCGAGGAGTTCCTGCTGATCCTCACGGCGACCGCGCCCGGGGCCGCCACGCCGGCGCTCGAGCGTATCCGCGCCGCGCTCGCGGCCGCCGACTGGGGCGCGCTGGCGCCGGGACTGGCGGTGACGGTGTCGATGGGCGTGGCGGGATTCCGCAAGGAAGAGACCATAGGGGAGGTGCTGCATCGCGCGGACACCGCCTTGTACGAGGCCAAGCATGCGGGCCGCAACCGCATCGTCATCAGCGACCCAGCCGAGGCGTCACCATGACCCAGCACGTCAAAGTCGTCATCAAGGACCGCATCCTGCGCATCGAACTCGACCGCGCCGAGCGCAAGAACGCGATCACCGCCGACATGTACCAGGCGCTGGCCGACGCGCTCGCCGCAGCCGAGTCCGACGCCCAGGTGCGCGTCGTTCTCGTCCATGGCAAGCCCGATTGCTTCACCGCCGGCAACGACCTCAAGGATTTCCTCGAACGCCCGCCGGCCGGCGAGAATTCGCCGGTCTTCCAGTTCCTGCGGGGGATTTCGACCGCGACCAAGCCGCTGGTTGCCGCCGTCGGCGGGCCCGCGGTCGGCGTAGGCACGACGATGCTGCTGCATTGCGACTTCGTCTACGCAGCGCCGAACGCGCGTTTCCAGATGCCCTTCGTGACGCTCGGGCTGGTGCCCGAGGCGGCCTCCAGCCTGCTGCTGCCGATGCTTGCCGGCTACCAGCGCGCGGCCGAACTGCTGCTGCTCGGCAAGCCCTTCACCGCCGAGAAGGCGCTCGCCGCGGGCATCGTGACCGAAATCATCCCCGAAGGCGACCTGCTCGAGTACGCGCTCGAGGTGGCCGAGGGTGTCGCCGCATTGCCGCCTTCGTCGGTGCGCATGACCAAGGCGCTGATGAAGTCGCGCCATGCAGCGGCGATCCGGGATGCGATGGCCGCCGAAGGCGAGAAGTTCAGCGCCCAGCTCGGCTCGCCCGAGGCGAAGGAGGCAATGCAGGCCTTCTTCGAGAAACGCAAGCCCGATTTCTCCAGGTTCTGAAATGCGCTGGCGGCCGGCGTTGCTCGCGGCCCTGTTGCCCGCGTGCGCCAATGGGGGCGCGACTGCGCGGGAAGTCGCGGTGGACGTGGGGCATTTCCTCGAAAAGCCCGGCGTGATCTCGACGACCGGCGTGCCGGAGTTCGAGTACAACAAGGCGCTCGCGCTGAAGGTCCGCGCGACTCTCGAAGCCGCCGGATTGCGCGCACGCCTGATCGGCGAGCGCGGCGATTTCGCCGAACTGCACGCCCGCGTGCAGGCCGCCCGCGGCGCCGACCTCTTCGTCTCCATCCACCACGACTCGGTGCGCGAGCGCTACCTGCCCGAGGCGGACAAGTTCGCCGGATTCTCGCTGTTCGTCTCGCGCAGCAACCCGCACGTCGCACGGAGCCTCGCGTGCGCCTCGGCGATCGGCGCCGAGATGCGCAAGGCGGGGTTCGCGCGTTCGCTCTACCATGCGGACCCGGTGCTGGGTGAGTCCCGCCCGTTTGCCGACGAGGCCAATGGCGTGCACTATTTCGACAATCTCGCGGTCGCCAAGGGCGCCGCGATGCCCGCGCTGCTCTTCGAGGCCGGGGTGATCGTCAACCGCAACGAAGAAGCCCGGCTTGCCCGGCCCGAAACGCAAGCCGTCATCGCGAGCGCGATCGCGCAAGGAGTCCTCCGATGCCTGAACTAGAAACAGGGGAACCCGGGTTCCCCCGGAGCCCCCTCCTGAAAAGCGGCTATGCGCAGGTCAACGGCGTGCGGCTGCATTACAAGGCGGCCGGAAGCGGCAGGCTGGTGCTGTTCCTGCACGGATTCCCGGAATTCTGGCGCTGCTGGGAAAAGCAGCTCCTCGACCTCGGCGCCGATTACCGGGCGGTCGCGCCGGACATGCGCGGCTACAACCTGTCGGACTGCCCGCCGGAGGCGCGCGACTATCGCGCGAAGATTCTGGTCGAGGACATCCGCCAGCTGGCCCGCACCTTCACGCCGGACAAGTTCGTGCTGGTGGCGCATGACTGGGGCGGCGCGGTCGCGTGGGCGCTCGCGATCGCGCACCCGGAGCTGATTTCGCACCTGGTCATCATTAACTCGCCGCATCCCTATCTGTTCTGGCGCGAGCTGTCGCGCAACCCGGCGCAGCAGAAGGCGAGCGAATACATGCTGCTGCTGCGCGACGCCAAAGCCGAGCGCGTGCTGTCGGAGAACAACTTCGAGCGCCTGCTCAAGATGCGTTTCGCCGAGCGCGCGCCCGGCGCTGCGCTCGACGCCGACAGGGCCGCTTACATTGAGGCGTGGACGCGGCCCGGGGCGCTGACCGGCAGTCTCAACTACTACCGCGCTTCGCCGCTCTATCCGCCGGGCGCGGACGATGCCGGCGCCGGCAAGCTGCAGCTCGAGCCGCAGGCCTCCGTGGTGAAGGTGCCGACGCTCGTGATCTGGGGCGAAAAGGACCGCGCGCTGCTGCCCTCGATCCTCGAAGGCATCGAAGAGGTGGTGCCGGGCGTGGAGGTGGTGCGCGTCCCGGACGCGACGCATTGGGTCATGGACGAAAAGCCGGACCTCGTCAACGCCGAGATCCGCCGGTTCATCGCGAAGGGCGCGGCATGAGCGGCGCCAAACCGAGACTGGGCGACTACGACGACCTCAAGGCTCGCGTGGGCGAGGAGATCGGCGTTTCGCCGTGGCTGCCGGTCACGCAGGAGCGCATCGACCTGTTCGCCCGGGCGATCGACGACCCGCAATGGATCCACGTCGACCCGGAGAAGGCGAAATCGGGCCCGTTCGGGACGACGATCGCGCACGGGTTCCTGACGCTGTCGCTGCTGTCGCACCTGATCGAATCGACGTTCTCTTTCGAGGACCGCAAGATGGGCGTCAACTACGGCCTGAACAAGGTGCGCTTCACCGCGCCGCTGAGGTCGGGTGAGCGCATCCGCGCGCGGTTCGTCCTTGCGAAATGCGAAACCATTCCGGGCAATGGGATGCAGAATGCGTGGAACGTGTCGGTCGAGCGCGAGGGCGGCGACAAGCCGGTGCTCGTGGCCGAGTGGCTGACGCGCAGCTATTCATAGGAGGGGAGAGATGGCGCAACGCTGGAAACAAAGGCCGCCGGGATCGAACTGGGGCGAGTTCGGGCCCGACGACCAGCGCGGGCGGATGAATTACGTGACGCGCGAGAAGGTGCTGCAGGGCGTGGCCGAGGTGAAGGAGGGCATTTCCTTCTGCCTGTCGATGCCGCTCGACTTTCCCGGCGGCAACGTGCTGAACCCGCGCCGGCTGCCGCCGCGCCAGTTCGCCACGATCCGCGATTCGGGCAAGGGCGCCGGCATGCAGAACTTCTGCTACCCGATGGCCGAGGACGACCCGCAGGTCACCGACGTCGTGTGCGACGACGTGGTGCTGATGACGCTGCAGTACTCCACGCAATGGGACAGCTTCGCGCATGTGGGCAGCCTGTTCGACGCCGACGGCGACGGCACGCCGGAGATCGTGTTCTACAACGGGTTTCGCGCCAAGGAGCACGTCAAGCCGGCGCCGAAGAAGGAAGGCGTCGAGCGCTGGGCGCAGTTCGAGGGCGCGAAGGCCGAGGCGCTCGGCATCCAGAACCTCGCCGAACACGGCGCGCAGGGGCGCGGGGTCATGATCGACCTGCACGCGCACTACGGCCGTGAGCGCAAGCCGGTCGGCTACGACGAGCTGATGCGGGTGCTCGACGCCGACAAGGTCGAAGTCGAGAAGGGCGACATGGTGTGCATCTACACCGGCTTTGCCGACGTGATCCTCGAACTGGCGAAGGCCCCGGACGCGAAGCTCCTCAACAACACCGGCACCGGCCTGGACGGGCGTGACGAAAAGCTGCTGCAGTGGGTCACCGACTCGGGACTCGCGGTGCTGATCTCGGACAACTACGCGGTCGAGATCATTCCTACCAGCATCTTCAATCCCCGGCCGCATGCCGCGATGCCGCTGCACGAGCACTGCCTGTTCAAGAACGGCATCCACCTCGGCGAGATGTGGTACCTGACCGAACTCGCCAACTGGTTGCGCAGCCACAAGCGCAACCGCTTCCTGCTTACGGCCCCGCCGTTGCGGCTGCCGGGCGCCGTCGGTTCGCCGTCTGCGGCAGTCGCCACCGTCTGAAACGAGAGAGAGAATTCGATGTCCGAAAAGCGTGCTGAGAAACGTGTTGCCATCGTCACCGGGTCGTCCTCCGGCATCGGCGCTTCGACCGCCAGGGAGCTTGCCCGCCGCGGCTGGAACGTGGTCGTCAACTACACGAAGAGCGCCGACATGGCGCAGAAGGTGGTCGCCGAGTGCATTGCCGCCGGCGCAGAGGCGATCGCCGTGCAAGGCGACGTCTCGGACGATGCGGCCTGCCGCAAGCTCGCGAAGAGCGCGCTCGACAAGTGGGGCCGCATCGACGCGCTGGTCAACAACGCCGGCAGCACCAAGTTCGTCGCGCACGCCAAGCTCGACGACCTGTCCGGTGAGGATTTCCTGCGCATCTACGCGACCAACGTGGTGTCGAGCTTCCAGATGACGCGGGCCTGCGCGGAGGCGCTGAAGAAGTCCGGCAAGGGGGCGATCGTCAACGTGTCGTCGATTGCGGCGCAGTGGGGCACCGGCTCGTCGATCGCGTATGCCGCCTCCAAGGGCGCACTCAACTCGATGACGTATTCGCTCGCCCGCGTCATGGGACCGGAGGTGCGCGTCAACGCCGTGCTGCCCGGCTACGTCGACACGCCCTGGCAGGTGAACGCGCACGGCGCCGAAAAGGCCGCGGCGCATGCCAGGCGCTACGCCTCCCACAATCCGCTGCAGGCGAGCTGCTCGCCGGAAGACGTCGCCGAATCGATCGTCTGGCTGATCGAGGGGGCGCCGAAGACCACCGGGCAGCTGGTCTACGTGGACGGCGGCACGCACATGGCGGTGCCGCGCTAATCGCGGGGCAATGGCAGCATTTCGGCATGGAAGCCAGGCGTAGCAAGGGGGTTTGCCGGAAAATGGCAGTATTCATAGGATGGGGGCCGCGCCGATGAAGGACGCCGTATTCGACTACGTGATCGTCGGCGCCGGCTCGGCCGGCTGCGTGCTGGCCAACCGCCTGACCGCCAGCGGCCGGCACAACGTGCTCTTGCTCGAAGCCGGGCCGCGCGACACCGACCCGTGGATCCACATCCCGCTGGGGTACGGCAAGCTCTTCACCAAGACGCGCACCAACTGGAGCTACGAGTCCGAGCCCGAGCCCGGCCTGAACGGCCGGAAGATCTTCACGCCGCGCGGCAAGGTGCTCGGCGGCTCTTCGTCGATCAACGGGCTGGTCTATATCCGCGGGCAGCAAGAGGACTTCGACGAGTGGGGCGTTCCCGGCTGGAGCTTTGGCGACTTGCTGCCCTACTTCATCAAGTCCGAGGACCAGCAGCGCGGTGCGAACCCGTGGCATGGCGAAGGCGGGCCGCTGGCCGTCGGCGACCTGCCGGATCGCCACGAGATCGCGGATGCCTTCATCGCTTCGGCCAAGTCGGTGGGCATCCCGGAAAACGACGACTTCAACGGCGCCGCGCAGGAGGGCGCCGGCTATTACCAGGCCACGACGCGCAACGGGCGCCGGTGCAGCACCGCGGTGGGTTATCTGCGGCCGGCGATGAAGCG
Source organism: uncultured Bordetella sp. (assembly GCA_964599095.1). Taxonomy (GTDB): domain Bacteria; phylum Pseudomonadota; class Gammaproteobacteria; order Burkholderiales; family SG8-39; genus SZAS-79. The sequence goes on from CAZREB010000023.1 coordinate 53,972, forward strand.
CAAGAACCTGTGGGTGGAGACCGAGGCGCTCGCCACGCGCGTGCTTTTCGACGGGACGCGCGCCACCGGGGTCGAGTTCCGGCAGGACGGCCACCTGCACACGGCGCTGGCCGCCCGCGAAGTGATCCTCGCCGGCGGCGCGTTCAATTCACCTCAACTGCTGCAGCTCTCGGGTGTCGGCCCGCGGACTCTGCTCGACGGCCACGGGATCCCGGTCACGCTCGATGCGCCCGGCGTCGGCGACGCGATGCAGGACCACCTGTACGTGCGCACCTTCTGGCGCTGCACCAGGCCGATCACGCTGAACGACGACATGCAGAGCCTGTCGCGCAAGGTGGCGATCGGCCTGGACTACCTTCTGCGCCGGCGCGGGCCGCTCACGATCAGCGCGGGACTCGCAGGCGCCTTTACACGCACGCGGCCGGACGTGCCGCGACCCGACGCGCAGTACTATTTCATCAACTTCTCGATGAAGAAGCGCGGCGGCGACCTGCATCCTTTCTCGGCCTTCACCGTGTCGCTGTCGCAGCTGCGGCCCGAATCGCGCGGCTGGGTGCGTATCCGCTCGGCCGACCCGGCGCAGCCGCCCGCGATCCGGTACAACTACCTCGACACCGAAGGCGACCGCCGCATGATGGTCGACGGCCTCAAGCGCCTGCGCGCCCTCGTGAACACCGAGCCGCTGAGTTCCTACGTGGTGAAGGAGGAATACCCGGGCGAGAAAGTGCAGAGCGACGCCGACTGGCTTGCGTTCTGCCGCGAGTCCGGCGAAACGGTGTACCACCCGACCTCCACCTGCCGCATGGGCACCGACGCGGGGGCGGTGGTGGACCCGGCGCTGCGGGTGCGCGGGCTTTCCGGCCTGCGCGTGATCGACGCGTCGATCATGCCTTCGGTGGTGTCGGGGAACACCAACGCCGCGACGATCGCGATCGCGGAGAAGGGCGCCGACCTGGTGGCGGCGGACGGACGCCGTTGATGCGCCGCCGACGCGCCCCTGCAGCGGGTGCGTCGATCAGGTGTCTTCGCTGCTCGAATCGCTGTCGCTGTCGGAACTGCTGTCGCTGTCGGAGCTGCTGAACAGCGAGGTGATTGTGCCGAACAGGCCTTTCTTCTCGCCGTCATCGCTGGCGCTTTCGACCCGGTCCGGCGGGCGCGAGCCGCTGTCCCCGGGCTCGATCGAATCGATCAGCGTACCGTCCTGGCCGCCCGAACCTGTGGCCAACCCGCCGGCCGCGCCCGCGGTCCCGAGCGCGGCGCTGTCCCCACCTCCGCCGGACTGGTACCCGCTGCTCGAATCCGAATAGTGGCTCCCGCCGCTGTCTGAACTCGGCGCTGCGGCAGCCAGGCGCGAAGCCAGCCGCGACAACGGCAGCGATTGCAGGATCACGGTGCCCGGTCCGCGCAGGGTCGCGAAAAACAGGCCTTCGCCGCCGAAGAGCGCCGTCTTGATGCTCCCGACGTACGCGAAGTCGTAATCCACCGAGTCCTGCATGCCCACGAGGCAACTGGAGTCCACGCGCAGGGTCTCGAACGGCTTGAGCTTCCTCTGGTGCATCGTGCCGCCCGCATGCACGAACACTTTCCCGTTGCCTTCGAGCTTCTGCATGATGAATCCCATGCCGCCGAAGAACCCAAGGGAGATCCTCTGAGTGAAAGCGATGCCCAACGACAGGCCGCTCGCGCCGCACAGGAACGAATCCTTGGCGCAGATGAACTTGCCGCCGATCTTCGACAGGTCGATCGGGATGATCTTGCCGGGATAGGGCGCGGCGAATGCGACCTTGCGCTTTTCGCTGCGGTTGTTCCTGAAGGTCGTGATGAACAGGCTCTCGCCGGTGAGGACGCGTTTGCCGGCGCTCAGCAGCTTGTCCACGACCCCCAGTTGCCGCCCGGAGCCGTCGCCGAACTGGGTCTCCATCTCGATGCCCTCTTCCATGTAGAAGAGGCTCCCCGCCTCGCCGATCGCGGTGCGGCCCTGCTCGAGCTCGATCTCGACGTACTGCATCTCGGCGCCGAAGATCTTGAACTCGAGCGGGTCCATTTCGCCGGCCCTGTAGGCCGTGTACTCGGGCTTTGAGGCTTTCTCCGCAGCCGTGGAACCGGCCGGCGGTGCCTTCATGCCGGTGAATTTCGCGTACGCGATGCCGCATTTCGGGCATTGCCATTCGGGACAGGTTTCCGAGATCGAGCGGATGTGCCCGCACTTCGGGCACGCCTTGCCTGCATAGCTCATGTCCATGATTCCTCCCCCGGAAGCCGGACTCGGCGCTTGGCGCGAATCCGGAGAGTACCCGCTTGCGGGCAAATCCGGAAATAGGCCCTTGGACGGGCCGGAGGCCCCGCCTACTTCATCAGGCTCGGCAGGTAGAGCGAGATCGCCGGGAATGCGACCAGGATCGCAAGGCGAATGATGTCGACCACCACGAACGGGATCACCCCGCGGAACACGGTGCGGGTTTGCACCTCGGGGATCAAGGTCGAGAGCACGAACAGGTTCATGCCCACCGGCGGGCTGATGAGGCCGATCTCCACGACCACCACGATCAGCACGCCGAACCAGATCGGGTCGAACCCGAGCTGCACGATGATCGGGAAGAAGACCGGCAGGGTCAGCAGGATCATCGACAACTCCTCCATCGCGGTGCCCAGGATCACGTAGATCGCCATGATGGCGGCCACCACCACGATCGGGTGCAACCGGAACTGCGCGACGAACCCGGTGAGGTCCTTCGGCATCGTCGTGATGTTGACGAACTCGGCGAACATCAGCGCGCCGATCAGGATCATGAAGAGCATCGAGGTGGTGCGGGCGCTCTCCACCAGCGAGGCGTAGAGCGACTTCCAGGTCAGCGCCTTCCTGGCCAGCGCGAAGACCAGCGCGCCGGTGGCGCCGATCGCCGCACCCTCGGTGGCGGTGAACACGCCGAAGTAGATGCCGCCCATCACCAGCGCGAAGAGGGCCACCACCGCCCAGACGCCCTTGAACGCCGTCCAGCGCTCGGCCCAGGTGGCGCGCTCGCCGCGCGGGCCGGCCTGCGGGTCGCGCCAGGTCGTATACGCGATCGCCAGGCACAGCAGGAAGGTTGCGAGGATGCCGGGCAGGATGCCGGCAGCGAACAGCTTGCCGATGTTGGTCTCGGTGATGATCCCGTAGATCACCATGATCGTGGAAGGCGGGATCAGGATGCCGAGCGTGCCACCGGCGGCGATCGATCCGGTGGAAAGCGCATCCGAGTAGCCGAGCCTCTTCATCGACGGATAGGCCACCTTGGCCATCGTCGCGGCGGTGGCGATCGACGAGCCGCAGATCGCGCCGAAGCCGGCGCAGGCGGTCACGGTCGCCATCGCGAGCCCGCCCCGCAGGTGGCCGATGAAGGCATAGGCGGCGCGGAACAGCTCCTGCGACATCCCGGCGCGCGTCACCAGGTTGCCCATGAGGATGAACAGCGGCACGACCGACAGCGTGTAATTGCGGCCGGTCTCGTAGATCTTGGTCTGCGCGGTCGCGAAGGCGACCATCCAGTTCCAGTCGCGCATGTAGGCGTAGCCGACGATGCCGACGATGCCCATGGCGAGCGCGATCGGGACGCGCACGAAGGCGAGGACCATCATGGCCGCGAGACCGAGCAGGGCTTCGATCATCGGGCGGGCATCAGGTGGTCGGTCCGCCGGTCGAGCCGGAGGAGGCGCCGGGGGCGAACACCTTCCACAGGTGGATCAGGCCCGACAGCGCGATCATCAGCGCCATGAAGTACACGAAAGGCCCCACCGAGATGCGCAGCACGTCGGTCGTGTCGCCGTAGGAGGAGATCTTGCCCGCCTTCAGCCAGACCAGCCAGGCGAGGCCGAGAAAGGTCAGCGCGCAGACCAGGTGCGAGAGCGCGACCACGGCCCTGCGACCGGCTGCGCCGACCATGTGGTCGATGAAATCCATCGTCACGTGCTCGTCGGCATGCGAAACCAGCGGCAGCCCGGCGAAAATCAGCACCAGCAGCATCAGTTCGGTGCCTTCGAACGCGCCGCGCAGTGGATGGTTGAAAACGTAGCGGCCGATCACGTCGACGAACGTGACCATCATCAGCGTGAACAGGATCACCGAGGCCGCAAAGCCGAGCGCCGCGTCGAAGCGGCGCTCCCAGGCGGTCGCCGGCGCCTGGGTGCTCATCGGGCCGGTCCCCGCACGGCCACCAGCCGGCGCTCCGCCCGCGCCGGGCTCACTTGCCGGCCGCGACCTTCTTCAGCTCCTCGTGGAACTCGGCGTAGACCTTGGCGCCGTCGACGCCCTTGGCGCTCGCCTTCTTGATCCAGTCCTGGATGATCGGCGCGGACTTGTCGGCGACTTCCTTGGCCATCGCGGGGCTGGCGTCGACCACCTTGCCGCCGGCCTTCTTGAGCGCAGCCAGGCCGATCACGTCGGCGGCGTCCCACGACTTGCCCGCGAATCGCGCGAGTTTCTCGAACGAGACCGAAGTGATCGCGTCCTGGTCGGCCTTCGGGAGCTTGTTCCACTTGTCCTCGTTCATGAAGAAGCCGAACGACGAGCTGTACATGCCGCCGGGGAACAGCGTCGCCTGGCCGATGACGGTCTCGAGCTTGAACGAGGCGATCGACTCCAGCGGGAAGAACACGCCGTCGGCGACGCCGGAGTTGAGCAGCTCATACGACTCCGGCGCCGGCTTCACGAACGCCGAGGCGCCGAGCGCGTTGGCCACCGCCTCGGCGATGCCGCCGCCGGTGCGGATCTTGAGGCCCTTGAAGTCGGCCAGGCTCGCGATCGGCTTCTTGGTGAACATCTGCCCCGGGCCGTGCGTGAACACCGCGAGCAGTTTCACGCCCTTGTACTCGCCGATCTTCTGGAAATGCTTCCAGTGGATGCGCGAGAAGGCCACCGAGTTGATCTCGGCGGTGGCGCCTGCGCCGGGCAACTCGGCCAGGAGAGGCAGGATGTGGCGTGCCGGCGTATAGCTTGCCGTCACGTAGGAGACATCGACAAGCCCGTCCCTGACGGCGTCGAAGGTTCCGGGAGGCGCGGCCGGCGCCTTGGGCAGCATGTTGAACTTGACCCGCCCGCCGGTGGCTTTCTCTACCTGGTCGGACCAGCCCTTGAGCACGACCGCGGTCAGGTGGTGGGAAGGCGGCACCCACGAGGACGTCGTGAGTGTGACCTGCGCGGTCGCGGCCTGCGGGCCGAGCAGCGCCGCCGCGGCAAGCGCCGCAAGAATGTTCTTGTGCATCACTTTCATGTCTCCTCCGGAATCCAATGGGGTCTGTAGGTGGTATGTGGTGCCCCGGACTGCGAGTGTATCAGGGGAAAGCCCGGCGGCAAGGCGCCCCGGGGGCGCCCGGATTCAGGCAAAGTGCCCGCCATGAAGAACCGTGCAGCCGGGAAGCGCACCGTGAGGAAGCCCACCGTGGCGTTCATCGGTCTCGGTCGCATGGGCCGCCCGATGGCCGCACGCCTTGCGGCCGCGGGCTTCGGCTTGCGCGTTCATGACAAGGAAGGGGTTGCGCCCATGCGCGGCGCCGTGGCGTGTTCTTCACCGGCCGACGCCGCCACCGGCGCGCAAATGCTGGTCACGATGCTGCCCGATGGCCGCGCAGTGCGCGTGGCGCTGCTCGGGCGCACCGGCGCAGCTTCGGCGCTTGCGCCCGGCGGCCTCGTGGTCGACATGAGTTCGTCGGACCCGGTCGCCACGCGCGAGTTGGGAGCGGAGCTTGCGAAGCGCGGCCTGCGGCTGCTGGACGCCCCGGTCTCGGGCCGCGTCGACGGCGCGCGCAACGGGACGCTGACCATCATGGCCGGCGGCAGCGCCGCCGACCTCAAACGCGTTCGCCCGCTCCTCGAAGTGCTTGGCCGGCGGATCTTCCACGCCGGGCCGCTGGGGGCGGGGCATGCGGTAAAGGCGCTGAACAACTACATCGCGGCGGCAGGCACGATAGCGGCGTTCGAGGCGGTGATCGTCGGCCGCGCCTTCGGCCTCGACCCGGCGCTGCTGACCGACATCTTCAACGCCTCGGCGGGCCGCAACAGCACGACCGAGAACAAGGTGAAGCAGCAGGTACTCTCAGGCGCATTCGGCTCGGGCTTCGCGCTCGGGCTGATGGCGAAGGACGTGCGGATCGCCGACTCGCTTGCGCGCTCGGTCGGCGCAGCGGCTCCGCTCACCCGCAAGGTGCGTGCGCTGTGGCGCGCGGCCGAAATCAAGCTACGCGCCGGCGCCGACCACACCGAGATCTACCGCTACCTCCAGGGCCTGCGGCGGCGCTGACGCAATTTCGCAGGCCGCCCTTGTATTGCGTGGTCGCAGCGCATCTAATGCTGCGCTCGGGCAGGCGCGCAGGACACGGGGCACTGGATGGCAGGTCACGGAATGACCATGGCGGAGAAGATCCTCGCGCGCGCGAGCGGACGCGTGCGGGTGCGCCCGGGCGAATTCCTGACCGCCGGCGTCGACCTGGTGATGGCGAACGACGCGCAATTCCCGCAGTCGTGCAAGGCACTGGAGGACATCGGCCTGAAGCGCGTGTTCGACCCGGAGAAGATCGTGGTCGTGATCGACCACTGGGTGCCGGCCAACACGCCGATGGTGGCCGAGATGCATCGCGGCATCCGCGCGACGGTCAAGGAACTCGGCATCCGCCACTTCTACGATGCCGGCGTCGGCATCGAGCACAAGGTGATCCCGGAGAAGGGCCACGCCCTGCCGGGGCAGCTGATCGTCGGCAGCGATTCGCATTCGACCACCTATGGCGCGCTCGGCGCGGCCTCGACCGGCATCGGCCTCACCGAGCTCGCGTACGTGATGTACACCGGCAAGCTGTGGTTCCAGGTGCCGCCGTCGATCCGCTTCGACCTCGGCGGCACGCTCGGCCATGGCGTCGCGCCCAAGGACCTGATGCTCGCGCTGCTCGGGCGGTTCACCACGCAGGCCGGGCAGTACAAGGCGGTGGAATTCGCCGGGCCGGTGGCCGAGGCGATGAGCATGGAAGGCCGATTGACCCTTTCGAATATCTCGTCGGAGATGGGCGCCAAGTTCGCGCTGTTCGCGGCCGATGCGACGACTCTCGACTACCTGCGTACGCGTACTGCGAAGCCGGTGCAGGCGTTCGGTCCCGACCCGGATGCGCATTACGAAGCGGTGCATGCGATCGACTGCTCGAAGATCGAGCCGCAGGTTGCGATCCCGCACAAGCCGGACAACGTGAAGAACGTTTCGGAACTCTCGGCGGTGCGCGTCGACCAGGCCTTCATCGGCTCGTGCACCAATGCCCACGCGGAAGACCTGCAGCGCGCGGCGGCCATCATGAAGGGCCGCAAGGTCGCGGCCGGCACACGCTTCCTGGTGATCCCCGCTTCGCACGACGTGATGGTCGAGGCGATGAGGAATGGTTCGCTCGCGGTGCTGGTGGAGGCAGGTGCGATGGTCGGCACGCCGGGTTGCGGCCCCTGCGCAGGCGGCTCCACCGGCGTGCTCGGCCCGGGCGAGACAGGCATCGCCAGCACCAACCGCAATTTCAAGGGCCGCGGCGGCAGCGCGGAGAGCTTTCTCTACCTGGCCTCGCCCGAGACGGTGGCCGCTTCGGCGATCGAAGGGCGCATCACGGATCCGAGGAAGTACATGCCGGAAGGTGCGGCATGAGCGCGGCCGCGGACCTGAAGATCTCCGGCCGCGCCTGGAAATTCGGCGACGACATCAACACCGACTACATGGCACCCGGGTTCGTCAAGAACCAGCCGTGGGAGCTGGTGAAGAAAGCGATCCTGCATATCCATCCGGGATTCACTGCCGGCTTCAAGCCGGGTGACGTGATCGTCGCAGGCGGGAATTTCGGCTGCGGGTCGTCGCGGGAGGCCGCGCCGGCGAACCTCAAGCGCCTCGAAGTCGGCTGCGTGGTGGCCGAGTCGTTCGGCCGGATCTTCCTCAGGAACAGCATCGCGATCGCATTCCCGGTGCTGATCTGCAAAGGGATCACGCAAGCCTTCGAAGAGGGCGACGAACTCGAACTCGATTTCGGCCGGTCGCTGGTCAGGAACAAGACTCGCGGCACCGAGATTCGCGGCACGCCGTTGCCGCCCGAGTTGATCCGCATCGTCGCCGCCGGCGGCATGATGCAGCTGCTCAAACAGGAAGCACAGCAAACCGAAGGAGCCGCCCATGGCTGATTTGCCGAAGGTCGTCCACATCAAGGAAGAAGGCCCGCGCGAAGGGTTCCAGATCGAGAAAGGCCCGATCCCGACCGCGCGCAAGATCGAGCTGATCGACGCGTTGTCCAAGACCGGAATCAAGCACATGCAGATCGTCTCGTTCGTGAGCCCGAAGGCGGTGCCGACGATGGTCGATGCCGAAGAGGTCGTCAAAGGCCTGACGATGCAGCCGGGTGTCTCGTACACCGGGCTGTGGTTCAACGACCAGGGGCTCGACCGCGCGATCGGCACCGGGCGGCTGGAGATCAAGGGTTCGATCTCCCTGACGGCCTCGGCGAAATTCCTCAAGAAGAACCTGAACCGCACGCCCGAGCAGCAGCTCGCGGTCACGCGCGGCATGATCGGCACCTACAAGGAGCGCGGCATCCCGATCGAGCGCGGCACCGTCATGGCGGCTTTCGGTTGCAATTTCGAGGGCGACATTGCGGTGGAAAAAGTGGTCGAGTACGTCGGGCGCCTCCTCGACCTCGCTGCCGAGCAGGGCGTGCCGCTCAAGCGCGTTTCGCTGGCCGACACGATGGCCTGGGCGACGCCGCTTGCGATCAAGCGAGTCGTCGGCGCGGTGCGCGAGAAATTTCCCGGCCTGGAGCTCGAACTGCACCTGCACGACACGCGCGGCATGGGCATCGCCAATGCGTACGCCGGCATGGAAATGGGCGTCGCGCGGTTCGACGCTTCGGTGGCCGGGCTGGGCGGCTGCCCATTCGCCGGCCACGCGGGCGCCGCCGGCAACGTGTGCACCGAAGACCTCGTATTCATGTGCGACGAGATCGGCATCGAGACCGGCATCGACCTGGAAAAGCTGGCCGAGTGCGGGCGACTGGCCGAAGACGTGGTCGGCCACCCGCTGCCGGGCTCGGTCATGAAAGGCGGCACCCTGCGCGCGCTGCGCGCCAAGGTCGCCGAAGCGGCCAGAGCTTGAGCGGCGCATCGCAGCCGCCGCTCCCGCTCGATGGCGTGCGGGTGCTCGAGTTCTGCCACACGATCATGGGCCCGAGCGCCGGCATGCTGCTCGCCGACCTCGGCGCCGACGTCATCAAGGTCGAGTCCGCGCCCGAAGGCGACACGACGCGGCGGCTGCAGGGGTTCGCGAGCGGATTTTTCTTCGCGTTCAACCGCAACAAGAGGAGCCTTGCGATCGACCTCAAGTCGCCCGAGGGCCGCGACCTGGTCTACAGGCTGGTGGCTGACACCGATGTCGTGCTCGAGAATTTCGGGCCGGGCACGATGGAGCGCCTCGGCTGCGGGCATGCCGACCTGTCCGCGCGCAACCCGCGCCTGATCTATGCGGCGCTCAAGGGGTTCCTCTCCGGCCCCTACGAGCACCGGCCGGCGCTCGACGAGGTGGTGCAGTACATGGCGGGCCTCGCGTACATGACCGGGCCGCCCGGCCAGCCGTTGCGCGCCGGGGCTTCGGTGATCGACCTGATGGGCGGCATGTTCGCGGTGATCGGCGTGCAGGCCGCGTTGCGCGAACGTGAGCGCACCGGCAAGGGACAACTGGTGAAGTCCGCGCTGTTCGAGTCCACTGCGTTCCTGATGACCCAGCACATGGCCGGGCAGGCGGTGACCGGCCGGCCGCCGCCGCCGATGCCGGCGCGCGAAGGCGCGTGGGGCATCTACGAGACCTTCAGGACTTCCGACGGCGAATTGATCTTCGTCGGACTGACCAGCGACAACCACTGGCGCCGGTTCTGCCAGCACTTCGAACGCGAGGACTTGCTCGAAAACCCGAGGTACGCAAACAACCAGCAACGCGTGAAGGAGCGCGCCGAGATCCGCCCGATGGTGGCCGAGTGCGTTGCGCGTCATACGCTGGCCGAATTGACGATCCTGTTCGACAGGATCGGCATCCCGTTCGCACCGGTGGCGAAGCCCGGCGACCTGTTCGAGGACCCGCAGCTGAATGCCGGCAACCGGATGCTCCATGTCGCGTTCAAGGACGGCGTTCACGCCAAGATCCCGCGCCTGCCGATCGAGGTCGGCGAGCACGATTTCGGCCTGCGCCGCCAGGCGCCTTCGATAGGCGAGCACAGCGCCGAAATCCTGGCCGAGGCCGGCTTGGCCAATTCGGAAATCGAAGACCTGCGGGCGCGCGGTGTCGTGAGCGGGCCGGCATGACGGGCGACCGGATGAGGATTGCCGGCGTCATGCTTGCCGGCGCGTTGCTCGCGCTCGGTGCGTCCGCGCAAGAGGCACGGGCGCAGGCCTGGCCTGCGAAATCGATCCGCCTGGTCGTGCCTTTCCCGCCCGGCGGCGGGTTCGACGGCATCGCGCGGCCGATAGTGGAGAAGATGGGACCGCTCCTCGGCCAGCCGATCGTCATGGACTACCGGCCCGGCGCCGGCGGCAACATCGGCATCGAGCACGCGTCGAAGTCGCCGGCGGACGGCTACACGCTGCTGATCGCCAACGTGTCGATGACGACCAACCCGGCGATCTGGAAGAAGATCAACTACGACGCAGTGGCCGATTTCGCGCCGATCTCGCGCATCGGGTCGGCCAGCTCGGCGCTGGCGATCAATCCCTCGCTGCCGGCGAAGGACTTTGCCGAACTGCGTGCGATCGCGAAATCCAAGCCGCTCAATTTCGCCTCGCCCGGCGTGGGCACAAGCTCGCACCTGATCGGCGAGATGATGAACATCGAAGGCATCCTGCCGCTGGTGCATATCCCGTACAAAGGCACCGCGCCGGCCGTGGCCGACGCGATCGGCGGACAGCTCGACGCGGTCATGGTGCCGCTGGTGTCGCTCGCCCAGCATATCCGGGCCGGCAAGCTGCGCGGCATCGCGGTCTCCAGCGCGCATCGCGTGTCGCTGCTGCCGGAGTTGCCGACGTTTGCCGAGGCCGGCTATGCGCAGGTGCAGTCCGACACATGGTACGCGTTCTTTGCGCCTGCCGGCACGCCGGAGGCCATCCTCAGGCGCGTCTACGAAGCGACCGTGCAGTCCGTCGCGCAGCCCGATGTGGCCGAGCGCCTGAAGAAGGCCGGCTACGAGCCGGGCACCAGCACGCCCGAGGCCCTCGGCGCGCTCGTCAGGTCCGAGATCGCGCGCTGGAATAAAATGGCCGTCGACGCGAAGATCCCCAAGCAGTAAACGGGGACAGACCACGTTTTCCAGCCTTGGAAAACGTGGTCTGTCCCCGAATTTTGGGTTGCGCGTTTCTGCGGGGGGAAGATGGACTTCGACTACGTGATCGTGGGAGGCGGATCGGCCGGCTGCGTGCTGGCCGCACGCCTGTCGGAGGATTCGGCGGCGCGCGTGTGCCTGGTCGAAGCCGGCCCGGCGGACGACGGCATCCTGGTCAAAGCGCCGCTCGGCGTGGCCTTGATGGTTCCCTCGCGCAGCCACAACTGGGCGTTCGGGACCGAGCCGCAGCCGGCGCTGAACGGGCGGTGCGGCTACCAGCCGCGCGGCAGGGCGCTCGGCGGCTCGAGCTCGATCAACGCGATGATCTACATGCGCGGACACCCGTCGGACTATGACGAGTGGGCCGCGCTCGGCGCGACCGGGTGGGGCTGGAAGGACGTGCTGCCGCATTTCCTTCGCGCAGAGAACAACGAGCGCGGCGCGAGCGCACTGCACGGCACCGGCGGCCCGCTGAACGTCGCCGACGTCCGCACGCCAAACCCGTTCGCGAAGATGTTTGTCGAGGCGGCGATCCACGCCGGCGTGCCGGCGACCGACGACTTCAACGGCCCGACGCAGGAAGGCGCCGGCTTCTACCAGGTGACGCAGAAGAACGGCGAACGATGGAACGCGGCGCGTGCCTACCTGCACCCCGCGATGCAACGGCCGAATCTCGCGGTGTTCACTGAGTCGAGCGCGTTGCGGATCCTGTTCGAAGGCAAGCGGGCGGCCGGCGTCGAAATCGCGCGCGGCGGCAGGATCGAGACGCTGCGCGCCGCGCGCGAAGTGTTGATCTCCGCCGGCGCGTTCCAGTCGCCGCAACTGCTGATGTGCTCCGGCATCGGCCCGGGCGAGCACCTGCGCGAGCACGGCATCCAAGTGGTCTGCGATTCGCCGGAAGTGGGCGGCAACCTGCAGGACCACCTCGACTACATCGTCAACCGCAAGATCGGCTCGACCGACCTGCTGGGAGTCTCGGTGCTCGGCGGCGTGCGGCTTGTGCGCGAGATCCTGCGCTGGCGCAGGGAGCGTCGCGGGACCGTGGCCTCGAACCTGGCCGAGTCCGGTGCTTTCGTGAAGAGCGAGCCTGGCCTTGCGCGCCCCGACCTGCAGCTGCATTTCGTGATCGGCATGGTCGACAACCACGGACGCTCGATGCACCTGGGTCATGGACTGTCGCTGCACTGCTGCGTGCTGCGCCCCAAGAGCCGCGGCACGGTGCGCCTGTACGGGCCGGACGCGCGCCGCGCGCCGGTAATCGATCCGAAGTTCCTCTCGGCGCCGGAGGACATGGAGGGCATGAAGCGCGGGTTCAAGCTGACGCGCCGGATTCTCGACGCGCCGCCTTTTTCACGGTTCGCGTCGAAGGAACTGTATACCGCCGGCGTGACGACCGACGCCGAAATCGAGGCCGCGATCCGCGAGCGCGCCGACACGATCTACCACCCGGTAGGCACCTGCCGCATGGGCTCGGACGAACGCTCGGTGCTCGACCCGCAGTTGCGCGTGCGCGGCGTCGAAGCCCTGCGTGTCGTAGACTGCTCCGTGATGCCGACGTTGATCGGTGGCAACACCAATGCGCCTGCGATCATGATCGGCGAGAAGGCGGCCGGCATGATCCGGGCCGCGGCCTGAGAGGGACTGCCATGGATGCGAAACCCGATCCCCTGCGCCTGAGATTCGAATCCCAGAGGAGCGCGCATCTCGCCGCACCCGAGGTGCCGTGGGCGCTGCGCGCCGACCGCCTGCAGCGCCTCAGGCGTCTCGTGGACGAGAACGCCGGCCGCTTCGCCGAAGCGATCAACCGGGACTTCGGCCATCGCTCGGCGCACGAGACCGACCTGCTCGAAGTGTTCCCCAGCCTGTCGGGCATCGCCCATTGCCTCGCGCATGGCGAAAAGTGGATGCGCAGCCAGCGCCGACCGACTGGCAAGTGGTTCAGGCCGGGCACCTCGCGCGTGATTCCGCAGCCGCTCGGCGTGGCCGGCATCATCGTGCCGTGGAACTACCCGTTGTATCTGGCCATCGGGCCGCTGGCTGCCGCGCTGACCGCGGGCAACCGCGCGATGCTGAAGCTTTCGGAGTTCACCCCCGCGTTCGGTGCGCTGTTCGAAGCGCTGTGCGGCAAGGCCTTCGCGGCCGAGGAGGTGGCGGTCGTCAACGGCGATGCCGCAATGGCCGCCGAGTTCTCCCGGCTGCCTTTCGACCACCTGCTGTTCACCGGCTCGACCGCGGTTGGGCGCCACGTCATGCGCGCCGCTGCCGACAACCTCACCCCGGTCACGCTGGAACTCGGCGGCAAGTCGCCGGCCATCGTCGCGCCCGGCTACCCGATGAAGCGCGCGGCGCGCCGGATCCTGCTGGGCAAGTGCCTCAATGCGGGCCAGACCTGCATCGCGCCGGACTACGTGCTGGTCCCGCGGGGCACCGAGGATGAATTCATCGCGGGGGCCCGGGCCTGCGTGAAGAAGATGTTTCCCGACATCCTCAGGACGCCCGACTACTCGAGCATCGTGTCGGAGCGCCACTACCAGCGGATCAACGGCTACCTCGAAGACGCGACCGGGCAGGGCGCTGTCGCGCAGAGCCTCGCCGCCAACGGCGAACTGCCGAACGCGGCTTCGCGGCGCATCCCGCCGATCGCGCTTACCCGGGTAGCGGACGGCATGCGCGTGATGCAGGAGGAGATCTTCGGCCCGCTGCTGCCGATCGTGCCCTATGAAGGCATCGACGTCGCGATCGAATACGTGAACGCGCGGCCCCGGCCGCTCGCGCTGTACCTGTTCGACGACGACAAGGCACGCGTGGACAGCGTGCTCGCCCGCACGACTGCCGGCGGCGTGACGATCAACGATACGCTGCTGCACATCGCTCAGGAGGCGCTGCCCTTCGGCGGTGTCGGCCCGAGCGGCATGGGGCAGTATCATGGCTACGAGGGCTTCCTCACGTTCTCGAAGTTGAAGCCGGTCTTCCGGCAGTCGCGCTTCAACGGCGTGGCGTTGTTCAACCCGCCCTACGGACCGCGCACCGCGAAAATGATCGCGATGCTCAAGCGCTGGGCCTGAACCCGGCCAGCCGGATCAAGAAGGAGTGCAGATGGGCGCAATGCTTCCCGAGACGACGGCCACCCGGAACTTCGACGACCTGCCGGCGCCCAGGGGCATCCCGTGGTTCGGCAACGCCCTGCAGATCGACTCGCTCCAGTTCCACGTCACGCTCGAGAACTGGGCGAAGCAGTTCGGGCCGATGTACCGGTTCCAGGGCGGGCCCCGCAAGCTTCTGGTGATTGCGGACCCGGTGCTCACCGGCACCCTGCTGCGCGATCGCCCGGACGCGTTCCGGCGCACCGTGCGCTCCGAGCGCGTGCTGAAGGAACTCGGCACCACCGGCGTCTTCAGCGCCGAGGGCGACGAGTGGCGCCGGCAGAGGAAGCTCGTCATGAAGGCGCTGACGCCCGAGGTGATCCGCAACTTCTTCCCGACGCTGGTGCTGCTCACCGAGCGGCTGCTGGCCCGCTGGCAGGCCGCTTCCGCCGCGGGGCGCAAGGTCAACGTGCTGCGCGATCTCAAGGCCTGGACGCTCGACGTGACGATCTGGCTCGCGATGGGGCAGGACATCAACACGCTCGAGCACGACACGAACCCGCTGCAGCGGGACATCGAGACCATCTTCAACCGCGTTGCACGCCGGCTGACCTCGCCGATCTCGTACTGGCGCTATTTCCGGCTGCCGGCCGATCGCGCGGCGGACGCCGCCTCGGCGCGCATCAAGGAAGCGGCCACCGGCTTCGTCGCGCAGGTGCGCGCGCGCATGGAGGCGAACCCGGCGCTGCGCGCAAAACCCACCAACCTGCTCGAAGCGTTCGTGGCCGCGCGTGACGAGCCCGACTCCGGGTTCACCGACACGCACGTGATCGGCAATGCGATCACGATGGTCTTCGCGGGCGAGGACACGACGTCCAACACGATTGCGTGGCTGCTCGATTTTCTTGCCCGCAACCCGGTCGCGGCAGGAAAGCTGGCCGAAGAAAGCGACGCGATCCTTGGCGGCAACGCCGTGCTGCGTGAGTTCGGGTCGCTCGACCGATTCGCCTACCTCGACGCGGCGGTCGACGAGGCGATGCGCATCAAGCCGGTGGCGCCCTTCCTCGGCCTCGAGACCAACCGCGAGACCGTGGTCGGCGGCGTGCTGCTGCCGGCGCGCACGCCGATCATCGTGCTGCTGCGCCTCGCCGGCATGAACCCGGCCGATTTCCCCGAGCCCGAAGCGTTCAGGCCCGAGCGCTGGCTGGGCGAAAAGCCCCCGGCTAACGACGACCCGTCGAGGAAGCTTTTTCCGTTCGGCGGTGGCCCGCGCTTCTGCCCCGGGCGCTACCTCGCGATGGCCGAGATCAAGATGGCGGTGTCGATGGTGGCGAGGAATTTCAGGGTGGTGCTCGACGCCAATCCGCCGGAGGTGAGGGAGCTGTTTACCTTCACGATGACGCCGAGCTCGCTGCCGGTGCACCTCGTTTCGCGGTAGG
>CAZREB010000024.1:0-67827 GCA_964599095.1 uncultured Bordetella sp.
CTTAAACCCGGGCAGCCAAGAAGCCGGCTTAAACCCGGGCAGCCAAGAAGCCGGCTTAAACCCGGGCAGCCAAGAAGCCGGCCTAAACCCGGGCAGCCAAGAAGCCGGGTTGACTCGCGCGGCCAGCCGGGAAGCGGGCTGGACCCTGCCGCGGCGCAGCCGCTTCGAGTATATCAATTCGTGTATGGGAATTCCCCGGAGAGTGGCTTGGATAGCCACTCTCCAATACTTAATCTTTTGAAATAATGGCCGTTGGAGCGCGTGCTAGACTGAAAACACGATAGCTGATCGACAGGGTTGCCAGCTCTGCACATGACGGCGCTACTCCAGGTCAGGGGACTGAAGACCACGTTCGCAACCTCCGCCGGGAAGGTGCGGGCGGTGGACGGCGTTTCCTGGGACGTGCAGGAAGGCGAGACCGTCGCGCTGGTCGGCGAGTCGGGCTGCGGCAAGTCCGTCTCGGCGCTCAGCATCATGCGGCTGATCGAGGCGCCGGCCGGCCGCATCGAGGCGGGCGAGATCCTGTTCAAGGGACGCGACCTGCTCAAGCTCCCCGAGGAGGAGATGCGCAGCGTGCGCGGCGGCGAAATCGGCATGGTGTTCCAGGAGCCGATGACCTCGCTCAATCCGGTGCTCACCATCGGCCGGCAGCTGACCGAAGGCCTGGAAATCCACGTCAGGATGGACAGGGCGGCCGCAGAGGCGCGCGCCGTGGAGCTGCTGGGCCTGGTCGGCATCCAGGACGGCAAGCGGCGGCTCGCCCAGTATCCGCATCAATTCAGCGGCGGCATGCGCCAGCGCATGATGATCGCCATGGCGCTCGCCTGCAATCCGTCGCTGATCCTGGCCGATGAGCCGACCACTGCGCTCGACGTGACCATCCAGGCGCAGATCCTCGAGCTGATGCGCGACCTGTCGCGCCGGCTCGGCGTGGCCATGCTGATCATCACGCACAACCTGGGCGTGGTCGCGCGCTATGCCGACCGGGTCAACGTCATGTATGCCGGCCGCATCATCGAGCGTGCGAAGGCGGGCGAGCTGTATTCGAATCCGCGGCACCCGTACACGCTCGGGTTGCTGCGCTCGGTGCCACGACTGGACGAGCCGCGCCGTGCCAAGCTCGACCCGGTCGAAGGCCAGCCCCCCGACCTCACGAAGCTGCCGCCGGGCTGCGCCTTTGCGCCGCGATGCACGTTCCGCCAGGCGCGCTGCGAAGCAGAGGTGCCGGGCCTGGAAGCCACCGGTGCCGACGGGCACCTCAGTGCCTGCTGGGAATCGGCGCACCTGGTCAGGCCGGCGCGGGCCGCCTGAAGCCGGCATTCCGATGAGCGACGACGTACTCCTCGAAGTCGACAACCTGGTCAAGACCTTCCCGGTCGGCGGCGGAATGTTTTCCGGAGCAGCGGGGACGGTACGCGCGATCGACGGCATCAGCTTCAAGATCCGCCGCGGAGAGACGCTCGGCCTGGTCGGGGAATCCGGCTGCGGCAAGACCACCACCGGCCGCTGCATCCTGCAACTCGAGCGCCCTACCAGCGGTCGCATCCTGTTCGACGGCGTCGACCTGGTCACGCTCGATGCGGCCGCGCTGCGCGCGGTACGCAGGCGGATCCAGGTGATCTTCCAGGATCCCTACTCGTCCCTCAATCCGCGCATGACCGTCGGCCAGATGCTGGCCGAGCCGCTCGAGGTGCATGGCATCGTGCCCGAGGCCCGGGCGCGGGCGGAACGGGTGCGCGAGCTGATTGCGCAGGTCGGCCTGCTGCCCCAGCATGCGGACCGCTTCCCGCACCAGATGTCCGGCGGCCAGCGGCAGCGCGTCGGCATTGCGCGCGCGCTTGCCATGGAACCCACGCTGATCGTCTGCGACGAACCGGTTTCGGCGCTCGACGTGTCGATCCAGGCGCAGATCATCAACCTGCTGGAGGACCTGCAGCAGCGCCTGGGCCTGACCTACCTGTTCATCGCCCACGACCTGTCCGTGGTCCGTCATATCTCGGACCGCGTGGCCGTGATGTACCTCGGGCGGATCGCCGAAATCACCGACCGCACGGCCCTGTACGAGGAACCGCTGCATCCGTATACGCGCGCCCTGCTGTCCGCCGTCCCCATTCCGGATCCCGGACTGGAACTCAAGCGCGAGCGCGTCGTGCTGCGCGGCGAAGTCCCGAGCCCGCTGAATCCCCCATCCGGCTGCGCGTTCAATCCGCGCTGTCCGGATGCCGAAGCACTTTGCAGTGCAGAAATCCCTGCGCTGCGGGAAGTCAGATCCACTCATTGGTCCGCGTGCCACTTTTCATGACATGTGACGGCTGGCGCGGATAGTATTCGCGGCATCCCCCGCAGAGGGGAGCCATCTTGTCGGAGGCGTTGTTTCATAGGAGGGCATTTCATGAACAAGTTCGTACGGCTGATCGCGCTCGCCGCCGTTGCTGCACTTTCGTTCCCATCGCTGGCCCAGGCGCCGAGAAACGGCGGCGAACTGGTCTTCCCCGTCCCATCCGAGCCGCCCTCGTATGACGGGCATCGCGAGGAAACCTTCGGGCTGATCCATCCGATCGCGCCGTTCTACAACACGCTGCTGCGCGTCGACCCGACCGACCCGCACGGGACCAAGCCCTATCCCTCGATCGCCGAGAGCTGGACGGAGTCGAAGGACGGACTGACCTACACGTTCAAGATCCGCACCGGCGTCAAGTTCCACGACGGCAGCCCGATGTCCTCGCGCGACGTCAAGGCCTCCTACGACAAGATCATCTTCCCGCCGGCCGGCGTCGGCTCGAGCCGCAAGGGACAGTACGCGAACGTCGAGTCGGTTTCCGCGCCGGACCCGACCACGGTGGTGTTCAAGCTGAAGCACCCTTCGGGCTCGTTCATCGCGTCGCTGCTCTCGCCCTACAACTTCATCTACAGCGCCGACAAGCTCGCCAAGGACATGCACTGGTACGAGAAGAACATCATGGGCACCGGGCCGTTCGTGTTCGTCGAGCACGTCAAAGGTTCGCACGTGGTCGGCAAGAAGAACCCGAACTACTGGGACAAGGGCCTGCCGCACCTCGACGGCTTCCGGGCGATCTTCATCCGCAGTTCGTCGGCGCAGGTGGCGGCGATCCGCGGCGAACGCGCGCACATCCAGTTCCGCGGCTTCACCCCGGCCGACCGCGACAGCCTCAAGCAGGCGCTCGGCAACAAGATCACGGTGCAGGAAAGCCCGTGGGATTGCATCCTGATGGTGGCGTTCAACCACGAGAAGAAGCCGTTCGACGACAAGCGGGTGCGCCGCGCGCTCTCGCTGGCACTGGACCGGCACCAGGCCGCCGTCGCGCTGTCCAAGATCGCGATCGTCAAGGAAGTCGCCGGCGTGCAGGTTCCAGGAACCCCGTTCGCGACGCCGCCGGACGAACTCAACAAGCTCGCCGGCTACTGGACCGACATCGGCAAGTCCCGCGCCGAAGCCAAGCGCCTGCTCAAGGAAGCCGGCGCCGAAGGCCTGTCCTTCACCTTCAAGAACCGCGGCACCCCGATGCCCTACGAACCGCTTGCCGTCTGGCTGATCGACCAGTGGCGGCAGGTCGGTGTGAACGTCAAGCAGGAAGTCATCGAGCCGGCGGCCTACTACACGCCTTTGCGCTCCGGGGACTTCCAGGTGGCCATGGACTTCCAGTGCGGCTACATCGTCGAGCCTGACCTCGACATGTACAAGTTCACGTCGTCCGACCGCAATCCGGCCAACTACGGACGCTACACGGACCGGGTGCTGGACGACCTGTACGACAAGCAGAGCGCGGCCACGAACGTGGAAGAGCGCAAGAAGCACATCCGGGCCTTCGAGAAGCGCCTGCTCGACGAGGAAGCGCACTACCTCATGACGCTGCAATGGCATCGGATCGTCCCGCACTCGTCCAAGGTCCACGGCTGGCAGATCACCCCCAGCCACTACCTCAACAACACCCTGGATACGGTCTGGCTCTCCGAGTAACCCGGGCGGTGCCCGGCACGGCGTGTGCGGCTGCGCACGCCGTGCCCAAGTGAGCTTCCCATGCTGAACTACGTCATCAAGCGGTTGCTGCTGATGATTCCCACCCTGCTCGGGGTTGCGATCCTCATTTTCCTGCTCCTGCGCGTGGTCCCCGGCGATGTCGTCGAGGCGCGCTACCTCAGCCAGGGCAGCCAGTTCCAGTCGCAGGACCTGATGGACCAGGAAAGGAAGAAGCTCGGCCTCGACCAGCCGCTGTGGAAGCAGTTCGCCACCTGGATGTGGGGCATCGCGCACCTGGACTTCGGGGTTTCGATGTGGACCGGGTCGCCGATCACCGAAGAGATCAAGCTGCGCTTTGCGCTTTCCCTGGAACTCGCGGTGATCGCGACCGTGGTGGCAACGCTGCTTGCGATCCCGCTCGGCATCCTCGCCGCGATCAGGCAGGACACGTGGATCGATTATGCGGTGCGGGTGTTTTCGATCGCGGGCCTGGCGATGCCCTCGTTCTGGCTTGGCATTGTGATGATCCTCGGGATGCTGATCGTCTTCAAATGGCTGCCGCCGATGGTGTTCACGCCGCTCTGGGTGAACCCCTGGGACAACCTCGCCCAGCTGATCTGGCCGGCGCTGGCCGTCGGTTACCGCTACTCGGCCGTGGCAACGCGCATGATGCGCTCGGCCATGCTCGAAGTCCTGCGCGAAGACTACATCCGCACCGCGCGCGCCAAGGGCCTGTGGCTGAAACTCATCCTCGTGCGCCACGCAATGAAGAATGCGATGCTGCCGGTCATCACCGTGGTCGGGCTGGAGTTCGCATTCCTGCTGGGCGGCCTGGTGGTCACCGAGCAGGTGTTCAACCTGAACGGCCTGGGGCTGCTGTTCGTCGAGGCCATCTCGCATCGCGACTACACGCTGACCCAGGCCCTGGTACTGATCGTCGCCGCGGTCTCGATCTTCGTGAATTTCGCCACCGACATCGCCTACGCCTGGCTCGACCCGCGTATCCGCTACCGCTGACCCTGCCAGACCGACCCCATGGCCGTTACCGACGAAACCCTTGATTCGCTGCCCGCCCCGAAGCGTGCCCGTCCGCGCTGGCAGGAGGAGACCCTCAAGTTCATCCGCAATCGCCCGCTCGGGGCGATCGGCGCCTGCATCATCGTCGTGATGACCGTGGTCGCGCTGGGCGCGCAATGGTTCGCCCCCTATGACGTTCTCGCCACCGACTACGGCGCGATGCTCGCGGCGCCCAGCAAGGCCCACTGGCTCGGCACCGATGCGTATGGCCGGGACGTGCTGTCGCGGATCATCTTCGGCTCGCGGACCGCGATGGTGGTCGGCCTGGGGGCGTCGATCCTCGGCGCGACGCTGGGCGCACTGATCGGCGTGGCCAGCGCCTATTTCGGCGGGCGCACCGATCTCGTCGTGCAGCGGCTGATGGACATCCTGATCTCGTTCCCCCTGATCATCCTCGCATTGGCGGTGGTCGCCATCCTCGGTACCGGCCTGCAGAACGTGATCCTGGCGATCGCCATACCGATGATCCCCCGCTGCGCCCGGGTGGTGCGCGCGAGCGCACTGTCGGTTCGTGAAATGCCCTACGTGGATGCGGCACGCGCGGCCGGTTTCACCGACACCAGGATCGTGCTGCGCCACATGCTGCCGAACGTCATGGCGCCCTACCTCATCATGCTGACCGCATTCCTGGGACAGGCCATCCTGCTCGAAGCGTCGCTTTCGTTTCTCGGCCTCGGTGTCCAGGAACCGATCGCCGCCTGGGGTCTGATGCTGCGCGGCGCGGCGGTGGAATTCGCCGAGTCCGCGCCGTGGATGGCGGTCTTTCCGGGCCTTGCGATCAGCCTCGCGGTATTCGGCTTCAACCTGTTCGGCGACTCGCTGCGCGACGCGCTCGATCCGCGCCTGCGGACGCAGTAACCGGACTCCCGCCGGCCCTCAGGCCGGGGCCGCGGCCAGTCGCAGCTTTTCTTCCCGGATCGGCAGGTTGATCAGGGATGCAAGCGACGCAAGCACGATGTCCGCGTACCACATCCAGTCGTAGCTGCCGGTCGAGGCGATCGCGATGCCGCCCAACCAGGCGCCGAAGAATCCGCCGATCTGGTGGCTGAAGAGCGTAAGGCCGAACAGCGTGGCTAGGTAACGCGGGCCAAAGAGCTTGCCCACCAGGCCGGCCGTCGGCGGGACGGTCGAGAGCCACGTGAGGCCGAGCACGGCCGCGAACAGGTAAAACGTCAGGTCGGTCTTCGGCGCCATCAGGTAGATCGCGATTGCGACGGCGCGCGAGCCGTACATCCAGACCAGGATGAACTTCATGCGCCGGACCTGCCCGAGCCAGCCTGCGCCGATGCTGCCGACGATGTTCGCCAGGCCGATGATCGCAAGCGATGCGGCCGAAACCGAAGCCGGCAACCCGCAGAGCGCCACCTCGCCGGGCAGGTGCGTGACAAGAAAAGAAATGTGGAACCCGCAGGTGAAGAACCCGGCGTGCAGGCACCAGTAGCTCGGATTCCTGAAGGCGATGCGCGTTTGCTCGCCGAGCGTGATCCCGTTCGTCGGCACAGCCGTCGAGGCCGCGTGGGCCGCCTTGCTCTGGCGCAACGGAAGCGCGAGCAGGATGGTGGACAGCGTGGCCGCGGCCAGCGTCACCATCGCGCTGACCCAGCCGAAAGCCGAGATCAGGCCCTGCGTGATCGGCGCGAAGATGAATTGCCCGAACGACCCGCCGGCATTGATGAACCCCGAGGCGAACGAACGCTTGTCCGCCGGCAGCCGCTGGGCCGCGGCGCCGATCAGGATCGAAAAGCTGCCTGCGCCGGCGCCCGCCGCGGTGAGGATGCCCATCGAGAAGATCAGGCCGAAGCTCGAATCCATCCATGGCGTGATCCCCATGCCGATCGCGAGCAGCACGCCGCCGAAAACGATGACCCTGAAGGAGCCGACCCGGTCGGCGAGCATGCCGAACAGCGGCTGGGCAGCGCCCCAGACGAATTGCCCTACGGCCAGCGCGAAGCTCACCGCGACGATGCCAAGGCCGGTACTGGAGTTCAGCGGCGAGACGAACAGGCCGCTCGACTGCCGCACCCCCATGGTGACCGCGAGGATTGCCGCCGATGAGAGCACCAGGGTCCAGAACGTGCGTTGCGGGGTCATGTGGGGGCTTCCGGGGTCACGGGCAAAGGCGGATTGTCCCAGATTCCGCGCCGTGGTCTGGAGGTAGAATTCTCATGCAATGCAAGCCAAAGGCGAAGAGTTCCGCGACGACTACCGCAAGGCGCTGCCACCGGAGGTGGTGCAGCGGCTGGCGCGGATTTCCACTTGGCGCGCATGGGGGTCGGTGCTGCAGGAGGTGTTGCTGCTGGCCGCGCTGATCGCGATCGCGCTGGCCTTGCGCACGCCGGTCATCACCTTCGCCTGCGTGATCCTGATCGGCACACGGCAGCACGCGCTCTTCATCCTTGCCCACGATGCCGCCCACTACCGCCTGTTCGAGCAGCGTTGGCTGAACGACGCTGTCGGACGCGCGTGCGCGACGGTACAGGGGCTTTCGATGCGCACCTACCGGGTCATCCACCGGCTGCACCACAACAACCTGTATGGCCCGGCCGACCCGGACACCGCGCTGCACGGCGGCTACCCGCGCGGCCGCGCCTATCTCGCCAAGAAGCTGCTCAAGGACCTGACCGGATTCACGGCGTGGAAGACTTACGCGTACTTCTTCGGCGCTCCGGCGATCAATACCGAAACCAACGTGGCGTTGCGGCCGCTGAACGACACTTCCGAGCGGCTGCGCAACGAAGCGCGTCGCGACCGCGCGGTGGTGATCAGCTTCCATGTTGCGGCGCTGGTCGCTTCGGCCGCGACCGGCTGGCTGTTCGAATACCTGATCCTGTGGGTGCTCCCGCTGCTCACGGTGGTGCAGGCGATCCTGAGGCTGCGCGCGGTATCGGAGCATGGCGCCACCACGGACTTTTCGTCGCCGCTCACCGCTGCGCGGACGAACCTCGCGGGCTCGCTGGTCGAGTGGCTGCTCTTCCCGCACCGCGTGAACTACCATATCGAGCATCACCTCTATGCCTCGGTCCCCCACTACAACCTGCCGGAACTGCATCGCGAGATGGTGAAGCACGGCGTGCTGGAGGGCGCTGAAGTGCTGCCCTTCACGCAGACCCTGGGCAAAATCTTCGCCGACCGCCGGCCGGCGGTGTTGTCCCCTACAGTTTGAGGCGCATCGGGCGCATGCCCGAGAACTGGAAGCCTTCGGCCGCATACACCGCATGCGCCTGCTGGTTGTCCTCGTCGGACAACAGCGTCAGGCGCAGGCACCCCTCTTCCCTCGCGGCCACGACCGCATGCGCGAGCAGTGCGGCGCCTATCCCGCGCCCGCGGCGCTCGGGCAGCACGATCATGTCCTCGAGCCAGGCGGCCTTGCCGCCCTCGGCGGTACTGATCGTGTAGAGCGTGCTCACCATGCCGACGACGCGGCCGGCTTCGCGGGCGACGTAGACGCGGCCGATGCGCGGATCGCCGAGGATGGTCTCGAGCGCGCGCTTTTGCTTGGCCGCATCGGGCACGAAGTCGGCCTCCTGCGCGAAAAGCACGCCGAGCAATTCGACCAGTTGCGGCAATTCCTTCTTTTGTGCCGGGCCGATCTCGAGCGCGGGATCGGCGGCGCTCAATGCCGGCTCCCGACCGCCGCTGCAGGCATCGTTTCGAATCCCGTGGACAAAGCGCATTGACGCCGCCAAGCAGCCGCCCGTACCATGATTTTCACCCGTAGCATGTCCTGCCAGGTCTTCTCGTTCACAGGCCGCCAGCTTAACGCCGGGACTGCCGCACCGCAAAACATTCCAGGGAGTCGAATGAAGGTCAAACAGGTGATCTGCGCCGCCGGACGTTCCGGCTACATGCATCGCGACCTGATGGCGATCAAGGCCGGGGCCCGCCAGGACGGCATGATTTTCCACGGGCCGACGGTGACGCCGGGATTCAGGAAGATCGTCGAACCGGCCACGATCATTTCGGTCATGCTGGTGCTGGAGGACGGCCAGGTCGCGTTCGGCGACTGTGCCGACGTGATCCTTGCGGGCGTTGCCGGGCGCGACCCGGTCTTCAACGCCGCGGACTACATGGCGGTCATGGAAGGCCCTGTGGCCGCCGCGCTCACCGGCCGCGACGTCTCGAAATTCAGGGCGAACGCCGACGAACTCGACAGGATGCAGGTGGGCGGCAGGCGCCTGCACACCGCATTGCGTTACGGGATCACGCAGGCGCTGCTGCATGCCACCGCATTGTCCGGCAAGGAAACCATGGCCGAGGTGATCGCACGGGAATACGGCAGCACGATCTCGAAGAAACCGATCGGCATCCTCGCCTCCGGCCACAAGGACGACCCGACGCAGCTCGACCGCATCATCCTCAAGCGCTTCGAGCTCCTGCCCCATGCTTCTTTCACCGTCGTCAAGGACCATGTGGGCTTCAAGGGCGAGATCCTGCACGCCTGGGTCAAGATGGTCGCGACCCGCATCAAGACCATCGGCGATGCCGACTACCGCCCGCGCATCCATGCCGACCTGTACGGCACGCTGGGCGAGCTGTTCTCGATGGATGTCGACAGGATCTCGGACTACATCGGCACACTGCGCGAGGCGGCGGCCCCCTACGACCTGCTGGTCGAATCGCCGATGATCGCGAAGACGCAAGCCGAGCAGATCGCGAAGTTCGGCGAGCTGCGCGGCCTCCTGAAGAAGAAGGGCATCAAGGTCGGCATCATCGCCGACGAGTGGTGCAACACGCTGGAGGACATCGGGCTGTTCGCCGATGCGCAGGCGGCCGACTTCGTGCAGATCAAGACCCCGGACCTCGGCGGCATCAACAACACCATCGAGGCGGTGCTCCATTGCCGGAAGAAGGGCATGGGCGCCTGCCTGGGCGGCACCGCCAACGAGACCGACCACTCGGCGCGCATCTGCACGCACATCGGCCTCGCGTGCCAGCCCGATTTCATGCTGTCCAAGCCCGGTCTCGGCACCGATGAGGCCCTGATGATCCAGACCAACGAGATGGCGCGCACGCTGGCCATCCTCAAGACACGGAGTTGAACGATGCTTGCCAGGAACCTGCTCGGCATTGCCGCCCTTGCGACGCTGGTTGCCGGCACCGCGGCCTTTGCCCAAGGCGCCGCGGAGCAGCCGCGCTACGGCGGTACTGCGGTCGCGGCACTCGGCTCCGACCCGGGTGCGCTCAATCCGAACATCACCGTCGGTGTGCCGGACGTGTTCGCCGGATGCATCCTGTACGATGGCCTGGTACGGTTCGCCGAGGGATTCAAGATCGTCCCGTCGCTCGCGAAATCCTGGACGATCTCGCCGGATGCGCTGACTTACACGTTCCAGCTGAACAAGGCCAGCTGGCACGACGGCAGGCCCCTTACGTCGGAGGATGTCAAGTTCACGCTGCTCGAGGTGAGCTCGAAGTACGGCTCCAAGTTCAGCGCGCCCGGCAGCGCGATCAAGGAGATCCTCACTCCCGATCCGCAGACGGTCGTGATCAAGCTCTCCAAGCCTTTCGGGCCGTTCCTGTTCTCGCTTGCCTGCGAGCAGAATGCGGCGATCCTGCCGGCGCACATCTTCCGCGGGACGGACGTGCTCAAGAACCCGGCCACGCTGACCAAGCCGGTCGGCAGCGGCCCGTTCATGCTCCAGGACTGGGTGCGCGGAAGCCAGCTCACCTTCGTGAAGAACCCGAACTACTGGGCCAAGGGGGAACCTTACCTAGATCGCATAGTGGTCAAGATCATGCCGGACCCGGGCGCCCGCATCCTCGCCCTGCAGGCCGGGGAGATCGACTACATCGACCAGTACTACTTCCCGATCAGCGCGTTCAAGGTGTTCGAGAAGAACCCGAAGTTCTCGCTGAAGGAAGTCAACTACCCGAGCGACGACATCATCATCCTCAACACCAGGAAGCCGCCGCTGAACAACATGAAGGTCCGCCAGGCGCTGATGATCGCGCTCGATCGCAACTACATCCAGAAGAACGTGTTCCTCGGCACCGGGCAGCCCGGGGCAGGGCCGTTCGACTCGCGCATCGCCTGGTCCTACAACCCGGCGGCCAACTACGAGAAACTCTATCCCCACGACAAGGCGAAGGCCGAGGCGCTGCTCGACGAGGCCGGCTTCAGGAAGGGGCCGGACGGCACGCGCTTCACGTTGCGACTGTCGTTCGACCCGGGCCGTGGCGAGTACACCTCGTGGGCGCAGGCGATCCAGCGATTCTGGCAAGCCGTCGGCATCAAGGTGCTGCTCGAAGGCGCCGAACGGCCGGTGGTGCTGAAAAAGGTGTATGCCGACTACGACTTCGACGCCACGATGCAGAACTACTCGACCTCGGGCGACCCGGCGCTCGGGATCGTGCGCACCTTCCATTCGGCCTCGATAAAGCAGGGGACCAATTTCAACAACGCGAGCGGCTATTCGAACCCGCAGCTCGACGAGCTGCTGGACAAGGGTCGCGACGCGCCGGACGCGGCGAGCCGCGCGAAGTTCTATTTCCAGGCGCAGGAGATCATCGCACGCGACCTGCCGACGCTGACCGTGCACCAGCAGGCGCAGATGGGCGCCGCCAGCGAGAACCTGCGCGGCATGTGGCAGGCGGCCGCCTACCAGTGGTGGAACCGGGCCTGGCTGAGGAAATAGCGTGAGCGCCCCGCGCACGCTTACCGAAACGCTGGCCGACTACTGGTCCGCCGCTCGCTACGAGGACTTGCCGGCGGAGACGGTCAGGCTTGCCAAGCGCTTCCTGATCGATACGCTGGCGGCCGGAATCGCCGGCGCGAAGACCGAGGTCGTCGACGCGGCGCTGAAGGCCGCGCAGGTCTCGGTCGAGGCGACGAGCGGCTCGGCGGCGCTGTGGGGCCGCCCCGAGACGCTGCCGGGGCCGATGGCCGCGATGGTCAACGGCACCGCGGCGCATGCGCTCGAACTCGACGATTTCGGCGGTTGCGGCCACTCGGGCGCGGTGGTTACGCCCGCGCTGTGCGCGCTGGCCGGCCGTCTCACCTTCAGCGGCAAAGAGGCGATCACGGCGATGCTCGCCGGGTATGACCTCGCCGCGCGCACGCTCGAAGGCGCCGGCGGCTATCGGCCGGTCAACGACCTCGGGTGGCATTCCACCGGCATCTGCGGCAGCTTCGGCGCGGCGGCTGCCAGTGCGAAGCTGATGGGCCTCGATGCCGAGCGCTTTGCCGATGCGCTCGGCATCGCCGGGACTTTCACCGGCGGTATCTGGGCCTTCCTCGCCGACGGTGCGATGACCAAGCGATTCCATCCCGGCAAGGCGTCCGAGAACGGGCTGTCGGCCGCGCTACTTGCGCAGGCCGGCATGACCGGGCCGCGCAAGGTGCTCGAAGCCGAGTGGGGTGGGTTCTACTCGACCTACGCACGGGACAAGGCCACGCCCGAAGCCACGCTTCTGGGCCTGGGCAAGGAATTTCGCATCGCGCGCTCCGGCATGAAGCCTTACGCGTGCTGCCGCGGCCTTCACGCCTGCCAGGACACGTTGTTCGAGCTGATGCCGGAACTCGGGGTCTCCAGCAGCCAGATTGCCGGCATGGTGGTCCACGGCAACGACCAGTACCGGCTGCAGTTCGACCGCATGGAAGTCACCAACATGCTGGAAGCGCAGTTCAGCATCCAGTACGCGCTGGCAGTGGGCGCCACCAGCGGCCGCGGCACGCTCGACCAGTTCTCGCCGCTGCGCACCGGCGAGCCGGAAGTGCGGCGGCTGATGGGCGCGACGCAGGTGCTGGCCGATCGCGTCGTGAAACCCGGCGAATACCCGCCGCTCGAGCTGGTGCTTTCGGACGGGCGGCGCATCGAGCGGCATACGAAATTCGCCAGGGGCGCGCCGGAACGGCCGCTGACCGACGACGAGCTGCACGTCAAGGTCTCGTCCCTGCTCGTGCCCGCCCTCGGCGCTGCGCGTGCGCGTGAGTTGGCCGACTGCGTGGCGAACCTCGAATCGGTAAAGGACTTCCGCGACCTCGTCCGGCTGCTGGTGCCGCAAGCGCACGGCATGAACAAGGCGGCCTAGTGCGCCGCTACATCCTCGCCCGGCTCGCATGGGCCGGGCCGATCGTGCTCGCGATCGTCGTCGTCACGTTCCTGATCATCCATATCGTCCCGGGCGACCCGATCCAGGCACTGGTAGGCGACTTCCCGACACCGCCGGGTTATGCCGAGCAGGTCCGCAAGGACTTCGGCCTCGACCAGCCGGTGGCCACGCAACTGTGGCTGTACCTGTCGAACCTCGCAAAGGGCAACCTCGGTTTCTCGTTCTCCAACCGGCAGCCGGTGCTCGGCTTGGTGCTCGACCGTGCCCAGTACACGCTGCTCATCATGATTCCGGCACTCACGCTGGCGGCCCTCGCCGGCGTTGCGATGGCGCTTGCCGCCGCGCCGCGCGCCGGCGGCCTTCTTGACAGCGGGATCACGGCCCTCAGCGTGGCCGGCTTCTCGATCCCGATCTTCTGGCTCGGTCAGATTCTCGTCATCGCGCTCGCGATCCAGCTGCCATGGCTTCCCGCGCAGGGCATGGTCTCGGCACGCGAGACGCTGCAGGGCTGGCCGTGGGTGCGCGACGTTCTCTGGCACATGGTGCTGCCGGTGTTCAGCATCACGATCTTCTACGTCGCAATCGTGGCGCGGGTCGCACGGGCGAGTGTGCTCGAAGCGCTGTCGCAGGATTTCGTGCTGACCGCACGGGCCAAGGGCCTGTCGCGCCGGTCCGTGCTCTGGCAGCACGTGCTGCCGAACGCGATGATCCCGGTCGTCACGGTGATCGGCTACAACTTCGGCCACTCGCTTACCGGCGCAATCCTGGTCGAGACGGTATTCGCCTGGCCGGGCCTGGGCAACCTTTTCATCACCTCGATCGGCAACCGCGACTACCCGGTGCTGGTCGGGATCTTCCTCGTCACCGCGATCGCCGTGGTGGTGGCGAACCTGGTCACCGACATCCTGTACGCGGTCCTCGATCCGCGCGTGCGTTCGAGTTATGGGAAGAATGCCTAGGTTCGTGCAGCGCTTCTTCGCGTATCGCGCAGGCGTTGCGTCAGGCGCGTACGTCGCGCTACTGGCCCTGGTCGCCGTCACCTCCTTGCTGGTGCCGGGAATCGATCCCCACCAGATTTCCGACCAGGCGATGGCGGCACCGTCGCTGGAGCACCTGCTCGGCACGGACGAACTGGGCCGCGACATGCTCACGGGGATCCTCTACGGCACCCAGGTCTCCCTCGCCGTCGGCGTGAGCGCCGCGATCGGCGCAACGCTGCTCGGAGTCCTCCTCGGCGCTGCGGCCGGATTCTACGGGGGGTGGCTCGACCTTGCCGTGATGCGGGTCGCGGAAATGTTCCAGGTCGTGCCGAGCTTCATCCTCGCCGCGGTGATCGTCGCGTTGTCCGGCACCGGGCTCGCGCAGGTGGTCGCGGTGATCATGCTGCTCGCCTGGCCGCAGATCGCGCGCATCACGCGTGGCGAGGTCATGCGCATCAAGCAACTGGAGTTCGTGGACGCGGTGCGGTGCCTGGGCAGGCGCGAATGGGAGATCCTCGCCTCCGAGGTAGTGCCGAACGCCATGGCACCGGTTCTTGCGGCCGGCACGCTCGTCGTCGCGCAGGCGATCCTGCTGGAAGCGTCGCTCTCGTTCCTCGGCCTCTCGTCGGCGGACATCATCAGCTGGGGCCGCATGCTGAACGCCGGGCAGCGGTTCCTTTTCAATGCGTGGTGGATGTCGGTATTCCCGGGTCTGGCGATCTTCCTGACGGTGCTGGCCTTCAACCTGCTGGGCGACGCGATCGGCTCGGCGCTGAACCCGCGTACGGTGACGCACTAGGATGGCGAACATCCTCGAACTCGAGGCGCTGCGCCTTGCGTACCGCGCCCGCGGGACGGTCGCCTATGCGATGAACGATGTTTCGCTCGTGGTCGGCGAGGGCGAAGCCGTCGGCCTGGTCGGCGAATCCGGCTCGGGCAAATCGACGCTTGCGCGAGCCACGCTGGGCCTCACGCCGCGCAGGATCGCGACCATCGAATCCGGGCGCCTGCTGATCGGCGGCGTCGACGTCACGCGCTACAGCGAGGACCAATGGCAGGCGATGCGCGGCAATCCGGTCGCGATGGTGTTCCAGGATCCGCTCTCCTACCTCAACCCGGTCATGCGCGTCGGCCGGCAGATCGCCGAGAGTGTGCGGGTCCATGCGGCCGGCGCGCCCCGCGCCGGGAGCGTGTCCGCCCGCGTCGCCGAACTGCTGGCCCTCGTGAAGCTGCCGGCCTCGGCTGCTGAAGCCTACCCGCACGAGCTTTCGGGCGGCATGCGGCAGCGTGCGCTGCTGGCCGTCGCGCTTGGCTGCGGTCCGCAACTGCTCGTGGCCGATGAGCCGACGACTGCGCTGGACGTCACGACGCAGGCCGAGATCCTCTCGCTCATCCGCGAACTCCGCGAGCGCCTCGGCATGGCGCTGCTCCTGATCTCGCACGACCTCGGCATCGTCGCCTCGGCGTGCGACCGGATCTACGTGATGTACGCCGGGCACGTGGTGGAATGGGGCACCACCGCGGACGTATTCCGTCGCCCGGCCCATCCGTACACCGTCGGTCTCCTGAAGGCGGCACAGGCAGCGCGCAACAACGAAGGCCGCTTTGCGACGATTGCGGGCGACCCGCCGAACCTGTCCGAGCTCTCGCCGGGCTGCCCATTCACGCCGCGCTGCCCTCAGGCGCGCACCGAATGCGCACAGTCGATGCCGCAGCCGGGCCCGGCCAGGAACGCCGGTGCCCAGACGGTGCGCTGCTGGGCGCACAGATAGCGGCGATGCCATGACCGAACCGATCCTGAAGCTCGAGAACATCGCGAAGACCTTCCGGCGCTCCGGGCAATCGCCGGTCCGGGCGGTCGACGACGTCAGCCTGGACGTCGGCCGCGGCGAGACGGTCGCGCTGGTCGGCGAAAGCGGTTCGGGCAAGTCGACGCTCGGGCGCATCGCGCTCGGCCTGCTTGCGCCCGACAGCGGGCGCGTGGTGCTCGAAGGCAAGGTGCTGGGCGAGCTTCGCGACGATGAGTTGCGCCGCGCGCGCGTCGCGATGCAGCCGATCTTCCAGGACGCTTCATCCTCGCTCAACCCGCGCCGCCCGGTCCGCGAGCTGATGGCGCAGGCCTTGCCGGACGCAAGGGGCGCGGTGGACGAACTCGCCGCGGCATTGCTCGACCGGGTGGGGCTTTCCCCGGGCCGCGATTACCTCGCCCGCTTCCCGCACGAAATCTCCGGCGGGCAGCGCCAGCGGCTCGCGATTGCCCGCGCGCTGGCGATGAACCCGCGCCTGATCATCGCAGACGAGCCGCTGTCGGGCGCCGACGTGTCGATCCGCGGCCAGGTCCTCAACCTGCTGCTCGACATCAAGGAGGAGCGCGGCGTGGCCTACCTGATGATCACGCACGATATCTCGATCGCACGCCATTTCGCCGACCGGGTGGCGGTGATGCAGCGAGGCGTCATCGTCGAGAGCGGCCCGGCGGCACAAGTGCTGACCGCGCCATCGCATCCCTATACCCGGCAGCTGGTGGCGGCGGTACCGGTCCTGGACGCCCCGGAACCGGCGGGCGCCTGACCGGGAATGTACCGGTACCGGTAAAAAATAACCCGGAGCGCCAATATCGGCGCGGGGGTTTGGAAAAAAAGTTCCGAATTCGGGCCGCTAGCGGATTGCCTGGGCCTTGTCCGCGGGGGCCGGGATCCGCGGCACCAGCTGCGCCAGGCCCGCTGCATCGAGCAGCCGGATCTTCCTTCCGGCAGCAAATGCGCGGGCGGTCTCGCTCACCTCACCGGCAGCGACATAGATCGCCTCGTGCGCCTCCTGCGCCTGCCTGGCCGCTTCGAGTTCGCGCAGCGGCTCGATGCCGGTGCGGGCGACCTTCCAGCGCTTGCAGGCAACCAGCGTTACGCGGCCGGCCTTCGTAAGCGAGAGATCCGCGCCGTTGCGGGCGATGCGCTCGACCTCGCACCCGTCGCGCCGGAAAGCGTCCTCCAGCACGGCCGAGAATTCCTGCGAAGACAGCGCGCGCAGTGCCTCGAGCTTCGCGGCCACCTTGGCTTCGCTCGGCATGCGCAGATTCTTCCAGAGCACGTTGGCCGCGATGAGCGCAAAGGGCAGCGCTACGAAGAACGCATAGGGGCCGTATTCCGCCGGCAGGGCGAGCCGGGCCGCGGCGAACAGTGCGGCTGCGATGCCGGCGCTGACCCACCACGGCGAGCGCAGCAGGACCGCAAAGATCGAGTTCTGGTTCATCTTGAGTTTCATGACCGGCATCTTGCCTCGCTTCGCCGTCCCGCGCGAATGGCGAAATGCGATGTGGCGCAGTCGCTCGCCGGGTCGCCCGTCGATTAAGATAGCCGGCGCAGCGACCCCCAAGGAGGAGCACCGCATGCAGACCGTTCACGACCTCGTGCGCCTGGCGGCCGCGCGCCGGCCGGACCACCTCGCGATCGCGGATGACCGCACCGACAGGCGGCTGACTTATCGAGAACTGCTCGCAGAGATCGACGCCTACGCGGCGGGATTCGCCGCACAGGGCCTCAGGGCGGGGCAGATCGTGGCCACCGTAATGCCCAACCTGTACGAGCACGCGCTGGTGCTCCTTTCCCTGCACCGGCTTGGCGTGGTGCCGGCCATGATCAATGCGCGGCTCAAGCCGGACGAGGCCGCCGGGCTCGTAAAGCAAGGGGGCATGGCGGGTGCAATCACGCTGCCGGACGAAGCCATGGTGCGGGCGCTCAAGGAAACGCTGCCGCAAGGCGCTCCGCTGATCACGGTGGGCGCGGGCCCGGCCGGGACGAAGACGCTGGACGCCTGCCGGGGGGACGCGAAGTCGATCGCCCCGTGGAAATCGCCCGATCCGGAGGGCCTGGCGTTTGTGCTCTACACCTCGGGCACTACCGGTCTTCCCAAAGGCGTGATGGTCCCGCATCGGGCGACCGATGCCCGCGTCCTTTACATGTCGATGCAATGCGGCGTCACGCACGGCACGCACAACAAGGTGCTCGGCCTGATGCCGCTGTTTCACGCGGTCGGCTTCTTCTCCGGGCTGCTTGGGGCGCTGGCCTTCGACGGCACCTACCACCTGTGCTCGATGTTCGACCCGGCGCGTGCCGTGGAGGCGATCGAGCGCCATGGCATCACGCTGCTGTATGGGTCGCCGACGCATTTTCACGGTCTGCTCGCCGCGCCGAACTTCTCGGCCGAACGAATCCGGAGCGTGCAAACGGTGATCTACGCGGGAGCGGCCATGCCCGGCCCCCTGCTCGAGCGCGTGGCTGCCGCATTCCCGGGCCGGAAGATGACCAACATCTACGGCACCACCGAGATCATGAACGGCCTGTATTTCCCGGAACCCGCCGGCCGGCCGCACCAGTACCGCCCCGGCTACTACTCCAACGTGCGGGTGGGACGCATCGGCGGAACCGTCGAGGATGTGGCCGCAATCGGCGAAGAGGGCGAGTTGCTGATCGACGCGACGGCTGACGCCACCTTTCTCGGCTACCTGAACCGCCCTGATGCGACCGCCGAGAAGATGCAGGGCGGCTGGTATCGCACCGGCGACATCGCGGTGCGCAGGGAGGATGGCGACCTCGAAGTGCGCGGCCGCGTGGACGACATGATCATTACCGGCGCCGAGAACGTGCACCCGTACGAGGTCGAGACCACCCTCGCCCGCCATACGGGCATCGCCGAGGTCGTGGTGCTCGGCGTGCCGGACGAACGCTGGGGAGAGATCGTCGTCGCCTGCGTGAAGCCCGGAGCGGCGCGGCCGAGCGAGGAGGACCTCGACCGCTTCTGCCGGGAGTCGACGCTCGCGAATTACAAGCGGCCGCGGGCCTACGTGTTCTTCGACGAGATCCCGCGCAATGCGGCCAACAAGGTGCTGCGCCGCGTGCTGCGCGAGAACGCACATGCAGCCCTTGCGCAGAGGAAGACCTGAGCATGTTCCTGAAGAACTGCTGGTACGTCGCCGCCTGGGCGGACGAAATCGGCCGACTGGCGATGCTGAGGCGCATCCTGCTCGGCGAGCCGGTCGTGCTTTACCGAAGGACCGACGGCAAGCCGGTGGCGCTGGAGGACCGCTGCTGCCACCGCCATGCGCCGCTGTCCACCGGCCGGGTGCGCGGCGACAACCTCGAATGCGGCTACCACGGCTTCACCTACGATCCTTCGGGCAAGTGCGTGAAGATCCCCGCGGTGGACACGATCCCGCCGAACGCGCGGGTGAAGAGCTACCCGGTCGTCGAGCGGCATAAGATGGTCTGGATCTGGATGGGGGACCCGGCCCTGGCGGACGAATCGGCGATCGAGGATTTCCACTGGCTGGACGACCCGGGATGGCGGTTCAAGGGCGAGCGGCTCGACCTGCCGGGCAACTACCTGCTGCTCGTCGAGAACCTGTGCGACCTCACGCACCTGCCGTTCGTGCATGCCTCTTCGCTCGGCACGACCGCGATCCCGCCCAAGGGAGGCCCGGCCGAGGTCCGCAAGGAGGGTAATGCGATCATCGTCGAGCGTTGGACCGAGAACGTGCCGGTGACCTCGTACTTCCGCGCGCTTGCAGGGTTTCCGCGCGACGCGATCGTCGACCGATGGATGCACCTCGTCTACACGCCGCCTGCGTATGTGCGGCTGGACATCGGCGCGGCCCTGGCGGGCACGGGCGCGCGCTCCGGCGACCGCTCAAAGGGCGTGACCACGCGCAACCTGAACGCGATCACGCCCGAGACTGACAAGACCAGCCACTATTTCTGGGCCCAGGCGCAGAACTTCGGCACCGACGACCCGAGCATCTCGGACCTCGATTTCCGCCTGACGCACGGCGCTTTCCTCGAGGACCTGAAGATGATCGCCGGCCAGCAGCAGAACATCGACCTCGACCCGTCGGTACCGCGCGTAAACATCGCGACCGACACCGGCGGCGTGCAGGCCCGGCGCGTGATCGAATCACTGATCGCAGCGGAAAAGGCCGGCACGGCAAGAAAGCTCGCGTCCCTGCCGCTGGTCCCCTGAGCGGTACGCCGACTCAGACGTTGAAGCGGAAGTGCATGACGTCGCCGTCATGCACCACGTACTCCTTGCCTTCGACGCGCATCTTGCCGGCTTCCTTGGCGCCGTGCTCGCCCCGGCCCGCGATGAAATCGTCGTAGGCGATGACTTCGGCGCGGATGAAGCCATGCTCGAAATCGGTATGGATCACGCCTGCCGCCTGCGGCGCGGTGGCGCCGATCGCAACCGTCCAGGCGCGCACTTCCTTCACGCCGGCGGTGAAGTACGTCTGCAGGCCCATCAGCTTGTAACCTGCGCGGATCACGCGGTTCAGGCCCGGCTCCTCCAGCCCGAGGTCCTCGAGGAAGATCTTCTTGTCCTCGTCGTCGAGGTCGGCCATCTGCGATTCGATGGCGGCGCAGATCGCGACGACGGGCGCGCCCTCCTTCTTCGCATGCGCTTCCACCGCCGCCAGCAGCGGGTTGTCGTGAAATCCCTTCTCGTCGACGTTGGCGACGTACATCGTGGGCTTCATCGTGAGCAGGAACAGCGGCCGGATCACGGCCAGTTCCTCCTTGGCGAGGTCGACGGTGCGTGCGGGCAATCCCTGGTCGAGCGCTTTCTGCACCTTTTCCAGCACCGCGACCAGGCGCTGGGCCTCCTTGTCGCCGCCGGTCTTGGCGAGTTTCACGTTTTTCGAGAGCTGCTTTTCGACCGTCGCGAGGTCGGCCAGCGCCAGCTCGGTGTTGATCGTCTCGATGTCGGAGACCGGGTCGACCTTGCCTGCGACGTGCACCACGTTCTCGTCGACGAAGCAGCGCACGACGTGGGCGATCGCGTCGGTCTCGCGGATGTTGGCGAGGAACTGGTTGCCCAGGCCTTCGCCCTTGGACGCGCCGGCCACCAGGCCGGCGATGTCGACGAATTCGCACACCGCCGGAACGACCTTCTGCGGCTTGACGATCTCGGCGAGCTTGCCCAGGCGTGGGTCGGGCACCTCGACGATGCCGACGTTGGGCTCGATCGTGCAGAACGGGTAGTTCTCCGCCGCGATGCCGGCCTTGGTGAGCGCGTTAAAGAGCGTGGACTTGCCCACGTTCGGCAATCCGACGATGCCACATTTCAGACTCACGCAGGCTCCTTCACCGGGGGTTCTTTCGGTGGTTTGGGTTTGGTGTGCAGTTTATGCATCGCGCGTTCTACCTCGCCTTCAATCGCAAGGGGCAGGATTTCGAGCGCGCGATCGATGGTTTCCTCGATCGCTTCGCGGTCGAGCTTTGAGGGTTTGCTCAATACGTAGTCGGCGACCACGTCGCGGTCCCCGGGATGGCCGATGCCGAACCGCAGGCGCCAGAAATCGTTGGTGCCAAGGTGCGCGGCGATGTCCTTCAGGCCGTTATGGCCGCCGACGCCGCCACCGAGCTTCATCTTCACTACGCCCGGCAGGAAATCGAGTTCGTCGTGCGCGACGAGGATCTCGCCCGGTGCGATCTTGAAGAAACCAGCCAGCGCAGCGACCGACTTGCCCGACAGGTTCATGAATGTGGTCGGTACGAGCAGCCAGGCGCCGGAGCCTTCGTCGCGTCCGGCAAGGCCGTAATACTTGCCTTCCTTCCTGAGCGCGACATGTCTGATGCCCGCAAACCGCTCAACCAGCCATTGACCCGCGTTATGCCGCGTACCTTCGTACTCCTTGCCCGGATTGCCTAGACC
The DNA here is from genome assembly GCA_964599095.1 of uncultured Bordetella sp. Classification (GTDB taxonomy): domain Bacteria; phylum Pseudomonadota; class Gammaproteobacteria; order Burkholderiales; family SG8-39; genus SZAS-79. The sequence continues at coordinate 21,790 of CAZREB010000024.1, forward strand.
GACGATGAGACGGATAGCCATGATTCAAAAAAAAAGCGGCAAGGACGGGTGCGCCCTTGCCGCTTTTCCTGAGCGCTTGGTTTACTTCTTGTCTTTCTTGTCGCCGCCAGCGGCTTTGGCACCGCCTTTCGCATCCGCGGCCTTGTCGCCTTCCTTGGCGGGCTCGGCCTGCTTGCTGGCCGGGACATCGCCTGCGGCCGGCGCGGCTGCAGCCGTGGCCTCTTCCTCCACGACCGCGAGCTGCGGCACCAGGACCGACACCACCACCGGGTTTTCCTTCTTGTGCAATACCGCCTCGACACCCTTGGGCAGCTTGATGTCCTTGGCATGCACCGAGTAACCCACCGTCGCGGCCGACAGGTCGATCTCGATGTACTCCGGCAGGTCGTCCGGCAGGCAGGTGATGTTGAGCTCGTTCAGCACGTGGCTGACGACACCGCCCTGCTCCTTGACCGCCGGCGACTGCTCGGCGTTGACGAAGTGCAGCGGCACCTTCATGTGGATCTTGCGGTCCTTGGCGACGCGCTGGAAATCGATGTGCTGCACCTGGAGCTTGAACGGGTGCATGTTGAAGGAGCGCAGCAGCACCGCCTCCTTCTGGCCTTCCAGGTCCAGCGTCAGGATCGACGCATGGAATGCTTCGCGCGAAAGGTTCTGCGCAAGCTCCTTGTGGTCGAGCTCGATGTTTACCGGCTCCGAGTTCCCACCGTACACGATGCCGGGCACTTTCCCGGCATTGCGCAGGCGGCGGCTCGCACCCGTTCCCTGCTTCTCGCGCCGCTTGGCGCTGACTTCGATCTTCATGGACTGCTCCTAAAGTTACGCGGCCCGCGACCAGGCACACGTTTGCTGCAAAAAAACTATTCTACGAACAGCGAGCTCACCGAATCCTCGCTGAAAATCCTGAATATCGTCTCCGCCAGCAGGCCCGCCACCGACAACTGCCGGATCTTCTGGCAGGCCCGCGCGTCCTCGCGCAGCGGGATCGTGTCGGTGACCACCAGCTCGTCCATGTCCGATTCCGCGATCCGCGCCACCGCGCCGCCCGAGAGCACCGCATGCGTGCAATACGCAACCACCTTCGTGGCGCCTTCTGCCTTCAGCACCTGCGCGGCCTTGCACAGCGTGCCCGCGGTGTCGACCATGTCGTCCATGATCACGCACGTACGGCCCTGTACTTCGCCGATGATGTTCATGACTTCCGAAACATTCGCCTTCGGCCGGCGCTTGTCGATGATCGCCAGGTCGGATTCGAGCCGCTTGGCCAGCGCCCTCGCCCTGACCACGCCGCCCACATCGGGCGACACGACGATCAGGTTGTCGTACCGCTGCTTCCAGACGTCGCCGAGCAACACCGGCGCCGCGTAAATATTGTCGACTGGGATGTCGAAGAACCCCTGGATCTGGTCGGCGTGCAGGTCCATCGTCAGCACGCGCGCCACGCCCACCGCGGTCAGCATGTTCGCCACCACCTTGGCGCTGATCGCCACCCGTGCCGACCTCGGCCGGCGGTCCTGCCGCCCGTAGCCGAAATATGGGATCGCCGCGGTCACCCGGGCGGCCGACGAGCGCTTGAGCGCGTCGACCATCACCATCAGTTCCATCAGGCTGTCGTTGGTCGGCATGCACGTCGGCTGCAGCACGAACACGTCCTTGCCGCGGACGTTCTCCAGCAGCTCGACCATGACCTCGCCGTCCGAAAACTTGCCGACGATCGCGCGGCCCACGCCGATGTTCAGGTGCTTGACCACGTCCTGGGCGAGCTTCGGGTTGGCATTGCCCGTGAAGACCATCAGGCGATCCAGCGCCCTCGTCGGTATCAGGTTGGCCATGTCCTCGACTCGTGAGCCCGCTCTCAGAACTTAATGGTGGCTGGGGAGGAAGGATTCGAACCTTCGCATGCCGGAATCAAAATCCGGTGCCTTAACCAGCTTGGCGACTCCCCAAATCTTTTTTGCTGCCTACTGCCTGATTCATGCGTCCGCGACCCACCCCCTGAGAGGATGCTCGTCGAGCCCGCGTGCAACGAATCCCCGCATGCCCTCCGGCAATCCCGCTTCCACCGCCCGAGCTTCGGGTTCCGTGCCGTACGCGGCGAAAACACACGCCCCGGAACCCGTCATTCGCGCGTCGCCGTACTGCAACAACCACTCCAGGTGCCTGGCGATTTCGGGATAAAGGGCGGTCGCGACCGGCTGCAAGTCGTTTTTCCCAAGACCCGGCAAAAAGGCCGGTATTCTGAGTGGTTTCGTATCCCGTGTCAACGCGGCTGAAGAGAAGATTTCTTTTGTAGATACCGAGACTTGCGGTGTCAGGACGAGGTACCAGGCCGGGGGTAGCGAAAGCGGTGCGAGGCGCTCGCCCACCCCTTCGCCGAAAGCGGTCCTGCCGAACACGAAGACCGGTACGTCGGCGCCCAGCCCGAGGCCGATGTCCATCAGCTGCCGGCGGTTGAATCCGAGATTCCAGGCCCGGTTGAGGACGATCAGGACCGTCGCCGCGTCCGAGGAGCCGCCACCGAGCCCGCCGCCGATCGGCAGGTGCTTCCTGAGACCGATGTCCGCGCCGAGGCGCCCGGCAGCAGATCCGAGAAGGGGGCGGGCCCGCTCTCGCAGCGCATGTGCCGCCCTCAGGCAAAGGTCGGAAACCTCGTCCACGCCCGGCGTTTCGTCCACGCGGCGGATGATGCCGTCCTCCCGGATCTCCACGCCGACCTCGTCACACCTGTCGATCAGGCGAAACACGGTCTGCAACAGGTGATACCCGTCCGGCCTGCGGCCGAGCACGTGCAGGAAGAGGTTCAGCTTCGCGGGCGCAGGATGCCATTCCATGTCTTGTCTCCGGCCGTTCAGCGCGGTTGCGCGCCGGCCTTCCACTCGTGGATGGCGAGCCGCAATTCGAGGCCCGGGTAGAAAAGCCTGAGGCGCGAGGGCAGCCCGTCGGCACGATACTCCTGGTATTCGACATGCCAGCCGTGCTGGTCAAGCGAAGCGAGCCGGCCTTCCGGGTCGCGTATCGCTCCGGCCGACGGGCCATCGGCGGCTCGGCCGCGCACCCAGTCGGCGAGGCCTGTGATCGGGATCCGGAATCCGAGCACCTGCTCGGTCAGGGCCTCGGCATCGGTGGCGCGATAGTCGCGCGGTTCGCTGGTGGTAAGCACGAATTCGCCGCCGTTACGCACCAGCCGGGCCACGCTCGACCCCACGGGCGTGGTGATCAGGAGTTCGTCCGATTCGCGCGAATGCCGCCAAGCGACGTTGCCGCTGGCCGCCTCGTCCTTGTAGCGGCTGGCAATCCGTCCGGCAAGTTCGAATTCGACGTCCTCCTGCGCCTCCAGCGGCCGCAGTTCCGCGCACCCGGTGACCGCAAGGACGGCCAGGACAACGAGCACGCGAATGGTGGGCCTCACGGTGGACACGCAGTAGTCAGGGGAATCCAACGCAACGCGCGCGGGCGCGTCAGGGCTTGAAGCGCTTGATGGTCTTTTGCAGCGCTTCGTTCTCGGGCGCGTTCTTGAGCGCATCCTGCCAGATCCGCTCGGCCTCGGCGCGCTCGCCGGACACCCACAGCACTTCCCCGAGATGGGCACCGATCTCGCCGTCGGGCCGGCCCTTGTAGGCGCGGCGCAGGTTCTCGAGCGCGCGCGGGAGATCGCCCATGCGGTAGTACGTCCAGCCCATGCTGTCGACGATGTACAGGTCCTGCGGCGCGAGGGCCATGGCCTTCTCGATCAGCTTCTTGGCTTCGTCCAGGCGCACGTTGCGGTCGGCAAACGAATAGCCGAGCGCGTTGTACGCATGTGCGTGGTCCGGCCGGAGCTTGATCAATTTCGTCAGGTCGGCCTCGAGGATGTCGTAGCGCTCGAGTTTCTCGGCGGTGAGTGCGCGGTCGTAAAGGAGGTCGGGTTGGTCGGGCTGCGAGGCGAGCGCATTGTCGAGCACCTTGAAGGCTTCGGCGTTCTGGTTCACCTCGCGCAGCAACTGGGCCTCGGCAATCAGCATCTGGGTCTTCTGTTCGCCGGCATCGACCTTGCGAAGGTAGGCGCGCGCCTCGTCGAGCTTGCCCTGCCTGGAGAGGATCTGTGCGTAGCGAAGGCGCGACGGGATGAATTGCTCCCCCGACTCGATCTGCGAATACCACTTGAGCGCGCCGGGAAGGTCCTTCCTTTCTTCCGCAACCTGGCCGAGCGTGAAGCGCACGCCGTTCTTGTCGCGGAACCGCATGTCGAGCAGCCGGCTCAGGTATTTCTCGCCCAGTTCGTAGTCCTTGAGCTGTACCGAAAGAAGGCCGACCGCGTACAGGACGTCGGCATCGCCGGCATTCTGGTCGATGAGCGCCTGGAACTGCGCGCGCGCTTCGGGGACCTTCTTGTCGAGCACCAGCAGGCGCGCGTAGTTGAGCCCCGCCTCGCGCGAACCCGGGAACTTGGCGAGGTAAGCCGCGAGCCGCGCCTGGGCTTCCTGGGGCGATTTCTGCTGCAGCAGCTGCGCTTCGAATACGGCGGGCAGGTCCCAGTCCGGCTTCAACTCGCCGGCCCGGCGCACCTCTTCGAGCGCAAGGTCGTCGTTGTCCGCATTCGAGGCGGCCTGCGCGACGGCAAAATGCGCCTGCGGCAGCGAAGGAAACGACCCGGCCAGCTTTCTCACGATCTCCAGGTTGGTCGACCTGTCGGGATTCTGGGCGAGGAATCGATTGATCTGCATGAAGCCGTTCGCCGCAGTCATTTCGTTGCTCGAGAACAGCTTCATCAGGTAGGGCTCGGCCTCCGCGACGCGGCGCGCGCCGATGAGCAGCCGGCTGAGCGTCTGCGCCGCCTGCAACGAGCCCGGCTCGACTTCGTACCAGATCCTCGCACCTTCGAGGGCAAGCGCCGGGAGGCGCGCGAAAGCGGCGACTTCGGTGGCACGCCGCGCGATACGCGGATCCCGGGTGCGCTTGGCAAGCTCGATGTACGTCTGCGCCGCGTAGCCGGCGTCGTTCCTTTGCGCGGCGATCTCGGCGAGCAACAGTCCGAGGAGGACCGGCTCGGTCAGGTCCTGCTTCGGCAGCGTTGGGTCGTCCTGCCTGGGCGCAGCGGCCGTGACCACGGGCGCCGACTGGTCGTCGTCGTCGTCATCGCCGTCCTTGGCGCTCGGCTGGGCGAGGGCACCGGCCGCAAACGCGAAGGCGACGATCGCGGCGGTCAGGCGAAAGGCATTCGGCGGCAAGCGCAAGACGCGCAGGAGGGGTTGAATCAACACAGGACGGAGAAGGGGCGCGACTTGCTGTCGGTCACGGGTCATATTAGGTATATTTGCCGCTCCGCACAAGCGCGGACCACGCAATTGACCCGCGTTCGACCGAGGGCGCGCCACAAAGTTCTGCCATGCCCGAACTCCCCGAAGTCGAGATCACGCGCCGCGGGATCGAACCCCATCTCAAGGGTCGCAAGATCACCGGTGTCGAAGTGCGTGAACCCCGCCTGCGCTGGGCCGTTCCGGCCGAAGTCGGCAGGCTCGCCGGCTGCACGATCGCCTCGGTCAGGCGGCGCGGCAAATATATCCTCCTGGACTGCGGGAAGGGTTCGCTGATCCTGCATCTGGGCATGTCCGGAAGCTTGCGGATCGTTCAGCCAGGCACCCTGCCTGCCAGGCACGACCACTTCGACCTCGCGGTCGGGCCGCGCGTATTGCGATTGCGCGATCCGCGCCGCTTCGGCGCCGTGTTGTGGACGACGGGCAATCCGGAGGACCACAAGCTGCTTGCCGGGCTCGGCGTCGAGCCGCTCGCGCCCGCGTTCAACGCGAAGCTGTTGCATGCGCTGTCGCGCGGCCATCGCGTTGCCATCAAGCTCTTGCTGATGGACGCAAAGAAGGTTGTCGGGGTTGGCAATATCTACGCAAATGAAAGCCTCCATCGCGCCGGGATCCGGCCCGGCGCGCCGGCCGGGCGACTGTCGCTGCAGCGCTGCGCGAACCTGGTGACCGAAGTGAAGGCGACGCTCGAGGACGCCATCCGCGCAGGCGGATCGAGCCTGCGCGACTTCGTGCAGAGCGACGGCAGTTCGGGTTACGCCCAACAGAACTATTGGGTCTACGGCAGGACCGGCGAACCATGCCGGCGATGCGGCACGCCGATCAAGCGCGTGGTGATGGGACAGCGCGCGACGTTCTACTGTCCGACCTGCCAAAAATAGCAACGGACGCCGCCTCCAGCCGACGCCCGCACGCGGCGCCTTTCAGCCGACGCCCGCACGCGGCGCCTTTCAGCCGACGCCCACACGCGGCGGCCTTCAGCCGCCGAGGGCCGTCACCTTTTCCCTGAGCTTGTCGCGCACCAGCGGGTGCACGAACTTCGACACGTCGCCGCCGAGCGTCGCGATCTCGCGCACCAGCGTCGCCGAGATGAACATGTGCTGTTCGGAGGGCGTGAGGAACACGGTCTCCACGTCCGGGTAGAGGTTGCGATTCATTCCCGCCAGCTGGAATTCGTATTCGAAGTCCGACACCGCGCGCAGTCCGCGCATGATCACGCGGGCGTCGTGCTCGTGGATGAACTTGATCAGCAGTCCGCTGAAGCCGACGACCTTCACGTTCTTGAGGTCCTTGAGCACTTCGCTCGCGATCTCGACTCGCTCGCTCAGCGTGAAGAAGGGCTTCTTTGCACGGCTGTCGGCGACGCCGACGATGACCGAACCGAAAATCACCGAGGCACGGCGGACCAGGTCCTCGTGCCCGCGCGTCAGGGGATCAAACGTCCCCGGATAGACCGCTCCGATCATTCGCTCCACTCCAGCAATTGAAAATTGACCTGCCCGGCATGCCCGCGCCTGAGTTCGCGCCATCCGCCCTTGTCGCCCGCCAGTTCCAGCGGCGCGGGCGCCTCGACATAGGCGCGCGCACCGCTCTTGAGCACGCGGGGCAGGCACCTGAGGACTTCGGGGAGCACATTCTGCCTGAAGGGGGGGTCGAGGAAAACCACGTCGAACCGCTCTTTCGCAGCGGAAAGGTAGGCCAAGGCGTCACCGGGAACGATGTCGAGCATCGAAGCCGAGAGACGCATTGCATTGTCGCGCAACGCGGCCACCGCCCGCGGGTCCCGCTCGACGAGCACCACGCGCGCCGCCCCGCGGGAAGCGGCCTCGAAACCGAGTGCACCGCTGCCTGCAAAAAGGTCCAGGCACACGAGCCCGTGCAGGTCCTGCCCGAGCCAGTTGAACACCGTCTCGCGCACCCGGTCCGGTGTCGGCCGCAGGTCGACGGCTTCGGGGAAGCGCAACACGCTCCTTTTCAAGGTCCCGCCTATGATGCGCACGCGGCCGGGGGAAGCTTTGCTCGATTTCGCCAAGGTCGGGGGATGCGTTTGCTAAAATGCCGACCTATCTTAGCGGCTTTCCCCGCCGCTCATCCCAATGTTCGGCTTCCCCAAAAAAACTCCGCAGGACACCCGCTCCTGGGCCGAGCGCCTCAAGTCGGGACTTTCGCGTACCCGCGACGCGATCGGCGGGCTGTTATCGCGCGGGAAAATCGACGACGCGCTTTACGACGACCTCGAATCGGTCCTGTTGCGGGCCGACTGCGGCGTCGAGGCCACGCACCGGATCCTCGACGCGCTGCGCGGCCGGGTGCGCAAGGAAGGCGTCACGGATGCGGTCGCGCTCAAGGCGCTCCTCAGGGATGAATTGCTCAGGCTGATTGCGCCGCTCGAAAGGCCCCTGCCGCTGTCGCGCGCAAAGCCCCTGGTGATCATGGTCGCGGGCGTAAACGGCGCAGGAAAGACGACATCGATCGGAAAGCTCGCGAAATATTTCCAGGGACGCGGAAAGACGGTGCTCCTCGCGGCAGGCGACACGTTCCGCGCCGCGGCCCGCGAACAATTGGTGGTCTGGGGCGAACGCAACAACATCACGGTGGTGGCGCAGCAATCGGGCGATCCGAGCGCCGTGATCTTCGATGCGGTCAGTGCCGCGATTGCACGCAACATCGACATCGTGATCGCCGACACGGCGGGCCGGCTGCCGACGCAGCTCCACCTGATGGACGAGATCCGGAAAGTGAAGCGCGTGATCGCCAAGGTGATGCCCGACGCGCCGCACGAGGTGATACTGGTGCTGGATGCGAATACCGGCCAGAACACGCTGAACCAGGTCAAGGCATTCGACGACGCAGTGGGGTTGACCGGCCTGGTACTCACCAAGCTCGACGGGACCGCCAAGGGCGGCGTAGTGGCGGCGATCGCCAGTTCGCGCGCCAAGGAAGGCAAGGCGCAGCCGCTGCCCCTGTACTTCATCGGAGTCGGCGAAGGCATAGACGACTTGCGACCCTTCAGCGCGCGCGATTTCGTCGAGGCGCTCGTTGATTAGGTTCTCGAACGCCTCCAAGCGCTATCCCGGCGGCCAGGAGGCCCTCAGCAACGTGAGTTTCTCGATCGAGCCAGGTGAACTCGCCTTCCTCACCGGGCGCTCGGGTGCCGGCAAGTCGACGCTTTTCAAGTTGATCCCGGCGATCGAGCGGGCGACCAGCGGCTCGGTCATCGTGAACGGCCAGAATGTCTCGGCGATCAAGCCGGCGGCCGTTCCTTTCCTGCGGCGCAACCTCGGCCTGGTTTTCCAGGACCAGAAGCTGCTCTACGACCGCAGCGTGTTCGACAACGTGCTGCTGCCGCTTTCGTTCAGCGGGTTCACGCCGAAGGAGGCAGCCCGGCGCGCCCGGGCGGCGCTCGACAAGGTGGGCCTGATCGAACGCGAAAAACTCAACCCGATCCAGCTCTCGGGAGGCGAACAGCAGCGCGTCGCGATTGCGCGCGCAGTGGCCAACCGGCCTTCGATACTGCTCGCCGACGAACCGACCGCCAATCTCGACGCCGACTCGGCCGCTACGATCATGCAGATCTTCCTTTCGTTCCAGCAGGTCGGTGTCACCGTGCTGATCGCCACGCACGACCTGGCGCTGGTCGAGCGCTCGGGCAAACGGGTGCTGAGGCTCGACCGCGGCCGCCTCGTCGCAGGCGGGGAGCCCGGATGAAAGGATGGCTCTCCCAGCACGCTCAGGCTTTCAGGGGCGCCTTGCGCAAGCTCGCGGCACAGCGGGCCTCCAGTATTCTGAACGTCCTGGTGATCGGCATTGCGATTTCGCTCCCGGCGGCCGGGTATGTATTGCTGGCCAACCTGCAGGGCGTCGCCACGCGGTTCTCCCTGGAACCCCAGCTCAGCATCTTTCTGGACGCGGCGGCAAAACCCGCCGACCGCGAGGCACTGGAGAAGTCGCTGAAGGCCGACCCCCGTGTCGGCCCTGTCAGGTTCGTCTCGAAGGAGGCGGCGCTTGCCGAACTCAACAAGACCGAAGGCATTGCCGAGGTCGTCGCCGCCCTGAACCAGAACCCGCTGCCGGACGCACTGGTCGTCAAAATGCGCGAAAACCTCCCCCAAGAGCTCGACACGCTTGCGGCCGAACTGCGCAAGCGGCCGGGGGTCGGCCACGTTCAGGCCGATTCGGGCTGGGCGCGCCGTCTTGCTGCGTTGATCGACATCGGGCGCATTGCGATCGCATTTGCCGGCGTACTGCTCGCGACCGGCATGATTGCGGTCACCTTCAACACCATCCGCCTGCAGGTGCTGACCCAGCGGGAAGAGATCGAAGTCGCCAAGCTGCTAGGCGCGTCCGACTCGTTCATCCGCAGGCCGTTCTATTACCTCGGCGCCTTGCAGGGGCTGGCCGGTGGCGGAGTCGGGCTGGCTATCCTTGCCGGGGGGCTTTCGTTGCTGAACCGGGGAGTGCGCGCGTTGTCCGAATCGTACGGTTCGGTCTTCGAGTTGGGTTTTCTCGCCCCTGCCGATGCGTTGGCGGCTGCAGGCTTCGCTGGCCTCCTTGGATGGCTGGGTGCGTACCTGTCAGTGAGCATCTACTTACGTGGAATCGAGCCAAGCTAAACCCTCTTGCTAGAAGGGGTAGTGAACTTGTCGCCCATTTAGCACTCTAATTATGAGAGTGCTAGAATTCACTTAAGGGAGATCACGCCATGCAAGGAACACTCAGTATGAGTCTGCCGGCGCAGTTTCCGGTGCCGATGCCGGCCGGAAGTCTGGAGACGTATATCCAGACGGTCAACCGGTTCCCGCTCCTCAGCCTGGAGCAGGAACAGCAGTTGGCGCGCCGCTATCGCAAGGACGGCGACCTCGATGCCGCGCGCGGGCTCGTGCTGTCGCACCTGCGGCTGGTCGTTTCCGTTGCCCGCGGCTACCTCGGTTACGGCCTGCCGCATGCCGACCTGATCCAGGAGGGCAACATCGGCCTGATGAAGGCGGTGAAGCGCTACGACCCGGAGCGCGGCGTGCGCCTGGTTTCGTTCGCGATCCACTGGATCAAGGCCGAAATGCACGAATACATCCTGCGCAACTGGAGGCTGGTCAAGGTCGCCACGACCAAGGCCCAGCGCAAGCTCTTCTTCAACCTGCGTTCGATGAAGCAGGGCTTGGGCACGATGTCGTCAGAGGACGTCGGCCGGATGGCGAAGGAACTCAAGGTCAAGCCTGAGGAGGTCTCCGAGATGGAGATGCGCCTCGCCGGGCAGGAAATGACTTTCGAGGCCGACGAGGATGACGAAGGCTATGCGCCGGTCAACTACCTCGCAGCCGATGTGAACGCCGAGCCCTCGAAAGTGCTCGAGGCAGAGGAATCGGAGCGCCTGCGCACCGAGGGCCTGGCCAAGGCGCTCGAGAGCCTCGACCCGCGAAGCCGCAGGATCGTTGAATCGCGGTGGCTGCGCGAGAAAGACGCGCTCACGCTGCATGACCTTGCAGCCGAATTCAAGGTCTCGGCCGAGCGCATCCGCCAGATCGAAGCCAAGGCGCTGGACAAGATGCGCAAGGTGATGGGGCCGGTTCCGGCCGCCTGACCGCAGTCCGCAGGCGCGGCCTGCCGCGGACAAACGGCTGCGCGCGGCCGTTTTCTCTTATTCCTGCCGCTCGTGCGTCTCCGGCTGCCTAACTGCCCTCTTTAAGCAGCGTCCGGATGTCGTCCACCAGCGTGCCCAACTGGTCGTGCTTGACGTAGAGCCGCAAGCGCCCCCGCTGGTCGAATGCGTAGCTGGCGGCCGTGTGGTCCATGGTGTAGTTCTCGGGCGTTGAACCCGCGCGCTTCTCGTAGAAGATCTTGAACTCCTTGGCCGTCTTCTGCGTGGCCGCGAGGTCCCCGTAAAGACCGAGAAAGCGCGCGTCGAACGCAGGAACGTATTGCGCCAGGACCTGGGCCGTATCGCGCTCGGGATCCAGGGTCGCGAAGAGCACCTGCACCTTGTCCGCATCCGGCCCGAGCTTCTGCATGACGCCCTTGAGCTCGGACAGCGTGGTCGGGCAGACGTCGGGGCAGCGCGTGAACCCGAAGAACAACACCACGACCTTGCCGCGGAAATCGGCCAGTGTCCGCGGCTTGCCGTTATGGTCGGTGAGTTCGAATCCCTTGCCGTAGTCCGCGCCGGTGATGTCGATGTTCTTGAACTTCGGACCGCCGGCGTCGCAGGCTGCGAGCAGCAGCGACACCGCCACCAGCGCCGCAAGGCTACGCCACAAGGTAGTGGTCGGCGAGCAACGCCGCGAAGAGCAGCGACAGGTAGGCGATCGAGTAGCGGAAGGTCCTGCGCGCGAGGTCGTCGCTGTAGTCGACATAGATCCGGATTGCGTAGGCGATGAAAATCCCGCCGAGGACAAGCGCCGCGCCGAGATAGAGCCAGCCGTTCATCCTGATCACGAAGGGCAGCAGCGAAGCGGCGAACATGATCAGCGTATACAGGAGCACATGCAGCCTGGTGAACTTCTGCCCGTGGGTGACCGGCAGCATCGGCAGGCCGGCCTTGGCATATTCCTCGGTCCGGTAGAGCGCAAGCGCCCAGAAATGCGGCGGCGTCCAAGTGTAGATAATCAGGAACAGCATCATCGCCTCGGTGGTCACCTCTCCGGTGACTGCGGCCCAGCCGAGCACCGGCGGCATTGCGCCGGACGCGCCGCCGATCACGATGTTCTGCGGGGTGGCCGGCTTGAGGATCACGGTGTAGACGATGGCGTAGCCGACAAAGGTGCCGAGCGTCAGCCACATGGTCAGCGGATTGACGAAGGCGTTGAGCAGCCAGAGACCGGTGCCGCCGACCGCGCCGGCGAAGACCAGCGTCTGCAGCGCGGTCAGATCCCCGCGCGGCAATGGCCGCCAGCTCGTACGCCGCATGAGTGCATCGATCTTCTGCTCGACCAGGCAGTTGACTGCGGCGGCCGCGCCCGCAACCAGTGCGATCCCGATCGTCCCGCAGAGCAGGACTCGCAAAGGAACCATGCCCGGCGTCGCCAGGAACATGCCGATCACCGCGGTGAACACTATCAGCGACACCACGCGCGGCTTGGTCAGCGCATAGAACGACCTCAGCTTCTGGAGGAAGGGACGCGGGGATGCCGGATTCAGGACTTGGGAGGACATGCTGTGCGGCAGGCGGGTCAGGCTTTCGGGGGCTGGACTCGGACCACGCGCTGGTTCAGCGCAAGCCCGTGGAAAGTAACGTAGTTTATCACGACGAGCAGGATGAGCAGCAGCGCCGCCCCGGCATTGTGGGCGGCCGCGAGCACGAGCGGCAACCCGAATGCGACGTTGGCCAGCCCAAGCATGAACTGCGCCGCCAATGCCGCAAACAACAGGTACCCGAGCACGCGCGTACCGCCGGCCCTTGCCAGCCGGTACGCGAGCGTGCCGAGGACCAGGACCACGAGCAGCGCAAACATCCTGTGCGTCCAGTGAATCGCCACCAGCGCGTCACTCGAGAGCAGCCCACCGTCGGACGTCATGCCGAGTTCCCGCACGACATGGAAGGCATTGCCGAAATCCATCGCAGGCGCGGCCTCGCCTCGACACAGCGGCAGGTCCGGGCAGGCGAGCGCAGCGTAGTTCGTGCTGACCCAGCCGCCCAGAATGACCTGGGCGCAGAGCATGACGAACGCGACGACCGCGAGGGACCGCAGCGCCCTGATCCCGGGCGACCCATCGCTTGCCTTCGGCAGCCACTGCCGCGACGCGAGCCAGGTGAGCAGCGCCAGAGTCGTCATTCCGCCGACCAGGTGCCCGGTCACGATGGCGGGCTTGAGAAGCATCGTCACGGTCCATTTGCCCAGTGTCGCCTGGAAGGCGACCACCGCCACGATCGACGTCGCCAGCCAGGGCGGCTGTCCAAGCGGCTTGCGCCACAGCCACGCGAGCACCGCAACTGCGAGGATCAAGAGGCCCAGAGTGCCGGCGAGATATCGATGGCCCATCTCCTTCCACGCCTTGGGCATCGAGACCGGCCCGTGCGCCCCGCCCTGCTCTTCGACTGCGCGCCGGATATGGCTCTCGGCATTCGCCGGCGTCAGTTTGCCGTAGCAGCCCGGCCAGTCCGGGCAGCCCAGGCCGGCATCCGAGAGCCTCACGTATGCGCCGACGACCACGACAACGAACGTGAGGCACGCGCAGGCAAGCACGAGCAGGCGGTACGCTCTCGCGGGATCGGTGCTCATCCTATCCCCGACAACTTCATCAGGCGCTGCAGGTCCTTCAGCATGCGCGACGGGTCGGGTTCGCGCGGAAAGCGCATCATCAGGTCGCCGTGCGGGTCGATGAGGTACACATGGTCGGCGGCTGCACGCTCGGCGGGAAACTCGGCGGCGATCGGCTTGGAGGCGATGCGCGCCAGCCGCGTGCCCTCGATGGCCTGCAGCAGCCTCGGCGAGGGCGCCTGCGCATCCGTGATCAGCCAGACCCGTTCGACGCGCGACATGTCCTTGCCGAGCGCCTTGCGGACCTGGCGCATGAAATAGAGCTTTCGCTCGCAATACTCGCCACACGCCGCCGCATCGAACTGGACCAGGATCCACTTGCCGCGCAAGTCGGAAAAGCGGAAGTCGCGTCCTTGCATGTCCGGCAAGGCCGTGTCCGACAGCGGCTTGGGCGGAATCAGCGTACCGTAATTCGCAGACCCGCCAGGCGCGAGGTCGAAGAAATACGCGACGTAACCGGCGACCACAGGCAAGGCGAAGAAGGCCGCGAGCGCGAACAGCTTGATGCGGCCCCGGCGAACAGGATCAGCGGGGAGCAGGTCGGGCACGATCGAAACTCAGGACGATGAAGGCCGCGACGCAAAATGCCGCGATCAGGTACCACTGGATGGCGTAGCTCGTGTGCTTCTCGATGCCGAAATCGGCCTTCGGCCAATCCCGGACGAGGCCGTCGTCGAGGGTCGAATGCTGCTCCAGCAACACCGGCTGGAGCGCGAGCCCCGACCATTCGGAGAACTCGTCGAAGGTCAGGCCCGGCCACACGCGGCCGGCAGGTCGGCCCCCGCCTGTTGCGAGCACGCGGGGCGCGTGCTCGACGCCGAGCCCTTCCACATAGACTTCGCCCGGCGGCGTCCTCACCTGCGGGATGTCTTCGCGCCTTGCGCCGGCCGCGATCCAGCCGCGATTGACAAGCACATGCAGCGCACTGCCCGAAAGCCGCAATGGCGTGACCACGAAATAGCCGACGCGGCCCCGATACACCTTGTTCTCGAGAAGGACGGTGAACCTGGGAATGAACTCCCCCCGCGCACCCAGGCGCCTGAAAGCGAGCGAGGATGCCGGCGCCGCCGACCCGGGGATCGCGAGCGGCGCGGCGCGATCGGCCGCTTCGAAACGCTCGGCGAGATCGCGCTTCTCCTGTGCGCGACGCGACTGCCAGTTGCCAAGCGAGACGGTCGCGAAGGCCGCCGCCAAGGCGAGCAGGAAGCCCCACCAGCGCGGACGGAACCGCAGGCCCTGCATCCGTGAAGTCATCGGTGGAATGGTTGCATTCCTTGGACTAGACTGCATTAATGCGCTTCGTAGTGATCGCCATGCTCATCCTGATCATCGCCAGCCTCGGGTCGGGGCTGTATTTCGTCATGCACGACGAGCCCGGATCCAAACGAGCGGTCAAGGCCCTGGCGATTCGCGTCGGTCTGTCGATGCTGCTCTTCCTTGTTTTGATGGCGAGCTACTACTTTGGTTTCATCCCCGGCCGCGTTTCCTAGCAGCTGATCCTTCTCAAGGAGGGGGTACGGGGGAACCATGTGTTCCCCTGTTCTCTTCCTGCCCTGCTTCTACGCCGCCAGGCGCAGAAAAAAAGATGCCGCACTGCGTGCGGCATCAAAGTTGCTGCCTCCGGAGTCCCGAGCGGGCGTCTTGCGCGTCCGCGTGGGACCCTCCTCCTCGTTGTTCGATGAAATTCCGCGCTGTCGAGCCCTTGCTGCTAGAGCCAGTATACGAAGATGAACAGGCCGAGCCAGACGACGTCGACGAAGTGCCAGTACCAGGCCACCGCCTCGAACGCGAAATGGTGGTCGGGCTTGAAGTGCCCGGCCAGGCAGCGTGCGAGGATTACCGTCAGCATGATCGCGCCGAGCGTCACGTGGAAGCCGTGGAACCCGGTCAGCATGTAGAACGTCGAGCCGTACACACCCGTGGTGAGCTTGAGGTTGAGCTCGTGATACCCGTGGCCGTACTCGATTACCTGGCACGCAAGGAAGGTGACGCCCAGCGCAATCGTGAAGAACATGAACAGGTTCAGCAGGCCCCGCTTGTTCTCTTTGAGTGCCCAGTGCGCGACCGTGATCGTCGCGCCCGAGGACAGCAGAAGGAACGTGTTCAGCGCCGGCAGGCCCCACGCGCCCATCGGGGAGAATTTCTCGGCGAAGCCCGGCCCGGCCGAAGGCCAATGGCCGCTGAAGCCGGGCCAGAGGAGCTCGTTGTGGGTGAGGCTTCCGAGGTCGGGCACCGAGATCACGCGGGTCCAGAAGAGCGCGCCGAAGAACCCGGCAAAGAACATCACCTCGGAGAAGATGAACCAGCTCATGCCCCAGCGGAACGACACGTCGACCT
Source organism: uncultured Bordetella sp. (assembly GCA_964599095.1). Classification (GTDB taxonomy): domain Bacteria; phylum Pseudomonadota; class Gammaproteobacteria; order Burkholderiales; family SG8-39; genus SZAS-79. The sequence goes on from CAZREB010000024.1 coordinate 37,673, forward strand.
GCTTGGAATAGCGGTTGGTCTCGGACTCGCGGATCACGTCGCCGAACCAGCGGAACATCATGTACAGCAGGATCATGAAACCGAGTGCAAGCGAAACCCAGCCGCCGCTCATGCCGTTGAAGACGAAGACGGCCCCCAGCGCCATGCAGAACAGGCCCACCGAGCCCATGATCGGCCACGGCATCGGCTGCGGTATGAAGTAGGCCGGCGTGCCCTGAGCGGTCGGATGTTGCGACATGTTGTTTTCTCCCGTATTCCCTGTTTCCGGATTTCCTGCGGCGGTCAGCTGGTCACCAGCTTCACCACCATTACCAGAGCAAGCACGAACAGCACGGCGCCGATGACGCCTGCGATGATCACCTGCACCGGGCTGATGCTGACCGAATCGCTCTCATAGTCCTTTCTCTTGCGAACGCCGAAGAACGACCAGAACACCGCCTTCGCGACTGCCAGGAAGGATGCCCTCGGCGGCGCTTCCTGCGCCATCACGATTTGCCCCCCATGCCCGGCACCTCGAAGAACGTGTAGGACAGCGTGATCGTGTGCACGTCGGCGGGCAGGCTCGGGTCGATCAGGAACACCACCGGCATCCTCCGCGTCTCACCCGGCGCGAACGTCTGCTTCGAGAAGCAAAAGCATTCCAGTTTGCTGAAATACTGGCCGGCGCGCTGCGGGCCGTAACTCGGCACCGCCTGCCCGGTCACCGGCACCGACTTGGTGTTCACGACCTCGAACTCGACCGTGGCGAGTTCACCGGGATGCACCGTGATGTGGTTCTGCAGCGTCCGGAAGTGCCACGGCAGGTTGTGCGCATTGGCGTCGAACTCGATCGAGATCGTGCGCGCGTAGTCGACCTGGGTATTCACGGCTGCGCCCGTCGTCTTCGACGTCGCCTCGATGTTGTTCAGGCCCAGCGCCAGGCAGATCTGCTTGTAGAACGGCACCAAGGCATAGCCGAACCCGAACATCAGCGAAGCCACGATCGAGAGCTTGACCAGAAGACGCCGGTTGTCGCCGACGACGTGGCCTTCCTGCGCCGCGCTCATCGGATCAGCCAGTACTTGAGGATGACTGCGGCGAAGAACGCCAGCGCCACCGCGGCCAGGATCAGCCCCGTCCTCGCGTTGCGGCTCAGCGCCACGTCCATGCCACCCGGATCGGTCGAGCGTTCGGTCACTTGACGACCGGCGGGGTCTCGAACGAATGGTAGGGCGCCGGACTCGGCAGATGGGTCCACTCGAGCGAATCTGCGCCTTCCCACTGCCTGTCGGCGGCTTTCTCGCCGCTCGTGATCGCCTTCACCACGATGTACAGGAACAGCAGCTGCGTGAAGCCGAACCCGAACGCGCCGATCGACGAGATCTTGTTCCAGGTCTCGAACTGGAGCGCATAGTCCGGGATCCTGCGCGGCATTCCCGCCAGGCCGAGGAAGTGCTGCACGAAGAAGATCAGGTTGAAGAAGATCATCGACAGCCAGAAATGCCACTTGCCGAGGGTCTCGTTGTACATCCGGCCGGTCCACTTGGGCAGCCAGAAATAGATGCCCGCGAACGCGGTGAACAAGGCACCGGCGACCATGACGTAGTGGAAATGCGCCACGACGTAATAGGTGTCCTGCAGCTGGATGTCGACCGCGGCCAGCGACAGCACCAGGCCGGAGAAGCCGCCCATCGCGAACAGGAACAGGAAGCCGAGCGCGAACAGCATCGGCGTCTCGAAGGTGAGCGAACCCCGCCACATCGTCGCCAGCCAGTTGAACATCTTGGCCGCCGTGGGCACCGCGATCAGCGTAGTCGCGTACATGAAGAACAGCTGCCCGGTGACCGGCATGCCCACCGTGTACATGTGGTGCGCCCAGACGATGAACGAAAGGATCGCGATCGAGGCGGTCGCATAGACCATCGAGGCGTAGCCGAACAGCGGCTTCCTCGAGAAGGCCGGAATGATCTGGGAGATCACGCCGAACGCCGGCAGGATGATGATGTAGACCTCGGGATGTCCGAAGAACCAGAAGATGTGCTGGTAGAGCACCGGGTCGCCGCCGCCGGCGGCATTGAAGAACGAGGTGCCGAAGTGGCGATCGGTCAGGGTCATCGTCACCGCGCCGGCCAGCACGGGCATCGAGGCGATCAGCAGGTAGGCCGTGATCAGCCAGGTCCAGCAGAACAGCGGCATCTTCATCAGCGTCATGCCGGGAGCGCGCATGTTGAGGATCGTGGTCACGATGTTGATCGAGCCCATGATCGACGACATGCCGAGCAGGTGGACCGCGAAGATCGTGAGGTCCATGCCCATGCCCATCTGCACGGTGAGCGGCGCGTACATCGTCCAGCCCACGCCGGGCGCGCCGCCGGGAACGAAAAACGAAATGATCAGCAAAGAACCGGCGAACGGGAGGATCCAGAACGACCAGTTGTTCATGCGCGCGAACGCCATGTCCGGCGCGCCGATCTGCATCGGGATCAGCCAGTTGGCAAACCCCACGAACGCCGGCATGATCGCGCCGAACACCATGATGAGGCCGTGCATCGTGGTCATCTGGTTGAAGAAGTCCGGGTTCACGATTTGAAGGCCGGGACTGAACAGCTCGGCGCGGATGACCAGCGCCATCGTGCCTCCCACCATGAACATCGCGAAACTGAACCACAGGTACATCGTGCCGATGTCCTTGTGGTTGGTGGTGGTGATCCACCGCATGATCCCGCCGTAGCCGTGGTGGTGATCGTGATGATCCGCGTGGCCGTGATCGTCGAGGACTGCGCTCATTGGGGGGTTCTCCTGAAGGTATCCGTTACTTGCGCAGGGCCTTGACCTCGGCGGGCTGGATCACCTCGCCGGTCTTGTTGCTCCACGCATTGCGCTCGTAGGTGACGACCGCGGCGATTTCCGTGTCGCTCAGTTGCTTGCCGAACGCGGCCATGGCGGTGTTCGGCTTGCCGTTCAAGACGATGTCGAGGTGCGCGGCCTTCGGGCCGGTCGCGATCTTCGAGCCGTCGAGAGGCGGGAAGGCGGGCGGTGCGCCCTTGCCGGTGGCCTGGTGGCAGGCGACGCAGTTCGCGGCGTAAACCTTCTCGCCCCGCGCCCTGAGGTCGTCCAGCGCCCAGACCTTGTTCGGATCGTCCGCCGTGGCGGCCATTTTCTTCTTCTCGCCTTCGACCCACTTCGTATAGTCCTCGGCGCTCACCACGCGCACCACGATCGGCATGAAGCCGTGCTCCTTGCCACAGAGTTCGACGCACTGGCCGCGGTAGGTGCCGACCTTGTCGGCGGTGAAATGCGTATCGCGGATGAATCCGGGAATCGCGTCCTGTTTCACGCCGAAGGCGTTCATTCCCCAGGAGTGAATCACGTCGGCGGCCGTCGTCAGGATGCGCACCTTCTTGCCGACGGGCACGACCAGCTCGTTGTCGACCTCGAGCAGGTAGTTCTCGCCCTTGGCCGCGCGGCCCTCGATCTGGTCGCGCGGGGTGGACAGCTGGGACACGAAGCTGATGCCCTCGCCCTCGCCCTTGATGTAGTCGTAGCCCCACTTCCACTGGTAGCCGGTGACCTTGATGGTCATGTCGGAGTTGGACGTGTCCTTCTGCGCGATCACCGCACGCGTCGCAGGCCAAGCGATGACGATCAGGATCAGCAGGGGAATCACGGTCCAGACGATTTCGACCGTGGTGTTTTCGTGGAAATTCGCCGCCTTGTGCCCCTGCGACTTGCGGTGCGCAAAGATCGAATAGAACATCACTCCGAACACGCCGACGAAGATCACCACGATCAGCGCCATGACGTATTCGTGCAGGCTGTGGATCTGCTCGGCGATTTTCGTCGCTGGCGGCTGCAGGTTCCACTCCAGCGCGTGCGCGCTTCCGGCCGCGGCCAGCGCGAGGAGCCCCGCGACAAGGGCCCAATGTCCGATCTTTCGTGCCGAGAACTGTTGCATGCTCACCCTTTCGATTCCTAATTCCGTAATCTTTTGCCAAGCTCGCCCGCGAGATCCAGCCTCGCCTGCTCATGCAGGTGACGGCCTATTTCCAGGCTGCGCCCCGGCACTCCCAGCAGGACCCGCATGCCGTGGCCCTCGCCGGCGACCCTCACGCTTGCCCAAGCCGCATTGAACTCGTGACAGCGGACCGAATCCGATTCACATACTTCGACCTTCAAGCTTCCTTCGCCGAGCTCGATACGCTCGTAATCCCCTGCGTGCCGACCCACCAGCACAAACGCGATTCCCAGTCCCACGACCTCGATTCCCGCGAACGGCAGGATCACCCAGGCTCCCAGCGCGGCAAATGCCGCCGCAATGCCGATCGTCACGACCGCGATCGCGCCGTAGGCCCACAAGAGGCCGTTAGGCGAGATCGAGCAGTTGCGCTTGAGGAGCAGGCTGAACCCGGCCCCCTGCCCAAGAAATTCCAGTTCCTGGCGGGGATGTTCCTGACTCCAGCCGTTCATGGAAGCGTCGTGGCGGCACCGCAAAAAAAGCCCGCATAAGGTATCACAGGGCGGGCCCGGCAAACAAGTCGGAGCCTGAGATAAAGCCTCGGATTTAGTGGAGTTTTCCGGATTCAATTTCGCAAACGCTTATCGATTCCCAGTTTTATGATCGCGTGGCCTTTGGCCGTCCTGCGCGGCGCGGGCTTCCATGCGTGGCCGTACACGACCTCGATCGTCGCAGGCAGTCGGCCGTCGCGGATGCACCGATCGAGCTTCGCGCGAACTGCGTCCCACTGCCGCGGCCCGAACAGCCCGCGCGACCGGCCGGCCAGCGCGCAGGCCTGCCCGGTAGCACGCAGGTCCGCGGTCAGTGCATCGATGCCCGGATAGGTCAGCGTGATCGTTTCCGTGTCCATGACGGGCGCCGCGAACCCGGCCGCGACGAGCATGTCGCCGAGGTCGTGCATGTCGACGAACGAATGGACGTGCGGCGGGCCGGGCAGCCCGGCAAACGCCGCGCGAAGCTCCTTGAGCGTGTCGGGCCCGAGCGTGCTGAACATCAGCAGGCCGTCGATCTCCAGCACGCGATGGAATTCGCCGATCGCAGCCTGGGGATCGGTCCCCCAGTGCAGGGCCATGTTCGACCACACGAGCGAGAATCCGCGCGACGCCAGCGGAAGCCGGCACAGGTCGGCGCACACGGCCGTCACGCCGGCGCGGCCCCTCAGCCGATCGAGGAGCCGGGGCCGCCTGATTGCGCGCAGCATCCCGATCGACAAATCGAGCGCGACGAGCTGCGCGCCGCGATAGCGTTGCATCAGCCTTTGCGCCTGCGGGGCGGGCCCGGATCCGGCGTCGAGGATGCGCGCCGGCGACAGTCTCACGTAGTCGAGACGCTCGAGCATGCGCTCGCCGACTTCCAGTTCGAGGCGCGCCGCCGCGAGGTATCCGGACGCCGCGCGATCGGCATTGCGGCGCACGCACCGCCTGTCGATCGCGTACTGTGCAGGAGGGGAGGGATTCGGCTTCAGTGGCTGCTGCCGGGAACCGGGCGTCAGCCGGCCGCGCGTTGCGTCAGCGGCTCGAGCGCGCGCTCGAGGCTCGCGGCCACTGCGAGCACCCGCCGGTCGGAAAGCGCGAAGCCGGCCACCGAGAACCCCACCGGCGCCTCGCCCGGCGAGTGGCAGGGCATCGTGGCACCGCAGCCGTCGAGCACGTTGCCCAGCCCGGTATTGCGCAGCAGGCGCAGGTTCCAGCGGAAATAGTCATCGTCGGTCTTGCCGGTTTCGGCGATCGTCGGCGCGCTCGATGCCGTCGTCGGGTACACCATCGCGTCGAACGGCGCGCCGAGCGCCTCGGCGCCGCGGATGAATTCCGCGCGGTCGAAGCCGAGCTGGATGTAGTCGGCAGCGGTGAAGTCCCGGGCCATCACGACGCGCTTCGAAACGCGCGGGTCGTAACCGGCGGCGCGCGTTTCCAGCCGCTTGCGGTGGATCAGGTAGGCCTCGGCGCCGGCGAACCCGCCATTCTTGTAAAGGTCCATCGAGCGCGTGAACGAGGGCGCGTCGACTTCGGCAATCAAGGCGCCTGCCTTGGCGAGATGCGACAGCGAACGCTCGAATGCCCTGGCGACATTGGCGTCCAGGTCGTCGGTGAGGATGCACTTCGGCACCATCAGCCGCAGGCCCTTGACCGGAAAGTGCGGCAGCGGGTCGGCGGGTTCGCCCGCCAGGATCGCGTCGTACGCCGCGCAGCAGGCGACGCTGTTGGCCAGCGGGCCGACTGAATCGAGCGTCCACGAAAGCGGGAAGGCCCCCTCGCGCGGAATGCGCCGGGCGGTCGGCTTGAAGCCTGCGACGCCGCACAGCGACGCCGGCAGCCGCACCGAGCCGCGAGTATCCGAACCAAGGCCCATCGCGCACATGCCGTCGGCGACCGATACTGCAGCGCCTGAAGAAGAGCCGCCGGGCACGCGCCCGGTCTTGCGGTCGAAGGGATTCTTCGGGGTGCCGTAGTGCGGATTCAAGCCGACACCGCCGAAAGCGAACTCGACCATGTTGGTACGGCCCACGATCACCGCGCCTGCCGCCCGCAGGCGCGCCACGGCGGGCGCGTCGGCAGCCGCAGGCGGCGCGTCGTCGAGGACCTTCGAGCCCGCGCGCGTGACATCGCCGGCCACGTCGTACAGGTCCTTCACCGAAACCGGGATGCCTTCCACCGGCGAGCGAACGATCCCTGCGCGCCGCAGGCGGTCGGAGTGGTCCGCCTCGCTCAACGCGGTCTCCGCGTACGTCCTTACAAAAGCGCGGGCGCCTTCGCCCGCAGGGTCGGCAATCCGCGCGAGCGCCTGCTCGACGAGAGCGCGGCTGGTGGTCTTTCCGGCGGCGAGCGCGACGCCGAGTCCTGCTACGGTCCACATGGGGAGACAGACTCCTTCGGGGGAGAGTCGACGATTCTCAGGCTCAGGCCTCCAAGGCGTCAATATCGCAGGCGCGTTGCCGCATAATCGTTCCCGATGAAGACGTCCCCTTGGACCCGCGGTGCGGCTGCGCTTGCCGGGCGCCTGTTCGGCGGCACCTGCTACCTGTGCCGCGGACAAAGCCCGGGTCTACTCTGCGACGCGTGTATTGCGGACCTGCCGTATCTCGCACGGCCACGATGCCCGCAATGCGCGTTGCCTTCGCGGGAGGGCCTGCCTTGCGGGCGTTGCATCGGCGATCCGCCGTCCTACGATGCGACGACTGCGGTGTTCGCCTACACCTTTCCGGCCGATGTGCTCGTCCAGGGGCTCAAGTTTCGCGGCGAGCTTGCATTGGCAGCCCTGCTTGCGGAGGAACTGCATTCGGAACTCCGCACGCTCCCGGCCGAGACGGTCGACATGATCGTTCCGGTCCCGCTGCACGACGTCCGGCTCGGGCAGCGCGGCTATAACCAGTCGATGGAAATCGCGCGCCGCCTCGCGACTCGGATGGGCCTGCCCGTCTTGCCGGACCTTTGCACCCGCGTAAGGCAGACGGCGGCGCAAGTCGATCTTCCGTGGAAGGAGCGACGCGAAAACGTCCGCAACGCATTCAGCTGCCGGTCCTCGATGGATGGCAAACGCGTCGCGGTCGTGGACGATGTCATGACCACCGGGGCGACGCTCGGCGAAGTCGCATCGACGCTGAAAAGATTCGGGGCCGCTCGCGTGGTCAATTGGGTGGTGGCGCGCACGCCCGCGGACTGAACCGATGTTCCATATCGTCCTGTACCAGCCGGAGATTCCGCCGAATACCGGCAACATTGTTCGCCTTGCAGCCAATACCGGCGCAAGGTTGCATCTTGTCGAGCCCCTCGGGTTCTCGGTGGAGGACCGGCAGCTCAAGCGCGCAGGGCTCGACTATCACGAAATCGCAAACATGCAGGTCCATTCCGGCTGGCAGGCCTGCCTGTCGGCCATCGGCGAGGCGCGGCTGTTTGCCTGCTCGACGCGCGGCACGGTGCGGCACACCGAGCCCGCCTATGCCGGAGGCGATGCGTTCGTGTTCGGCCCCGAAACCCGCGGCCTGCCCGCCGACATTCTCCACAGCGTCCCGGAGAGCCGCCGGCTGCGACTCCCGATGCGCCCGGGTAACCGCAGCCTCAACCTATCGAACGCGGTCGCGGTAGTGATCTACGAAGCCTGGCGCCAGCGCGGATTCGACGGGGCGGCCTAGCCTTCGCTGCGCGGATCGCGCGAGAGCAGCATTTCGACCGCGGCGCGTGGCGAGATTTCGCCCGCCAGCACTGCATTCACCGCCCGCGTGATCGGCATTTCCACCCGGTTGCGCTCGGCAAGCTTCAGGACTTCGCGCGCGGTACGCACGCCTTCGGCCACATGGCCGAGCGCGCCGAGAATCGAGTCGAGCGCGCGGCCTTGGGCGAGTTCGATGCCGACCCTGCGGTTGCGGGACAGCGTCCCCGTCGCGGTAAGGATCAGGTCGCCCGCGCCGGTGAGGCCCATGATCGTTTCCGCGCTGCCGCCCATGGCCACACCCAGCCGCTGGATTTCCGCCAGCCCGCGCGTCACCAGCGCAGCGCGGGCGTTCTGCCCGAGGCCCATGCCGTCCGAGATGCCTACGGCGATCGCAAGCACGTTCTTCACCGCGCCGCCGACCTCGACGCCGGCAAGGTCGGTCGTGTAGTAGATCCTGAGGCGTCCGCCGTGCAGGCGCGCAGCCGTGCTGCTTGCAAAGCCGACATCGGTGCCGGCCAGCGTCAATGCGCACGGCAATCCCTGCGCCACTTCGAGCGCAAACGAAGGCCCCGACAATGCGCCGCAGGCCGGCGGCTTCCCGCCATACACGGACTGCACCGCTTCGTGCGGCAGGCACCCGGTCCCTTCCTCGAAGCCCTTGCACAGCCAGATGAAAGGCGCATTCGCGTTGCGGTCGCGCAGCGCCGAGGCTAGCGGCCTGAGCCCGGCGACGGTGGCCGCGAGGACGACGAGTTCGGCGCCGGCAAGCGCCCGGCCAAGGTCGCTGCCGACTTCCATCCCGTCGGGCAGGGCAATTTCCGGAAGATAGCGGTCGTTGCGTCGCGCGGCCGAGATCGCCACGGCTTGCACCGGGTCGCGAGCCCAGAGCGCGATCCGATGACGCGAAGAAAGCGCGACCCCGAGTGCGGTACCCCATGCGCCTGCGCCAAGGACTGCGATCTTCATGGGGCAGGAAAGGCGCGGGGACTCATCGCCCTTCGCCGCAGCGTCAGAGACCCCAGACCAGCGACGACTTCACGTAGCCGCTCGAGCCGTCGGCGTGTCGGACGCGCACCCACCCGCCGGGAGCGATCTCGATGAGTTCGAGCGCCACGTTCTGGGTAGCCTGGAAGACCGGCGGCGCCAAGTCGTCGGGGCGGCTGCGCACTTCCACGTTGGGCGCGGTCACGAGGACCATGCGCCGGTCGGAGAGGGACTTCTTCTCTATCCACGAAAACGTCCCGGTGTGGTCGCGTACCTTCACCCAGGCATCGAGGTTGACAATGACTTCGAGCGGGTAGAGGCGCGAAGCCACGAACACCGGGGTGGAGGCGCGGGAGGGAGCGTCGTACATCACGGCCGCACCGTCGTTGACGGAGCGGAAATCGGCAGCGTATGCAAGGCTGGCAAAGGCAAGAGCGGCGGCTGCGACGAAAAGGTGCTTCATTCCGGTGATCGCCTAGTGCGCGATCTCGATGCGCGAGGAATTTGCCGCGCCTTCCTGCTGCCTCTGCACGTACAGCGCCTCGAAGGACACCGGTGCAAGCAGTACCGGCGGAAACCCGCCGCGAGTCACAAGATCCGAAATCGCCTCGCGCACATAGGGGTAGAGGATCGTGGGGCAGCCGATGCCGAGCAACGGGTCGAGCTCGGCCGCCGGCACGTTGACGATCGAAAAGAGGCCCGCCTGCGCCACTTCGGCCAGGAACATGGTCTTCTCTCCCGCGGTCGCCGTGACGGTGACCGTCACCACGACTTCGTACAGCGTATCGGTGACCGGCTCCGAGACGTTGTGGATCTGCACGTCGAGCTGCGGCGCGTCGGTCTGCATGAACACCTGCGGCGCATTCGGGAGCTCGAGTGACATGTCCTTCACGTAAAGCTTTTCGATGTTGAATGACGCCTGCTGTTCGGCCATTGGAGTCTCTCGGGTTGGGTCCGGCGGTTGGGTTCGGGTATCAGGCCGCCGCGAGCAGCGGGTCGAGCTTGCCGGCGCGGTCGAGCTCGTGCAGCTCGTCGCATCCGCCGACATGGGTTTCCCCGATCCAGATCTGCGGCACGGTCCGCCGCCCGCTCTTCTGCGCCATCTCGATGCGCCGCTGCGGCTCGAGGTCGACGCGGATCTTGTCGATGTCGACGCCCTTGCCGGCGAGCAGCCGCTCGGCCGCGATGCAGTAAGGGCAGGTCGCCGTCACGTACATGAGCGCGCGGGCCACGGCTATTTCACCACCGGCAGCCCGGCCTGCTGCCACGCCGGAAACCCGCCCGAGAGGTTGAGCACTCTTGCGTAGCCTTTGGCGCGCAGGATGGCCGCCGCCTTGGACGAGCGGTCGCCGCTGGCGCAAACGACGATCACCGGCTTGGACTTGTGCTTGTCGAATTCGCCGGCACGCGCTTCGATGCTGCCGAGCGGCAGGTTCTTGGCCCCGAGCACATGGCCGCCGGCGAACTCGGCCGGCTCGCGCACGTCGAGCACCAGCGCGTCCTCACGGTTGATCAGTTGCGTGGCCTCCAGGGTGCTGACCCACGGGCCGCCCGCACCGCGCCGCAGGTAAGGCCACAGAAGCATGCCGCCCGAAACGAACGCAACCGCAAACAGGAGGATGTTGTTCTTTACGAATTCCACGGAAATCAAGGGCGTCCTTGGCTGGCTTTCGATGAATCGGCGCCGCTGGGGCGAAGGGCCCCTATTATAGAATACGCAGGATGGGATCCGTTCCCCGCCCGCCAACCCTGCCCACCTGTGTCCATGTACAAACTCGTTCTCCTGCGCCACGGCGAATCGGACTGGAACCGTGAAAACCGCTTTACCGGCTGGACCGACGTCGACCTGTCCGGAAAGGGCGTGGAGGAGGCGCGCGCAGGCGGCAGGCTGCTCAAGGCCGAAGGCTACGACTTCGACCTTGCATTCACTTCGGTGCTGCGCAGGGCGATCAAGACGCTGTGGCTCGCGCTCGAGGAAATGGACCGGATGTGGATCCCGGTCGAGCACAGCTGGCGCCTGAACGAGCGTCATTACGGCGCCCTCCAGGGGCTCAACAAGGCCGAGACCGCGGCCAGGTTCGGGGAAGACCAGGTGCTGGTCTGGCGCCGCAGCTACGACACGCCGCCGCCCGCCCTCGAAAAGGGCGACCCGCGCTTTCCCGGCGGCGACCCGCGCTATGCCGGCCTCTCCGAATCCGAGTTGCCGCTCACCGAATGCCTCAGGGACACGGTTGCGCGCGTGATGCCCTTCTGGAACGGCTCGATCGCGCCGGCGGTCCGCAGCGGCAGGCGCGTGATCGTCGCCGCACACGGCAACTCGCTGCGCGCGCTGGTCAAGTATCTCGACAATGTGTCGGACAAGGACATCGTCGGGCTCAACATCCCCACCGGAGTTCCGCTGGTCTACGAGCTCGATGCCGCGCTGAAGCCGCTGCGCCATTTCTACCTCGGCGACCAGGCGGAGATCGAGCAGCGTATAGCGGCAGTGTCGAGCCAGGGGAAGGCCAAGGCCTGATCGCCCGATGGGCAGGAGCCGCGGCACGTGAAAGGCGCGTGACAGTGGCGGGAGCCCGGTTCGCGCCTGCCGTCCTGGCCGCGGCCCTGTGCTGGAGCGTGCTGTCCGTGGCCGCGTCGCGCGAGGCCGACGACCTCAAGGCATTGCGCAACCGGATCGATGCGCTCGAGGCCGAGCTCGACCGGAAGGAGGCGACCCGGCGCGAATCGCGCGACGCGCTGCGCGAATCGGAGCGCGCAATCTCGGACGCAAACCGCGAGCTTGGCGCGCTCGAAGCCGAGAGCCATGCCGCGCAGGAGGAGCTCAGGGCATTGGCCGAGCGCCGCCGCGCGCTGGGCGAAGGTCTGCAAAAACAGCAGGCGGCGATCGCGCGCATGCTTGCATCCCGCCACTCCGCAGGGCCGCCGGACGTGCTCCGGGTGGCCCTGTCCGGGAGCGACCCGAACGACGCAGCGCGCCACCTCTATTACCTCGGGATCGTTTCGCGCGCCGCGGCCAAGCTGCTGGACCAGTACCGGGCCGATGCCGGCGAACTCGAAAGAGTCACGCAGGAGGCGGCCGTGAAGACCGCTCGCCTCGAGGCGATCGAGGCCGGCAAGCGTACCGAAAGGCAGAAAATCCAGGCCGAGTCGCGCGAGCGCAAGCGCGTGCTCGACCGGCTGGCCGGCGACATCCGTGCCGGCCGCAGGGAGATCAAGGCGCTGCTGGCCGACGAATCGCGCCTCGCCCGGCTGGTCGAGGAAATCGGCAAAGTCCTCACCGCCAAGCCGGGGGCCGGCTACGCGCGCCGCGGCGCCACGCGTTCGGACCAGGGGCCGGACGCCGGCGACCAACGCACCGAGGGACCGTTCTCGAGCCTGCGCGGCAAGCTGCGCCTGCCGGTGCGCGGGGAACTACTTGCCCGGTTCGGCAGTCCACGTATCGAAGGCGGCGGAAGTTCGAAAGGGGTTTTCATTCGCTCCGCCGAAGGCCAGCAGGTCCGCGCGGTGGCTGCGGGCCGGGTGGTCTTCGCGGACTGGATGCGCGGCTTCGGCAACCTCCTCATCGTGGACCACGGCGAAACCTACCTTTCGGTCTACGGAAACAACGAGGCGCTCTTGAAGCAACCGGGCGACGCAGTGTCGGCCGGCGACCCGATTGCCACCGTCGGGAGCACGGGTGGCAGCAGCGAAACGGGCTTATACTTTGAATTGCGGCACCAGGGAATTGCGTTCGACCCGTTGCGCTGGTCGAACCCCAGGTAGGGCCGTATCCAGGAGCGAAAGACATGGGCAGCAGCGGCAGGGGCAGCAGGATCAGGCAGATCGGATTGGTGCTCGGCGGCGTGGTCGCCGGTGTACTGGTCAGCCTCAATTTCCAGGCAATCGCGCAGCGCGACCGCTCCCCGCTGCCGATCGAGGAGCTGCGGGCGTTCACCGAAGTCTTCGGCGCGATCAAGTCGAACTACGTCGAGCCGGTCGAAGACAAGAAGCTCATCAGCGAGGCGATCAACGGCATGCTGACCGGCCTCGACCCGCACTCGGCGTATCTCGACGCCGATGCCTTCAAGGAGCTCCAGGTCGGCACGCAGGGCCAGTTCGGCGGCCTTGGCATCGAAGTCGGCATGGAAGACGGGTTCGTGAAGGTCGTCTCGCCGATCGAGGACACGCCCGCCTACCGCGCCGGCGTGAAGCCCAATGACCTGATCATCAAGCTCGACGAGACGCCGGTGAAAGGCATGTCGCTGAACGACGCAGTCAAGAAGATGCGCGGCCGGCCGAACACCAACATCACGCTGACGATCTCCCGCAAGGGCGAGCCGAACCTGATCGTGATCACGCTTACGCGCGCGGTGATTCGCGTGCAAAGCGTCAAGTCCAAGATCCTCGAGCCCGGCCTCGGCTATGTCCGCGTGTCGCAGTTCCAGGAGCAGACGGCCGAGAGCCTCGTGAAGGCCCTCGACAACATGTACAAGCAGGGCGGCCCGCTCAAGGGCCTGGTGCTCGACCTGCGCAACGATCCCGGCGGACTCCTGTACGGCGCGGTCGCGATCTCGGCCACGTTCCTGCCGCAGAAGAGCCTGGTGGTGTCGACCGACGGCCGCACCGAGGACGCAAAGCGCAAGTACTTCGCCGCGCCCGACGACTACCTGCGCGGGGGCGGACGCGACGACTTCCTGAAGAACCTCCCGCCGGCAGTCAAGAGCGTGCCGATGGTGGTGCTCGTCAACGGCGGCTCGGCCTCGGCCTCCGAGATCGTGGCCGGCGCGCTGCAGGACTACAAGCGCGCGACCGTGATGGGCACGCAGAGCTTCGGCAAGGGCTCGGTGCAGACCATCATGCCGTTGGGCAACAACACTGCGATCAAGCTCACCACCGCGCGCTACTACACGCCGAGCGGCCGCTCGATCCAGGCCAAGGGCATCACGCCGGACATCATCGTCGAAGAGCCCGGCACGGCGTCGCAAATGCGGCTGCGCGAAGCCGACCTGTCGCGCCACCTGCTGAACCCCAAGGACAAGGAAGCCGCCGAGAAGGAGGCCGCGGCCGCAGCCGAGCGCGCCGCAGCCGCGGCCAAGAACCAGCGGTCGCAGGACGAAGCGGCCAAGAAGCCGATCGAACTCGGCTCGAAGGACGATTTCCAGCTGATGCAGGCGGTCGCCCACCTCAAGGGCGAACCGGTCAAGGGCTCTCCGCCCAAGGCCGTCGCCGACGCAACCAAAGGCCCGGGCGGCTGAGAGCGGCAGACGGCTTTGCATGACGCGCAGCTCCTGCGCTACAGCCGGCACATCCTGCTCGATGAATTCGGCGTCGAGGCGCAGCAACGCCTTTTCTCCACCCATGTCCTGATCGTCGGCGCCGGCGGCCTCGGCTGTCCGGCAGCGTTGTATCTCGCCGCCTGCGGTGTTGGCCGGATCACGATCGCCGACGGCGACAACGTCGACGCCACCAACCTGCAGCGGCAGATCCTCTATCGCGACAAGTCGGTCGGCGCGTCCAAGGTCGCGTCGGCTCGGGAAGCCCTGCGCGAAGTGAATCCCGAAGTCGAAGTCATCACACTTGGCGAACGCCTCGAAAGCGATTCCATCGACCGCGCCGTCGCCTCCGCCGACGTCGTTCTCGATTGCACCGACAACTTCGCCACACGCCACGCGCTCAATCGCGCGTGCGTGAAGCATCGCAGGCCGCTGGTGTCCGGCGCCGCGATCCGCTTCGACGGCCAGCTCGCGGTGTTCGACCTGCGCCGCGAGGATTCGCCGTGCTACTCGTGCCTGTTTCCCGAGGATGTAAACGCAGAAGACGTAGCCTGCGCGGTCATGGGCGTGTTTTCGCCGCTCACCGGCGTGATCGGCACGCTCCAGGCCGCCGAGGCGATCAAGCTCGCCTGCGCGATCGGCGCATCGCTCGCCGGGCGCCTGCAGATGTTCGATGCGCTCGAAGGCGAATGGCGCACGGTGCGGGTGCCGAAGGACCCGGACTGCCCTGCCTGCGGGCGGTAGACATGCCGTCTCCGGCAACCCGGCCGGCGACTAGCCGATATACCGCCAGTGGCTGGCGAGCGACTCGGAAGGCTTCTTCGCGAAACCGCTGTGCGCGTACGCGTGCAGGCAGCCGATTGCGTAGCGGGTAAGCGCCGCCGCATGCGCAGCCGGGTCGGCGCCTGCGCCGCCCGCGCCCTCGTCCTGCGCAACGGCTAGCTTGAGCGACTGCTTCAGCGTGGCCTCGAAGCGGTCGAAGAACTGGTTCATCCTCACCTGCAGGCGCTCGTGCTCGCCGACCAGCGCCTCGCCGGTCAGCACTCGCACCATGCCCGGGTTGGTCTCGCCGAACGCGAGCAGCGTTTCGACCAGCCTCGGCGCCTGGCGGCGCACGTCGGTTTCCTCCTCCGCGATCCGGTTGGCGAGCGAGAAGATCGAGCTCTCGATGAACTCGATCAACCCCTCGTACATCTGCGCCTTCGAAGCGAAGTGGCGGTAGAGCGCCGCCTCGGAAACGTCGAGCTTCTCGGCCAAGAGCGCGGTGGTGATCTTCTCCCAGCGCGGCGACTCGAGGATCCCGGCGAGCGCCTTGAGGATCTCCAGGCGCCGTTCGCCTTTCTTGCGTTCGCTTTTCTCGCGCGGCATTTCCGGGGGAAGTGGGGGGTGGACGCGGGATTGTATCGCTAGTTCGAAGCGAGGGGCATTTGCCAGCGCGCGTTGCGAAACACGTGGCGCGGCAGCTCGAGCACCGACGCGATCCTGAGGTCCACGTAGCGCGGCTTGGAAACGCCGCCCGAAACCCAGACGGTGGCGATGCCCAGCTGCTTGGCGGCACGCAGGTTCTCGAGCATGTCGTCGACGAACACGCAGCGGTGCGGGTCCAGCTTGTGCGCGCGCATCAGCACATGAAACCCCGCGGAAGAAGGCTTCGGCCGGTAGCGCGTGCTCTCGATCGAGTACACCGCGTCGAAATGGCGCCGGATGCCCATGGCGCGCAGCACCTGCTCGACGTAATGGCGCGGTGCGTTCGAGAAGACCAGCTTGGTGCCGCCGAGGCGCTCGAGCGCATGGCGAAGCGCATTCTCGTGCACCAGCATGTCGCCCAGCTCCGGGAACTGGTGCGTGGCATTGAGGAACTCGCGCGGGTCGGTGCCGTGGTGGCGCATCAGGCCCGAGAGCGTGGTGCCGTATTTCGCCCAGAACCCGGCGCGGATCGCGTTCGCGCCCTCGTCGTCGACGCCGAATTTCTGCTTGATGTAGTCGTTGATCTGCACATGCATCGACGGGAAGATGTGCGGACGCGCGTCGTGCAGCGTGTTGTCGAGGTCGAAGATCCACACCCGCCGCGACGCGGGCACGCGGGCAATGCGCATTACACGATAGTCTTCACTTCGAGCGGATCAGCGTGCCCACGCCCTGGTCGGTCAGCACCTCGAGCAGCAGCGCATGCGGAACGCGCCCGTCGATGATGTGCACCGTCTTGACCCCGCTCCTCGCGGCCTCGAGCGCCGACGAGATCTTCGGCAGCATCCCGCCGGAAAGCGCGCCGCTGGCGACCATGTCGTCGATCTGCCGCGGCGTGACCCCGGTGAGGAGCTTGCCTTTTTCGTCCAGCACGCCCGGCGTGTTGGTCAGCAGCACGAGCTTTTCCGCGTGCAGGACCTCGGCGAGCTTGCCGGCCACCAGGTCCGCGTTGATGTTGTAGCTCTCGCCGTCGTGCCCGATGCCGATCGGCGCGACCACCGGGATGAAGCCCCCGGCCTCGAGCGCGGTGATCACCGACGGATCGATCGACTCGATCTTGCCCACCTGCCCGATGTCGAGCAGCTCGTCCGGCTTGTCCTTCGAGGGCATCATCAGCTTCTGCGCGCGGATGAACGCGCCGTCCTGCCCGGTGAGCCCGACCGCCTTGCCGCCGGCCTTGTTGATCAGCGTGACGATGTCCTTGTTGACCGCGCCGCCGAGCACCATCTCGACCACGTCCATGGTCGCCGCATCGGTCACGCGCATGCCCTGCACGAACTCGCTCTTGATGCCGAGTTCCTTCAGCATCTTCTCGATCTGCGGGCCGCCGCCGTGGACCACCACCGGGTTCATGCCGACGAGCTTCAACAGCACGACGTCGCGCGCGAAGTCGGCCTGCAGCGCGGCGTCCACCATCGCGTTGCCGCCGAACTTGACGACGATCGTCTTGCCGTGGAACCGGCGGATGTAGGGCAGCGCCTCGGCGAGGATGCGCGCGCTTTCGGGCGTCCGGGTATTCGGTGCCGAATTGTCCTTGGTGTTCACGTCGTTTTCAGCCATGGCGCCGCGATTCTAAGGGAAAGCAAAGGAAAAGGGGCCGGCGCCTTCGCGCCGGCCCCGATGTCCGGTCCGAACCCGGGTCAGGCCGCAACTCGTACGAGCAACGGCCGGGCCGCGACTACTGGATCGAGATCTGCTTGCGCTGCGCGGCCGCCTTCTTCGGCAGCGTCAGCTCGAGCACGCCGTCGGTGAACTTCGCCTGCGCGGTCGCGTCGTCGATCTCCTGCGGCAGGGTGAAGCTGCGGCTGACCTTGCCGTAGACGCGCTCGCTGTGCAGTACGCGCTCGCCTTCCTTGGCGTCCTTCTCGCGCTTGATCTCGGCCGACAGCGTGACCTGCGCGCCGTCGATCGTCAGCTGGATGTCTTCCTTCTTGACGCCCGGCATTTCGGCATGCACGAGGTAGCCGCCGTCATTCTCGGTGACTTCCACCCGGATGCGGGCCACCTGCTCGCGCGCCTCGTTGTACATCGGACGCACCAGGAACCCCTTGAACAGGTCATCGACCAGGTCGCCGAAGTAGTCGGCACGCGGGTCGAAGCGAGTAACGTTTACCATGATCGATCTCCTTTCCTCACAGTGAGCGGGGCGGGTTGCCCCGTTCCCCGCACATGGGGTCCGGATTCCGCGGTTTCAACCCCCGGGCAGGCGGCCGGTCAGAGGACGTAGCGGGCGAGGTCCTCGTTCTTCGACAGCTCGGCCAGCCGGGCGTCCACATAGGCGGCATCGATCACGACCTCTTCCGGGCCGTGCCTGCCGGCCTCGAACGAGATGTCTTCCAGCAGCTTTTCCAGCACGGTGTACAGGCGCCGCGCACCGATGTTCTCGGTCTGCTCGTTCACGGCAAAGGCTATCTCGGCCAGCCTGCGGATCGCCTCCGGCTTGAACTCGACCTTTACCGACTCCGTGCCGAGCAGCGCCTCGTACTGGCGCGTCAGGCACGCGTCGGTGCCGGTCAGGATCTTCTCGAAATCCCCGACCGAGAGCGAATCGAGTTCCACCCGGATCGGGAAGCGCCCCTGCAACTCCGGGATCAGGTCCGACGGCTTGGCAAAGTGGAAAGCGCCGCTTGCGATGAACAGGACATGGTCGGTCTTCACCATGCCGTACTTGGTCGACACCGTGGTGCCTTCGACCAGCGGCAGCAGGTCCCTCTGCACGCCCTGGCGCGAGACGTCCGCGCCGGAGACCTCCGAGCGGCTTGCGATCTTGTCGATCTCGTCGAGGAACACGATGCCGTTCTGCTCGACGTTCGCGAGCGCCTTCGTCTTCAGGTCCTCGTCCGACACCAGGCGCGCGGCCTCCTCGTCGGTGACCAGGTTCAGCGCCTCGCGGATCTTCATCTTGCGCGTCTTGCGCCGGCCGGCGCCCAGGTTCTGGAACATGCCCTGGATCTGCGACGTAAGTTCTTCCATGCCCGGCGGCGCCATGATCTCCATCTGCGGCTGCGTGGCGGCAACCTCGATCTCGATTTCCTTTGCGTCGAGCTCGCCCTCGCGCAATTTCTTCCTGAATTTCTGGCGCGTCGGGTTGTCGCTGCCCGCAGCGTCGTTGCTCGCGGCGAACCCGACTTCCCGCGCCGGCGGCAGCAGCACGTCGAGGATCCTCTCCTCCGCGGCGTCCTGCGCGAGGCTGCGGACCCGCCGCATCGCCTGCTCGCGCGCCCCCTTGATCGCGATCTCGACGAGGTCGCGCACGATCGTGTCCACGTCGCGCCCGACGTAGCCGACCTCGGTGAACTTGGTCGCCTCGACCTTGATGAAAGGCGCGTCGGCCAGCCGCGCAAGACGCCTAGCGATCTCGGTCTTGCCCACGCCGGTCGGGCCGATCATCAGGATGTTCTTCGGCGTGATCTCCTGGCGCAGCGGCTCGGCGACCTGCTGGCGGCGCCACCGGTTGCGCAACGCGATTGCAACCGCGCGCTTCGCGCGGTCCTGCCCGACGATATGCTTATCCAGCTCGTGGACGATTTCCTGCGGTGTCATGCTGCTCATCTTTGTTCCAATCTATTCCAGGACCTCGATCACGCGCTGGTGGTTCGTGTAGATGCACAGGTCGGCGGCAATCGAGAGCGACTTCTCCACGATGTCGCGCGCACCAAGCCCGGTGTTCTCGAGCAGCCCTCGTGCGGCTGCCTGCGCATAGGCCCCGCCGGAGCCGATCGCCACGATCCCGAATTCGGGCTCCAGCACGTCGCCCTGCCCGGTGATCACCAGCGAGTTGTCGCGATCGGCTACCGCCAGCATCGCTTCGAGCCTGCGCAGCATGCGGTCGGTGCGCCAGTCCTTGGCGAGTTCCACCGCCGAGCGCATCAGGTTGCCCTGGTGCTTTTCGAGCTTGGCCTCGAAGCGCTCGAACAGCGTAAACGCGTCCGCCGTTCCGCCGGCGAACCCCGCGATGATCCGATCGTGGTAGAGCCGGCGCACCTTGCGGGCGCCGCCCTTGATGACGATGTGCCCGAGCGTGACCTGGCCGTCGCCGCCGAGCGCCACCGTCTTGCCTCGCCGCACCGAAAGGATGGTCGTGCCGTGAAACTGTTCCATGGGAAACACCGGGAAGTGGATGAGGGGTGGCGGTCGAAACACCCTGATCGGGGCAAGTTTGGGGCGCCCGGCGCGCATTGCAACCCCCTGCCCGACCGGTGGCGGCCAGTCAGCGTCTTGCCAACCCGGCAAACAGGATTCCTGTTGCGACCATCGCGCAGACGATCATCGGTCCCGAAGGCAGGTCGACCGCCGCCGAGACGGCCAGGCCGGCGCCGTAGCCCAGTACGCTGACAGCGTAGGCCTTCGGCAGGCGCCGGCGCGTCACATGAACGGTCGCCAGCGCCGGGAGAACCAGGGTGGCGAACACGAGGTACAGCCCAACTTCCTGCACCGAGGCGGTGACCGTGCACGCGAAAAGCACGTAGAACCCGATGCGGCCGATCTTTTCGCCAAGCGCGAACCAGAGCGCGGCAAGGGCGCCATAGACGAGCGCATCGACCGGCAGCCGCGCCGGGTTTACCCACAGGATCTGCCCCACCAGCAGGTCCTTCAGGTGCTCGCCGCCATGCGGATTGCGGGCCAGCAGCAGGATCGCGACGCTCGATGCGAGCACGAAGACCGCGCCGATGATCGCCTCCTGCACCTGCGGCCAGCGGCGCTCGGTCCAGGTCAGCAGCAAGGCCGCGCACAGCGCCGCCGACAGGGCTGCGGCCTGCATGGCCCAGCCCTGCGGCTCCCAACCGAGCATATCGGCGACGATCACGCCCAGGCCCGCGATCTGCGCGATCGCGAGGTCGATGAACACGATGCCGCGCCCGATGACCTGGATGCCCAGCGGCACGAGCGCGACCGTGACAAGCAGCCCCACGATCATCGCCGGCCCGAGCAGCGCCAGGCTCGCGGCATCGAAATTCATTTGATAACCGCCAGGAGGCGCGCCAGCGTGTCGTCGAACAACCCGAACAGGTCCTTCGCCTTTTCGCTGCCGCCTACCGTGAACGGCAACATCGTCATCGGAATGCCGGACCGCGCCGCAAGGAACTCGGCGGCCTTGGGGCTCGCATAGGCCGAATACACGATGACCTTCGCCGGTTCACGCTTCATGCGATCGACCAACTCCGCCAGGTGCGCCGGCGTCGCGGGCAGGCCGGGCTTGGGTTCGAGGCTGCCGGCTTCGCGCATCCCCATCCACGCGATGAAGTACGACAGGTCCTTATGATAGACGACGACCGGGACGCCCTTCAGGCGGGCGCCTTCGCGTTCCCAGCGCTCGATGGCGACCTGCCAGCGCGGCATGAACGCCGCCAGGCGCTGCCGGTAGACCTGCGCATTCGCGGCGTCGATCTCCGCGAGGCGCGCAGCGAGCGCGACCGCCACTTTGGCGATGTTGCGCGGATCGAGGTGGACGTGCGGATTGCCGCCGGGATGGATGTCGCCCATCGAGCGGTCCACGGTCGTCGGGATCTCGATTTTCGTGACGAACTGCGAAGCCTCGAAATGGCCTGGCTGCCCGGGCTGGATCTTCGCGTTGCCTGCCTGCGTGAACAGCAGAGGCAGCCAGCCGATTTCGAGGTCCGCCCCGGTGCACACGACAATGTCGGCCGAGCGTGCGCGGGCGATCAGGCTGGGGCGCGCTTCGATGCGATGCGGATCCTGCATAGCAGTCGTCGCCGCATACACATTGGCCTTGTCGCCCGCCAGTTCGGAAGCGAGCGCCGCCCATTCGGGTTCGCAGGCGAACACGTTGACCGCCGCCATCGCGGGTAGCGGGAGCAGCGCCGCACCGGACACGCCGAACAACCACAGGACGAGTTTTCTCATGGCGGACCTCAGAACTTGTGCGCACCATGGGCCCCGAGGCTCATGATGTATTGGAGGAAGACCTGGTTGTCCGCGATCCCCGGCTGCGAGCGGTCGCGGGCGAACTGCAATCGCAATCGACTGAACTCGCTCGGGCTCCAGTCGACCATGACGGTGTTGCGCGTCGGGTTGTAGGCGTTGAGGATCGGGAAGTCGGCCGCCGTGAGCACGCCCGAATTCACCAGCCCGATGCTCGTCGTGCCGGCGCTGAGGCGATCGTAGCGATAGCCGGCGCGCCAGCGGGGCATGAACTGGTAGACCGCCTGAGCGTAGTACCCGGACTGGCGCGAGGAATAGGGTCCGGTTTGCGAGCCGAGCGATGCGGCCGTGGTGTCGTAGGCGAGCGTACCGTCCTCGGTCCGGCGGAAATATTCTCCCTGCAGCTTGAAATTCGTCTGGGTTGGGTTGCCGTTGGGCGCCCACTTGAGCACGCCGTCGACGACCCACAGGCGGCTGCGGCCGGCGAACGCGTTGCTCACGCCGGTGCCGGTCGAATCGAGGTCGTCGTAGGCGCGGTCCTGCGCCGTCGTCCGCAGGTGCGACAGGCCGACGCGCCATGCGGTGCTCGCCCCGATGTCGCCGCCGAGGTGCGCGAAAAGCACGCCCGACCCGACGCCGTTCTTGCTGCGCCCGCCGGTGGGCCCGCCGGGAAACGTACGCCCCCGACCGGCTTCGAAGCCGAGGGCGAGGTACAGGTCGGTCGGTGCGACCCACTTCACCTGAACACCGTCTTCGGCGAGGTGATTGCCGAGGAAGACCTTGTTGGCGAGCGAGGCGTCCGTGAAGTCAAAGGCGTGGGGATGCACCTCGTTCAGGTATCCGACGCTCGAGCGGAAACGCCCGGCCTTGACGGTGAAGCCGTTGGACAGGCCGAGCGTCTGCACATAGCCCTCCTCGATCGCGATCGAATCGTCCGGCGCGATCGCGGCGATGACCGTGCCGCGGAAGTACGAATCGACGTTGGCGCTCATGACGAGTTCCGATTCGCCCAGGCTCAGGCCGCGATTGGGCGGCGCGACTTCGCCTTGCGTCGGCACGAACCCGTTGATGCGGTACGCGGCCGGATCGCGTTTGAGGTTGCCGTAGGTCCCGTTGACGATCAGCGAGATGCCCGGGTTGAATGCACTCTCGCCGGTCGGCCGGCTGCTCGCCTGGAGCGCGGCCTGGCCGGCCACGGCCTCGGCATTCGTTGCCGCCGCTTTCGCGCTGCCCGCCGACTGCTCGGCCTGCTGCAATCGGCGCTCGAGCGCCTCGATGCGCTTTTCGTAGCTCTCCTTGAGCTGGCGGACCTGTTCGCGCAGCTCCTTCAAATCATCATCGGTGGCTGCGGACGCTGCTGGCGCAAGCGTGCCGAGGGCAACGGCCGCAATGCCATATGCAATGAGCCTGTGCTTGGACATGATCGTTCCTTCTTCAACCTGTAACGCGGATTGACCGGGCATTGGAAGAGAGTGCGGCAGGTGATGGCCGCGATGTTTTCGGCGATCACCGTGCCGGGAAGAATAGCAGCCCCTGCCGCCGTGAACCTCCTTTTGAGGCCGGACAGTCAATGGGGGCAGATGCCTGCTTTGGACGACGCCATAGGGCGCAGCCGGTCGCCGCGGTCCGTGCCGGAACCTGCATTTCCTTACTTTTACTTTCTTAAACCGGCTCCGGTAGCCGCTCTCATGGCGATTTGTGTATCACCATCAGTACAATCTATTACGAAGTGCACCGGCTGAGCGCCGAGTCAAGCCATGCTGCATCCACCTCTCCTGTACGAATTGCGCACAACGTATGGTCCGGGCGCAGCACGACGGTGTGCGGCAGCGCGCCGATGCGATTGGAAAATCGCCGCAGCACGCCCCTCGGTTCGGGCGGGGCCGCCAACTGCAGGTATGTTACGGCGTGCGCTTCGAGGAAATCGAGTGAGCGCCTGCGCTCGGCAAGCGCGATCCCCACGAACAACACGTCGTTGCGCGCCTGCGAGACGCGGTCGAAAAGCGGCATCTCGCGAACGCACGGTGGACACTCGTCATCCCAGAAATTGAGGACCACCGGGCGACCCCGCACCTGCGACAGGCTGAAAAAGCGCGCGCCGTCCAGCGTGGGCAGTTCCAAATCCAGCTGCGCTGAAGCGCACGCCACGTGACCCAGCGCGGCGAGTCCCGCCGCGAGGAGGAGTTGGAGCGTTCGCCGCATCAGAGGTCCATGCGCAGACCGGCGTACAACGTACGTCCGATCACCGGCCCCCAGATCTGGGTCACGTCGATATTGCCGGCCGAATCGACCCAGAGAAAGCTGTCGTGCTTGGACTGCCGATAGTCGAACAAATTGTTGGAGCCGAAGAAAACCGCATAGCGCTTGTCCACAAGATATTGCGCACGAACGTCCACGACATTGAACGACGGGCTCTTGTCGGGTTTGGGAGTCCCGTCAAGATTGAAACGCGGGGTGCCCGCGTAGTCGTAGAACTTGCGCAGATCCTGCGGGCCGGTCCATGTGAGTCGCGCGGTCAGATCCCAGCGGGCAACCTCGGAGTTTGCCTGGAAGTACAAGCGCTCTGTCGGGCGCGAGAATGCCAGCGTTCCCGGGGTAAAGTCGTAGGAGTTCTTTTCCGCCCCGAACGTGAGCGCGGTTCGCGGAGTGATCTGATAGGTCCCTACCCAGTCCACCGTGCGGAAAGTGACCGGATTGGGCGAAGAGCCGAACAACGTCGCGGTCGTGAATCCCGGGCTTGCGGCAACTCCCCCGCCCGCTGCCACGGCCGCAAGGCAAGCGGCATCCGACGGGTCGCACTGCCCTGCGCTCAAAGTGGCAAAGTTCTTGATCCTCGTGTAGTTGGCCGACCCCACCCAGCTGAAACGGTCGGAGGAATAGCTGAGCGCGTAGCTCGCGTTTTCCGATATCTCCGGACGCGTAATCTGCCGCACGATCCTCCCGTCGCCGAGAATTCCGTGCTCCTGCTCGAAAAAAGAGGTCGGGGCGCGAAAACCGCGCCCTACGGAGACACGACTGGCGTAGGCGTCCGTATGGTGGAAAAGTGCGTTGAGGCGCGGGCTGGTGATGCCTCCGAAGACGTTGTGCTGGTCGCGACGCACGGAAGCGTTCACTTCCAGCCTGTCCTGGTCCAGGAAAGGCCTGTACACCTGCGCGAACAAGGCCGGAACCTTGTAGGTGTAGTTGTCGACGCCGTTGTTGCTCGTCAGGGGACCGGCGCCGCCTTGCGCCAGCGAGGCATCCGTGTTGAACGCGACGCCGTTGCTGCGCAGGTTCTCGTAGCGATAGTTCGTCCCGAATGTCACCAGGCTTTTGCCCCACGGCTTCTGGTAACTCGCTTCGAGGTAGTACTGGTTTTGATTGCCGATATAGGTGCCGTCGGCACCATAGAACGAATCCTGATTGTGGTGGGCGTATCCGGCCGCCAGCCTGAGCTTGCCATCCCCCAGGTTTCGCTCCCCGATCATCGTCGCCTGTTCGCGCTGAGTGTAGATAATCTGTGAAATGCCGGCCCGGCCGCCGTTGTAAAGCACGCCGTTCTGGCCATTGGCCAGCGTGTTCGGCCCGCTCACGCCGTCCGGCGATACCCAGCCGTTGGCGTCCGGTGACCCGTTGGGGCCGGCGCTGAAATTGAACGGGTTGCCGGTCGTGGCGTTCTTGATCGCGGAATAGTCGTTGCCCAGCGGACCGCCGCCGCGCTTCTCATTGACCACGTCCACGCGGCCGCGGACCTTGAATCCGCCGAGGTCGTCGATGAAGTAGCCGATGCCGCCCATCGAACGTGTGTAGCCGGTGTACTGGCTGATGCCGTAGCCGGCGCCGTCGACCGAGTCGTGCGTGCGATAGCTGAATGACGCGCTGAGCGCGCCCCCGTCGAGCGGCTTGGCGAAATAGCCGTCGCCGGTAAACGAACCGAAGCTCCCTGCCTGCCCGCGCAGTACGTACTCCGCCTTGTCGGGGCGCTTGGTGACGATGTTGACGGTGCCCGACAACGCCTCCGGCGCAATCAGGCTCGCACCCGCGCCGCGTGAGATATCGATGCGCTCAACGCCGAGGATGTTGACGCTGTCAAGGCCATAGGCGCTCGACACCGAGGACCAGAGCGGAATTCCGTCGATCAGCAGCGTCGTGAAGCGGCCGGGCATGTTGTTCAGCGTGATGTTGCGCACGTTGCAGACCGAGCACTCGACCTGCACCGAGATGCCGGGCCGGCTGTCGAGCGCCTCTGTCAGGTTGCGTGCGTTCGAACGCTCGATCGTCTTTGCGTCCACCGATTCGGTTTTCACAATGTCGTCGCGCAGGCTGCCCTGCGCATTGATCTTGATTCCCGAGCCCATGATGCGCACTTCGGGCGCCTTCGCCGGCGTATCGTCGGCCGAGGCGAAGGTTGAAATGGTCGCGCCGAATGCGCCGGCGACCGCAGCGGTAATGCTGATGTATTTGAACACGTCCTTCCCTCCTGCAATATGCGCGCAAAATCCCGGCGTCGCCGGGAACCGTTCAAGCATCGACTGCGTGAGGAACGGGCGGCGCTTGCGCGTGGAAGGAAACCAGCAACAGCGGAGAGAAAACGTATTTCGATGCTTCCAACGGTGGTAAGCATCGTGCCGGGACGTCCAGCGTCGCCGGACTGCCCGTCGGCCCGCCGTGGACCGACGCAAATGCGATGCACTTGACACAGGCGCCGGAGCCGGCGGGCGCCTTTTCGACGTGCCCCGATTGCTGCGCCGCGTGCCCGCACTCGTGCAAAACGGCCAGGAGTTGGGTAAGCACCAGGCAACCCGCAAGGCAGGCACGGAACAGGAGTGCGAGCCGGCGGCGCATCATTGCTCCAGCACGTAGCTGACCGGAATCTCGACCACGGTTCGCGCGGCCAGTTTCATCTTCTCCGGCTTGAGGGGAGGCACCGAGCGCAGGAGCACAAGCGCGTCCTGGTCGAGGATGGGGCTGCCGGAGCTGCTTTTGATCCCGGCCTCGACGACGCGCCCCCCCTCGTCGATCACGGCTTCGATGACGACTTTACCCTCCACGCCCATGCGGCGTGCCTGCAACGGGTAACGCTTGCGGGCGTTCATCAGCCCGGACAGGGCCTGGCCGATCCACCCGCCGTCGGCGAAAGGAAGCTGCGGCGCAGGCTGCGGCGGCCGAGGCGGAGGGGTCACCACCGGCACGGGGGCCTCGCTTCGTGCCGCGGGCACCTCCTGCGGCGCAGGCTTTTCGGGCTGTGGCTGCTGCACTTCGGGGGATTCGACGCGCGCAACCGCCCGCGGCACCGGACGCGGCAGCGGAACGATCGGCTTCTCGTGCACCGGCGGCAAGGGGGTCGGCGGCGCGGCGACAGGCGGCGCCGGCTCGAAGAAAGAAACCTCCCACTCGATCACCGCGGCCTTGCGCAACGGCTTGCGCAGTCCCGACTGCATCCACAACAGTGCCGCAATCAGCACCGCGTGCAACAGCACCGAGCCGGACCAGTGGCGAATTTCGATCCGGTTCACGAATGCCGCACCCTAGTGCTCCACCTTCAGGCTGATTCGATCGAAGCCCTGGCCCTTGACGACGTCGACGGTTGCCACGAATCGCTCCAGTGCGATTTGCTTGTCCGCCCAGACCACGACCTGCCGGTTTCGCGGCAATCCCTGCAGCGCAGAAGGCAGGCCTTCGCCGGTGATTCCGCGGTCGTTCAGGGTAAGCCCGCCGTCGGCCAGCAGGACCAGCTTGATCGCCGGTTCCTGCGATCCGTCCGCATGCTTCGCTTTCGCAAGGTGCACCGGGATCTGACCGGTCGAAATGAAGCTCGCCGTCGTCAGCACGATCACGAGGAGCACGAGCATCACGTCGACCAGCGGCACGACGTTGATTTCTTCGATGTCAGCGTCCATTCTTTTCCCCGTAGGCATTGAGCAGCTCTTTCACGCGCCGGCGCAATGCGTTGTTCAAGGCGACGCAAGGGATCGCCACGACCAATCCGATCGCGGTGGATTTCAGCGAAAGGCTCAAGCCGATCATGATCTCCTTCACCTCGACGGTTCCGGTCGATCCCATGGTGTAGAACGTCAGCATGATTCCCAGGACGGTGCCCAGCAGGCCGATATAAGGCGCGTTCGCCGCGATCGTGCCGACTACGACCAGCCTTCGGGTCAGCGCAACCTCGAGCGACTGCGCGCTCGGGTAGTCCTCCACCTTCACGCTGCGGTAGAACGACATGCGTTCGAAAACGACCGCGACTGCCCACACGCTGAGCAACAGCAGGAGACCGATCACGCCGTAGTCGATGACTTCCTTGAGCCAATCCATTCGAACGCCTCTCGAAGTTGCCGAAAGTGCCTCAGTCCGGCATCACGCGCGCCCGTCGCCGGTCCAAGATACGGATGGACGGACGGAAGACGCCTGAAACTGCGGTGAGGGGTGGCCGCGCGCGCGGCCGCCGTGCGGAACTGCTAGGAGAGGGGCGGGGCGCGAGGGCGGTACGCAGCGGCAGGCAATTCACCGCCACGCATGGCTTCGAGAAGCAAAGGCTGCTGGATGGCACCTTCTCCGGCGGTAAAACCGCCTCTCTCGGCGGCCGTGCCATCGAGGGCATGAACGACCAGGCACTGGTCGGTCGAATGCTTGAGCGTTGACGGGGATTTATGCCCCTCACCCGCGGCCGACAGGTCGGCCTGGGCATGTGCCAGCGAATGCAGCTGCGCGGCGCTGCCCGAAAAGGCAATCGCAAACGCGAGGAGGATCCGATAGAAAATCCGCTGACTCATTGGTCGATCATACACGCGATCGGAATCCGGCCTCAATCCGACCTATTTCGACCCGGCCAGGCACTGGTCCAGGCCGGCGATGAACAGGTCCTTCGGCAGCTTCTTGCCGATGAAGACCATCACCGACTCCTTCTTCTCGCCCTTGCCCCAGGGCTTGCCGACGTCGCCGCCCATCATCATGTGCACGCCTTGGAACACGACGCGGTTGGCGTTGCCCTTCATCCACAGCACCCCCTTGTAGCGCAGCAGGTCCGGGCCGTAGACCTGGATCATGCCGCCGAGGAACTGCTCGAGCTTGGCGCCGTCGAACGGCTTGTCGGTGCGATAGACGAACGACTCGACCTCGTCATGGTGCTCGTGGCTCGAATCGGTCAGGAAATCCGGCTCGAGCTCGAGGATCGCATTCAGGTTGAAGCCGCGGATGTCGAGCACCTCGGCGATCGGCGCATTGCCGAAATGCACCTGCTTGATCGGCGCGCGCGGGTTCATCTTGCGGATGCGGTCCGAAAGGGTCTTCACATCCTCTTCCGAGACGAGGTCGGTCTTCGACATCAGGATCCGGTCGGCGAAGCCCACCTGTTCCTGCGCCTCGTGGTATTCGTCGAGCGTCTCGGGCGCGTGCTTCGCGTCCACCAGCGTGAGGATCGAATCGAGCAGGAAGTTGTTGCCGATCTCCTCGTCGGTGAAGAAGGTCTGCGCCACCGGGCCGGGGTCGGCCATGCCGGTCGTCTCGATGATCACGCGATCGAACTTGATCGTGCCCGCGTCGCGCTTTTCCTTCAGCGTGCCGAGGATGCGGATCAGGTCGCCGCGCACCGTGCAGCAGATGCAGCCGTTGTTCATCTCGAACACCTCCTCGTCGGTGTCCACCACGAGGTCGTTGTCGATGCCGATCTCGCCGAACTCGTTGACGATGACCGCGTACTTCTTGCCGTGCTGCTCGGTCAGGATGCGGTTGAGCAGCGTCGTCTTGCCGGCGCCGAGATAGCCGGTCAGCACGGTCACGGGCACCTGGCCCGGGGATGCGCTCGCCATGGATGTGGTCCTTGCCTAGGTGGGCGCCGGGGCCGAACCGCGCCGGTCGCCGCTCTCGGGCAGGAATGTGCGTCACGCCGCCGCGCGGGACAAGGGCGGCCGCATGCAGGGCGCCTCGTCGCCGCGGGACGCCGTGCGGTCAGCGCCGCTCGACCCGGGAGGTGAGCAGATAGCCGGCGTTGCGGATGGTCTTGATCAGCCCGTCAAGGCCGACGGCCTCCTGGATCTTCCTGCGCACGCGGCCGACCAGCACGTCGATGCTGCGGTCGAAGGCGGCGGTATGCGGACCCTGGGCCAGGTCCATGAGCTGCTCGCGCGTGAGGACGCGGCCGGCGCGCTCCACGAGCGCCAGCAGCAGGTTGAACTCGGCCGTGGTCAGCGCGACCTCGCGGCCGCCGCCGTCCGACAGGGCGCGGCGCTGGACGTCCATGACGAGGCCGTCGAAGGCGTAGACCGGGGCCGGCGCGACGGCGGCGGCCGGCGCGACCCCAGGCAGCGGTCCCGACCGCTGGCTCCCGTCCAGGCGGCGCATCAGGGCACGCATGCGGGCCAAGAGCTCGCGCGGCTCGAAGGGCTTGGGCAGGAAGTCGTCCGCCCCGAGCTCCAGCCCGACGATCCGGTCGGTCGTCTCGCCCCGGGCGC
>CAZREB010000025.1:0-7425 GCA_964599095.1 uncultured Bordetella sp.
TCTCCGTCACCCCGCCGCTCGTGACCGTGTACGTGAAGCTGTCGGCGCCGTGGTAATTCGCCGTCGGCGTGTACGTGATGTTGCCGCCGGCAAGCGATACCGTCCCGTGCGCCGCCGCCCCCACCGCCGTCACCGTCGCCCCGGCGTTCTCGAAGCTGTCGTTCGCCAGCAGGCTCGTTGCCGCGATCGTCACCGGTGTGTCTTCTGCCGTCGTCAGCGTGTCGTTCACGATGTCCGCAACCGGCGTTACGTTAATCGTGATCGTGTTCGGACTCTGATCCAGATCTACACCACCGTCGAGCGTGCCACCACTATCCTGGACCTGGAACGTGAAGCTCGCATATCCGCTGCCGTTTGCGTCTGCTACCGGCGTGTACACGAGGTCTCCAATGCTGCCGGACGCGATGGACTGACCGGCCGTTACCGCCACGCCGGCGAGCTTCAGGACCCCGGAGACCGGCAGCGAGGTGATCTTGACTGCCAGCAGGGAATCCGCCGGGCTGTCCTTTGCGTCCCCGAATCCGAAATCTGCCGGCGTAAACGCGTACACCGTGTCTTCGCCTATGGTGATTGACTTGTCGGCGCCTGTCGGCGCGTCGTTCACGGAGGTCACAGCTATCGCGACCGTGTCCGTATCGGTTTTCGTTCCGCCGGTTCCGCTTGCGCCCAGATCGCTGGTCGTGACGGTCAGGGTGTCCGGCCCGTGGTAGTCGGCCGCCGGCACGTAGCTCAATCCGTCGAGCGCTGCATTTACGCTAGCTTTCGTACCGCTAAAGGTCATCGTGGCGTCGGCCGTACCGTCGCCGTTCGTGAACGTCAATCCTGACAGCCCGGACAGCGTCAGCGCGCCATGAGCAACACTGATGGTGACTTCCACCGTCGACGCATCCACGTCCGCCACGCTGATCAGGTTTCCATTGCCATTCGAGAACACCAGCTCCGTGTCCTCATTGGTCGCCTGGGCACCGGGCACCGTATTCACCGGGGCGTCGTTCACGCCCGTGATCGTCACCGTTCCGCTCAGGACCGCCGTCTTGGCTCCGCCAATCCCGACGTTTCCGCCGTCGTTCAATGCGATGGTCAGCGCCCGCGAACTGCCTGCGCTGGCCGGATCATCCGAAGTACTGCGGTACTGCAGCTGCGATGCAAGCGCCTGCACCCCGGTGGACGTCGCGTTGCTGTTGAAAGTGATTACCAGGTCGCTCGCGCTGCCCCCGGTGAACGATCCGATCACCGTGCCGCCATAAGTGATGTTCGTTCCGCTAACCCCGATCTGGCCGGCAGCGGTTCCCTGATCGTTGATTTCCAGGATGTCACCCGCGCCGTAACTAGCAAACGCGGCCGTCAACGTCCCGGGTGTGGCGCCCCCAAAGTTCGTGGTATCCACATCGCCGGCCGAGATCGTCCCGGAGATCAGGGGCACCGCGACGCCGTTTTCGGTATACGTCGCGCCAACGGAGCCAGTGGCAGAAAATGTAGGTGCGTCGTTGACGGCAGTGATATTGATCACGCGGATCACCGACGCGGTGAGCGCGCCGCCGCCCGTATTGCCCTGGTCGTTGACCGTAAGTGTCAGGTTGGTCGTCGCGGCCGGAGCATCGCGATTGTCGTTGTAGATGACAGAACCGGTCGACAGGCCACCAAGCAGATTGTTGATTTGCGTGACCGTACCCGTCAGCGATACCGCGCTTGTACCGGAGCCGGTCACGACGACCCCGCTGTCGCCGGCAGAAACGATCAACTGGCCTTCGCCGACGGACAAGGTCGTGAGGACGGTGCCCGACCCTGCGTCCACATCTCCGATGGACATGCCACCGGTGCCCGACAGCACGAGATTCACTTGCTCGGTGGCGCCATACGAAGCCGGGGCAATGGTGGCCGTCGGCGCATCGTTGACAGCCGTCGCAACTATGGACGCCGTCGCGGTGTTGGACGAAAAGGCCGAGGTGCCGCCGTTCGTGCTCGTGCTTAGGGTCGTACCTGCGGCGCCGGAGGTCTGATCCCACGCACGGTAAGTGAAGCTGCCGCTACCCGCATTGATCGAGTCCGGCTGGAAGCGAACGAGGTCGGTATCCCTCAGCAGCAGCGACGCGGATGACGACACGGCAGGAAATGCGGTCCAAGTGGCACCCCCGTCGATCGAATACTGCCAGGCGCCGTTCGTCACCCCGGGAACGGCCGTGATCGCAATCCCTTTTTGCGCACCGGCCGTGTCCGTGACGGTTCCGAGGAACGATCCCACCGTCTGACCGGAATTGTTTACAGCATCTTCATTGATTGCGGTGAGGCTGGGCGTGAACACCGTCAGCGACGGCGCCGTATTCGCCCCGCTGATCGTGAGCGTAATCGTGTTGGCAGTCGTGTCCAGGTCGACGCCACCGTTGGCGGTGCCACCCGAGTCCTGGACCTTGAACTGGATAGTGCGTGTGACGTTTGCCGCCGGCGCGGTATACACGAGCCTGCCTGCGTTGATGTCGGCAACGGAGACGTAATCACCCGCCGCTACGGCGCCGACCCCGGTCAGCGTCAACGTTCCCGACGCCGGCAACGCGGTAATCTGCACGGCAATGAAGGAGTTCGCAGGGTTGTCGAGCGTGTCTGCGAAGCCGAAATCGGCCGCCGCCAGCACGTAGTTGGTACTTTGCGTGATCGCGATCGACTTGTCGGAACCGGTCGGCGCATCATTTACCGGCGTGACGCTGATGGTCGCCGAGAGCACATTGCTGATTCGGCCGCCCGAATCGTTGACCTGGTAGTTGACGTTTCGGACAGTCGAGTCCGGCGCATTGCTGGAGTTTGAATAAGTGATCGAGCGAAGCGCCGTCTCGTAGTTCGCGAGGGAAGCCGAACCGGTAAGCGTCAGCACTCCCGTGCCGCTGTTGAAGCTGCCTGTGATCCCGTTCTGGTTTGTGAACGACAATACGTCCTGTCCGGACACGAAATTCGTGATCGTCACCTGTGCGCTGGTCAGGGTGCCGCTGGATACGTCGGTAACGGTGATTGCGGAATTGATCACGCCGCCGGCGGCGTTCTCGATATAGGCCAGCGGCGAGCTCGTATTTGCAAGCACCGGGCCATAAGGACTGGTCGTAACGATGGTCGCCACATCGGTGGCCGCCGAAAACGCGGACGTGCCGCCGCTGGTCACCGTGCTCGCCTTGCTCCCGACCGAACCGGACGTCTGGTCCCATGCGCGGTAGGTGATCGCGCCGGAACCGGGATTCGTGCCGTCCGGATTGAATCTCAGCTTGTCCGTACTGCGCAGCAGCAGGCCCGAACTCACGTCCACCGCGCCCACCGCCGCCCACGTGGTGCCGCCGTCGATCGAATATTCCCAGACGCCGCCAGAACCGCCGGCGCCGATGATCGCAATGCCCCCAAGGGGGGAAGCGTCGATGTCGGTGACGACGCTGCGATTAGTGCCCGCCGTTCCCTGGACAAAATCGGAGATCAGCTGACCGGCATTGTTCGTCTGCGAAGCGCTGATCGAGTTGAGCGACGGCGCCCCGGCTGCGAGCACCGGTGCGTCGTTGACCGGCGTAACGGTAGTGACGATGTCGCGGGTCGCGCCGGAAACCGACGTGCTGCCTCCGTTGGTCCCGGCGTTGAACGTTGCCCGCGTGGCACCCGAGGTGAAGCTCCCGGCATACGTGTCGTCGAGCGAACGTATGGTGAGCCCGGGTGGCGTCCCGTTGTAGTTCGGAACCGCCAGAAACCGCACTTGGCTCGAGGCCGACAATGCAAGCGCCCGAGTAGTCGCATTGTCTCCCACGGTGCCCACGTCGTACCACGTGGTACCGTTGGTGGAGTATTGCCACTTCCCTTCGGTCGCCGG
Source organism: uncultured Bordetella sp. (assembly GCA_964599095.1). GTDB lineage: Bacteria > Pseudomonadota > Gammaproteobacteria > Burkholderiales > SG8-39 > SZAS-79. Next base: position 3,836 of record CAZREB010000025.1, read on the forward strand.
ATTGGCCGTGTTGCCGACGATGGCCGCACCTGACAGAGCCGCGCCGGTGTCCGGATCGACATATGCACTACCCACCAGACTGGCAATCGTGGCAACTGCCGGAGAAGAACTGTCCTCGGTGCTGGAGGTAAGGGTCAGATTGCCGCCCGACCACGTGGGAGACGTGTTGGGACCGGTCAGCACATTGACCGTAAACGTGCGGGGGGTGGCGTCCGTATCGGCCCCGCCGTTCGCGGTGCCGCCCGTATCCTGCACCTTGAACGTGAACACGGCCGGCCCGGATGTGTCCGTGGACGGAGTGAACCGCAGGCGCCCCGACGCGATGTCAGATGCGCTCACCACCTGGTTGGCGGTGACCGTAACCCAGTTTCCGCCCCCCGTGGTGTCGTACTGCAGGATCCCGACCGCCGAGGGAACGCTGGCAATCGTGACCGACTGCAGCGCATTGCCTTCCGCATCGGTGAACGCGAAATCCGACGTCTGCATGACGTAGCCGGTATTGAGCGACGTCGAGATCGCCTTGGCGATGCCGACCGGCGCGTCGTTGATTGCCACCACGCCTATGGTCGTCGTTGCCGTGTTGCTGGAGTAGTTCGTGGAATCCTTGACCACGACGTTGATGGTGCGGTCGACCGTTGCCGGCGTATCCGAAGTGCTGCTGAAGAACACATGCCGCAACGCCGTGGCATATTCGGCGCCGGTTTTCACGCCGGTGAGCGTCAGGGTATTGCCGCTCAGCGTCGCGGTAATGCCGGAAACGTACCCGTCGTAGGTCAGCGTATCGCCGGCCTGCGCATTGGCGATGGTAACTGTCGCGCTTGCGATCGAGGATCCATCCGGGTCGCCGACCGCCGAGGTGCCCGATGCGATCGCCACCGCGGCACCGCCTTCCGTGTAGGTACTCGCGGTGTAATTGACCTGCGATGCGTCGATCCGGATGTTGTCGAACAAGACAGCGTTGGTCGAACCGTTTGCGGTCGGCAGGAACCGGATCTGCGCGGTGCTTGAAGCGTAATTCGAAATGTCGTAAGTCTTGGACCCCGAAGTCGCCGAGGCGGCGCTGATGGTGTCGAGCGTAGTCCAGCTGCCACCGCCGTTCGACGAGATCTGTACCTGTACCCCGCTGGTGGCGGCCGGTATCGAATAGTCGAAAGACAGCGTTGTGCCTACCCTCGTAGGCGCAATCCCCGACGGTGCCAGCAGGTCGATTGCCCGATAAATGCTCTGTGCACCGGCGCCCCCCGTGTCCTGGACCCTCAGTGCACCGCCGACAATCTGGATCTGCCCTCCAGTGGGGCTGGTGGACTCACCGACCTCGGTCCATCCGCCATTGAAATTGAATGTCCCGGTATTGTTGCTGTAGCCGCTTGAGAAATTGTCACCCGCATAGACCGTTCCTCCCAGCGCGAGGCGCGGGCCCGAATCGGCCAACGTGACGTTTACCGTGCCCGTCGTGGTCGAGTTCGCGAGCACCGAGCCGACTTCGCTCAGGTTCGTCTTCAGGTCGCCCGTATCGGCCCCCTTGTACGACACGGTCAGGTCTTCCTGGCCGCCGCGCTCGAAGAAATCCACGCGAATGGTGTAGTTGCCGGGACCGAGGGTGGTCGTGCCGCTGGTCTCCTGCCAGGAATGGAGGCCGTCGTTGTCGACGACCGCCACGAACCCGTTTCCGTCGTTCTTGTCGATGTACACCATCGATCCGTCGTCGGAACCGCTGTAGAAGGTGTACGTGCCGCCCGTCGTGATCGTCAGCGTGTTCGTGAACCGGATGACGAAATTGTCGAGGTCGGCGTCTCCCGTCTTGGTGCCGTTCACGGTGTCGAGTGCGGCGCCGTCGACGTTGAAGCCCGAGATGAAGTTTGCCTTGTAGGCCGGCGTGGTCGGGAATTCCGTCTTAAGGGAATTGATCGTCGAGTTGTTCCAGAACTCGTAATTGGTGCCGATCACCTGGGCCTGGCTGGTGAGCGTGTAGGTGAAGCTGTCCGTCCCGGTCGCGCCGGCGTTCGGCGTGTAGGTGAACGTCCCGTCCGCGTTCACTACGGCCGTGCCCTTCGTGGCCTGCGTCAGCAGCGCCGTGCTCAATCCGGCGGTGTCCTGGTCGTAGTCGAGGGTCCCGCTTACCGTCCTCTCGGCCGCAATCGAGCTATTGTCGAACAGCGACCCCGTTGTCGTTCCCAGGGTCGAGGCCGTGATGCTGTGCGGTACGGCCGTGACCGGATTGTCGTACGGGGTGATCCGTATGTAGGCGGTCGCTACCGCGCTCGTCTCGTTCCCCAGGTCCGTGATCGTGACGTTGATGGCACGCAGCGCGGTGTCGGGGGTGGCGGACGAGTTGCTGAACTTGACCGCACGGAGGGCCGCAACGAAATCCGTCGCGCTCGAACCCGTTGCGCTCGTCAGCGTCACGACGCCGTTGATGTTGTCGATGCTCGCAGTAATGCCCGACGGAAGCGCACCGACGCTGAAGGAATCGCCGGCCTTGAGGTTGGTCAAGGCGATCGTTGCGCTCTTGACCGGCTGCCCCGAGTCCGCAAGGCTTATTGTGGATGCAGCATCGAGGATCTGGACCGGCGTGGCCGCCGATTCGGAGTAAGCGCCTATATAGTTCGCGCCATCCGCTGTGATCGAGACGTTGTCGAGGAAGAACCTCTGCGCCGAGCTTCCGTCGAACCCGGACGCCACCTTGAACTTGATGACGGTGTTTTCGCCGATGTAGCTTGAGATGTCGAACGTCGAGGTCGTGTTGGACGTAACGTTCGCGAGGATGCCGACCGTGGTGAAGTCCGCCCCGCCGTTCTTGGAAACCTGGACCTGGATTGTGTCCGCTGCGGTAAGCCCCGCCGTCCTGTAGTCGAAGGTCAGGTACGCCGAGGTATATGCCTTGAGGTTGACGCTGCGCTCGATTGAATCGCCAAACTGCGCCGTGTGTCCGAGAAACACGACTTCCGAGGCGCCACCGAGCGCACCCACCACCGACGGCATGACGATGTTGCCGGAGTTGGGGCTGTTGTCGCTGTTGGTCGAGCCGCCCGGGTTGTAGGCGCGGCTCCACGAGGCATCGAACTCGGTCCACCCCGTGGACCACGTATTCGGGAGATTGCTGCTGCCCGCGGTGTACGTCCCGGACGAGAAATCGTCGGCGACGCTCAATACCGCCGGTCCGTTCAGGTCCAGCTTCAACGGATCGTTCACCGGGGTGATGTTCACCGTACTCGACGTCGACGCGCTCAGGCTCCCGTCGGACACCTGCGTGGTCAGCGTGCGCGCTGTATTGTTGTCGAGCGCGGTCGTGTACGTAATCTTTCCGGCGGTCGTGAAGTACGCGTTAAGGTCCGCGACCGTACCGGCAAACGTCCGCGCGGTCGCGGTCCCGCCGATCGTGATGCCCGTACCCGCGTTGCCTGTGATGGTTCCATCCAGCAGCGACAGCGTCACCGTCAGGGTTCCGCTGTCGACGTCCGCGAACGGCGTGCCCGTGTACACCAGGTTCCCCGCAACGTCCTCGATCACGGTGAATGCGGCCGGTGCACTCACGGTCGGCGCATCGTTCACCGCAACACCCGTCACCGACTTGGTGCCCGTCACTGGCG
>CAZREB010000025.1:7525-67391 GCA_964599095.1 uncultured Bordetella sp.
CGCTCGTGGCGATCGTGAAGTTCGCGTTGAAGTTCGCCGCCGGCGTGAACGTCACCCCAGCCAGCAGCGCGTTCACGTCCGCCTTCGCACCCGCCGCCGTCCACACACCCGTGCCCGCGTTGTACGTCGAGGTCACCGACCCCGAGGTCCCCGTGCTCAGGCTCCCCGCCGCCGTGTTCGACAGCGTCAGCGTCACCGTCACGTTCGCGCTGTCGACATCCGCCACCACGATGTCCGTCAGGTTCAGCGCCGTGTCTTCCGTGTACGTCTCGCCCGCGCTCAGGTTCGTCGCCGTCGGCGCATCGTTCACCGCCACCACGGTGATCGTGGTGCTCGCCGTGTTGCTCGACAACCCAGTTTCGTCACGGACGACGGTCGTAATCGTCCGCGTGCCCGTGCTGGGCGTGTCGCTCGAATTATTGAAACGGACCGATGCGATCGCAGTCTGGTAACTCACCTTGCTGGCGGTCCCCGACAGCGTGAGCGTTCCGGTCGCGGCGTCGAACGCACCCGTTATGCCGGACTGATTGGTGAATTCGAGCTTGTCGGCGCCACTTTGGTAGTTCGTGGCGATCTTGATTGTGGCGCCCGATATGTTGGCGCTGTTTGAATCTTCGATGAGCGCATCGACATCGGCAATCTCCACGCCACCGCTTCCCGCGACATAGGTTGCACTCTCAGTAAATGTGCTCGCATATCCGGTCGGTTTCGCGGTAATCGCTACATTGTCGATGTAAAGGAACTCGTTGTTGTCGAAATTCGAAGTCAACCTGAATCGGATTACGGTGTTGGCGCTTTCATATCCGGCGAGGCTCACCGTGCGCGTGCCCGTGATGTCGTTGCTGTAGCTCGCCAGCGTAACGAACGGGCCGCCGGTGCCGTTCGTCGAGACCTCGACGACGTAGGTGTCCGTGCCATCCAGGTTTCCGCTGCTCGCAAAGTCGAACGACAGGGACGCGTCGCCGTAGTTCGAAAGGTCGACCGCGCGGTAGACGCTAGCCTGGCTGGATGCGGTACCTCCGGTGGCCGAGAGATCGGTCAGTCGAATCCGGTTTCCGGTTACCTGCGCATCGCCGGCACCCGCGTCGGAGCCGACAACACCGGCGTCGCTTTCAACCCAGTCACCCGCCCAGGGGATCGTCCCGGTCGAGGCGTTGTTGTAGGCGTTGGTGGCGAAGCTGTCGCCCGCAGTCGCCGTAGCGGCACTGCCGTCGAGGCTGATCGTCGGCCGGTTGTCGCCGGTCTGGACATTGATCGTCACCGAATCCGTGTCGGTCGCAGAATTGCTGTCGGTTGACAAAAGCGTCAGCGTGGCTGCGCCCGAGAAGCCGGCGGTCGGGATGTAGATCAGGCCATTCAGCGTCGCATTGATGTCCGCCTGCGTTCCGGAAATCGTGAGCGTCGTCGACCCGTTCGCGCCGGCGCTGATCGTGGCCGCGCCGCTGAGCGTCACCGACGCGACCCCGTTTGTCACCGTCACGCGAACGGTGGAAAGATTGCCGTTCGGATCCGCGACGCTCAGCGCATTCCCGGTGGCGGTACTGAAGACCAGCGCGCCGGGACCCGAATTCTGCGTCGCCGGCATCGAGTTGACCGGCGCGATGTTCGTGTTGCTGACCGTGATCGATGCGGTGTCGGTTGCGGTGGAAAATGCCGTGGTCCCACCGTTGCTCGTCGTATCGGCGGTCGAGCCGGCCGTGCCGCTGGTCTGGTCCCATGCACGGAACGTAATCCCGTTGGATACGGTGCCGGTGTATGACGTGTTCGGCCGGAAATAAACGCGCGTGTTCGCGTCCGATGCCAGCAGGCGCGCAGCGCTCCCGCTAGGGGTTCCGAGCGAGGACCACGTTGTTCCGTTGTCGGTCGAGTACCACCACGTGCCGTTGGTGGTGTTTGTCGCGGTCACTGCTATGCCCTTCACGGCATCGCTATCGGGATCGGTAATGCCGCCCACCAGCGACGACACCAGAGTCCCGACCGGCCCGCTCGGCGCTCCGGCGTTCTGCGCTTGGCCGGCCAGTGTCACGACCGTATCGGCCAGTACCGGCGCGTCGTTCTGGCCGACCACGGTGATCAGACTGGTTGCGGTGTTGCCTTCGTTGTTGCTCGAATCCCTGACGACCGCGCCGATGCTCCTCGTCCCGCGCGTACCGCCCACGCTCGGATCGTCGCCGGTGTTCTTGTAGCGGATTGCGTTGATCACCGTCGCGTAATTGGCCTTGGTATCCGTTCCGCTCAAGGTGAGGATGCCCGTGCCGGAGCTGTACGTTCCGGTGATGTTCGTACCTAGCAGCTTGGTGGTGCCGTCCAGGGTTCCGCCCGCGACGTCAAGAACGTCGCCCGTGACGACGTTGGCGATGGTGACCTTCGCGCTCGCCATGTTGGTGCTGTCGGTATCCGTGACGGTTGCGTTCATTGCAGCCGCAATGCGCACGCCGGTGTTGTCGCCCTCCGTGTACGTGTTCGTCGAGCCCGTCGGCAGCGCCGTCATCTGGACGTTGTCGACGTAGAAATAGTCTCCCGCAGTGGTATAGGCGGCAGTGCCCGACACGCGGAAACGGATGACTGTCGTCGACGATTCGTATCCTGCGATGCTCACCGAGTCGTGCGTGTACGCGGGCGTAGAAGCGAGCGGCGACGCGCCGGTGTATGTCTTCAAGGTCGTCCAGTTGGTGCCGCCGTTCGTCGACACCTCGAGCACGACCGCATCCCCCGACGTCAGCGTGCCGGCCGTGACATAGTCGAAATCCAGCACGGAATTCGAAACGGCCGACAGATCGATCTGGCGCGTGGCTCCGGTGAACTGCCCTGCAGTGCCGCCGACGTTGCTGAGCTGAAGGGCGCCGCTCTGCCCGGTGACCGGACTGGTCACCACCTGGACCTGGCCGTCGGCCGCTGCACCGCCTACTGCGGTCCCGGTGTCCGTTTCCGTCCAGGGGGTGGCCCACGGAAGCGTGGACCCGGATGTCGTGTTCGCATAGCTCTGGCTGGCGGCGAAATTGTCGCCGGCCGTTACCGTCGCCCCAGAACTCGAATCGAGGTCCAGGACCGGCGGGTTGCTGCTCGCGCCGAAGAATGTGATGTCGTTCAACACCACCAGTGTGGTGTTTGCCGCCCCGTGGTACGTGAACGAAACCGACTGGATGCCGGTGGTATTGAAATAGACGTACGTATTTCCGTATGCCGTCGTCGTCGACGAATCGGACCCGGTACCCGAAACCGTGGCGCTCGTCGAAGACGTGGCCGTAACGGAGTTGTAGGCACTCGTCGCGATGTTGGTCGGCGCGATCTGTCCGCCCGTAGTCGTCGCGAAGAAATCCGCCGCCTCGCTGTTGTCTACGTCATACAGCGCGAAGCCAACATTGCTTACAGTGCCGCCCGGCTGCTGGGTAAAGTCGATCTTGATTGTCACCGTGCTGGCATTGCCGAGGGTGAACTGGAGTGCGTTCTGGGCAGGCGACACGCCGCCCGTGTAGCTGGCCGAACGGGCCGGGGTACTGTTGACCGAGTTGGCCGCAATCGAGATGCGCACATTGCTGCCATCGACGCTGTAATCGGTGTAGGACCCGGTCCCCGTGCCGCCGGTCCAGTTGATGGCGGAGTCGAAATCCAGCGTGTGGACCGCCAGCAGGTCGTGATATTGCTCCTGGGCGAGCCGATCGACGACGACATCGGTATCGATCTTGCCGGTGTGCATTTCCAGGTTCCAGTCGCCGCCGAGCGCTGCATCGCCGGTTGCGTTGGTGCTCGCGGCGACATCCGCACCGGTGAGCTTCGCGAGCGTTTCCGCCGCCACCTGCCCATCGGCGCCCTTCCCGAAATCGCAGCCGTACACCAGGATGTCCGCATCCGCTGTCAGGCTCTCGCCGATCTTCGCGAGCTGGGCGGCGTATGTCTGCTGCATCGTGGTCGCATTCAGCACCCCGGAGCCGAAATCGATCTGCCCCTCGTTGCCGTGGGTGATCAGGTGAATCGCATCGACCTTGCCCGCCTGGTACTGCGACATCACGTCGGCGATCTGCGCGACCGCGTCCTTGCTCGAGTCGAGCATCACGACGCGCGTGTTCGGGTTGATCCCCTTGAGGAGCGTCGAGAAGTCCCGGACGGTGGTGTCGACGAACACGACTTCCGTGCGGCCGGTATTGAACTCCGGCGCGACGTGCGCCCCGCGATCGTCGATCGCCTTGTTCGCCGCCTCTGCCGCCTTGTCGGCAGCCGCCTTGTCCGCAGCCGCACCCGCCGGCGCGGACTTGCCATCGACCGTTGCTGCCGGGGCGCTGGTCTGAGACCAATCGACCGCCGGAACGGTCCTGTCAGCCGCTTCGGAACCCGCGCCTGACTTCGAAGCGTCGGCGCCTGCCTGGGTCGCCTTGTCGACGATATCGGCAGCCAGCGCACCGTCGAAAACGATGCGCTGCTCGAGCGCAAGGTAACGCGTCTTGCGCACGAGGCTTTTGCGTTTGCGCTTCGGCTTTGGCGCCGGCTTTCCGGTGCCGGGCGGCGGCCCTGGTGGACTTTCGTTATCGCTCATTTGGCGGTACCCCGCGCGAATTGCAACAAAATCGCAACAAACCCTTAAAACTTCAGGGAGTTATCCCAGCGTACAGGGATACTTTTGTATTCTAGATGCTCTTATCCGTGCATCCAAGGCCAAGTCCTTGCCGCGGAGGCAATTATTGGCACCAAATCCGCAAAACTTCGTCAGGAAAAACAGGCCTTAAACGGGGCTTGTTCCCGCTTACGCAGGCGGCCCGTGGCGGACCAGTGTGAAGAGGCGCTAGAAGCCGCTTTCCCGCACCAGAATTGACAGGGCGCGCGAGGCGAAGTTCTGCGCGACCAGGACGAGATCGGTTTCGATCCGGACCGTGCCGCGCTCGATCGAGCGCAGGTAGCCGACGTCGCCGATGGGTTCGATCAGCACCCGGTACACCGGGTCCTGTGCCTGGGCGCCTCCGCGCCTGTCCAGGACCGCCGCGATGTCGCCGCCGTGGGGCGAAACCAGGAGCGGCCGGCTGATCTGCTTGGTGCCGGTGGTGTCGATCGATTTGACCACGCCCTTGACCGAAGGCGTGTCGGCGCGCGAGGACACGAACGTGACCTCCTGGCCGACTTGGACCGCTTCGATGCTCGATTCGCTGACGTAAGCCTCGATCGCCGCCGGCGCCTGCCCGGCGATCCGCATCATCAGCTCACGCGTGCCGATCGTCCGCCCCGCAACAATGTGCGGCGACATGTCCCGCACGGCGCCGCGGATCGTCGCGCGCACGGTGAGCCGCTCGGTTTCCTCCTCGACCGATTTCTGCTCGGCCAGTGCCTCGGCGATCTGCTCCAGCAGCACCAGCCGGCGCTCCTGCAGCTTGCCACTCGCGGCCGAGGTCAGCGATTCGGCCTGCGCGCTGGCCAGCGAGATGGCCGCCTTCTGCGCACGCATGGCGAGGTCGGGCGCATCGAGGGTCACCAGAATCTGGTCGGGCTCGACGATCTGGCCCGGCCTGACCTCCACCGACTTGATGATCGCAGGGAACGGCGCGAACACCGGCTGTTCCTGCGCGACGCGAAGCACCGCCGGCGCCGTCATCTGGTTGCTGACCGGCACCAGCCAGACGACCAGCAGGGCCAGCCCGAAGACGATCGAAACGGGCGACCACTGCAGCTGCACCTGCTTGCGCCTGGCCCACAGGTAGCTGACCTCCATCCAGACCGGGCGGAAGATGAACCAGACGAGTTCCATCATCATCATGACGATGCCGAGGATCTTGAAGAACAGGTGATAAACCATCAGCGCGATGCCGAAAAACACGACCAGCCGGTAGGTCCAGGTCACTGCGGCGAACAACACCAGGCCCGCCCGCTGCCCGGCGGTGAACGTCGGTTCCGGCAGCGGCTCGTAGAGGCCGAAGAAGGTCCGGCGCAGCCACCACCGCGCAGCAGCCCCGCTCCGTTCATGCAGGTTCGGGAAATCCAGCGCGTCCGAAACGACGAAGTACCCGTCGAACCGCATGAACGGGCTCGCGTTTACCGCCAGCGTCATCACCCAGGTCGTGGTCGCCAGGATGAACAGGACCTGCTTGGTCGGTCCTTCGGGCGTGACGGTCCAGAGCAGGGTCGCGAAGCACGCCAGCGCAAGCTCGGTCGCCATGCCGGCCGAAGCGATGATGAGCTGCTTTTTCCGGTCGGCCAGCTTCCAGGTTTCGCCGACATCGGTGTAAAGGAACGGCCACATCACGAGGAAGGCGACCCCCATCGCGGGCACCCGCACACCGAAACGCTTCGCGGCATAGGCATGCCCGAGCTCGTGCAGGATCTTGGAAAAGGTCGCGGCAATTGCGAAATAGAGCCCGCCCTGCAGGTTGAAGAAATAGGCGAAAGTCCTGCGCAATTCGGTCCACTCGCGGCTCACGAGGTACAGGTCGACGAAGAAAACCACCAGCAGGATCGCGAGGAAACTGCGGGTGAAAAACAATTCCGCGACCGGCAGCGTGCGCTCGAGGAACTTGTCCGGGCGCACCAGCGGGACGCGGAAGAAGAGGTAATTGTGGAACAGCGTCTCGTACCAGGGCCGCACGCCGCGCATCCAGCGGCCGCGCAGGCGGCCGCGCTCTTCGCGGGTCTCCGGGACCAGCAGTTGGCTGTTCTCCAGAAACTGGATGAAACCCACGACTTCTTCCTCCGTGGGCCGCAACGGCGTTTCTTCTTCGACTTGGGCGATCAATTCGTCGACGGTCGCGTGATTGGCCCAGCGCGCCAGCAATTCGAACTCCAGCCAGCCGATCTCGAAGAACCGGTTGCGCACCGGGTCGAGGATGCGCCAGCTCGGCGACCCGTCGCGATGGCGCGGGCCGGGGTAGAGCTTGATGTCCTGCCGGACCTTGGGAACCTTCGGCGGCTGGGGGGCCGGCATCCCGCCCGGCAATCCGGGCGCTGGGGCGAGTTGCGGTTGCGTTGCAGCCATGGAAGTGAATTCTTAAGTAAGTGCGCGGTCCCTCGGGGACTTCGCCCGGCGATTATCGCCCAGTCCGGTGCGCCGGGGTCCCGCCCTCAAGATTCTTCACGTTCGCCGCCTGTCGGCTTGCTTACGTACCTTGCGTGGGCGTTGCGAAGAACCGGATCAGGGCATCGAGGGTTACGTCCGGTGCCTCCGCCATCAGCGAATGGCCCGAGGGCGGGATGGTCACCGCAGTCGCCGCCGACAGGGCCTTGACGAGGGCGGCGGCGGCCCGGGGGGGCGTCATCATGTCGTGGCCCCCCATGATCACCAAGGCCGGGCAGCGCACTTTCGCAGCGCTTTCGAGGCCGGTGGAATACTCCTTGCATGCCTTGAGGTCGGTGTAGAGAACACCCGGCGCCAGCCGCGCCAGCCGCGCCAGCGTGTCGCCGTACATCCACATTCCCGGGTTCGGGTTGGCGGCGAAGGGCACCTGGGGCGCATGACCCCAGATCGTTTCCATGTCGTAGGCGCTCTGGTCGTTGTTGCGCGCCGCCTCGAGGAAGCCGTCCGACACGTTCATCGGGAATGCCGTCCCTAAGAGCGCGATCTTCTCCACCCGCGCGGCATGGCGCGCGGCGCACTCGAGCGCAATCAGCGAACCCATGCTGTGGCCGACCACGCTCGTCTTCGCGACGCCGCCGGCGTCCAGCAACCGCATCGCCCAGTCAGCCGAATCGCGCACGCTCGGCAGCGGCGGGCCCTCGGAGCGTCCGTGGCCCGGCAGGTCGCAGGCCAGCACGTTCCAGCCGTGATAGCCGAAATAGCGGCTCTGCAGCCCCCACCAACTGTGGTCCAGGCCGGCACCATGCACGAACAACAGGGTCGGCTTCGACGCATCGATATCGTGCGTCGCAGTGTAGGCATAAACGTGCCTGCCATCGACATTGAATTCCATCGCTGCCGCCTATTTCATCGTTCGCTGCGCATCCTTGAGCGCGCGCGAAAGGTCATCGACGAGGTCATCGCCGTCCTCAAGGCCGATCGAAAGGCGCACCGTGCCGGCCGTAATGCCGGCGCGCTTGAGCGCCTCGTCATCCATCCTGTAGTGCGTGGTCGAGGCCGGATGAATCACGAGCGACTTCGCATCCCCGACGTTCGCAAGGTGGGAGAAGATCCGCAGGCTCTCGATGAAGCGCTTGCCGGCCGGGCGCCCGCCTTTCATGTTGAAGGAGAAGACCGCACCGCAGCCCTTGGGAAGCAGCTTCCGGGCAAGCGCGTGGTCCGGGTGCGTCGGCAGTTCCGGGTAGCCCACCGATTCGACCATCGGATTGGAGGCAAGGAACTTGACGACCTTGCGCGTGTTTTCCACATGGCGCGGCATCCGCAGGTGCAGCGTCTCGATGCCCTGCAGGATCTGGAAGGCGTTCATCGGCGCCATGCAGGCGCCGAAGTCCCGCAGACCCTCGCGACGGGCGCGAAGCAGGAACGCGCGCGTGCCGGATTCTTCCTCGAAGTCCATGTTATGAAAGCCGGAGTAAGGGGCGGTGAGCTGCGGAAATTTGCCGGACGCGTCCCAGTCGAAGCGCCCGGAATCGACGATCACGCCGCCGATCGCGATCCCGTGGCCGCCGAGGAACTTGGTGGCCGAGTGGTAAAGGAGGTCGGCGCCGAGCGTAAACGGCTGCATCAGGTAAGGCGTCGTGAACGTCGAGTCCACGAGCAGCGGGACGCCGTGGTCGTGCGCGATCCTCGACACCGATGGGATGTCGAGCACGTCCAGCCCCGGATTGCCCAGCGTCTCGCCGAACAGCAGCCGGGTATTCGGACGCACTGCCGCGGCCCATGCACCCAGGTCCCGCGGGTCGACGAAGGTGGTTTCGATCCCGAATCGCTTCAGCGTGTAGCCCAGGAGGTTGTGCGACCCGCCGTAGAGCGAGTTCGAGGCAACCACGTGGTGGCCAGCGTCGAGGATGGTAGCCACCGCGAGGTGCAGTGCCGCCTGCCCGCTGGCGACCGCAATCGCGCCGACCCCGCCTTCGAGGGCGGCCATGCGCTCCTCGAATACGGCGACCGTCGGGTTCGAGATGCGCGAATAGACGTGTCCGGCGCGCTCCATGTTGAACAGGGAGGCGGCGTGGTCGGAATCGCGGAAGACGTACGAAGTGGTCTGGTAGATCGGGACCGCCCGGCTGCCGGTCGCCGGGTCCGGCGACTGGCCCGCGTGCAGCGAAAGCGTATCGAAGCCGGGATATTTCGGGCCTGCCATCGGATTCCCCCAAGAGGAAAAGGGGGACACCGCCCCTCTTCCGGTTTCCCCGGGCAACGCCCCCGGCCGGGGGCGCCCCACGCGACGATTCTAGTGCAGGTTCTTGCGGTTGGGGGTGCGCGTGTAGGTCTCGAACGCGCGTTCGACCTTCTTGGGCTGGCCTGCCTTTTCCTTCCAGTCGCGATCGAAGAGGTCGTTGACCACGGCAAGCGCTTCGTCGACGCGCGCCTTGTCGAACTGCCGGCTCAGCATCGCGCTGACGTCTTCGAGCATGCAGCGGCGCTGCGCCTCGTGGATCGAGAGGGCGGTCGGACCGACGAACAGCAATTGGCCTTCCTGTTCGCCGTTGTCCTGGTAGACGGTGACGTCGACCTCGACGGCTTCCTCCGCATAGGGCCCGAGCGTTTCGAGCGCAGCCTCCAGCACTTTCTGGAAGCTGCGGCCGATCTCGCCGGTCCAGCAAAGGTAGAGCATCCGGTTGGGTTCGTCGTACTCGATGCCCGGCTCTTCGGGCTCGAGGCTCTTGACGTCGTCGATGCTGTCGGCATCGAGGTAGTCGAGCCAGGGGGAAAGCGCCATCTCGAGCTGCTTGCGCGCTACGCCTTCGAGAATCGGGATGTCTGCGTGGACGTGAACTTCCATCCGCATGATGGGGCCTCGAATGGAGGAGAGAGACCGTGAATTCTATCACGGACGCCCCCGCCTTCCCGTCAACCGGCGGTCCGGAGAAACGTTCGCTCAAGTGCAGGGAGATGCAAGCTTGCAGCAAAGACTGCGGCATGAACGTTGCTTGAAAACAGGCGTCCGGACCCGCATTTGAAACGAGGCGGGAACATCACCCAAAGGAGTCAGGCCATGAATGCAATGAATGTCCTCTACGACAGCAAGCATTTCTACATGGCCGAGTTTCCTGGCCGTGAAGGGATCGAACTGGTGGACAAAGCCGCCGGGCGCGCCGGCTTTCTGGAGGGCGACGTCGCGCTCAAGCTGAGGGCGTCGATGGTCCACCTGTTCTCCGACAGCCCCACGGTCGAGTCCGTCGACGAATTCCTCGAGGCTTACGACGCCCTGCTCACCAATCCGGTGATTCTGCACTGAGGCGCACACCCCCTGGAAATGCACTAGCATGGGCGCGCTTTCGGATGCGCCCATGAACAACAACATCAACCCGGACCTGCTCGGCACCCTCGACGTCGGCCCTGCCCGTATCCTCCCCGACTACGGCGGCGGCAGCCTCCTCAACCTGATCGCAAGCTGCACCGATTCACGCGGCGGGCCGGCGCTTCATCCGGTGCTGCGTGGATTGCCCCCGGATGATCTCCGGGCGGCGCGCAACGTCGTGCTGCTGCTGGTCGACGGGCTCGGATACAACTACCTCACGAGCCACGGCGCGCGGGGCCCGCTCGCGTCGCACCTGGCCGGCCGTATGACGTCGGTGTTTCCTTCGACGACGGCGAGTGCGATCACCACGACATTCACCGGCTTGGCGCCGGCCGAGCATGGACTGACCGGATGGTTCACCTGGTTTGCGGAGGCCGGCACGATCGCGGCTGCGCTGCCGTTCATCCCGCGCGGGCCGGGCGAGTCTCTGGATGCCCGCGGCATCCGGCCCGAGACGATCTACCGCGGCGCGCCGCTTTTCGATTCGCTGGCCGACGATTCTTTCATCGTGTCCTACCGGCCGATCGTCGACTCCCGCTACAACCAGTTCTTCTGCGGCAGCGCCAAACGGTCGGCCTACGACGACCTCGCGGGCCTGGTCGCCCAGACCGAGGCTGCGGTGAAGTCCGGCGACGGGCGCAAGTTCGTTTACGCCTACTACCCGGAATTCGACACGTCGTCGCATCGCTACGGGGTCGAGAGTGCCGAGACCGCTGCGGTTTTCGCCGCCATCGAAGCCGCCTTCGAAGACCTCATGCAGCGCTTGTCGGGCACCGACACAACGGTGATCGTCACGGCCGATCACGGGTTCATCGACTGTCCCGCGCAGAACGCCCTCGACACCTCGGACTGCCCGGACCTCGCCGCGCTGCTCGCGCGCCCGCTCACCGGCGAGCGGCGAGTGGCGTTTTGCCACGTCCGACCGGGAAAGCGGGCGGAATTCGCCGCACGCGCGTCCGAATGGCTCGAGGGAAAGGCGGACGTCCTCCCCGGCCATGTGCCGCTTGACGAAGGCTGGTTCGGGCGCGGCGACCTGCATCCGCACATCGCCGACCGAGCCGGCGACTTCGTGCTGTTGATGCGCGGGAACTACACCGTCAAGGACTGGCTGCCCGGCGAACCCCGCCACTTGCATATCGGCAACCACGGCGGACTTTCGGCCGACGAAATGTACATCCCGCTGGTCTTGGCCCGGGCGTAGGACAGGGCAGGGGCGCCCGGGTCGCCCCGTCGCGCCCGCCTCGATTGCCGGCAACGCGATGCGTGCGCCGCCGGTGATGTCGCGTTCAACCGATGAACTGCAGCGGCAACGCGGTCGTGTACTTGATCTGCTCCATCGCAAAGCTGGAACTCACGTCCGACAGGCCCGGCGTGCGGATCAGCTGCCTGTAGACGGCATCGTAGGCCGCGATGTCCGGCACCACCACGCGCAGCAGATAATCCACCTCGCCGCTCATCCGGTAGAACTCCATCACCTCGGGAATTGCATTCACGTTCTTCGCGAAGGCCTTGAACCAGGCCGCGCTGTGCTGGCTGGTCTTGATGGCGACGAACACGGTCACGCCGGCGTTCAGCGCAGCGGCGTTCAGCAGCGTCACCCGCTTGCGGATCACGCCGTCGGCCTCGAGTCGCTGCACGCGCCGCCAGCAAGGATTCGGCGACAGTCCCACCTGCCCCGCGAGCTCGTTCACCGTGAGCGTCGCGTCTTCCTGCAGCAGCGCGAGGATCTTCTTGTCGATCGCGTCCATGCTTATCGCCTCGCCGGGTCGCCCAACGGGTTCGGAGGCGGCGGTGTCTTGCGCGGCGCGTAACTGCGCAAAAGGTGCCACGGACTCGGGAATTCGCCCACCGGTACCTCGATGAGCGCAGGCTTGCGCGCTGCAAGCGCGCTCGAAAGCGCGCCGGACAATGCGGCGGGCGTACCCACCCGTTCCGCGTCGACGCCAAACGCCCCGGCCAGTTGCACGAAATCCGGGTTGTGCAGGTCGGCGCCGTACGTACGCCCGAACTGGCGCTGCTGCAAGGTCCGGACGTTGCCGAAATGACCGTCGCTGAAGACGACCGAGACGACGGCCAGCCCATACTTCTTCGCGGTCGCCAGTTCCTGCAGCGACCAGCCGAAACCGCCGTCGCCCGAAATCGAAACCACCCCGCGATCCGGGTTGGCGGCCGCAACCCCGAGCGCCGTCGGGTAAGCGAAGCCAAGGGTCCCCTGGTACCCGGCCGTGAGGTAGGTCCCGGCTGCGCGGACCGGAAACGCAAGCGACGACGGATACCCCATCTGCGTGAGGTCCGGCACGAAGAACGCGTCGTCGGGCATGCCCGCGCGCAGGGCGTCGATCCATTCGCGTTGCGGAGCGATCTCGGCGAGCTGCACGTCGCACCATGCGCGCAACGCTTGCACCTGCGCCGTGCGGCTGTCGCCGGCAAACGCGCCGAGCGAATCGGACAACGCTTCGAGCCCGAAGCGGGCGTCGGCGAGGATACGCAGGCCATCGGGCCGCGGCGGTCCCATGTCGAACGATTCGGCATTGACGTAGATCGCCTTGGTCCCGGGCGCAAGGCCGGCCGGCGCGCCGCCTTCGATCAGGCGCGTGCCGACGACCAGCACCGCGTCGGCGTGGGGCAGCAATGCGCGCCCCGCAAGCCAGGTCAACGCCATCGGATGCTGCGAAGGCAGCGCGCCGGTGCCGTTTTCGGTCATGACCACCGGCGCCTGGAGCTTCGTGGCAAGGCGCTCGAGCGCCGCCGAGGCGCGCGCCGCCAGCACGCCGCCGCCGGCGACGATGACAGGCAGCTTCGCACCTGTCAGGACCTGCACCGCCGCGTCTACCGCTTTAGGGTCGGGGGTCGGAATGGCCGGCGCCAGCGGGTCGGCGAGGTTCGATTCGGCCGCCTGCTGCAGCACGTCCTGCGGGATCTCCACCGCCACCGGCTGCGGCCGGCCGCTCGCGAGCTGCCCGAACGCCTCGTTGACGATGGCAGCAATTTCCCCGGAATGCCGCGCCAGCCGGTGCCACTTGGTCAAAAATGGCAGCATTTCACTCTGCCCGCGGATCTCGTGCAGCATGCCCAGCCCGCGCCCGATCTGGGCCGACGGGATCTGCGCGGCGACCAGCAGCACGCGCGAATTGCATGCGTAGGCCGTTGCCAGCCCGGCGAGCGCATTGAGCAGTCCCGGCCCCGGCACGACCAGCCCGACGCCGACTCGGGCGCTCGAGCGCGCATAGCCGTCGGCCATGTACGTCACCGCCTGCTCGTGGCGCGGCACGATGAAGCGCAGGTCGGCCGAGCGCTCGCACAACGCATCGACCGCCCAGTCGAGTTGCACGCCCGGCACGCCGAACACGTCGCGCGCGCCCTCGCGCACGAGCTGCCCGGCGAGCGCCTGCCCGCCGGTCATCGTCGCCTTGCCGCTCATGCGGGCCCGCTCCCCGGCAGTTTCGCGGCGAACTTCGAACCCTTGACGCACATCCGGCCTTCCGCGGTCTGCCAGAGTTTCTGCTGCTCATGGAGCGACCCGAGCGCGCGTGCAATGGTCTGGAAGTCGTACTCGGAGAAGCGGTCGGCAATGTCCTGGTAATAGAGCGGCGACGCGTCGATCGCCGCGAGGATCTTTTCCGCCGCTTCGGCGACCTTGTCCGCACCGGCCACGACCTGCGGATCCGCCTTGCCGCCGAGGTAGTCGCCGATCTTCGCGCGGTCCGCGTACGCATAGCTGATGCGCTCGAAGCGTTCCAGCGGGATGCCTTCGCCTATGGTCGCGTCGATGCCCACCTTGGCGCCGGTGGGCACCACGCCCGGCGGCGAAATCGGCAGGCTGGGGTCAAGCGGCTTGGCGCGCGCGCCGGGTACGATCAGCACGTCGCGATCGCCCTGCACGCGCGTTGCGATCGCCCATTCGACCTCGACCGGATTGAAGACGTCGATGTCGTCGTCGACCACCACGACGTGCTTCAGGTCCATCACCGACAGCGCGGCCAGCAGCGCGTTCTTGCCCTCGCCGGCCTGCTTCCTGATCGAGATCACCGCATGCCAGAACGCCCGGCCGCCCAGCGTCACGTTGATGTCCTTGACCTGAACGCCGGCAGTGCGCAGCGCGCGGCGGATCGCCTGGTAGCGGGTAGGCGCCGCCAGCCAGGTGTTTTCCCACGGCATGTGCAGCGCGTAGTACATCGCGTCCTTGCGTTGCAGGACCGCCTTGATGCGCACATCCGGATTCCAGTGCAGCCCGCCCATCAGGCCGGTGAACTCGCCGAAGCGGCCCTCCGGTTGTGTCCAGCCGGTGGGAAGGATCTCGGCCTCGAGCACGATTTCGGCATCCGCGATGTACGGCAGGTCGATCGTCTCGCACTGCGCCAACTCCACCGGAACGCCGCGGATCCCGCCCGCGATCGCCATCTCGTCCATGCCGATCGGCGCGCGATAGCCCGCGCCCATGATCTCGAACGGGTGCGTGCCGATCGAGATCGAGATCGGGCAGGGCTTGCCGGCCTTGAACGCGCGCTGCGCGAACAGGCGCATGTTGTTCGGCGTGACGATGTCGATGCCGGTGAGGTTCTTCTGCTTGACCATGAAGCGGTAGATGCCGCAGTTCATGCCGTGCTCCGGGTCGCGCGCGATCACGACGCCGGCGGTGATCATCGGGCCGCCGTCGAACACTGAAGACATCGGGATCGGCAGGCTGAAAAGGTCGACCGCATCGCCGGTCCGGATGACTTCCTTGGTCGGCGAGGTCGCGACGCGCTTGGGCGGGATCGGCTTGTTGATGCCTTTCTCGAGCATCGCCTCGATCTCGGCGTAGTTGCTGCAGCCCATCGACATGATCGCGCGCTGCGGCGTGCGGATGATCCCCGACACCACCGGCATCGAGTAGCCGACCACGTTGTGGAACACGAGCCCCTTGTCGCACTGGTCGACCAGCGTCGCGATATGGCGGATGTCCACCGGCTGGCGCACGTCGACCAGTTCGCCTGCGGCTCGCAGGCGCTCGAGGAAACCGCGGAAATTCTCGTTCATTGCTCTTGCTCCAGTCCCGTTGCGTTCATTCGACTTGCGCGCCGGTGCGACGGACCACCGCCGCCCAACGCTCGATTTCCGCCCGCACGAAGTGCCCGAACTCCTCCGGCGAGGCCGGGGCCGCCTCGCCGCCCTCGGTGGCCAGGCGGCGCGCGAAATCGGCAGTGCGCAAGGCCCGGCCGGTTTCCGCGTTAAGCCGGGCGATCACGCTCGCCGGCGTGCCCGCGGGCGCCATCAGCCCGAACCACGAGGCCAGTTCGAAGCCCGCCAGCCCGGCTTCGGCAATGGCCGGAACTTCCGGCAGCGCCGGAGAGCGCCGTGCGCTCGTGACGCCCAATGCAACGAGTTTGCCGCCCCTGATGTGGCCCACCACCGAAGGAATGCTAGCGAACATCAGCCCGACCTGTCCCGCAAGCACGTCGATCACCGCCGGCCCGGTGCCTTTGTAGGGCACGTGCAGCAGGTCGATGCCGGCCGCCGTCTTGAAGGATTCGGCCGCAAGGTGCGCGCCGCCGCCGCTGCCCGCCGACGCGTAACCGAGCGCGCCGGGCCTGGCCCTGGCCAGCGCGATCAACTCGCGCGTCGTCGTCACCCGCAGCGAAGGATGGACCACCAGCACCAGCGGAAACACCGCGAGCCGCGCGACCGGCGAAAAATCGCGCAGCAGGTCGTAACGAAGCTCGCGATACAGGCTCGCATTGGTCGCGTGCGTGGAGGTGACGAGGAACAGGGTGTGGCCGTCCGGCGCAGCGCGCGCTGCCGTCTCCGCGCCGATATTGGCATTCCCGCCGGGACGGTTGTCGACGACGACCGACTGTCCGAGCGCATCGCCCAGCTTCTGTGCCACCGCCCGACCGACGATGTCCGCCGGCCCGCCGGGCGGGAAAGCGATCACCAACCGGATCGGGCGCGACGGCCATGAGGTACTCTGGGCCGGCTGGGCGTTCGCAGCGGGCAGGAGCGCGGCGCTTGCGAGGAGGAGCGCGACCGCTGCCCATGGCCGGATCACTTCGGCCCGTAGCCTTCGACGGCTGCGTCGATCGCAAGGCTGATCGCGGACGCGTTGCCGACTTCCTTCATCAGCAGCAGCGCCAGCCGCGCGAGCACGAGAGGCGTGTCCTTTTCGCCGACTTCGGTGAGCGCATAGCCCAGCTTGGTGTAGACGTCGTCGAGTTCCTGCGCGTTCATCGGCGGCTCCTTCAGGCGGATTGGGGGTCGAGCGCGCGCGACACGGCGGCCGCAAGTTCGGCCGGCACTGCGTTGCGCCAGCGCGCAGCCACGTGGCCGTCCGGGCGCACGAGGTAGAGCGTGCCGGGCTGCGCGTCATAGAGCGGATACAGCCGCCCGGTGTGGTCGTCGGCCCGCGCGATGACCCGCAGCTCGAACGGTACGCGCGACGAGAGCGTCGCGACTGTTTCGGCCAGTCCGGCCGGAAGCTCGCCTGCCCCGGTGAACAGGAACGCCGTGAAGCAGGCGCCGAGCAGGCTGGTGAGGTGAGTGGCCTTGCCACCGGCCGTGAGCGGCGCCTCGGCCAGGATGGTGCCCGGCACCGGCCCTGCGGAAAACGCCGCCGACCGCTCCGGGAATGCGTTCAGCGCCGACCCGGTGAGCGGAATCGCTGAGTGCTGGCGCGGGTTCATCAGGCTGGTAAACCACGGATGCTTCTCCGACAGCGAAAGCACCGCGTCCCGCATCAGGCGGAACGGCTTGGAAGGCGGCGACATGAATTCCGCGCCTTTCATCGCGTACCGGTGGTTCTCGCGGGCCGCGTACACGCGCTCGGCGCTGTAGGTTTCGAGCAGCGCCGGGGCGGCCACGCCCTTGGCCACGAAAGCGAGCTTCCAGGCGAGGTTGTGCGTGTCGTCGAGCGCCGAATTCATGCCGCGCACGCCGAAGATCGGGATCAGGTGCGCGGCGTCGCCGGCAAACAGCACGCGCCCGTGCAGGTAGCGCTCCAGCGTCAGCGCGCTGGCGCGGTACAGGCTCATCCACACCGGCTCCCATTTGCGCTCGAGGCCGAGCATCTTCAGGTGGGCGTCGACCGCGGCGAAGACGTTCTCCTGCCGCATCGCCACGGCCTCGTCTTCGTCCTCGCCGATCTGGTAGTCGAAGCGCAGCATGCCCCCGGGCTTCTTGTACATCAGCAGCGTGCCGCCGGGTTTCGAGGGCGGATCGAACCAGCAGCGCCGCCCGACCGGCAGGCCTTCGGTATCCACGCGCACGTCGATGATCACGTAGCGGCCCTCGTAGCGCGTGCCCTGCATGCGCAGGTCCATGAGGTTGCGCACGTTCGAGCGCGCGCCGTCGCAGGCCACCACCCAGTCGGCCCGCAGCGCATACCGGCCGGCGGGAGTCGAAACGTCCAGGCGCACGCCGTCGGCGTCCTGCGCGAGACCGGTCACTTCCGACTGCCAGCGTATTTCGGCGAGACCCCCGTGCTCGGCCTTCTGCACCATCACGTGTTCGATGTAGTTCTGCAGGTGGCTGATCGCGGGCGGGTACTTCTGGTTGGCGTCGTTCGGCATCTCGAGCCGGAAGACTTCCTTGTCGCGGTAGTAGGTCCACCCCGTGGACCAACCGTGCCCGGTGCGCATGACCTCGTCGATCACGCCGAGGCGCTCGAGGATCTCGAGCGTGCGGCGGGTAAACGCTCCCGCCCGGCTGCCGGAGCACACGGTGTCGTCCGCCTCGAGCACCACCGAGGCCACGCCGTGATTGGCCAGGCCGAGCGCGAGGGCGAGGCCGGTCGGGCCGCCGCCGACGATGGCCACCTTGTGCCGCCGCGCCTCGACGCCGCCGGCCAGCGCCCGCGGCACCTGCGCCGGGTGGTGCACATAGGGGAAGTACTCGCCGAAGGTGGTTTCCATGGTCGGTGGGGGGTGCTGCCGGGAAGCGGCGCGTTGGTAAATCTTATACTAACCTATTCTCGTTTGTGGTAATTTCACGCTGGCTTTCCGCCATTATTGGTAAGAAACACCCAAGCCCGCCCCGCCAGGAGACCGGCATGCCCTATTTCATGAGCGTCGGGGAAACGCCCCGCAAGCGCTTCTCGCAGCACCGCCGCGCCGACGGCCGCCTGTACGCCGCCGAAGTCATGGGCGAGGAAGGATTCTCCTCCGACATGTCGATGCTCTACCACCGTGAGCCGCCCTCGGCCGTCGTCAAGGTCGAGGCGGTGGCCGCCCCCGCGCCCGACCTCGTGCCGAACCATCCGCTCGCGCCGCGCCTGTTCGGCACTGCGGCCCTGCCGCGCGGCGGGGACGCGGTCGGCGCCCGCCAGTTGCTGTGCGGCAACGCCGACGTGCTGGTGTCATTCGTCGCGGCCGACGCACCCTCGCCGTTTTATCGCAACGCCGTCGGCGACGAGTTGATCTATGTGCACGACGGCAGCGCCCGGCTCGAAACCGTGTTCGGCGTGCTCGACATCGTGAAGGGCGACTACGTGGTCCTTCCGAAGGCGACCACGCACCGCTGGCTGCCCGGTGCCGGCGGCCCGCTGAATGCGCTGGTGTTCGAGACCACCGGCCACGTGCGAGCGCCGAGGCGCTACCTCACGCAGTACGGCCAATACCACCAGGAATCGCCCTATTCGGAGCTCGACCTGCGCCGGCCCGAAGGCCCGCTGCTGATGGAAGGCAGCAACGTCGAGGTGCTGGTCAAGACCGCCGCCGGCCTCACGCGCTACACCTACCAGACGCACCCGTTCGACGTCGCCGGCTGGTTCGGCTGCAACTACCCGTACGCGCTGAACATCGCCGACTTTTCGCCGATCACCGGCAGCTTCCACCGCCCGCCGCCGGTCCACCAGGTATTCGAGGCGCCGGGCTGCGTGGTCTGCAACTTCGTGCCGCGGATGCTCGACTACGACCCGCGCGCGATGCCGGTGCCCTCGTACCACTCCAACGTGGATTCCGACGAGTTCATCTTCTACGCGGAGGGGAATTTCTTCTCGCGCAAGGGCAGCGGCATCGAGCGCGGCGCGATCTCCCTGCACCCCATGGGCCATATCCACGGGCCGCAGCCCGCGGCCTGGGAGTCGGGCCCCTCGCGCGTCGGGCAGCGCACCGAGGAGACTGCGGTCATGCTCGACACCTTCAAGCCGCTTGCGCTGGGACCGGCAGCGCGCGCCACCGAGCGCGCCGACTACGTCCACTCCTGGTCGCGCAAATGAGCGCCGAGCTGCTTGCGGTGCCGATGCAGTCGGCGGCCGGCTCGGGCATCCAGTCCGGCGTGGCGCGCCGCGCGGGGGTGCTCTGGTGCACCCGGCATCGCGCCAACGGGAAAGAAGCGGCCGCGAAATCCGACACGGCGCTCGTCGTGGTCCATCCCTCGTCGAAT
The DNA here is from genome assembly GCA_964599095.1 of uncultured Bordetella sp. GTDB lineage: Bacteria > Pseudomonadota > Gammaproteobacteria > Burkholderiales > SG8-39 > SZAS-79. Next base: position 27,238 of record CAZREB010000025.1, read on the forward strand.
TTCATGGGCCACTACGCGCTTGGGTCGCTCGCCGAGAACGGCGTCGATGCGATCGGCATGACCACCCGCTACGCGGGCAACGAGGCCACGCTCTTGCTCGAGGATTGCGTGCTCGACGTCGGCTCGGTGGTGCGCCACCTGCGCCGCGAGGGCTACCGGCGCGTGGTGCTGGTCGGCAACTCGGGCGGCGGCGGGCTGGTGGCGCTCTACCAGGAGCAGGCCGAGCACCCTTCGATCACCTCGGCACCCGGCGGTGGCGGCCCGGACCTGACCCGGGCCGACCTGCCGCCGGCCGACGGGCTGATCCTGCTGATGGCCCACCCGGGCCGGAACATCGTGCTCACCGACAAGCTCGACCCGGCGATCCGGGACGAGAACGACCCGTTCGACCGCGACCCGGCCCTCGACATGTTCGATCCGCAGAACGGACCGCCGTATTCGCCCGCTTTCCTCGCGCGTTACCGGGCCGCACAACTCGCGCGCAACGAACGCATCACGCTCTGGGCGCTCGGCAAGCTCGCCGACCTGGAGCGCCTCACTGCCGGCAAGGTCAATGACCTGCCCTTCGTGGTCCACGGCACGATGGCCGACCCGCGCAACCTCGACCTTGCGCTCGAGCCCTCGGATCGCGCCGCGACCACGCAATGGGGCGAGCCCTATGTAGCCAACCTGATCCCGGGCTCGATCGGCCATTTCACCACGCTGCGCTCGTGGCTGTCGCAATGGAGCCAGCGCCTGTCCAACGGCTTCGGCCCGGACCGGTTGCGCAGCGTCGGCGTCCCGGTGCACGTGATCTACGGCACTGCGGATCCGGGCTGCTACCCGAGCTATGCGCAGATGCTCTATGACGCTGTCCCGCATGCGAAGCGGGTGCTCACGCCCATAAAAGGCGGCAAGCATTACCTGAGCGACCAGCCGGAACTCAAGGCGCAGTGCTGCCGCCTGATGGCCGAGTGGTGCCTTTCCCTCACCTGAAACTCCCCTGTCCGGACCGCCCCCCCAACATGCAGACAGTCCGCTCCGTCACCGTCCCCGGGACGACCTCGCCGATCGACAACTGGCAGGCCGGCACGACCCCGGACGCATTCTCTGCGCTGATCGACTCACTCGATCGCCGCTTCGAGTCCGTCAGGGCCGGGGACTGGGCCGGATCGGCAACGGCCGCCCGCGCGGCCATCGACGAGCACATCGCCAACGCGAATCTGCTCGACGGCATGCGCTACGTGATGTGCTGCTCCGGCTACAGCCGCGTATTGCTGCACGCCGATCCCGCAGGGCGATTCTCGGTGCTGGGCCTCATCTGGCCGCCCGGCTGCATCACGCCGGTACACGCCCACGTCACCTGGTGCGCACTGGGCGTCCACACCGGGCTGCTCGCGGAAGAGACTTACGCCGCCTGGCGCGAAGGACAGACCGAACCGGGCGGACTGCTCGGCACCCGGACCCTTGCGCCCGGCGAAACCTGCTGCGATGCGAGCGACGGCCAGTTCGTGCACCGCCTCATAAACCGCTCGCCTGGATTCGCAATGTCGTTGCATATTTACGGCGTCCCGCCCGAGCGCGTGGGCGACGGCGTCAACCGCATACTTCTCGCATAAGGACCCACATGAATTCGCAGACGATCGTTCCCCGCCTTGCCCGCATGCTGTGCGCTGCGCTGCTGGTGGCCCTCGCGCCTTCGATGGCCGCCGCGCAGGAGTTCCCGATCCCCGGCAAGACCGTACGCATCCTCAACCCGTTCCCGCCCGGCGGCACGGCAGACACGCTCTCCCGCGCGATCGCGGCGAAGCTCACCCCGCAACTCGGCGTGCCGGTGGTGGTCGAGAACAAGCCGGGCGGCTCCACGGTGGTCGCGGTCAACGAACTCAAGCGCTCGGCGCCCGACGGCCACACGGTGCTCTATACGGTCACCGGCACCACCAGCCAGCTTCCGCACCTGTACGCCAAGCCGCCCTACGACCCGTTCACCGACTTCACGCCGCTGGGCGTGGCGGCCTACAACCGGCTGATCCTCGTGGCGGTCGCCAGTGCGCCTTTCGATTCGGTGCGCGAACTGGTCGAGTACGCGCGCGCCAACCCGGGCAAGGTCAACTACGCCTCGTTCGGCAACGGCTCGTTCCCGCACATCGTCAGCGAGCAGTTGAACAAGGCCGCCGGCATCAGGATGACGCATGTCCCTTACAAGGGCGGGTCGGACGCGGCGCGCGCGATCCTCACCGGCGAAGTGCAGCTGCTGTTCGATGCGCCGGTCACGGCGATCAACAACGCGCGCGGCGGCAAGGTCAAGCTGCTCGCGATCGTCGGGCCCAGGCGCATCGCCGGCATCGACCAGGTGCCGACCATGGAAGAGGCCGGCTACAAGGGGTTCGACACGCCCGGCCTCGAGCAGTTGCTCGGCCCGCCGGGCATGCCGCCGGCGCTGGTCGCCAAGGTGAACGCCGAGTTCATGAAGGCGATCCGCTCGCCCGAGATCGCCGACATGTACCGCAGGAACGGCTTCGAATTCCTCGCCACCACGGCGGAGGAGCATGCCCGCATCATGAAGGAGAACTACGAGCGCTGGGGCGAGGTGATCCGCCGCGTCGGCGTCAAGCTGGACTGATCGCGGCGGGCGCAAGAGCGGCGATGGACACCACCGATTTCGACCGCGAACTGGCCAGCCGCGACCTCGCCGGCTTCTGGACCGCTCGCGTGCCCTCGCATGTCGCGGAAAAGCCGTTCCTGTGGCGATGGGCGTCGGTGCGCGCCGCGCTGATGCGCGCCAAGGACACGATAGGCATCGAGGAGGCCGAGCGCCGCGTGATCAAGCCGCTGAATCCCCACCTGCCCTCCAAGGCGGCCTCGCGCACGCTGCAATTCAATTTCTCGATCGTCAACCCCGGCGAGACCGCCCGCGCCCATCGACACAGCATCTCGGCCATCCGCTTCGTCGTCGAAGGCGAAGGCGCTTTCACGACGGTGGACGGCGCGCGCTGCGACATGGCGCCCGGCGACCTGATCCTGACCCCGGCGGGCAGCTGGCACGACCACACCAACGCGTCGGCCGGCCCGATGATCTGGTTGGACGGCCTCGACGGACCGCTGGTGCAGGCGCTGAACGCCGCCTTCTTCGAGAACCATCCCCAGGCCATGCAGGCGGTGCAAAGCGAAGGCGGCGACTCGTTGCGCTATCCGTGGAGCAAAGCGCGTGCGCAGTTGGATGCGATCGCGCCGACCGACGAGGACCCATTCGACGGCGCGCGGCTGCGCTACCCGGCCCTGCCGACGCTCGCGTGCGAAGCCTCGCGGCTTGCGCCCGGCCGCAGTACGGGCCGCCACCGGCACGCGAATGTGGCCCTCTATCACGTATTCTCGGGCCGTGGCCGCACGCGTATCGGTGACGAAGTCGTCGACTGGGAAACCGGCGACACCTTCGTGGTGCCGATCTGGCAGTGGCACAGCCACGAGAATCCGCATGCCGAAGAAGCGCTGCTGTTCTCGATGAACGACGCGCCGGTCATGCGCTCGCTCGGCCTGTACCGCGAAGAAGCCGCATGAAAGTCGCGATTGCCGGCGGCGGAATCGGCGGGCTGACCGCGGCGCTCGCGCTGCACCGGCGCGGCATCGAAGTCACGGTGTTCGAGCAGGTGCGCGACCTCCAGGCGCTCGGCGTGGGCATCAACCTGCTGCCGCACGCGGTGGCCGTGCTGGATGCGCTTGGCCTCTCGCCGGCGCTGGCCGACAACGCGATCGAAGCGAGCGAATACGTCTTCATGAACCGCCACGGCCAGGCGATCCTGGCCGATCCGCGCGGCCGCGCCGCGGGGTACTCGCATCCGCAATACTCTATCCACCGCGGCGCGCTGCAGATGATCCTGCTCGAGGCCGTGCGGCGCGAGCTCGGCCCCGAAAGCCTGCGCACCGGCGCGCGCCTTGCGGAGTTCCACGACACCGGCAGCCGCGTCCGCTCGACGTTCGTCGACCGCGCGGGCGCTGCGGTCGCCACGCACGAATCGGACGTCCTGATCGGCGCCGACGGCATCCACTCGGCGGTGCGCGCGAAGTTCTACCCGGACGAAGGCGAGCCGAAATGGAACGGCGTCACGCTCTGGCGCGGCGTGACCGACGGCCCGCCTTTCCTGACCGGATCGAGCATCGTAAAGGCCGGCCACAAGGACCAGAAGTTCATCGTCTACCCGATCGCGAAGACCGCCACGGGCGTGCTGATCAACTGGATCTGCAACGTCCGGCATGCGACGCAGGGCACCCTCGCGCGCGAAGACTGGAACCGGGCCGGCCGGCTGGAGGATTTCCTGCCGAAATTCGAGCACTGGAAGTTTCCTTTCCTCGACGTGCCGGCGCTGGTGCGCGGCGCCTCGGCGGTGTACGAATTCCCGATGGTCGATCGCGATCCGGTGGCGCGCTGGAGTTTCGGCCGCGTGTCGCTGCTCGGCGACGCTGCGCACCCGATGACCCCGATCAGCTCCAACGGCGCGGTGCAGGCGATCCTCGATGCCGATGCGCTCGCGAGCGCACTCGCCACGATGGCCGATCCGGCTGCCGCGCTGGCGGACTACGAATCGCGCCGCCTGCCGCAGGCCGCCCGGATCGTGAACATGAATCGCCAGATGGGACCCGACGTGATCCTCGACATCGTCGAAGAGCGCGCGCCGCAGGGCTTTCGGCGGCTGGAGGACGTGGTTCCGCGCGACGAGCTCGCCGCGATCCTCGGCCGCTACAAGGAGGCCGCCGGCCATCGCCAGTCCGCGGTTCGCTCCTGAGGCGGACGCGCCCGGCCTTTTCCGCTATCTTCCGCGCACCATGCTGACCAACCTCGGCGATCTGCTCGATCGCACCAAAGACCCCTCCAAGATCGCGCTGATCGACTGCCTCGACTGGGATCATCCGCGCGAATACAGCCACGGCGAGATGGACCGGCTCGCGGACGCCTGCGCTCGCGGCCTGCTCGGGCACGAAGCCGGCGGCCGCAAGCTGCGGCGCGGCGACTCGGTGGCGATCCTCGCGGCCAACCGCGCCGAATTCCTGGTTGCCTATTTCGGCATCATGCGCGCCGGCCTGGTCGCGGTGCCGGTGAACCACAAGTTCCCGCGCGACACGATCGAGTTTGTCATGCGCGATTCGGCCGTCAGGCTGGTGCTTTGCGACCGCGATCGCCGGCCGGCGGCGCCCGCCGACCTGCCCGTGATCGAGTTCGGCCCGGCGTTCGAGTCGATGCTCGACCCGGGCGAATTCGAGACCGTGGTGCCCGCACCCGGCGAAACCGCGATGGTCCTCTATACCTCCGGCTCCACCGGCCGCCCCAAGGGCGTGCCGCTTTCGCACGCCGGGCACCTGTGGGCCGTCGAATCGCGTCTGGGCAGCGTACCGCCCGGCGAGCACCGGCTGATCGTCGCCGCCCCCCTGTTCCACATGAATGCGCTGGGTACGTCGAAATTCGCCTTCGCCGCGCATGCGACCATGGTGCTGATGCCGCAGTTCGACGCGAAGCGCTACATCGAGGCGATCGGGCGCTTCAAGGTCACCTGGCTCACCTCGGTGCCGACCATGCTCGCGATGATGGTGCGCGAGAAGGAAACGCTCGCGAAGACCGATCTCTCGTCGGTGCGCACGGTGCGCATGGGCTCGGCGCCGATCTCGCAGAAGCTGATGAACGATCTGCGCGCGCTGTTTCCCTCGGCCACCATCATGAACGCCTACGGCACCACCGAGGCGGGCCCGGTGGTGTTCGGCCCGCACCCGGACGGACGGCCGCGGCCGGAAATGGCGCTTGGCTGGCCGCTGCCCGGCGTCAAGGTGCGGCTGGTCGATGCGCAGGGCCGCGAGGCCGACGAAGGTGTGCTGGTGCAATACACGCCCGCCACGATGACCGGCTACCTCAACCTGCCCGACAAGACCCGCGAAGCCCTGACACCCGAGGGCTGGTATGTCTCCGGCGACGTGTTCCGCCGCGACGCGCAGGGCGCCTACTATTTCGTCGGGCGCTCGGACGACATGTTCAACTGCGGCGGCGAGAACATCTACCCGGGCGAAGTCGAGCACATGCTCGAAAAGCACCCGGACATCGCGCAATCGTGCGTGGTGCCGGTGCCCGACGAACTCAAGGGCGAAAAGCCTTTCGCATTCATCGTGCGGCGGGCCGGGTCCGCGCTGACTGAAGAGGCGGTCAAGCAATATGCGCTCGCCCATGCGCCCGCCTACCAGCACCCGCGCCAGGTCGAGTTCATGAACGCATTGCCGCTGGCCGGCCCGAACAAGATCGACCGCAAGCTGCTGAAGGCCAGGGCGCTCGAACTCTGGCGCGACACCGAAAAAGCCGCCGGCTGAATGGGCTCGCTCGACCATCTCGGCGCCATCGTGCGCGACCTCGGCGCCGGCGCCGCGCGCTGGGAGAAGCTCGGATTCCTGCTCTCGCCGGTCAGCCGGCAGCGCGGGAAAATGCCCGGGCGCGACGAGGACGGGCCGTGGGCCACCGCCAATCGCTGCGCGATCCTGCAGCGCGGCTATCTGGAGCTGATCGGCGTCGTCGAGCCGGCGCTCTACAATCCGTGGACGAAATTTCTCGACCGGTTCGAAGGCCTGCACCTGCTGGCGCTGCGCGTGCCGGACGCCGATGCGGCATTTGCCGAATTGTCGCGGCGCACCGGCACGCTGAACGCGCCGGTACAGCGCGCCCGCAACCTCGACGTCGACGGCGTCGAGAAGACGATGCGCTTTCGCAACATCTTCAGCCGCGACGAGGCCTACCCGGAGGGCCGCTACATCGTGCTCGAGCACCAGACGCCCGAATACCTGTGGCAACCGCGGTACCAGACCCACCCGAACGGCGCGATCGCCCTCGAAGCCGCGCTGGTTTGCGCCGAAGACGTGCCGGCGCAACGCAAGCGGCTCGAAACGCTCGTCGGCGCGCCGGCCCTCGAAGGCACCGACGGCGTGCAGCGTTTTGCGCCCGCGGGCGGCGGTCGAATCGAGCTGCATGGCGCCGAAGCCTTCGCGGCCCGCTATGGATGGAAGCCGCCGGCCTTGCCCGCCTTCGCGGGGGTCGAAGTGCGTTTCGCGGACCGCGAGCGCGCCGCTGCGCACATGGAGGACAATGGCATTCCCGTGCAGAGGGGCGAAGAGTGGCTCGTCGCCCCGGCGCATACCAACGGTTTCATGCTCAGGCTCGCACCATGAAAAGAGAACTCGACCATTGCGGCGTCGCCGTCTCCAGCCTCGACCGCGGCCGTGACGCCTTCACGAGGCTCGGCTTCCAGCTCACCGCGCGCAGCTTCCACTCCGGCGCGGTCACCGCCGGCGGCCCCGTGGTGCCGTGGGGCTCGGGCAACCACTGCGCGATGTTCCGCGAGGGCTACCTCGAAATCATCGGCCTGACCGATGCCAGCATGTACAGCTCGGTCAAGAGCATGGTCGCGCGGTACGAGGGGCTGCATATCGTCGCGATCGGCTGCGGCAACGCCGACGCGGCCTATGCCGAGTTCCGGAAGGCGGGGGCACCGGTCGAGGCGCCGCGCGCGCTCGAGCGCGATGCCGCCTTCGGCCCCGGCGACCGCGAAACTCGCCGCGCGAAGTTCCGCAACATGTACGTCGAGCGCGGCGGATTCGACGAAGGACGCTTCATCTTCATCGAGCACCTGACGCGCGACGTGCTCTGGCAGCCGCACCTGCTCGACCATCCCAATGGCGCGCTGGGGATGGAGGCGATCTACTTCGTGGTCGCCGACCCGGAAGCCACGGCAAAGAAGTTCGCGCCCCTGTTTTCCGAGCGCATCGAGCGCTTGCCCGGCGTCGTGAAGCTCACGCTGGACCGGGGCACGCTGTGGCTCACGCAGGAAAAGCAATGGCGCGAACGCGTGCCCGGCAGCTTCGTGCCGCCGGTGCCCTCGCCCGCGGGATTCGGTATCCGGGTGCAGTCGATCGAGGCAACCCGGCGCTATCTCGAATCGCAGGGGGTGAAAGTCCACGCCGGGATGGGTGCATCACAAATCTGGGTCGCGCCCGAGGACGCCTGCGGCGCGGCCATCCAGTTCATGCAAGCGGAGAGCACGAAATGAAAGCAGCAGTCATCTACGAACACGGCGGTCCCGGCACGATCAAGTACGAAGCCGCCTATCCGGACCCGAAATGCGCGGCCGACGGCGTGGTCATCAAGGTCGGCGCGGCGACCCTCAACTACCACGACGTGTTCACGCGCAAGGGCATGCCGGGCATCAAGGTGCCGATGCCGTGCATCCCGGGGCTCGATTTCGCCGGCGAGATCGTCGAAGCCGGCGCCGCGGTCAAGGACTGGAAGGTCGGCGACCGCGTGCTGGTCGACCCGGTGGACCGCGTCGGGCCCGGCGGACTGATAGGCGAGATGTGGCCCGGCGGGCTGGCCGAGTTCTGCGCAGTGCCGGAACACCACCTGGTCAGGCTGCCGGCCGAGGTCTCCTACGAAGCCGCGGCCTGCCTGCCTGTGGCGTACGGCACCGCGCTGCGCATGATGGTGACGATCGGCAAGATTGCCGCGAAGGAAAAGGTCCTGATCCTCGGCGCCTCCGGCGGCGTCGGCACCTGCTGCGTGCAACTGGCCAAGATGGCCGGCGCCGAAGTCATCGCTGCCGCCTCCACCGAGGACAAGCTCAGGCGCCTGGGCGAACTCGGCGCGGACCACCTGCTCGACTACAAGAAGCACGACTTCATGAAGTGGGTGTATGAGAAATTCGGCAAGCCGCACCGGCGCAGGTTCGAGAACGGCGTGGATGTCGTGGTCAACTTCACCGGCGGGGACACCTGGGTGAAGTCGATGCGGGTCCTGCATCGCGGCGGCCGCCTGCTCACGTGCGGCGCGACGGCGGGGTACGACCCGCAGGAAGACCTCCGCTTCATCTGGACGTTCGAGCTGCAGGTGCTGGGGTCGAACGGCTGGATGCGCGACGACCTGCACACCCTGATCGACCTGATCAAGACCGGCAGGCTGAAGCCCGTGATCGACAAGGAGTTCAAGCTGTCGGAAGCCAACGAGGCGTTCCGCATGCTCGAAGACCGCGAAGTGTTCGGCAAAGTGGTGGTGAAGCCATGAGCGACGCACCGGAAAAAAGTGCGGTCAAGGCCGAACCCAGGAAGCTCGAGGCCGCCGACATCCAGGCGATCTTCGACCGCTCGCCCTTCATCGGCTTTCTCGGCCTCAAGGTGCTGGCCGTCGACCACGCCAAGAGCACGTTTTCGGCCCGCATGCCGCTCAGGCCCGAGCTCGAGCGCCGGCCGGGCACCCGGCAGTTCCACGGCGGCCCGGTGGCCTCGTTCATCGACACCGTCGGCGACTACGCGATCGGCATGCTGGTCGGCGGCGGCGTGCCGACGATCAACCTGCGCATCGATTACCTGCGGCCGTCGATGGGCGACTACCTCGACGCCACCGCGATCGTGCGGCGCGCAGGCAAAAGCACCGCGGTGATCGACATCGACGTGTTCGGCCCGGACGGCAAGCTGGTCGCCGTCGGCCGCGGCACCTATTCCCCGCAAACCGGCTGAGGAACCAGATGGCCACCGACATCGCGTTTTCCTCGGCCGCCGCGCTGGCGGCGAAGTTGCGTGCCGGCAAGCTGTCGGCGCTCGACCTGCTCGACCACTTCATCGCGCGCGTCGAGAAGCATGACGGCGCGTTGAACGCAGTCGTGGTGCGCGACTTCGAGCGCGCCAGGGCTCGCGCGAAAGCCGCCGACCGGGCATTGAAGAAGGGCAAGCCCTGGGGCCCGCTGCACGGCCTGCCGATGACGGTCAAGGAGTCCTTCAACGTCGAGGGCCTCAAGACCACCTGGGGCAATCCGGCCTTCAAGGACAATGTTTCCGGCTACACCGCAATTGCGATCGAGCGTTTGCAGGCGGCCGGCGCAGTGGTGTTCGGCAAGACCAACGTGCCGCTGATGCTGCAGGACCTGCAGACCTACAACGCGGTCTATGGCACGACGAAGAATCCCTATGACCTGTCCCGCACACCGGGCGGCTCGTCGGGCGGCGGCGGCGCGGCGGTCGCAGCGGGGCTGTCGGCCGCGGATTTCGGCAGCGATCTCGCCGGCTCGATCCGGGTGCCGGCCAGCTTCTGCGGGCTGTATTCGCACAAGCCGAGTTTCGGTGTCGTGCCAACGCGCGGCCACGGCCTCGCGCCCGCGCTCGCGCAACCGGACATCTCTGTGCTCGGGCCGATCGCGCGCAGCGCGCGCGACCTGGAACCGCTGCTGCTTGCGACCGCCGGTCCGCTGGAAGACGACGCCGCCGGCTGGACGCTGAAGCTGCCGGCCTCGCGCGCCGCGAAGTTCCGTGGCCTGCGGGTCGGCATGCTCACCGACATCGAGATGAGCCCGCTTGCGAATTCGACCCGCGATGCGCTCGACGCCCTCGCCCAGTGGCTCGGCAAGCAGGGGGCGAAGGTTTCCACCGCGACGCTGCCGATCGACGCTGCCCGCCACCAGGCGCTGTTCATGCAGTTCGTACGAGCCGTGGGCGCGGCCAGGATGAACGACGCCGCGTTCCAGCAGGCGCTGGCCGATGCCGCGAATTTCGCAGCGGACGACCGCAGCCCGGCCGCGCAGCATGCGCGCGGCCTGATCCAATACCATCGCGACTGGTGCGCCGCGCACGAGGCGCGCACGCAGTTGCGCGCGAAGTGGGCGGACTATTTCCGCGACCACGACGTGCTGCTGATCCCGGGGACGCCGCTGCCGGCCTTCCCGTTCGACGAAACCGCGCCGCGCGAAGCGCGCAAGCTCGACATCGACGGTCGCGAAGTGCCCTACAACGCGCAAGGCTTCTGGCAGGGGATCGCCACCGTGAGCTACCTGCCGGCCAGCGTCGCGCCGATCGGGCGCACGAGCGCCGGATTGCCGCTCGGCGTGCAGATCGTCGGCCCCTACCTCGGCGACCGCACCACGATAGGCTTTGCGAAACTGCTCGAACGCGACTACGCCCGTTTCGAGGCGCCGCCGCAGTTCAGCGCGTAATATCGGCGCCTGAACCCGCCCCGCCATCGGACCGCAGCCCAGGGAGAATGCGATGAACGCTCCGGAACCCCGTTACCAGGTCAACCAGCTCACCCCGGATGCACGGGTGAAATTCGACCGCGACTTCGCCGCGAAGTACGTGCTCTACGCGCACCGCCTCGCCGAGCGCGGCTACGTGCAGGCCGCGGTCGGCAACATGGTGATGCGCGCGCCTCACCCGGACTTCCCCGAGGGCGTCTGCTACGTCAAGTGCCAGGGCGTCTCGCTCGAGGAGATGGGCATCGAAGACGTGGTGATCACCGACGTGCCGTACGGCCGCATCCTGTACGGCGACCGGGCGACGACCGTCGGGCACATGATGAACCGCGAGATGCTGCGCCTGCGCCCGGACGTGCATTGCGTGATCCACCTGCACCACGACGAGACGATCGCCTATCTCGCCGCCGGCCACGAGGAGATCCGGCCGGTGGGCCTGACGTTCTCGTACCTGATGCAAAAGCCTGTGCATTTCCTGCCGGCGCACATCAACGTCGAGGAAGACGTCGAACCGATCAAGACCTTCATCGCGAACACCAACTGCATCCTGATGAAGCGCCACGGCATCACCGTGCTCGGCCGCAACGTGTCCGAGTGCTACGGCAGGGTCAACATCCTCGCCGCCGAAATCAAGCGCAACATCATTGCCGAGCAGCTCGCGGCGATCCGCGGCAGCGAGGTCGACCGCATCTCGAAAGAGGAGATGGAGCAGATGTACCGCGCCGGCGACGCGGTCATGTACCCGCAGGTGAAGAAATGAGTCGGTCCGTCCGGCAAGGGGTGCTTGCGCTCGCGTTCGCCGCCTTCGCCTCCGCGCTGCATGCACAAGCGTGGCCGGCTCACCCGGTCAAGCTGATCGTGCCTTTCCCCCCCGGCGGCGGGACCGACCTGACCGCCCGCTCGGTGGCCACGCGCCTGGCCGACGCGCTCGGCCAGCCGGTCGTGGTCGAGAACCGCGGCGGCGCCGGCGGCACGATAGGCGCCGATGCGGTCGCCAAGGCCGCGCCGGATGGCTACACGATCGGCATCGCGACCTCGAGCACCCACCCGGGCGCGCTCGTGCTGCAGAAGAACGTGCCGTACGACCCCCTGAAAAGCTTCGCGCCGATCACCATGATCGGCAGCACCTCGTACGTGCTGCTCGCGAATGCCAGCCTGCCCGCGAACAACGTCGTGGAGCTGATCGCCTACGCAAAGGCGAACCCCGGCAAGCTCAACGTCGCCAACGTCGGCGCCTCGACCATCGGCTACCTGCTGACGCTGCAGTTCAAGGCGCTCACAGGCACGAACATGGTGGACATCGGCTACAAAGGCGCCTCGCAGGCCTACCCTGACCTGATCGGCAACCAGGTGTCGCTGTTCCTCGACAACCCCGGCGCCTCGACGCCGCTGGTCACCTCCGGGCGGATCAAGGCTTTCGGCGTCACGACGCCGACGCCGTCGCTGCCGGGCGTGCCGCTGTTCACGGAGGCCGGTGCCTCGGTCGGCCTGGGCAGCTTCGACCCTTCGTTCTGGTACGGCCTGGTCGCGCCGGCAGGCACGCCGCGCGCCGTGGTCGATCGCATCCAGGCAGAGACGGCGAGGTACGTCCAGAGCGCCGAAGGCCGCAAGGAGTTCGCCGCCCGCAGCCTCGAACCGGCCGGCAGCACGCCCGAGCAGTTCGCGGCCGTCATGCAGAAGGACATCGAGCGCTACGGTGCGCTGGCCCGGCAACTCGGCTTGCAGCCGAAGTAGCGAAAGTTCCGGCGCGCAAGCCGCGGCGGCAGCGATTTGCATGCACCCGACCCCGAGGAAGCCGGAGTGACGACCTCATTGGCTGCTCGCCCGGCGCGCCTGATCGCGGTCGTGTTTGCACCGTTCGCGGCCGGGTTCTTCCTTTCGTTCATGTTCCGCAACGCGAACGCGGTGATCTCGAAGGACCTCGCGACCGAGTTCTCGCTTTCGTCTTCCGAGCTCGGGATGCTCACCAGCGCCTACTTCCTCGCCTTCGCCGCGATGCAGATGCCGGTGGGCGTCTTCCTCGACCGCTACGGACCGCGCCGGGTGACCGGCGTCCTGCTGGTCGTGCTCGGCCTCGGCGCCGGCGCTTTCGCAATGGCCGGCGGCCTGGGCTCGCTGGCCCTCGGACGGGCGCTGATCGGCATCGGCGCCTCCGCCGCCCTGATGGGCGCAATGAAGGCCTACTCGATCTGGTTCCCGCTCGAGCGCATGGCGACGCTCAACGGCTGGACCCTGGCGATCGGGGCCCTGGGTGCGGTTACCGCGACGGCACCGTTGGAACTGGCCGCCAGCCTGGTCGGCTGGCGGGCGATGTTCGGCGGCCTGGCGCTGGTCACGCTCGCGGTCGCCGCAGGCCTGTTCGCCTTCGTTCCGGAGAAGGCCGTGGCCGGCGCGACCGAGCTGTGGAGCGAGCAGGCCGGCAGGATCGCCGCGATCTTCCGGGTCGGTGCGTTCTGGCGCATCGGCATGCCGATGATCGTGCTGCAGGGAACCTACCAGGCGCTGTTCGGCCTGTGGTTCGTCCCGTGGCTGATGGACACGCAGGGCCTGCCGCGCGGCACGGCCGCCCAATGGCTGATGTGGGCCGCGTTGACCTACGCGGCGGCGTCGATCCTCTTCGGCCAGGGCGCCGACCGCATGGCCGAGCGCGGCGTGCCCCGGCTGGTGCTGCTCAAGTGGGGCGCCACGCTGTCCGTGGCCGGTTTCTTTGCGCTCGCCTATGCACCGGTCCTGCCCAAACTCGGGCTGCTGCTGGTCTACGCATTCGGCGCGGTCGGCTCGATCCTCTGCTACGCGATCCTTTCGCGCCATTTCCCCGTGGCGGTCACCGGCCGGCTGAACACCGCCCTGAACGTGTCGATGTTCGTCTGGGCGTTCGTCGTGCAGATCGGCACCGGGATGCTGCTGCGCCTCTTTCCCGCCGACGGCGGACGCTACCCGGCCGAAGGCTATGCGCTGGCCTTCGGGATCCTCGGCGCGGTCCAGCTCGCCGCCTGGACGCTGGTAGTGACCGTGGAGAAGGAGCCTCCCCCGCTCCAAAATTAAATGGTGTCAGGGTCGAATTTTCGCGGCCCCGGCGCGCAGGCGGCAGAATAAATCGACTCCGACACCATTTTTCGACACCTGTCTCGATGGCAGTATTTTGGCTGGAGACCGAGCAGATAAGCGGGGGTTGGGCGGAATTTGGCAGTATTTCAGTGCATCACCGAGCCGCCGTCGACGACCACTACCTGCCCGGTGACGAAGTCGCTTTCGGCCGAGCACAGGTAGACCAGTGTGCCGGTCAGGTCGGAGGGATAAAGGTCCTTCTTGATCGCGCGGCTGGCGATGTTGTTGGCGACGACCGCGCCCTTCCACGCCGGGTTGGCGATCACGTTGTCGCTCATCACCAGGCCCGGCGCCAGCGTGTTGACGCGGATGCCGTCGTCGCCGAGTTCGCGCGCGAGGCATCGCGTCATTGCCACGACGGCACCTTTTGAGGTCACGTAGTGGAGCAGCATCGGCGTGCCCTTGAACACGGTGCCCGAGGCGATGTTGACGATCTTGCCGTACTTCCTCTTCTTCATTTCCGGCACCACGGCCTTCGCGCACTCGAACACGCCTCGGACGTTGACCGCCATGACCTTGTCCCACTCGGCGCTGTCGATCTCGATCGCCGGCTTGAGCGAAAGGGTGCCGAAGACTGCGGCGTTCGTGACGAGTACGTCGATTTGCCCGAATTCCTTGATGGTGTCGGCCACCATGGACTGCACCGACTTTGGGTCGGTCACGTCGTTCTTGAGGGCGATCGCGCGGCCGCCGGCCTCCCTGATCGCCTTGGCGACCGGTCCGGCGTCGAGCACGTCGGACACGACGACGGCAGCGCCCTCGGCAGCGAGCGCCTTCGCATATACCGCGCCGATGCCCTGCGCAGCTCCCGTAATGATCGCCACCCTGCCGTCCAAACGCTTTGCCATGACCTCTCCCCTTTCTAGTCGAGACCGAGAAACTTGTTGTTGAATTCCGGATTGCCGACCAGCGCGTCGCGGCTTCCCTCGAGCACCGTCCGGCCGTTTTCGATCACGTACGCGCGCTCGACGAAATCGAGCGCGCGGTGGATGTTCTGCTCCACCAGCAGCATCGTCACGCCGCCGGCGGCGATCTCGCCCAGCACGCGCAGGATCTCCTCGACCAGCATCGGCGCCACGCCGATGAAAGGCTCGTCGAGCAGCAGCAGCTTCGGGTTCGACATCAGCGCGCGGCCGATGGCGACCATCTGCTGCTCGCCGCCGGAGAGCTCGCCGGCATTCTGCCGCCGCTTCTGCGCGAGGATCGGGAACATCGCGTAAACGCGCTCGAGCCCCTGCGCGAGCCCGCCCCGCGCCGCAGGCGCGTAGGCCCCCATCGCAAGATTTTCCTCGACTTGCATTTCGGGAAACAGCCGCCGGCCCTCGGGCACCAGCGCGATGCCCGCCGAGACGTTGCGCGAGGTGACGCGCGAGCCGATTTCCTCGCCGGCATAACGCACCGAGCCGGAAGCCACCGGGTACAGGCCGATGATCGCGCCCAGTGTGGTGGACTTGCCCGCGCCGTTCGCGCCGAGCAGCCCCACCAGTTCGCGCTCCCCGACCGTGAGGCTGACGTCCCACAGCGCGCGCTGGCTGCCGTGGTCCACGGCGACGTTCGCGAGTTCAAGCATGCGCGGCTCCAGCCACTGCGCCGGTCGCCGCGGCGCTCGCGACGCCGGTCGCGACGCCACCGAGGTAGGTGCGCAGCACGCGCTCGTCGGCGACGACCTCCTCGAGCGGCCCGTCGGCGATCACGAGGCCCTGCTCCAGCACCACCACCCGGTCGACCACCTGCGCGAGGGCCGAAAAGATGTGCTCCACCCAGATCACCGTGATGCCGTAGCGGTCGCGAACGTCACGGATGTGCCCGACGAAGCGGCGGATCTCCGCCGGCGTCAGCCCCGAAGCCACCTCGTCGACCAGCAGGACCCTCGGCTTGCAGGCGAGCGCCCGTGCGAACTCGAGCGCCTTCTTCTCCTGCAGCGAAAGCGCATCGGCCCGGTCGGTGAGGCGCGCTTCGAGTTCGGCGTAGGCGACGAACTCCCGCGCCTGTGCGAGGGCTTCGCGCGGGGCGAGGCGATCCGCGCCGAACATCAGCGGCACCGCGATGTTCTCCTGCACCGTGAGGTCGCCGAACGGGCGCGGGATCTGGTAGGTGCGGCCGACGCCCAGGTGCGCGACCTGGTCGCGGCGCAGCCCTGAGAGGGCCACGCCGTCGATATGGATCCCGCCGCTGCGCGGTTCATGGACCTTCGAGATGCAGTTGAAAAGCGTCGTTTTGCCCGAGCCGTTCGCGCCGACGAGCCCGACGATCTCGCCTTCCATGATCTTCAGGTTGGCGCGGTCGATCGCGACGTTGCCGCCGAAGGCCATGGTCAGGTCGCGGCATTCGAGCAGCGGGCGGCTGCGGTCGGTCTTGCGTCTGGCGAGCGGAAGCTCGCGCGCGCCCCCGGGACCCGCGGTTGCTGCGCCCTGGATGCCGGTGATGCGCTCGTGGTGCTCCTGCGTGAGGCCGCGCAGCCAGCTGCGCTCGCGCACCCAGCCGGCGCGCAGCAGGCCGCCCGGCATGAAGCGCCCGATCAGCAGGATCACCGCCCCGTAGATCGTGGCCTGGTAGCCCTTGATGTTGACCAGCAGCCACTGCTGCATCGTGGCGAGCAGCAACACGCCGATCAGCGGTCCCCACAGCAGGCCCGAACCGCCCAGCAGCGCCATCGCCACCGGCACCAGCGCGACGTTGAGACCGAACACGGTGCCCGGGTCGATGAAGCTCATCTGCCAGGCCTGGATCGCGCCGGCGACGCCGGCGAACGCGGCGGCGAGCACGATCACCGCGAGCTTGGCCGGGAAGATGCGCACGCCCATGACCTCGGCGACTTCCTCGTCGTTGCGGATGCTCTTGAGGGCGTAGCCGAACCGGTTGCCGGCCAGCCTTGCGCTGACGATCGTGGTCAGCACGCACACCGCCAGGGCGATGAAGTAGGCGCGGGTCAAGACGTTGTCCGGAGGCAGCACAATGCCATCCGAGCCGTTGGTGATCGGCACCAGGTTCAGCGCGAGAACCTCCGCCAGCGGCAGGAGCGCCAGCGTGCCGAAGGCGAAATAGTCGCCCTTGAGGCGGAACAGCGGGAATGCGAGCAGCGCCGCGGCAAGCGCGGTGGCCAGCAGCGCGAACAGGATCGCGATGCCCGACGGGTATTTCGCAACCAGCGCGATCGCAAATGCGTAGGCGCCGATCCCGTAGAACCCGTAATGCCCGAGGTTGACGTAGCCCATCTCCCCGGCGACCCAGTCCCAGCTTTGCGCAAGGACGAACGCGACCAGGATCGTGAATCCGAATGTCGTGTAATAGGCGTTCTGGCCGAGCGGGATGCAGCCTGCCGCCGCGAACAGCGCGAGTTTCCACCCGTGGCGATTCATCGCGAGCGGCCCAGCCCCTTCGGGAAAACCACCAGGATCGCGAGCAGCAGGATCACCGAGATCGCGGGCGCCCACTCGGATTTCCACAGGAAGCCGGTCAGCCCTTCGGCCACGCCGAGAAAGAGGCCCGCCAGCAGCGCGCCCACCAGGTTGCCGATGCCGCCGAGGATGATGATGGTGAACGCCTTCACCGTGAGGCCGAAGCCCATGTACGGGTCCACCGGGAACGACATCGTGTACAGCACCGCGGCGACTGCGACGATCGACGAGCCGAAGGCGAAGGTCGCCGCCTTCATGCGGCTCGAATTGACGCCGCAGATGCCGGCCCCGACCGGGTCCTGCGTCACCGCGCGGATCGCGCGGCCGAACCAGGTGCGGCGCAGGAAAACCTGCATCGCGATCGTCAGCGCCGCAATCGCGCCCAGGATCCAGATCTGGGTGGTCGAGATCACGATGTCGCCGATTTCGATCGCCTCGAAGCGCAGCGGGATGTTCCGCTGCGTGGCGCCGGCGAGCTTGGCGGTCAGGTCCGAGAGCATCAACAGCGCGCCCACCGTCACCAGCACCGTGCCCACGGTGGATTCGAAGTGGCTGCGCTTCTCCAGCGGCTGGAGCAGGAATGCATAGAAAAGGTAGCCGAAGACGAACAGCGCCGGCACCAGCACCGCCACGAGCAGCACCGGGTGCAACTTCGAGGAGGCGTACAACATGCTTGCGGCGACGCCGCCCACCGCCAGGAGCGTACCGTGCGAAAAGTTGAGGATCCGGACGACGCCGTAGATCAGCGACAGCCCGAAGGCCACCAGCGCATAGAGCCCGCCGAGGAGGATGCCCCCGATCAGGACCTGGACAAGGGCCTCGATCGACACTCGCCGTTACGCGCTGTCTTCGTTCTACCCCTTACTGCCAGGTCGGCGACGGCCACATCAGCTTGCCGGTGGCGACACTGGTCGGCCACACCACGTTCACCTTGCCGTTCTGCATCTGCACGGTGAAGGCGCCGTTGTTCGGGAAGCCGCGCTCGTCGAACACGATGTCGCCGGCCGGCGACTTGAACGTGCCCTTGTAGAGCGCTTCCCGGACCTTTTCGCGGTCGATCACGCCGGCCTTCTCGATGGCCTGCATCATCACGAGGTAGGACGACAGGCGCCCGAGCGTCCAGATGTAGTCGAACATGCTGACGTCGGCTTTCTTCATGACGGTCTCGACCAAGTCGCTGTAGTCGCCCTTGATTCCGGGATACCAGGCCAGCTCGCCGGTCATGCCCTCGATGTCCTTGCCGACCTGGCGGTGCAGCGACCCGGTGAGCATCACGTGGTGCACGTCCATGGCCTTGACCTTGAGCTGGCGCATCTGCTGGACTAGCGGCACCGACGCGCCGTCGAACGAGGAGATGTAGATGATGTCGGGCCTGGCGGCGCGGATCTTCGAGATCATCGCGGTGAAATCCTTGAGGTCCGGCGAAAAGGTCTCGTTGCCCACCAGCTTCATGCCGGCCGCCTCGGCCTTCTTGGTCCAGAAGCCGGTGATGCCCTTCATGACCGGGTTGTCGTGCGTGACGAAGAAAATCGACTTCGGCTTCGGGTTCACCGTCGAGAGCATTTCGAAGTACCGCTCCGACCAGCGCGGCACCACCGGGAATGGCGTCCCCCAGAAATACTTGAGCCCGCGGTCGTAGAGCGCGGGCGTGGCGATGTTGGCCGTGACCATCGGGATCTTGTGCTTCTCGCCGATCGGCGGGACCGGCCCGCCCATCGAGGACCAGTCCGGCCCGACGAAGAAGTCGACGTTGTCGACCGTGGCCATCTTCTCGTACAGCGACACCGCGGTGGCCGGCACGCTCTGGTCATCGTAGACGATGATCTTGACCGGCACCTTCTTGTTGCAGGCCTTGACCATGATGCCGCCGCCCTTGTTGACCTCGTCGGCGAACACCTCGGTGAGCTTGCGCCACCTGTCGGCGAGCGTCGAGAACGGCCCGGTCTCGGAAATCGTCGTGCCGAGCAGGATCGGATCGTTGCAGGAACCGAGCTTTGCCGAGGCCGTGCCGGTGAGGGCCGCGCCGGCGAGCCCGAGCGCCAATATCGTTGTGAAGCGCAAATATCCGACCATTTTTGTCTCCTGTTGTTGCGGCGCCGCATTGCCGTTTCACACACGCCGCGTTGTGAAACAAGCATCGCAAAGGGCCCATAGCGCGTCAAGCGAAGGTTTGCGCGCGAAACGATCGGGCTTACCATAGCCGCGACGTTTGCCAATTTCACAAGGAGGCCGACATGGCATTTCTGCGCAAGGGTTGGTACATGGCTGGATGGGCGAAGGACCTGCCGCCGGGCGGCATCCTCGCGCGAACGATCTGCAGCGAACCGATCGTCTTCTACCGCGACATGGAAGGAAAGCTCGCGGCGCTCGAAGACCGGTGCTGCCACCGCCATTACCCGCTGTCGCTCGGCGCGGTAGTCGGCAACCGCATCCAGTGCGGATACCACGGATTCGAGTACGACCCGAGCGGCAAGTGCGTGAAGATCCCTTCCCAGCCGCAGATCCCCGAGAACGCCCGCGTGAAGAGCTACGCGATCGTCGAGCGTGACCACTGCCTGTGGATCTGGATGGCCGAACCCGAGAGCGCCGACCAGTCGCAGATCCCCGACCTGTCCTTTCTCAGCGATGGCAACTGGGGCTGGAAGGGCACGATGTACCCGGTGAAGGGCCGCTACCAGTTCATCATCGAAAACCTGATGGACCTCACGCACCTGACCTTCGTGCACGCAACGACGATCGGCAACTACGCGCTGATCGACCAGGCCGACATGAAGACCCACCGCGGCGAGAACGACATCCAGGTCCACCGCTGGATGATCAACACCGATCCGCCGCCGACCTATGCGAAGGCGGCCGACTTCAAGGGCGGCAAGGTCGATCGCTGGCAGCTGCTGCGCTACACCAAGCCGTCGGTGATCAGGCTGTGGTCGGGGGCGGCGCCGCACGGCAAGAATGCGCGCGAGAACATCGCCAGGCACGGGGCCCCTGCGGGCGCCGACCTCGGCGGCATCGGCCTGGTGAACCTCAACCTGATCACGCCGGAAACCGAGTCCTCGACCCACTATTTCTGGGCGCAGGGGCAGGACAAGAAGCCCCAGGACCAGGCCTTCACCGACATGGTGTTCGGCCAGATCGAAGTCGCGTTCAAGCAGGACTGGGCGCTGTTCGAGCAGCAGGAGATCCGCACCCAGCAGGCGCCCGACGCGCCGCGCATCAGCGTCGGCGGCGACTCCGGCGGCGTGCACTCGATCAACATGCTGAACAAGGCCATCGAAGCCGAGCAGCAGGGGCTGCGCGCCGTCGCGTAAAGCAGGAGCCGGATTAAATGGTGTCGGAGTCGAATTTCCATCAGGGCGGAAATTCGACTCTGACACCATTTATCGGAACCTGGCCCCTCTCTTTTCTATCCATGTTCAAGACGACGATTGCAGGCAGCCTCCCGAAGCCGGAATGGCTCGCGGAAACGCAGAAACTCTGGCCGCAGTGGAAGGCCTCGGGCGCGGATCTCGCCGCGGCCAAGCGCGACGCAACGCTGCTTTGGCTCAAGGAGCAGGAGGACGCCGGCATCGACATCGTCTCGGACGGCGAGCAGTCGCGCCAACATTTCGTCCACGGCTTCCTCGAGTTCGTCGAAGGCATCGATTTCGAGAACAAGGTCAGGATGGGCATCCGCAACAATCGCTACGACGCGATGGTGCCCCGGGTCGTGGGCCCGCTGAAGCTCAAGGGGCGCGTTCACAAGATCGAGGCCGGCATCGCGCGCGCCCACACGAAGAAGAAGCTCAAGATCACGATGCCCGGGCCGATGACCATCGTCGACACGATCGCCGACGAGCACTACGGCGATCGGGTCAAGATGGCCATGGCCTTCGCCGACCTGCTGAACCAGGAGGCGCGCGCACTGGTGAAGGATGGCGTCGACGTGATCCAGTTCGACGAGCCGGCATTCAACGTCTACATGAAAGAGGTCAACGTCTGGGGCATCAAGGCCCTCGAACGCGCCGCCAGGGGATTGAAGTGCAAGACGGCCGTGCACATCTGCTACGGCTACGGCATCAAGGCCAACACCGACTGGAAGGAGACGCTCGGCCAGGAATGGCGCCAGTACGAGCAAATCTTCCCGGCGCTCGCCAGGTCGAGCATCGGCCAGGTGTCGCTCGAATGCATCCATTCGAAAGTGCCGATCGAGCTGATGGCACTGCTCAAGGGCAAGGACGTGCTGGTCGGCGTGATCGACGTGGCTTCGGACAAGGTCGAGACGCCGGCCGAAGTGGCGGCAACAATCGGCCGGGCGCTGAAGTACGTGCCGAAGAACCGATTGATCGCCTGCACCAACTGCGGCATGGCGCCGATGAACCGCGAGGTAGCACTTGCCAAGCTGAAGGCACTCGCCGCGGGCGCAGCGCTCGCGCGCAAGAAATACAAGTAAAAAATCGGGGACAGACCACGTTTCGCCCTCGAAAAAAAGGGGCCAGGCTCAAACCTGACGATGGTCCCCGTAGTCAGGTTTGAGCCTGGCCCCTTTTTCTTTTTTCTTCGAAAAACGTGGTCTGTCCCCGATTTACCAAGCGTAGGCGAAGGCCGGAAAGACTTCGGACTTGGAGCCGCGCGGGTCGCAGCCGGCCTCCAGCACGCCGGTGTCCTGGTCGATCTGCGCCCCTGAAAGGAACCCTTCCGACCAGTCGGGCGCGAGATCCACGAGGTGCCCGCGCCGCCTGAGTTCGTCGAGCACTTTCCTGCCGACCCTTTCCTCGATCCTCACGTGCTGCGGGAAATGGCTGTGCGGCGCGAAGAAGCCCGGAAAATGGTCCGAAGAAAGCTTCGGCGCCTCGATCGCTTCCTGCAATGTCATGCCGAACGCGGTGCGATTCAGGATGAATTGAAGCGACCACTGCTCCTGCTGGTCACCCCCCATCGTGCCGAAGGTCATCCACGGCTTGCCTTTCCTGAACGCGAGCGACGGCGTGAGCGTGGTGCGCGGCCGCTTGTACGGCGCGACCACGTTCGGGTGATTGGCCGGCTTGAGGTAGAAGGTCATCATGCGGGTCGACAACGGGTGGCCGAGCTCGGGCATCACCGGGGCCGAAGCCAGCCACGCGCCGCTCGGGGTAAACGAGGCCATGTTGCCGGCCGCATCGATCGCGTCCACATGCACCGTGCCGGCGCCCCAGGGCTGCGGAGTGAAACGGTCGTCCGCGGGCAGCAGCGCTGCGTTCTTCCACGCATCACCCGGCCGCAATTCGTCGTTCGCACGCCGCAGATCGACAAGGCTGGCGCGCCGCTTGCCGTATTCGTCCGAGAGGAGTACGTCGGCGGGCACCAGCGCCTGTGCAGGATCGCCGTAGTACTGCTCCCGGTCGGCAAAGGCGAGCTTGATCGTCTCGATCAGCAGGTGCAGGTAGTCCGCGCTGTTGTGGCCCATCGCCCGCAGGTCGAAGTTGCGCAGGATCGAAAGCGACTGCAGCATCGCCGGGCCCTGGGTCCAGAACCCGCACTTGTAGATCGTCGCATCGCCGAATTGGCAGCGCGCAGGCTCCTCGACCCGGGTCCGGAACCGCTCGAAATCGCTGCGCTCGAGCAGCCCGTCGCGCTCTTTGGAGAACCGGACAATCGCGGCTGCCACGTCACCGAGATAGTAGGCATCGTGCGCGGCCTGCAGCTTTGCCGCCCGATCGCCCGAGGCGCTTCGCTCCGCGCCTGCAAGGTAGTCGTACATGCGCGCCAGAGCCTCGTTCTTCATCAATGAGCCCGCTTCGGGCACCCGCCCGCCGGGCAGGTAGAGGTCGCCGCTTCGGGGCCACTCGTTGCGGAACTTGTCCGCAAGCGCGACCAGGCCGAACTTGTGCTGGTTCACGAGGCCGTGGGAAACCGGGAAGCCGTCCCGGGCGAGCGCGAGTGCCGGCGCGACCGCATCGGAAAGGCTCCATGTGCCGAATTGCGCGAGCGCAGTGATCATCGCACTGAACGTGGCCGGCACGCCGGCCGCGAGGATGTCCTCGTCGGGCACGTGATCGAGCCCGCGGCGGCGGAACTCGTCCGGGGTTGCGCGTCCCGGCGCGGCCATGTTGCCGTTGAGCGCAATCACCTTGTCGCTGCCCGCAAGGCGCACGAGCAGCGGGCATTCGCCGCCGATGCTGTTCATCTGAGGATCGACCAGGCCTTCGACGAAAGTCATTGCGACGGCAGCGTCTATCGCGTTGCCGCCGGACTTGAGCACGTCGACGCCTGCATTGACCGCAAGGTGATGGCTGGCCGCTGCCGCGCCGTGCGTGCCGAAGAGGCGAGGGTAGAAAGTGGTGTGATCGGTCGGTGCGACTCGATACGCTCGATTGCTCTGGGCTGAAGTATTCATGGACGTAGAATACTGGAATGCATGCGACCGGTTTGAACACATTCGGACTCGACCCGTTCGGGCTGCTCGCAGAACGAAAGATCGAGGAAGCACTGGCGCGCGGAGACCTCGCAGACCTGCCCGGCGCCGGGCGGCCTCTCGAACTCGATGACGATCCGCTGGTACCCGAAGAGGTCCGCATGGCGTACCGCATCCTCAAGAACGCCGGCTTCGTGCCGCCCGAGGTCGAGCAGGTCCGGGAAATCGCGGCGCTCGAAAGCGTCGTGTTGCGCCAGGGCGAATCCGATGAGGCAGCCCGGGCCCGCGCAGCGCGGAGGCTGGCCCTGCTGAGGACCCGGGTCGAGACGATCTATTACGACCGCGTTCTGGACCGATTCGGCAAGTAGCCCCCGGCCGAGCGTGCGGCTGGACACAACGAGGCGCCTGCGATGAACAAGATGCTCAAGTACGTCCTGATTGCCGTCTGCGTCGTCGTCGGCGGCGTCGTCACGTTGGTGGCCTACGTTGCAGCCACCTTCGACCCGAACGCCTACAAGCCGCAGATCCAGCAGGCGGCAAAGGAAAAGCTCGATCGCACGCTGAAGATCGGCGGGGACATCAAGCTGACTTTCTACCCGACGATCGGCGCGAATCTCGGCGGGATCTCGCTGTCCGAGCACTCGAGCGACAAGGAGTTCGCTTCGGTCGAATCCGTGCGGGTCGCGCTCCAGTTGATGCCGCTGCTGTCCGGCCAGGTCGTGGTCAACCAGGTCGAGGTGCGCGGACTGCGCGCGAACCTGGTCAGGCACAAGAACGGCACGACGAACATCGACGACCTGCTCGGAAAGGGCGGGAAACCGGCGTCGCCTGCGGCACCGGCGCCCGCGGGCAAAGCGGAGCCGCAGAGGCCAGCGCAATTCAACATCGACCACGTGCTGGTCGAGAATGCCGGCTTCAGTTACACGGACGAAGGCACCGGCGCCCGGTACACGATCGGCAAGCTCGGGCTCAAGACCGGCAGGATCTCGGCCGGCACCCCGAGCGACATCGAACTGGTCGTGCAGGGCATCGTCGCCACGCAGCCCAAGGCGAACCTCGATGCGCGCCTGAAGACGCGGCTCAGCCTGGACGCCGGCAGCCAGCGCTTCAAGCTCGACGGACTCGAACTCGGCCTCAAGGGCGAGGCGGCCGGAGTGAACCCGCTGGCGCTCGACCTCAAGGGCACGGTCGAAGGCGATGCGAAGGCCGTGAAATCCGAAGGGATCACGCTCGAGCTGGACGCAAAGCAGGGCGATCGTGCCGTCAAGGCAAGGCTGGCCACGCCGCTCGCCTTCGACGTCGCCGCCCAGAAGGTCGAACTGCCGAAGCTCGTCGCCAGCCTCGGCCTGACCGATGCCAAGGCCGCCGGCAAGCCGGTGAACCTGAGCCTCACGGGCGCGGCGCGCGCCGACTTGCCGAACCAGACCGCGAGCCTCGACTTCGCCACGAAGTTCGACGACTCCAGCATCAACGGCAAGGCCGGGGTCACGCATTTCGATCCGCCCGCCTATGCATTCGACGTCACTGTCGACAAGCTCGACGTCGACCGCTACAGCGGCGTGAAGCCGGCTGCCGCGAGCGCCGCCGGCCCAACAGGCGCCCCGCCAAAGCCGGAGCAGCCGCTCGACCTGTCGGCGCTGAAGACGCTGAACGCACGCGGCAGCGTCAGGATCGGCGCGCTCAAGGCGTCGAACCTGAACGCCCAGAACGTTCGGATGGAGCTGAAGGCGGCCAACGGCCGGATGGACGTCAACCCGCTCGCCGCCAGCCTTTACCAGGGCACATTGAACGGGTCGCTCACGCTCGTCGCTGCGGCGACTCCGCAAATCTCGGTTAAGCAAGCGCTGTCGGGCATCTCGATCAGCCCGCTCCTCAAAGACCTGGCCGGCAAGGACATGATCGAGGGCAAGGGCAACGTGAATGTCGATATTGCCGGCCAGGGCGCGACGGCGACGGCGATCAAGCAGGCGCTCAACGGCTCTGCCTCGCTCGACCTCGCAAACGGCGCAATCAAAGGCATCAACATCGGGGCCGAAATCCGCAAGGCCAACGAGAAGCTCGCCTCGCTCAAGGGCAAGCCCCAGGCGCAAGCGCAGGCGCTGGCCGCGAACACGTCCGAGAAGACCGACTTCACCGAGCTCAAGGCCAGCTTCGCGATCAAGTCAGGCGTCGCCCACAACTCCGACCTGTCGATGAAGTCCCCGCTGCTGCGGCTGGGCGGCGAAGGCGACATCAACATCGGCGCGGACAGCATGAACTACCTCGCCAAGGCAACGCTCGTGCCCACGGCCGCCGGCCAGGGCGGCAAGGATGCGTCGGCGCTCAAGGGCCTCACGGTGCCGGTGCGAATTTCGGGTCCGTTCGCTGCGCTGAAGTACGAGGTCGACGTCAACGCGATGATCAGCGGCGTCGCCCAGCAGAAGATCGAAGAGAAGAAAGAGGAAGTGAAAGCGAAGGTCCAGGACAAGATCAAGGACCAGCTGCGCGGGTTGTTCAAGCGCTGAAAAACGAAAAAGCGAAAAAGGGGCCAGGCTCAAAGCTTACGGTTTATTCGTAAGCTTTGAGCCTGGCCCCTTTTTCCTTTCTTTTTGCTAACTAACTCGGGTGTGCGAGGTCCGCCCGGGTGTAGGGAATCGAAAATGCCGCGTCTGCGGGTATCGCGGGGACGGATTTCTCCCACGCCTCGAATTTCGCACGCATTGCGGCCAGGCGCGCGGCCTCGCGCCGGGCGAGGTTGGCACGCTCGCGCTGGTCCTTCGACAGGTCGAACAGGAACTCGCCGTCGTCGTTCGCGAAATACTTCCAGTCGCCCGAGCGCATCGCGCGCTGCGCGCGGAATTTCATCCGCCAGAACAGCTCGCGCTCGATGCGCACCTTCGGGTCCTTCAGCACCGGCAGCAGGCTCACGCCGTCGAGCGGGTAGTCGGGGTGCGGCTTCGCGCCCGCTGCGTCGAGGAAGGTGGGCATCCAGTCCATCGTCATCGCCAGCTGCGCCGTCGTGCTTCCTGCACGCACCTGCGCCGGCCAGCGCACGATGTACGGCACGCGGATGCCACCTTCGAGCAGGTCCATCTTCTTGCCCACCAGCGGCCAGGTGTCCGAGAACCTTTCGCCGCCGTTGTCGCTCGTGAACACGATGACCGTGTTTTCCGAAGCGCCGATTGCGGCGAGCGCATCGACGATCCGGCCGATGCCTTCGTCCATGTGGTGGATCATCCGCAGGTAGGTTTCCACCGACCCGCCGTCGGTGTGGATGATCTTCTCGATCGAGCGGGCGACCGATTCGTCGTCGCGCGTCTCCCACGGCCAGTGCGGCGCGGTGTAGTGCACCGACAGCAGGAAAGGACCCTTGCCCTTCTGCCTGGCGATGCAGTCCACGGCGCGGTCGGAGATCAGGTCGGTGAGGTAGCCGGGCTTCTGCACCGCCGCTTCACCCTCGCACAGGTCGTGCACGCCGGCCGAATCGCAGTGGGTGAAGTAGTCGACCCCGCCGCTCATGACGCCGAAGAATTCCTGGTAGCCGCTCTGCAGCGGGCCGAAATGCGGCGGGAACCCGAGGTGCCACTTGCCCACGAGCGCGGTCGAGTAGCCGGCGCCCGACAGCAGCGAAGGCATCGTCGGGTGCCCCGGCGGCAGGCCGAGCGTCGGATTGCCCCGGGTGCGGGTAGCCATCGGCTCGTCGGCGCCGCCGCGCAGCCGGTACTGCCAGCGGCCGGTGATCAGCGCAAAGCGTGACGGCGAGCAGACCGACGAGTTCGCATACCCGTCGGTGAAGCGCAGGCCCTCGGCAGCCATGCGGTCGAGGTTCGGTGAGCAGGAAGCGCCGGTGGCAGCCGAGCGCCCCCCATAGCAGCCGAGATCGGCGTAGCCAAGGTCGTCGGCAAGGATGAAGATGAAGTTCGGTCGCATGGGGCGAGGATAGCAGACCGCGCTCGGCCCCCCGCTGGGCTAACATTGCCAGACCGACCCATACACCAGCGGAGAATCCCATGAATGCGAAACAGGCTCCCGACGTCCGCTCGCAGGTTTCCGCCGAGGAATGGCAGGTCCGCGTCGACCTCGCCGCCTGCTACCGCCTGGTCGCGCTGTACGGCTGGGACGATATCGTGTTCACGCACATCTCGGCGCGCGTCCCCGCGCCCGCGGGCAACGACCCGCACCATTTCCTGATCAATCCCTACGGCATGATGTTCGAGGAAATCACCGCCTCGAGCCTGGTCAAGGTCGACGAGCACTGCAACAAGGTCATCGATTCGCCTTACCCCGTCAATCCGGCAGGCTTCGTGATCCACAGCGCGATCCATGCCGGCCGTCCCGACGTGCAGTGCGTGCTGCACACGCATACGCCGGACGGGGTCGCGGTCGCGGCGCAAAAAGGCGGCCTGCTACCGATCTCCCAGCAGGCGACGATCGCGCTGGCATCGCTTGCCTACCATGACTACGAGGGGATCGCGGTGAACGACGCGGAAAAGGCGCGCCTGGCAAAGGATATCGGCGGCAACACGAATTTCATCCTGAGGAACCACGGCCTGCTGACCGTCGGGCCTACCGTCGCGGACGCCTTCCTGATGATGTTCAACCTGCAGCGCGCCTGCGAGATCCAGGTTCGCGCGCAGGCCGCGGCAGTCGCCGAAGTCGACCCGCGCATCGTCGCCGGCGTGAAGGCGAACGTCGAAAAGGTCACCAAGGGGCTGGGCGGCCAGATCGCCTGGCCGGCGCTGCTGAGGAAGCTCGAGCGGCAGGATCCGGGCTACAAATCCTGAACTTTAATTTCCTGAGAGCCAAGCGGAATGCGGCTCTCCGGCAAATCGATATCTGTCTTTTGTAATACTTGATCGGTTCGGCCGCCGCCTAGCGCTTTTTCGCCTCGTACTGCGCAACTGCGTTCTTCAGCATCGTGTACTCCTCGCAGCCGAACGTGCACAAGCGGTCGAGCACGGAAAGGTGCTCCTTCGCCTTGGCAAGGTTGTTGACCATCAGGTAGGCCTCGCCGATGTATTCGTGCGCACCCCGGTATTCGGGCTTCAGCCTGAGCGCCTCGCCGTAATGCTTGAACACGAGGTCCATGTTCGGGCTCGGACCCTTGCGGATCGTGTAGGCGTACAGGTTGTGGTATTCGGCATTCTGCGGGTTGCCCGCGAGCGCATCCTTGAGCACCGCTTGCGCGCCCTGCCAGTCCTTCTTTTCGGTCAGGGCGGTGACCTTGTCGACGACCGGATCCGTCGGCCACGCCGGCGCCGGGTCGGGGGTACCGCCCGCGGCGAATGCGCTGCCCGCGATGGACACCGTCGCAATTAGCGCTAACATCGTTGCGCCAACCTTCAATCCAGCCTGATTCATGCCCAGCCTCCTTTTCGGTCATCCTGTCCTGTACGGCGGCAGGGCCTTGCCGGATGCAAGGTCCCGGTCAGGACTTCGGGCGGCTACAGCGATTCTCTGCAGCTTGCCGCTCGCTGCCTTGACTGCCCTAACAGCGCAAGCCCAGCCGGTATTCCCGGAATTCACCTCGAGAACCGAAGCGGTTGCCGCGCTGGAGAGCCCGGATGCCCGCCGGCGCGCCGCGGGCGTCCTGTTCATTGCGCGTACCGGCCTCGCGCCGGATGGCCCGCTGCTCGTGAAGCGCCTGGCCGACGAGAACCCGGGCGTGCGCGAACTCGCCGAAGCCGGCGCGTGGCAGGTCTGGAGCCGCTCCGGCGACCCGGAGGCCGACCGGCTGCTGGCGGCCGGCACCAGGCAGATGGGTGCCGGCCAGCTCCCGCAGGCAATCGCGACTTTCGCCCGCGTGATTCGCCGGCAGCCGGCCTTTGCGGAGGGCTGGAACAAGCGCGCCACCGCGTACTACCTCGCCGGGGAGTTCACGAAATCGCTTGCCGATTGCGACGAAGTCATCAAGCGCAACCCGCAGCATTTCGGCGCGCTCTCGGGCTATGGCCAGATCTATTTCCAGCTCGAGGAGTACGACAAGGCGCTCGACTATTTCAGGCGCGCACTGGCGGTCAACCCGAACATGGACGGCGTGATTTCCAACATCCGCGCGATCGAGGAACTCCTGCGCGAGAAACGCAGGAAGATGATCTAGCGATCTAGAGGAGCAGCCAAAAGGCCCCCAGGCCGGCGATCACCGTTCCAATCAGGCTCCGCGTTAGCGAAGCAACGGCGAGTGCCGGGACGATCGCAACCAGGGAAGGATTCGCGGCCGACAGCGCGGGCCTGCCGTCCACGACCAGCACTTCGATCGCCAGCAGCGCGGCAAGCACCGCCACCGGCACATAGGCCAGCCACGCGAGCAGCCAGCGGGGCAACTGGATTTTCGCAAGCAGCACGAGCGGCAATACACGGGGCACCACCGTGACCGCCGCGCAGGCGAGAATCAGCGCGAGGAGTTCGGGGCGGACGTCCATCTTTCCAACAGGAGCCCAAGCGTCGCGCCGAACACGGTCGCGGCGATGACCGCCCAAGGTCCGGGATGCGCGACTTGCACGGCAACCGCCGACGCTGCTGCGAAGAGCGCCACCGAAAGCCCGATGCGCACCTGCGGCCGGGCCGTCAATTGCAGCACGAGAAGCCCGGCGAACATGCACGGCAGCGCGAACCCGAGCACCCGGGTATTGGCGGCCGAGCCTGCGAACTGCGCCGAGAAGAGCGCACCGCCCAGGTTCGCCAGCGCCCAGGTCGAGTAGGCGGCGAGGTTGAGGCCCGCCATCCATGCCGCCCCGGTCGGCGGGCGTTTCGCGAAGCGCCCCGCCGCGACCACGAACGTTTCGTCGGTGAGCTGCAGGCCGAGCAGCGCGTTCTTCCACGCCGGCAGCTGGCGCAGGTGCGGCGCGAGCGCGGCCGACAGCAGGAGGTGGCGGACATTCACGAAGAACACGGTCAGCACGATCGCCGACAACGGGCTGGCAAGCGACACCATGCTGGTGAGGACGAACTGCGCCGAGCCGGCGTAGAGCACCATCGAGAGCAGCAGGATCTCCGCATACGAGAGCCCCGCGGCGCGCTCTACCACGCCGGCCGCCAGTCCGATGCCGAGGTAGCCGAGCACCACCGGCAGGCCGGCCTGAGCGCCTCGCGCGAATGTCTCGTCGCCCTGCGCGAACGTCTCGTCGCCATGGGCCATAGCCCGGTCCCCGTGCGCCAGGGCCTTATCGTTTCGCGCTGCGGCAGGGGGCGTCGGTCCGTCAGCCATCGGCTCATTGTATGCTGGCGATCCGGCGCCGCAGCACGCGCGCCGGCATCCATCCAAGGGACCGAACTTGAAACTCGCCAGCTTCCAGCACAACAACGCCGCCTGCTATGGAGTCGTCGACGGCGAAGGCATCGTCGACCTCTCGCGCCGCATCGGCGCACGCTATCCCGACATCCGCACGCTGCTCCGGCACGAAGGCCTCGACGACGCGCGCAAGGCGGCCGCCGGGCAAAAGCCCGACCTGAAGCTTGCCGATGTGACCATGCTCCCGACGATCCCGAACCCGGGCAAGATCTTCTGCATCGGCCTCAACTACGAGGACCATCGCAGAGAAACCAAGCGCGAGAAGACCGAAGCGCCGGCGGTGTTCGTGCGCTTTCCCGAATCGCAGGTCGGGCACGGCCAGCCGATCCTGCGCCCGCGCGAATCGACCAAGCTCGACTTCGAGGGCGAGATCGCGGTCATCATCGGCAAGCGTGGGCGCCGGATCAGCGAAAAGGATTCCTGGGGTCATATCGCCGGCTACAGCTGCTACAACGACGGCTCGGTGCGCGACTGGCAGTGGGCGACCACGCAATGGACCGCGGGGAAAAACTTCGCGGCCACCGGAGGCTTCGGGCCATGGATGGTGACTTCCGACGAGATCCCCGCCGAAACCGAGCTCACGCTGATCACCCGCCTGAACGGTGTCGAGATGCAGAACACGACGACTGCGCTGCTGGTTCATTCGATCCCCAGCCTGATCGCCCATCTCTCGACCTGGGTGCCGCTCGAGCCTGGCGACGTGATCGTCAGCGGCACGCCCGGCGGCGTCGGCGCCCGGCGCGAGCCGCCGGTGTGGATGAACCCCGGCGACGTGGTCGAAATCGAAGTGAGCCAGGTCGGCATCCTGCGCAACACGATCGCGGACGACTGAAGGAGGATTGCGCATGGAAATGCACGACATCCCGTTCGGCACCACCGACTGGTCGGGCGTGGAGCGCACCGAGCACAAGGGTGACTCCGGCGTGGCCTACTGGCGCACGCGCAATTTCGGCAGGATCCGGGTGCGCATGGTCGAGTACACGCCGGGTTACCTTGCCGACCACTGGTGCTCGAAGGGGCACATCCTGTTCTGCGTGGAAGGCGAACTGGAGACCGAGCTGGCCGACGGTAGGAAATACGTCCTCAAGCCCGGCATGAGCTACCAGGTGGCCGACGGCGCCGAGCCGCACCGCTCCCGCACCGCGGGTGGCGCGAAGCTCTTCATCGTGGACTGAAAATGAAGATCGAAAGGGTCGAGATTTTCGGCGTGCAGGTGCCGCTGGTCGGCGATTACGCGATCTCCAAAGGCAGCAATTCGATCCAGCGCAGCGCAGTCGTCCGCATAACGGCCTCGGGCGGGGCGATCGGCCTTGGCAACGTCGACCCGGTGCCCGGGTATTCGGAAGAGAGCATCGAGGAAACCCTGCAGGCGCT
This sequence comes from uncultured Bordetella sp., assembly GCA_964599095.1. GTDB lineage: Bacteria > Pseudomonadota > Gammaproteobacteria > Burkholderiales > SG8-39 > SZAS-79. The sequence goes on from CAZREB010000025.1 coordinate 59,770, forward strand.
CGAAACCACTTTCGCCCCGCGCGTTTTGGGCCTCGACCCGGCGAACATCCATGTTGTCCTGCAGCAAATCGAATCTGCGGCACCGGACTTCCTCGACGCCAAGGCGGCCGTCGAAATGGCGTGCGTCGATCTCACCGCGCGCGCGCTCGGGGTCCCGGTGCACACCTATTTGGGCGGCGCGGTGAAGGACACGGTTCTCTTCAACGCATGGATCGGCATTCTCCCGCCCGACGAGGCCGCCGCCGAAACGCTCGCCTGGCAAAAGCGCGGGTTCCGTTCGGCCAAGATCAAGGTGGGCGGCGGCATCGAAGCCGATCGGGATCGGGTAAAAGCAGTGCGCGAAACGGTCGGCCCCAGTTTCGCATTGCGGATCGATGCCAACGCGGGCTACGACGCCGACACTTCGATCAGGCTAGCGCATATGATGGCGCCGTTCGGACTGCAATTGTTCGAGCAACCGGTCGCTGCAGACGACATCGCCGGCATGGCGCGAGTCCGACGCGAGTCGGGCGGCCTGCCGATCATGGCCGACGAGTCGGTGCTCGATCACGCGAGCCTGATCCGCATCATCCGGGCAGGCGCAGCCGACATCGTCAAGGTGAAGGTGATGAAACAGGGCGGCATGATCCATACGCGGCGCATGATCGCGACGGCGGAGGCGGCGGGCATCCGGTGCGTGCTCGGCCACGGCTTCGGCCTGGGCGTGAACACGCTGGCCGAGATCATGCTCGCGGCGACTTCGCCCAACGTCATCGACGGGCTTGAATGCGTGGGACCGCTGAAGACCGCGGACGACATCGTCACGCATAAGCTCGATCTCGGGTCCGGAAGCCTCGCGCTACCGCAAGGGCCGGGGCTGGGCGCGACGCTCGACGAAGCGAAAATGCAGCGATACCAATTCGAGACGAAATCCGTCTCCTGAGAACGGAGGACCCAACGATGAGCACGATTTCCGTAGTTCCCTCAGGCAAGGCGCTGGCGGCCGACATCCGGGGCGTGAACCTGGCCGAGGACCTCGACGCCGCGACTTTCAAGCAGATCGTCGATGCATGGTCGGACCACCTCGTGCTGCGCTTTCGCGGCCAGAAACTGAGCGACCCGGACCTCGAGCGGTTCTCCGCCCGGCTCGGCCCGCTCGACCGCGCCCCGCAGTACAGCCCGGGCACCGAGGTCACCGTCAAGAGCGATTACGTGACCGTGATCTCGAACGTAGTGGTCAACGGCAAGCCGATCGGCGACCTCGGCAACGCCGAAGCGCTCTGGCACACGGACATGTCCTACAACGACAACCCGCCGATGGCGAGCGCGCTGTATGCGCTCGAGATCCCGCCGACCGGTGGTGAAACGGGATACTGCAACATGTACCTCGCCTACGAGAACCTGCCGCCCGCGCTGAAAAAGCGCGTGGAAGGCCTGCAGTGCAAGCACGATTCCAGCCGCAACAGCACCGGCGGCCTGCGCCGCGGCCAGCCCGAAAACACGACACCGAAGGATGCGCCCGGAGCGATCCATCCGCTGGTGCTGACCCACCCGGTCACCGGCCGCAACGCGCTGTTCCTCGGCCGCCGGCTGAACGCCTATATCGTCGGGCTCGAACCGCAGGAGAGCGAATCTCTGCTCGACACGCTCTGGGCGCATGCGACCAAGCCCGAATACACCTGGTACCAGGAGTGGCAGCTGGGCGACCTCGTCCTCTGGGACAACCGGTGCACCATGCATCGTCGCAATGCGTTCGACGGCTCGGCGCGCCGCATCATGCATCGCACCCAGCTGGGCGGGCAGAAGCCGGTCTTTGCCGGCGCCCGCGCCACAGCCTCCGTCTAGAGAGGCAGGGAGCACTTCCAAAAACGGCATCGAGGAGGGTTCGGACATGAATGCAGTAAGACTGCTGGTGCAATTCCGGTTTTTCGGCGTGGCCTGTGCATTGCTCGCATCCCTCGCGGGAGCGGCGCTCGCGCAGGAGAAATACCCGTCACGGCCGGTCGAGGTGATCGTGCCGTGGGGACCGGGCGGCGGATCGGACCAGACGGCGCGCATGCTGGCCAAGTTCCTCGAAGGCGAACTGAAGACGTCGTTCCCGGTAGTCAACGCACCCGGCGCCTCCGGCGTGACCGGCGTGCAGAAGCTCCTGCTGAATCCGGCCGACGGGTATTCGATGGGCGTGAGCGGCGACTACTATGTGGTCATCGGGAGCCCGACCGCGAAATGGAAGCTCGACGATTTCGTCCCGGTCGCGATGATCATCAACCAGTCGGGCGCGATCTTCGTCGCCGAAAACAGCCGCTTCAAGACCTGGGCCGACGTCGAAAAGGAGGCGCGCGCGAAGCCCAATACGATCAAGGTCCTGATCGCCGGCTACGGCATCATCGACGAGATCCACATCAATTACCTGATCTCGAAGGGCATCAAGCTGGTCTCGCTGCCTTTTGCCAACCCGAGCGAGCGCTACGTCTCGATCCTGGGCGGCCACAACGACCTGTTGTACGAGCAGGCAGGCGATATCAAGACCTACCTCAACAACAAGCAGATGCGACCGCTGCTGTCGTTCACCGACTCGCGCTTTCCGGCCTACAAGGACGTCCCGACGGCCAAGGAACTGGGCTACGATGTGGTGACCCCGCAGGTTCGCTGGGTGTACATGAAAGCCGGCACCGATCCGCAGAAGGTGAAGGTCATCTCGGACGCGCTGACCAAGCTGTCGAAGACACCCGAATACCAGGCCTACCTCAAGGACGAGTACGCCGCGCCGGACAGCTTCGTCCCGGCCTCGGAGGCGCGCCAGTACCTGCAGAAGATGCTCGACCAGGTGAGGAAGGAAGCCACGAGCGCCGGGCTCAAGACGAAGCAGTGACGGCGTGATCGAGCGCCTCAGGAAGCAGGTTCCTTATGTCGTCGTCCTGCTGATCGCGGGTTTTCTCTACTACCGCGCGACGCAGATCGACTTCGCGGCGCCGGGCGGGCGCATCGGCCCGGACGTCTGGCCCAAGGCGATCCTCGTGCTGGCAATGATCACCTGCGCCTATGAAATCGCCAAGAACCTGATCTTCACCGGCGCGAAGCACGAGATCGGCGGCGTCCTCGAGAGCATCATCGAGGAAACGCCGGCCGACCAGGCGCCTTCCTCCGAGGCGACGTCCCATCCCTGGCGGCTGGTCATGGGCGCCGGGCTGACCGTCTCCTATGCCCTCGCGATCGACAAGCTCGGCTTCTTCCTCTGCACCGCGCTTTTCCTGTGCGCCTTCATCCGCGTCGGCGGCTACCGGCGGACCGGGATCACGGTCCTCCTTGGTTTCGCCGGCAGTTTCGCCTTCATGTTCATGTTCATGAAGGTCGTCTATGTGTCGCTTCCGCACGGCGTCGGGATCTTCGGGCAGCTGTCGGTCGCGCTGATGCGCGTCATGGGCATACGGTAGCCGGGGATGGACATCCTCCAGCAATTCGCCGGCGGCATCGTCAGCTGCTTCGTGCCCCTCAATTTCCTTGCGCTGGTCGCGGGGCTGGTTGCGGGCATGCTTGTCGCGGTGCTTCCCGGGCTGACGGCAGTGATGGGATTGGTGCTGGTGCTGCCGTTCACCTACGGCATGCCGATCGCGCCTTCGATCATCATGCTCACCGCGATGTACATGTCGGGAACGTACGGCGGTGCCTTTACGTCGATCCTGTTCCGCATCCCCGGCGAACCGCTCGACGTGCCGCTGCTGCTCGACGGTTACGCGATGGCCCGCAACGGCGCCCCGGCCCGGGCGCTGGGCTGGACGCTGTTCGCGGCGCTTGCCGGCGGGCTGGTTTCCATTGCCGCAGCGGTGTTGATGGCGCATTCGTTCGCGTCCTTTGCGCTCAAGTTCGATTCGCCTGAATATTTCGCGCTGATCCTGTTCGGCCTGACGTCGGTCGTGTCGCTCGGCGGGGGCTCGATCGTCAATTCGTTCGTCAGCCTGTTCCTCGGACTCACGATCGCGACCGTCGGCGTGGACGGGATCTACGGGGCCGAGAGGTTCACGTTCGGGGTTCCGATGCTGAGCGACGGCGTCGAATACCTGACCGTCATGGTCGGCGCCTACGGCCTGGGCGAAGTCCTCACGCGGCTCGAGCAGGGATTCCAGTCGACGCCGGTCGGCGCCGGCGACAGGATCGCCACCCGGTTCCCCACCCCACGAGAAGTGTGGGACATCCGGGCCACTCTGGCTCGCAGCACTGCGCTTGGCATCGTGCTCGGCGTGATTCCCGGCGCCGGGGCGACGATCGCTTCGTTCGTGGCCTACGGGACCGAGGGCCAGTACGGCCGCAACAAGGGCAAGCTCGGCTCCGGCATCGCCGAGGGCATAGTCGCGCCGCAAACCGCGTCCACCGCGACTGTCGCCGGGCACATGGTCCCGCTGCTGACGCTCGGGATTCCGGGCAGCGGTGCGACCGCGGTCATCCTCGGGGCCTTCCTGCTGCACGGCATGCAGCCCGGCCCGCAGGTGTTCATCAAGAATGCCGACCTGGTGAACACCGTGTTCGGCTCGCTGCTCCTCAGCGTGATCGGCATGTGCCTGCTGGGCTATTTCGCGATCAAATTGCTGATCAGGGTGCTCTACCTGCCGGAGGCGGTCACCTCGGCGTTCGTGGTGTTGTTCTGCTTCATCGGTGCCTTTGCCGCGCGCAATAACATCACCGACCTGTGGATGATCGTGGCTTTCGGGATCGTGGGGTACCTGTTCGAGCGCTACAAGTTCCCGATCGCGCCGATGGTGCTGGGCTGCATCCTCGGCGGGCAGGCCGAAAACGCATTCATGACCAGCATGATCGGCAACCAGAACGACCTGACGGTCTTCTTCACCCGCCCTATCGCCGGCACGACGATGCTGCTGGCCGCGATTTCGCTGGGCTACCCGCTGTACCGGCACCTGCGCCGGCACAAGAAACGGCACGCACCGGGCGCACGAGCGTAGCGGGTCGACCGGGGTCAATCAATCAACGCCCCCCGGTCTGCCGAATCCGTGACGCCGCAAAGGCAATGGATCGCCGGGCGCAGGTACCGCGGTCAGGCGGTAATCCTTTCCGGATCGAGGTTTGCCGGCCCTTGATCAAGAGATAGCGGTGTCTCGGACGCGTGGGGTGAGATTGCCGCGAGTCCGGAGTAGTACTCCTCGAAAACGCGCACCAGTGGCGGCTCTATGCGCAGCCCGATTTCGCGCTTGTCCCCGCCTGCACAACGCACGAACGTGACCCAGCCGCCGTTGGCCAGGGCACGCAGGTAGGTACGCACCGAGTTCTGCGCACACGAGACCTTGCTGTAGATCGTGCCAAGCGAAGGGATTACGCGAGTGTGGGTGGTGAGCATCCCGATCACCACGAAGCAGTCGACCTGGGCCTTGGTGCCGAAAAGTTCCGGGTACCCCTGCATCCAGCATCGGAGAGCGTAATGGGCACGCACACAGTTGGCGCGCGCCTCGCATCCGTACTCGCCCGGCCCCTCTACCGGAATTCTTTTGTTTTCTGCGTGCACGTTTGGCCGCGGAATCTTGTGTAAGGCACATGTTAGCGACACGCAAGCATTTTGTCAGTGAATTTTTGCGTGTGCGATCGCATCGGATGTGACATCGCCCGATAAGGATCCGGGCCCGGCGGCCACATATCTTCAGAGCTTGAAGATTTTCGCGCGTGGCTCTGTTCGAGGTCGAACAGGCCGACGTGTTCAACCGCTGAAGTTTTTTACTCCGACCGGACGGTCCCGCCTTGGCGAGGCGAGACGGCAGGCCTTAAATGCGTTCGATCGCGGCCCGCAACGGGTCCGCGGGCTCGATGGCGGCACGGGTCGCCTCCACGCGCCGGTGACCGGCCAGGGCGCGAACCAGCCGCGTGTCGACGCCGCGTCGCGCGAGGGTCGTGACAAAGGTGCGGCGCCCGCTCTGGCTGCTGGCCCCGGCGATCCCGGCGGAGCGGTAAAGGTGCAGGAAATGCTGCGCGAGCGTGTTCGCCGTCCAGTGCGCTCGCTTCTGGGTGTAGAACAAGGCCTGGTCGGGGCTGGCCGGGGGAAACGCGTTCACGTAGTTGGCCAGCTGGCGCCGCATGCGCGCAGACAGCAGGACGGTACGAGACGGCCTCGAGCCTTGCGGAACCATCATCTCGGGGTGGATCCGGCGGCGATTGCCGTCCACTACGTCCGAGTATTTAAGCTCGGCGATCTCGCCAACGCGCAGGCCCGCCCAGTATGTCAGGAGCACCTGCGTCGCATTGCGCAGCGCGTGCCGATGCTGTGCGATGTAGCCGAGCAATTGCCGCAATTCCTGGGGCGAAAGCACCCGGGCGCGACTCATCTCGACTCTCGCTGTGGCGGGGGCGCCGGCAGGCATGGAAAAGCACCGATTCGGAAGGAAGTGTCTTTCATGATACCGGCACCAAGAAAAATGCGCCCGGTGTTGCCACCGGGCGCCTGAGATTTTCGTCCCCTCGCCGTACTGTGCGACCGGGGACAGCCGGATTGCTCCGGCTTATTGCAGATGACTCTTAGAACGCGTGGCGGATGGTGCCCGCGATCATCCGCGGATCTTCGCCGGCGACCGCCGTGCCGGAAGCGCTGCCCAGCGAGGCCGTGGTAAAGAAGTTGTACGCAGCGCCCGCGTCGTTGGTGATCTTCGCGTACGTCACGCCCACCGAGGTGCGCTTGGACAGCGTGTACTGGTAGGACAGCGCAACCATCTTGGCGCCGTCCTGCGCGACCGTGCGGCTGTCATCCCGCGCCTTCGTGTAGTGGAAGTGGAACTGGTTGTTGCCCATCGTGTAGCTGAGGGGCAGCGACCAGGCCGTACGGTTGGAGAGCTCCGTGCCGCTCGTGGCGCCCGCCGCCGACTTGATGCGCGACTTGTCCCAGGCCAGGCCCAGCTTGAAGCCGGCGATCTTGAACGAGCCGTACAGCCGGTCCGAACGCTGGTCCCCGCCGGCGTTGGTCGCCAGCGCAGCCGCGCCGATGCCGCCGTCGTTCTTCTGGTTCCAGTAGCTGTAGCCGATCTGCCAGTTGCCTGCGTTGAAGTTCGGGTTCAGGTTGAACGCGTTGCCCTTGCGAACCGTCGCGCCGATGTCGGATTCCGTCACGCTGCCGGCGGCGCCCACGCCTGCCACCGCGCCGCCCGGGTTCGGGCTGGTCGAGTAAGCGGCCACGACCGTGAAGCCACCCCAGTTCGGCGTCGTGTAATGGATCACGTTCGGCGTACGGGTTGCGGCTGCGATCGCCGTGCCGCCACCGCCCGCGTAAGCGAGCAGCGAGATGCTGTCGGCCTTCAGCGAACCGGCGAGGTCGGTCAGGTTGCTCTCGCGGTTGAAGTAGTGCAGGTCCTGGCGGCCGACGAAGATGCGGCCCATCGACTTGCTGCGCAGGCCGACGTGGTTGTTGCCGCCGATGTTGTCGGCACCCTGGTCGAACGTCACGCGCCAGTCGAGTTGCGCAATCGCCTGCAGCCCGCCACCGAGATCCTCAACCACGTTGAAGAGGATCCGCGACGAGTCGTCGGCAATCCGCGTCTCGCTGGAGTTCGCACCGGCCAGACGCACCGATTGGCCGATCTTCTGGTTGTCCAGGCTGACCTTGAAGATGCCGCTGATCGTCACGCTGGATTGCGCCAGCGCCAGACCCGGGGCCG
>CAZREB010000026.1:0-66992 GCA_964599095.1 uncultured Bordetella sp.
CCACATCACGTCGTTCATTTCGAAGATGTCGACGTCCTCGTCCACGACGATGATGTACTTGGTGTAGAACTCGGTGCCCAGCGCCGCCATGATCGCCTGCTGCGGCTCGCCCTGCGAAGACTTCTTCATCTTGATGATCGCGAGGAACGCCCCGCAGGTCCGGTGCGGCACGTGGACCGCGATCACGTTCGGCAGGTTGCGGCGCAGCGTGTTCAGGATCTCGCCTTCGCGCGTGACGCACGATACGAGGATATGGTCCTGCGACATGCCCGAGGCGACCGAGTGGTACATCGCGTCGCGGCGCTGTCGCACGCGGTGCGCGACGAACACGTTCTGCGTGCTGCGGTACGACGCATAGCCCGTAAATTCGCTGAACGGCCCCTCGGGCTCGTGCACGTTGGCCAGGATCTCGCCCTCGATGACGATTTCGGCGCCGGCCGGCACTTCGAGGTCCTGCACGCCGGTCTTCGCAAGGCGATACGGCTCGCCGAACAGTCCGCCGATGATCTCGAACTTGCGCACGTGCGGCGGGTACGCGAACACCATCGAGCCCATGTAGTGCAGCGGATGGATGCCCAGCGTGATCGCCGCTGGCAGCGACTGACCTTTTTCTTCGGCGCGCTTGTGGAACTCGTACATCCGGCGGCGCGAATGCAGCGACACGCCCAGGCGGTTCTTCCCCGTCACCATGAAGCGGTGAAAACCCGTGGTGTCCACGCCGGTGAGCGGGTCGCGCGCCGTGAGCTGCCCCGCGGTCACGTACGGTGCCGCATCGACCGAGAAATGCGTCGGGATCGGCAGCTTGGAGAGATCCACCTGGTCGCCTTCGATCACCACCTCCTGCCAGGGCGCCTCCTTGACCGTCTCGCAGGGAATGTACTTCTGGACCCGCTCCCGGAAGGCGCTCGGCAGGTCGCTGACCGCCACGCCGAGGCAGGCGGCAAGCAGCTTGCGGCTGCCGGCGATGTTGGTGACCACCTTCATCGAGTGACCCTCGACGTTCTCGTACACGACCACCGGGCTGCGGCCCGCATGCTCGAGCTCGAACACAAGGGAGGTCATGTCGAGATGGGTTCGCACCGGCGCGGTGATCCGCACGATCTCGCCGGGGTGGTCGCGCTCGACCATCGCAAGAAAGCCTCGCAGGCTCTGGCTTTCGTCCATGGTTGTCTCCGTTCTTATTTTTTCTACGCAAAAAATTGGTGTCGGAGTCGAATTTCCCCGGCTGTCGCCGGCAATGGACGGCCTTACCGGAAATTCGACTCCGACACCATTTTTTCCTTCGATCATGCCCCAGCAGGCCTGGTCCCGCAATTCAGCCCTTCGGCTCCGCGGCCAGCATCCGCTTGAGCCGCTCCACGAAGAAAGGCGCCGGCTTCATGATCCGCGTCTCCATCCGGACGATCAGCGGGTGGATCTTCGGGCGGTAGGACTGCCATTCGGGATCGGCGAAGAGGGCATCGCGGCAGCGCTCGCGCTGGTTCAGGTCGTCGTAGGCCCACATATGCACCACCATGTTCTGGGTACCGACCTCGGTCACGTAGTAGCCGAGCATGTGCGGCAGGTACCGCAACTGCACCGGCATGCCGTGCGTCGAGTAGTGGTGGAAATACTCCGGTGCCTTGCCGGGATGCAGCGTGTACATCCGTTCTTCTACGTACATTCGATTCCTCCGTGCGGATCCTGGGTTGGGCTGCTATTCGAGCTTGATGCCGGCCTCGGCGACCGTCTTCTTCCACTTGGCCACGTCGCGCTGGAGCGTCGACGCGAGCTGGCCCGGCGTTGCGCTCTGCGGCTCGAGGCTCATGGAGGTGAGCTTCGCCTGCACATCGGGCAGTTTCAGCCCGCGGCCGAACTCGCGCGACAGTGTAGCGACGATCTCGGGCGACAGGCCGGCCGGCCCGAGGATCGCGTGCCAGGTCGACGCCTCGAAACCGGGCACGCCGGACTCGGCGACAGTCGGCAGGTCGGGCAGCGTGGCCGAGCGGGTCGCCCCGGCCGAGGCCAGCATGCGCAGCTTGCCGGCCTTGGCCGGGCCCACGAAAACCGAGATCGAGTTGAACATCAGCGAGACCTGTCCCGCGATCAGGTCGGCGGTGGCGGGGGCCGCGCCTTTGTAGGGGACATGGACCATCTTGATGCCGGCCAGCGAGCTGAAGTACTCGCCGGCAAGGTGCGAGACCGATCCGGTGCCGAACGAGGCCATGTTGAGCGACCCGGGCTTCGCCTTCGCGAGCGCGATCAGCTCCTGCACGTTGTGCGCGGGCACCGACGGATGCACCGCGAGTCCCATCGGCTCGGCGGCGAGCATCGCGACCGGTGTGAAATCCTTCACCGGGTCGAACGGCACCTTGCTGACGGCCGGGTTGGTCCCGAGCGAACTGGCGGTCGCGATCACCAGCGTGTAGCCGTCGGGCGGTGCCTTCGCTACCGCGTTGAGCCCGATCGCGCCGGTCGCCCCCGCCTTGTTGTCGACGATGAACGGCTGCCTGAACACGTCCGCGAGCCTGGCCCCGAGCATGCGGGCGAGGATGTCGGTCGCGCCGCCGGGCGGGAAGGGCACGACGATGGTGACCGGGCGCGTCGGGTAGTCCTGCGCGTGCGCTCCGCCCAGCGCGAGGACTGCGAGAGCGGCAAAAGCAAAGCGGCGAAGCGGGTGCGGTTTCGGCATGTCCTGTTTCCCCATGGCAACTCGATTCGCCATGTTAATTGACGCGTCTGCGGCGTACAAATTAAGATACATTCATCAAAAATATGTATCAAATTCAGATACAAGTAACGTCCCAACGTTCAATGCCCGAGGAGGCCGGATGCGCCTGTCTGCACGATTCCTGATTGCATGCGTGGCGCTTGCGCCGTGGGTCGCCGGGGCGCAGGAGTTCCCGGCGAAACCGGTCCACCTCTACGTCGGGTTCACGCCCGGCACCGGCATCGACGTCGTGGCGCGCGTCATCGCGCCGGAAGTCGCGAAGACCCTCGGCCAGCCGGTGATCGTCGAGAATCGCGCCGGCGCCGGCGGCAACATCGCGGCCGACGTCGTGGCCAAGGCCCCGCCCGACGGCTATGCGTTGCACTGGGCCGCGCCGGGATCGGCGGTGATCAACCACCACATCAACAAGGCGATGCCCTACGCCTTCAACGACCTGCAGCCGGTCTCGCTGATCGGGCTGATCCCGCTGGTGGTGATCGTGCCGGTCCAGTCGCCGATCAAGACACTTGACGACCTTGTGGCGGCAGCGAAGGCGAGCCCCGGCAAGCTGAGCTACGGGACGCCGGGGATCGGGACTTCCAACCACCTTGCGACCGAACTCTTCCTCTACCACGCGAAAATCAGGATGACGCACGTGCCGTACAAGGGCTCGGCCGCGAACCTCGACCTGCTGTCCGGCAGCCTCAGCGTGATCTTCGACTCGATCACGACGGCCACGCCGTTCATCCAGGGCGGCAAGGTGCGCGCCCTCGCCTTGACCACCGCGGTTCGCTCGCCGCTGCTGCCGGACGTGAAGACGATTGCCGAGCAGGGCTATGCCGGGTACGAGGCGAGCAACTGGTACGCGGTCACTGCGCCCAAGGGCACGCCTGCGGCGGTGGTGCAAAAGTTGAACACCGACTTCGTCAGGGCGGCGCGCGTGCCGGAAATCGAGAAGAAGCTGCAGGGCATGGGCGTGATCGTCGTCGGCTCGACCCCCGAGCACCTGCGCAAGTTCATGGATGCCCAGTACGAGGCGATCGGCCGTGTGGTGCGCGAAGCCGGCCTCAAGGCCGAATAGCCGCTCGAATCCCGGAGAACCGAATGATCCGCTTCACCGCAAACCTGACCCAGCTCTACAACGAGGTCGGCTTCCTCGAGCGCTTCGACCTCGCCGCGCGCGACGGCTTCAAGGCGGTCGAACTCAAGGACCCGTTCTCCTACGGCAAGGATGCGGTGATCGACGCGCTCAGGCGCAACAACCTGAAGACCGTCCTGTTCAATGCGCCGGCCGGCGACTGGGACGGCGGCGAGCGCGGCATCGGCTGCCTCCCCGGCCGCGAAGAGGAATGCCGCGCGGGCGTGGCGCTGTCGCTCGAGTACGCGTTGGCGCTGGACTGCAAGCTCGTCAACCTCCTCGGGGGCATCCCCCCCAAGGGGACAGACCCGGCCCTGGTGCGCCGGACCTTCGTCGCCAACCTTCGCCATGCCGCCGCCGAGTTCAAGAAGCACGGCCTCAAGGTCGTGATCGAGCCGGTCAACACCTACGACTCGCCCGGCGTGTTCCTTACGCGCACCGCGCAGGCCGCGGAGATCATCAGGGAAGTCGGCGCCGACAACCTCGGCATCGAGTACGACATCTACCAGGCGCAGCTGATGGAGGGCGACCTCAGCAACACGATCCGCAAGTACCTGCCGCTGATCTGGCACATGCAGGCGGGGGATGCTCCGAGCCGCGCCGAGCCCGGCACCGGCGAGATCAACTTCGACCACGTCTTCGGCGTGATCGACCAGGCCGGATACCAGGGCTGGATCGGCTGCGACTACCGGCCCTCGGGGCGCACATCGGAGTGTTTCGGATGGATGGCGAAGTGGGCGCCGGAGATTGCAGGCCGCGCGGCCGCCAACGGATAACCAATCGCTAACCAAGCGACAACCAAGGAGAGAACCCATGTTCAGGAAGATTGCAGCTGCAGGCATTGCGTTGCTGATGGCCTTGGGCGGCGGCCCGGCACTCGCGCAGAAGTACCCCGACAAGCCGATCCGCCTCGTGATCCCGTTTGCCGCGGCCGGCACCACGAGCATTCTCGGCCGCTTCATTTCGGAGCATCTCTCGCCGCTTTACGGCCAGCAGCTCGTCGTCGACAACCGGCCGGGTGCCGGCGGCCACCTCGGCGCCGAACTCGCGGCGCACTCGACGCCGGACGGCTACACGATCATGCTCGGCACGATCGGCATCCATGCCGCCTATGGTCTGTATTCCAAGCTGACCTACGACCCGGCCAAGGAACTCACGCCGATCATGATCCTGGTGGAGCTGCCGCTGGTGCTGGCCGTCCATCCTTCGCTGCCGGCCCGCACGGTCAAGGAGTACATCGACCTCGCCAAGGCCAAGCCGGGCGAGATCAATTTCGGTTCGGCGGGCTCGGGCTCCTCGACCCACATGACCGGCGAACTGTTCAAGCTGATGGCCGGCGTGAACCTCACGCATGTTCCGTACAAAGGCAGCATGCCTGCGTTGCAGGACGTCATGGGCGGGCAGATCCAGTCGATGTTCGAGCAGGTGCCGACGACGATCTCGCAGATCAAGGCCGGGCGCCTGCGCGCGCTCGGCGTCACCAGCAAGGAGCGCGCGCCCAGCCTGCCGGACGTGCCTCCTATCGGCGATACCGTCCCCGGCTATGTGTCCACCGCGTGGTTCACCGTCGCAGCGCCGGCCAAGACGCCGCCCGCCATCCTGCAGAAGCTCAATGCCGACCTGAACGGAATGCTCGTCGATCCCAAGATCGTGGCGCGCTTCAAGGAGCTGGGCATCACGCCGGTGGGCGGCACGACGGAATTCGCGGTCAAGTACTTCGCCAGCGAGACCGAGAAGTGGAACCGCGTCATCAAGGCGGCCGGGATCAAGGCCGACTGAGTGTTCTCGCTGAAGGACGCAAGCGCGACGGCGCGCGAGCCGGAAGTCGCCGCCGTCATCGAGGCGACGGACCGGTTCCTCGCGTCCGCGTCCGGTCCGGCGCGCTTTCGCGCCGCGTGCGGCGATCCGGATCCGGCGATCGACGCAACGGCGTACCGGGGCCTGGCCGCGATCGGGCTGACCGGCGCGCCGATACCCGAGCGCTTTGGCGGCTCGGGGTTCGCGCCCGGCGTGGCGGCGCTGATCGCCGACAGGCTCGGGCATGCGCTTGCGCGCGAGCCATTTGTGGAGAACGTGGTGCTGCCCGCGACGCTGATGCTCGCGCTCGGCGAGAGTCCCTGCGCCGATGCGTTGCTCGCCGAAATGGCCAGTGGCGCCGCCATCGCCTGCGTTGCTTTCCAGGAAGGCGCGTTGGCGCTGCCGTCACCGGTGCTGCCGCAGGCAACGCTCGAACGCGAACGCGGCGGCCTGCGGCTGCGCGGCCGCAAGCGATTCGTCTGCGGGGCCCGCGCGAGCACGCGCATGCTAGTGCTCGCGGCAATCGACGACGAAGTCGCGCTCGCTTGCGTGGCCTCCGGCGCGGCCGGCGTTTCCAGGCAGGACAGGCAGCTGGCCGACGGGACGTACTGGTCGGACGTCGAGTTCGACACCCTGGTGCCCGAAGATGCGCTGGTCGGGCGCGGCGAGCGGTGCATTGCCGCGCTCGGTCGCGCGCTCGATGCGGCAAACCTGGCGCTGGCCGGCGAGCTGTACGGCCTTCAGTCGCGCATCCTCGAAATGACGCTCGACTACCTGAAGACGCGCGAGCAGTTCGGCCAGCCGCTGGGCGCGTTCCAGGCGCTCCAGCATCGCGCGGTAGACCTTTACACGCGGGCGCAGATCGCGCGCTTCCTGCTGGGCGAGGCGATCGACGCCGCGGGGGGGCAGGCCGAGGCGCAAACGCTCGCGGGGTATGCGAGCCGCTGCAAGGCGCGGGCCGCCGACGCGGGCCTCGAAATCGCCAAGGAAGGCATCCAGCTACACGGCGCGATCGGCTTCAGCGACGAGTTCGACCTCGGGCTGTACGTGAAGCGCATCCTCGTGCGCTCCGCATGGCTGGGGGGCGCGGACTTCCATCGGCGCCGGTGCGAAAACCTCGAACTCGCGCCGGCCGAGGCCGCATGAACGCACCCGCGCAGATCGACTGGAACGCGCTCCCCGACGAGGAATTCCGCGCCGAGCTGCGCGGCTTCATCGAATCGAAGTTCCCGGCGCACCTGCGGAACCATCCGCGCCGGATCCCGCGCTGGGAAGACACGCGCGAATGGTTCGGCATGCTTTCGGACAAGGGCTGGATCGCGCCGAACTGGCCGCGCGAATACGGCGGCATGGGCCTGTCGGCCTCGAAGCTGCTGATCTACTTCGAGGAGATCGAGCGCTGGGGCATTCCACGCCTCTACGACATGGGTCTCTTCATGTTCGGGCCGGTGCTGATCCGGCACGGCACCGAGGCCCAGAAGCGCGAATACCTGCCGAAGATCCTGTCCGGCGAGCACCGCTGGGCGCAGGGCTATTCGGAGCCGGGCGCAGGCTCGGATCTCGCCAGCCTGCGCACCAGGGCGGCGCTCGAGGGCGACCACTACGTCGTCAACGGGCACAAGACCTGGAGCACTTTCCTCGACGACGCGACCCATCTCTTCCTGCTTGCGCGCACGGGCAGCGAGGGCCGCAAGCAGGATGGGATCTCGCTTTTCATCACGCCGCTCGACGTGCCGGGCATCGAGCGGCGGCTGATCACGACGATCGCCGGCCACGCGGAACTGGGCGAAGTCTTCCTCGACAATGTGCGAATCCCGGCCGCCAACCTGGTCGGGCCGCTGCACGGAGGCTGGGGCATCGCCAAGGACCTGCTGGAATTCGAGCGGATCAACAACGGCAGCCCGAAGCTTGGCCTCTATGCGCTCAACCAGCTGCAGGACTATGCGCAAACGACCGGGCTTGCGGCCGATCCACGATTTTCCGACCGGTTCACGCGGCTGCGGCTGGACCTGCAGGACCAGTACTGCGCCTACCGGCATTTCTGCGGATTGCTCAAGGCCGGGAAAACGCCCGGCCCCGAAGTCTCGTTGCTCAAGCTCTGGTCGACCGAGACCTACCAGCGGCTTTCGGAGCTGTTTCTCGAGGTTGCAGGGGAGGAGGGCGTGGAAGCCGACCGGCTCGACGAGTCAGGCGCGTTGACTGCCTTGCGCCTCTATTACCGCTCGCGCCCGGCGACGATCTACAGCGGCAGCTCCGAAGTGCAGCGCAACCTGCTGGCCAAGCGCGTGCTCGGCCTGCCGGCCGCGCGATGAACTCAGGCCGGCCGCTTGGCGATCAGCACTTTCTTCTCTACCGAGTACACCAGGACGCCGTCGTGATTGGTCACGTGGTCCTTGAAATGGACGATGCCGCTGCGCGGGGACTTGCTTTCTTTCCCGAGCACCTCGACTTCGGTGCCGATCGTGTCGCCCGGGCGCACCGGCGCGTGGAAGGTCGCCTTGTCGCTGGAGAGGTGCGCGACGATCGTCGTGCGGAAGAACGATTCGGTCATCGCGGTCGAGAACGACATCGTGAGCGAACTCGGCACTATGCGGCCGCCGAAGCGGGTCTTCTTCGCGTAGTGCTCGTCGATGAACATCGGGTTGTGGTAGCCCACGAGCGAGCAGAACAGCACGTGGTCGGCCTCGGTGATCGTGCGGGTGTAGGTCGGGTAGCGGCGGCCGACTTCGAATTCCTCGAAATACATTGACGTGGACATGCGTGATGCCTTTGGAGAAGTGAATGACACAGTACCAGTTTAGCGAAGAGCAGCGCGCGCTGCGCGAAGCGGCGCGCAGTTTCGCACAAGGCGTGCTGATCCCGGCCGCGGCGGAGAACGAGCGCACCGGCGCGGAATTCCCGCAGGCGATCCTGCGCGATATGGCGAAGCACGGCCTGCTCGGCCTCGACGTACCGGTCGAGTATGGCGGGCAGGGCCTCGATACGCTCAGCTGTGCGCTGATCCTCGAGGAACTCGCGGCCGGATGGTTCTCGTCGACGATCTTCGCGATGAACCTCGCCACCGGTCCGTTGCTCGCAGCAGGCTCCGAGGCTCAGAAGAGGAAATATCTCGGCGGCATCTGCAGCGGCGAGATCGTGCCTTCGTTCGCGCTGACCGAGCCCGCCGGCGGCTCGGACGCGGCGAACATCAAGACCCGCGTCACGAAGGAAGGCGACGGCTACGTGCTGCGCGGCCAGAAGATCTTCATCACCAATGCGCACCGGGCCGACGTGATCATCGTGTTTGCGCGTTCCGCAGCAGATGCACCGCGCGGCAAGGGCATCTCGATCGTGCTCGTAGAGAAGGGCACGCCCGGGCTGAAGATCGGCCAGCGCTTCGAGACCATCGCGCATGGCGCGAACCCGATCTGGGAAGTGGTCTTCGACGACTGCCGCGTGCCCAGGGAGAACCTGATCGGCGCCGAAGGCGAGGGGTTTTCGTACATCCAGAAGGACTTCGCCAAGATCCGTGCGGTCTACGGCTCGCGCTGCGTCGGCGTGGCGCAGGCGGCGATCGACTATGCGCTGCAGTACGCCGTCGACCGTGTGCAGTTCGGGCAGAAGGTCGCCTCGTTCCAGGGCATCCGTTTCAAGGTCGCCGACCTGGTGACCAGGATCGAAGCCGCGCGCCAGCTTTCGTACCGCGCGGCTGCGATGGCCGACGAGGGTCATCACGAGGCCCCTGTGGCCGCGTCGATGGCCAAGATCTTTGCCAGCCAGGTGGCCGTCGAGGTGACCGGCGAGGCCATGCAGCTGCTCGGCGGTCACGGGCTGCTCCGGCTCCACCCGATAGAGCGCATGTACCGCGAAGCCAAGCTCTTCCAGATCGGCGACGGCACCAGCGAAGTCCTCAAGTTGCTGGTGTCGCGCCACGCCAACAAGCGCGCGACCGATCGCCAGTCGGCGCGTGTGGACTGACCGATGAACCTCGCAAACATCCTGCGCCACCATGCGCGCCGCCGGCCGGGCCATCCGGCGATCGTCGCGCGCGACCGCACCTGGAACTGGCGCCAGTTCGACCATGCGGTGGACCTCGCGACGCTGCGCCTCCTCGGCCGGGGAGTGAAGCCGGGGGACGTCGTCGGCCTCGCGCTCGGCGACACGCCCGAGCACCTGGCCTTCCTCTTCGGCATTGCCCGGGCCGGCGCAATCATCCTGCCGATGGACAAGCGCTGGACCGAGGCCGAGAAGGAGCGGGTCGTCGTACACTTCGGCGCGCGCCTGACGCTTGTCGACAAGGGCGACGCGATGCTCGAAGGCAGCCCGTGCGAGGCGGTCGAATTCCCGATGGATGTCGAGGCTCCGCTCTCGGGCGCAGTGCCGGAAAGCCCGGATGCGGACGACCAGCGGCTGCTCCTGTCGCTCTCCTCGGGCACCACCGGCCGGCCCAAGGGACCGTGCCTGACGCACGCCAACATGTACCACCGGTTCCTGATCTATCACATCACGCTGACATTCACCGAGCACGACCGGTTCGCCTGCGCCTCGCCGATGTATTTCAGCGGCAGCCGCGGATTCACGATGTGCGCGCTGCACTGCGGAGCCACCGTCGTGCTGCTGCCGCCGCCGGTTTCGCCGAAGAAGCTGATCGCCGAAGTGAAGGACTACGGCTGCACGAATGCTTTCATCGTGCCGACGATCATCCGCCGCTTGATCGACGCGCACGAGGGCGAAGGGCCGTGCTTCCCGGACCTGCGGGTGCTGATTTCCACCGGCGCGGCCCTCTTCCCGGAGGACAGGGAACTTGCGTTGAAGCGCATCACGCCGAACATCATCAATTTCTACGGCTCGGCCGAAGGCGGCGGCATCTCCGCGCTCACGGCGGCGCATCCGGCGTCCAAGGCCCGCTCGGCAGGCGCGATCGTTTATGGCACCGACGTGCGCGTGCTCGACGAGAACTTCAAGGACCTGCCGCGCGGCAGCATCGGCCGGATTTCGTATCGCAGTTCCGGCACCGCGAGGGAGTTCTACAACGATCCCGAGGCCAGCATGAGCGCCTTCCGCGACGGCTGGTACCTGCCCGGCGACCTCGGCTACGTGGACGAGGACGGCTTCGTCTACATCACCGGCCGCGAAAAGGACATGATCATCCGCGGCGGCGCCAACGTATACCCGAACGAGATCGAGAGCGTGCTGCTGACCCACGCTGACGTCGCCGAGGCCGCGGTGGTCGGCGCGCCTTCGGCCGAGTTCGGCGAGGAGATCGTCGCCTTCGTGACCACGCGCAGCAAGATCGACCCGGCCCGGCTGCGCGATCTCTGCGCCGCCCAGTTGGCGCCTTACAAGGTGCCTAAGGTCATCAGCGTGCTGGGCGAGATGCCCCGCACCAACGTCGGCAAGATCGACAAGCAGCGCCTGCGCGCCGGCCTCGCGGCCGCGGACGGCGCGGCGCAGAAAGTGGCAGAAAAGCAGCCATGAGCCTGCACAAGGCCGTCGTGATCCTGCGCGCGCTCGGCGCCGCCGGGGACGGCGGTCTGCAGGCGGGCGGTCTTGCGAAGGCGACCGGCTTCGAGCGGGTCACCGTGCACCGGTTCCTGCGCAACCTGATCGCCGAGGGGCTGGTCGAGCGCGACGAGTCCCGCTGCTACCACCTCGGGCCGCAGGCCTGGCAGCTCGGCATGGCGGCCAACCGGCGCTTCGACCTGACCGCCATTGCCGGAGCGTCGCTCGACCGGATCGAGGCCGAGACGCACGACACGATCTACCTGCTGCGCCGCGTCGGCGACGACGTCCTGTGCGTCGGCCGGCGCGACGGCACCTACCCGATCAAGTCGCTGGTCATGGAGGTGGGAAAGTCTTACCCACTGGGTGTCGGCGGCGGCGGGCTGGCGGTGCTGTCGGCGCTCGATGATGTCGAAGTGAAGGACGTGCTTTCCCGCGTGCGCACGCGGCTCGACGGTTACCCCAAGGTCACGATCGCGCGCATCGGGCAGCTGCTCGCCGATACGCGCGCGCAGGGCTACGCGTTCTGGCCGGCGCTGATCTCGGAAGCCTTCGTCGTCGCGGTGCCGATCCTCGACCGGCAGAAGAAGCCGATCGGCGCCCTGAGCTGCGCGGCGATCAAGGAGCGGCTGGACCCGAAGCGCCGCGTCAAGGTCGTCGAGCTCCTCGCGCGGGAGGCGGCCGCGATCCAGCGGCGCATGGGCGCGGTGCGCGCCAGGGCCTGAGGGCGCGGTCCTTCACCGGCCTACCGGCCGGAAGCGAGCGCGCCGAGAAGCGCGGTGGCGAGGACCACGCAGGAGGGCGACCATTTCCAGAACACGAGCAGGCCGAACGCGACCAGCGCGATCGCCATGTCCCGGGTGCCGCGGATCGAACTGGTCCACACCGGATCGTAGAGGGCGGCGAGCAACAGGCCGACCACGGCGGCCCCCACGCCGCGCAGGGCGCGCTGAACGGCCGAATTGCGGCGCAGGTCTTCCCAGAACGGCAATGCGCCCACGATCAGCAGGAACGCCGGCAGGAAGATCGCCGCAAGCGCAAGCACACCGCCGCCGAACCCGCTGATGCGCCCGGACTGCACGCTTCCGAGGTAGGCGGCAAAGGTGAACAGCGGGCCGGGAACCGCTTGCGCCGCGCCGTAGCCAGCGAGAAACACATCGTCGCTGACCAGGCCGGGCAGGACCATTTCGTTCCGCAGCAAGGGCAGGACCACGTGCCCGCCGCCGAACACCAGCGAGCCGGTCCGGTAGAAGCTGTCGAATACGGCGAGCGCACGGTCGCCGGAGACTTGCGCCAGCAACGGCAGCGCGAACAGCAGCCCGAAGAACACTACCCACGCGACAATCGCCGCGGTCCTGCCGACCTGGAAGCGGACGTTCTCCGGATGATGCAGGACAACCGGTTCCAGACAGCGCCAGCCCACGAGGCCGCCGAGTGCGATGGCCGCCATCTGTCCCCAGGCGGTCGGCCAGGCGAACACGATCAACGTCGCTGCGATGGCGAGGCTCGCCCTGAGCCGGTCCGGGCACAACGTCTTGCCCATGCCCCACACCGCCTGCGCGACCACGGCGACCGCGACGATCTTAAGACCGTGTACCCAGCCGGCGTCGCCGGACAGGCCCAGGGACACGAAGCCGTGCGCAAAGAGCAGCATGGCGAGCGCCGAAGGCAGCGTGAACCCCAGCCACGCGGCAAGACCGCCCGGGAGGCCCGCCTTCAGCGTGCCGAGGGCGATGCCGGCCTGGCTGCTCGCCGGCCCGGGCAGGAAGTTGCACAGGGCGATAAGGTCCGTGTAAGCGCTGTCGTCCAGCCATTTGCGCCGCTCGACGAACTCGCTCCGGAAATAGCCGAGGTGGGCGATCGGCCCGCCGAACGAGGTGCAGCCCAGTTTCAGGAAGATCCGGAAGATCTCGAGCGGCGCAATGCGCGGCGGGGCCGGCGATGAATCCATCGCCTCATGATATCGGAGTCCGATCCGGGACCGGGCCGCGGCGCGCCCGGCCCGGCGACATCGCCTAGCCGGTGGCCTGCAGGGCGTCCGGACGTTCCCCGAGATACCAGTCCGCGATCTGCTCCCCGGTCCAGACAAGCACGTCGTTCTTCGCGCGGATCTTCTCGAGGATCATGCGGTAGTACTTCAGCCGGTGCGGCGCGCCCATGATGTACGGGTGCACCACCAGCGCCATCACGCGCGCCGAGTGGCGCGAATCCTCGTAGAGCTGGTCGAACTGGTCTGAGGCGCGCTGGAAGTATTCGATCCCCTGGTGGTGCTGGATCAGCATCATCGCGACGTCGTTGCATTCCTGCGTGTACGGGATGTTGAGGATCGGCCTGGACGTCGTCTTCAGCACCACGGGCTCGTCGTCCAGCACCCAGTCGCAGACGTAGTCGTACCCGTGTTCCACCAGCAGGTCCGGCGTGTCCCAGGTCTCGGTGAGCCCTGGCCCGAGCCAGCCGCGCGGCGGCTTGCCGGTGCAGGCCTTGATCGCCTGCGTTGTCTTCGCGATGTCCTCGGACTCGTTCTCGACCTTCTGCATGTTCTTCTGCGTGTAGCCGTGGCCCATGAACTCCCAGTCGCGGGCGCGCGCCGCCTCGGCGATCGCCGGGTAGGCGCCGATCGCCGAGCCGTTGATCGCAAGGGCCGCCCGGATGTCGAGCCGGTCGAGCACCTCGAGCATCCGCCAGAACCCGACGCGGTTGCCGTATTCGTGCCACGCCCAGTTCGGGATGTCCGGCATCGGCGAGCCGCCTGCCGGCGGCGTCAGCACGGTGCGCGGCATGGCCTGGTTGATGTCCCATTCCTCGACGTTCACGATGGTCCAGACCACCATGCGCGCGCCGCCGGGCAGCTTGAGCGGCGCCCGACCCTTGATCGGCGAATAGGTGATGCGTTCGACAGGCAGCATGCTCGGCTCCTTTCAGACGGGCTTCGTTTGGGACTGGTACCACGCCAGGATCTGCTCGCCGTTCCAGTGCAGCACGCCGGGCATCTTCGCGATCCGCGCGTAGACCTCCTCGAGGTACTTGATGCGGAAAGGCTGCCCGCTGATGTACGGGTGGATCGCGATCGCGAGGATCTTCGGCCGCTCGGCGCCTTCCTCGTAGTAGCGGTCGAACGTGTCGATCACCTTGCGCGTGAAATACGCCGCCTCGTGGTGCTGCACGATCATCATCGGGATGTCGTTGTTCTCGACGGAATAGGGCAGCGTGACCAGCGGCCCGTTCCTGGTCTGGATCGTGGTCGGCTCGTCGTCGTAGACCCAGTCGCCGATGTACTTCACTCCCGCGGCGGCCAGGAGTTCCGGCGTCTCGTAGGTTTGCGTGAGGCCGGGTCCGAGCCAGCCGACCGGGCGCTTGCCGGTGAATTTCTCAAGCACTTCGAGCGAGCGCTCGATCATCGCCTGCTGGTTCTCCTCCTTGTGGATCGGGCCCTGCTCGAAGCTGTGGCCCATGAACTCCCAGCCGGCGTCCTTGCAGGCCTGCGCCACGCGAGGGTAGTCGAGGCACACGCGCGCATTGATCGACAGCGTGGGGCGGATGCCGAGCCTGTCGTAGAGCGCCTTGAAGCGCCAGAAGCCCACGCGCATGCCGTACTCGTGCCAGCTCCAGTTCGGCACGTCGGGCACGATAACCGCGCCTGTGGGGGCCGGCAGTACCTGCCGCGCCATCGGCTTGGCGATGTCCCAGACCTCGAGGTTGACTATCGTCCAGACGATCACGCGCGCACCGCCGGGCAGCTTCAGCGGGGGGCGGTCGACGATGGCCGAGTACGGGACGCGCTCGCGCGGTTGCATGGCAGTCTCCCTGCGGTCAGTTCGAATTCAGGACTTTCACTTCAGAAGGCCCAGAAACGGCGCGGATCTCAGGGCAGTTGATGTATCGGTACCGGTACATTTCAAGCGATGGGGCGGGTCGCCTTTGCCGCCCGGATCGCGCGCCAGACGCGCTCGCTGGTGGCCGGCATTTCCATCTCCTTGATGCCCAGCGGGGCCAGCGCGTCGAGAATCGCATTCATCACCGCGGCCAGCGCACCTACGGTGCCTGCTTCGCCGGCGCCCTTGACCCCGAGCGGGTTGCGCCGGGTGGGCACCGGGTTGCTGCCGACCTCGAAGAAGCACAGGTCGCTCGCGCGCGGCATCGCGTAGTCCATGAACGACCCGGTCAGCAGCTGGCCGGACTCCGGGTCGTAGACCACTCTCTCCATCAGGATCTGCCCGATGCCCTGCGCGAGGCCGCCGTGTACCTGCCCTTTGAGCGTCAGCGGGTTGATCACGGTGCCGACGTCGTCCACCACCGCGTAGCCCGCGAGCTCGATCGCGCCGGTATCCGGGTCGATCTCGACCTCGCAGACATGGCAGCTGTTGGGGAAAGTCTCGGCCAGCGGCGAAAACGTGCCGTTCTCGATAAGGCCGGGCTCGATGTCCGGCGGCAGCTTGCCCTGGATGAAGGCGGCCTGCGCGACTTCCTTGAGGCCGATGCCGCGGTCTGTGCCTGCGATCGTGAAGCGGCCGCCGGAAAAGGTGACGTCGAGCTCGCCGGCCTCGAGCAGGTGCGCCGCGATCCGGCGTCCCTTGGCGATGATCTTGTCGGCCGCCGCGGCGAGCGCGCTGCCGCCGATCGCGGCCGACCGGCTGCCGAAAGTGCCGGTCCCGTAGGCCACCCGGTCGGTGTCGCCTTCGACGTAGCGGATGTCTTCGGGTTCCAGGCCCAGTTTGTCGCAGGCGATCTGCGTGAAGGTCGTGGCATGGCCCTGCCCCTGGTCCTTGCTGCCCATGACCACGGAGGCGGTGCCGCCGGGCTCGAACCGGATCTCGGCGTACTCCATGCCGGGCGCGCCGGCGCGCTCGATCGCGTTGACGATGCCCACGCCGCGCAGCCTGCCGCGCATCTTCGAGGCCTCGCGCCGCGCCGCGTAGCCGGCGTGGTCGCCCAGGGCGAGCGCCTGGTCCATGTTCTGCCCGAACTCGCCGCAGTCGTAGGTAAACGTGAGCGCCGTCTTGTGCGGCATCGCCGAGGCCGGGATCAGGTTCCTCCGGCGCAGCTCGATGCGGTCGATCCCCAGTTCGGCGGCGGCGTCCTCGACCAGCCGCTCGATCAGGTAGATCGCCTCCGGCCGGCCGGCGCCGCGATAGGGGGCGATCGAATTGGTGTTCGTGAACACCCCGTCCACGTGGACGTGCGCCGCCGGGATGCCATAGACGCCGACCAGCGAGCCGAGGTTGTTGAAGGTCGGCGCCAGCTGGCGGTCCGACGTGATGTAGGCGCCGAGGTTGGAGGTATTGCGCACGCGCAGCGCGAGGAACCGGCCTTCCGCGTCGAGCGCAAGCTCGCCCTGGCTGATGCAGTCGCGCGCGTGCTCGTCGGCCAGCAGCGCCTCGCTGCGGTCGCACGCCCACTTGACCGGGCGGCCGAGCTTCTTTGCCAGCCAGAGTACGAGGCGATGTTCGGTGTAGGCCCAGCCCTTGGTGCCGAACGCGCCGCCGACGTTGTTCGCCACGACCCGGATGCGATGCTCGGGGACGTTGAAAATGTTGCGCGCCAAGGCTTCGCGGATGCGGTGCGGGTACTGCGAATCGGCGTACAGCGTATAGCGGTCCTCGCCTGCGTCGTAGGTGCCGAGCGCGCCGCGCGGCTCCATGTACTGGGCGTGGACCCGCGAGATCGTGTAGGTCCGCCGGACCACATGGGCGGCCTTCGCAAACGCCGCGTCGGTCGCGGCCTTGTTGCCGACCTCGAACACGTTGCAGACGTTGCCCGGGCATTCGTCCCAGACCGGCGGCGCGTCTTTGCGCATCGCCTCGGAAGTCGCCGTGACCGAAGGCCGGTCTTCGTAGTCCACCACGACGAGTTCGGCCGCGTCGCGCGCCTGCATCAGCGTTTCGGCGACCACCGCGACGACCGGGTCGCCTACATGCCGCACGCGCGCCTCGGCCAGGCCGCGGTGGCCCTTGGCGAACATCGGCGAGCCGTCGGGGCGGCTGCGCTTCAGCGTGACCGGGATCGTGCCCAGGCCGTCCTTCAGCAGGTCGTCATGCGTATAGGCGCCGATCACGCCGGGAGCGCTGATTGCGGCCGAGGTGTCGATCGACCGGATGACCGCATGCGCGTGCGGGGAGCGCACGTACACGAGCCAGGCCTGACCCGGCAGGTTGATGTCGTTGATGTAGCGGCCCTGCCCGCGCAAGAGGCGCGGGTCTTCGAGGCGAGTGACGCTCTGGCCGATGCCGAACTGTCCCATCCGGGAAGCCTCAGCCCTTGAAGAATGCGCCCGAGAAGGCGATCTTCTTCTGCGCCTCGAGCATGCGGCGGGACGGCGGCGGCGTCGCGCCCCACAGGTCGCTGTGGCCCGGCGGGTATTTCCATTCTTCCGGCGAGCGCACGCGGTAGCTGTCGTCGACCTGCTCGACCTCGGCGGTGTATTCGATGACGATGTCTTCGGGCGCGACGAAGTACGCGAACACGTTGTTACCCGGCCCGTGCCGGCCGAGGCCCCATTCGACCGGGTGGCCCGCATCGCGCATCCGGCCTACGCCGCGCATGACCGCATCGATGTCCGGCACTTCGAACGCGATATGGTGCAGCGTCGAGGCTTCGCCCGGGTGGAAGGCGATGCTGTGGTGGTTCGAGTTGCAGCGCACGAAGGTGAGGATCGAGCGGTCGCTCAGCTTGAACCCGAGCGCGTCGATCATGAAAGCCGCCGCCTTCTCCTGCTGCGGCGTGTTGAGCACCACGTGGGTCAGGCCGAGCGGGCGGTCCGGCGACCTCGTGCTTGCGTGCCGCTCATCCTCCGCGATGACGCGCCAGATGCGTCCTTCCGGATCCTCGAGCGAAAAGCCGTAGCCGCCGCCGGGTTCGCCGGTCTGCGCGGGCTTTTCGGCCCGGGCGGCGCCGTGCGCCATGACCCGGCTGTAGAGCGCGTCGACATCGGACCGGCTCGCAGCCGAGAGGTCGATCCGCAGCAGCTCGGCCGTGGGTCGCGGGTGCAGGGCGAGCACATGGTGATTCGGCCCGGCGGCGCGCAGCCAGACCGACCCATCCCGCTCGGCGACGCGGGCGAGGCCCCAGAGGGTCGTATAGAAACGCTCGCTCGCGGCGACGTCGGCGACGCCGAGGTCGACGCTGCGCAGGCCGGTGGGGCGCAGTGCGGAAGATGCGTTGGAATTTTCGGTCATGGCCGGTTGGATTCTACCTGCGGCGCGGGGCGATGGTACCCTGTCACGCTTTCATCGAAGGGGTCCGGGCGTTGCAGGGCAATCCAATTCCGCGCTGGGTGGGCGTTTCGATCCTGCTCTGCATCTCGGTCGTCTTCGGCAGCAACCATATCGCGGCGCGGTTTGCCTTCGAGCACGGCTCGAACGTGGCGACCGCGGTGGCGTTCCGGGCCACGTTTGCGCTCGTCTTCGTGTTCGTGCTGCTGGCGGCCAACCGCGTTTCGTTCTCGCTGCCCGGCGTGACGCGCGCCCGCGGCATGGCGATCGGCGGCTTCCTGCTGTTGCAAAGCTATTGCGTGTTCTCGGCGGTGGCGCGCATCCCGGTGGCGCTTGCGCTGCTGGCCTTCAACACCTACCCGATCATCATTGCGCTCACCGCGTGGCTGGTCGACGGGGAGCGCCCGACGCTGCGCGCGATGATCGCGATACCGCTTGCGTTCGGCGGGCTGGCGCTCGCGCTCGACGTGGGCGGCTGGAGCGGCGCGGGCGCGTCCAGTTTCGCGGGGCGCTGGGACGAGATCGGCATCGGCGTGCTGTTCGCCACCGGCGCGTCGCTGACCTTCAGCGCCGCGCTCTACCTGACCACCCGCTGGATGAAGGACGTCGACGGCCGGCTGCGGACTTTCCTCGCCACCGGGACGATCTCGGTGTGCGCGCTTTCGATCGGCACGATGACCAACGCCTTCGCGCTGCCTGCCGACACGACGGGCTGGATCGCGCTATGCCTGGTCGGGCTGTGCTACAGCACCGCAGTGACCGCGCTCTTCGTGGTGCTGCCGCGGATCGGGGTGGCCGGCAACGCGGCGGTGCTCAACTTCGAGCCGGTGGCGGTGCTGGTGATGGGCTGGATCCTGCTCGGCCAGACGATGGCGCCGCTGCAGATCTTCGGCGCGCTGGTCGTCGTCGGCGCGATCATCGCCCTCTCGACGGGCAAGAAGTAATCAGTCAGGTGTAAAGCACACGACGCAGTTGCGGCCGTTGTTCTTCGCCTTGTAGAGCGCCCGGTCGGCGCGGGCGACGAGCGCGTCCACGGTGTGGCCGTCCTCCGGGAAGCTGGCCACGCCGATGCTGACCGTCGACTTCACCGCCTGGCCTTCGTAGACCAGCGGCTTGCCGGCCATCGACTCGCGGATCCTTTCGGCCACGTCGGCCGCCCCCTGCGAGGGCGTTTCGGGCAGCAGCACGACGAATTCGTCGCCGCCGTAGCGGGCCGGCACGTCGGTGTAGCGCAGTTCGGCCTGGATGCGCTCGGCCAGCTGGCGCAGCAGCCGGTTGCCGGCCTCGTGGCCGTGCGTATCGTTGACCTGCTTGAGGTTGTCCGAGTCGATCATCAGCACGCTGATCGCGCGCTTGTAGCGCGCCGCCTGGCCGAAGAGCCGGTCGGCGACGATCGCGAACCCGCGCGTGTTGTACAGGCTCGTGAGCTCGTCGGTCTCGGAAAGGAGCTTGGCCTTGTTCAGGCCGTAGCGGATGTCGGCCGAGAACATCGTCGTGACGTAGGCAACCAGCAGCACCGGGGCGAGCTGCGCGGCGAGCGCGCCCATGCCGCGCAGCGTGAACAGCGTCTGCGCCGGGTCGGCGTCCCCGAGCAGTACGTGGCAGGCGGCGATCAGCACCACCTCGATGAAGGTCGTCATCTTGCCGAGCGTGAGCGCGCTGGTGATCACCGCCAGCATGTAGGTGTTCAGCAGCGGGCTGGCGAGCTTGCCGGTGAACCACAACGACCAGGTGATGAACACGATCATCGCCCAGGTCTCGATCGCGATCTTCCAGCGCGTCTCGCGCTTGTAGAAATTCGCATAGCGGAAGGCCATCACGAACGCGGCGTAGAAGAGCACCGCCGCCGTGATCGCGATTTCGTCTTCCTTGGCCGGCCCGCCGAACGCGAGGTACAGGAGCACGAGGATCAGCAGCAGCCACTCGATCTCGGCGACCGTGCGCGAGATGCCGCGCAGCTCCTCGAGCTCGATGCTCGGGGCCTTTTCCCTCGCGGGTAGCTGGAGAGCCTGTTCCATTGACCGGACCGTTATTATTTTCTCGCTTCCGGCGAGTCTAGCGCAGCGGGGCCGACGCTGCTCAGGCTTCTCCCCAGACCTCGCGCGCCGTGGCAACGATGTGCCGCATCTTGGCCTCCTGGTCGGCCGGCGTGACCGCGTTGCCGTGCTCGGTGCTCGAAAAGCCGCACTGGGGCGACAGGCACAGCCGGTCGAGCGGCACGTAATGCGCCGCCTCGTCGATGCGCGTCTTGAGTTCCGCCGCCGGCTCGAGCTTCGCGAGCTTGCTGGACACGATGCCGAGCACGATCACCTTGCCCTCGGGCACGAATCGCAGCGGGCTGAACCCGCCCGAGCGCTCGTCGTCGTACTCGAGGAAGTAGCCGTCCACGGCGAGTTCCTGGAACAGCGCCTTGGCCACCGGCTCGTAGCCGCCCTCGGCCGCCCACGCGCTCTGGAAGTTGCCGCGGCACAAATGGATGCAGACCTGCATGCTCGACGGGCGCTCGGCGATGCAGGCGTTGATCAGGCGCGCGTAGCGGCGCGGCAGCTCGTCCGGGTCGTCGCCGCGCTGGCGCGCGCCTTCGCGCATCTTCGGGTCGCAGAGATAGGCGAGGTTGGTGTCGTCGAGCTGCAGGTAGGTGCACCCGGCATCTGCCAGCGTCCTGATCTCGTCGCGGTAGCACTTCGCGATGTCGGCGAAGAAGTCCTCCATCTCGGGGTAGGCTT
Source organism: uncultured Bordetella sp. (assembly GCA_964599095.1). Lineage (GTDB taxonomy): Bacteria > Pseudomonadota > Gammaproteobacteria > Burkholderiales > SG8-39 > SZAS-79. The sequence continues at coordinate 21,040 of CAZREB010000026.1, forward strand.
CGCGCGAAATCGCGCCGCGGCCGCCGCGGAAATGCAGCATCGTCGGCGACGGGATCGTGACCTTGGGCGTTTGCGTGGTGACCGACTTGAGGAACTTGAAGTCCTCGAGCTGGATCGGCTTCACGTGCTTCAGCTTGCCGGTCACGTGCAGCACCGGGGGCGCAAAATTGACCTCGCTGCCGGCGCCGCGGAACTTGATGGCCATGCCCTCGCGCACCTCGACGCCTTCGAGCTGCTCGAGGAAATCGATGTGGAAGAACGTGCGGCGGAATTCGCCGTCGGTGATGCCGTGCAGCCCCCAGTCCTCCTGCTGCCGGACGATCTCGCGGATGCACTTGTCTTCCACCGCGCGCAGCGCGGCGGCGTCGATCTCGCCTTTCTTCCTGCGGGCGCGCGCCTCCTGGAGTTCCTTGGGACGCAGGAAGCTCCCGACATGGTCCGCCCGGAAAGGCGGCTTGGTGCGCTGGCTCATTGTGTATAGTCTCCGCTGGCTGGTTGGACGCCGGCGCCCGTGCGCCGGTCGATCATTGGATTCACCTGCGGCATTTTATGCGACCCCTCCTCGTTTTGCTGGCCCTGTTTGCCGCGATCGGGCCGGTTTTTGCGCAGTATCCGGCCAAGCCGATCCGCCTCGTGGTGGGATTTGCGCCCGGCGGTGCGGCCGATGCGGTGTCGCGCGCCGTCGGCGACCCGCTCGGGCGCATCCTCGGCCAGCCGGTCCTCATCGACAACCGTCCCGGCAACGGCTCGAGCCTGGCGGCCGAACTGGTGGCCAAGGCGCCCGCCGACGGTTACACGATGCTGATCGCGAGCCCGTCCTCCCAGTCGGTCAACCCGGCCATGAACCGGAACCTCGGCTACGTGCCCGAGCGGGACTTCGCGCCGATCACCAAGGTCAGCAGCTCGCCGCTGGTGGTCGCGGTGCATCCGTCGGTGCCGGCCAGGAGCATCCCCGAGCTGATCGCGTTCGCGAAGAAGTCGCCGGGCAAGCTCAACTACGGCTCGTCGGGCAACGGCTCGGCGCCGCACCTGGGCGCGGTGCTGTTCTCGCGCGTTGCGGGCGTCGAGATGGTCCATGTGCCGTACAAGGGCGGCGGCCCGGCGGTGCAGGCCCTGCTGGCCGGGGACATCCAGCTGTCGATCGCCACACCGCCGTCCGTGTTGCCGCTGGTCCAGGCGGGACGCCTGCGCGGGCTGGCGGTCACCACGCGCCATGCATCGCCTTCGGTGCCCGGGCTGCCGGGCATGGAAGAGGCGGGGCTGAAAGGCTACGACCTGACCTTCTGGTACGGCTTCTTCGTGCCCTCGGCCACGCCGCCCGAGGTAGTGAAGAAGCTCTTCACCGCCACCTCGCAGGTGATCCAGCGCGCCGACGTCAAGGCGACCCTCGCCCGCGAAGGCACCGACCTGGTCGGCTCGAAGTCGCCGGAAGACTTCGCCGCCTTCCTGCGCGAGGACGCGAAGCTCTGGCAGCAGCTCGTGAAGGATACGGGCGCGAAGGTGGATTGATGCCCGCCCCCGGACCCTCACCGCGCATCGATCCCGGACGCCTGCTCGCCGACCTGCGCCAGCTGCGCGAAATCGGCGCCAGCGGTCGCGGTGTAGTGCGCCCGGCTTTCAGCCCCGACGACATGCGTGCGCGGCGCTGGCTCGCGCAACGTTACGAAGAGGCCGGCCTCGCAGCCACGCTCGACGGCGCGGGCAACGTGCTCGGCCGCTCGCGCCGTCCGGGCAAGGCGCTGCTCATCGGCTCGCACTCGGACACGCAGCCCACCGGCGGCTGGCTGGACGGCGCCTACGGGGTGATCTGTGCGCTCGAAGTGGTGCGCACTCTTGCCGCGGTTGCATCGACCTGCGAGCTCGCGGTGGACGCGATTGCGTTCCAGGACGAGGAGTCGCGCTTCGTCGGCTGCCTGGGGAGCCGCTCGCTGACAGGGACGCTCGACCCGCAGGTCGAGCAGGAGGCGACCGACCGCGACGGCGTGAAGCTCGCCGATGCGCTGCGCGCGGCCGGCCTTGCCGGAGTGCCGCGACTGAGGATCGAAGCCGGCCGCTACGCGGGATTTCTCGAGGCGCACATCGAGCAGGGCCCGCACCTGGAGGACGCAGGCCGGCGCATCGGCGTGGTGACCGACATCGTCGGCTTGCGCATGCTGCGCGTCGAATTCCACGGCCAGCAGAATCACGCCGGCACCACGATGATGGCGAGGCGCCGCGATGCCGCGGCGGCGCTCTACGAGTTCGCGTACCGGGTGAACCAGGAATTCCCGCGCGTGGCCGCCGAGCGCAGCGTGTGGACCATGGGCCGCGCGCGCATCGAGCCGAACGCAAGCTCGATCGTGCCGGGCTATGCCGAGCTCGACTTGCAGTTTCGCGATGCCTCGGAGGGGACGCTGGATGCGCTGGAAGCCCTTGCCGAGCGCTTGGTGGCCGAGTTGAACGCGCGCGGTCCGGTGCGCATCGAGTCGCAACGCACCCGCTCGCCGATCGCGCCGACGCGCATGGACCCTGGGCTTCAGGCGCACCTTGCCGCCGCGGCCGAACGGCACGCGGCCGGCCTCTGGCAAGCCATGCCGAGCGGCGCCTTCCACGATGCGGGCATCGTTTCGGCGCGCCTGCCCTCGGCCATGCTGTTCATCCCGTCGATCGGCGGCATCAGCCACGACTTCGCCGAGGACAGCCGCGAGGAAGATATCGTGCTCGGCTGCCAGGTGCTTGCGGATGCGGCGGCCGGGATTCTGGCCGAGGCGAACTCGCGCGCCCGCGGGAAGACGGCTGCGCCTTAGGTGCGCCGATAACAGTGTTTGTCCCGGTTAAGGGGTGATCATGATCACGAGCACGGAAAATCGCGGCTGGCCGGGCGACGTGCCCGTCTCGAACCTTGCACTTGCCGGCTTGCCGGTGCCTTCCTTCATCAGGTCCGCAAAGATAGCGACGATCGAAGCCGCCCATGCGGCGAAGCTCGGCCGGATTCCGCCCGCCTTGCTCCGCAGAGTCGGGGAAAAGCTCGATGGCGTTATCGGATCGTAAATTGCGCGGTCCGAAGACGCGGCGCTTCGCGCTCATCGGGTATGGCGCGATCACCGAGGAACTGGTGCGCTGCCTCGATCGGTGCGGTGGACTCGATCAGCTCAACGCAGTGCTGGTGCGGCCGCACCGCATCGCCGAGGCTCAGGCCAAGTCGGCAGGCCGATTCACCGTTGTCGATCGCGTCGAAGCGCTGATCGAACTCGCGCCCGAGGTGGTCGCCGAATGCGCCGGCCATGGGGCGATGCGCGAGTACGCCCCGGCGCTGTTGGAGAAGGGCATCGACGTGATCTGCTCCTCGGTCGGCGCGCTTGCCGATCGCGCGTTCGAGGCAAAGATCGCCAAGGCCTGTGCCGATGGCGGCGGGCGTCTCTGGATTCCTTCCGGCGCGGTGGCCGGCATCGACGGATTGCTGGCCGCGCGCACGGCGGGGCTAAGCGCAGTGACCTACACGTCGGTCAAGGCGCCGAAGGCGTGGGACGGCACGCCTGGCGAGAAGCTGCTCGTCGGCGCCGCCCGCGAAGCGCGCACGATCTTCTTCGAGGGCAGCGCACGCGAGGCCGCCACGCAATACCCGCAGAACGCGAACGTTGGCGCCGCGGTCTCGCTGGCCGGGCTGGGCCTGGACCGGACGAAAGTGAAGCTGGTGTCCGATCCGTCGGCCACCGGCCCGCTCGGGATCATCGAGGCCGAGGGCGAATTCGGCCGGATGCGCTTCGAGATCCTCGCGTACGCGTCGCCGCGCAACCCGAAGACCTCGCTGCTGACGGCGCACAGCATTTACGTCGCATTGCGCGAGGGGATTTGCTTTGGCCCCGCGCTGGGGGGCGGCGCGCTTTAACGCCAGGTTTGTACTGTTACAAGTACACCAACCGGCGGGAGAGCCAGTCTCCGTGCGGATCTTGCAAACAGAAAGTCGAAGATTCGCGCTTTCGCGCGGGCGCGGCAGGGCTTGTTACGCCGGCCCGCGCAGCACGATCTTGCCCATGTGCCGGTTCTCGTCCATGAAGGCCTTGGCCGCGGGCAGGTCGTCGAACTCGAAGATCTTGTCGACGAAAGGCCGGATGCTCCCGTCCTCCAAGTGAGGCAGTACGTCGGCCTTGAAGGAGACGACGCTGCCGGCTTTTTGCTCGGCGGTGCGCAGCTTGTTCGACACGCCGAAGAGCTGCAGCCGCTTCATGTGCAGCGCCTGGATGTCGATCTTCGCCTCGAGCACGTTGTCGACATAGCCTACGGTCGCCATCCGTCCCTCGAACGCGAGCGCGCGGATGCACTCCTCGAACACCGTGCCGCCGACGTTGTTCAGGACGAGGTCGGCGCCGTGATTGCCGGTGGCTTTCATGACCGCCTCGCAGAAGTCCCCCTTGCGGGTTTCGAGGCCGACATCCAGGCCGAGTGCCTTCAGCTTGCGCAGCTTTTCGGCCGAACCCGATGTGCCGATCACCTGCGCGCCGATCGCCTTGGCCAGCTGCAGGGAAGCGACGCCCACGCCGGCCGAGATTCCGGTCACCAGCATCCACTCGCCCTTCTTCAGCTTGCCTTGCCCGATCACCATGTCGTGCGCGGTCATGAAGGCGAGGGGCGCGGCGGCCGCCTCCTCCCACGACATATGCGAAGGCATGCGGATGATCTCGCGGGCGTCCATCAACGCATAGGCCGAGAACGCACCCGGGCAGCGGCCCATGACCTTGTCGCCGGCCTTGAAGCCCGAAATGCCGGCGCCTGCCTTTACGACCTCGCCGGAGACTTCCATGCCCACGGGCTTGGCCGGGCCGCCGGGCTTGTGCAGGCCGTGGCCGGCAATGAATTCGCCGCGGTTCAGGCTCGCGGCGCGCGTGCGCACGAGGATCTGGTTCGCTCCCGGCTCGGGCATCGGCGCCTCGCCGAGCGAAACCTCCATGCGATCGCCCTCGGTGCGAATTCCCCACGTCTTCATGGTCTGGCTAGTCATTGGCCTTGATTCCCAGTTCGCCGATCAGCTGCCGCCACTTGGCGAGATCGGCCTTGATGAATTGCGTGAATTGGTCCGGCGTCATGCCGGTCGGCTCCAGCCCCTGGTCGCGCAGCCATTTCTGCATTTCGGGCGAGTTCAGGTAGCCGTTGATGTCGGCCGAGATCTTCTCGACCACCGCCCTGGGCGTGCCTGCCGGCGCGAAGATACCGAACCACGCGCCGCCGTTCAGCTTCGGCACGCCGATCTCGGGAAAGGCCGGCACCTCCGGCAACGCCTTCGAGCGGCCGGCGCCCACCAGCGCGATCGGGCGCACCCGCCCGGACTTGATCTGCGGCAGCGCGGTGCCGATCGAATTGAACCCGACGTCGATCTGGCCGCCGAGCAGGTCGGTGAGGATCAGCGCCTCGCCCTTGTACGGCACGTGGGTCATGTCCACGCCCATCGCGCGCTTCACCGTCTCGCCGTAGATGTGGAAGGACGAGCCGTTGCCGAACGAGCCGTAGCTCAATCGCCGGGCCCCGGCCGCGGCGATCACGTCGGCGAAGGTTTTCCATGGCGAATCGGCGCGCACCTCCATGATCACCTCGGCGAGCATCGTCTGGGTGACCGGCGCGAAGTCCTTCTCCGGGTCGTACGGCGCGTTCGGGAACAGGATCGGCGCCTGCACGAAGGAGGTGAACGTGGAGAGCAGCGTGTAGCCGTCGGCCGGCGACCTGGCGACGTATTCAGTGCCGATCATCGCAGTGGCGCCGGGCTTGTTCTCGACCACCACCGGCACGCCCCATTTCTGGCTGAGCCGCTCGGCGAGATAGCGCGTGTAGCGGTCCGGGCTGCTTGCCGGCGGGCTCGGCATGACGAACCTGACCGGCTTCGCCGGCCAGGATTGCGCATGGGCGAAGCCGCATGCCAAGAGAAGGATTGCGGCCAAGGCCGCCGGTCGCAGGCTTTTCATCTAGGCCGTCTCGGGCTGCGCCGATGCGAAGTGCGGCATGACCTGCGAGGCGAACAGGTCCACCGTGCGCCTGGACTCGGCGAGCGTCAGGTCCCCGAAGGCGAACCGGCACAGCAGGTAGTTCACGCCGCTTTGCGTGACCTCGTTCTCGAGCAGGCGCCGCACCGTGGCCGGCGTGCCGACCGCCGCGAGGCCGGCCTCGCATACCTTGTCGAAGTCCTCGGGAAAGGCGGCGAATTGCGGCGCGGCGTTGTGCTTGTTCCACAGGAACATGAAGCTCGCATGCCAGCGCGCATAGGCACGCTTTGCGATCGACATCGCCTCTGCATCGGTGTCGGCGATCACCACGTGCCGCGTGGTGCCCACCAGCGGCATCTGCGCGGCCGGATGCCCGGCCGCTGCCCACAATGAGCGATAACGGTCGGTGATCTCGCGCACGCGCGCGATCGGCCCGTTGACCGCCGCATTGACGCGGTTCTGCACGCACCAATCCACGCCTTCGACGTTGCCGATGCCGTACCAGAGCGGCGGGTGCGGCTTCTGCACCGGGTGCATCATGATCGGCACGCCGCGGAAGTTGAAGTGCCTGCCTTCGTGCGTGAGCGTTTCCGCGGCCAGCGCCTGCATCACGACGGCAAACGCTTCGTGGTAGATCCCCTGCGACCGGGCGGCATCGACGCCGTAGTAGCCGAGCTCGAACGGCGAGATGCCGCGCCCGACGCCGACCTGGAAGCGGCCGCCGCTCATGTGGTCGAGCATGCAGATCTCCTCGGCCAGGCGCAGCGGGTGGTACAGCGCCAGCGTGTAGACCATCGGGCCGAACAGGATCCTTTTCGTGCGCTGCGCGATCGCCGAATGCAAGAGCGACGGCGAAGGGCACATGCCCAGCGGCGTCGCGTGGTGTTCGGCCGTGTGGTAGCAGTGGATGCCGATCTTCTCGTAGGCCTGCACCAGCTGCAGCCGCTGCTCGTAGAACTCGCCCAGCGGCCGGCCGCTGGAATCGAGGTGGTCGAACACGCCGAACTTGATCGGCGTGTGTTGCGTGCCGAACTTGATCGGCGTTGCTTCGTTGGTTTCGTTGGCGGTTTTCATGCCGGCATGGTACTTCACAAGCTGCGCTACGATTACTACCGATCCGCAGGTGGTTCGCAAAGGAGATCCCGCGCCATGAAAGCCGTCACGTTTCCCGGCGACCGCCGGCTCGACATCATCGACCTCCCCGATCCGACGCCCGGTCCCGGTGAAGTGGTGCTCGAAATCAAGGCCTCCGGCATGTGCGGCAGCGACCTGAAGTTCTACCGCGCCGCGGGCGGCCCGGCATCGCTGGGTTTCAAGGCGGCGGCCGGGCCGGTCGTCGCCGGGCATGAACCCTGCGGCGTGGTGGCCGCCGTAGGCCCGGGCGTGGACGCCAGGCAGGCGGCGGTGGGCATGCGCGTGATGCAGCACCACTATCGCGGCTGCGGCGTCTGCCCGCAATGTTCCACCGGGTGGATGCAGCTATGCGATGAAGGCGTCAAGGAAGTCTATGGCGTCACCGGCCATGGTGCGCACGCCAGGTACATGAAATGCCCGGCGCGAACGCTCGTGCCGCTGCCCGAGGCCTTGTCTTTCGAGACCGGTGCGGCGATCTCGTGCGGCACCGGCACCGCCTGGGGGGCCCTGCAGCGATTGGGGCTGATGGCGCAGCACACCATTGCGATCTTCGGCCAGGGTCCGGTGGGCTTGTCGGCCACGCAGCTGGCTTCCGCCATGGGCGCGCGCGTGATCGCGCTCGATATCAGCGCCGAAAGGCTCGCCCGCGCCAAGGCCCTGGGCGCGGACGAAACGATCAACCCGTCGGGCGTCCAGGACGTCGTGGGGGCGATCAAGGACCTGACGCAGGGCTTGGGCGCGCACTTGTCCCTCGACGCGTCGTCGTCCGCGGAGGCGCGCGCGCAGGCGGTGCGTTGCGTGCGGACCTGGGGCAAGGTTTGCTACGTGGGCGAAGGCGGCGGGGTATCGCTCGAAGTCAGCCCGGACCTGCTGCGCCGCCAGGTCACGCTGATCGGGTCATGGACGTTTTCCACCGTGGGCCAGGCCGACTGCGCGCGTTACGTGGCAGAGCGCGGCATCGACGTCGACAAGCTGTTCACGCATCGCTGGCGCCTGGACCAGGCCCGGGAGGCCTACGAGTTGTTCGACAAGCAGGAGTCCGGCAAGGGCGTGATCCTGCCCTCCTGAGGCGGCGCACCGGCCGCCGTCAGAGCGGCGCTTCGTCCATCAGCGCGATCTGCTCGCGCAGTTCCAGGATGCGATCCTGCCAGTAGCGCTGCGTGTCGAACCACGGGAACGCGGCGGGAAAGGCCGGGTCGTCCCAGCGGCGCGCGATCCACGCCGAGTAGTGGATCAGCCGCAGCGTGCGCAGCGCCTCGACCAGGTGCCGCTCGCGGTCGTCGAATTCGGCAAAGTCCTCGTAGCCGCGCAGCACGTGGCCGAACTGCGCGCGCATCGTCTCGCGGTCGCCCGACAGCAGCATCCACAGGTCCTGGATCGCCGGGCCCATGCGCGAATCGTCGAAGTCGACGAAGTGGGGGCCGGGGTGCGCGAGGCCCGGTGCGTCGGCGTTGCCGCCGCGGTCCTCGATCCAGAGCACGTTGCCGCTGTGGCAGTCGCCGTGCAATCGCAATGTTGCGACGTCCCCCGCGCGGTCGTAGCAGTCTTCGACGTGGCCGAGTGCGTCGTCGACGACGCTGGTCCAGGCGTCGACAAGGTCCGCCGGCACGAACCCGTGGTCGAGCAGGTAGTCGCGCGGCTCGTCGCCGAAGGTCTCGACGTCGAGGGCCGGCCTCTCGGCAAACGGTTTCAGCGCACCTACCGCATGGATGCGCCCGAGAAAGCGGCCCATCCATTCGAGCGTGTCCGGGTCCTCGAGTTCCGGCGCGCGCCCGCCGCAGCGCGGGTAGACGGCGATCCGGTAGTCGCCGTGCGTATGGAGCGTGCTGCCGTGGGCGAGCGGCAACGGGGGGACGACCGGGATCTCGCGGGCGGCGAGCTCGGCGACGAACTCGTGCTCCTCGAGGATCTGCGCATCCGTCCACCGGCCCGGCCGGTAGAACTTCGCCACCAGCATCCGCCCGTCGTCGTTGCCGAACTGGTAGACGCGGTTCTCGTAGCTGTTCAGTCCCTGCAGGCGGCCGTCGGGCGCGAGGCCCGCAGCCTCCAGCGAATCGAGGACCACGTCCGGCGTGAGCCCTGCGTAGGGCGCGGCCTGGGGGCGGGCGTCGGGTGCGGGCGCGTCGTTCATCGCCCGATTCTACGCGTCGCGCTCAGACGCAATAGATGTCGAGCATCGTCGGGATGCAGTCGTTGGCGAGGATCACTTTCTTCTTGCGGATCTTCAACCCGCCGTCGCGGCGGACCAGCCCGTGCGTGGTGCGCCCGAAGAAGACGTGCTGCGACTTGGCGCGCGTATCGTAGACGTGGACGTTGAAGCTCGACTTCACGCTTGCGATGCCGGTGCCGTCGTCGGGCAGCAGCATCACGTTGCCGACCATGTGCGAAGTGCGCCGCAGCGGCGTCGAGGCGACCGATTTTCCCGAGCGGATGCGCTGCACCCGATCCTCGAGTCCCGCGCGGCCGGCGTAATAGATCATCGACAGCTCCTTCATCGGGTCGTTCGTCGGTTCGGTTTCCGACTTCCATGCCGGCATCCAGAATTCGGCGTCTTCATCGTACAGCGACAGCCAGCCGTCCCAGTCCTGCTCGTCGAGCAGCATCGCTTCGAGGCTGAGGAGCGCGGCGGCCTCGGCAAGGTCCGGCTTCATGGCTTGGCGATCCCGCGCCTGAGCAGGTCCAGCCACGCGCGGTAGTTGGCATGGAAGACGGTCTCGTCGCCCATCCGGTACCCGCCGACCGACGAGGCCTCGGGCCGGATGCCGAGCTCGTCGGCCTCCGGATTGCCGCCGGCCTTCATCGCGCCCATCCCGCGGACGTAACCCTGCTGCCAGTCGAGCACATGCGCGTCATCGCCCCGCTGGCAGGCCTCGTAGGCGCTGGTGTCGTCCGGCGTGGCGAACCCGGTGGGATTGAAGAAGTCCTCGTACTGGCGCAGGCGCTTGATGCGCGACTCGGCCGGCTCGCCTTTGGGCGCCACGCAGTAAGCGAGCATCTCGGTGCGGTCCACCGCCAGCGGCCGGATGATGCGCAACTGCATCGAGGCGTTTTCGGCGATCTGCACGTTCGGGAACAGCGTCAGGTTGCGGACGTACATCATCCACTTGGCCATGGTCTTGCCGACGCGTTTCTCGATCTCCGGCAGCAGCGGGTAGAGCGGGCGCGCCTCGATCGCCGGGTTGTCGCCCCACATCAGCACATGGCCGTGCGGGAAGGTGAAGCATCCGCGGCGCGAGGCGGCCTGCGCGCCGATGTCCTCGTAGATCGAGCCCGCGGTGGCCGCGGCGGCCCGGGCGGCGCGGCGCTTTTCGAGCACGCCGATATACGAGGTGTGCGTCGGGATGAAGTGGTAGGTGTCCGAGCTGTTCTCGAGCTGGAATTTCCAGTTCGCGTTGTAGGTGAAGCTGACCGCGCCCGGAACCAGTTCGATGCCGTCGGGACCCTGGTCGACCACGATGTCGATCCCGCGCCGCGCGTCGCCGAGGTAAGCCTCGAGCGGCGGCACATCGGGCGACAGGCTCGCGAACAGCAGGCCGCGGTACGAGCCGAATTTCGCCACCGGCGCGAGGTCATGGTCGACGCGCTGGAACGACTCCGGGTAGCCTCCCTGGCGCTGCGAAGTGATTGCGACGCAACGCCCGGCGGTGTCGTAGGTCCAGCCGTGATAGGGGCAGGAATGATGCGCGCCGTTGCCTGCATTGGCCGCGAAGATCACCGCGCCCTTGTGCCGGCAGCTGTTCAGGAAGCAGCCGAGCCGGCCTCCGGCATCGCGCATCACCACCACCGGCGCGCGGCCGATCGTCGTGGTCAGGTAGTCGTTCGGGTTCGGTACCTGCGATTCGAGGCCGACGAAATTCCAGGTCGCCTCGAAGATGTGGCGCATCTCTAGCTCGAACACCGCCGGGTCGCGGAAAGCGTCGCGATGCACGCTGAACCAACCGTCGCCGGGCCGGTCGTCGATCAGGCGCTCGATGAATGCAAGGTCCGGCGTGGCCGGCCCGGGCGGGGCCTCATGCAAGGGGATGGGTGCGGTCTTGGGCTGCATGCCGAAGGATGCTACCCGATCCGGTCGCGCGAACCTACGCCGCGGCGCGAACCAACCTTGCGAAGGGTCTTACTTCGGCCGGCTGGCGCGGATTGCCTCGATGATCGCCGCGCTGTCGACGCCGCTGCCCTTTTGCGCCAGCGCCGCGGCCAGCAGCGCCGCGTTCACTTCCATCATCGGCAGGTTCTGGCCGAGGCGATGCGCGGTCTCGATCATGAATTGCGCGTCCTTCAGGTTCTCCGGCACCAGCGTGTGCGCGACCGGCGACTGCGGCGAGTATTCGCGCCTGACCATCTTCTCGCCCTTGACCGACATCACCTGCGAAGCGGCCGGCGAGGCGCGCAGCACCTCGAGGAATTCCGCGGGCGAGAGCCCGAGGCGCTGCGCGAACACCAGTCCCTCGGCGAGCGCCGCGCGGTTGAGCTGCACCACCAGGTTGATCGCGAGCTGGGCCTTCGCGGCGTTGCCCGGCGAACCCATGTGGAAGCGGTTCGGGCAGATCACGTCGAGCAGGTTCCCGACCGCGGCGACTGCTTCCGGCGCGCCGGCGGTCAGGCCCATGCCCTTGCCGGCCTCGATCTGGGCGCTGGTCCCGGAAATCGGCATTTCGACCACGCTGATTCCGTAGCGCGACGCGCGCGCCGCGACAAACGCAATGCGACGCGGATCGACCGTGGTGGCGCACAGCACGATCATCGGGTGCGCTGTCGTTTCGAGGTCGAGCACCACGGACTCGACCTGCTCGGTGTTGTAGACCGCGACCAGGATGCGCGAGCAGCGCAGGCAGATCTCGTCGGCCGACCTCGCGATCTCGATGCCCGGGACCAGCAGGGCCTTGTCCGAGTCGGTGTCGAACCCGAGCACACGGAAACCGCCCGCGACCAGCCGGTGCGCCAGCGCGCCGCCCATCATGCCCAGGCCGATCAGGCCGATCGGCTCGTCCTGCGGCGCGGGCGACGCCGGGGAGGATGTAAACGCGGGCAGGTCCATTGTTTGAGTTTAGCCGCTCGTTCGAATGAGCGGCAAGGCGACCGGGGGCAGGCTGTATCATCCTCGCGCCCCAGCGACCCGAACCCGCCAGGAGAACGCCGCAATGCAAGGCCAGACCATGATTCTCGGCACCGCCACACCGGGCGGTGGATTCCCCCTCTATGGCGGGGTCTTCGCCGAAGCCGTCCATGCGGCCGACCCGTCGCTGGTTGTCGAGACGCGCAATACCAAGGGCAGCACCGAGAACGTCCCGTTGCTGCAGGCGGGCAGGCTCGACATCGCGCTGGTGCAGGGCGAGGTGGCCAACCCGGCGCTCGCCGAGCCGGGCAGTGCGCTGCGCATCGTGGCCGCGATGTATTCCTCGCCCGGGATGTTCGTCACGCGCGCCGACGGTCCCTGCCGGTCGATCGCGGACCTCAAGGGGCAGGCGGTGGCCTTCGGCGCCAAGGGCTCGGGGTTGACGATCCTCGGGCGCACGGTGATCGACGGGCTCGGGATGGATGCCGACCGCGATTTCAAGGCGGTGTATCTCGACAAGGCCGGCGACGGGCCTTTGATGGTCGCCGACGGCCGGGTGGCTGCGCTCTGGGGCGCCGGCATCGGCTGGCCCGGTTTTACCGCGGTCGCCTCGAGCCCCGCCGGCGCGCGCTTCATCGTGCCGGACGCCGGCGAGATCGCGCGCATCCTCGCCAGGCACCCTTTCCTCAAGCCGCTGACCGTCGCGGCCGGCAGCTATCCGGGCCAGGACAAGCCGATCGATTCGGTCGGCTCATGGAGTTACGTATTGTCGCGCCCCGGGTTCGATGAGCAACTGGCCTACCGCCTCGCTCGCGCGTTGCATCGCGCCGAAGCCGCACTGGCCGCGAAGCTGGAGCAGGCCCGCGAGACCACGGCCGCCAATACGTTCAGGGCCGCGCCGCGCGCCGAACTGATCCACCCCGGCGTGCTGAGGTATCTGGCCGAGATCGGGTTGGCGCGAGGTTGAGGGGCGCCTGCGCGGGCGCCGTCAGGCGGCGCCTGTCTTGGGGATGAACTTCAACGCCACGCCGTTGTTGCAGTAGCGCTTGCCGGTCGGCGCCGGGCCGTCGTCGAACACGTGGCCGTGGTGGCCGCCGCAGCGTGAGCAGTGGTATTCGGTGCGCGGCAGGATGAGCTTGAAATCCCGGCTGGTGCCGAACGCGCCGGGAATCGTCGTGAAGAAGCTCGGCCAGCCGGTGCCGCTCTCGAATTTCATCTCCGAGGTGAACAGCGGCAGCCCGCAGCCGGCGCACACGAACACGCCGGGGCGCTTTTCGGCATTCAGCGGGCTGGTGCCGGCGCGCTCGGTGCCTTCCTCGCGCAGCACCGAATAGGCGGGCGGCGACAGGCGCTTTTTCCACTCTTCCTTCGGCAGCTCGAGCTTTTCGGTGGCGGAGGGCACGGGCGTGCCCTCGGCAAGCAGGGTCTTCCAGTTCTTTTGCAGATCTTCCACGGAGCGGGTTCCTTTCGTTGCGGCGGTTTGCGCATGGGCGCCTGCATGAAACGGCGACGGCAGCCACGCGGCGAGCGGTGTGGCGACCAGCGCCTTGATCAGTGTACGACGATCCATTGCGGCCTCCCTGCGGTATCCGGCATTGCGTGCATGGTCCTTGGTCGCGGGGGCATGCGTTAAACTTACACCATGAGCACCCCATGGAACAGCGCCGCCAATGGCCTTGCCGCAGCGAACGGCCTTGCCGGCGGCGCGGCCGGCGAGACGGTCGTCGAAATCAGGGACCTCCACTTCGCCTACGGGGACAACACGATCTTCCGCGGCCTGTCGCTGAAGGTCCCGCGCGGCAAGCTGGTCGCGGTGCTGGGTTCCAGCGGCAGCGGCAAGTCCACGCTGTTGAAACTCATCGGCGGGCAGATCAGGCCGTCGGCCGGCGAGGTCCGGGTCGGCGGGCAGGTGGTGCACGAGCTCGACCCGGCCGGCCTGTACGAGATGCGGCGCAAGATGGGCATGATGTTCCAGATCAGCGGCCTGTTCAGCGACCTGTCGGTCTACGAAAACATCGCCTTCCCGCTGCGCGAGCACACCGACCTGCCCGAAGAGCTGATCCGCCGGATCGTGCTGATGAAGCTGCACGCGGTGGGGCTGCGAGGCGCCAGCCGGCTGATGCCCGGCGACCTTTCGGGCGGCATGGCGCGGCGCGTCGCGCTCGCTCGCGCGATCGCGGCCGAACCGATGCTCGCGATGTACGACGAGCCTTTTGCCGGCCTCGACCCGATCTCGCTCAACGTGATCGCGCAGCTGATCCGGAAGTTGAACGACGCGCTCGGCACCACCTCGATCGTGGTGACCTACGACGTGAGCGAAACGCTGAAGCTGGTCGACTACATCTACGTGATCGACAGCGGCGTGCTCATGGGCGCCGGGACGCCGGCGGAACTGCTTGCCTCCGACGATCCGTTCCTGAAGCAGTTCCTGCATGCGCTGCCCGACGGCCCGGTCAAGTTCGCAATGCCGGCGCGGCCGATGGCCGAGGACCTGCGGCTGGCTCCCGTGACGACCCCGCAATAACGCTTCGCAACCCCGCGGCACGCGACCCGAAGGCCGGAGGATCCCCGTTGAACACCGTCTATGATTCGCCCCGCCTGTCGGACATCGATTCGGTCAACCCGGACGTGGCGGCGAAGGCCACCCGCATCGTCTTCAATACCGCGGACGGCACCGGCCACGTGAGCTGCGCCTTCGGCAACGAGGTGCTGCCGCAACTGTTCCAGGCGCTGCTCGAGACGCGCCATCCCGGCATCCTGCGGCTGCTCGAAGCGGCCAGGACGGAGTCGCCGGCGCGTTGAGCTGCCGGGCGACGGTCGATCACAAGGCCGAGGAATGTCAGGAAGTTGTCCGGAAAGCCAATAGCCACGCGGTATCCTTGCCGGAGGATGTCAGTAGCGGGCCGGCCTGGGCGAGCTGCCTGCCGATTCGATTCCTTGGACCCATGGCGAAGGGAGCGCTCATGAAGATCCGGAACAAGCCGTCCAATCGCATGTGCATCGCGGCCGTTGTTGCCTGCGCCGCGCTTGCCGGCGTCGCGAACGCGCAGGACGCGGCGCTGCTTGCCGCCGCGCGCGCCGAGCAGCCGGCCGTGATCGAGACATTGCGCAAGCTCACCGCGATGGACAGCGGCACCGACCAGGTCGAGGGCCTCGGGCAGGTGGCCGCGATCCTCGAGGCGGAACTGAAATCGCTTGGCGCGAGCGTGGAGCGCCATGCGGTGCCGCCGTCGACCGGGCCGGCGCTCGTCGGGCGTATCGCCGGCAAGGGCAGCCGCCGAGTGATGATGATGGCGCACATGGACACCGTCTACCCGGCCGGCACCGCGCAGAAGCGCCCGTTCAGGATCGAGGGCAACCGCGCGATCGCGCCGGGCATCGCCGATGCCAAGGGCGGCATCGCGGTGATCCTGCACAGCCTCAGGCTGCTGAAGGCGCGCGGGTTCGACGATTTCGCATCGATCACGGTGCTGTTCAACCCGGACGAGGAGCGCGGGTCGCGCGGCTCGCACCGCCTGATCGAGGCGACCGCGCGCGAAAGCGACGTGGTGCTTTCGTTCGAGCCGAGCGCTGCGCAGCACGACCTCGTGCTGCTGGGCACTTCGGGCACGGCGGTGGCGCGTGTCGAAGTCGCCGGCAAGGCGGCGCATGCCGGCGTGAACCCGGAGCTCGGGGTCAATGCGATCGTCGAAGTCGCGGACCTCATCCTGCGCACGCAGGACCTCGACGACCCGAAGCGCGGCGTGCGCTTCAACTGGACCCTGTCCAAGGGAGGGGAGGTTTCCAACATCGTCCCGGACGCCGCGTGGGCGAGCGCCGACATGCGCTACGCCACTCAGGAGGACTTCGAGAGGACTGTTGCGGTGCTCAGGGAAAGGGTCGAAAAGAAGCGGCTGGCGGGCGCCACGCTCAAACTCACCGTCTCGCAGGGCATGCCGGCCTTCAACGCGAATGCCGAAGGCCGCCGGCTGGCCGAGCGTGCGCGCGAGATCTACGCCGAGGCCGGCGTCAGGCTCCACCTGCTGGAGCGCTCCGGCGGCGGCACCGACGCGGCGTGGGCGGCGCGTTCGGGCAAGCCGGTGATGGAGTCCCTCGGGCTGCCGGGCTTCGGCTACCACTCCTCGAACGAGGAATACGTCGACACCGACAAGATCGCGCCGCGCCTTTACCTCGCTGCGCGGCTGGTCATGGAAATCGCCGGCGCGAAGCGCTGACCGCTCGGCCCGCGCGCCTCAGGCTATCGGCGTGCGCGAGGCCGCAATGCTTGGCACGGCGCCGTTGGGCTCGGGCTTGAGCGAGGCCTTGAGGATCGCAAGCGCCGACTGCGGGTCGTCGACGTAGCGGAACAGCGTCAGGTCTTCCTGCTTGATCATCCCGTGCCGGGCGAGCGCCTCGAAATTGATGATCTCCCGCCAGTAGGCGGTGCCGTACAGCAGGATAGGGATCGAGCGGTCGAGCTTGCCGGTCTGCACCAGCGTGAGCATCTCGACGAGTTCGTCGAGCGTGCCGAACCCGCCGGGGAACACCACGAGCGCGCGCGCGAGGTGGGCGAACCAGAGCTTGCGCATGAAGAAGTAGTGGAACTCCAGGCACAGGCCGGGCGAAATCCACGGGTTGGGCCGCTGCTCGTAGGGCAGGCCGATGTTCAGGCCGACCGTGCGCCCGCCGGCTTCGGTGGCTCCTCGGTTGGCCGCCTCCATGATCCCCTGCCCGCCGCCCGAGCAGACGACATGGCGCTTGACGCCCGAGTCCAGGCCCAGCGACCACTCGGTGACCAGGCGGGCAAGCTCGCGCGCTTCTTCGTAGTAGCGGCCCAGCGGCCCCTCGACGCTGATGCGCGCCGAGCCGAAGAAGACGATGAAGTCCTCGATGCGCTCGCGCTCGAAGGCCGCGAGCGGGGACAGGTACTCGGCAAGGATGCGCAGGGGGCGCGCCTCGGGACTGTCGAGAAAGGTGGAGTTCTTGTAGGCGAGCGCGTGGTCTTCGATGAGGGCCATGGAGGCGGGGCATCCTTGTTTGCGTGAGTTCAGTCGGCCTTGATGCCGGCGGCCTTGATCATCGGCCACCACTTGTCGATCTCGGCCTTGTGGTGGGCGGCGAGGCCGTCGGGCGTCTGCTGCTCGCGCGCCGGGATCTCCTGGCCGAGGTCTGCCAGGCGCTTTTGCATGGCCGGATCCGCAAGGCTTTCAGCCACCGCGGCTGCAAGTCGCGAAGTTGCGGCAGGCGGCGTGCCCTTCGGCACCCAGAGCCCGTGCCAGACCGCCATGTAAAAGCCGGGCAGGCCGGCCTCGTCCACCGTGGGAATGTCCGGCGCGGCCGGAACGCGCGTTTTGGAGGTGACCGCATAGGCCCGCACCTTGCCGCTGCGCACCAGCGGCAGCGCGCTGGCCGCCTGGTCGAATGAGATGTCGATGTGGCCGGCCATCAGGTCCTGCATCGCGGGCGCCGCGCCCCGGTAGTGCACGATCTGGATCTTGGCGCCGGTGACGCTCTGCAAGTACACGCTGCTCACGTGCGAGGGCGTGCCCGAGCCGCCGGTGCCCGAGGAGACCTTGTCCTGGTTGCTCTTGACCCACGCGACGAGTTCCTTGAGGTTCCTGGCCGGCAGCGCATTCTTGCTGACGATGACCTGCGGGTTGCTGGCGATCATCGCGACCGGCGCGAGGTCCCTGAGCAGATCGTAGGGCAGCTGGTAGATCGCGCCGTTGATGACGTGCGTGCCGATGTGCCCGATGCTGATGGTGTAGCCGTCGGGCGTGGAGCGCACGACCTTGCCGACACCGATGCTGCCGCCGGCACCGGTGGTGTTCTCCACCACCACGGTCTGGCCGAGCGCACGACCGACCCGCTCGGCGACGATGCGCGCGATCGTGTCGGTGGGCCCGCCGGCCGAGAAGGGCACCACGATGGACAGCGAATGCGCGGGAAAAGCCTGTGCCGAGGCAGTCCCGGTGCCGCCGGCAAGGAGCGCCGCCGAACAGGAAAACGCGAGCGCAAGGCGGGCCAGCAAGCGGGTGCGATGGATCGGGTCGAACATTGCGAGGGTCTCCCGGGGTTGGATCATTTCTGCGGCGCCGGTGTTCGGGCGGCCTTCTTTCGGGCCGCCTTCTTGCGCTTTTTGGGCTTCTGGTACTGCGTGAGCATGGCGACTTCGCGCTCGAACGGGTCGCGCCGCACGAGCATTTTGACCTGCGCCCCGGTCACCAGCCGGTAATGGCGGATCTCGTCGAGCTTTTCGGCGATCGTCCATGCGCCTTCGAGGCCGGTCACCCAGTCCTCCGGCTTCGCGCGGCGCAGGTCGTAGGGCACCGAATACTCGCGCAGCGACTTGTCGTCGCGCCGGTTGGAGTACTCGTGCAGGTACGAGAGCGCGAGCTCCCGCAGGGTGCGGTAGACCGGGTCCCGCCAGCGCAGGTCCGGGCCGTTGGTCTTCGAGATGCAGCCCCAGTGGCCTTTGCGCCGGAAGAGCGCGACCACGTGGTCGGAGTCGTCTTTCGCGCGCAGATCGAGCAGCAGCGGCGGCTGGCCGTGGACCCACAGCGCCGCCGCGGCGACCAGCGCGCCTTCGATGCAATGCGCGTGCCGGTCGCGCAGGACCATGCGCACCGTCGCGCACGAATCGCCGGCGAGCTCGAAGTTCTGCGGCATCTCGAGCAGGTATTTCTGGATCTTTTCCGGCGTCGACAGCCGCCGGAGCACCGCGAATTCGGCCTTGGTGAGCCCAAGGTCTTCGCGGCTCGCGCGCCGCTTGGTGCGCAGGTTCGCCTGCGCGGCCGCGCGCACGAGCGCGCGCACGCCTTTGTCTGCCGAGGGCTTCTTCTTGCCGCTGCCCGGTCGCGCCACTTCAGTCGACCCTGATGTTCGCGCGCCGGATCACCGCCGCCCACTTTGGCGTCTCGCGCCTTACCAGCGCGAGGAATTCTTCAGGCGTGCTGGCGTCGATTTCGGTGTCGAGCGCCTTGTAGCGCTCGATGTAGACCGGCGAGGTGATCGCCTTGCGGATTTCGGCCAGCAATCGCGCGGTGATCTCCTTGGGCAACCCGGCGGGGCCCATGACCCCGCCCCAGGCGACTGTTTCGTACCCGGGCACGCCGGCCTCGGCGACCGTCGGCAAGTCGGGGAACACCGGGGAGCGGCGCGGCCCCGAGACTGCGATGCCGCGCACGCGGCCGGACTTCGCGTGCGGCCCGATCGAGGCGATGTTGTCGAACATCATCTGCGCGTTGCCGGCAATCAGGTCGTTGATCGCCTGCGGGCTGCCGCGGTAGGGCACATGCAGGATGAAAGTGCCGGTCATCGACTTGAACAGTTCGCCGCCCAGGTGCCCGGTCGTCCCGTTGCCGCCGGAGCCCATCGCGAGCTGTCCCGGGTTCTTCTTCGCGTAGGCCACCAGCTCGGGCACAGTCTTGATCGGCAACGCATTGTTGACCGCCAGCAGGTTGAACACGCGTAACGTATTGGAAACGAGCGTGAGGTCCTTTTCGACGTCGTACGGCACCTTGGGCAGCAGCGTCTGCACCACGGCGAGCGAAACGATGTTGCCGTAGCCGAGCGTGTAGCCGTCCGGCGCGGCGCGGGCGATTTCCGCAGTCCCGATGGTGAACGACGCGCCGGGCTTGTTGTCCACCACGAACGCCACGCCCATCTGCCTGGAGAGTTCGTTGACCAGCACGCGCATCAAGACGTCCGGCGAGCCGCCGGCGGCCGAGGGGACGATGAAGCGGATCGGCTTCTCCGGCCAGGCGGCGCGGGCGGGGAGGGCCAGCAGCGTCGCGAGGAGGGCGGCGGACAACGAGGCGAGGATCTTTGGCATCGCAATTCTTCGATTGGGTGCAGGCCCCAATATAGCAGTGCCGCCGGGCGGCCTGACGCCGCCGCCCGATTGACCCGGGGTGACAAAAAGTTGCGGCCCGGGGTGACCAAAATCCGCCGTCGCAGCGCGCGAGCAGCCCGCCGAACGTGAACTGCTTCTCGCTTTTCGGCCAAAAGGACCACGGCACGAGGTTTGCTCTCATCCCTTCCAGACGCCAAATCCAGGCGTTCGGTCGGGGAAGAACGGGAATGTCTTCCGGAGGGGGAAGCCATGTCGCTGAAGGAGCGGATCGAATACGAACGCAAGATGGCCCGGCTTGTCACGACGATTCGTGAAGAGGTGGCCGTATGCGGGCTGACCGAGGTGCAGATCCAGGTCGACAACGGCCGGCCGGAGCTGACCAGTGGAAACCACAAGGTGAAGATCCGCAGCCCGGCCATGGGGACCATCGAGTTCGAGATTGCGCATGCGTGGTTCGACGGCCGGGATCGCCGCAGCGACGACAATTTGCGCTTCGCGGCGCGCCAGGCGATGCGGGCGCTGTCCCGATGAGCGCGCGATGAGCGAGGAATTCGAAACCCTGCGCTGGCCCGGCAATCTCGATCACGGGGCGATCGTGGACAGGCTGGTGCGACTCAGGGAGTCCGCGCTGGCGACTGGTCACCCGGAACTGGCTGCACGCCTTGATGATGTCGAAACCGTTCCCGCGGCCCGGCTCGGCGTCCAGGTGATCGGCGCACTTGCCTGGATCGAGGACAAGCCCGGGTACGGGAATTTCGCCACTTCGCTGGGAATCATCGCGATGAACCTGAAGAATCTCAAGCAGCCCGGCAAGGATACGGAGCCTACTTAGGCTGGCGCTTGCGCAGGAACAGGTGCGTCGCGCGCTCTCCGGCCACCGTCTTTTCGCATTCGTAGCCGAGCGTATGCAGGTCGAGGCCGGCCAGCAGGTTCTCGCCCGAGCCCATCAGCACGGGGCGCATCGCGAGATGCAGTTCATCGATCAGGCCGGCGGCGAGGTACTGCCGCACCGTGCTCACGCCGCCGCCCACGCGTACATCGAGGCCGCCGGCGGCTTCCTTCGCCTGCGCGAACGCCGAGTGGATGCCATCGGTGACAAAGCGGAATTCTGTACCGCCCTTCATGCGCAGCGGTGCGCGCGCGTGATGCGTGAGCACGAACACCGGCGTGTGGTACGGCGGCTCTTCGCCCCACCAGCCCTTCCAGCTCTCGTCCGGCCACGGGCCGCGGACCGGACCGAACATGTTGCGCCCGAGGATCCACGCGCCGATGCCGACGAAGCCCTGCTCGGCCATCTGGTTGTCCACGCCGGTCTCCCCTTCGCCATTTCCGTACATCTTCTGGAACACGCGAGTGGGGAAGAACCACTCCATCAATTCAGGGCCGCGCACGCCGAGCGGGTTCTGCAGGGCCTGGTCCGGCCCGGCGCCGTAGCCGTCGAGGGAGAGGGCGAAGCTCTGGACACGCAATTTGGTCATGGGGACTCCTTCGCTGCGAGTCTATCGCACCGGCGCTGCCGCCGGCCCGGGTCCGCCCGCCGCCGTCATGAAGGTTCCCATCGGTCTCGCTCGAGCACGACCCTGTATCGATCGAAATCCTCGAAAGTCCGGCCGCGCTGCTGCCAGTAGGGATTGAACGACGACACCTCGACGAATCCGGCTTCGAGCATCGCGGCGCATGCCGCTTGCCATTCGTTCTCGTCGGGCAAATAGAAGACGAGCAGGTCTTCCGCCGTCGGGGCCGGCGCGACCGGATGGGTTCGGCAGTACGTGAACTCGAGGTGGTACTGCAGGTCCGGCCGGCCCAGCATGACGCCGTCGAAGCCGGCGTGGTTCTCGAATCGCCCGAGTTCGGCGAGCCCGAGCCCTGTTCGGTACATGTCGACCGAGCGCTCGAGGGCGCTGACCGGCCGGGCGATCCGGAGGTGACTGGGCATGATCCTTGAGCGGGCGGAAGAATGATGTTCGCCGGGACTATACGCCGCGGTCCGGCCGAGTTGCCGTTGCGGCCCTTTGCAGGGCTTGTTCGACCCGGGGCCACACGTCATTTGCCATCAGCTCCATCGAGCGCCGTGCGAGCGCCGGGTCGGCCCAGTCGTGCCCGGTGTAGAGCAGGGTGCCGAAAGTGCCGACGTCGTCCCGGAATTCGAGGATCTGCTCGGCCACGGAGGCCGGCGTTCCGGCGATCACCAGCCGTTCGGCGCAGCGCCGGATCGAAAGCTCGGCCGCCGGTTGGTCGGGGGTGTCGAGCATCACGCCCTGCGCACCGGACTTCGCGAGCTTGGTCTGCATCACGTTGAAGTAGAAGCCGTGCGCGCCCTCTTCGCGATGCGCGTAGCGGCGCGCAGTGGCGTCGTCGTCGGCTACGAAGATGCTGCGCGCCACGCGCCAGCCGGAACGGTCGGCCGGGAGTCCGGTCGATCGACGGCCCTCGAGGTAATTCTCGATGTGCGCGCGTACGACGTGCCTGCCCACGTAGGCCGCCGAGATGCCGGACCAGCCCCGGGCGCCCGCCGCGTGCGGCCCGCGCCCGTCCGGGCGGATCGACGTGATCGCGATCGGCGGGTGCGGCTTCTGGAAAGGGCGCACCGCGATGCCCACGCCGATCGCGGGGTTGTGCGAACGCTCGGTGACGGTCTTGTAGAACTCGCCTTCGATCCGGTACGGCGGCGCATCGCTCCAGAGCCGCAGCATGTGTTCGAGCGCTTCCTGGCTCTTGCGGTTGCGGTCCCGGCCAAGGTCGTCGAGGGCCTCGGCGTCGCCCGGCACGCCCGGCCCGAAGCCGAGCACGAAGCGGCCCTGCACCAGGTGGTCGACCATCGCGACTTGCGCCGCAGCCATCGCCGGATGGTAATTGGCGAGCGGCAGCACGCCGGTGCCGAACGTGATCGAAGGGCACGCATCGGCCAGGCTCGCGATGAAAGCGAGGCTCGAAGTGATCGTTTCGGCCGCATCGACCAGGTGCTCGCCGATGAAGGCTTCCCGATACCCGAGACGATCGGCGAGCGCGACGGCCTCCCGGTCCTCGCGCAGGACGTCCGCGTATGCGCGGGAGGGCGGGTGGACGGGCTGGATGAAGAATCCGAGCTTCGGTGCGGCCTGCATTGCGGGTCTCCTTGTTGGCCGGTTTCGCCGGAGGGGGCCCAAAAACAAAAAGCCCCCGCCGGTTCGCCGGCAGGGGCTTGGTGAATGTGCAACTCCAAGCGTCAGCCGGCGCGGTCCTCCCGGACTACGACGACTACGACGCTGCGCTGGATGAATTGGCTATTCATTATGTAAACGCTATCACACGCGTTCGCGAAAAACTAGCCACGAGCCTCCACGTGCCGCGCGAAATTGTCGAGGATCGACTGCCATCCGCCGCGCTGCTGCTCGACGGAATGGGTTTCCTCGGCGTCGAACGTCACCCGCACGCTTACGCCGTCGCCCGACTCTGCGAACTCGACGCGCGCCGCGCGATCGCCGAACGAGTACTCGATCAGCCTGTTCTCGACGATGTTCGTGTAAGTGCCCGCGAAGTCGAAGCCCATGCTGCCGTCCTTCGCCTCCATGCGCGAGGAGAATGCGCCACCTACCCGCAGGTCGACAGTGGCCGCGGTCGTGTGCCAGTCGTCTGAGGCGGCGTTCCAGTGCCTGATGTCTTCCGGGGTCGTATAGGCGCGCCAGACTTTGGCGATCGGCGCATGGACGGTGGTTTCGACGGTGATCTTCATGTGGTGGGCGCTGTGGTCGGGGAAGTTCGAACGTGCGAAACGTCATGCGGGCGCATCGCGTCCGATTGCCTGTGAATATTAGCCCGAAGACGTCGGGGGCGGTTCTACCGCAGCGCGATACGCATGCCACGAGGCATGACCGAGGATCGGCCCCACGACGAGCAGCCCCGCGAACCCCGGCAGCATCGCCAGCGTGACGAGGATCGCGATGATCGCCGCCCAGGGCAGCATCACGGCCGGCTGGCCGAGCACCAGGCGGATGCTGGTGAGTCCCGCGGTGATCGCATCCGAGCGCCGGTCGAGGATCATCGGGATGCTGACCACGCTCACCGCGAAGATGATCGTCGCAAACACCCCGCCCAGGGCGGTCCATGCGAGGATGAATTCGAAGTTCTTCGGATCGACCAGGCTCCTGAGCGACCCCGCGAAGTCGGGCATCGTGCCCCGGAAAGAAAGCGCAAACACCACGAGCGAGGCGCGCGCCCAGAGCATCTCGAGCACCAGCAGCACCAGGCCGAAAATCGCGAGGGTGTCGAGCTTGCGGCGCCAGGCCGTGGCCGCATCGAAGAACCGCGCAGGCTCGCCGCGCCCGAGCCGCGCGCTCACCTGGTACAGGCCCATGCAAAAGAAGGGGCCGACCAGGAGGAACCCCGCCGAGAGCCCGAGCACGTAGGCCGGCGCGCTCTCGAACACGATCAGCAGCGCCCACCCCATCGCCGCAAAGCAGCCGCCGAAGAACAGGCCTATCGCCGGCGCGCGGCGGAAATCCCGCAGTCCGAGCGCAAGCCAGCGGAACGGGTCGGCGAGCGTCAGCGGCCGCAGCGTCGGCAGGAAGCTGGCGGTGTCTTCGGATTCGATCTGCTGGTCGGCGGTCATGGGTCGACTCCTGTCAAGCCGGTATCCTGCGCGCAGGGCGATTGTCGGCGCATTTCGCGGCGCAACGCAACCTCAGGGCTTGTCCCTGGAGCGGCGGCGAAACGCGGCTATGGCAATCCCCGCACCGAAGCAAACCCACATCAATACGTCGACCAGCAAGAGCGGCGCAATCCACTTCATGTGGTTCACGTGCCTGGCGCTCGTCCCGAACAGCCATCCAAAGTAGGCGAGGACCACCAACTGGATTGCGGCGATGCCGATCAGGGCCTTCTTCAACGCCGGGCGGGCCGGATCCGGGCCGCCGAAAGAGTAGTAGCCGATGAGCAGCGGCAGCATGAAGACGAAGAATCCACCGCCTATGAGAACCAGGTCGAGCGGGCGCATATTCATCGCCGAGAGATCCTGCCGGCCGCGTCAGTCACGATCCGGCGCCCCGAGCGGGAAGTAGCCGCGGTAAGGCCGCGCCTCGTCGACGGCGCGGGCCACCGACGGGCGCGCCAGCAGGCGGGCGCGATAGGCGATGAGGTTGGCATGGGAGGGCGGGATCCGATGCGCCCAGTCGGCATAGAAAAGCGACGGAGCCGCAGCGCAATCGGCGAGGGTGAAGGCCTCACCGGCGGCCCAGGTGGTGCCGCCGAGGCGCTCGTCCAGCCAGGCGTAGATCCTGTCGAGGAAACCGCGCGCCTCGGTGACGCCGAAGGCATCGCGATCGGGCTCCGGACGAAGCTGGTCCAGCACGATCTTCTGCATCGGGGTCATGACGTAGTTGTCGAAGACCCGATCGAGCATCCGGGCCTGGACACCGGCGTCGCCTGCCGGGATCAGGTGAACAGCGCCCGGATGGTGGGCCTGGAGATGCTCGATGATCGTGCTGGTCTCGAGGATCGTGCGGCCCTGGTCCACGAGGACCGGAAACCGCTTCATCGGCCAGAGGGCGGCGAGCTCGGCGTTTGCCGCCGGGTCCTCGAGGCTGCGGTATTCGAAGGGTGTGGCATTCTCGTAGAGGGCGATCAGCACCTTCTGGCTGTACGACGAGAAGGGGTGGGCGTAGAGCTTCATCGGTTCTCCTGCGCGAACGCTCACTCGCTTGCCATTTCCCTGAGCTTGCATACCGTTTTCCAGTTGCGATAGGTCACCGGCACGCCGAGCAATTTCTCCGCGCCGGCCGGGAGTTTCGATCTGCCGAATCCATCGGGAGTATGCAAGTAGAAGACGCGATCCGTCAGGTGAAATCGTTCGCTCGCCGTGCGCAGGGTGTCGAGCTTCTGCAAGTCGGCGCTCTTCGGCGCGGACGCGAGAAACCCGAGATGCAGGCTGCCGGGGGATTCTTCAGCCTCCGGAAATGGGTTCTGTTTGATGGCCCTTTCCATTGCATCCAGCCCGAGAACCAGGACGTGGGGCGAAAAGCCGAAACGCTTTTCGATTCGACCTTTGAGCTTCGCGGCGAATTGCGGGGCGCTCTTGTCGGCGCTCTGGAATACGGCATTGCCGCTCTGGATATAGGTCCTGACCCGTTCGGCACCGATATCCTGGAGCAAGGCGGCAAGGTCTTTCATCGGCAAGGTGTTTTTCCCGCCGACGTTGATGCCCCTGATCAGGGCAATGCAAGTCTTCATTGCTCAGCCGGGCCGGGCTTCGTGGAAGCACCAGTGCCAAGGTTCATGCTGGTAGCCCCACGGATTGCCAATGGGATACGACAGACGATAGCCGAATCGCCCTGCATTCTTTTGAAGCCATCCGTACGCCGGCGTCTGTCCGAACTCATCCTCCAGCGGCGGGTTGCCGGGAGTCGAGAGGTCGACCGCCCGTCCGGTGTGATGTTCGCTGAAGCCCGGGGGAGCGCAGACCGCAAGAATCTCTTCGATCGGCATCCCGGCCTCGAGCTTCTTGCGGACGATCTCGGCCTGCCGGTCGACGCTCCGGAACGCGGAGACGATGAAAATCCCGATGCCGTCGGCAAGCGCTGCGGCCTTGAGGCGCCGCCACGCTTCGGCGGCCGAAGGGGTGAGCAGGTGAGTCCTGCCGTCGGCCTCGACCTCGGCGATTTCGAGGTCCGTTGCCTCTTCGCACGCAGGGAGTCCACGAGACGCAATGGACTCCTCGGGGATCCCGAGGGCGACGAGCTGCGCGTTCAATTCGGTCAGCACACGTTTCGATTCAGCGACGCGAAGCCCGCGGAACGTCCGCTGCAGCGGGTGTTCGGGTGGCTTCCGGGGGAACTCGCGCATGCTCTCTCCTCACGGATTCCAGGAACTGCGTCAGGTCCCGCCTGGAGCGCAAATGAAAGACGCGCTTGCGCTTCGCCGATTCCGAAACGTAGGACCGGTACCTGGGTGTCAGGTGGGTATGGCAGGGCCAGAGCACGCGATAGCTGGAGATCGAGCTGCTTACGACCGGGCTGCCTTCCGGCCAGCCTTGCGGAGCCGCAAAGAGGCCCTTGACGAGCCGCTTCGTCACCCACAGGGCGTGCACCGCAAGCGGCAGGTCGACATGGATGAGCGTATCGGCTGCATCCAGCCTCTTCCACAGCAGCTCCATGCCGCCAAAGCCGTCGATGATCCATTCGTCGTTGGCAAGCAACGCCGCATGCGTCCGGACATACTCCTCGTGCGGGACTTGAGCGCCCCCCGGACCGTACTGGAGCTCGTCGATGACCGAGAGCGGCAATCCGGTGATCGCGGCGAGATTGCGGGCCAGCGTCGACTTGCCGCCCCCTGCATTGCCGAAGACTGCGACTCGCTTCATGCCATTCATCATCCGGATCGCGGCTTGCGCTCCCCGAAGTGCCAGATCGCTTCGGCGCGGCTGCCTATGTACCAGAAGCTCGCCGCAAGGACGGCAAAGAAGGCGGCTTTGTGGATCGAGCCCCAGAAATACTCGAAAAAGCGGGTGTAAAGGTTGATGAACAGGAATGTCAGCCCGAATCCACGAAGAGCGCCGTCATCCCGCTTGAGGCCGTACCAGATCGCGGCGACGGAAGCGGCGCCAAACAGGAGCGACCAGTGGAAGAGCTCGTACTGCCGCACCTTCTCCCATGTCGACGGGTCCCCGTAGTTGCCGAAGATCGACATGATCCAGAGTGCGATGAACAGGTTGAGCAAGCCGATCACCTTGGTTTGGGGCGACATCGAGACCAAGCGGACCATGAAGAACGGGTGGCTCGGCTGCGCCATAGCGTGCTCGCCGGCGACCCCGAGGAGGGTCAATGCGCCGCCGAAGAGGACGAACCGCATCGGATAGTTCATTCCCAGGAAGTACATGCCGTGGCCGGAGGCATAGCCTGTCTCGACGCCCATCCAGGCCCCCAGCGAGAGCAGCCCGAAGACCCATACGAGCCCCGAGGGGAACCACAAACCGAGCAGGGCGTACAGGACACAGGCGAGCAGGAGGAGCAGGGAGTAGTGGCCCGTTCCGGTGTCGATCGCGACGCCGAGAAAAGCGATTGCCGAGGCAAGCGCCAGGACGCCGAGAAAGAAGACGGACTCGTTCCGGTAAGCGCGATGCGGATGCTTCTTCCGCAAGAAGAGCCCGTACCGGAAGAGGGCGGCGGATGCGCCCGTGAAGAACGCGCACTTCACCGCCGCCGGGGCATTGAAGATGCGCATGAGCAGCTCCATGAGCACCCTGTCGGCAAGGAGCGCGCCCACCGCAATCACGATGCAGAAGACGGCGACGACGAAGGCATATCGCGCCGTCCTTTGCCAATCGAACGGGGCGATGGAGATGGAGTCCGCAAGGCGGGTGCGGGTATCGGCATCGACGACACCGTTCTCATGCCACCTGTCGATTGCGCCGGCCACGATCCGGTAGTGCTTTCCCGGAAGCGCGAAATGCTGTGTCCCGGCAATCTCTTCCATCGCATCCTCCCCGGTGCATGGTCCGACTGCAATCTTACGTCGTGGGCGAAGCCTTGCGATGCGCTGTGCTGGCCGGTCCGTTGCGTCAGCGGTACGCCCGGGCCGTTGCGGCTTCAGGAAGGACAAGAACCGACTTGCCAACCTGTTTGCGCTCTTCGATGAGCGCATGTGCCCGCTCCACGTCGTCGAGCGTATACCGCGCTACGATCGGAATCCGCAATTTTCCGTCGAGCAGGGCAGCGAACACGTCATCTGCCCTTCGCTGGACCGTCTCGGCATCCCTGAGGTGGTCGGCAAGACTCGGCCGGGTCAGGAACAGCGAGCCGGCCTCGCCAAGCTCGATCGGATCGAGATCGCGGATCGAACCCGACACGGAGCCGTAATTCACGATCAGCCCGCTCACCCGCGCGGCGCGGAAACTGTCCCTCAGCGTCGCAAGGCCGACCGAATCGAACACGACGTCCACGCCGCGGCCGCCGGTCGCCGAGCGAATCGCGTCCGCGAAGCCGCCGCTGCCGTACAGCATCGCATGATCGGCGCCCAGCCGGCGCGCCACTTCGCATTTGGCTTCGGAGCCGGCCGTGGCAAACACCGTGGCCCCCAGGTGCTTGGCGAGCTGGACCAGGATCTGGCCGATGCTGCCGGACGCGGCGTGGACCAGGCACGAGGTTCCGCGCGTGAGGCGGGCGACATCGTGAACCAGGTAGTGGGCAGTGCACCCCTGGAAGATCGCTGCCGCGGCCACGTCGAAGCCGATCGGGTCGGGCAGCTTCGCTATCAGGGCCTCCGGCACGCACGCGAACTCTGCGTAGCTGCCCCAGGAAATGCACCATGCGACCCGGTCGCCGACCGTGACCCGCTGCACCTCGCGCCCGACGGCGACTACCTCTCCCGCACCCTCCATGCCCAGCGTACAGGGCAGCCGCACCGGGTAGGTCTTGGAATTTTCGTACTTGCCCTGGCGCGTGTGGATGTCCATGAAGTTGATGCCGGCATGGGAGACTTTGACCAGGACCTCGCGCGGGCCCGGTGACGGCACCTCGATTTCGCGGCGTTCCAGAACCTCGGGTCCGCCATAGCGTGAAATCGTGATCGCTTTCATGGGCCTTTTCGTTTCGTTGCGGCTTGGTGCGCTCAATCAGGCGCCGGCTGCCTGCGGCCTGCGGCCTGCATCGAGAGGTCACATGCTACGACTCCCGAGTGCGAAAGCCCGCAGTTCCCGCCACCGCCCGCTCGAGTTCTCGATCAAGACCAGCTCTTTGCAGATGGCTGCGATGCAGGGCGGATGAGGCAAGTTCTCGCGCAACTCGGCCTCGATCTTATCCTGCTCCGGATCGCTCGCGTGGGCGATGGTCATGTGAGGCACGACTGAAGAGTGCTTTCCACCATAGGGCGGATACTCCGGAAATGAACGGTGGATCGACTCCGTCAGCGCGACAAACGGCGCGGCCGGCTCGGGAGCCAGGTACAGGGTTCCGGGAAAGCGACCGAGTCGCGCAAGGCTGAACTGGAACTCGGGTACGCTTGCTGCTACGGCACGAGCCCTTTCGAAGACCTCTTCGGACAGGGCCTCGGGAGGCATGAACGGAAACAGGATGGTGACGTGCGCCGGAACCCCAAGGCGCGCCGACGGGTCGAACCGTTCGCGATAGCGGCCGACGTAGGGCTCGGCTTCGGACACCCGGACGATGAAAGCGGACTCGGCCATTTTCCCGGCGGCTGGCATTCAGGTCCGGTTGCGGGCGCGCACTGCAGCCGGTTGCCGGACCCCAGCGCCCGGGATCGCAACGCATACGTTCCAAGGCATTTTCCCGGGAGGCCCGTCCGGGTGCAGCGCGTTGTCAGGCGACAAGAGCTGTCTCCGGCTCAGCGCGCGCGCCGGTAGTGCAGGGCGACCGCGCCGCTGCGTAGCGGCTTCGCGGAGATCAGCTCGAGCCGCCGCGTGCCGGGCAGCCCGCTCTGGTAAAGGGTCGGGCCGTGGCCGGCGATCCTGGGATGGACGAGCAATTTGTACTCGTCGATCAGATCCAGCCGGTCCAGTTCGGCCGCGAGCCTGCCGCTGCCGAGGAGTACGCCGTCCGGGGTCGCGTCCTTGAGCTTTTGTACGCCCGCGCGCAGGTCGCCGGTGATGGGGTGGCTGTTGGTCCACGCGAAGTCCTTTCGCGTCGAGGACACCACGTACTTCGGCTTGGCCTCCAGCTTTACCGCCCACTCGCGCACCGCCCGCGGCGCCTCCGCGTCGCCGCGGGCGACTGCCGGCCAGTAGCTCTCCATCATCTCGTAGGTCACGCGGCCCCACAGCATCGCCCCGCCCTCGTCCATCAGGCGGGTGAAGAAGGCGTGCGTCTCTTCGTCGGCGATGCCTTCCCGATGGTCGACGCAGCCGTCCAGGGTGACGTTGATACTGAAGGTCAGGAGCCCCATGGTGTCCTCCGTTCGAGATACGCGACGCGCCGCTCGCCGTCCGGCTTCAGGCGCGCGCGGCTCGCGGCGCGTTGCTCTGAAAGCCGTTGTCAGACGGCCCGCTCTTCAACTCGACCCCGCGCGGAAGGTCTGCAATCGGCCGGAAGCGGACGTTCCGTCAATCATTCCGACCGCCATGGCGTGATCCGCGGTATCCAGCGCGGGACGGCAGCGCGGAACGCCTCGTACTCACTTCCGAACGTCTGTTCGAGCGTGGGTTCTTCGTACGCAACGACGAAGGCGTGGAAGGAGACATGTGTTCCCGCCGTCATGCGGGGTACGTCGGGTCGAAAGCAGACATGTACAGGCGATTTCCCAATTGGTTCCCCGGCATTGCGCAACCGGCGTGGCACCTAGCGTTTGACATGAGAGGTTTGACCCGGCCTGCCGGGGCGAGTCCTCTGAATGCAAGGGTCAGGCATCGCCCGCGATTGCGCCATGGGCCTGCAATTCAGCGACCAGTGCCTGGAAATCCCGCTTCTCATCGTCGAAATGGATTGTCTTCATGCCGATTGCTTGGGGTGCAACGAGATTGTCGTCGCTGTTGTCGATGAAGATGCATTCTTCCGGCTTTACGCAAAGCAATCGCAAAGCGCCAAGAAATATCTCCGGACTGCCTTTGCCGACGCCGACCTCGGCGGAGACCACGATCGGGTCGAACAGCTTAGGCAAATCATGAAGGCGCTTGAGCGTATCGATTCGGTCTTTCTTGTTGTCGGTGATGATGCCGACCGAGTAGCGTGACCGCAATTGTCTTGCGATGGCCAGCATTTGTTCGCTCACGGGTGTGCTCTCGAACGCCTCGTCGAGCAAATGAAGGCTGACCGTCCGGCCGAGATCGGCACAAATGTGTTCCCAGACCGCCGCGTGTGTGGTTCTTCCGAGGGTCAGGTCATTGTTGAACCTGCGAAAGGCAGACTGAACCCTCGACAGCTCGATGCCCGTGCGCTGGCTCAGGTAGCGCGTAGTCGTAAGCGAGCCCGTCTTGTCGTCGGTGAGAACACCGTCGAAGTCGAACATGACGGCGCGGACTGTCGAAGCATTCACTGTGCGGTGCCTAACGCTTCCCGTGAGGCGCAAGACCCGACTTTTCGGGGCTTGTCGTCTCGATGGAATGGTAAGCCGTCATTTTGACGACGATGGGAGGTGGGCGGAAAAGAAATCGACAGCCTTTTGCCTGGCGTCGATCGCACGGGCGTCGTTCGCATTTGCGTCGAAGCCGTGCCCAGCGCCCGGATAGATCCGAATGCCGTAGTTCGGCGCCTTCACATCCACAAACTCCTTCAGTGCGTAAGCCTCCTGCACAGAAACCACTTTGTCCGCGTCTCCATGAACGATAAGGGTCGGAGGGAGCCTGGCGATGCGGGCCTGAGCAATGGATGGAATCCCGCCATAGAATTCGACGAGCGCCCGGACATTTGAATTCGTACCGGCCACGGCAACTGCGAGAAATGCCCCTTGAGAGAAGCCCAGCACGCCGACTCCACCGGAAGTGGTGGTAGCCAGGCGGCTCAGATAGTCGACGGCCTGATTCGCTGCGCCAACCCACGTGTTGAATTGTGTTTGGTATCGCGCCTGCCTGGCGTCGCGATCGCCGCTGTGCATCACTCTAAGATCCTGATCGCTGTAGTACAGAACGGCGCAGACGCGAAACCCGCGACTGACCAGTGCGGATGCATGGCCCTCGTACTGGGCGCGAAAGGCTTCGTAGCCGCGCCCGCCGTGGAGAATCGCTATGACGGGATGCGGGTCTTCACCGGGGTTTGCATAGCATCGCATCGGCACATCACGATCCGGCCCCGGGGCGACCAAATCGCGAACGTCGGCCGGGGCACTCTGTGCGGAACTCGCGAGAATAAGGAACGCGGCAAGGGCGGCGCGCATGACGGTTAACGCTTGGCTTCAGCGGGCCGCCGCAGGCGGGTTCGCTTGGAGAAAGGGTGAGGCGACACGGCTTCCCGGGCACATGTTCAGCCGCCCTTTTCAAACCGAGCCATCCCGCCGAGATCGGCGGACCATCCAAGCGCCGATTCACACCAGATGCGCTTCCGCGGAATCAGGGCTTCTCGCTCGCGGAGGCTGCCGACGCGAAGGCCGTAGCTGGTTGGGTTTTCTTCTGCCGCATGGGAGTAAACAGGGGACCCGCAGTCGCCGCAGAACACCATGGCGCGCTTGTTGCCGCTGTCGGCGAGCTTGACGTAGACCTTCGGCACGCCGCGAATCAACCGGAAGTCCCGGGCATCGGCCAAGACCGTAACCCTGTAGGCTGTGCCGGTGAGGACTTGACAGGCACGGCAGTGACAGATCGTCACGCTGTCGGGGTCCACAGTGGCCTCGAATGCGATGGAGCCGCAGTGACAGGAGCCGTGGACTTGAATTGGATGCGCCATGTTTGGTGATTGGCCGGTGCTGGCTAGTGTTCCGGTTTCGCCGCGCCGAACGAAGCGCGCAGCGCTGCGAAGCAGGCGCCGGCCGGCAACCGGCGGTTGGATGTCTCCTCACCCACCATCTGAATCCCTCGACTTTGAAATCAGGACACGAATCGCGGCGATTGCTGAACCGGCGAGACAAGCGTACGGAATCGCGAATTCATTGGATTCGAAGCCTCCCAAAAGGCAGCTCCTGTCGCTCACATAGCGGAGGACAAGCATATCGGCCAAGGTGAGCGTCCGGCAGAACGAAAGGAAGAACAATCCGATAGCGGCAAACGGAATGCCGAGCAGCAAGAGTCCCAGTACACCGGACCAACCCGGACCGGAGCGCAGCCCCATGAACAGTCCGGCAGTGCCCAGAAGCAGGATTTCGAGCAGAGACATCCGACGTCCTGGTCAGCTGCGCGCTTCAACGCGGCCGCTGCGCCTGAACCTGGCTTTTGCGCACATAGACCGCTGCAATAAGCGGGCTGACGATTGCGTAGTGAACCAGGATAAAGGCTGTTTCAATGAACAAGAAGCCGCCAACCGAAGACATCCGATGCTTGGCGCTGACGGCAAGAACCATGAAGCTCCATGCCAAAGGGCACGCCAACAAGAAAAATCTCGATGCGCCTTTCAGGATTGATTCGCCGGCGAACAGGCGCTCATAGACGACCGACCAAATCACACCTTGAATGAGCATGGAGGCAATCCCAAATGGAATGACAATGTCTTCTCGATACACGTTCAGAGACTTGTAATAGTCCGCAAAAATCGTGAGGTGCCAGAAGAAACCGAGAGGAAAAGTCGGGAGCATGTACGCCAGGATGGCCAGGATGCGCTTCTTCATGTGCGTGATGCCTCCTGTGAATGCTGACGTCGTGGCGAACGGCGGGCCGCTCTTGCCCGCCCGTTCCACCTGGAGTTATGTGTCATCAGAGTTGGTACCGTGTGATGTCGAGCGCTCCATGAAAAACGCCCAGGACGTCGATGTTTCCGTCGTCTTTGATCAGATATGCAATTCGGTAATGGCCGTAAAGCAGTATGCGCACATGGCGAGTCGAGGCGGCATAGCGGGAGCCGATTTCAGGAAATCTGACCAGATCCTGAGCGCGCTCGTAAATGCCCTGAACCGTCCGAGCTGCCGCCTGAGGATTTTCGGCAGCTACGTATTCAAAGATGTCGGAGAGCCAGCGTTGGGCTTCTTCGGTCCGGCTTGTTTCTGCCATGACCGAATGCGACGACCCATTTCTTCATTTGAAATGGTGCGCTTCGCATCGGAATCAGCGAGGCCGTGCTCGACCATGACGTGAAAGGCAAGCTCGCGCACGATTTCTTCGCGGGAGCTGTCCTCAGGCTGTCCCTGAATCAAGCGGGTGAGCTCTTCCTTCGCTGTAGCCATGTCAGCCTCCTATTCGTGAACTCGATTCTGCCTCAGATTTCCGGTCGGTGTGAATGACATATGGCGTTCGAGTTGACCCCGACCGCGGAAGCGAGCCTTGTAAGGTTGGACGGCGACGATGGCTCGGCTGGCACTGCCCGGCCTTTCAAGGCCCTGCCGTAGCGGGTCGGTGGTCGAACGAGGGGTCAGGCCTCGCCGCGCAGCGCCGGCTCATGACTTGGGCGCGGCGCTCTTGGTCCTTGTGCTCTTTGGCCCGGCATCTTTCAGGACTCGTGTCTCGTACGCCTTGCTCACGAGCGCCTTGACCACCGCGGGACTGGCTGCGGCCAACTGCACACGCAGGCCGAGCGCCTTGCTGCCCCAAAGCAACTTCTCGACGAACTCCGGGTACATGGCCATCGCACGTTCACGTTCCTCTTCGCCGACGAACACGTGGATGAAGCCTTTGTCTGGTGGGATCGTGACGAAGATCTTGCCTCTCACTCGGAACGACGAGTAGTTGTGATGCGGCTCTTCCGTCACTGCTTCAAGCGCCAGCGCATGCTTTCGGATTTGGTCGATCTTCACTGGGCGGTGGAACGGTAAAGAGATGCGTTCTGCGAGGCCTGACGTTCGGCTTCATGCGCGCGCGCCTTCATGCGCGTCGCCTGCAAGCTGTTGTTAGGTAGCACAGCTTGCTGGACATGTGCGGCGAATTCATGAAATGCGCTACGCGCACTGATGGATCTCCACCGTCACGTGCGCCAGCTCAGGGTGCTCGCTCAAGCCAGCCTTGATTCCAGCGGGCGTCAATCCTGGGTCGTGGGTGACGAGACTTAGGATGCAGGCATACTTTGCTTTGCCGACCCGCCAGAGGTGAAGATCGGCGATGCGTGTGGACCTGGTTGGATCTAGCGTTGCTACAACGTCCCTGATCTCCCCGGCCACTGGGTGGTTCATCTCGCGGTCGAGCAGCACGCGCCCCGTGTCGCGCAATAGGCCCCACGCCCAACGGGCCACGAGTGCAGCGCCAACTATGCCCATGATCGGGTCGAGCCAGTTCCACCCAAAAGCCATACCCCCGGCGAGCGCCACGAGAGCAAGGACAGAAGTTGCCGCATCGGCGATCACGTGCAAATAGGCTGATCTTAGATTTAGGTCGTGGTGATGATGGTGCTCATGGCCGTGGTCACTCGCATGATTGTGATGTTTCTCGGCTCGCCCAAGGATGAGAGCGCAAACGATGTTGACGATCAGGCCGATACACGCAACCGCAATGGCTTCCGGGAACTGAATGGCCTGCGGAACAAAAATGCGCCCGATGGAGGCGAAGGTCATCATTGCGGCAACGCCAAGCAAGAACACCGCGCTGGTGTAGCCTGCGAGAACCTCTATCTTCCAGGTGCCAAATGCAAAGCGCGAATCTCTGGCATAGCGCCGGGCCGCGACGTATGCAAACGCGCTCAGGCCGATGGCGAAAGCATGTGAGCTCATGTGCCAGCCGTCTGCCAGTAGCGCCATTGAGTTGAACCACCAACCGGCCCAGATTTCTACGACCATCATGGCGGCAGTGATCCACATCACCGCTCTCGTACCCCGTTCTGCGGCGGGGCTTCCAGCGTCGAAGACATGGCTGTGGGTCCAGGGACTCAGATCATGGGTATGCATTTGTTCTCCAAAGCGGTGCTGCAATGTGCAGGCCCAATCGTGCCGCCTAACGCAGGGGTGTGCGGCGCGCCGTGGCGCTAACGCTGAGTTGAAGCGAACCGCTCGCGGCGCGTCCGCACGACCGCCATGCCAGGCGGTTGTGCATCACGAGGCCGTACCCTGGTCTTTCTTCGGCGCCCATCGAAAATCACAATGGCTGGCGCCCCGCATGATTGTTTGTGTCACGGTGAGGCGCATGTTGGCGCCAAATCCTTCCGCGTGGAAAAAATCGGTATCCCCGCAACATGTCAGCAGGAATCCCAATTCCGGTTCGCCAATCCTTTTATAGAACTCTGCGTAGCGACATCCGGTCACGTTCAGCCCGACCTCATCTCCCGTTGACTTGATCACCTCGTAATCCAACGCATCGCCGGCCGCGAACATCTCGAAGGCTGAAGCCACCTTCTCTTCAAGGGTCCGTGTCTGTTGGCCACGCCACCACTTCTCGCCGTACTTGCGATACAGAGGTCCAAGCGCCTTTCGGACAATTGCATTGGCTCGGTCTTCGCCCAGCTCAGCCTGGAGAGCCTTGACAAGCGGAACGAGCACCTGAGCTTGAATCTTCACCTGACCGATCAGCGGAATCTCCATTGGTCGCCTTCCTTGATATTCTGCTTTCCGTTGGCGCAGGGCCTGGCGGCCTGACGTCATGTCGAGCGGCGCGCCGAGGCGCGTGCGCTCGTACCGCAGTCGGCCGGACCCTCGGCCCCGAAATTGTGGGTGGCAACCTCGCGCAAACTGCCAAGAATGTGATGTCCGAGGGCGCGCAAATCTGGCGAGGGCTCTACCAAATCGGGTATTTGAACGACCGTCATCCCGGCGCTGAATGCAGATCGGACGCCGTTCTCGGAGTCTTCCAGCGCAAGACAATTCACCGGTGCGACACCCAGGGCTGCTGCGGCTTTCAAGTAGATATCGGGTTGTGGCTTCCCATTTTTCACTTGATCACCGCCCACAATGGCCTTGAATTTGTCCAGCAACCCGGCGTCACGAAGCTTTTGCATTGCCCTGGCGTACTTTGTCGAAGTCGCAACTCCGGCTGGAATTCGCAGCAATTGCAGATGCTCGAGAAGCGCAAATGCTCCATCTTTCACCGGAACTTGGCCGTTTGAAATGGACTCGACGTACCTGGAATTCCAAAAGCGGTCGAAATCCAGATGATCGACCATTCCATGGAGCCCCTGCTTGAGCACCTGCCGCGCCAGCGTTTGGTTGGTGCCAACGCATTGTACGAAAAGGTCCGGTTGCTCCCCGATCCCAAAATGCTCGCAGGCTTCGAAGAACGCCTGCCTCGCCATTCTCTCCGTATCGAGCAGCAGTCCGTCCATGTCGAAAATGACTGCATGAAACCTGCGCACCATGGCTCCTATGGAAAAGAAGGGCTAGCGCTAGAGATCACCGGCCCGTCGCAGCGCGTCCGGTGCATCGACAGGCTGGGCGTCACCACGGATCGTAGCTGCCGAAGTTCCACAGGTGACCTTCCGGGTCGTAGCAGCTGAAGCCGCGACCCCCGTAGTCTTCATTCTTGATGTCGATCGCGATCCTGGCTCCGGCAGCCTTGGCTTTCGCGTAGATCACGTCAGGGTCCGTGACGATGACGTAGGCGCACTGGGTTTCCGCTCCTCCAGTCTCGTCGGGTTGCTTCATCAGGCGGCCAAACTCGCTATCGGTGGCCGACCCGAGCATGATCATTCCGTTGCCGAAACTGAGCTGAGCGTGGGCGATGGTGCCGTTCTCGCCAGGCACGACGAGTTGCCGTTCAAACCCGAACGTTTCGCACAGCCAGTCGATCGCGGCGGGTGCGTTCCGGTAACGAAGGCATGGGATGACCGTCGCGGTGGTACGTTTCGCAAGACTGCCCATCACACTTTCCTTTCTATGAAATCGACGGCGGCCACTGTGACGCCCAACGTTTGAGCTCAGCCGCGTGCGGAGGCTGGCAAAGCCAGCCGCAGCAGATCGGCAGCAGCGAAGGGTCAGGCGGCGGCATTCTGCCTCCATTGCGAGCCCGTGATGCGATACAGGCAGTGAAGCCGCAGGGGATGCCCCTCCGTGACGCCGGGGTGCTCGAAGTCTTGGTTTGCGTTGCGCATGCCGATGCGCTCCATGACTGCGCGCGACCGCTGATTGCCAACGGCGGTGAACGAGACGACTTCAGGGAGCGCGAGATGCTCGAAGGCAACCCGGAGGGAGGCGCGTGCGGCCTCGCTGGCGAAGCCGTGACCCCAGGCCGTACGGGCTAAACGCCACCCTATCTCGACACACGGCGAAAAGGAGAAGGTGCGCCGAGGAACCGACAGGCCTGTGAAACCGATGAACTCCGAGGACTCGCGTAGCTCGAGTGCCCAGTTGCTCCAGCCGTTCGCCGCGAACTGAGCTTGCCAGGCGTTGATGCTGGCATCACTGGCCGCCCGCGACTGCGGTGACTGGAAGAACTCCATGACCGCGGGATCGGCGTTCATGGCCG
This sequence comes from uncultured Bordetella sp., assembly GCA_964599095.1. GTDB lineage: Bacteria > Pseudomonadota > Gammaproteobacteria > Burkholderiales > SG8-39 > SZAS-79. The sequence goes on from CAZREB010000026.1 coordinate 59,889, forward strand.
CGAATGGCGCGCGGTCGTACTCACGCCACTGGCGCATGCGAAGACGCGGAGTCTCGATCTCGATGACTTGTGGCATGGGGGGCCGCCATCCAACGTATGTGCTCACCTGCCTGCGACAGACCGCGAAGCGGCCTGACCCAGGCTAGGTACAGCGCAGGGTTAGGTGCCATCAGAGCCACCGCCGGACTGCCTGTTTGTACTGGATGTAGGCCTCCCCGTGCAACGACTCAAGGTAGCGCTCTTCCGGCAAAACGACACCAAAGTGAACGATGGCCATGAACAGTAGCGAAGCGACGAGCAGAACGTAGCTACCGAGGATTGCAGCCAGCCCGCCAAGCACGCCAGCCATTGCGACGTACATGGGATTGCGGCTGAATCTGTATGGGCCCGAGCTTACGATGGCCGTTGCCGGCGAGGTAGGACGAACCGGAGTGCCCGCAGCTCTGAACCGCCGTGTACTGGCGCCGAGCGTCAGAACGGACATGACGAGAACGGCGCCACCGACCAGCGAGCGCGTTGACGAGAAGGTGAACGCACCGACCAGCGCCAGGTGAACGGCAATCCCCAGCACGAGTGCGGCAACTAGCAGGACTGGTGGCGGCAACAGCATGCCGACTTTCTTGCGCTCGTGAGACGCGGTACTTTGGTTGTGCGTGCTGCTCGGCATGAGTGACTCTCGGGTGACGGGACGAGATGCGGGATTGGATGGCGCCTAGCGTAGAAGTAACCGGCGCCGCGCGGCTTTATCGCGCCGCGTCCGTGTTGACTGCCGGGTTAGAAAACTATTTCGCACGAAGGTACAGAACCTTCTGATTTGAGCCCGGCGCCTGTCGCTCCTCTGTTATGAAGAGTTCCGTCTTTGCTTTTACGAGATCAGAGAGCTTCTTGTAACCGTATAGCCTAGAGTCAAAGTCAGGTTGTAGCTTGGTAAGGTAGCTCCCGAAGGTACCCAGATGTGCCCATCCAGCGTCGTCAAGTGACTGCTCAAGTGCAGAAAGGACGAACTTCTTAGGGAACTCCTGTTTTGGCTCCGCTGCATCAGTAAGTGTCTGAGGTGGGGCGGTCTTTACTACGTTCTCAGCTTTTTGCGGCGATCCTATGGGTTCAGCTGCCGTGCTTGGGCGAAGGACTTCAGTAAAAACAAACTTGTGACATGCATTGCGGAATGCCTCGGGTGTTTTCTTCTCGCCAAAACCAAGAACAGTGAGCCCCTCTTCACGCAACCGCATTGCTAGGCCAGTGAAGTCACTGTCGCTGGTAATCAAACAAAAGCCATCAAATTTTCGCGTGTATAGCAAGTCCATTGCATCAATGATTAGTGTGCTGTCCGTGGAATTTTTGCCGGTCGAATATGCGAATTGCTGAACCGGCTTGATGGCGTACTGTTGCAACACCTTCTTCCAAGAAGAACTTGTTGGGGCTGTGAAGTCGCCGTATATGCGCTTCACGGTCGCTTCCCCAAATCGTGCAATTTCCGCAAGCAGACCTTCAATGACGGCTGCCTGTGCATTGTCGGCGTCAATGAGGACCGCCAAACGAAGGGTTGGCTCTTCGGACTCAATTTTTGCGACTAGCCGTGGTGATACCAAGATGACTCCAGTTCTCTAACGTTCACGGCCAGCGGCGCACGCGGCTTCATCGCGCGCGTCCGACTGCGCCGTGCTGTTATACCTCACCTTTTCACGCCGCAATCTTACGCAGCACCGAAGGGTGTAGTTCTGCAACTTTGATCAATGTCTTCGCCGCGGCATTGGGCTCGCGACGCCCTTGCTCCCAGTCTTGGATCGTCCGAACGGATACTCCCAGCAACTCGGCAAACTTCGCCTGCGACAGCCCCGACTTCTCTCTCGCCCGGACTATGGGATAGGACTCGGTCGTGTAGCGCCGGCCAATGCGACCGGCTTTGATGTCACGAATTCCCTGAAGGATTTCCTGACCAATATCGCGGGATTGCTCCCATTTTTTCATTTGCTTTTCATTCATCTTTTTCATCGTCAATTGCCTCTTTCATCGATTTCAAGACGTGGGCCGGAATGTTTTCGCTCACGTTCTTTCCGTAAATCGTAAGCATCCAAATGTGCCCACGGGCCAACCGTAGGTAATAGATGACCCGCAAGCCGCCGCGCTTTCCACGTCCTTCAGCAGCCCAACGAATTTTTCGTACGCCTCCGGATCCTGGAACAACCTTTCCGGATTCGGGATGTTTGATCAAATGGCGCTGCAATTCACCGTACTGGTCATCATCGAGATACCGATCAAGCGTCTTTGTGAAAAAAGGTGCTTCGATGAACTCGAACATGACCATATACTACGGCAATGCCGTATTTATGGCTAGAGCCTTCGAGGTGCCAATGGTGAGGTATAACGTCAATGCTCAGCGGCGCCGGTACGGCGACCGCTGCAGCTAAAGTCAGGCACGCGAAACCTCCAGTTCACCCGATAGCTCGCTGAATTGCATCTATGATCGGACGGGCAATCACCCAAACGATGCCGAGGATTGCGAAAACGTAGAACCATCCGATGACGGAGCGAAATGGCCAGGTCAACTTCAAGATCAGATAACATTTATCGCACCATGCTCCTGTGTAGGGAACCGGACCCGGAAAATGCCTCAAATGGCCTGGCACACCGCAGCGCTCACAGATGCCGCAATAGCCCAGCGGGTATCCTTGCTTTTCATAGGTCGCCGGGTCCTTGTCCCACAATCCACAGTAGCAATTGCGCTCGCGCGCAGCAGCTTCCCACTTGCCTTCCGACTTTGATTCCGAAGCACCAGTCATCGCGTATTGCTCTCAGTGCCTTGAGTCTCCCACCATTCAAGCAGTTTTGGATTGAGACGCTGCCATCCAATGCCGTGATACGAGGGCCTGCGCACTTGCACCGCTATAACCAATAGCGTCGCAACAAGCGTCACGCCCAGCGTCACCGCCCATCCGGGCTGTCCCGTAACAATGGTGCTTCCTGCCAGAACAATGAATATTGCGGACCATGTCAGTTCCAGCGGTCTGGCAACGCGAAACACGTTGCAGAACATGAAGAAATGACCGACTGCGAATCCAATGATGAGGCCCATCCACCATTCCACTTGGGCGAGCAGTGCCGCTCCGGCCGCACCTGCAACGAGTACGAGCGTATCTATTGCATCGAGCCTGAAGCCGGGCTTGAAAAGTCTAGACGGCATCACCAAGAGGCCTGACGTTTGAGGTGTGCGGCGCCGACAGGCGTCCGCACCAGTGAGATGTTAGGCGTCACGTCAGCCTCTCAAGTCCATCCGGTGTCGAAAATTTGCTTCGAGCGGCCAGGCTTCTGCTCATAAACCTCACCGGCATCATTCACAAATGTACCGTTCAGGAGGACTGCATTGCTCTCTGGTACTGGTGCGAGTAGACCTTTGCGCGGTTTCGGGCGTCCCCGCCAAAATTCTACCCACCGTGGGATTCGCAGTTCCTCTTTCGCCTTGAGCAGTTGGCTTTGGGCGCTGGGATCGGTCAGTCCCTTGGGATACCAAAACTTGCTGAAAGGCCCTAGCAGTGACCGGTGACAAAACAACGGGGCGAATTTATCGACATAGAGTCCCTCTGCCTGAACAATCATTGGGGCGATCGCCTCGACTAGGCAACGATTGAAAGCTTCTCCGACATCAGCGGCAACCGAATAGTGCGCGCGATAGCCGGTAGGGCCGTTCATGAGTTGGTCGACCAGCGTTCCCGTGAGTGGAATCTCGACAGACGCACGGAAGTAGCCCTCCCGATCGTTGCAGCGTTCCCGACCTTCAGGCAGAACGGTGTACTCGACGATCGCTTTGCGAGCCTGCGTTGAGAGCGCTTCGATGATCTCCGCGGGCGTGACGCTCGGCGAACTGTGCCCCCATTGCGATAGTGAAGGTAGACCTACACTCGCCATGACGCCTAACGTCACTAATCAACGGCCGCGGTACGCGGTCCGTTGGATTTAAAGTTAGAGGTCTTGCTAGTCGATGCACGGAACGTCTTTGGATATGGGGTACGGGAGCTCTTAGTCTCCTCGGTGGCATAACGAAGTTTCGTCAATACCCGACCCCTTACTGTAGTTGGAAGCCTACTGAGTACCTCAGCGAATGGTTCGTCGCCCCAACATTGAAGCAGGGCCCAAAGCACTTCCGCGTGCGTCTGTGCGCCCGCGCCATCCAATGTTCCACCGGCTGTTAAGTTGAGGAGAGTACCTAGGGCCCCTTTATCTTTTCTGAAAGCGGCGGAAAGTTCAGATGCGTACTCCACTCCTGCAGCCTTGGCCTGGGGAACCGTATCGAACAAGAAGAAGTCTTTCGGTCCTTTGTCACATACGCCAGCATTTGCGTGCCCAACACACAAGGCGCCAAGGAGTAGTGAGGTAAAGGCTCTGACCATGAGACCTCTAACGTTTTGTTGTACGGCGGGCGAGATACGGCAACCAAGTAGGCACAGCGCTGGCCGCCCGTCCGCACCAACTATAGTTAGACAGCACTATTTACCCTCATTATTCCGCCGCGCGAAAGATTTGAAGATTGTGAACCAAGCTAGAACCCCGCCGATTGCTCCGAGTAACAGACCGCCCGCAGCGAGTGCAAGACCATTTGCTACCGTGAGACTCTCCCGCGCATGAAGATAGTTCGCTAGGTAGAGCCACTCAGGAATCGCAAACACCAGGCCAAAACACATCGCGCAACCCAGTAGGGAGGAAGTAGCGCGGCGCAGTAATTGGCTGATACGCATGTGCTGTCTAACGTCACTAATCAACGGCCGCGACACGCGGTCCGTTGCATTTAAAGTTAGGCATTGAGGGTCTCGAAGTCATTGATTTTGACCTCACGCTGCTGGCCCTTCGCCATCCTTTTCTAGTTCAGTGACTCTCTTGCGCAGACCTACAGTGAACGACCACATCCCAAGCGCTGACAAATAACTGAAGAAAAATACTATTGCGATTTCGATGGCGGAGAATATTAGACCCCGATACGGTCGCCAAAAAATTAAAGCGACTGAACCTGGCCCACCTGTTAACGCCATCCAAACGGCGATGTAAGACCGCTTTTTCTGTAACAGGTCGTGGAAGGTTAGTTTTCTATCTTCGTGCATGGCGCAAACTGCCTAACGTGCAGCCTGAGGCGCGCGGGCAAAGGCGCGACAGCGCCGTGCGAACAGCGTCGCGCTCGTGGCAAAGTTAGAAATCACTAGGGCAACTCCCCAAGTGTAGGAAACGCAAATGTACAGAGCCATGCGAACAGTGCGAGCGAAAATGCGAAGTGCTTTGTGGGCGACGCTCGTTTCTTGGCGATCGAACCCAAAAGTAAGAGAGATGCAGCAGCAGACGCGTTGAACCAAGCCATAGCGGTCGTATAGGACGCCCCTTGATATTCGATGCCATATGACCAAGAAAAAAAGAAAATACAGACTGTTCAACGCGATGGTTATGAACAGCAAAACGAAGATTCTCAATGGGACGGTTGCCTCGCCCTGGAATAACTGAGAATTCCAAACAAGGAAAAGGGAAGGCATCAATAGGGCGACGACCCAAAATCCAGCCTTACCGACAACAGAGGCCACCAAGAATCCTGGCACGAGCAACAACAGCGGATAAGTCGCACCGAAGTCGAATATTCCAAGCGATACAAGAGAGAGGAACACAAGAACACTTGCGCCAGCGATCATTCGCGCTCGGTGGATGGTCATCGTGATTTCTAACGTGCCTGCTGAGGCGCGCTCACTAAGGCGCGCCAGCGCCGTGTGAAATGCGTCGCGCTCCTGCTTGAGTTAGGCGCCATGCTTCAACGTGCGGAGCTTGACCTTGGGGCGCAGGCAGGACGGTCCGGCTTCGATCTCTGCCTTTGAATACTCGCTGTCCTTGGCTAGATGAATCGGATAGGTTTGAGTGCCGAGCCCGAACTCCACAATGTAGTCGCCCGGCAATAGGCTTGTATCCAAAGTGCCGTGCTCCTTTTGGACAAGATGCCCGTCATTGTCCGCAAGCCAAATGTCAGTACGTGGTGGCGCCGTAATTATGAGGCGGTGGTAGCGACTTTCTCTGCGCTTGCCCATGGTGCCTAACGTACCTGCTGAGGCGCGCGAACACAGGCGCGCCAGCGCCGGGTGCAAAGCGTCGCACTCGTGCTTGAGTTAGGTGTCATGCCTTTCCGTTCTCTGCAAACCAGGCCCATAGAGCGCCCCACACCACAATCTGTAAGGTGAACGCAATGGCACCCACCTGCCATTTCAGCCGCGCATCACCAAATGCGATTCGGTATAACAACTCTAAGATCATGCGACACAGGATAAGCATGATGATTACTGCTACGAGCCCTATAGCAGTGCTACCAAAAAATGCACTCGTCACTGCACCGAGTACCAAATACGTAGGGAGCCATACCACCTCAGAGACGTATTTGTATTGTGTCGCGGCGGTGAACATGACATCTAACGTGTTGGTGAACGGCGGGCGTCCCTTGCCCGTCCGTTCGACCTTGAGTTAGAAGCCCGTTTCACAGTTAGTGACGCTTTGGCTCGGCCATTTTGTTTCGCAAATCCTGAATCAACGCTGGCTTCACTTGCGTGTTTAGGTCCTGTGCTTCATGAACGTGCTTCCAGGCTGCGGCGTAGTCTTTCGACGAATAGTAGTAGAGAGCAATGTTTACGTGTGCATCCCCGTTTTTGTTATCCAACTCTAATGCTTTCCGCAGCATCGGAAATGCTTCCGAAGGCTGGTTTGAATACAGAAGGGCCAATCCAAGGTTGCTATAAGAGTGAGAAAAGGTCGGGTCCTTTTCTATGCTCTTCCGGTAGTTCTGAATCGCCAGGTCGAGCTTATTTTGGACGCTGTAGGTGTATGCGATCCCAAAATAGGCCGGCGCAAAATTTGGATCCAAGATCAAGGCTTGATTGAAGCGTTTGATCGCTGTCTCCATATCTCCTTGATTGAAATATCGCCACCCAAGCTCAACCGCGCCGCGAGCGTGTTGTTTGACGTCCTGGGCCGACGCGTCGAAGCCAAAGACAATGAAGCAGGTGACGATTAGTGCCGAGAGTACGCGCATAGGGCTTCTAACGAACAGGATCGTATCCGACGTGCGCAAGCATGCCGGATACGGTCAGTTGG
>CAZREB010000027.1:0-62923 GCA_964599095.1 uncultured Bordetella sp.
AGGTGGCGTTGGGTGGAGCGGTGAGGGTGGTTTTTGGGCTGGGGAGAAAATCTGACTGACCTGCCCGCGGCCCTGACTACGTTGATTCGGACAATTCGGGGCCTCCTCGTCGGAGCAGAACCTTGAATCTCAGTGGTCAGCACAGAAGGCCGGGCCTTTCGCTCTTGTCTTCGGCGATGAGACGAATTCTGTGTAACCGAAGTACACGGCGATTACTGGGTAAGTGGCGGTGCTGAGGAAGGATGGCGAGGACGAGGTGGAGTGGTTGCCAATTCGATACCGGCCTATGTCGAAAGCGGCGGATCGCACGCAAGGGGCAGGCGAACGTCGCTACGGTGCGGGCGTCTTTCAAGCCTCGATGGCAGAAATCAGGACACTTTCATGACTGAACAGTTAATTGATGGCTTTCTCAACGACTCGGGTTGGCAGATTGCGCTTCGTGAAGAGCGCCCTCCTCGAATAGCGGAATTCTTCCCGTTTAACGATCTAGGCTTGAGCTCACAAGCGCTCGATTCATTAAGAGATTTCAAACACGGAATCTATCGCCATCAGCGCGCAGGGATTGAGCAATATCTCGCGGGAAAGAATTTGGCCATTACAACCTCGACCGCGTCAGGTAAGACTCTTGTTTTTAATGTCTGTGGCCTTGAAGAACTCAAAGCAAGGCCGGATGCACGAATTTGTGCCGTTTATCCCCTAAAGGCACTTGCGACGGAGCAGACAGTAAGGTGGAAGAACGTTGTGAAGGCAGCCGGGCTCAATGTGAAGGTTGGAAGGATCGACGGAGGTATCGCTGTTAGCGAACGTCAGAAGATACTAAAAGAGAGTCGTATTCTTGTAATGACTCCAGACATTATTCATGCGTGGCTTTTTTCATCGATTGGCAATCAGAGCGTACTGGAGTTTTTGCGACACCTTTCTCTTATTGTCGTTGACGAAGCTCATACCTATTCCGGAGTGTTTGGCAGCAATTCCGCGTTTCTGTTTCGTAGGTTGCTCCACGCATCTCGAAAGCTAGGTGGTAATTGTCGATTCATCGCTTCCTCTGCAACTATGCAGGATGCCGATGTGCATCTTCGTCGCCTTACTGGGGAAGAGTTTTTCGTCGTCGGCCCAGACCTGGATACCTCGCCTCGTGAAGTTCTCGGGACGATTCTCGCAACGCCCCCTCAAAAGAAGGACTTGCTTTCGGCAGTATCTGAACTGATCGCATTTGCGGCGCTAAAAACCGATCATCAATCAATTACGTTCGTCGACAGTCGAAAGCAAACTGAATACCTCGCGTCAATCATTGACCGACGCTTTAACGAAGAAGCAGAAGCCCTCGACAAGGAGGATTTGGAGCGATTCCAGGAATTGCAAGTCTATCCATATCGATCGGGCTACGAGGAAGAGGATAGGCAGCGTATTCAAGACCGACTTGCATCCGGTGCCCTTAAAGGGGTCGTGAGTACTAGTGCGTTAGAAATGGGTATAGATCTCCCTCATTTGTCCCTTGGTGTCCTCATTGGCATTCCTAGATCCGCTACAAGCTTCTATCAACGAATCGGACGAGTCGGGAGGCGAAAAGAGGGCTTAGTGGTTGTCGTAAATAATGGATCCGTTGTGTCCGAAAGTGTTTTCAGGGAACCAAAACGAATTCAAAGTCTGCCTCTGGTCCAGAGCGCGCTATATCTTCACAACCATCGAATCCAATACATCCACGCAATGTGCCTGGCAAGGCAGGGTGGTGAAGACGAGTCAATATGCGCAACACTTGGAAGAAAAGATGAGAAATTTACATCGCCAGCGGCCTTACCTGAGGATTTCACTGCCCTGTGTGAAGCCGAACGAGTCGGGGAAATAAGCTCAGAGCTGCAGGCGATGAAGGCGCAGGCAGGTGATGACCCTCACCATACCTTCCCTCTCCGTGATCTTGATATCCAGTTCAAGGTAGAACATAGGCAGGGGCCCAATCATTTTGGACTTGGGTCTCTTTCACACGCCCAACTCATGAGAGAGGCCTATCCAGGTGCGGTGTACTTTTACCAAACTCGCACTTACCGAGTGGTACGAGTGCGCAAGCAGCAGCGAGTTGTTGATGTTCGTCCTGAAAAGCGATATTTCACATCACCGACTTTCCTGCCGACGCTGATTTTGCCAAATTTGGCTTCTGAGAGCGTCTTCCAATCAAAATCGTTCGGCGAACTACTTGTAATTGAGTGTGCGATGCAAGTCGGGGAGGCGGTTATAGGTTTTAGGGAGCGTCGAGGGAACAATGAACTAAACATCTCTTATCCGCTTGATCACACTCTTGGGCTATATCACGACTCCCCCAAGTTCGCGCGCTACTCATTTACGTCAGGCGTCCTGTTCACACATCCAGCTTTGAGCCGAGATAAGATCAAAGGCGGCACACTTGCTGAAATTATCGGCGAAGCGTTTCTGATGTCGCTGCCTTTCGAGCGGCAAGACATCAGCGCTGGGGCGGACAGGCATCGCACGACAAAGGAGAGCGTGCACGAGGGCGAAAGATTTGTATGTGTATACGATCAAACATATGGAAGTCTTCGATTGACTAGTCATCTGATGAATGTGGATGTGCTTCGAGATGTCTTTGCTCGGGCTCGCGATATCGCTTTGAACGATTCGAATTTTGATTTGAATCGCGAGAGCATCCGAGCGATGGAGGAGATGGCTGACTGTGTATTGCTTGAACCGCAGGACGTGGGCATCGCAAAAGCGGACGCTGAACTGGGAGACAAGTATGTCGAGATTATCTTGCCCGGCTCAACAGGTATTAATTTGCACAAGGACAACGAAGAGTTTCAAGTCGAGCACGTCTTTTTCAGTCCCCAGATGAATCGGCTCGCTTACAGAGGTAAGCATCTGTCTCAAAAGAGGCGCGCGGAGCTGCAAACGCCCGCACACTCGGCCGTACAAGTAATAGTGCCGGTAGAGCATATAAAGCCCCTAACAGGCGAGAGCAAGATGGGCTTTTACAATTTGGAGACTGGAGAGATCACGGAAACACGGCCAATGGAAAATGGCGACTTCTAATGCCTGCAGATTCTGAGAAGGAAATCGTATTTCCTATATTCAGGCTAGACCTGATCGGCGCTATTGCCGCCAATCGGGAAGTATTTAGCCTCCCGGTAAGTAACGTTTACACATTTGATTTTGGGGCGCTCGAGTGGGTCGAGCCATTTGGGATGCTTGTCTTCGCGAGGCAATTGCGGATATTCGCAGATCTGCGCAAGCCGGCACGCTGTCGCGCCATAAACCACGAGAAGCATGGCTACGCCGCGCATATGGGTTTCTTCCGGTCATTCGGATTGGCCTTCGGCCATGTTCCCGGAGAGGCGCCTGGTAGTTCGAGATATGTACCGATAACGGAACTAAAGATCGAAGTAATTCAGCGAGAAGCTGGTTGCAGTGGACAGGACGAACGAGAGGTCATCGAAAAGCGTTGCGCGCAACTTGCAGCAGTACTTGCTCAAAATGAGTCGGGGGCAGTTCAAAGCACTCTCAGCTATTCTCTGCGGGAGATATTTCGTAATGTGCTTGAGCACAGCAGGGCTGAGAGTATTTGGTACGCCGCACAATATTGGGAGGGGAAGAATCTTGTTGAGCTTTCCGTCTTGGATCAAGGTGTCGGCATGCGCAAGTCCCTTAGTCGCAATCCCCATCTCAAGATGGAAAATGATGTGGACGCGCTTAGGTATGCACTCCTCCCTGGTATTTCCGGTGTCGCGTATAAGGGTGGCCCAAAATTGAGGAAGGACGAATGGGTCAATTCGGGCTACGGCCTATTCATGACTAGCCAACTTTGTGCTCGTGGTGGAAGCTTCCTAATTTGTAGCGGTGATGCAGGTCTACAAATGCGCGGTGGCGAGACTACTACAATGGATGTGGGAATTACTGGGACGGCGCTTCGGATGGAGATCTATCTACCGGAGGTCCGCGGATTGATGGAATCGCTTGAAGACTTGAGAAAGCGGGGCGCCACGATAGCCGGGGAATTAAGACAGACGGCCAACCTGACCGCTTCAATGTCCTCGCGAATGCTATCGAAGAATTTTCCTTCGTAGCTTATGACAAAAGAGCGTCGGGCGGTTATTTCACACTAGGTGTACAGAGGCAGTAATTACCTGACTCACCAGCTCGCCATGAATTGGCGCGCGCTACAAATCCAGCCACGTCCTGAGCGCCGCTTCCAACTGCGACAATTCCACGGCATCCAACTTGCCAATGGCTGTTGATTTCGGGGCTGCTCGAGGGACGGTAACGACCTTGTCTGCCACGATCCACGAGTCTCGATCAAGGCCACTCCTACGGCCGCTCGCTACGGCGACACGCACACAAGGCGCGCCGAAATGCACACTCGTGACCTGGCGGACCGTAACGCTCTCTAGCGGGTCCAGGGTTTCAGTGGCCTGAATCACAACAGCCGGACGGGGCTTGCTCGCGTATGGCCCCTTGACGGCGACTTGGACAATATCGCCGCGCCTGAGGCTCATTCGGGCAAGTGGATGAGTTGCTTCCAGCCTTCATCGCGGCGATCTGCTTCCGCAACCAACATGCATTGACGGCGCAGCTCAGCGATGAACGCCTTTGTCTTTCGGGCCTTCTTTGAGCGCGGCGGCTTGACTGCAGGGGACTGGCGGCGGCGCGAATCAAGTGCCTTCATGGGGCCCCTCGAAGACGGATCGATCTCAAACGTAGCCTAAATCAAGGATCGGGACGCAATTACCTGACTGACCAGGAAGAAAATGGATGGCAGCATTCCGCCCGGAAACCTAATAAGGACGCGGACATTCGTCTAAAAATGGCAGTATTAGCCTAGAACGGCGCACTCCCCTTGACCGTCGCCCGATAAAGCAGCCTGCGATGCTCCGGGCCGTAATTCCCCACCCCCTTGTGAATCATCGAGCAGTTGTCCCACATGACCAGGTCGCCGACGTCCCACTTGTGGCAATACATGAACTCGGGGCGGATGGTGTGCGCAAAAAGCTCCTGCAGAAGCGCGTTCCCTTCCTCTTCGGTCATGCCTTCGATGCCGACGGTGAATCCTTGATTGACGTACAGGCACTTGCGGCCCGTGAACGGGTGGGTGCGGACCAGGGGATGCAGGACATCGGGGGCCGCTTCTTTCATCTCCTTCTGGGTCATCTGGTGCAGGCCCTGTGCGATCAGGGCTTCGCCGGTCGCGGCGCGGCGGCGCTGCTCGCGGTTGTAGGCGTCGGCAAACCGGTGAATGGCGTTCAGCCCCTCCAGGCGCCGTTTCATGGGCTCGGGCAGCGCGTCGTAGGCGGCCGCCGTGCTCGCGAACAGCGTATCGCCGAGCGGCGACCCGTCGGCGGCCCGCGGGACTTCCACCGCATACAGGAGCGAACACCGCGGCGGGGTGGCGAGATAGCTCATGTCGGTGTGCCAGAACTCGGCATTGGCACCGATGCGCTTGCCGTTCTCGAGGAGGTTGGAAACCCGCAGCAGCTCGGGATGGCCGGGGACCAGGTACTGCGCGATCACGTGGACATCGAGCTCCCCGAACCTGCGCGAGAACCGGACATGCTGGTCGTGCGTGAGCTTCTGGTTGCGGAACACCAGCAGCCCGCAGTCATTGAATGAGCGTTCAATCTGGTGGAACGTCCCTTCGTCGATGTCTCCACCGAGATCGACCCCTTCGACAATCTCGCCAAGATGGCCTTCGCTGCTGGGCAGGCGCAATGCCAACGTTTCCATGTTCGACCTCGCGAATGAGCCGAGCGGTACGCTCGAAACCGCGTGCATGGTCCGACGGAAGAGTGCGCCTGGTCAAGAATCAATCGTGAAAAGCCTGCGATCCCGGATTTCGGGATGCATTGAAGACGGACAGGCCGATGCTGCAGGGCGGCATGTGTCGATTTCATGTGTGGATTTCACGCGCTCAATCGGTCAACATGGCTCTGCTCCCAAATGAACCGTACGCGAAGACGCGCCGTTCATTGGCCGACCAATCAAAAAAGCACAGAGGGAACCGTGACACGATTACTTGGCGCACTCGTTGCGGCGAGCCTGCTGTTCGCAGCCGCATCAGCGGCGGCGCAGACATGGCCCGCAAAGCAGATTCGCATAGTCACGCCGTATGCGCCTGGCGGGTCCAACGACTTGGCGGCCCGCATCCTCGCCGAGCGGTTAACGCAGAGATTGGGTCAGCAGACCATCGTCGACAACAGGCCCGGCGCCAACAATCGCATAGGCACCGAGTTCGTAGCGAAGAGTGCGCCGGACGGATACACCCTGTTCTTCTGCGCCACGCCGCACGCAACCAATCCGGGACTCTACAAACTGCCCTACGACACCATCAAGGATTTCGCACCCATCGTCCAGGGGGTGACATTGCCGCTCGTCATCCTTGTGCAAGCGACATCGCCCGCAAAGAGCGTCGGCGACATGATTGAACTGGCGCGAAAAGATGTGGCCTTTCGCAATATCGGAAGCCCGGGAAATGCCAGCGGGCCGCACTTCGTCATCGAGCTCCTCAGCGAGGTGACCGGCGTGCCGCTCGAACATGTTCCGTACAAGGGCGACCCGCCCGTCGTCCAGGACCTGCTGGGCGGGCGGCTGAGCGCTTCGGTCGGTTCGATCGGCCCGGCGCTTCCCCACATCAAGTCCGGCAGGCTGCGTGCGTTGGCCGTAACCAGTCCCAAGCGCTCCTCGCAGCTGCCCGACGTGCCCACGATAGCCGAGCAGGGATTTCCCAACGCGGAAGCATTTGCGTGGTTCGCGCTGCTCGCGCCGGCCGGGACACCCTCGGAGGTGATCGCGAAGCTCAACGCCGAGGTCAATCTCATATTGAAGGAGCCCGACGTGGCTAATCGTCTGCTGGGACTGGGCATGACACCTGTCGGAGGGTCCGCGGACGAGCTCGGGACCTTCATCCGTACCGAAATCGATCGATGGACCCACCTGATCCGGACTCGAAAAATAAAGGTCGACTAGGCATGGCGACGATGATGCAGGATTCCGAGGCTTTCCAGGCGAGCCCGCTCCCGGTCTTCCGCAATCCGCAAGCGTGGTACGGGCCCGAGATGGCGCAGCGGACGGACTGGATTCATGTACTCGGTCCGGCCGAGGTCGATGAGATCGGTGCCGCCGTGAGAGTTGCGGAGCGTGCCGGCCTGGACTTGATCGACGTGCGCCGTGAGCACTTCCCGCTCCCGAGGCTTGCGGCAAAGCTCGGGGAGCTCCGCAATGAAGCCCTGCGGGGGCGCGGCTTCGCGTTGCTGCGAGGCCTGCCGGTGGAGGGCATGAGCCTTCGGAGCGCCGCAATCGCGTATTGGGGTCTCGGGTTGTATCTGGGAGAAGCCGTCTCGCAGAACGGCAAGGGCCATGTGCTCGGGCACGTGAAGAACCTCGGCCTGGACCTTGCCGACCCCGAAGTGCGCGGCTACCAGACCACCGCGCGCCTCAATTTCCACAGCGATTTCGCCGACCTGGTCTGCCTGCTTTGCCTGAAGACGTCCAAGTCCGGCGGGTTGTCGACCATCGTCAGTTCGACCACGCTCTGGAACGAGATGGTTCGAAGCCGTCCCGATCTAGCGCGCGCGCTGTTGGCGCCTGTTCATTACACGCGCTGGGGTGAGATCCCGGACGGCAAGATGCACTACGCGGAAATGCGGGTGTTCTCTCCGGGCCCGGACTACATGATCGCCGTGTATGGCCGGAATGCGATCAACAAGTCGCAGGGATTCCCGGACGTGCCGCGCCTTGCCGAAGTGCAGATCGAAGCGATGGACTATCTCGAAGCGCTGGCTTCCGATCCGCGCTTCTATTTCGATATGGAGTTCCGTCCCGGCGATGTGCAGATTCTCTGCAATCACTTCACTTTTCATTGCCGCACGGCCTACGAGGATTGGCCCGAACCCGCAAAGCGGCGGCACTTGATGCGGCTCTGGCTCGCCTGCGACGATGGCCCCGAGCTGCCGGCGTTCCTGAACCAGTACTCCGGCGTCACCGCAAAAGGCCGCCCGAGCGGCATCTGGATGACGGGGATCCCCCTCAACGCACCGATCGAGGCATGACATGCTGAACCAGATGTTCAATGCTCGGGCCGCCTGGAAGGCCGCAGTTTGTGCGCTCGTGGCGTCGGCTGCCATGGCGTCTGCCGGCGCGATCGCGCAAACCTGGCCCAACAGGGCGATCCGGGTCGTCGTCCCGTGGCCGCCCGGAGGCGTGGTGGATGTGATGGCCCGCATCATGACCACCCGCATGAGCGCCGACCTCGGGCAGCCCATCCTGATAGAGCACCGCCCCGGCGCAGTCAGCAATATCGGAACGGAGGCGGTGGCGAAGGCGGATGCCGACGGCTACACGTTGCTGGCGAGCAATGCCGCGATCTTCCTGAACCCCATGGTCGATCCCGACCTGCGCTGGAAGTCGAGCGATTTTGTGCCGGTCGCACGTTTTTCCACGTCACCAAGCGTGCTTGTCGTGCCGGCAAGCCTGCCGGTGAACTCGCTGAAGGAATTTGTTTCGTTTGCGAAGGCGAAACCCGGGTTGCCGATAGGCGACCCCGGGACCGGTACGCCGCAATCGATGTCCGTCAGCATGTTCCGGAAGGTGGCGGGAATCGAACTGGTGCACATCGTCTACAAAGGCGGCGCCCCGATCGTGCCCGACATCATCAACGGCACGCTGAGCATGACGATTTCCGCGGGCAGCATCGTCCTTCCTTCCCTGCGCTCCGGGCGAATGAAGGCCCTGGCCACCATAGGCGACAAGCGTTCCGCATTCTTCCCGGAGGTGCCGACGATGGCGGAGGAAGGCTACCCGGCCGTGACTGCGGTCGGATGGCAGGGTTTTCACGCGCCGGCCGGGACGCCGCGCGAGATCATCCAGAAATTGTCGGCGGTCGCGGGAACGGCCGCGCAGGCCGAAGAAGTCAGGACCCGGATTACGAACGCCGGCGGCGAAACTGCATACCTCGGTGCCGAAGCCTTCGAGAAATTCCTGGCCGAAGACGTCGTGCGTTGGCAGGCTTTTGTTCAGGCGACCCGCAAAAATTAGAGGCAGGATCCTGCACTCTCGCAACACTCGGAGCGCATGGGCTCGTAAGCCTTCTTCGTCGGGGAGACGAAAGCCAGCAGCCGGGTGTACCCGTCCGGCGGCGCGAATCGGGTGCGTTCATGGTGCCTCTCGAACAAGGGGCGGTCTAAAAGTAGCCTACAACGTGGATCGGTGCCCGATAGCGGCAATGCCCATGGAGAAGAAGATGGCAGCATTTCACCCGGAAACCCAATAAATACGCGGACGTCCTGAAAAAAATGGCAGCATTTTCAACGCACGCTTCGGGAGCGTCCTGATTTCTGCGTATGAGGCGTGAATGACTTTCACGCCATGGGGCCGTTCGCGCTCCGGTCGACTTCCTGGCGCGGGTCGACTAGCTATGCATCGTGCTCAGGCGAGCAGAGATGGCGGCGGCGCCATTCCGAACGACTTTCAGAATCCGTCCCTTCTTCGTCTTCGTAAGGCGATAGGCAGGACACGCGACGCTTACGACCGCGATGACGGTCTTGCCGTTGCTGACGGGAGCGGCGGCCCCCCAGACGCCCGAATTGACTTCGCCTTCGCTGGTCGCCCAGCCGCGCGCGCGGATTTTCGGCAATTCTGCCAGCAGGGCGCTACGCTTCTCCTTGTTAGGCAGCAGCTTGTGAATGCGTCCAAGGTAGTCGGCAAAGTCCGCATTTTCCATGAAGGCGAGGAGAGTCTTCGCTGCCGCACCGCCATATAGGGGTTTCGGTTGACCGACCGAGTACGTCAACCTGACCGGCTGGCCGCACTCGACTTCATCGATGCAAACAGAGCTGTCGTTCAACCGCCGGGTGAGCCGCGCGCTTTCGAGGGTTTGATCGCGCATCGATTGCAGAACCGGGTGCGCGATCTGGATGATGTCGTTTGCGACTATCGCGGCTTTCGCCAGGTCGATCGCGACGGGTGCGACCTGAAGACGATCGCCATTCGATTCGAGCAGGCCGACTTCGCGCAGCAGCAACGCGTAACGATATGCACTGCTCTTCGGGATCTGCAGTTCGCGGGCCAGTTCATCGACGCTCGCCGTCGGCCGATCGCACCTGAAGGCGAGGAGGAGCCCCAGGGCTTTTCGAAGTCGATCGGTACCGAAGACCTTGGCTTTCTGCGGATGCTTTGAAGGGGAGGGGCTCACTTCTTCCAGTCAGCGGTTTCCAGGCCCGGCCGAAAGCTCTTCTCGTCCTTGAATTGATGAAGGCCTTGCTTCCATAGCTTCTTTTCCATCCAGTCGAGTTCCTGCCACTTCGCATTTTCCCATGCAACCGCTTCATCCAGGGGCAGATGTTGCTCTGTCCGGAAGACTTCCTTGCAATACGCGAGCGTAGTTCGATTCTTCTTCTTGAGTTCATTCGCCAGCTCGATCGCCGCGGACATCAGTTTGTCGGCGGGCACCGCCGAATTAACCAGCCGCATAGCAGATGCTTCCTTGCCGGTAAAGGTCTTGCCGGTCATGATTGTGTAAAGTGCATCGCGGGGTGCCATGAGCATGCTGACGACTTTCGAGGCTCCGCCCGCGGGAATGATGCCCCAATTGACTTCAGAAAGGCCGAATACCGCATCCTCGCTTGCGATTGCGAAATCGCAGCACCCCAGGATCAGGAAGCCGCCGCCGAAGCACCATCCGTTTACGGCCGCAATCGTCGGTATTGGCAATAACCTGAGCTGGCGGTAGAGCCATTCGAACGCGTCCTTCCGGACTGCGGCGCGTGCCTTCGTGTCCACGTCCGTTTGTTCGAAATACTCTTTGAGGTCCATGCCGGCCGAAAAGCTGTCGCCCGACCCCGTGACGATCACTACGCGGCAATCGTCGTCGCTTTCGATTTCGGCCATGACGGCGCGCATCTCCCGGTGCATGCGCGGGTTCATGGCGTTCTTCGCGTTCGGGCGGTTCAGCGTCACGGTCGTGATGAGGTCTTTCTTGGTGACTAGTACGGTTTCGTAGGCCAATTGTCGGCTCCTGGGTCATGAGTCTCGGGGATGCAACTTCACAAGCCGGTCCATGGCTTCCGCATACTCCTGCAAGAAGCCATACATCACGTCTCGGACGGTATTTTCCGCGTGCATCGTTCCGACTACTTGGCCGGCCGGAAACGAAAAGTAGTCCCCACGCCGCGCCCTGTCGATCCGGGCCCGCGCTTCGTAATAGAGGAAGTTCTGCAGGGGCGGCAGCAGATGGGGGGGCGCGCCCGGCTGCTCCCATGCCTCGGAGAACTTGCTCTTCAGCATTCTGACGGGCTTGCCGGTCATGCATCGGCGTTGAACCGCGTCTTCGGCGCGTGCGCGAAATAGCGCTTCCTTCTCGTATGTGCCGAGTTCGCTCTCTCTGGTACCGAGCCAGATGGTTCCGCACCAGACGCCCTGCGCCCCCAAGGCAAGTGCTGCGGCGATCTGACTGCCGCGGCTGATGCCCCCCGCCGCGAGCACGGCGCCGCTCGCTCCAAATGCCTCGATCACCTGCGGTACGAGCACCAGGGTAGAAATGGTCCCGGTGTGTCCTCCTGCTTCGCTTCCTTGCGCAATAAGGATGTCCACGCCGGCTTCCCGATGGCGAGGCACGTGTGCGGGCTTGCCGCAAAGCGCGCCAACGAGCATTCCTCGGCGATGAAATTCGTCGACCGCTTCGCGTGGCGGAGGACCAAGCGCGCTGACGATCAGGCGAATCTGCGGATGCCGCAATGCGACCTCGACGAGTTTCATTGCCCCGGCAGGAGTACTGGACAGCTCCTTCGCCTGCAGGTGTGCTCGCACGCGGGCCGCCTCATCTTCGGGCAGGCGCGGGATGCCGGCGTCATCGAGGAGTTTTTCCACGAACTTGCGGTGTTCCGGTGGCACCAGTTCCTGAACGGACTTTTCGGATTGCCCCGCCTGCTCGTCGTATTTCTCCGGGATCAGAACATCCACACCGTACGGGCGTCCGCCCGTGTGAGCGTCGATCCACCGAAGTTCGGTTTCAAGCTGTTCGGGCGAAAAAGTCACGGCCCCCAGGACCCCGAATCCCCCGGCCCGCGTGACCTCCACCACCACGTCACGACAATGGGAGAACGCGAAGATGGGAACATCGCACTTGAGGGCATCGCAGATTGGCGTGTGCATGGGGGCAGCTCGGTTATGTCATTCAAGCGTCGTGACCAGACCGTCGAGAGCCTCGATGCGATCGTGGGCCACAAGTAACGGGTTGACCTCGAGCGTCGCCAAGGTTGGGCCGAGCGCCAAGGCGGCATTGCCGATCCGAACGATCACGGCGGCGAGGGCGTCAACGTCGACAAGGGGGGATCCGCGGTAACCTCGCATGACTCTTGACGCCCTCAACTCGGACAACATGCGGCGTACCTCCTCTTCGTCGAGGGGCAGCAATCCAAGACTCATGTCGTCGAGAACCTCGATCCATACGCCGCCGAGTCCGATCGCGATTACGTGTCCCCATTGAGGATCCCGCTTGATCCCTACGAAGAATTCGATGCCACCCTGCCGCATGGGTGCCACCAGCGCGCCTTCGAGAAGTGCGCCCGGTTGCGCGTTTTTCACGGCCTCCATGACCTTTCGCCACCCGCATGCGACCTCTTCCGGACCGGCCAGATTGAGGATTACGCCACCAACATCGCTCTTGTGGGCTATTCCGGGTGATGAAATCTTCAGAGCTACCGGAGCATCGAATCTCGCAGCTGCGGCAATCGCCTCGCGTTCGTCGGACACGAGCACGAACGGTACGACCGGCACTCCAAACGCCTCGAGGTGGCGCAACACCTCCCGCTCGGAACGCGGCACGGCAATCTCCTTTCCCGCGTGTGCCGATGGAATCTTCCGGCCCGGAAGAGCGCGACGCATCGATGACCAGACAATCGCGTGGCGGAATGCGCGCACGCTCATATGACAGCCGGCGGGAACGTAGGACAGTCTGGCGGCCTTGATGAGCTCATGGCTCCTGTCGGAAACGAATTTCATCGTATGACTCACCAGCACCGCCGGGATCACGCTATCGTTGAACGCCCTTCCGATCGCCGCAACGGAGTTCAGATACAGGTCCGCCCAGTCGTTGTTGTGTCCGGTCGGCACTTCCAGGATGCAGACGATGAGCGAGAAGGCCGGCTCCGTTGCCATGATGCGCAAGGTTTGCTCGAAGAGATCCTGATTTCGGATCGAAGCGCCCGTGATGTCGAGAGGATTGCTCGCCGTGGCGAAAGCGGGCAGGACCCCGCGGAGCGCCTTCGCGGTCTTTTCAGAGAGTCGCGGCAATTCGACGCCTTGATCCTCGGCGTAGTCGGCAGCGAGTTCGCAAATCCCGCCCGAAAACGAGACGATGCCGATGCCGTCGCCGGAAAGTGTCCCCACTTTCGACATCAAGTCGGCGGTGAGCACCAGTTCCTCGATCGAATCGACTCTGACGATTCCCAGCTGACGGCAGGCACCGTCGAACACCCGGTCGTCACCGACCATCGCCCCGGTGTGGGACTGGGCCGCAATCGCGGTCGCTTCCGATCGCCCCACCTTGAGCGCAAGGAGCGGCTTTCCGGCGCGCAGCGCCCTTTCGGCCGCCGCCCTGAAGTGGCGAGGATTTCGGAACGTCTCCGCGAATACCGCGATGACTTTGGTGGGTTCGTGGCTGATCAGGTAGTCGATGATCTCGGACGAATCGACGGACGCTTCGTTGCCCGTCGACACCATGCAGCTCAATCCAACGCCCTGTTGATGCGCAAAGTGAGCGATGGAGTTCGCAATGGCTCCGCTCTGGGACACGACCGCGATACATCCTTGCAGGGGTGGGGTGCGCAGAACACCGGTCCAGCAAGCCGCATGATTCGCGAAGTTCAGGAATCCCATGCAGTTCGGGCCTATGAACGCGATATCCAACTGGCGTGCTGTGGAAACGAGCCGCTCCTGCAGTGCCGCGCCGGCAGGTCCGAGCTCCGCAAATCCGGCTGCCAAGGCGACTGCGTTCCGGATTCCCGCCTCGGCCAGATCTGCAAGGGCGTCGGCCAGCGCTTCGGCGGGAAGCAGCAAGAGCGCGGTGTCGACGGGTTGCCCGATCGCCGCGCACGAGTTCGCTACGCTCTGTCCGTGCGCGGTGCCACCGCGACGATTCACCAAATGAAGCGTGCCGCCGTATCCCACGGTACGCAGATTCTGAAAGGCACCACGGCTCCACGGCGAGCGATCGCTTGCGCCGACCAGAGCGATGGAGCGCGGCTGCAAAAGGGTGGTCAGGCTCCTGTTCATCGGACGGATTTCGGCGGGGTCAGTGGGGTAGTCCCAGGCCGCGGATTGCGACCAGGTTCCGCTGAATTTCGTTCGTGCCGCCGCCTATCGTGTACATGAGCGAGTCACGCAGCCCGTATTCGATGTCGCCGTCGAGCAAAGCGGAGGGCACGCCTTTCTCCAGGGCGGCGCCCGTGCCGAGCAGATCGAGAGCGGTTTCGGTCAGTCGTTCCATGAGTTCGCTGCTGTAGATCTTGCAGAGCGCGGCCTGGTGGGCCTGAAGCTGGCCGGACTCGGCACCGAACGCGATTTGCACTGCGAGCAGGCGGGCCGCTTCGATTTCGACGGCGAGCTGCGCCAGGCGATCTCGCACCATTGTGTCGGCCGCCATTGGCGCGCCGTTGCGTCGCGCGGACAACACGTGGGCGGTCATCTTGTCGAAGTAGCCCCTTGCCCTTGCGCCGATACTGGCGAGCGCCATGCGTTCGTGCGCCAGCGCGCCGGTAATGACTTTCCATCCGCCGTTGACTTCGCCGACGATGGCCGATGCCGGGACGCGCACGTCGTTCCAGAACACGCTATTCGAGCGGCTGCCGCTCAGGCCTTTGAGCGGATGGATTTCGATGCCCGGAGTGCTCATGGGTACGATGAATACGCTTATGCCGCCGTGGCGCCTGGATTGCGGATCCGTGCGTGCAGCCAGCCAGCAGAAGTTCGCATAGCCCGCAGTGCTCGTATAAAGTTTCTGGCCGCGGATGATCCAGTCGTCCCCGTCGCGTATGGCGCGAGTCTTCAGCCCCGCGAGGTCGGAGCCGTTGTCAGGTTCCGAGTATCCCAGGCAAAAGCAAACGTCACCCGCGAGAATCGCCGGCAGCAGGTTTTGGCGCTGTGCCGGTGAGCCGAATTCCATGAGAGAGGGGCCCAGCATGCCGATCGAGGCCCAATGCCAGCCGATAGGCGCGTGCGCATAGGCCATTTCTTCGTCAAGAACGAGAGCTTCAATCGCGCTGCGGCCTCCACCGCCCCACTGCTTGGGCCACGAAAGACCCAGCCAACCCTTTGCCGCAAGCTTGCGGCTGAATGCCTGGTCCGCCATGCGGTGATTTATCGGGACTTCCCGATCTTCATGCCTGCGTTCGGGGCGCCATTCCCGGGCAAGCCACTGGCGAACTTCCTGGCGGAATGCGTTCGCATGCTCGCCAAGGTCGAGGTCCGGGAGGTTCGCCATTGAATTCGAACCGCGGTGGTCTAGGCCGGTTGCGCCATCAGCGCACGGGCCACGTCTTCGCGGGCACCATGTACGCCACCGTAGCGCGTCAGGTCCGAATGAATCCGCCGGAAATGACGCGGCATTTCGTGTTCCTCCCAGAAGGAAACCCCTCCGAACGCATGGTGGGTTTCCAGGCAAACCTGGCGCAGCGCGGGGCTCGCGAAAGCGAATGCCGCGGCCGAAGCGTATTCCCAGTCCCGGTTGCCGGAATCGAATGCGCCGGCGGCTCGCACGACCGACAGCCTGACGACTTCGAGCGCCATGAGGCAATTCGCGAGTTTGTGCTGAATGGCTTGATACCGGCCAATCGGCTCGCCGAATTGAGTGCGGATCCTTGCATAGTCCACGATCATCTCGAAGCCTCGTGCCGCCGCCCCGAGCGCTCGGGCAGTCAATCCCAGGCGAGCCAGCGCACGCAGAGCATTCCGGCAATCTGCGCGAACGGGTATGGAAGTCGCGCCGGCATCTTCGAAAGTCACTTCGGAAAGCGATGGCCTTGCGAGACCCGGGGTCACGACGACGCCTACGGTCCGCGAATCCGCTCGGACCAGGACTATCTCGTCCGATCGATTCGTGCAGACGAGAAAGTCAGTCGCGTCCTCGGCGCCTTCGACGAAAGCAGCAGTGCCATTGAGTTGACCGTTCTCGAACCGAACGCTTCCCGAAGATGCATTCCCCTCCGCGTCCGCGGCCGCTATGCTGAGACTGGCGTCCCCTGCGTGAAGGCGCGCCAACAGGTCATGTGGCACGCGCGATGGCGTGTCGTTGCCGGCGAGCAGGACATTGGCGATGACGGCGTCGAGCAAGGGTACGGGGCATGCCGCGCGCCCGAGCTCCTCGAGCAGGAGCGTCGCCACTCCCATGCCCCCCAGTTCCGGCTCCAGGCCTAGCGCGAGCCAGCCCTGCGCAGCGATGGCACGCCATGCTTCGCGCCGAGTTACGGGTGACGCACTGCGAGCGACCGCATCTCCGGCCGGCCACGCGTGCGCCAAGAAGCGGCGTGCCGTTTCGCGTATCGCCTCCCGTTCGCGCATGCTGGCAAACGGCGAATCCTTCACTTCTGGGAATCGCTTTGCCGGTCGATCATCGCCTTGGTCTGGGCGCGCTCGGCGAGGAAATATCGATCGAGCGCCTCACCAGTGAGCGGCTTCTTCAGGTCGACGGCCGATTTCGTCGCCAACTCGACATAGGCGGGGGATGAAACTGCGGTCGCGAAGACGTCTATCAGCTTGCGCGTTACCGCTGCGGAAAGCCCCCTGGGCCCGTAGACGTAGAAGCTGAACGCGGACGAATACGGCCACCCCTGCTCCATCAGGGTGGGCGCGTCCGGTTCAATGTCGAACCTGTCCTCGTCCATGGAGGAGACAATGCGCATCGAACGTGCCTGGACGGGGCGGCCCATCGTCGCAGCCGTCAGCGCTGCGGCACTCACGTGGCCACCGAGAAGCGCAGTGAAGGATCCGGCCTCGCCCTGATAGGGTACGAACGTAATGTCGACCTTTTCCTGCTGTGCGATGAGCTGCAGCACGAGAAGGGACTTGGTGCCGACGCCGGAAACGCCGATCGAAAGTTTTCCGGGGTTCTTGCGTGCGTTCTCGATCATGTCCTTGAACGTACGGAAAGAACTCTCAGCCTTGACGGTGATGGCGTTTCGCACTCGGCCCATCGATACCAGGGCACTCGTACGCTCGAGAAGATCGGGCGGAATATCCTTTTGCATCAGAGCCGCAGTCGTAAGGGTGGGACTTGCAATGACGCCCAGCGTATGGCCATCGGGCGCGGAGTTGATGACGTCAAGCGTGCTAAGCGCGCCACCTGCGCCAAGTTTGTTCACTACGACGATATCCCAGCCCTGAAGCCGCTTGGCCTCTTGGGCCAACAGGCGAGCCAGCACGTCCGTCTGACCACCGGCCGCAAAACCGACGACGAACCGGATCGTCTTCGTCGGGAAATCGACCTGGCCGAGGGTAGAAGTGGAGATCCCGGAAATTAGCAATGCAAACAGCAATGCGTGTCTCATTGACGCCTCCTTTTTTTGAAGTGTCAACCGTTCGGGTCGATGGCGTCAACCAAAGTTGAGATGGCATTCTCAACTGTTTCACTTTTCAGCTTGCTCGGCCGGGTTCCGGGTCACGTGCAAGGTCGGCCCGGCGAACTTCAGCCGTCGGAGACACCGTGACTTCAGCCACTTGGTACGAGCGGCAGGACAAGCCGGGAATCGAATGTCCCGCCGGTATGCACGTACGTGCGGCCGCTGTACGCCTCGATTCCGACGTTCTTTGTGTGCAGGATTCTTCCCGGGACGCCGTCAACCTGCAGGTCCCGACCGGTGATCGAAAGCATCAATCGGTATGAGGCGGGGACGATTATGCTCGTAGGCCACAATTCTATGTCCAGGCAATACGGTTCCCCGGGTAAGAGATACTGAATTTCGTTGTGCGCGTGGAAAGGTCTGAAAGGCGTGCCGCGGGTTTCATCCAGCTTTCGATGAGAGGCTCGCAGCCACCCGCGGGCCACCTGTACCGGCTCGCTCGCTCCCACGAAAATGACTTCCTTACCCGCTGGATCGAATGCGCGGAGGGTGGCAAAGATGTCCGCGTCCTTGGTTGAAGAACTGATCCACAATCGCAGGGACACAAATCCGGTGAACTCGCAATCCTCTTCGAAATTCGGGGTGACGAGATCCAATTGCCCGGTGGCGGCCTCGAAATGGCCCGCCGCGGGTGAAGGGGGCAGTGACTCCGAAAGCGCGCCATTCGCTACATCAAGGTAGTGTTCAACGTACCGAGTGCGCGAGATCGGAAACGTGTTCTCGGCGCGACGAACGGATGCGATTCCTGGGCGCCGTATGCTCAATTGCACGGGCGGCTCGCTTTCCCATCCGTTGTCTACGTCCTTCAGATAGCGTTCGAAAAAGCGCTTCTGCATTGCAACATACTCGGGAAGGTAAAAGCTCTCGAAATGGGTGCCGTCATGGATGGAGAGCCATTTGTGCTTAGAACCGCACCGCATCCAACCTTCAATGTTGCCTCGCAGATGCAATCCCGCACCCCCCCAGTTTGCGGCAGACAGCACTGGTACCTCGATGCGTTCAAGGCGCGGCGAGCGTTGTTCATGCCAGGCGTCGTCAAGCGGGTGACGAGTGATCTCGTCCACATACGACGCCCGATTTCCCTCGAGCATCATTGGATCGATCGTTTCGCCTGTGGTTCGTTCCGAGGTTTCCCGGTCCCGATGTGTCGTGGCACCGTTGCCATGTTGGTTCGGTAATACCTGTCGCGGCCACCAACCTTCGCAAAAGGTGTTGCTGTGAATTCCACCGTGATGGCTCCAGTCGCGATAGTGATCGGAACCGCCTTCCCACGGAACGATGGCCGCCAGGTGCGGAGGGCGCATCGACGCGACCAGCCACTGGCTGATCGCGTAATAGGAGATGCCGAGAAGGCCGACTTTGCCGCTTGACCAGGGCTGGCAGGCCGACCATTCGATTGCGTCGTGGTAGTCCTGGATTTCCCTGGGAGAAAAGGGGTCGAGGTAACCCGGTGATTTTCCGGTGCCTCGCGCATCCACCTGGATAAGGACGTATCCATCCAGGACCCATTTTTCCGGGTCTGCCGCTTCCCATCTCGCGTATTGACCGCTCGTGCCGTCCGAGAAGAGTGTTGGATGAAGTTCTCGTATTTTGTCCCATTGCAGCTTGTACGCATCTGCAAAGTGCACGTCTTTTCCATAAATCCCGTGCGAAAGAACGATCGGGAAGCGGCCTTCGGCTGCCGGCCTGTAGACGTTGGCGCTGAGTACCAGTCCATCGCTGACGGGCACGGGAACGTTCTTTTCGCGCAGCAAAGAGTATGAGGACATTGAGGTGGTCGATCGGAAAGCACATACGGCTTCGATCAATCAGAGAGTGGCAGAAGTCGTGCATTGTAGAACCATGAGTTCCCAGATTTGCGTGCACCAGCTCAAAACGAGTGTTGACCGAGCCGGCAGGCGTAACCACAATTGCCGCATGATGGACGAGAATCCTTCGCCGGCAATCGGCCGCCCGATAGAGCGCATAGAAGACCTTCGCCTTCTGCGCGGAAGCGGTCAGTTTGCGGATGATCTGCACCTGCCGGGAATGGTGTACGCGGCGTTTCTGCGCAGTTCGGTCGCCCATGGGCATCTGCGCGGCATAGAAACGACCGCCGCGCGTCGATCACCGGGCGTGCGCGCCGTATTTACTTGTGCTGATCTTCCTCGGCGGTCATCGGGATTGCCGCCCAGTATCGGTCCCCGCCTTGCCGTCGTTCCGGAACACGAAACGTTCGAGCAGCCGATGCTGGCGCACAAGAAAGTACGCTACGTCGGTGAGCCCATCGCGATGGTGATCGCAGACAGTCCCGCCCTCGCGGAGGACGCACTTCAGCTCTTGATGCCGGATATCGAACAGCTCTCACCGGCGCTTGGCAACGCGGACGACCCGCTTCTCTTCGATTCTTGCGAGAGCAACGTCGCAGTCAGTTATCTGGCATCAAAAGGCGATGCTCGCCAGGGTGGATCCGCGCCCTATGTCAGGCGTGAGCGATTGCGGGTCCACCGTCACGCGGCAGCGTGCCTGGAATTGCGGGCGGTGCTCGCTACTTGGGACGGGGCGAAGACAAAGCTTACTGTCTTCGGTGCCGCCAAGGTCCCGTATCAAAATCGTCGCATCCTTGCGCACCACCTCGATTTGTCCGAAGACTGCGTCGACTTGATTGAGGCGGACGTAGGCGGCAGCTTTGGCCAACGCGGCGAGTTCGCGCCCGAAGACTACCTCGTGCCGTTCGCTGCGATGAAGCTTGGCCGACCCGTAAAGTGGACCGAGGATCGACTCGAGCACTTGATGCACGCAACGCACTCTCGCGAAATCGAGATGGAAATGGAAATTGCGTGTGAGCTGGACGGCAGACTGATTGCGCTTCGCGGGGAGGCGCGGGTCGACATGGGGGCTTATACACGCACAGCAGCGGCAATCACGCCGCGCAATGTGGCCCAATTTCTGTCGGGGCCTTACCGAGTGCCAAACATCGAAGTGCGATCCCACATGGTGATGACGAACAAGACGCCGATCGGAACATATCGTGGTCCGGGGCGTTACGAGGCCGACTTCTTCCGTGAACGGATGTTCGAGCTGGCGGCGGGCGACCTCGGGATTGATCCGGTGGATTTTCGCCGTATCAACTTGGTGACAAAAGAGGAAATGCCTTATCCGCTTGCGACGATCAGGCCACCGGAGAAGGCCGAGGATCTCGACACCGGCGACTATTCGAGTACCCTGGATCGAGTTCTGGCGGAGATCGGCTGGAGCGAGAAGCAGGCGCTGCAGGGCAAACTCGTCGAAGGACGGTTTCATGGTCTGGCGATCGGCTGCTTTATTGAAGGGGGCGCCTCGGGGCCGCAGGAGAATGCGCGGCTGGTGGTGGATAGCGACGGCACTATTTCCCTTTTCGTCGGATCGGCCAATGTGGGCCAGGGACTGGAGACCGTTTGCCTGCAGATTGCGGCCGACTCGCTAGGCATGCCTATGGATGCAATCAGGATCTTTCATGGTTCGACGACCTATTTGCGCGAGGGCTGGGGGTCCTATCACTCACGTTCGGTGGTCATGGGGGGATCTGCAATCGTTCGAGCGGCCGAAGCATTGAGGGCGCGGATCCGTGAGGTTGCCGCGTCATTCCTCGGTTGCGGGTCGGATGATGTCGAATTACTGCACGGATTGACCGCCCGTTGCGGCGATCGTGATGTTGGCTTATCGGAATTGGCGAGTGCCGGGCTTTCCGCTGACGGTTCGTTCGCGAACGGCTTCAAGCACACCTACTCTTACGGCGCTGCCGCGGTGCATGTCACCGTCGACCCGGGTACGGGTTACGTTCGTGTGCTCGACTTGGTGCTGGCAGAGGATATCGGGCGCGTCATGAACCCGCTTACGGCTACCGGCCAGGCTGTTGGCGGAATGTTGCAGGGCTTGGGAGGCACTCTGCTCGAGCAGTTGGTTTACGACGGGAACGGGCAGTTGCTGACCGGCTCGTTTGCGGACTATCTGCTGCCCTTGGCCTCGGATTTCCCGAACGTGCGTGCCATCATGCTCGGCAATTCGCCCTCACTGCACAATCCCCTGGGGGCGAAAGGCGGAGGGGAGGGCGGTACGGTGCCGATTGGCGGACTAATCGCCAATGCCGTGGCCGCCGCACTTCGCTCATTCAATGCTCAGCCCCGCGAATTGCCGCTATCTCCGCCCAAAGTGTGGTCACTCATGCAGTCGGCGGCGCAGTCGTCTTGACCGAGCTACCGCGGAACGGAAACCGGCCTGTGGGTCTCGATCCAAGCGTCGCGACTCAGACCGCCGCACCGGCTGCTCGCAGCGGTCGTCCGGATTGAACCGAAATGGACCCCGGCACCCCAATATCCATTCTTAACCGCCAGGCGCAAGAAGCGCCTCCACCCCTTTCCCAACCTCCAGCACCCGCCGATCCCCCATCCTCTCGCCCATCACCGTAAACCCCACCGGCGCCTCCCCCGGCGCGTTGCACGGAATCGTCACCGCACACCGATCCAGGTAATTCCCGATACACGTATTCCTGATCAGGATCGGAAACCCGTCCTTGCGGCCTTCCTCGGTATCCAGGAACTTTGAAATCGGCGGTGCGATCACCGGCAACGTAGGCATCACCACCGCATCGAACCGCCCGGTCGTCTCCGCGCTTCGCGTCACGAGCTCCGCGCGCAACTGCAGCGCGTCGTAGTAGTCCGCCATCTCGATGGTCTTCCCGAGCAGCATGCGCGAGAGGATGCGCGGGTCGTAGCCGGCTTCGCGGCCGGGAATGCGCTTGCGATGCAGCGCCCAGCACTCGACCATCGAAAGACCGCACCGTTTGTTCAGGTCCGCGATCTCGTTGATCTCGGGGAAGTCGAACTCCTCGATCTTTGCACCGGCCTTTGAGAGCTTTTTCAGAGCCGCATCGAACGCCTTGGCCACCTCAGGATCCAATCCGTCGAGCACCTGCGTCTTCGGCACGCCGAACCGCAGCCCGGAAATCGGCACCGGCTTCAGCTTCGGCGGCGGCTCGCCGGCGAAGATCGCGTCGATCAGCGCACAGCATTCCACCGAATTCGCCAGCGGCCCGACCGAATCCAAAGTCGTCGACAGCGGATAGATCCCGTCCCGCGGTACGCGCGAGGCGGTGGGCTTGAACCCGACCAGCCCGCACAGCCCGGCGGGGATCCGCACCGAGCCCATGGTGTCCGTCCCCAAAGCCGCGTACGCCATGCCGTCCGTCACCGAGATCGCCGCGCCGGAGGACGAGCCGCCCGGGATCCGGCCGGTCTTGCGGTCCCAGGGATTGCGGCAATCGCCGAAGTGCGGGTTGATCCCCAACCCGCCCAGGGCGAACTCGGTCATGTTGGTGGTGCCCATCAACACCGCACCCGCCGCGCGCAGGCGAGCGAGCACCGGAGCGTCCCTGACCGCAGGCGGATCGCCCTTGCGCGAAGCCGACCCGGCCTGCGTGACATAGCCCGCCACGTCGGTCAGGTCCTTGACCGACACCGGGATTCCGGCCAGCGGCGAGGGCACGACGCCGGCCTTTCGAAGCTTGTCGCTCGCGTCCGCCGCCGCCAGCGCGGCCTCGCGGAACACCCGGATGAACGTGCGGGGCCCTTCGCCGGACTTGTCCTCGATCCGCCCGAGCGCCTCTTCGGTCAGCGCGCGGCTGGTGGTCTTGCCGGCGGCGAGCTGCCCGGCGAGAAAAGCCAGGGTCACCGCGGCCATTACTTCACCGCCTTCTTCGCCGCCTCCGAGAACGTCTTCGTCGCCGCCTTGGCATACGTGATCTTCTGCTCGGCCTTCAGCACGCCGCCCTCGACCATGATGTCCTGCAGCTTGTTGAGCGACTGCTCGCTGTAGGTCACGTCCTTCGCCCACACGCCGAGGCCCTGGTAGCGCTTGATCGAGTTCAGCATCAGGCCGTAGTCCATCTGCATGAAGTGCGGCTGCGCCAGCTTGGCGAGGTCCGAGGGGGCGGAGGCGGCGACGAAGTTCTGCGCCTTCTGGATCGCGTTGCACCAGCCCTGCACGGCCTTCGGGTTCTTCGCGATGAACTTGTCGGTGGCCATGAACACGGTAAAGCCCATCGGCCCGATCTCGTTGCCGATCGACGCCACCACGTAGCCCTTGTTCTCGCGCTCGATCAACGAGGCGGTCGGCTCGAAGAAGGTGCCGAAGTCGCCCTTGCCGGCGATCCACGCGGTGTCGCGGTTGCCCGAGGCGACGTTGGTCATGTAGTTGGCGAGGTCCTTCTTCGGGTCCATGCCGTGCTTCTTGAACACCCACTGCGAGTCGATCTGCGGCGTGGTGCCGTTGGTCCAGTCGAGGTAGTCCTTGCCCTTGACCATCGCCCACTTGAACTCGTTGGGCGCCATCTTCTTCCTCGACACCACCAGCAGCCCGTCCTTGGCGGTGAGCTGGCAGAAGATCTTCGACTTGTCGGGCGAGGGCGAATTCTCGATGTACACCTGCGACTCCGGCCCGAGCAGCACGATGTCGCGCTGGCCGCCGAGGAAGGGCGGCAGCACCTTGGCGGTGCCCCAGCCGGTGTCCATCTTGACGTCGAGGCCTTGCTCCTTGAAGTAGCCTTTCTCGATCGCGATGTAGGAGGGCAGGTAGAAGATCGAGCGGATCACCTCCATGTAGTTCACGGTGGTCTGCGCGAGCGCGGCGGGTGCGGCCAGGGCACCGCATACGAGCGCGGCGGCGGCAATGCGGGTTGGGGTCTTCTTCATCTGGAGTCTCCTCTGTTGTCGTTATCGGCGGTCGTGGGTGACCGCGCGTTCAAGCCAGGCGATGAGCATGTACATGACCACCGACATCGCGGCCAGGATCGCGATCGACGCCATCACCATGTGCATCTGCAAAATCTGCGTGCCGTAGATGATCAGGTAGCCCAGGCCCGCCTTGGAGGCCTGGAACTCGCCGGCGATCACGCCCACCAGCGCGAGGCCGACGTTGATCTTGAGCGCGCCTATCATCACCGGGATGTTGGCCGGCAGCACCACCTTGGTCAGGATCTGCCACTTGGTGCCGCCGAAGGTGCGCACCAGCTTGATCTTGTCGGCGTCGGTCTCGCGAAAGCCGCCGTACACCATCAGGATCGTCAGGAACACGCTGATCGCGATCGCAATGCCGTACACCGACCACTGGTCGCCGAGCCAGATGTAGAAGATCGGCGCCAGCGCCAGCTTGGGCAGCGAGTTCGCCACTACCAGGAAAGGGTCGAGGATCCGGTACAGGAAATTCGACCACCACAGCGCCATCGCGATGCCGACCGCCGACACCATGCCGGCCACGAAGCTCGCGATCGCCTCCTTGAGCGTGACCCAGACGTGCATGCCGAGGTTGTTCTCGCGGACCATCGTGACGAAGATCTCCACCACCGCCGACGGGTTGCTGGTCAGCATCGGGTTGACCCAGTGCTGCTTGGGCGCGATCTCCCACAGCGCGAGGAAGACGATGATCGCGAGGCCCTGCATCAGCCGCACGCGGCGCGCCTCGCGGCGCAGGCCGGCGAGGTAGGCGAGGAAGCCCTCGCTCGGTGCGCCGTTCCGCGGCGCGCCGTCGTTTGCAGTCCCGGGGTCAGGTGCCGACATGGACGTCGAGCTCCTCCCAGATGACGTTGAAGTAGTCGCGGAATTCCGCGGCGCTGCGCGCGGCAAAGGGCGAGGGGCGAGCGCCCGGCACGCTGGGGAAGGCGATCGGGTGCTCGGCCTTCACGTGGCCGGGCCGCCGGCCGAGGACGATCACCCGGTCGGTCATGCTGATCGCCTCCGAGATGTCGTGCGTGACGAGGATGACCGTCTTGCCTTCCTCGCGCAGGATCAGGCCGATCTCGTCGGAGATCGCGAGGCGCGTCTGGTAGTCGAGCGCCGAGAACGGCTCGTCCAGCAGCAGGACATCCGGCCGCGTGCACAGCGTCCTTGCAAGCGCTGCGCGCTGGCGCATGCCGCCCGAGAGCTGGTGCGGGTAGTGGTCGACGAAGTCCGCCAGGCCATAGCGGCCGAGCAGCACGCGGCCGTACTCCTCGGCCTCGCGGGCGTCCATGCCCTGGATCTCCGGCCCGAGCATCACGTTCTGCAGGATCGTCCGCCAGCCGAACAGGTGGTCGTGCTGCAGCATGTAGCCGCACGAGCGCGAGGGGCCGGTCACCGGCTTGCCGTCGATCAGCACCTCGCCGGCCGTGGGTTGCATGATCCCGGCGATCAAGGAGAGCAGCGTGCTCTTGCCGCAGCCGCTGGGGCCGACGATGCTGACGAATTCACCGGGCCGGATGCCGAGCGTGATGCCGCGCAGCGCCTCGACCTCGCCGCCCAGCGTGTAGTAGCGCAGGCCGATGCCGCGCAGCGCCACCTTGGCCAGGCTTCTCTCGATTACCGGCGATTCGCGAACGGCAGTCCCGGCCTGCGCCATCGGGGTGGAGGTCTCAAAAGTAGTTGCAAACGACAATCGATCGCATGCTACTCCACCTTGATGTTCCGCTCCTTCACGACCCGCTCCCATTTCGCTAGGCCGTCCTTGATGGCCTGGCCGAACTGCGCGCCCTCGAGTGCCAGCGGCTCGTAGCCCTGCTTGGCGAGGTAATCCTTGAACGCCTGGCTCTGCGCGACCTGCAGCGCTTCGGCCTGGTAGCGCGCCAGCACCGCGGGCGGCGTGCCGGCCGGTGCGAACAGGCCGGTGGTGAAGTCGGCCTCGGCGTCCTTCAACCCGAGTTCGCTTACGGTGGGCACGCCGGGGAAGGTCGGCAGGCGCTGCGGTGCGGTAACGACCAGCGCCCGCATCCGGCCGCCGCGCACCTGCGGCTGCATCGAGGCCGGCGCGTCGGCGAGGAAATCGATCCGCCCGCCGATCACGTCCGTGTAGGCGCCGGTAACGCCCTTGTACGGGATATGCGCGAAGTTGGCGTTGGCGACCACGCTCATCAGCTCGACCACCATGTGGGTGAGGGTGCCGGTGCCGGAGGAGCCGAACGTGAGCTTGCCCGGGTTTGCCTTGGCGGCGGCGACCAGCTCCTGCAGCGTCTTGTACCTGGATTCCGCGGCCACGCCGAACACGAAGGGCGACACCGAGAAAGCGGCGATCGGGACAAGATCTTTCAGCGTGTCCTGTGCGCTCTTCTGCACGCTCGGCAGCACCGACATCGTGCTGGTGGTGGCGGCGAGCAGCGTGTAGCCGTCCGGCGCGCTCTTGGCCACGTAGCTCGCGCCGAGCATCGTGGCGCCGCCGGCCTTGTTCTCGACCACGATCGGCTGGCCGAGCCGCTGCGAAAGCGCCGCGGTGAAGGTGCGGGTGACGACGTCGGTGCCGGCCCCGGCCAGCAGCGGCACGATCACGTGGATGGTCTTGTCCTGCGCCCGGGCGGGGCCGGTGGCCAGGAGGCCGAGCGTCAAGGCTGCGGCGGCTGCAAGCACGGTTTTCTTCATCTCTATCCCTCTCGTTTTTATGAATTCTCGAACTTTCATTTCCGCGGAGTCAAGAACGGCGCGGGTTTCCGGTCAATATGGATATCAAAAACAGGATAACCGCCTCACGGCTCGATGGTGATCTTGGCGCGCTTGATGACGTCGCCGAGCGCATCCGAAGTCGCTTTCCAGTTGGCCATGAACTCCTCGGGCGTGCCCCCCGCCGGCTCGGTGCCGAGTTCCACCAGCCGCGCAACCACGTCCGGGCTGCGCACCGCGCGGGTCATTTCGGCGGCGGCCTTGACGATCACCGCGCGTGGCGTGCCGGCGGGCGCAAACGCGCCGAACCAGCCCACTACCTCGAAGCCCGGGAACCCGGCCTCGGCAAACGTCGGCACGTCGGGCAGCGCCTGCCAGCGTTTCGGCCCGGTGACGGCCAGCGCGCGGACCTTGCCGGCGACGATCTGCGACTTGGTGGCCGCGATGTCGAGCAGGGCCGCCGGGATCTGGCCGCCCAGCAGGTCGGTGAGCGCCGGGCCGGAGCCCTTGTAGCCGATGTGCTGCAGCTTCGTGCCGGTGTTCAGGTTGAGCAGCTCGCCGTACATGTGGGCGGTGGACCCGTGGCCGAAGCTGCCGTAATGCACCGGCTGCGCTTTCGCGCTCGCGACCAGGTCGCGCAGCGTCTTCCACGGCTGCGCCGGGTTCACCAGCATCACGACCGGCGAGAGGGCGAGCTGCGTGACCGGGACGAAATCGCGGAACGGGTCGTAGGGCAGCTTCGGGAACAGGAACTGGGCGGTCGCGTGCGTGCTCGCAATGCTCACCAGCAGCGTGTACCCGTCCGGCGGCTGCTTCATCGCGTACTCCGAGCCGATGAAGCCGTTGCCGCCGGCGCGGTTCTCGACGATGACCTGTTTGCCCCACGCGTCGGTCAGCTTCTGCGCCACCAGGCGCGCGACGATGTCGGTGCCGCCGCCGGGGGCGTACGGCACGACCAGCTTGACCGGGCGCGCCGGGTAGTCCTGCGCTCCCGCGTACCCGCAAGCGAGCACGAGCATTGCCACTACGAGACGCATCACCATCACGATTGCTTTCCTCCTGATGTGTTGCCCAGCGCGCCGGCCGCGCGCAGCCTGGCGATTGCCTCGTCGTCGAGTTCGAGCACCGCGCGCAGCACCTCTTCCGTATGCTGCCCCAGCGACGGCGAGGGTGTGCGGACCGACCCCGGCGTGGCCGACAAGCGCGCCGGCACGCCGACGACGCGGGTCCTGCCCACTTTCGGGTGGTCGATGTCCACGAGCGAGCCGCGCGCCTTGACCTGCGGGTGCTCGACGACCTGCGACAGGTCGTTGATCGCGCCCACCGGGATGCCGCCGTCGTTCAGGATCTTTTCCCAGTCTTCGTAGGTGCGGGTGAGGAACACCTCCTGCAGGCGTTCGATCAGGCTGGCGCGGTAGCGGTCGCGGTCGGCGTTGGTCCGGTAGCGCGGGTCGGCCGCCAGTTCGGGGCAGCCGACCAGCGGGCAGAAGATCTTCCACTGCTTGTCGCTCGCCACCGCAAGTGCGAGGTCGCGGGTCTGCGTGTGGAAGGTCTGGTAGGGCAGCAGCGCCTTGTAGGCGGTGCCCATCGGCCCGGGCACTTCGCCGGTGGCGAAATAGCCGCCGAGCATCACGCCGAGCAGCGCAAGCTGGCCCTCCATCATCGACACGTCGATAGACTGCCCTTCGCCAGTGCGCTCCTTCACGCGCAGCGCGAGCATGATCGCGTAGGCGGCGTTCATGCCCGCGGTCATGTCGGCGATCGACACGCCTGCGCGCGAACCGGTGCTGCCGGGTTCGCCGGTCACGCTGATGATGCCGCTCTCGGCCTGCAGGATCAGGTCGAGGGCCGGGCGGTCGCGGTAGGGGCCGTCCTGGCCGTAGCCGGACACCGAGCAGTAGATGATCGCCGGGTTGCGCTTGCGCGCCACTTCGTAGTTGATGCCGAGCTTTTCAAGCGCGCCGGGGCGGTAGTTCTCGAGCACCACGTCGCAGCGCTCGACCAGGCGCAGGAAAGTCTCCTTGCCGGCCGGGGTCTTGAGGTCGAGCACCAGGCCCTTCTTGTTGCGGTGCAGGCTGACGAAGTAGGCGGTCTCGCCGCCCGGCATCGGCGCGCCCCAGGTGCGCGCGATGTCGCCCGCCCCGGGCGGTTCGATCTTGAACACCTGCGCGCCGTAGTCGGCGAGCATCGTGGAGCAGAAGGGACCGGCCAGCGCGTGGCTCAGATCCAGGACCTTGATGTCTTCAAGCGGTTGCTGCATTCGGGGAGCCTATTCGTAGGTTTTGATCATGTCGAGCGTCGAAGTCTCGCCGATCGCATCGAAATGCGCATCCAGCCAGCGGCCGGCGGCATCGACGCCCAGCTTGTGCAGGTAGGTGAGGAAAGCCCAGTCGGCGTTGAACTTGCTCGATCCGCCGAGCCGGCTCATCTCGTCCTGCGCCTCGATCATGTGGAACTTGACGCTGGAGAACGCCTTGTTGGTGACCTCGCCGCGGTCGATCAGGCGCGAGAGCGTGTTGATGCCGGCCATCTCGCGCATCAGCGAGGCGTTGAAGCTGATCTCGTTCTGCCGGTTGAGGATCTCGCGCGCGGTGCAGGGCACGTCCTCGCGGCGCATCGGGTTCACCTGCACGATCACGACGTCCTTGCATTCGCATTCGTGCACCAGCGGCGAGATCGCCGGGTTGGCGAGATACCCGCCGTCCCAGTAGCTCTCGCCGTTGATCTCGACCGCGCGAAACAGCATCGGCAGGCAGGCCGAGGCGAGCAGGCTGTCCACCGTGATTTCCGGCGTGCGAAACACCTTGAGCTTGCAGGTGCGCACGTTGGTCGCCGCGACGAAGAGGTTGATGTCGGAGCGCTCGCGCAGGCCCTCGAAATCCACCAGGTCGACCAGGATGTCGCGCAAGGGGTGGATGTCGAGCGGGTTCAGCTGGTAGGGCGAGAACATCCGCGTGATCGCGTCCAGCATCTGGTAGCCCGGCGTCTCGTCCATGTTCCAGTCGCGGTGCAGCGGCGCCATCGCCTTGGCAAGCGACATCGGCACCAGCGCACCGTCGCTCACGCGGCGCCAGAATTCGCGCAGCGCGTTGATCGCGCCCTGCTGGTGGCCGCGCAGGAAGCCGTCGGTGAACACCACCGCATTCATCGCGCCGGCGCTGGTGCCGCTCAGGCCGTCGATGAAGATGCGCCCGTCGGCCATCAGCCGCTCGAGCACGCCCCAGGTAAACGCCCCGTGCGCGCCGCCGCCCTGCAGCGCGAGGGACAGGCGCTTGCGGCCTTTGTGGTGGACTGGGTCGGTGGTCATGCGCGGCTGCGGAAAGTCAGGCCGGCACTTTGCCATATTTCCAATCCGCTATGAGCGCCAGCGCACGGCACCCCCGATCCATGCGCGCCAAACTCATCCCAGCGGCAGGCCACTCTGGCCGGCCGCAACGGACGAGTGAGGGAAACCATGATTCCAATCAGACAGGCACGACCGATCGGCGTCCGTGTGGCGCAGTGCGCGCTCGCGGTGGCGCTCGCTTTCGGCAGCGCGGCAGGTTCTGCGCAGGGCGTTTACAGGCATGTGGACGATGGCGGGCACGTGAGCTACACCGACCGCCCTGAGGCGCCGATCACCTCGCGCGAACTCGAACCCCTTCCCGTGGTGGCGGCGCCGCCCGCCTCCGGGATCCGCGGACGCAGTACCGCCTCATCGATGCGGTCGAGCGAAGTCAACCGCAAGGAAGCCCAGCGCAGGCTGGTGCAGGCGAAACGTGCGTTGGCGCGCGGCCCCGACATGCAGCAGGGCATTCCGCCCGGGGGCGAGCTTGTACCCGGCGACCGCCGCCGCGCGCGCCTGGTGGCGCTGCATCGCGGTGTCGAAGCGGCGGAGGCCCGCTGCCGGGAAGTCAATTCGCCCGACTATTCCGCCGAGCAAGAGGGACGCGCGGTGCCGTTGACCCTGACGCACAACGATTCGGGCCGCACGCAATAAGCTGTCCCGCACGGTACAAAAGCAAACGGCCCGCGAGGGCCGTTTTGTTGCCACGGCCCTCGCGGGCCGCTTTCACGTCCGGCAGCTTCGCCGGACCATCCGACTCAGCGCTTGCCCATCTCGTGGCCGATCACGCCGCCCACGGCCGCACCGGCTGCCGTGCCGAGCACGCCGCCGCCGAGCACATTGCCCGCAACGCCGCCCACGCCCGCGCCGATCGCCGTCGATTTTTCCTGGGCCGTCATGCCTGCGCAGCCACCGAGGCCGAGCAACGACGCTATCACTACCGCACCAATCACATTTCTCTTGATCGTGTTCATTTGATTCTCCGGGTCCTGCCTTGTCCTGCACGGCCGCCTGCCGGATGGCCGGCGGCTTGAGAAATTTCTGCTACATCCTTTTGCCGACGTCGCGCGCGGTGTCCGAGGTGGCTTCCCCGGCGCGCTCGATGTCCTTGCCCATTCCGTCGACCGTGTTGCAGGCTGCGAGCGAGCCTAGGGCACCGGCCAGCATGAGGATCGAGAGGATTCTGTTCAGCATGATTTCTCCTTGAGGGTGTGGAGGCGGGGCTAGCGGACGATCCGCGTGCCGATGACTTCGACGTCGACGCGGCGGTCGGGCTGCAGGCACGCGATGACCTTCGCGCTCTTGGCGCCCTGGCAGTCGCCCGCCTTGGTGACCGGCTGGGTTTCGCCACGGCCTTCGGCATGCAGCTTGGCGGAGCTGACGCCTTTGTCGAGCAGGTAGGCCCTGACAGTACCGACGCGCCGCTCGGATAAGGCCTGGTTGTACTGGGTGCTGCCGAAACGGTCCGTATGGCCGACGGCGATGATCGTTTCCGGGTTGATGTCCTTCAGTTGCGTCACGAACCCGTCGAGGGTCCTGCGGCCTTCGGGGCGCAGCACCGCCTTGTCGAAGTCGAACAGCGTGTCTGCGTCGAGCGTGACTTTCTGCGCGACCGGTGCCGGTGCGCGCGGGGGCGGCGCTACTGCGACCGGCGGCGCGATCACCCGAGGGGGCGGTGCGCGCTGCACGACCGGCGGCGTCGGTGCACGGTAGTTCGGATCGCATTCGGCAGTCGAAGTCGGCGCCGGGCCAAAGCCGGAGTGCCAGCATTCGCCGAACCCGTTCTTGATGACCTGCGGATTCTGCTGGTTGTAGATGAGTTCGCGCTGCGTCGGGTCGTTGAAGGCGCTTTGCGCGAAGGCCGCGTTGGACGCAAGGCCGAGTGCGAGCGCGCACGCGACCGCCGTCGCGAGGTGATTCCGGGTGAATGTGGCTTTCATGAGTTCCCTGGTTCGGTGGATGACCGGCAAGCTTGCCGGTTCTGACTGGTTCATCCCGCTCGATGTGTAACGGGAATGAATCGATTGTCCTCGCCGCGATCCCGGCGGTCTGTACGGGGCCGCACAAAGGCGCCGGGCGATTCAGCCGTGAGTGGAGAGCGCTTCATCCAACCTTTGCGGAAGCGCGTATCCATTGGCCGGATCGTCGAGCGCATCGATCGAGATGAGCGGCGCTTCCGAGCCGACCGATCCGAAGAGCGTGGCAAAAGACGCGTCGGCCGCGTCCCGCCCGGTACCGATGCGTATGAGTCCCGCGCGCGGCACCGCGCCGGTCGGACTGGCAGTAGCGGTTCGGGTAGAGGTGGGGGAGGACCGACCGCGGCAGGTTGGCTACAGGCACCTCGTTGAGATTCGAGGGCACGCCGACGTGATGCGCGATGTCCACGACCGCCCGATATCGCACGCGCAGGTCACCGGGGCCCGCGCGGAGCCGTACGTAACGGCTGCCGGTGACGGGGTCGCTCTCTATCGAGGGTGTGAAGTACGGAGTGATCTGCAGGTTTTCGGACACCACCACCTGGCGAGGCGTATGGGCCGCGTGGATGTTGAAGATGAAGTTCGCCGGCTGCGCCTCGATCCTGTAGTGGAGCTGGATCGAGAAGCGCATCCTGACCATGCGGCGCCCCGGGGCCTGCGCTGAATCAGATGACCTTGCGTCCGCTGATGATCCGCAGCAACACCGCGACGATGGCGATCACGACCAGGACGTGGATGAATCCGCCCATCGTGTAGGAGGTTACCAGCCCGAGGAGCCAGAGGACGACCAGGATGACGGCGATGGTATAGAGCATGGGGAAGCCTTTGCGGTTTGGATGGAGGGGTTACTTCTTGACGCTCATGCCGTTGGAGACGGACTTCACGCCCGGGACCGCGCGGGCGAGTTCGGTGGCGCGATCGATCTGTACCTGCGAGTCGACGAAGCCGCTCAACTGCGCTTCGCCCTTGCTCGTGACGACTGCGATGTCGAAACTCTTGATGCCCGGGTCGGCGAGCAGCGCCGACTTGACCTTGGCGGTGACGATGCCGTCGTCGACGTCGTTGCCGACGGTTGCGGTGCCTGCCTTGAGGTCCATCTTGTTGCTGACGGACTTGACGCCTTCGACGCCGCGCGCGACCAGGAGGGCGCGGTCGACCTGGGCCTGGCTGTTGATGAACCCGCTCAGCATGACTTCGCCGTTGCGGGTCTCGACCTTGAGGTCGAAGCTCTTCGTGTCCGGGTCGGCCAGCAGCGCGGACTTGACCCGCGAGGTCACGACAGTGTCGTCGATGGTGGTCCCGACGGTGACGGCAGGCGCGGTGCCGGCCGCCGCCGGCGCTGCACGGTTGTCGCAACCGGCGACCAGGGCCAGGGCCGCGGCGCAGGCGAATAGGATCAGTGCGGGCTTCAGGGGGATCGGACGGGCAAGGGCATTCATGGGAGACTCCTCGGCATTCGTTGCGTGGGACTGGGGCGGCGTGAGGACGCCGTTCTCAGAAACGCCAGTGGCGGTTGCGCCGCTGGAAATCTTCCAGTTGGCGTTCGGACTCTTCTTTCTCGAATTCACTGTGCTGCCGGGCAATCGCCCGGTTGACCAGGCGCTTTGCGTTCGCAACCCGGATCGGATCGCCGCTGAGCACGCCCCAAGCTTCGTCCGCACGAGCGGCGATTTCCTCGCAATAGGCCGCGATTCTCTGGAGGTTCATGGGCGACTCCGCAGTGTGGTTGCGCCCGGGGATCGGGCGAACGGACCCTCATCGTGTTCCGTGCGCCATTCGGGGTCTGTGCGCCCGCGCACACTCGATCATCCCGGCGCGCGTACCGGGCGGCCCTTCGATGCACCGATCAGCTTGCGGCAGTCGTTGTCCTCGTCCTGGCCGAAGCTTGTAAGCGGAACCAGTACGGCAATCGGGGCGATTGCGGAAAGCGCGACCGCTCCCGCGGCCTTCAGTGCGACCAGGCCCCGGTCTACGTCCACTTTGGGTGAAGCGAAGCTGCCGGTCACGTACAGCGGCCCGGTGAACGTAACGGTGCGCAGGCCCTTGCTTTGGGGTTTGAGAGTGAGGTCGAGCAGTTCGCGCGCGAGGTCGACCCGGCCTTCGACCTGCAGCGTCGACAATTCGGTGTCGACGGCCACGGTGCGCGTGCGCATCACGCCGCTGCCGACCGAGAAGTCCCCGACCGCGCAATTGATCTTGACGGTCCTGTCGCCAAAGATCTTGCCCAGGATCACGCTGCCCACGTTGAGCCCGATTTCGTCGAGCAACAGCTTGCTGATCGTCCCGTGGAGCATCACCGCCCTGGCGTCGCCGTTCGACGAGGCAAGCAGCAGCGCGACCGAATTGCCCGTGGCGTCCAGGGACACTTCGCCGTTGATGACACCCAGGCTGGTCTGCATCGCGGCACTCGTCGGAAAGAGCTGCTTCAGGTTCAGGCCGCGAGCCGAGACCGAAAGCGAGGCCTTGACCGCCGCCGGGCGGCCGTCGAGACGGACCGTCGATCTCAGCGTCCCCCCGGCGACGCCGAAATCGAGGGGCGCAAGCGAGAGGACTC
Organism: uncultured Bordetella sp.; assembly: GCA_964599095.1. Taxonomy (GTDB): domain Bacteria; phylum Pseudomonadota; class Gammaproteobacteria; order Burkholderiales; family SG8-39; genus SZAS-79. The sequence goes on from CAZREB010000027.1 coordinate 34,878, forward strand.
CGTCGTCCACGCGGATCCGGGTCGTCAGGTTGTCGATCGGCAGGGCCTTGTCGCGGACGATGCGGCGGCCGGTGAAATTGACGTCGACGTCGACCTCGCGCCAGCGATCTGTCTTGAAAGATTCGACCGGCAGGACCTTGCCTGCCGGTTGCGCGTCGGGGACCCCTCGCTGCGCCTTGCCGCTCTTCGAATCGGCGCCAATGACGGGTGCGAGGTCGGAGAAATTCAGCAGGTTGGACACGACCGTGCCCTTGAGGTTCGAGCGAGGCAGGCGGGACTCGTACCTGAGCGTGCCCGCGAGATCGCTGGCGCCGACCTTGCCGGTGAATTTCGAATAGGTCCAGTCGTTGCCGGCTTTCCCGAATACGCCCGTGAGGTGCCCGTCGGTCGAGTAGGCATGCGTTTCCGGCAGCGGCACGCCGATGATCGGGAACAACTGCGCCATGCTCGCGCCGGTGAGCCGCAGGCGCATCTCGAGCGCCGCGAGATCGGACGGCCGGGTGAGCGTGCCGGTGACCTTGATGCCGGTCTTGCCCACGTGCACTTCGGCATCGATCGGATAGGGCGTCACCTGCGCGCGCAGCGAGAGCACGCCGCCGGAGCGCCCCGCGCCGCTGACCGGCTGCCTGTTGAGGGAGCCGGCCAGTTTCCATGCGATTGCGTAACCCGCCGGGTCGTTGCCCGGAAGCGTATCGATGTGCATCAGGACATCGGCGTGCCTGGTTGCGTCGACCAGGTGAACGGTGGCCTTGCTCAGCACCAGCGTGTCGAATTCGAATGTCCACCCGGACGCCCCGGGGTCGACGAAGCCCCAGTTGTTCCTGCCGTCGGCGGTCCGTTCCAGCGACAGGCGCGAGTCGTCCAGCACGAGCGCCGAAACAACGATCTTCTTTGCCAGCAGCGGCAGCGGATTCATCGAGAAAGTGACGCGCCCGACCTCTGCCATCGCTTCGGATGGGTGGAAGCCGGGCGGATTTCCGGCACGCACGCCTTTCGCGGCGAGTTCGGGCCAGGGAATCCAGCCCCGCCAGCCGGCTTCGGGGTCGGTCCGCCTGCGCCATTCGACCGACAGGTCGCCGTTGATCGCGACCGGCCGGCCGAGCGCCGCGCTCAAGCGAGCGTTGATCCAGGGCTTCGCGTGATTCCAGTCGAAGAGGGCCACTGCAAGTGCGCAAGCTGCAAGGATGGCCGCGAGCGCAACGAGAACGATGCTGGTAGTCCTGGTCTTCAACTTGTTCCTCGATCGCAATGCAAATGGACCTCGACTGCGTGGGTTGTAGCGCCTTTGCGCGCCGAGGACTGTGTGCGAGCGTACAAAGGGGGCGACGAGGTCGTCCGGCCGGCGATCGCCCCAGTAAACGCAAGTCCGGCGACCTGGACATCCTCGAAAAGCAGATCGCGCTCGAACAGGCACAGTCGCGCGAAATAGACGCGGACCGCTGGGCGCAGCGCCCGCTGTATTTCCGCCTGCGGGAACTCTTCGCGCGCTTGTGGGGCCGGCTGCTCCAGCCTTACTTGCGGCCGATAGCGACCAGCAGGAAGATCCCGAGCGCGATTCCCGCAGCGCTGACGATCAGCGGGACATTCACGGTTTCCTTTTCCTGGATCTTGAGCTCGATCGGGCCCACCTTCATGCCGGTGGTTTCCTTCGTGTAGCTGAAACCGCCGTACGCGAGGCCGAGGCCGCCGGCCACGATCAGCAGGATGCCTATGATTCTTGCGGGATTCATTTGTGCTGTGCTCCGGAAAATCCAACGATAGGGCAATCGCCGGCGCGCGTATGTGCGAAAGCGAACAAACTCAATGGCCGAGCAGCTCGCCGACCGGCTTGAGCGCCTCGACCCGGTCGAAGACGACCTTGGCGATCGCTACCAGAGGCGCGCCGAGCAGCAGGCCCCAGACACCCCACAACCACGCGAAGAACAGCAACGCGATGAACAGGACCGCCGCATTCACGCGCGCAAAGCGGCTCTGCAGCCAGGTCATGAAGGCGAAGCCGATCGCTCCCGACATCAGCAGGGAAAGGGCCGCGGTGCCGAGCGCCGCCGCGGGTGAGCCGAACTGCAGGAAGGCCGCGACCCCGCAGCCGATGGCGAACAGCGCGGGACCGAGATAGGGGATGAAATGGAGAACGCCGGCGGCCACGCCCCAGACCCCGGCGTGGTCCAGGCCGATCGCAAGGAACACTAGCCAGGTGACGACACCGAGCAGCAGGTTCGAGCCGACCATGGCCAGCAGGTAGAGCTGCACCTGCAGGTCGACCTCTTCGAGGATGCGCACCGCCTCCTTCTTGCGCGACAGGGAAGGGCCGACCATCTGCACGAGCTTGCGCCGGAAGTGGGCGCCGGAGGCGAGCAGGAAATAGGTCAGCAGCAGGACGATCGGCGCTTGCGCAGCGACCGAGGCGATCAACGCGGATTGCGCCAGCGTGTAGTCGCGCAACCAGGTCGGCTCCGGGGCCGGCGGAACGGCCACTTGCACTGCCGCGTGGGAGCGTCCGGCGGGCTTGGCTCCGGGCGGCTTGTCGGCCGGGGGCGGCTGTGCGCTTGCGTCGGTCGCGACCCGCTGCAGTTCCTTGGCGGCTTCCTGCACGTTCTGCAATGCGGAGGGTGCCCCGACGTGGGAGGCGCCGAGGTCCCTGCGCAATTTGCGGGCGGCCTCGGGAAGCTTCTCGATCACGGCAGCGGCATCGTCGCTCATCGAAACGCCGATCCACGTAATCCCGCCGACCAGTGCGGCAAGCACCAGTGCGGCGGCAATGCCGCGCGGCAGGCGCAGGCGTTCGAGGGAATCGACAAGCGGGTGCAGCGCGTAGCTTGCGAGAATCCCGATCAGCAGCGGCACGAAAAAGCCGCGCGCGAGGTACAGCGCAGCGGCGAGCGCAAGAATGGCGAGCGCCGTTATCGCAGGATGCGGCTGCCGCCGACGGTCGGCGGGGGCGGCGTCTTCGGCTGCGGGCGTTTCGGCGGAAACCGCAGGCTCAGTCATGGTGCTGCAATTCCGGCGGGACGGTTCTTCCTATCGCCTCGAGGTCAGCACGCCGATCAGCACGCCTGCCGCAACCGCGATCCCGACGGCCGTCCACGCGTTGGTGTGCACCAGCTCATCCGCGGCGGCTGCCGATTCGCGCGTCCTTGCAAGGATCGGCTCGGAGGCTTCCGCCAGCGCGGTTCTTGCGCGTCCCAGCCGCTTCTCGAACTTCGTCCGGGCCGCCGTGATTCCGTCGCCGGTGACCGACGCAGTCGCGTGAAGCAGATCCTCGCTGTCGGCAATCATGGCCTTGAGGTCGCCTGCCAGCCGGGCTCTCACCCGTTCGATTTCGTTCATTTTGCTTTCCATTTGCGGGGGTTGTCGTTGGATTCGTGCGGTGAATCCACCGCACGATCGCCGGGTTTCTTACTTGAGGCGGATGTCGTTCTTGACCGAGGACACGCCGCCGACGGTGCGCGCGATTTCGGCGGCCTTGTACATGTCGGCCTGGTACTTCACGAACCCGCTCAGCTGCACGGTGCCCTTGAAGGTCTCGACGTTGATTTCCGAGACCTTGAGGCTGGGTTCATTGAAGATGGCAGCCTTCACTTTGGTGGTGATGACGGTGTCGTCGACATATTCGCCGGTGCCTTCCTTGGTCGATGACGCGGCGCATCCCATCAGGGTCGCGGCGGCTGCGACGAGGGCGAGGGCCGAAAGGCGTTTGAGTTGTTTCATGGTGAATTGTCCAAGGGGTTGATTGCGGGGCAGTGCAGGCACACATGCTGGGCGCAGGGGCCGTCGCAGTCCGTGCGCTGGCGCACACGGACTGCCTTTTTTCAGGCGTTGGACCGGATCGCGCCGTTGACGATGCGGACCTTGTCGCCCAGGCGCCAGGCCGGCAGGACCGGCTCGCCGAACGAGCGGGCGGTGCCGTCGTCGAAGCGCACGGTCACGGAATAGCTCTTGGTCGCCTTCATGCGCTTCTCGACTTCGTTTCCGGCGAACCCGCCTCCGACCGCGCCGACCACGGCCATCACATCCTTGCCGCGACCGCCGCCGACCTGGCTGCCGAGCAGGCCGCCGGCCACCGCGCCGCCGACAATGCCCAATCCGGTGCCTTCGCCTTTGGTCTCGATTTCACGCACCGATTCGATCACGCCGCAATCCACGCACCGGGCGCTTGCGACCGCCGGAACGACAGGCGCGGGGGCGTGCGAGGCTGCGGGTGCAGCATGCTCGACCGGTGCGACACGCCTCGTGGCTGCTGCCGAGGGTGCGGGCTTCGCGGCTGTTGCCTCGAGGACGGACTTGTCGGTCGGGTTTCCCATCGAGTTCGGGATCCAGCCCATGAAGGCGCCGATGCCGACCGCGCTGAAGACGATGACTGCGATTCCTGCCGCCCATGCGAGCGGGTGGATAGGCTTGCGGGTGACGTTTTGCGTTTCCATGGTTTTCTCCGTTGTGTTGACGCGAACGGAGGATCTGCCGATTGCCGGAGGCCGTCTGTGCACCGGCACACAGAAGGGGCGTTACTTGCCGGGATTCATCGACCCGGTGGTTCCGGCGCGGGCGTCCGACAGCAGGCGGGCCAGCTCCTTGCGGACGACCGCATAGCATTCGCACGAATGCTTTTCCAGCCCGGCGCGCTCGACGACCGAGATATGTCCGCGGCGATAGCTGATGATGCCGGCGCGCTGGAGCTTGCCTGCGGCCTCGGTCACGCCTTCGCGGCGCACGCCCAGCATGTTGGCGAGCAGTTCCTGCGTCATGACCAGTTCGTTCGTGGGCATCCGGTCGAGCGTCAGCAGCAGCCAGCGGCACAGCTGCTGCTCCACCGAGTGGTGGCGGTTGCACGCGGAGGCCTGCGCCATCTGCGTGATCAGCGCCTGCGTGTACCGGAGCAGCAGGGCCTGCATGGCGCCGCCGCGACGGAACTCTTCGAGAAGCACTCGGCGCTCGAGCTTGAAGGCCTGGCCGGCGGTTTGCACCACCGCCGAGCTGGAAGTGGTGTTCCCTCCCATGAAGAGCGAAATGCCGACCATGCCTTCGTTGCCGACCCCGGCGGCCTCGGCCGAGGACCCGGACTCCATGACGTAGTGCAGCGAAACGATAGAAGTCGTCGGGAAATAGGCGTGCGGCAATTGTTCGCCGGGTTCGTAAAGCATCTCGCCCAGCGCCAACTGGACCGGCTCGAGGCTGGATTCGAATTGCTGCAGGTCCGCGGCCGGCAATGCGGCGAGCAGCAGGTTCTGGGCCGGGATCTGCGGTCGCGGCAGGGGGGCGCGCACGGTCGAGGGTCCTATTTCGCCGGGCCGATCTCGACGCCGATCCCGCGGTAGCCGATGAAGCGGCTGGCGCGATTGAACATCGGCTCGCCGCTCACGCGGTATCGCTGTTGGGAGCCGTCAGGGTTGGCGCGGCTGAAGATGAAGTCGACGAACGGCTGCCGGGCGGCAATGGTAGAGCGCATCAACTCCCGCTCGGCGTGGTTCCAGCCGCCGACGTCCGGCGAGGTGGACTCCGACGCGAGCGGTTCGACGCGGATGCCGAGCATCTCGAGCACCGGTCCCGAGACGCGCGTGAACCGGCCGGTCTCGTCCTGCTCCCAGTACCAGTCGGAGGCCAGTTCGGTCAGGCTGCGGTAGCGCGCTTCGCTTTCGCGCAGTTCGGCGGTGCGCTCCCGGACTTTCTGCTCGAGCATTTCGTTGTGCCGCGCGAGCTTTGCGTAAAGCAGCCGGACTTCGAGCAGGTTACGGATCCGCGTGCGCACTTCGAGCAGGTCGAAGGGCTTGCTGACGAAATCCTTGGCCCCGGACTGCAAGGCGCGCAGCTTGTGGCCGGGCTGCGCCGTGATCACCAGGACCGGCAGGTACGGGTCTTCGGTGTTCGTCTTCAGGGCTTCCATGACCTGGAATCCGTCCATGGCCGGCATCTGCAGGTCGAGCAGGATCAGGTCGTAGGCGTTTTTCCGGTGCAGGGCGCAGACCTCTTCCGGTTTCATCGTCGACGCGATCTGCGCGAAGCCGTCCTCGCGAAGCATTGCGTCGAGGAGAGCGACGTTCGCCTCCTGGTCGTCGACGATGAGGATCTTCGCGTTCAGGATGTCGTGCTCGGGAATCTTCATGCCGGCGCTCCGCCTGCGGTCGGAATCGAGGGGGCATTCCGCGCGAAGCTGAGCGCGGCGTCGAGGCCGTCCATGAATTCCCCGACCTTGATGGGCTTGGTGAGGTAATTGAAGAATCCCGCCTCGAGCGCTCTTTCGATGTCGCGCGGCACGGCATTGGCGCTGAGGGCGATGATCGGGATATGCATCGTCGAGGGGTCGGCGCGCAGGATCTTCATGGCCTCGATCCCGCTCAGGCCGGGCAGGTTGATGTCCATGAGGATCACTTCCGGCAGGTAGGCGCGCGCGAACTCGATGCCGAGCGTGCCGTCCGCCGCGCTGAGCAGGCGCAGTTCGGGCCGCCGCGCGATCAGTTGCTCGACCAGTTCGAGGTTGGCCGGGTTGTCCTCCACATAGAGCAGGGTGCGCAACGGCGCGCCTTCCGGGAGCACGGGCCGGGCGACCGTTGCACGCTCGGCTTCCTGCACTGCAAATTGCGGCGCACCTGCGCGGCTCAGTTCGATCCAGAACACGCTCCCGACGCCGGTTGCGCTCTCGGCGCCGATCCGGCCGCCCATGAGGTCCACCAGCCGCTTGGTCACCACCAGGCCGATGCCGGTGCCTTCTTCGGCGCTTGCTTCCCGGCCAAGGCGGTTGAACGGCTGGAAGAGCTGTGCGAGCTGCTCGGGCGCGAGGCCGGCGCCGGTGTCGCGGATGCCGATCCGGATCGAGTCGGGCGCGCACGGCGTGCATTCCACCTCTACGAGGCCGCCGGGCTTGTTGTACTTGATCGCGTTGAAAAGCAGGTTGATCAGCACCTGCTTGACCCGGGTGCGATCGGCGCTGACGTAAAAGGGCTGCTCGAAGGTCGGGAACTTCATGCCTATCCCGCGTTTCCGGGCTTGCGGTTCGATCATCGCGCGGCACTCGAGCAGGACTTCGCCGAGGGACACCGGCTCGCGCGAAAGCGTCACCTTGCCCGACTCGATCAGCGCCAGGTCGAGGATCTCGTTGATCAGCTCGAGCAGGTACCACCCGGCCTTGAGGATCTGGTCGAGATTGCGCCTTTGCGAAGGCGTCGGGGGCGGGGCGCCCGATTCCATCAGCTGGGCGAAACCGAGGATCGCGTTCAGGGGCGTGCGCAGTTCGTGGCTCATGCCGGAGAGGAAGTCCGACTTCGCCCGGTTGGCCTGCTCGGCGACGGCCATCGCCTGGTGGAGCTCGGCCTCGGCGCGTTTGCGCGCCGAATTGTCGGTGCCGATCAGCAGGAAGCCGATGATCTCGCCGGCATCGCTGCGCAAGGCAGTGATCGAAACCACGGCCGGGAAGCGGCTGCCGTCCTTGCAGATGTAGGTCAGTTCGTAGATATCCTCGATGCCGCGCGAAGCCTTGAAGGCGAGGGCCTCGAACCCCGGCGCGATCTCCGTGCCGAGTTCGAGCGTCAACGCCCGGGCGCGCGCCATGACTTCGGCCGTGTCGTGGATGTCGCTCGGGCTGATCCGGTTCACGACCTCGGCGGCCTGGTAGCCGAGCATGCGCTCGGCGCCGGTGTTGAACAGCTGGATCACGCCTTTCTCGTCGGTGGCGATGATCGAGAAATTGGGGCTCGTGAAGACGGCGTCCTGCAAGGCGCCGGCGACTTTCAGGAGCGCGTTCTTCTGGCGCGTATCCGTCGTGTCAGCCGCCGAGGTCGCGTCCATGACTGCGGAGGCGGTGCTTCCTGGTGCGGTCATGGGGTCGGTTCCGTTTCTGTGGCTTGCGATGGTGCAAAGGGGGGGCCTGCGGACAGGCAAACATCAAACATCCGAGGGCGCGCCGGAGGGTCACAGGCAGGCCGTCGGCCGTCTGTGGGGTAGCGCACATAGCGGGCCCATGGTGCGCTCATTTGGGCGGCCGCGGTGGATTTCCGCGCAAAGCGCCAGCGGCCGTACCCGGCGAGGCGCTAAACCGGCGTTTTCCTGATCTGCGCGAGCAACTCGCCGAGCCGGTCGGGCGACTGATCCCTGAGCGTGCGCAGGTTGGCCTGTGCAATCCGATCCGAAACGGAGACCGGCGCCGCAACTGCCATCAGCTCGGCTGCGCTCAATCCGGACGTGTCCACGTACTCCATCGACCCCGAGCCACGTACCGCCCGCAGCACGCTTGCGCGCACCAGTTGCACCGTGGGATCCGGGCTGCGCCGGATGAAGCGCACTGCGCGGTGCTCGTCGGAAATGTCGGCCGCGAAGTCGGGGTGGAAGGGCACGCAATAGAAGGGCGTGTCGCCGTTCGGGTGGCGGGCCTGCATCAGGCTGCGCGCGGCCGCGAGCAAGGCTTCGAAGGCGCGGGCGGCATCGACTCCGCGCGCAAGTGTGGGCGCCAATGCAGGCAGGATCACGAGAGCCACTTCGACGGAGTCTTCCGGCAGCCGTTCGATCTGCGCAAACGCGCGATCCAACGCAGCGGCGGCAGCTTCGAATTCAGGCGTGCCGGGTGCGCCGCCTTCCTCGAGCAGCACCACCCGGTGTAGCCGGCCGGATTCGCGCGTGCGTTTCGCATAGGGGCACAGCGTGAGCGCTTCGATGAACTCGCGCACGTAGCGGTCGTTCCGCGCGAGTGCGGCGGCGATGCGCGGGTCCTCCGGTGTGGTCACCGCTGCCTCAGCTGCGCTCGAGCTTGAAGTCGAGGTTCTTCTTCACCGCCGGCCATTCGGCTTCGGTAATCGAAAAGACGACGGTGTCGCGCAACGTGCCGTCGGTGTGCCGGCCGTGATTGCGCAGGACTCCGTCCTGGCGGGCGCCGAGGCGGGCAATCGCGGCGCGGCTGGCAAGGTTGTAGAAACTGGTGCGGAATTCCACCGCAGCGCATTTCATCGTTTCGAATGCGTGTGCGAGGAGCAACAGCTTGGCTTCGGTGTTCAGCGGCGTGCGCTGGACCGATTTCGCGTACCACGTCGAGCCGATCTCGACCCGCTCGCGTGCAGCCTCGATGTTCAGGTAGGTCGTCTCGCCGACGATCTTGCCGGTCGCTGCACTGCGCACCGTGAATGGAAGCATCGTGCCCGCGCGCTGCTGCGCCAGCCGCTTCTCGATGTCGGCGCGCATGCCTTCGGGCGAGGGAACCACTGTGTACCAGAGCTTCCAGAGCTCGCCGTCGCGCACCGCTTCGACGAGTGCGTCGTGATGCTCCGGCAAAAGGGGCTCGAGCGTCACGTGGCGACCGGCCAGCGTGACCGGCGCAGTGAAGACGCTCGTCTTACTCAACCAAGGGACTCCCAATAAGCAACCATCTTCTTCCTTGCCGCTGCGTCCGGCATGGCGCCGCGCCCGGCATTCATGTTGTCGGTCATGTACTCGGCCTTGTCGGTGCCGGGGATTACGCAATTGACCGCCTCGTTGGACAAGAGGTACTTGAGGAAGAACTGCGCCCAGCTGGTCGCGCCGATCTCGGCGGCCAGCGGGGGCAGGGGCTTGCCGCGCACCGCGCTGAAGAGCCTGCCCCTCCCGAATGGCAACGCGGTCAGTACCGCGGTGCCGGCTTCGGCGGCCACCGGCAGGAGGCGTGCCTCGGCGTTGCGCTCGGACATCGAATAGGCGACCTGCAGGAAGTCGGGCTTCTCGCGTTTAACGACTTCGGCCAGTGCGTCGTAGCTTGCGGGATTCGAGTTGGTGATCCCGACATAGCGCGTTTTTCCCTGCTCGCGCCATTCGCGCAGCACCGCAAGGCTGGTGGCCGGGTCCTTGACGTTGTGGATCTGCACCAGATCGACCTTCGGGGTTTTCAGGCGCACGAGGGACTGGCGCATCTCGGCCAGCGTCTCGTCCCGTCCCGCAACGCGCACCTTGGTGGCGAGGAAGACCTTGTCCCGCAGCCCGGTCGCGGCCAGCAGGTCACCGACCACGTCCTCGGCCGTCCCATACGAAGGCGCGGTATCGATCAGCCGGGCGCCGCCTTCGACCATCGTGCGCAGGACCTCGGTGCGTTCCGCCCGTTTCGATGCGTCGCCGCCGATGTCGAAGACGATGGCGGTGCCGATGCCGACGCACGGCAGTCGCTCGCCGCTGTGCGGGATCGCTCGCGTCAGCAGCGGTGCGGCCGCCGGCGCCGGAAACGGCAGCCCCGCGGCGCCGAGCCCGGCCGTCAGGGCAAGAAAGCGCCGGCGCGTCAGTCGCGGCCCCGAAAGCGATTCATTTCCCACGATGCTCTCCGATTGCGTTTTGAGGGAGAATAATCCAATTCAACTCCGCCGGCCCGACATGAACCTTCGTTCGCTGACATTCGGCGCCCTGGCTGTTGCGGTCGCGCTCGCGCCGCGCGCCGAGGCGCAATCCGCGTGGCCGTCCAGGCCGATCACCTACGTCGTGCCCTATGCCGCCGGCGGGTTCTCGGACATCCGCGCGCGCAAGATCGGCGCGGAACTCACCAAGGTGCTCGGCCAGCCGATCATCATCGAGAACAAGGGCGGGGCCGGCGGCGTGCTCGGCACCGACATGGTCGCCAAGGCGGCGCCCGACGGCTACACGATAGGGTCGGGCAACCTCGCGCCGCTGGCGGTCAATGTGAGCCTGATGAAGAAGCTGCCGTACGATCCGGCGAAGGACATCGCGCCGGTGATCCTGATCGAGAACAGCCCGCTGATCCTGACCGCCGGGCCGGGCCTTGCGGCGAGGAACGTGCAGGAACTGATCGCCTATGCGCGTGCAAACCCGGGGAAGATCGCCTTCGGCTCTTCGGGCGTCGGCGGCGCGCATCACCTGTCGGGCGAGATGCTCAAGCAGACGGCGGGTGTCGACATGGTCCACGTGGCTTACAAGGGCGGCGCCCCGGCCGCGGCCGACGTGGTGGCCGGCCATGTGCCGATGATGTTCGAGATGGGGTATGCCGCGCTGCCCTCGATCAAGAGCGGCAAGATTCGCGCGCTCGCGGTCACCTCGACCAAACGCCTCGCCGCGCTGCCGGAGGTGCCGACCATGAACGAGGCCGGCGTGGCCGGCTTCGAGTCCTACAACTGGCAGGGCGTCATCGCCCCGGCGAAGACGCCGCGCGAAATCGTCGACCGGCTGAACCGCGAACTGAACATGCTGCTGACCCAGCCCGCGTTGCGCGACCTGATCACCGGCGACGGCAGCCAGGTGGCCGGCGGCACGCCGGAGGCGTTCGGCGCCTTCATCCGCAGCGAAGCCGGGAAATGGGGCAAGGTCGTCCGGGCGGCCAATATTTCCACGCAATAGGCCAGGGGGTAGAATCGCGCCATGCCGATCTACGAATATTCCCCGACCTCCGGTTCGTGCGACCAGTGCAAAGGCGTGTTCGAGGTGTACCAGAAGATCGCCGACGCCAAGCTCACCGCCTGCCCTGCGTGCGGCCAGCCCTGCGAGAGGCGCATCAGCCGCGTGGCGCTGGGCGGCAAGTACGACACTTCGGACGCCAAGGTGAAGAGCCTCGGCCTGACGAAGTACCGCCACATGGGGGACGGTACTTACGAGCGTACGGTCGGCTCAGAAGGCCCCGAGCACATCCACCGCTGACGCCGGCCTAGAATTTCATCGCCCGCTGCACTGCGGGCCGGGCACCGATCTCCGCCAGCCAGCGATCGACGTTCGGTACGCCTTCGCAAAGCGCCGGCAGGACGCTCTTGGTGCGCGCAACCGTCCCGTAGAGCGCGAAATCCGCGATCGTCACCACCTTGCCGGCCGCGTAGCGATGCTGCCCGAGCGCGGTATCCCAGACTTTCAGGTATTCCTTCCACCGGCTTTCGAACATTTCGAGCGTCGGCCGATGCGGGTCCTTCGAGCGCGCGATGCCGAAGATCGTGCCGAGCATCGGGCCCATGTCGGTCGCCGCGCTCATGAACGCCTGCGAAAACGCCGGGCGCAGCTCGGGGTCCGTGGGTATGAACTTGCCGACCTTTTCGGCGCAATAAACCGTGATCGCGAGCGACTGCGAGAGCGTGATCTTCTTCCCGCCCGGGCCGTCGGGATCGACGATCACGGGAATCTGACCGTTCGGATTCATCGCGAGGTAGGCGGGCGTCTTGTGTTCGCCTTTCGCGAGGTCGATCGGGTGGAAGGTGTAAGGCAGGCCGCATTCCTCGAGCGCGATGCGCGCGCGCATTCCGTTCGAGGTTCCTGCCGCGTAAAGGTCGATCATCTCTTTCTTCTCCTCGGGTCAGTCAAGCAAGGCCTGGTATACGAGCTGCCGCATCAGCGCGCGATAGCGCCTGCGCAGTTCCGGCGCGCAGAGCATCAGCACGCCGATCAGTTGTTCCTTCGGGTCTACCCAGAAGTAGGTGCCGTGCACGCCCGACCAGTAGAAGTCGCCGACCGAGCCGGGCACCGGGTTGCGCCCGGCCTCCTTCCGTACGCAAAAGCCCAGGCCGAACCCCTGGCCGAACTCGGGGATCGGCGCCGACTCCTCGAACTGCGCGCGGGTCGTGGCGCTGAACGCGATGCCCGGCGGCAGGTGGTCGCCGGACATCAGCTCGATGGTCTTGCGCGAAACCAGCCTTGCGCCGTCGAACTCGCCGCCGTTAAGCAGCATCTGCGCGAATCGGAAATAGTCGGGCGCAGTGGACACCATGCCGCCGCCGCCGGACAGGAATTTCGGCCGCTTGGTCAGCGTGCGCGACATCGGCGGGCGCTCGCCGGTCTTCGGGTCGGCCTGCGCTTCGGCGATCCGGTCGGCCTTGTCGGGGTCCACCATGAAGCCGGTGTCGTGCATCCCGAGCGGCCCGGTGATCCGCGCGGCGATGAACTTGTCGAGATCGAGGCCCGAGACGACTTCGACGATCCTTCCCAGAACGTCCGTGGACATGCTGTAGTCCCAGACTTCGCCGGGCTGGTTCTGCAGCGGGAGTTGCGAGAGCTTGGTGATGAATTCTGCGGTGGTCTGCTTCGGGTCGAGGATGTTGGCCGCCCGGTAGGCTTTCTTGACCAGCGAGTCGCCGAACTGCCCGTAGGTGATGCCGGAGGTGTGGCGCAGCAGGTCCTGGACCGTCATTTCGCGGTTCGGAGCCACGCGGACCAGCTTGCGCTTGCCGGCCACGGTCTTCTCGACGCCCACTTTCACGTCGGCCATCTCGGGGAGGTAGGTCGATACCGGGTTGACGAGGCGGATGCGGCCTTCCTCGGCGAGCATCATGATGGCGAGCGAAACCATCGGCTTGGTCATCGACGCGATCCGGAAGATCGAGTCGGTGCCCATCGTCAGGTCGCGTTCGCGGTCGCGCCAGCCGAAGGCGCGCTGGTAGACGACGGTGCCGCGATGCGCTACCAGCGTGACGGCGCCGGGGATGATCCCGGCGGCGATGTCGGTCTTGAATGCGGTGCCGATGCGCGCAAGGCGCTCACCGGACAGCCCCACGGTGTCGGATTTGGCCACGCTGATTCCTCCCGGTTCTGTGGTATTCGCGAATCGGTATTGTAGCCAGACGCGCAAAGGGGCGCGTGTGCATTTGCTAGAATGGATTCGCCGCAAGTGCGTGGCAGGTCGGCCGTTGCGACCCCGGCGCGGCGAGCATGTCCACCACGAGGAAGGACCGGCGATGCGTGTCTTCACAGGGGCTCTGGCCACCGAGACCAATACCTTCGCGCCCATGCCCACGGGCCTGTCGGCGTTCCGCGAGCGGGGGTATTACCCGGCCGGCAAACACCCGGACCACATGACCCAGTTCGCCGGCCCGCTGTGGGCGGCGCGCGAACGCGCGAAGGCCGGCGGCTGGACGCTGATCGAAGGCATGGTGGCGGGGGCCCAGCCGAGCGGGACCACCACGCGCTTTGCCTACGAAACGCTGCGCGACGAACTTCTGGCCGACCTCAGGGCCGCGCTGCCGGTCGACATGGTCGTGCTCGGCCTGCACGGCGCAATGGTGGCCGAAGGTTATGACGATTGCGAAGGCGACCTGCTGCAGCGCGTGCGGGAGATCGTCGGGCCCAAGGTCGTCGTCGGCGCGGAGCTCGACCCGCACAATCACCTGACGCCGGCGATGGTCGACAACGCCGACCTGCTGATCGCCTACAAGGAATACCCGCACACCGACATCTACGAGCGCGCAAAGGAACTGGTGGACCTCTGCGCAAAGACCGTCGAAGGGCGGATCAAGCCGGTGGTTTCGGTCGTGGATTGCCGGATGCTCGTGCGGATGCATACGTCGAGGCAGCCGGCCCGCGGCTTCGTCGACAGGATTGCTTCGCTCGAAGGCAAGGACGGGGTGCTGTCGATCTCGGTGACGCACGGTTTCCCGTGGGGCGATACGTCGGAGATGGGCACCAAGCTGTTCCTTTATTCCGACGGCCTCGTGCCCGGCGCAACCGACAAGGGCAGGGCGCTGGCGCGCAAGCTCGCCGACGAGCTGATCGCGATGCGCGGCGCCCTCGAGATCCCGATGCCCGACATCGACGAGGCCCTGGACCAGGCGCTCGCCTACCCCGGCGGCCCGGTCATCATCTCCGACGGCGCGGACAATGCCGGCGGCGGTGCGGCGAGCGACTCGACGTTCATCCTGCGCCGCCTGCTCGAGCGCGGCATCGCGAACGTGGCGCTCGGCCCGATGTGGGACCCGGTGGCGGCGCGCATCGCATTCGACGCCGGCACCGGCGCCAGCCTGATGCTCAGGATCGGCGGCAAGGTCAGCGCCTCCTCGGGCGACCCGGTAGACGCAATGTGCAAGGTCAAGGCGGTCTGCAAGGACATGGTGATGACCGGCCTGTCGAACACGAAGGCGCCCCTCGGCGACTGCGCGCTGGTGGAAACCGGCGGCGTCGAAATCGTGCTGATCACCACGCGCGCGCAGGCGGTGGACACCGACCTCTTCACGCAGCTGGGCTGCGACCTCGCCGCGAAGAAAATCATCGTGGTCAAGTCATCGCAGCATTTCTATGCGTCCTACTCGAAGGTCGCGAAGCACGTGATCTACGCGGCGGCGCCGGGATCGGTGACTGCCGACCTCAAGGCGCTGTCCTTCAAGAAGATCCGCCGGCCGCTCTGGCCGCTGGACCCGGACTGAGCCCGGGCAGCGGGCGCGGGGCGGGTCAGGCGGCCAGGTGCAGGTGCGCCCGGCTGCGACGGGCGCGGCGAATCGGCGTGCGATACGAGCGGCGGTAGACCGGGTCGTTCGCCGCTGCATTGTCCAAGGCAAGCATCAAGCGCGCGGCGAGCACGCTGGCGAGGATGCCGAGCGCCATCGCCACTGCGCAGATCGCGACCAGGATCGCGCCCAGGTGGGTCTCGAGAAAGACGAGTTCGGGCAGGGACATGCCGGAAGTGTAGTCCCGTCCCCGAAACCCGGGCAATACCGGCCCGGCGCCGCATCGCGCGCGGTGCGGGGCGGGCCGCGGGTGCGGCCCGCGGCCGGGGTCAGTTGTTCGCCTTCAGTCCGAGCTTGGTCATCATCTCGCGGTCCTGCTCGAACTGCTTCTTCGCGAAGGCGGTGTATTCCTCGCCGCTCATGTACTTGACCGGCTGGTCGTAGCGCTCGAGCGTCTTCATGTAGTTCGGGTCGTCCATCGCGCGGCGGAAGGCGTCATGCAGCGTCTTCACGACCGCGGGGTCCATGCCTTTGGGCCCGGCGATCCCCCACGGCGAATCGGAAACGATGCCGTAGCCCAGGTCCTTCAGCGTGGGCACCGTCGGCCAGCGCTTGGTGCGCTCGGCGCCCCAGGTGACCAGCAGCCGCGCGCGGCCGGAATCGACCTGCGGCGCCCACCCGGTGGAGTCGGCGGTGACGTCGATGTGCCCGCCGAGCAGGCCCTGGATGTTTTCGGCGACGCCCTTGTACGGCACGTGCAGGAGCTTCACGCCGGCATTCGCGGCGATTTCCTCCATCGTGATGTGCAGGCTCGTGCCGGCGCCGGGCGTGCCGTAGGCGACTTTGCCCGGATTCGCCTTGGCAAAGGCTATCAGGTCCTTGAAGGTCTTCCACGGCGAATCGGCACGCACGACCACGCCGAACGTGTAGCCGGTGAGCCCGATGACGTAGGTGATGTCCTTGATCGGGTCGAACGCGACCTTTTGCAGGTGCGGGATGCGGAACACGGTGATCGGCGTCTGCGTGAGCGTGTAGCCGTCCGGCCGCGCTGCCACCATTGCTACCGCACCAAGCGTGCCCGAGGCGCCGGGCTTGTTCTCGATGACCACCGGCTGGCCGAGTTGCTTGCCGGCGGCCTCGGCGAACGCGCGCATCACCAGGTCGCTCGAGCCGCCTACGGGCCAGGGGCAGATCAGCGTGATCGCCTTGGCCGGGAAGGCCTGCGCAAAGGCGCTCGGGGCGACGAGGCCGCCGGCGAGGGCCGCGAGCGCGGCAAGGAAGGCGCGCCGTACGGGCGTTCGTGTGGTCATTCTGTCTCCTCCGTTCCGGTTGTGCGCGAAGGGTAGCGCAAAACGCAAACCGAAGGGTCTATTGCGAGGCCAGCGTCTTTGCTCCGGCCCAGTCGCCGCCGAGCGCCTTGACCAGGAACACGGCCGTGAGCAGCCGCTGGCCGGCGAGCTGCGCGGCAAGGCGCTCGCTCGAGAGCAGGCCCTGCTGCGCGCTGATGACATCCAGGTAGGTGGCCACGCCGCCTTCGTACCGGCTGGTCGCGAGGTCCAGCACCTTGCCCGCGCTCCGCGTCGCCGTCAGCGCCTGGGCGTGCGCGCGCTCGAGGGCGGCCAGGCCGGTGATCCCGTCCTCGACCTCCTGCATTGCAGTGAGCACGACGCGGCGGTAGGCGGCTACCGTCGCCTCGTAGCCGGCGCTTGCGTTCTCGATGTTGGCGCGGATCCTCCCGCCGTCGAAGAGCGGCGCGGTGAGCGAGGCGCCGAGCGCCCAGATCAGGCTGGGCGAGTCGAACAGCAGCGAGAGCCGGCGCGCCTGCTGCCCGCCGCTGCCGGTGATGAAGATGCTCGGGTAGAACGCCGCGTTCGCCACGCCGATCTGCGCATTGGCGGCCGCCATCGCGCGCTCGGCCGACGCGACGTCCGGGCGGCGCTCGAGCACGTCGGAGGGCACGCCGATCGGCACCGGCGGCGGCACCAGCAGCTTCACCTCCGGCGCGAGCGCGAACTGCGGCGCCGGCGTGCCGGTCAACGTCGCAATCGCGTGCTCGAACTGGCCGCGCGCCTTCTGCAGCACGTCGACCTGGGTCAGCGTCGAGTCGAGCAGCGCCTGCTGCTGGGCCACGTCCAGCCCGGAGGTCGCGCCGAGTTCGTGCCTCGCGGTGGCCAGTTCCATCGCCCGGCGCTGCAAGGCGATCGAGCGGGCCAGCACGTCGAGCTCGATGTCGAGCGAGCGCAGGTTGAAGTACGCCGCGGCGAGGTCGGCGGTCAAAAGCAGCCGGGTATTCTCGAAGTCGGCGGCCGACTGCTCTGCGCTTGCGCGGGCGCCTTCGATCGATCGCTGCACCCGCCCCGACAGGTCGGCCTCGTAGGCTGCGGTCAGCAGCCCGGCCATGTCGGTCTGCGTCACCGAGAAGTTGGGCGTCGCGTATCCGCTGAGCGGCCGGTTCTGCGTGATCCGGCCGCGCACGTCGCGTGCCGCAATCCCGACCTGCGGGTAGATCGCGGCGGTCGCGGCCGCCAGCGAGGCGCGCGCCTGCGCGAGGCGCGCGGCGGCGACAGCAAGCGTCGGGCTGCCGGCAAGCGCCCTGGCCTGCAATTCGTTCAGTTGCGGATCGTTGAACCCTGTCCACCACGGGCCCTTGGGCGCGGCGTCGTTCGGCTTGCTTTCGCGCCAGGGCGCCTCGACCTTCCATGCGACCGGCATCTCGAGCGCCGGCTTGCGGTAATCGGGGCCGGCCGCGTTGCAGCCGCAAAGCACGGCTGCCGCGGCAAATGCCGCGGCCGGGACGCGGACGCGCGCGGCAGGCCTCGTGCGTGGCTTCACGAAGCCTTCCTGGCCGCGGCGGTGTCCTTGCCCGGGGGCACGACCGTCACCTGGTCGCCGTCGCCCAGCGAATCAGAAGGGTTCAGGATGAGCTGGTCGGCGGCCTCTACGCCGTCGAGGAGTTCGACGGTCTCGCCGAAATTGCGCCCGACCTTGACCGGCCGCAGCTTGACGCGGCCGGCGGCGTCGACCACCGCGACCTGCACGCCGGTGCCGCGGATCACCAGCGTGTTGGCCGGCACGACCATCGCCTGGCTGGACGCGAGCGGCAGCGCGACCTGCACATAGGCGCCCGGCAGCAGCACGCCTTCGCGGTTGGGCAGCGTGACTTCGATCTGCATCGTGCGCGTGGAAGCGTCGATCGAGGCCGCGGTGCGCGCCACCGTGCCGCGGAAGACCTGGCCGCGCAGTTCGGTCTGCGTCACCGTCACCTGCTGGCCGGGCTTGACCAGTTGCGCATAGGACTGCGGCACGTAGACGTAGACGCGCAGCGGATCGGTCTGCGCCAGCATGAAGAGCACGCGACCGGCGCCGCCGCCGGCGTCGATCAGGTCGCCGACGTCGACGTTGCGGCGGGTGATCACACCGGCAAACGGAGCCACCACCCGCTTGAAGCCCTCGAGCTGGCGCAGCCGCTCGACGTTTGCGTCCGCGGCGGCGAG
Organism: uncultured Bordetella sp.; assembly: GCA_964599095.1. Lineage (GTDB taxonomy): Bacteria > Pseudomonadota > Gammaproteobacteria > Burkholderiales > SG8-39 > SZAS-79. Next base: position 53,452 of record CAZREB010000027.1, read on the forward strand.
ATTGGCCCGGGCCTGCACTTCGGCGCTGCGCTTCTCGTCGAGTTCCTGCTGCGAGACGGCGTCCTTCTTGCGCAGGGCCTCCCAGCGCGCCGCGGTGCTCCTGGCCAGGCCGAGGCTCGAGGCGGCCTGCTCACGGGCGGCGACCGCCTGCGAAAGCTGCTGGTCGATTTCCGGCGTCTCGATTTCGGCGAGCAATTCGCCTTTCTGCACCCGGCTGCCGATGTCGCGCGTCCAGCGCTTGAGGTAGCCGCTTGCACGCGCCGCAATCGGCGACTGCACGAACCCCTGCAACGTGCCCGGCAATGCAAGCGTCTGCCCGGCCGCATCGGTGCGAGGCTGCGTGGTCTTCACGTAGATCTTCGCGCGCTCGGCGGTGCCGGTCTCCAGCGCGCGCGCGTTCGACATCCGGCTGAGCACCGTGCGGCCCGCGCCTGCCGCGAGGAGGATGAGCACCACGACCACGGCGAACCGGGCGCGGCGGATGATCTTGCTGTCGTTCGACATCGGGTCAGGACTCCCCTTGCATGCCCGCGGGCGGGTGGGACCGCAGCGCATTCGACGCGGATGCGGCCCGGCGGCGCGCGAGAAATTCGTGGATTGCGGCGTACAGCGCCGGGACGAAGAGCAGCGTCGAGACGGTCGCCAGCAGCAGGCCGCCGATCACCGCCCGCCCGAGCGGCGCGTTCTGCTCGGCGCCCTCGCCGATGCCGACCGCCATCGGGATCATGCCGATGATCATCGCGAGCGCGGTCATCAGCACCGGGCGCAGGCGCGTGGCGCCGGCCTCGAGCGCCGCGGCCACCGCGGTGACGCCGGCTTCGACGCGGTCGCGCGCGAACGAGACGAGCAGGATGCTGTTGGCGGTGGCCACCCCCATGGTCATGATCGCGCCGGTGAGTGCCGGCACCGACAGGGTGGTGCCGGTGATGAACAGCATCCATGCGATTCCGGCGAGCGCCGCAGGCAGCGCCGCCACGATGATGGCCGCGTCGATCCACGACTGGAAATTGACCACGATCAGCAGGTACACGAGCACGATCGCCATCAGCAGGCCGACGCCGAGCCCGGTGAACGACGCCTGCATCGTCTCGACCTGGCCGCGCAGCGTGACCTGGCTGCCGCGCGGCAGCCTCGGGCGGATCTCGTCGACCAGATTCTGCACCTGGGCGGCGACGTTCGCGAGGTCGGTGCCCTGCACGCCGACGTAGACGTCCACCGCGGGCAGGATGTTGTACCGCGACACCACCGGCAGCTGCCTGCCCGGCGCGACCTGGACGAGGTTGCCGAGCAACTGCGCCGCGCTCGCGCCTGCGGCCGCAGCTGCCGTCGGCGGCACGACCGGCAGGTTCATCAGCGCATCGAGCGAATCGACGCGGTACTGCGGCGTCTGCACCGCGACGTTGTAGACCACGCCGTTCTGCGGGTTCAGCCAGAACGCGGGCGCGGTCTGCGAGCTGCCCGACAGGGACAGCAGCACGTTCTGGCCGACGTTGAAGGCCGACAGCCCGAGCTGCTGGAGCCGCGAGCGGTCCATGTTCAGGTCGAGCGCCGGGCCGTCCATGCGCTGGTGCACGTGCGAATCGACCGCGCCGGGGATCTGCTGGATCTTCCTGTTGAGTTCGGCGGCGAGCGCCGCATTGGCCGCGAGGTTGTTGCCGGTGAACTGCACGTCGATCGCCGCCGGCAGGCCGAAGTTGAGGATTTGCGTGACGATGTCGGCCGGCTGGAAGAAGAACTCGACGCCGGGAAAGCGCCTGGGCAGTTCGGCGCGCAGCAGCGACACGAACTCCTCGGTCGGGCGGTGGCCGTGGCGCAGCGACATCAGGATCTCCGCGTCCATCGTGCCGATGGTGCCCGCGTTGCTGTAGGAGAGGTTGATGCCGCTGTTGGGCACGCCGATGTTGTCGAGGATGGTCCCGAGCTGGTCGGCGGGGATCAGCTCGCGGATCGCGTCGTCGACCCGGTCGGCGACGCGTGCGGTTTCCTCGATGCGCATGTTGGTGGCGGTGCGCATGTGCAGGCGGATCTGGCCGGCGTCGACCGTCGGGAAGAAGTCGCGCCCGAGCACCGGGTAGAGCAGGCACGAGAGCAGGCAGAAAGCGGTGAACACCCACGCGAAGGACTTGCGGTGCCCGAGGATCGCAGCGAGCACCACGGAGTACGCGTGCCGCATGCGCTCGAACTGCGCATCGAAGGCAAGGTACAGCCGCTGCAGCAGGCCGGGCGGGCCGGCCCGGGTGCCGTGCACACCCCGCATCAGCAGCATCACCATCGTCGGCACGAAGGTCCGCGACAGGATGTAGGAGGCGATCATCGCGAACACCACCGCCTCGGCCATCGGCACGAACAGGAACCGTGCCACGCCGGTGAGGAAGAACATCGGTACGAACACGATGCAGATGCAGACCGTCGACACGAAGGCCGGCACGCCGATTTCGCCCGCGCCGATCAGGATCGCATCGTCGAGGTTCTCGCCCGCGTGCAGGTGGCGCTCGATGTTCTCGATCGTGACGATCGCCTGGTCGACGAGGATGCCGACCGAGAGCGCTAGGCCGCCCAGCGTCATGATGTTCAGCGTCTCGCCCAGCATCTGCAGCACGAGGACCGAGGCGAGGATCGACAGCGGGATCGTCAGCGCGATGATGAGGGTGCTGCGCCAGTTGCCCAGGAACAGCAGAACCATTAGCGCCGTGAGGCCGGCGGCGATCAGCGCCTCGACCACCACGCCGAGGATCGCCGCCTTGACGAACACCGACTGGTCGAAGAGCGTGGTGACCTTGATGTCGGCCGGCAGGATCTGCGTGGCGCGCGGCAGCATCTCGCGCAGGTTCGAGACGATGTCGAGGGTCGAGGCGCCGCCGTTCTTCAGCACCGAGAGCAGGATGCCGCGCTCGCCGTCCTGGCGCACGACGTTGATCTGCGGCGTGAAGCCGTCGCGCACCTGCGCCACGTCGCGGATGTAGGTGGTGGCGCCGCCCGAGGTCCGCACCGGCAGGTCGTTCAGGCCCGCGATCGCGTCCGGCGAGCTGTTCATCTTGATCGCGTACTCGGTGTCGCCGAGCTTGGCGGAGCCGGCCGGGAGGATCAGGTTCTGCGCGTTAAGCGCGCCGACCACGTCCGCCGGCGCCAGGCCGCGCGCCTGCAGCGCCTGCAGGTCGAGGTCGATCGAAATGACCCGTTGCTTGCCGCCGTAGGGCCACGGAATCGCCACGCCTGGAATCGTCACCAGCTGCGGGCGAAGCTGGTTGATCGCCGCGTCGAAGACCGATTGTTCCGGCAGCGTCGGGCTCGACAGGCCGATCTGGATCACCGGGATGCTCGAGGCCGAGTACTTGATGATCAGCGGCGGCGTGATGCCCGGCGGCATCTGGCGCAGCATCGTCTGCTCGATCGCGACGATCTGGGCAAGCGCGGTCTGGATGTTCGCCGTCGGCTGGAAGAAGACCTTGACCACCGCGATGCTGGCGAGCGAAGTCGACTCGATGTGCTCGATGTCGCTCACCGTGGTGGTCAGCACGCGCTCGTTTACCGCGGTGATCCTCTGGCCCATCTCCTGCGCCGGCAGCCCGGTGTAGTTCCAGACGATGCTGATGACCGGGATGTCGATCTCGGGAAAGATGTCGGTCGCCATCCGCGTGAGCGCGACCGGCGTGGCGAGCAGGATCAGCATCGCCATCACGATGAAGGTGTACGGGCGGCGCAAGGCCAGCCCGACGACCGAAGGGCCGGTCTTGTGCTTGTGCTTCGCAGACTTGGGACCGGTGCCGGAACCGGCGCCGGGTGCGTGCTCAGTCATCGGGCCGATTCTAGCCCCGGGGGCGGCTCCGCCCCGGGAGTGGTTTGCAAATGGGGTGTTAACAGCGGGGGTGTTAACAGCAGGCGTGTCAACGGCGCCGCGCTTTTGCGCAGAGCGCCAGGAAGCGCTTCAGTCGGCGTAGCCCGGCATCTCGCGGTCGAGCACCCGCATCATCGCCTCGAAGTACAGGCGCTCGCGCTCGGTGCGCGAATGGCGGTCGTCGGCCGGCACCGCCTGCACCTGCGCCACGATCGCGTCCGAGAGCACCTCGAGCGGCTGGCCGGACCCCATCGCCAGGAGCTGGGCGCGGCAGACGCGCTCGAGCTTGTACAGGCGGCGGTAGGCCTGCGCCACCGTATCGCCGACCACCAGCACCCCGTGATTTTTCATGAACATGACGTGATTCTTGCCCATGAGCTTGGCGAGGCGCTCGCCTTCGTCGAGCGTATCGGCGGTGCCGGCGTAATGATCGTCGTAGGCGATATGGCCGTAGAAGAACGAAGCCGTTTGGCTGGCCGGCAGCAGGCGGTTGTTCTTCAGCATGTTGAGGGCGACCGCCCAGGTCTGGTGCGTATGCAGCACCACCTTGGCGCCGGTGATGCGGTGGATCGGTGCATGGATGCACTGCGCGGAGAGTTCGACCACGCCGTCACCTTCGAGCGTCTTGCCCGATTCGTCGAAGATGATCATGTCGCTCGCGCGCGCCTCGGACCAGTGCAGGCCGAACGGCAGGATCAGGTAGCGGTCGGTGTATCCGGGGACCGTCACCGTGAAGTGGTTGTCTATGCCTTCCTCGAGGTCGTGGAACACGGCGAGCCGGTGCGCGGCCGCAAGGTGGATCTTGGCCTGCTGGACCGGGTCGGGGCGCGAGGACGAGATCGGGTGGACGGACATGGCGGGGCTCCCTGGGTTGGGTGGGTGTCGGCGGGGACGCGGTGGATTATACGGGCCCGGTCCGCCCGGCCAGGCGGGATCAGGCCGCCTCGCCCACCGTCTCGTAGATGTACTTTCCGCTAAGCGACGGGAACCCGCCGCGCACCGCGCCGGGCCGCCCTTCGCCATAGATCGGCGCAAGCCCGGGCCCGAGCGCGCGGCTGTTGGGCACCGCGAGCCACAGGCGCAGCAGGTGGCGGCGCCGGTCGGGCTCGGGGAAATCCTCGAATGCGGTGCGCGAGTGGAACAGCACGTGGTTGTTCACCAGCTGCAGGTCGCCCGGCTGGAACAGCGTCGAGAAATGGAAGGCCTCGCTTGCGGCCAGCGAGTCGAACAGGTCGAGCGCCTCTTCCTGCTTTGCCGTCAGGCGCGGCGCGTCCGCGAAGCGCTGCGACGAGCGGATGTGCGAACGCACGCACAGGCACGCGAACTTGCCTTCGTGCACGGTGAAAATCGGCATCTCGTACCAGGGCCGTGTGCCCGGGCGCTCCTGGCCCTGCCAGCTGTAGGGGTAGGGCCGGTAGAGCACGTCGAGCAGGTCGGGCCGCGTGCGCGCGATCTCGTTGTGGATCGCGAGCGTGCTGCCGATGATGCTCAGTCCGCCTTGCCTGGCGATGCGCAATACGAACAGCGCGACGACGTCGCAGAAATCGGTGTGGTAATTGAGCCGCTCGTTGGAGGTGTAGCCGCGTCCCTTGGCGCTGTTGAGCTCGACGTTGATGTTGCGCACGTCGCCGAGCAGGTCGCCGCCGGAGCTTTGCGAGACCGCGGTGCCGAAATGCTTGCCCAGGCCCCAGTACATCAGGCGCAGGTCCTCCTTGGAGTACCGTTCCGCCGGAAGGCCGCGGATCAGGTGCAGGCCCGGCCCGTTCTCCAGTCCTTCAAGCGCCGCCGCCACGGTCCGCGAGACCGTCGGCAGCGGGAAGTCACCCTTGGTGAGCGTTTCCATGGTGCGGCCGCGGGACTTCGCCGTCTTCAGCGCGGCGTCGATCTCGTCGACTTCGGCCGGGCTCAGCACGTGGATCCAGCGATCCGAGGCCGCAAGCTGCGGGCCGCGCCAGTCGGCGGGTCCTTCGATGATTCGATCCATTTCGCTCTCCCGTTCGCGGCTTGGACACTGGACGGCTACTATATTCGCTGTGGTTCCCGGATCAAGCGGCGCACCGGGCCGTTTCACATCCTTCGTCAAGGGGAAGCGAATGCGTGGATTGATCATGTCGGCGGCGCAGTACCTGGCGGCTTTCGCGTTGGCTGCGCATTCGATCTGGGCCGCGGCCCAGGCCCCCTGGCCGGACCGCCCGGTGAAGATCGTCGTGGCGGCGGCCGCGGGCGGCGGCACCGACGGGGTCGCGCGGATCCTCGCCGCCGAACTGGCCAAGGTGCTCGGCCAGCCGGTCGTTGTCGAAAACCGCCCGGGCGCGGCGACGATGCTCGGGGCCGAGGTGGTGGCGCGTTCGCCGGGCGACGGCTATACGTTCCTTGCGACTTTCGGCGCGCACGCAGTCAGCCGGGTGCTGTACTCGAAGCGGCCGTACAACGACGCCGACCTGACCGGTGTCTCGGTGATGGGGCGCTACCCGATGCTGATGGTGGCGACCAAGAGCCTGCCGCGCACCGTCGGCGGAATCGTCGACTTCGCCCGCGCGAACAGCGGCGCGCTGACGTTCGCCTCGGGCGGGGACGGGACGCTTTCCCACCTGGCGGCCGAGCTGCTGATGCTCAGTTCCGGAGCGAAACTCACGCACATTCCGTACAAAGGGGGCAATACCGCGCTGCCGGACCTGATCGCCGGGCGGGTAGGCATCACCTTCGACACCATCTCGACGCTCGGCCCGCAGGTCAAGGCGGACAAGCTCAATGCGATCGCAATTACCGGCGCGCAGCGCTCGCCGCTGATGCCCGACGTGCCGACGTTTGCCGAGAGCGGTCATCCCACGGTCACCGCGTACGCATGGACCATGATGCTGACCCAGGCGAAGACGCCGCCTGCGATCGTCGAAAGGATGTCGGCCGAGATCGCGAAGCTGCTCAGGCGGCCCGACATGATCGAGACGCTCGGCGGCGGAATTTACGGCATGGAACTGATCGGCGGAACGCCCGCGCAGGCGAACCAGTTCCTCGAGTCCGAGCAGAAGCTCTGGGGCGACGTGATCCGCAAGGCGAACATCCGCACCCAGTAGGAACGGCTATTGCATGTACCAGCCGTGGCTGACCACCAGCGACTGGCCGGTCAGCGCGTTGGTCGGAAAGGCGGCAAAGAGCAGCGCTGCCTGCGCGACGTCCGCAACCGTGGTGAATTCGCCGTCGACGGTGTCCTTCAGCATCACCTTCTTGACCACGTCGTCTTCCGAGATGCCGAGGGTTGCCGCCTGCTCGGGGATTTGCTTGTCGACCAGCGGCGTGCGCACGAAGCCGGGGCAGATCACGTTGGCGCGGATGTTGAAGGCGGCGCCTTCCTTGGCCATCGTCCGCGCGAGGCCGATCAGGCCGTGCTTGGCGGTCACGTAAGGCGCCTTCAGCACCGAGGCGAGCTTGGAGTGCACCGAGCCCATGTAGATCAGGCTGCCGCCCTTGCCGCTCTTTTTCATCTGGCGAACGCAGGCCTTGGTCGTCAGGAAAGCGCCGTCGAGGTGGATCGCGAGCATGCGCTTCCATTCCTCGTAGCTGAACTCCTCGATCGGGTGGACGATCTGGATGCCGGCGTTGCTGACGAGGATGTCGACGTTGCCGAACTCCCTGATCGTCCGGGCGACGCCGGCCTCGACCTGTTCTTCGCTCGTGACGTCGACCGCCATGCCGATCGCCTTGCCGCCGGACTTGGCGATCTCGGCGGCTGTCGCGTCGGCCGCGGCCTGATTGATGTCCGCGATCGCGACACTGGCGCCTGCGCATACGTATTCGAGCGCAATCGCCTTTCCGAGGCCGCTGGCGGCGCCGGTGACGAAAGCGACTTTGCCTGTGAGTTTCATTTGTTGCTCCTTCTCTAGATAAATTTCTCGCCCGGTGCGAGGAACCGCCACTTGCCCTGCGGCAACTCGCCCAGCATGACCTTGCCGATTCGCACGCGCTTCAACCCCAGCACCTGCAGGCCGACCAGCTCGCACATGCGGCGGATCTGGCGTTTCTTGCCTTCGCGCAGCACGAACCGCAGTTGGTCGGCGTTCTGCCACTCGACTTTGGCCGGGCGCAGCGGCTTGCCGTCGAGGGCGAGGCCATGTCGCAGCTTTGCCAGCTCTGAAGCAGGAAGCTTGCCCGGTTTGAGGTAACGCACGCGGACGAGGTATTCCTTGTCGACCTCGGAGTCCTCGCCGATCAGCTGCTTTGCGATCCGGCCGTCCTGGGTCAGCACCAGCAGGCCGGTCGAGTCGATGTCCAGGCGCCCGGCGGGTGCGAGGCCGAGCAGCTCCTGGCGCCGTGCGGGTGCGTTCTTCGAGCCGGGATTGCGCCACTGGTTCTCGGGTGTGACCAGGACCACTGCCGGCTGGTAGCCGTCCTCGGCCTGGCCGCTCACATAGCCCACCGGCTTGTGCAGGATCACTGTGACCCGCCGCGCCTGCTGCGAGGCGGCTTTCTCGTCGATCGTGATCTTCTGGTGCGGCAGCACCTTGAGGCCGAGGATCGCGACCGTGCCGTCGACCTTGACCCAGCCGCGCTCGATCCACTCGTCGGCTTCGCGGCGCGAGGCGAGGCCGAGTGCGCTCATGCGCTTGGAAAGGCGTTCGGGTTCCGGGGCGGCCATGGAGGGGAGGGGGAAAGGGGGCGGGCGAAGCGATTGCGCGCCCCGCATTTTAAACCGCCGACCCTGATACTGTTACGCCCCATGCTCAGGCTCACCGAAATCAAGCTGCCGCTCGACCATGCCGAGGGCGCGGTGCGCGCCGCCATCCTCAAGCGACTGGAAATCCCGCAGGAGGAACTCGTCGGCTTCACTGTGTTCAGGCGCGCGCACGACGCGCGCAAGCGCACTGCGATCTTCCTGATCTACACGCTCGACGTCGAAGTGAAGGACGAGGCCGGGCTGCTGGCGCGCCTCCAAGGCAAGGCCCATGTCGCAAAGACGCCGGACATGGAGTACAAGTTCGTCGCCCGCGCGCCTGCCGCTACGCAGCTCAGACCCGTAATCATCGGGACCGGTCCCTGCGGATTTCTCGCCGGGCTGATCCTCGCGCAGTCCGGCTTCCGGCCGCTGATCCTCGAGCGCGGCAAGGCGGTGCGCGAGCGCACGCAGGACACCTGGGGCCTGTGGAGGAAGCGCATCCTGAACCCGGAGTCGAACGTCCAGTTCGGCGAGGGCGGGGCCGGGACGTTTTCGGACGGCAAGCTCTACAGCCAGATCAAGGACCGAAAGCACTACGGCCGCAAGGTGCTGGCCGAGTTCGTCAAGGCCGGCGCACCCGAAGAGATCCTGTACGTCAGCAAGCCGCACATCGGCACGTTCCGCCTGGTCGGCATGGTCGAGAAGATGCGCGCCGAGATCGAGTCGCTCGGCGGCGAGATCCGCTTCGGCAGCAAGGTGGTCGATCTCGAGATCGAGCAGGCCGGCGAACGCCGGCAGCTGCGCGGCGTAAGACTCGAAAACGGCGACCGGGTCCGCGCCGATCATGTGGTGCTTGCCGTAGGCCACAGCGCGCGGGACACGTTTGCGATGCTCCGCGAGCGCGGCGTATTCATGGAACCCAAGCCGTTCTCGATCGGGCTGCGGATCGAGCATCCGCAGTCGCTGATCGACGCCTGCCGGTTCGG
>CAZREB010000028.1:0-59816 GCA_964599095.1 uncultured Bordetella sp.
CAGCGGCGTGATCATGTGACCGCCGGTTTCGGTCTGCCACCAGGTGTCGACGATCGGGCAGCGGCCACCGCCAACGGTCTCGTGGTACCACATCCAGGCCTCCGGGTTGATCGGCTCGCCCACGGTTCCAAGGATTCGCAGGCTCGACAGGTCGTATTTCTTCGGCAGGTCGCCGCCGGCCTTGATCAGCGAGCGGATTGCGGTCGGCGCAGTGTAGAAGACCGACACCTTGTGCTCCTGGATCATCTTCCAGAACCGCCCGGCATCCGGGTAGGTCGGGACCCCTTCGAAGATGACTTCGGTGGCGCCCACCGCCAGCGGGCCGTAGCAGACGTAGGAGTGGCCGGTCACCCAGCCGACGTCGGCCGTACACCAGAAAACGTCCGAGGGCTTGTAGTCGAACACCCACTTCATCGTCAGCATCGTCCACAGCAGGTAGCCGGCCGTGGAGTGCTGTACGCCCTTGGGCTTTCCCGTCGAACCCGACGTATAGAGGATAAACAGCGGGTGCTCGGCATTCACGTTCACCGGCTCGCAGGTATCGGCCTGCCCCTGCGTGACCTCGTCCCACCATTTGTCGCGGCCGGCGGTCATGCCGATCGGCGAACCGGAGCGCTTGAACACGACAACGCTCTTGATGCTCTCGCAGCCCCCCAGCGCGATCCCTTCGTCGACGACCGGCTTGAGGGGGATCTCCTTCCCGCCGCGGAACTGCCCGTCCGCACAAATGACTGCCACGGCCCCGGCGTCGATGATGCGTTCGTGCAACGACTTGGCCGAAAACCCGCCGAACACCACCGAATGGGTGGCGCCGATGCGCGCGAGCGCCTGCATGGCGACCACCGCCTCGATCGACATCGGCATGTAGACGATTACGCGGTCCCCGGTCCCGATCCCGAGCCTTTTCAGGCCGTTGGCGAACTTGCAGACCTCGTGGTAAAGCGCCTTGTAGGTGATCTTCGTGACCTTGCCGTCGTCGGCCTCGAAGATGATCGCGATCTTGTCCGGCTGCGTCTGGAGATGGCGCTCGAGGCAGTTGTGGGACGCATTGAGCTCCCCGTCGCAGAACCACTTGAAGAACGGCGCATTCGACTCGTCGAGCGTCTTCGTAAACGGCTTCGACCAATTCAGCTCCGCCCGGGCCAGCTTTGCCCAGAATCCCTCGAAATCCTGCTCGGCCTCCTTGCACATGGCACGGTACGCATCCATGCCGGAAATGTTCGCCTGCCTGGCCAGCGCCTCCGGCGGCGGGAACACGCGCGTTTCACTCAGTACCGACTCGATGCTCGACGACATTTTTCGTCCTCCACTCTGCCTGCCTGTTGATGCCGGATAAAAACATTAAATCCAATGGCTTGTAAAGCGCCCGCGGCGAGCCTGCGCAGGCCGTTGAATCAAACGGAATTCGCTTAGAATTCGGCCTCCTCCGCCGACCTCCGAAACCCAACGGATTCCCACGCATGATCGATCCCGCTCCCCTCCCTGCACTCCGGCCGTTGCCGCGCTGGATCTTCATGAGCCGCTGGCTGCAGGCGCCGCTCTACATCGGCCTGATCGTCGCGCAGGGCGTCTACGTCTGGCAGTTCTGGCTGGAGCTGGTCCACCTGATCGGCGTCACCGCGACCAAGGGCGTCTCCGAGGCCGAGATCATGCTGATCGTGCTCGGGCTGATCGATGTCGTCATGATCTCGAACCTGCTGGTGATGGTGATCGTCGGCGGATGGGAAACGTTCGTGTCCCGCCTGGAGCTCGAAAACCACCCGGACCAGCCGGAATGGCTCTCGCATGTGAATGCCGGCGTGCTCAAGGTCAAGCTGGCGACCGCCATCATCGGCATTTCGTCGATCCACCTGCTCAAGACCTTCATCAACGCGCAGAACTACGAGGAAAAGGTGCTGCTCTGGCAGACCCTGATCCACCTGACGTTCGTGCTGTCCGCGCTGGCGATCGCATTGACCGAGCGCATCACCAACCCGCATCCTGCCCAAGCCCACTGAGGCCCTCCCGTGACCACGACGATCAAGAAGGAAGACCTGGTGCAGAGCGTCGCCGACGCGCTGCAATACATCAGCTACTACCACCCGAAGGACTACATCCGGGCCCTCGGGCGAGCGTACGAGCGCGAGCAATCCGCCGCGGCCAAGGACGCCATCGCGCAGATCCTCACCAACTCGCGCCTATGCGCCGAAGGCCATCGCCCCCTCTGCCAGGACACCGGCATCGTCAATGTCTTCCTCAAGGTCGGCATGGACGTGCGCTGGGAGTCTGGCACGAACCTGGCGGACATGGTCAACGAAGGCGTGCGGCGGGCGTACAACCACCCGGACAACAAGCTGCGCGCCTCGGTGCTCGCCGACCCGATGTTCACGAGGAAAAGCACGGGGGACAACACACCTGCGGTCATCAACGTCGAGCTGGTGGCCGGCGACAAGGTCGACGTCAACATCGCGGCCAAGGGCGGCGGCTCCGAGGCCAAGTCCAAGTTCGCGATGCTGAACCCTTCGGATTCGATCGTCGATTGGGTGCTGAAGACCGTGCCCACGATGGGCGCCGGCTGGTGCCCGCCCGGGATGCTGGGCATCGGCGTCGGCGGCACTGCCGAAAAGGCGATGCTGATGGCCAAGGAATCGCTGATGGACCCGATCGACATGTCCGACCTCAAGGCGCGCGGGCCCAAGAGCAAGCTCGAGGAGATGCGCATCGAGCTCTACGACAAGGTCAACGCGCTCGGCATCGGCGCGCAGGGGCTCGGCGGGCTTTCCACGGTCCTCGACGTCAAGATCCTGGACTACCCCACTCACGCGGCCAACAAACCGATCGCGATGATCCCCAACTGCGCGGCGACCCGTCACGCGCACTTCGTGCTCGACGGCTCGGGCCCGGCGATGATGGAACCGCCTTCCCTCGACGACTGGCCCAAGGTCGCGTGGACCGCTTCGGCTGCCGCGACCCGCGTGAACCTCGACACGCTCACGCCGGCCGAGGTGGCCTCGTGGAAGCCCGGCCAGACGCTGCTGCTTTCGGGCAGGCTGCTCACCGGCCGGGATGCCGCGCACAAGCGCATCCAGGACATGCTCGAAAAGGGCGAGAAGCTGCCGACCGAATTCACCAACCGGGTCATTTACTACGTCGGCCCGGTCGATCCGGTGCGCGACGAAGTGGTCGGCCCGGCCGGCCCGACGACGTCGACCCGCATGGACAAGTTCACCGAGATGATGCTCGCGAAAACCGGCCTCATCGGGATGGTCGGCAAGGCCGAACGCGGGCCGGTGGCGATCGAGGCGATCAAGAAGCACAAGGCCGCCTACCTGATGGCCGTCGGGGGCGCGGCCTACCTCGTGTCCAAGGCGATCCGCAAGTCGCGCGTCGTCGGGTTTGCCGACCTGGGCATGGAAGCGATCTACGAATTCGAGGTGCAGGACATGCCGGTCACCGTGGCCGTCGATGCCAGCGGCACATCGGTGCACACCACGGGCCCGGCCGAATGGGAAAAGAAGATCAGGGAATTCAAGCTGCCGGTGTACGCGGCGTGAGCCGCGCAGCGGGCCGGGGCGCCGCTCGAATCGTGCCGCCCGGCCCGCGCCGAACGGAAATCCGGTGAGTGACCGACGCACCGCCTGGGCCAGCGTCTGGGTGGTGTTCGCCGCCGGGCTCGCGGCCGGCGCCCACATCTGCAAGGTGCCCCCAGCGCTGCCGCTGCTGCGCGCCGATCTCGGGCTCACGCTCGTCCAGTCCGGGTTCATCGCGACGATGTTCTATGCCATGGGTGGCGTGGTCGGGGTCTTCGTCGGCGCAGTCGTCGATCGCTACGGGCAGAAGCGATTCGCGCTGGTCGGCCTTGCCTGCATGTGCGCGGGCGGCCTGTACGGGATGTTCGTGCAGGACTATGCGCACCTTCTCCTGTCGCGGTTCTTCGAGGGCGTCGGCTTCATGCTCTTCACCGTTGCGGGCGTGCCGCTCCTGGCTGGCGTGACCAGGCCGGCCGACCGGCCGGTGGCGCTGTCGCTCTGGAGCGCCTACATGCCCACCGGCGGCGCGCTGGCCCTGGCGGCCGCGCCGCTTGCGCTGGCGACGTTCGGCTGGAGGAGCTTGTGGCTCGGGATCGCCATCTATACAGCCCTCGTCGCCGTGCTGCTGGCCCGCATGGTCCCCGCGCCGAGCTTCGGCGGGGGCATCGCCTCCATGCGGCTCGTTGTCGAATCGGTCGCCCGGCCGGGGAGCCTCGGGCTGTGCGTCGTGTTCTTTTTCTACGTCGGCCAGTGGACCTCGCTGATGATCTGGCTCCCCACTTTCCTGGTCGGCGAGCGTGGTGCGAGCCCCGTCAACGCTTCGCTGCTGACGGCCCTGTACGTTGCGATGAACGTTCCGGGCAACCTTTCCGGCGGATGGGTGCTGAAGCGCGGGATGGCGCGCTGGCACGTAATCGCGCTGGCGAGCGCCGCCATGGCGCTCACCGCTGCGTGCGCGCTTTCGGCCGCGCTGCCCGATGCGCTGCGCCTGGCAAGCGTGCTGCTGTTCTCGCTCGTTGCCGGCTTCATACCGGCCGCCGTGCTGGCCGGCGGCCCGGTGCATGCGCCCAGCCCCCAGCACATCGGCACTACGCAGGGGATGATCATGCAGGGCGCGCAGCTTGGCCAGTTCTTCGGCCCCCTTCTCGTTGCGCTCGCCGCGCAAGGCGTGGGCGGCTGGTCGGCGTCGCTGGGCGTCCTGGTTGCCTTTGCCGCGCTTGCCGCTTGTGCCGGATTCATCGCCGGACGCTTCGAGAGGCGGCTTGCCCTGCCCGTGCCGTTGGCTGCGCGCTAGAATTCATCCTTCCCCGAGGAGCCGGCCATGTCCGCTGTCGATGTACACATCTGCGAAGTAGGCCCGCGCGACGGCCTGCAGAACGCCCACCACCTGATGCCCACGCCGGCCAAGAAGGCGTGGATCAGCGCGCTTGCAGCCGCCGGCCTGAAGGAAATCGAAGTCGGCTCGTTCGTGCCGCCGAAGCTGATCCCGGCGATGGCAGACACCGGCGAGATCGTCGTCCATGCCCGCACGATACCCGGCCTGAAAGTCGTGGCGCTAGCACCGAACATCAAAGGCTTCCAGCGGGCGGTCGAGGCCGGCGCCCACAAGATCGGGTTCCCGGTGTCGGCAAGCCACATGCACAGCGTGTCCAATGTGCGCATGACGCCGGATGAAATGGTCGCGCAGGTGAAGGAGTGCTGCGACCTTCGTGCCGCAATGCCGGCCGAACGGCGCCCCGAAATCGAAGGCGCCGTGGCCACCGCCTTCGGCTGCACCCTGCAGGGCGAAGTGCCCGAAGGCGAAGTCGTGCGCATTGCGAAACTGCTGGTCGACGCCGGCGTGGACTGCGTCGCGCTCGCCGACACCGTGGGTTACGCGAACCCTGCGCAGATGCGGCGCATTTTTCGCAAGGTGCGCGATGCGATCGGCGACAAGCTCGACGGCGTTCACCTGCACAACACTCGCGGGCTCGGCCTTGCCAATGCGCTGGCCGCCTACGAAGAGGGCGCACGCGCCTTCGATTCCTCGATGGGCGGCCTGGGCGGCTGCCCGTTCGCGCCGGGCGCGAGCGGCAACGTCGTCACCGAAGACCTCGTGTTCATGTTCGAAAGCATGGGGCTCAACACAGGCATCGACTTCGATGCGTTGCTGCGGGCGCGCGAGATCCTGGTCAATGGCATCCCCGAAGAGCCGGTCTACGGCCACTTTGCCGGCGCCGGCCTGCCGAAGGGCTTCCGCAGGGGCCCCCTGGTTTCCCAGGGCCCCCTTTCCTAGATGGCGCAACTCCCGCTGCAGGGGATCCGTGTAGTCGAATTCGCGCACATGGTCATGGGCCCCAGTTGCGGGCTCGTGCTTGCGGACCTGGGCGCGGAAGTCCTCAAGATCGAGCCGCTGGAAGGCGACAACACCCGTCGCCTGCACGGCGCCGGGGCCGGCTTCTACCCGATCTTCAACCGCAACAAGAAAAGCATCGCCCTCGACCTCAAGAACCCGGAGGGCATGCAAGTCGTCCTCCGTCTGGTCGACGCGGCCGATGCACTGACCGAGAATTTCCGACCGGGCGCGCTCGACAAGCTGGGCCTCGGCTACGAAGCCCTTTCGAAGCGCAATCCGCGACTGGTCTACTGCACGCTGAAGGGATTCCTGAGCGGGCCCTACGAGCATCGTCCGGCGCTGGACGAAGTCGTGCAGATGATGGGCGGCCTCGCCTACATGACCGGCCTGCCCGAGCGCCCGTTGCGGGTCGGCTCGTCGGTCAACGACATCATGGGCGGCATGTTCGCCGCCATCGGCATCCTCGCCGCGCTGCGCGAGCGCGAAAGCACCGGGCGCGGCAAGCTGGTAAAGAGCGCGCTGTTCGAGAACACCGCCTTCCTCGTCTCGCAGCACATGGCGCAATACGCGATCACCGGCGAGGCGCCGCCGCCGATGTCGGTCAAGAAACCCGCGTGGGGCGTGTATGACATCTTCGAGACCAAGGCGACCGGCAAGGGCGATGCACGGCTTTTCGTCGGCGTCGTGACCGACACCCAGTGGGAGGTGTTCTGCCGCGAATTCGGGCAGGACGACCTCGCCTCCAACCCGGAAATCCGCACCAACGGGCAGCGGGTGAAGAACCGGCACTGGTTGATCCCGCGCATCGGCCAGGTGTTCAAGAACTGGGAACGCGAAGCGCTTGAAAGCAAACTGGAGGCGATCGGCCTGCCGTACGCACCGATCTCGAAGCCCTGGGACCTGTTCGACGACCCGCACCTGAACGCCTCGGGCGGCCTGGTCGAAATGCGCGTCGGCCCGGGGAAATCGATCAAGGTCCCGACGCTGCCGCTCGAGCTGGACGGCGAGCGGCTGGGCAAGCGCTCGGACCCGCCGCTCGTTTCGGAAAATGCGCGCGAAGTGCTGGCCGGCGCCGGCTATTCGGCCGCGGAGATCGCCGGCCTGTTCGAACGCGGGATCGTCGCTTCGCCCCGATAGGTTTTCCACAACCGGAAAGAAAACTGCCCCCGGAGCCAATCAGGTAGCCAATCTCCGGAATTAAATGTTGTGAAAAATGCCCCGCCGAGGACGGCGGCAAGGTCACAGCTAAGGCGCAGCGACCCCTCGGCGTTCCCCGCG
This sequence comes from uncultured Bordetella sp., assembly GCA_964599095.1. Taxonomy (GTDB): domain Bacteria; phylum Pseudomonadota; class Gammaproteobacteria; order Burkholderiales; family SG8-39; genus SZAS-79. The sequence goes on from CAZREB010000028.1 coordinate 7,123, forward strand.
CCTGCGCCGCTCCGGTCCCTTGTAGGGCACGATCGGCCGTGCGCGACGCTCGGGCCCGCGCTGAAAAAGCGCCCCGCCCGCCAGCTTCTGCTCTGCGCGCTCGCGCAGACTCTCGGCCTCGGTGAGCATCGTGAAGGGCCCGGCTTCGGCCGGCGCCGTGCGTCTTGCGATGCTCATCGCAAGCCAGTACGCGCAGGCGTTCGTGAGCACGAACAGGACTTCCATGTAGAGCAGCGGCACGAAGATCGAGCGCCGCGACTTGTCGCCGAACGCGAAATAGAACCCGTCGAAGGTGCCTACGGTGATCCGCTGGGCAAACGGGAAAGCCTCCATCGGCGGGAACAGCAACACGACGACAAGGTTGGCAATCCCGAGGAGGACGACCACGACCTGCTCGCTCACCCGGGGTTCCCCGGGGACCTGCTTCGAGCCGGAGAGAAGCAGCCAGGCAAGCGCGCAATTGACCAGCACGCCGAAGACCACCAGGTAGAGCACATCCCCGCTGAGCACGCGGTTCGGCGGTACGGCGAACACCGGGTAGAACGCATCGAACATCGGCGCGCCCCGTCCCAGCCCCACCAGGTCGTACGGCGGGAAGAGAAAGACCACGCAGAGGTCGGCGATCGCGCCGAAAAGCACGATCTTCTGAAAGCGGTTCATGCCGCCCCCGGGCTCGCCTGCTCTTCACGCTGGCGCAGCACCTTGCGCTGCACCTTGCCGGTGGTGGTCATCGGCAGTTCGGCGATGAACTCGATCTCGCGCGGGTATTCGTACGGGGCGAGCCGCCCGCGCACGTGCTGGCGGATCTCTTCCTCGAGGGCCGCGGTCGGGCTGTTGCCGGGCTGCAGCACGATGAACGCCTTGACGATCGCGCCGCGCGCGGCATCGGGCTTGCCAATGACGGCTGCATTCTGCACCGCCGGGTGCTTCACGAGGCAACTTTCGATCTCCGCCGGCCCGATGCGATAACCCGAGCTCTTGATCACGTCATCCGACCTTCCCTGGTACCAGATGTACCCGTCCTCATCCATTCGCCCCTGGTCGCCTGTGCATCCCCAGTCGCCGATGAACTTGTCCTTCGTCGCCTGCGGATTCTTCCAGTATTCGAGGAAGAACACCGCGTCGGGCAGGCCGTTGCACGCGCGGTTCACCGCGATCTCGCCCAGCTCGCCACGCGGCCTCTCGTTGCCCGCTTCGTCGATGATCGCCACCCGGTGGCCGGGGTAGGGGCGACCGATCGAGCCTGGTTTCACCGGCCATGCCGCCTGACAATTGCCGACCACGTAGTTGATCTCGGTCTGCCCGAACATTTCGTTGATCGTGACGCCAAGCTGCTCGCGCGCCCATTCGATCACGGTGACGCCCACCGACTCGCCGGCGCTCATGATCGAGCGCAGGTTCAGGTCGAAGCGCTTCCTCGGCTCCGGCACCGCCTTCATCATCAGCTTGAGCGCGGTGGGAAAGAGGAAGGTGTTCCGGATGCCGTATTTCTCGAGCAGGTAATAGGCTTTCTCGGCGTCGAAGCGTCCGCGATAGCCGAGAATGGGCGTGCCGAAGTGCCACGCCGGGAGCAGGCCGTCGAGCAGCCCTCCCGCCCAGGCCCAGTCGGCCGGCGTCCAGAACATGTCGCCGGGTTGCGGATAGAAGTCGTGCGAATGGACGAATCCCGGCAGGTTGCCGAGGAGCGAGCGATGCGGCTCGAGCGCCCCCTTGGGCGCGCCGGTCGTGCCGCTGGTGTAGATGATGAGCGCCGGGTCTTCGGAACCGGTGTCGGTGCACTCGAAGCGCGGGCTGGCGTTGCCCAGAAGCGGTTCCCATTCGTGCACGCCGGCCTCGCGCGCCCCGCCTGCGCCGATCACATGGCGCAGCAGTGGCAAATTGTCCTTCACGGCCCAAAGGTTCGGGAGCGTCGTCGGTTCGACGATCGCGATGCTGGCCTCGCTGTTCTGCAGCCGGTACTCGAGCGCATCCGGCCCGAAGAGGTGCGACAACGGCAGAGCAATCGCCCCCATCTGGAAAATCGCGACGTAAGCGATCGCCATTTCGGGCCGCTGGGGCAGTACCAGCGCAACCCGGTCGCCCTTCTTCACGCCGAGCGCGGCAAGCGCATTGGAGAGCCGGTTCGCCTGCTGCTGGATATCCCAGAAAGTATAAGCGGCCGTCGCGCCCGACTCGTCTTCCCAGTAGAGTGCGAAGCGGTTGCGGTCCGGAGCCCACTGCCCGCAGCAGTCCCGGCCCATGTTGAAGCGGGCCGGCACCTGCCAGCGGAAGGCCGAATGGAGTTCTTCGTAGCGGTCGACGGTCGGTCTCATCGCCCTCGAATGATAGCACCGCACGTGCGGCGCACTGGACGTGTGGATAAACCGGACCCGCGGTGATTCCGGCAGGTATCATCACGGCCATGCCAAGTCCCGTATTGAAGTTCTGCTCGAACTGCGCCGCGCCGGTCGCGCATCGCATGCCGCCCGGCGATTCCAAGCCGCGCTACGTGTGCGACAACTGCGGCGAGATCCATTACCAGAACCCGAAGCTCGTCGTCGGCTGCGTGCCGGTCTGGGAAGACCGCGTCCTGCTGTGCCGGCGCGCGATCGAGCCGCGCTATGGGTACTGGACGCTGCCCGCGGGCTTCATGGAGAACGAGGAGACCGCGGGCGAAGGTGCGTTGCGCGAAACCCTCGAGGAGGCCGGCGCGCGCGTGGAACTCGGCGAGCCGTTCACGATGCTGTCGGTCCCGCATGTGAACCAGGTGCACCTTTTCTATCGCGCGAGGCTCGTCGATCTCTCGTTCGCGCCGGGCGAGGAAAGCCTCGAGGTCGCCCTGTTCGAGGAGGCCGCCATCCCGTGGAAGGAGATTGCGTTTCGCACTGTCGGCCAGACCCTGAAGCACTGGTTCGAGGACAGGAAGCTCGGCACCTTCGGCTTTCACGCCGGGGACATCGTCCCGCCGCGCTAGCTCCGCTCGGATTGCGCCGAGATCTTGTGGATCGAAAGGTCCGCGCCGTTGAACTCCTCTTCCTCGTCAAGGCGCAGCCCGAACATCGCCTTGAGCCCGCCATACACGAGCAGCGCACCGGCGACGGCCACCGCGATGCCGATGAGCGTGCCGATGAGCTGCGGCATGAACGCCACGCCGCCCAGACCGCCGAGGGCCTTCGTGCCGAAGATGCCGCAGGCGACCCCGCCCCACGCACCGCACAGGCCATGGAGCGGCCAGACGCCGAGCACGTCGTCGATCTTCCAGCGGTTCTGCGTCAGCGTGAACATGTAGACGAAAAGGGCTCCGGCGACGGCGCCGACTGCGAACGAGCCGGCCGGGTGCATCACGTCGGATCCGGCACAGACCGCAACCAGCCCGGCCAGGGGACCGTTGTGGACGAATCCCGGGTCGTTCCGTCCGGCGACCAGCGCGGCGATCGTGCCCCCGACCATCGCCATCAGCGAATTCACGGCCACCAGTCCCGAGAGCTTGCCGATCTCCTGGGCGGACATCACGTTGAACCCGAACCAGCCCACCGAAAGGATCCACGCGCCGAGGGCGAGGAACGGAATGGACGAAGGCGGATGCGCAGCGGCAGTAGTCCCGTCCTTGAGGTAGCGGCCGCGTCGCGCGCCAAGCAGCACGACTGCAACCAGGCCGATCCATCCCCCGACCGCATGCACCACGATCGAGCCGGCAAAATCGTGGAACTCCGCCCCGAACGTCCCCTTGAGCCACGCCTGCACGCCAAAGTGCTGGTTCCAGGCGATGCCTTCGAAGAACGGGTAGACGAAGGCCACCAGCAGCATCGAGGCGGCGAGCTGGGGATGGAATTTCGCGCGCTCGGCGATGCCGCCTGAAACGATGGCGGGGATTGCCGCGGCGAACGTCAGCAGGAAGAAGAACTTCACCAGCTCGTAGCCGTTGCGCTGGGCAAGCTCCTCCGCGCCGACGAAGAAGCTCACCCCGTAGGCAATACCGTAGCCGACGCAAAAGTACGCCACGGTGGAGACCGCGAAATCCGAGAGGATCTTCACCAGCGCGTTGACCTGGTTTTTCGAGCGCACCGTCCCGAGTTCAAGGAACGCGAACCCGGCGTGCATCGCCAGGACCATGATTGCGCCGAGCAACACGAAAAGTGCGTCCGATCCGCTTTTGAGCGTCTCCATGCGGGTCCTCCCCCGAGAGAATGATGGTTCTTGTCGCCTGCCGGTGTCCTCCCGGCATGCCGCAATATAGTGCGTAACCGGATTCGAAACAAAACATGCACTCGCCTAGTGCGCGCTGCAAGCGCTTGCTAGACTTCTGCTCCCTCACCATCCAGAGTCCTCATGGCCGCATCCGACGATTCCCTGAACCTTCGCGCATTCCTCGCCCAGGTCGAACGCGGCAACCCGGGCGACATCCTGCGCTTCAAGGACCGGATCAACCTCGACTATGACGCCACTGCGATCGCGCTCGAACTCGAGCGGGGCCGCGCCTGGCAGGCGCCGGTGCTGTGGTTCGAGAACGTTGCGGATTCCGCTTTTCCGGTGGTAACCAACGTCTTTGCGACACGCGGCCGCTATTCCATGGCGCTCGGCGTCCCGGAGGACCGGCTGATCGAGGAATGGGCGCTGCGCGGGGACCGCTCGCTCGAGCCCAAGCTGCACGACAAGGGGCCGGTGCAGGAGGTCGTCTACAAGGGCACCGACGTCGATCTCGGGCGCATCCCGATCAAGAAGCACTTCGAGCGCGACGGCGGACGCTACATCACCAACGGCATCATCATCGCCAAGGACCCGGAAACCGGCGTACGCAATGCCAGCCACCATCGCATGCAGGTCAAGGGCAAGACGCGCCTGGGGACCAGCCTGCACAGCCGCCGCCACCTGTGGGACTACGTGCGCCGCGCAGAGCAGCTCGGCAAGGAGATCCCGATTGCTGTGGTCATCGGCGGTCACCCGCTGATGACGTTCGCAGGCCTCTGGAAAGGGTCGATGAGCATCGACGAGTACTCGGTCGCCGGCGGACTCGCGGGACGGCCGCTCGATATTTCGAAGTGCGTGACGGTCCCGATCGAAGTGCCGGCCGAGGGCGAGATCGTGCTGGAGGGCCATATCCTGCCCGGCGTGCGCGAGCCCGAGGGCCCGTTCGCCGAATTCACCGGTTATCACTCGGAGCGCTCGACCGAGAACGTGATCGAAATCACGGCCATCACGCACCGCAAGAACGCGATCTACCAGGACGTGGTCGGCGGGATGTCGGACGAGCACTGCAGCATGCTCGCGGTCCCGCAGGAAGCGCGCCTGCTGCGGGCGCTGCGCGGGACCTTTTCGAACGTGACCAGAGTGTCGTACCCGAAGTCGGGCACCTGCCGGTTCCACGCGGTGATCGCGATGAAGAACCCGGTCGCCGGCCAGCAGAAGAACGCGGCGATGATCGCCTTTGCCGAGGACATCAGCCTCAAGCTCGTGATCATCGTCGACGAGGATGTCGATGTCTTCGACGACCAGGACGTCTTCTGGGCCATGGCCACCCGCATGCAGGCCGATGACGACATCGACGTGATCCGCAACGCGTTCGGCGCGATCCTCGACCCGTCGAACGACAATGGCAAGACCGCAAAGATGATCATCGATGCGACCAAGCCGCGGCCGGATTTCTCGCAGCGCCACACGCTGCCGGCCGACGCGATCGAGCGCGCCCGTGCGCTGATCCGCAAGGTGCGGGGCTGACGGCCATGGGCGAGCCGCGCCTCATCATCGGCATTACCGGCGCCTCGGGGACGATCTACGCGATCCGCGCCCTCGAGATGCTGAAGAAGCTCAGGGTCGAGACCCATCTCGTGATGAGCCGCTCGGCACAGGTCACGCTTGCTTACGAAACCGAGTTCAAGGTGCGCGAGATCGAGGCGCTCGCGAGCGTCGTCTACCGCAACGAGGACATCGGCGCCGCAATCTCCTCCGGGTCTTTCAAGACGCTCGGCATGCTGGTGGCACCTTGCTCGATCCGCAGCCTGTCGGAGATCGCGAGCGGCGTGACCGGCAGCCTGCTGTCGCGCGCGGCCGACGTCGTGCTGAAGGAAAGGCGGCGCCTGGTGCTGATGGTGCGCGAAACGCCGAACCATCTCGGCCACCTGCGCAGCATGACGGCGGTCACCGAGATGGGCGCGATCGTCATGCCGCCGGTGCCGGCGTTCTACACCCGGCCCAAGACGATCGACGACATCGTCAACCACTCGGTCGGCCGGGCGCTCGACTTGTTCGGCATCGACTCCGGTACGGTAAAGCGCTGGGGCGAAGATGTCGGCCCCAAGGGGCCGGCGACCCAGAGCACCTGACCTCCCCCGGGGATTACTCTTCCCCGGCTTCCAGCAGCGGAAACAGCGTCCCTGCGCCCTCCTTTTCCGCGCGCTCGAAGATCCAGTTCCCGAGCACCACGTCGCTGACCGCGAAGCCGCGGTGCCAGAACACGATCGTGCCGTCGCCGGCTTCGCGCCCCGGCTTGAGCCCGGCGACGATCTGGCCGATCTCGGCATGCACATTGCGCTCGTTCAAGCGGCCGTCCAGGATCATCGGGTGCAGCGCCCCGCCGACCTTGCACTGCGCCCAGTCGTCGACCACGACCTTCGAAGCACCGGTGACGACCTGCGGGTCGAGCGCCATCATCCAGCCGTAGGTCACCACGAGGGCGCCGCGCTTGACCGCGTAATTCGGGATCAGGACCTCGGGCTTCTCCAGCCGGGTGGCCTCGATCACGATGTCCGCACCGTCGATCGCCTCGGCGGCGCTCGCATAAGTTCGCGCGCGGATTCCGAGCTCCTCCTCGACCCGTGCGGCGAGCCGCTCGCGCGATTCCGGCCGTGCGCTGTTGATGCGGATCTCGCGCAGCTTGAACTTGCGCGAGAGGAGCTGGAGGTTGGCGAAGGCGGTCCCGCGCGCGCCGATGTGCGCCACGACGGTCGAATCCTTAGGCGCAAGGTGAACCGCCCCCGCGCAAGTGACCGCGCCGGTCCGCCGCCAGGTGAGGCTGGTGGCGTCCATGATGCACACGGGAACCCCGATCGCCGGGTCGTAAAGCGTGAGCATGCCGACCTCGGAAGGCAACCCGTGACGCCAGTTGTCGACGTAGTCCCCGATCACCTTGATGCCGGCTCGCTTGATCGGCCCGACCCAGGCAGACAGGATGTTGAAGTGGCCGTTCATCACGTGGTCGAGGTGCAGGTGCCCCTTGGGCGGCTGCACCACCTCCTTTCGGCCATGCGCGGCCAGCCCCGAAGCGACGACTTCGATGAGGTCGTCGGGTCCCGGGCTGAGCGCTTCGACCTGCGCCCGGCTCAGGAGGCGCACGTTGATGGTACGGTTTTGCATGTTCGCTCCGGACGTGGACGGGCAGGAGCCGGGATGCTAACTTGACTGTCCTGCCCGCGCATCGCGCAGAGCGAAATTCGACGACCCGATGAGCCAGATCCACCTGCACTACCTGAACGCGCCGGACATCGAAGCGCTCGCAATGACCGACCAGGAGATCCTCGATGCCGTCGAGGAGGGCCTTCGCGCCCAGGGACTGGGCCAGACGGTGATCGAGCCGCGCATGCACCTGGTGCCGGACAGGACCTATCCCGGGCATTTCAACGTGCTGCGCGGCTACATCCGGCCGCTGGGCATGGCCGGGGTCAAGGTGGTCGGCGACTTCTACGAAAACTACAAGTCCGGCTTGCCCTCCGAACTGGCGATGCTCTATCTCGCGGACCCGAAGAACGGATCGCCGATCGCGATGATAGACGCCTCGGTGATCACCGACATGCGCACGGGCGCGGTCACGGCGCTTGGCGCCAAGTACCTCGCGCGGAAGGGCAGCCGCGTGCTCGGGCACGTGGGGGCGCGCGGCACTGCCTACTGGAACGTGCGACTGCTGAATCATCTCTTCGACCTGAAGGAAATCCGCGTGCACTCGCGCCGGCCGGAGAGCCGCAACGCGTTCGGCGCGCAACTCGAGAAGGACCTCGGGCGCAAGATCGTCGTGACCACCGACTGGGAGTCCTGCGTGCGCGGCGCCGACATCGTGGTCGAGGCGTCGCGACTGACCAAGCCGGCGCCCATGCTGAAAACTGCGTGGATCAGGAAGGGCGCGCTGGTGATGCCTTACGGCACGATGAGCGCAATCGAACTGTCCCTCACCGACATCATGGACAAGCTTGTGATGGACGACTGGGGGCAGGCGCGCTCCGGACCTTTCGGTGCGTTGCGGGCCCACGTCGACGCCGGAAAGCTGTCGGAAGAAACCCTGCACGCGGAACTCGGGCAGATAGTCGCCGGGATGAAGCCGGGGCGCGAGAGCGACAAGGAGACCATCCTGTTCTGGCACCGCGGCCTGCCCCTGTCGGACATCGCACTCGGCGCTGCCATGCTCGAGAAGGCGAAGCGCCTCGGCATCGGCCAGCGGCTGCGTTACCGCTAGGAGGGGGGTACGGGGGAATCCGGGTTTCCCAGTCTGTCCGTTCTCAACACGCTTTCTGGTATGTTGATTGCGTGCATTTCTCGTTACGCTCCGGCAGGCAGGGATGGCCGGAAAAATCTGGAGATATCGAATGAAGCTTTTCGCAGCCCTGGCCCTTTGTGCAGCGACCCTCGCCGGGCAGCCGGCCCATGCGCAGCAGTGGCCGTCGAAGCCTGTGCGCATCATCAATTGCTTCGCGGCCGGCGGCCCTTCGGACCTGCTTTCACGCGCGGTCGGCGACAAGCTCCAATCGGCGTGGGGCCAGCCGGTCATCGTCGAGGCGAAGCCCGGTGCCGACGGGCTGATCGGGATGGAATTCGCCGCCAAATCCCCAGCCGACGGCTACACGCTGGTGACCGTACCGGTCGGCAATGCGGTGCTGCTGCCTAACCTCAAGTCCAGGCTGCCCTATGACATCGCCCGGGACTTCGTGCCGGTCACGATGCTGGCCACGGTGCAGAATGTCCTCGTCGTCGGCGCGTCGGTAACGGCGAACAACGTGAAGGAACTCATCGCGTTGTCGAAAGCCAATCCGGGCAAGCTGAGCTTTGCATCGCCGGGACTCGGCAGCTCGCCGCACATCGCCGGCGAAATGCTCAAGGCGGCGACCGGCATCGACATGCTCCACGTGGCCTACAAGGGCACCGGGCCCGCCCTCAACGACGTCCTGGGCGGACAGGTCACGATGTTCTTCAGCCAGATGTCCTCGGCGTTGCCGAACATCAGGCAGGGCAAGCTCAAGGCCATCGGGGTCGCGAGCCTGCAGCGCCACCCGGCTGCGCCCGACGTGCCGACAATCGCCGAACAAGGCTATCCGGGGTTCGAGGCCAAGGCCTGGTACGCCCTGTTCGCCCCCGCAGGAACGCCGTCGGAAATCGTCCACAAAGTCGCTGCCGACGCCACCAAATCCCTGCAGTTGCCGGAGGTCCGGGACAAGCTCTCGGCACTCGGCGCCGACCCGGTCGGTGGGACGCCCGAGGAGTTCGCGCAACGCCTGCGCGCCGAAAACGCGCGCTGGGGCGATGCAATCCGCAAGTCCGGCGTCAAACTGGACAACTGAGTTCGATCACGTTTCCAGGCCCATCGGCAAGCGGCACATGATTGTCAACGCAAGGATGTACTCGGTCGCCCCGGCCGCCAGGGCGGCGTGGCGTGAACTGCTCGACTGGGTTCTCGAACGCGCCAATGTGCACATGGAGTTCGTCGACCAGGATCCTCCGGCGACGCTCGCCGACCTTTGGTCGCGCAGCGATCTCGGGTGCGCGATGATGTGCGGCCTGCCCTATTCGCGCCGCAAGCCGCGACCGATCCTGCTCGCCGCGCCAGTCCCGTCGCCCGAGCGCTATGCCAATCGCGCGGTCTATTTCTCGGATATCGCGGTTCGCGCCGATTCACCTTTCAGCAAGATCGAGGACACCTTCGGGCACGTGGTCGGCTATACGCTGACCGACTCGATGTCCGGCTGCGTCGCGCTGCGCCGCCACCTGCTGCCTTACCGCAAGGACGGCAAGCCGCTGTATGCCAAGGTCGTCGGCGAGTTGGTCAATGCCCGCGGCATCATCCAGGCGCTGACCGAGCGACGCATCGACGTCGGACCTCTCGATGGCTACGTGTTCGACCTGATCCGCCACAATGACCCCGCCTTTGCAGCCAATGTGCGCATCATCGCGATGACCCACGCGGCACCCATGCCGCCGTTGATCGCGACTGCCGCGCTCGATCCGGACACGGTCGGGCGGCTGCGCAATGCGTTCTTGGCGGTGGAGCACGCGGATGAACTCGCGCAAGCCCGGGCCACTTTGCTGCTGCGCAGGTTCGCAGTGCCCGAGCCTTCGTCCTACGACGTGTTTGACGCAATCCTGGAATCCGCCGAGCGCCATCCGGGAGTCTGGTAAACCGTGCAGCGGCGCGACTTCATCCGCCTGTGCGCCTCGGGGGTCGCAGCCACCGGCCTCCCGGCTGGCCTGGCCGCACAGAATCCGGCCTTACATTTCTACTCGCGGACCACGCTGGTCGACGCCGGCGGCAAGCCCTTGCTCGCTTCCAGCCTGCCCGCCCAGAAGAACCTGATCTTCCACTATCCGTATGCGACCACGCCGTGCTTCCTGATCAACCTCGGCAAGCCGGCGCGCGCCAAGGCCACGCTGAAGACGGCCGGCAACCAAAGCTACGAATGGAACGGCGGCGTCGGGCGCACCGGCTCGGTCGTTGCTTATTCCGCGATCTGTGCCCACCAATTGGCCTACCCGACCAGGCAGATCAGCTTCATCAGCTACCGGGCTGAAGCCAGCGCAAGCAACAAGCACGCGCAAGTCATCCATTGCTGCGCCGAGCACAGCCAGTACGACCCGGCCGCCGGAGGGCGGGTGGTCGCCGGCCCGGCGCCGCAGCCCCTGGCCGCCATCCTGCTCGAATACGACGCGACGACCGATGAGCTCTCGGCGGTCGGGACGCTCGGCGGGGAGATGTTCAACCAGTTCTTCGCCAAGTACGAATTCAAGCTTGCAATGGAGAACAACGGCATGGTCCGCCAGCCGGTCGCCGGCACGGCCGTGGTCACTGAACTCGACAGCTACTGCCGCCAGCAGGTGCGCTGCTGAGACCGACCGCCGGAGACGGCCATGATCCCCTGGCTTGACCGGAATACCCCGTTTCCCGACGTCGCGAAGGCGCTCCGGCAGCCGAACGGCCTGCTCGCTGCCGGCGCCGACCTGTCGATCGACCGGCTGCTCGCCGCCTACCGCAACGGCATCTTCCCATGGTTTTCCGATGGCGACCCGCTCCTCTGGTGGTCGCCGGACCCGCGCATGGTGCTGTTCACCGCCGAACTCAAGGTGACCCGTTCGCTCGCCAAGAGCATCCGGAACCGCGGGTACGAAGTGCGCATCGACACCGCCTTCGCGAAGGTCCTGGAAGGCTGCGCCGGGCCCCGCCGCGACCAGCCCGGCACCTGGCTGGGCAGCGAAATGCGCGCCGCCTACCACCGCCTGCACCAGCTTGGGTACGCGCACAGTTTCGAGACATGGCATCGCGAAATTCTGGTCGGCGGCCTGTACGGGGTGGCCATCGGCCGCATGTTCTTCGGCGAGTCGATGTTCTCGCGGGCAACCGATGCCTCCAAGGTGGCGCTTGCGGCCCTGGTGGGCGAGTTGCGCGCCCGCGGCTTCCCGATGGTCGACTGCCAGATGAACACCAGCCACCTGGCCTCGCTCGGCGCCCGGGAAATAAAGCGCGCGGACTTTGTGCGCACGGTCCGGGCATTGGTAAACTACGCCGAGCCGCCGGGGCGCTGGGATTATGCGGGCACAAGGCGGCTGGACGAGGCCCAATGTCACGACTGAACGACCTGCCGCACGCAGTACTGCAGTTCTACGTCACCGCGCCGTACCCGTGCAGCTACCTGCCCGACCGCATGGCCCGCTCGCAGGTGGCCACGCCCTCGCACCTGATCAACACCGACCTCTATGGCGACCTGGTCAGGGCGGGCTTCCGCCGCAGCGGCATCTTCACCTACCGGCCCCACTGCGACAGTTGCCGCGCGTGCGTGCCGGTGCGCATCCCGGTGGCCGAATTCGCGCCGTCGCGCGCGCAGAAGCGCGCGTGGAAGCTGCATGCCGGTCTCACGTCGCAGACCCAGCCGCTCAAGTTTCGGCTGGAGCACTACGCGCTCTACCTGCGCTACCAGTCCAAGCGCCACTCAGGCGGCGGCATGGACAACGACAGCCGCGACCAGTATTCGCACTTCCTGCTGCAGAGCCGCGTCGACACCCGCCTCGTCGAATTTCGCGACCAGGGCCAGCTCGTAATGGTGTCGATCGTCGACTTCCTGCCCGACGGGCTTTCGTCGGTCTACACCTTCTTCGAACCCGACCGGCGCGGCGCAAGCTTCGGGACCTACAACATCCTCGCCCAGATCGAGACCTGCAGGGCGCTCGGCCTGCCCTACCTGTACCTGGGCTACTGGATCCGTGAGAGCCCGAAAATGGCTTACAAGTCGCGCTTCCTGCCGATCGAGGGATTCGTCGGCGGCCTCTGGCGCCGGCTGGACGCTGACGACACCGCCTGAGCGCCGCCGAAAAGTCGAACATTCGTTTTCAAAGAAGGGCTGCCGGCGCGGGTTTGCGGGCAATTGGCGTACTGGTACCGATACATTCTCGGTGCGCCGGGCGGTGGCGGTAAAATGGCGGCATGCTCTACCGCCTCCTGCGCCCCTTCCTCTTTTCCCTCGACCCCGAAACCGCCCATCGATTCACGCTGAGGAGCGCCGACTGGTTTGCCGGCCTCGCCGCCCGGGCGGTGCCGGCCGACCCTGTGCGGGTGATGGGCATCGCCTTCCCGAACCCGGTCGGGCTCGCGGCCGGCCTCGACAAGAATGCCGAGCACATCGATGCGCTTGCCGCTCTCGGGTTCGGCTTCATCGAGGTCGGCACGGTCACGCCGCGGCCGCAGCCGGGCAATCCACAGCCGCGGCTCTTTCGCCTGCCGCAGGCGAACGCGCTGATCAACCGTTTCGGTTTCAACAACGTGGGCGTCGACGCGTTCCTTTCCAACGTCGCGCGGACCAAGTGGCGCGGCGTGCTCGGGATCAACATCGGCAAGAATTTCGATACGCCGCTCGAGAAAGCCGCCGATGACTACGAGAATTGCCTCGAGAAGGTGTACACGGCGGCGACCTACGTCACCATCAACATCTCGTCCCCGAACACCAAGGGCTTGCGGGGCCTGCAGGAGAAGTCCGAACTCGACGCACTGCTCGGGCGAATTGCAGCGACCCGCGGACGGCTGGCGCAGCGGCACGGAAAGCAAATTCCGCTCGCGCTCAAGGTCGCGCCCGATCTCGACCAGACGCAGATCGCGGACATTGCCGCTGCCGTCCGGACGCATAGGATCGATGCAGTGATCGCAACCAACACCTCCACGTCGCGCGAAGGGGTCGAAGGCCTCCCGCACGCGACCGAGCAAGGCGGCCTCTCGGGCGCGCCCATCCGCGCCCGCGCAACTGCCGTGCTCGCCGCGCTTGCCAAGGCGCTGGCGGGCGAGGTCCCGCTGATCGGCGCCGGCGGGATCGTCCGCGGCGCGGATGCCAAGGAGAAATTCGCCGCCGGTGCCTCGCTCGTCCAGCTCTACACCGGCCTCGTCTATCGCGGCCCGGCGCTGGTCGCCGAGTGCGCCGAAGCAGCGCGCAATCGATGAAGCGAAGCACGGTCGTCGAAATCGACGAGGACCGCTGCATCGGCTGCACGCTTTGCATTGCCGCCTGCCCTGTCGACGCCATCGTCGGGGCGCGCTCGCTGATGCACACCGTGGTGGAAAAGTACTGCATCGGGTGCGATCTCTGCATCCCGCCCTGCCCGGTCGATTGCATCCAGGTCGTGCCGTCACAGCGGCAATGGACGGCGGCGGACGCGGCTGCGGCGAAGCGCCGGGCGCGGAACCGCAGGGCACGGCAGCTTGCGCAGGCTGCGATTGCGCCTGCGGCCCCGGGCGAGCGGCGAAGTACGGTAATCGCGGCAATCGAACGGGTGCGCGCCCGCCGGGCCGCAAAGCCCGGGAGCACGCAATGAACGCGGCCAAGCGCCACGAAATCTTCAGCCGGCTGCGCGCTCAGAATCCCTCGCCCCGCTCCGAGCTCGACTACAAGTCGCCATTCGAACTCCTCGTGGCGGTCGTCCTGTCGGCGCAGGCAACCGACAAGTCGGTCAACCTTGCCACCGCAAAGCTGTTTCCGGTGGCGAATACGCCGCGCGCGATTGCCGGCCTTGGCGAGGAAAGGCTTGCCGGTTACATCCGGACGATCGGCCTGTACAAGACCAAGGCGAAAAACGTCATTGCCTTGTCGAAAATCCTCCTTGCCGAGCACAACGGGGAGGTACCTGCGACACGCGAGGCCCTCGAGGCGCTGCCGGGGGTCGGGCGCAAGACCGCGAATGTCGTGCTTAATGTCGCCTTCGGCCAGCCGACCATTGCCGTGGACACGCACATCTTCCGCGTCTCGAACCGCACCGGGATCGCGCCGGGCAAGGACCCGCTCGAAGTGGAGGAGAAACTCAACAAGTTCACGCCCGACGAGTTCAGGCTGCACGCGCACCACTGGCTGATCCTGCATGGACGTTACGTCTGCTTGGCGCGCAAGCCCGCCTGCCCGGACTGCGTGATCCGCGACCTTTGCGAGTTCCGGCCGAAAACAAAGGCCTGAAGGCGCGAACAATGTTCAACCCGAGCCGCGACCAGGTCCGCGATTTCTTCTTCGAGACCTGGCGCAAGTACCGCGCCTCGGAATCGCTCGCGGGACTGGAGAAGATCGCCCTCGAGGTGGCTCTGCTGCATCCGGAATACCACCCGGTGCTCGACGATCCTGCGCGATTCCGGGAGCAGGCCTACTTTCCGGAACTCGGCGAAACCAATCCGTTCCTGCACATGAGCCTGCATCTCGCATTCGAGGAGCAATTGTCGATCGACCAGCCGGCCGGCGTCACCGAGCGCTTCAATCGCCTGCTGTTGCGGACCGGCGATCGCCACGCGGCGCTGCACGAGGCAATCGAATGCCTTGCAGAGATGGTCTGGCGCGCGCAGCGGGACTCGGCCCCACCGGACCCGCTCGCCTACCTCGAGAACCTCGAAAAGCGCTCGCGAGCGTAGTGCTCGGGGCGCTTGCAAAAGAAAAAGGCCCGCGTTCGGGCCCTTTGTTTCCTGGCGGGAACCCGTTTACCGGTGTGACACCAGGTTCGAAGGCTGGCTCGAGAACCACGCAGCCAGGTCGTCCATCTCCTGGGCCGACAGGGTCGCGGCGAAGCCCTTCATGATCGGATTGTTCCGCTTACCCGACTTGTAATCGGTCAGCGCTTTCTTGATGTAGTCCGCGTGCTGCCCGGCGAGGATCGGGAAATCCGGTCCGGTCGGCTTGTTGCCGTCGGGGCCGTGGCAGGCGGCGCAGACCTGCGCGGCCTTGGCCTTGCCGGACTCGGCGTTGCCTTTGGCAAGTGCGCTGGTGCCGGCAGCCGAAACTGCGAGCGCCGCGGCGGCGATGAGGATCGCTTTCATTTGCGCTTTCATTTGCTGTGCGAGCCCCCGTAATAGGCGGCCAGGTCGGCCATGTCCGCGTCGGTGAGTCCGCGCGCGATGCCGCGCATGCTTGGGTGGCTACGCTCGCCCGACTTGTAGGCCTGCAGCGCCTTGACGATGTAGGCCTCCTGCTGGCCGTAGATCATGGGCACGTGGTAGACGTCGGGATAGGCGGTCCGATAACCGGGAATGCCATGGCAACCGATGCACATGGCGAGCTTGGATTTGCCGGCCTCGGCGTTGCCGGCCGCCGGGGCGGCGGCCTGGGCCAGCGCGGCCTGCGAGCCGACCGCAAGGGCCGTCCCGGCAAGCAACGCCGCGATCTGATGGAAATTGCGCATTCGGAAGGAGGGTTCGGTTTGATTTTAGACGCGAAATTCTATCCGAACGCGGCCCCCGCCTCAACCTGCGGGTTGCGCGGGCGCCCGTTGTACAGGGGCCGGCGGAACCTGCAGCCGGGCACGGCCCTCCCGGAATCGCTCCCTAGACCGTCACAGTCTTGGGCTTCGCGTCGGGCGCCCACGTTTCGACGCAGCGGAATTCGGCAACCTGCGTCGCTGCCGCACGAGGCTGTCCGAAGGCGATCCAGCCATGCCCGAGGAGCGTCATTTCCTCGCGGTGAACCTTGACTTCGGGCTGGCCTTCGACGGTCACGAAGGTGCCGTTGGAACTGTGGTCGGCAAGCACGAAGTGATCGCGGCGCCGCTCGATCATCGCGTGGGCACGCGACACCACCGCGTTGTCGACCGTGAAGTCGGCCTCGTGATCGCGCCCTATCGTCACCTTGCGCCTGTCCGGGCCCATGTCGACGCGTACACCGTTCATGTCCAGTTCCAGCAATGCACGCCCCGAGGTGCTCATCGGCGCCGCAGTGATCGAAGTCATGTCCTGGTTCGCCCCCTGCCAGACGATCTCGATCAGGTCGACTTCCTTTTCCTTGCCCTTGACCGGGATCGAGAACAGCTTGCGCAGGTTGCCACGGAACAGGTTCGAGAGCCGATGCGCGGTGTCCACGTCAGTGATGATCTGGCCCTTGGAAGCGAGGTCGCACAGACGGGAGGAAAGATTCACGGCGTCGCCGAAAACGTCATTGTCGCGCTCGACCACCGGGCCGTAGTGAAAGCCTATGCGCAGGCCGAGCTTCGCGCCCATCGCGGTGCCGAGCTTCTCGACCCGCATCTGCATCTCGGCGGCAGCGGCGGCGGCATCGTCGGCTTCCTTGAACACCGACATCACGGCGTCGCCGATGGTCTTTATCACCCTGCCATGGACTTCGGTCGTGCAGGCCGACATGGTTTCGAGGCAGCTGCCGACGAGCGCAAAAGCGCGCTTGTCGCCGAGGATTTCGTACAGGGCGGTGCTTCCGGCAACGTCCGCAAAGAGGATGGCGCAATCCATGATGGGGCTCCTTTTCGAGGCCATTCTGGTCCCGGCCGGGGCGGAAGTATTGACCTCGGTCAAACGCGCGCCGGAAGACCCGGCCGGGCACCGGCCCACCGGCGCCCCGGTATAATCGCATTTTGATCGAGGATCCCCGCCCATGCGCTTTGCCGGCTCGGAAGAATACGTCTCCACCGAAGACCTCACCCTCGCGGTCAATGCCGCGATCACGCTTCAGCGCCCGCTGCTCATCAAGGGGGAACCGGGCACCGGCAAGACCATGCTGGCAGTCCAGGTCGCAAAGGCGCTCGGGCTGCCGCTGCTCGAGTGGCACATCAAGTCGACCACCAAGGCCCAGCAGGGCCTGTACGAGTACGACGCCGTCAGCCGGCTGCGCGATTCGCAGCTTGGCGATCCGCGGGTCCAGGACATCCACAACTATATCGTCAAGGGCATGCTCTGGCAGGCCTTTTCCCAGGACACGCCCTGCGTCCTGCTGATCGACGAGGTGGACAAGGCCGACATCGAGTTCCCGAACGACCTGCTGCGCGAACTCGACCGGATGGAGTTCTACGTCTACGAGACCCGCGAACTGGTCAAGGCCAGGCAGCGCCCGATCGTGTTCATCACGTCGAACAACGAGAAGGAGCTGCCCGACGCGTTCCTGCGCAGGTGCTTCTTCCACTACATCCGTTTCCCGGAGAAGGAAACGATGGAGAAGATCGTCGACGTTCACTACCCCAAGCTGAAGAAGAACCTGCTGCGCGAGGCGCTCGAGGTGTTCTTCGAGATCCGCGAGGTGCCGGGCCTCAAGAAGAAGCCCTCGACCTCCGAGCTGCTCGACTGGCTGAAGCTGCTGCTGGCCGAGGACATCCCGCCGGAGGCGCTGCGCTCGAAGGACCGCAAGACGATCATTCCCCCGCTCCACGGCGCGCTGCTGAAGAACGAGCAGGACGTGCACCTGTTCGAGCGCCTGGTGTTCATGACAAGAGCGAAAAACAACTGAAACCCAAACCCTGCAGGGTCGGAACAGAGAAACCTGACGGTTCCCCCGTACCCCCTCCCTAACAGCTCGCCAAGCCAACCACATCGTGCTGATCGATTTCTTCTTCAAGCTCAAGAGCCACAAGCTGCCGGTCTCCATCAAGGAGTTCCTGACGCTGCTCGAGGCGCTGCAGAAGGGCGTGATCGGCTCGTCGGTCAACGATTTCTACTTCCTCTCGCGGACCACGCTGGTCAAGGACGAGGCGAACTTCGACAAGTTCGACCGGGCATTCTCCGAGTTCTGGGACGGCGTCGAGGCGATCCCCGGCATCGAGGCCGAGATCCCGCTCGAGTGGCTGCTCAAGCAGGCCGAGCTGACGCTGACCGACGAGGAAAAGAAGATGATCGAGTCCCTCGGCGGCTGGGAAAAGCTCATGGAGACGCTGAAGAAGCGCCTCGAGGAGCAGAAGGAACGCCACCAGGGCGGCAACAAGTGGATCGGGACCGGCGGCACCTCGCCGTTCGGCGCCTACGGGTTCAACCCGGAAGGCATCCGCATCGGGCAGAAGACCTCGCGCAACCGCAGCGCGGTCAAGGTCTGGGACCAGCGCGAGTACCAGAACCTCGACGACTCGGTCGAACTCGGCACGCGCAACATCAAGGTCGCCCTGCGCCGCCTGCGCCGGTTCGCCCGGCAGGGCGCGCCGGAGGAATTCGACCTCGACAACACGATCAGCTCGACCGCGAAGAAGGCCTACCTCGACATCCACATGCGGCCCGAGCGCAGGAACACGGTCAAGGTGCTGCTGCTGCTGGATATCGGCGGCTCGATGGACGACCACGTGAAGCTCTGCCAGGAGATGTTCTCGGCGGCCAAGACCGAGTTCAAGCACCTCGAGTACTTCTACTTCCACAACTGCCTGTACGACTTCGTGTGGAAGGACAACCGGCGGCGCCATTCGGAGCGCACCCGCACCTGGGACCTGCTGCACAAGTACGGCCACGACTACAAGGTGATCTTCGTCGGCGACGCCACGATGAGCCCTTACGAGATCCTCCAGCCCGGCGGCTCGATCGAGTATTTCAACGAGGAAGCCGGCGCGGTCTGGATCAAGCGCATGACCGACGTCTACCAGAAGTGCGTGTGGCTCAACCCCGAGCCCGAGGATATCTGGGGCTATCGCCAGTCGGTGCAGGTCATGAAGGAACTGATGGGCGGGCGGATGTTCCCGACCACCATCGGCGGCCTCGAAAAGGCCATGAAGGTCCTCGCGAAATAGCCCGGCTTCAGTTCGGCCGCGTCCCGGCCCCCGGTTCCTCGTGCACCACGAGGCGATAGTCGAAATCCTTCACGCCGGGCACGCCGTCCACCACCTCGGCCATTGCGAGCATCGTGCCCGTGTCGACCTTGCCCGACAGCGTGACCCGCCCGAACTTCGCCGTCACGGCGATCTTCGTGTCGCGTGTAAGCGGCGAGAGGCGCAACGCGGCGCGCGTACGCGCCACCAGAGCCAGGTCTTCGAGTTGCTGGCGCGATTCCACGGTCTCCGCGAAAGTGTCCGACTTCACGAGCCGGCAGACTTCGTCCACGCATTCGTCCACGCCCACGCGCTGCGTGTTGAATACGACGTCGTAATTCTCCGGATCGGTCCACTGCAGGCCGAAATTGCGTCGCATGATTGCGGCGTGCGCCTCGTCATTGCAATGGATCTCGACCCCGACCGCGCCGTCGTCCTCCACGCTCAGGCGCTCCATCATCCGCCGCTTGCGCACTTCGAGCGGCGCGCAAACCCGCACACACACGGCGTGCGGCACGTCGCGCAGCAGGTGGGTGGCGCCCCAGCCGCGGACGACCGCGCCTTTGCCCTCGAGAACCAGGTCGAAGATCTCGTCGGCCGAAAAGATCGCGAGGCTGGTCTTGTCGGCGGTCATTCGCTCGACCAGTCCGGCACTGCCGTCGAGCAGGCGGATGACGTGGCTCTTGCGCACCCGCATCCGGTCGGCAAGGTGATCCACGACCTCGTGATAGACCACCGGAAGGTCGAGCAACTCCCCGAGACCGGCGGCAACGTCCTTGCCCAGCGACCCCATTTCGCGCGTGATCGCGACGATCGGCATGCCCGCCTCCCCGATGAAGAGATTCGACCGGGAAAGCCTACTCCAATCGGCGAATAAGCTACATAGCCACGAATTCGGGGGGCATCGCTGCCGGCCGCGGCAGCTAACCGAGCACGACCCGGTTTCGCCCCTCGCTCTTGGCCCGGCGCAGCGCGCGTTCGGCGATTTCGAACAGGTCGCCCTCCGCTTTGGCGCCTGCCTGACGGCCGGCGACCCCGATACTCACCGTGATCGCCCGCCGAGCTCCCTGCGCCTCGCGCAACGCCTTGCGGGCGCCGACTTCGACCTCGCGGCGCAGCCTTTCGGCCAGCGCCATCGCGGAGGCCGGGTCGGTATGCGTCGCCACGACCGCCATCTCCTCCCCGCCATAGCGCACCAGCACATCGGACTCGCGCACCCCGCCGCTCAGGATCCGCCCGATCTCGGTGAGCACCTGGTCGCCGACGGCATGACCGTAGGTCGCATTGACGCTGGCGAAATCGTCGATATCGAGCAGCATGACCGACACCGCAAGCCCGTGACGCTCGGCACGCGTCATTTCCTCGCGCATTCGCCGGTCGAGGTAGCTGCGGCTGTCGAGGCCGGAAAGCGCATCGGTGACATTGGAGCGCTCGAGGCCCGACATGCGCCTGACGTTGATCACGGTGGCGAGCGAAAGCCGCGAAGCCAGCCAGACGAAGCAGGCGCTGCACACGAACACCACCGGCACCAGCAGGTCGGCGAATTCCTGGTGCCGTCCCCACGAGAGGGCGACGTAGGCCGCATAGCCGACGATGAAGAAGAGCACCAGCCCGCCGAGCACGCGCCACTGGGAGCGCATCGGGCCGGAAGGCAACTCGGCAATCAGCTTGCGGACCGGCGGCAAGGCGGCCAGCAGGATCAGCAATCCCGCGGAAACCAGTGTAACGGCGAAAACATTCAGCATCGGAGTGCGTTCGTCCTGCGATTCGGGTTTATGCGGCCGGACTCATTGTAACGCCCCGAGAGTGGCGGGACTCCGGCCGGCGCGCTTCAGGCCACCGCGGCGCGGGGAACGGCGGCCAGCAGCCGCTCGAATCCGGCGGCATCGAGCGGCTCGCTGTACAAGTGGCCCTGCCATTCGTCGCATCCGAGGGCTTGCAGGCGCGCCAGCTGCGCAGGGGTCTCGACTCCCTCGGCCGAAAAGACCAGGCCGAGGCCCTTCGCCATTGCGGCGAGGGTCTGCACGATGATTGCCGCGTCCTCGCGCGTGGCGAGGTCGGTTACGAAGCTGCGGTCTATCTTCAGCTTTCCCACCGGAAGCTCGCGCAGCGCCACCAGGTTGAACTGCCCGGTGCCGAAGTCGTCGATCGTCAGCCCGACGCCGAGTTTCGCGACCGCGCGCAGCGTGTCGAGGTGCTCGCGTGCGCCGTGCTGCACGCTCCGGTCGGCAATTTCCAGCCACAGGCGGGACGGGTCCAGGCGGTTGACTTCAAGCGCCCGGGCGAGCCTGCCGGCAAAGCTGCCGTCGCGCGGGAATTCCGTGGTCGACACGTTGAGGGCGAACCAGAACGATCCCGCCGGTCCGTCCGACCACTCGGCCACCTGCCGGCATGCGTGCTCGATCAGCCAGGACCCAAGCGCCCCCATGAGCCCGGTCTGCTCGGCGAACGGGATGAAGTCGCCGGGCGCCAGCAGCCCGCGGGTCGGGTGGTTCCAGCGCAAGAGCACCTCGGCGCCGACGATCCGCCCTGTAGCGCCGTGGATCACCGGATGGAAATGCAGCAGGAATTCGTCGCGCGCGAGCGCGCGATGCAGGTCGTTTTCCATCTCGAGCCGCTCGACCGCCCGCGTGTTGAGTTCGCGCGAGAAGAAGCGGTACGTGTTGCCGTCGATCTCGCGGGCGGCGTGCCGGGCCGTGTCGGCATTCTTGAGCAGTTCGACGAAGTCGCCCCCGTCCCCGGGAAACACGCTGATCCCGATGCTGGCCGACACGTTCAGGGAACGATCCTCGACGACGATCGGGGCTGCCAGGCAATCGAGCACCTTCTGCGCAACCAACGCGACATCTTCGACATCGCGGGCGCCATCCCACAGCAGCACGAATTCGTCGCCGCCCAGCCGCGCAAGAGTGTCGTCGCGGCGCAACGTATTCGACAGGCGCTCAGCCACCGCACGAAGCACGGAATCGCCGATTCGATGGCCGAGCGAATCGTTGACGAGCTGGAACCGGTCGAGTTGCAGTGACAGCACGGCAATCCGCCCGGCATTTCGGCCCGCGTTCAGGATCGCCTGCCCGGCCCGGTCGGAGAGAAGCACCCGGTTGGGCAGTCCGGTCAGGGCGTCTCGCGTGGCCAGATACTGGATCCGCTCTTCGGCCTGCCGCCTGGCCGTGATGTCCGCGCCGGTGCCGCGGAACCCCTTGAGCGTGCCGGCCGGATCGAAGACCGGCACGCCCGAGATGCTCTGCCAGATCACGCGCCCGGACTTGGTGATCGACCGGTGGACGAGGTCGCGAAACGGCTCTGCCCGCTCGCGATGCCGGGCGAGGCGCTCGCCGACCGCGCGCTCTTCGCCTATGGGCATGAAATCCTGCGGCCGCCGCCCGAGCAGGTCGACGTAGACGTGCCCGAGAACCGACTCCACGCGCGTCGACAACCACGTGTAGCGGAAGTCCGTATCGGTCTCCCAGACGTATTCGCCCGCGGCCTCCACCACGTCGCGGAAGCGACGCTCGCGTTCTGCGAGTTCCTCGCGCGCACGGACCCGGTCGGAGATGTCGCGCAGCACTGTCTGGACCACGAGCCGTCCGCGCTCGAGGTAGGAAACGCTTGCGCCTTCCACGACGAGCACGCCGCCGTCCCCGCGCAGCATGCGCCGCTCGCGGAAATCGACCTTGC
Source organism: uncultured Bordetella sp. (assembly GCA_964599095.1). Classification (GTDB taxonomy): domain Bacteria; phylum Pseudomonadota; class Gammaproteobacteria; order Burkholderiales; family SG8-39; genus SZAS-79. The sequence goes on from CAZREB010000028.1 coordinate 29,983, forward strand.
CCGGACCTTGGGACAAGTACCGCGCCCGCTCCAGGACCATCTTGTAATCATCGGGATGCACCATGCTCATGGTCGCGCGACCGGCCAGCGCTGCCTGGCCGGGATAGCCGAGCATTTCGGCGGCCGCGCGGTTCGCGTACTCGATCCGGCCGTCGGACTGCAGCAGGATGGCGTCCGGCGACAGGTCGATCAGCGTGCGGTACCGGGTTTCGGCGTCGCGCAGCGCCTGCTCGACGCGTTTCCTGGCGTCGATGTCGACCACGGTCCCGGTCATGCGCACCGCTCGCCCGGCGACGTCGCGTTCGACCACCCTGCCCGAACTGGCCAGCCACTTCCAGTCGCCAGACTCGGTCCGCATCCGGATCTCGGCGGCATAGGCCGGCGCCTCGCCCTTCACGGCGCGCATCGATTCGGCCAGGGCCGCGGCGCGGTCGGCCGGGTGAACCCGATCGACGATGTCGGTTATCCGCGAGCTCTGCGTGCCGGATACCTCGCCCAGCATCTTCGCCCATCCCTCGCTGAGGAAAAGGTGCCCGGTCCGGACATTGCTGTCCCAGATGGCCACCGAACCGGAATCGAGCGCCATCTCCAGGCGGTCCTTGGCGCGACGCAGTGCGTTCGATGCGTTGACCGTGTCGGTCACGTCGCGCCCGACGCCCCGGTAGCCGGCAAAACGCCCGTCGCCATCCAGCCGCGGCTCGCCGGAGATCAGGTGATACGAAGCGCATTCCGCGCCGTCGCTCATACGGCACAGCTCCAGTTCGTGAAAGGAAGCGCGCGCCTCGAGGGCCGCAAGGTGCGGTTCGAGCGTGCCTTCGGCGACCTTGATTCCGGGGATTTCCCAAGGCCGCTGGCCGTACGCGAGCGAAGACCCGAACAGCTTGAGCATCGACTGCCCGCCGGCGATCCAGCTCAGCCTGTGCTCGGTGTCGGTTTCCCAGAACCAGTCGGCCGAAAGCGCAGTGAGGCTGCGGAAGCGCTCATCGCTGGCGGCGAGCGCGGCATTCGCCCGCTCTCGATCCTCCACCGCCCCCTGGAAAATGAGGAACACGAACACGCCGACCAGCGCCGCCAGAACGACCGCATTCAGCAAGGGGGGGGCCGGTTCGGTTCGCCCATCCCCGATGAGGTGCTCGACGGCCAGTTCGCCGGTCAGCACGAGGACGAACACGATTGCGAGGTAGATCGTCAGCGACCGCCGCACGCCCAACAGGCGAGCGCGCCGCACGAGGGTCTGCATCTGGTTCATGCCGGATCGGCGGGCCGCAATGCGTCGCGCGCCGGCGGCGCGACCTTTGCAACCTCCTCGATCGTCGTCAGGCCGGCGGCGACCTTCAGGGCCCCGCTCAGGCGCAACGGGCGCATGCCCTCCTTGATCGCGAGCTGCCGGATCCGGGCCTCGCCAGCTCCCTGGATCAGCAGTTCCTTGATCGAAGGGGTGCAGGTAAGCACTTCGTAGATTCCGACGCGCCCCTGGAATCCGGTCATGCGGCACTCGAGGCATCCGACCGGCTTGTAGATCGCCGACGGCCGATTGGTCTTCCACGGCGAGACCAGGCCGTCCCACGCCGCCACGTCCTCGACGCGTGCGAGGTCGACCTTCTTCTTGCAATTCTTGCACAGGATGCGCACCAGCCGCTGGGCCATCACCCCGTTGATCGTCGCCACCAGAAGGTAAGGCGCGACGCCGAGCTCGAGCAGCCGCGTCATCGCGGTAGGCGCGTCGTTCGTGTGCAGCGTGGAGAGCACGAGGTGACCGGTGAGCGCCGCCTGCACCGCCATTTCGGCGGTCTCGAGATCGCGGATTTCCCCCACCATGATGATGTCCGGGTCCTGGCGCATCAGGGCGCGCAGCCCCTCGGCGAACCCGAGGTCGATGTTCGACTGCACCTGCATCTGGTTGAAGGTTCCCTCGATCATCTCGATCGGGTCCTCGACCGTGCACACGTTGACCTCCGGCGTGGCCAGGGACTTCAGCGTCGAGTAGAGCGTCGTGGTCTTGCCCGACCCGGTCGGGCCGGTGACCAGCACGATCCCGTTCGGCCGCTCGGTCATTTCCTTCCAGCGGGTATTGTCCTCGACCGAGAATCCGAGCTCGGTGAAATCCCGTACGAGCACATCCGGGTCGAAGATGCGCATCACGAGCTTCTCGCCGAACGCGGTCGGCAGCGTCGACAGGCGGAGCTCGATTTCCTGCCCGTCGAGGGTACGCGTCTTGATGCGCCCGTCCTGCGGCCGCCGCTTCTCGACCACGTCCATGCGGCCGAGGATCTTGATGCGGCTGGTCATTGCGGCCTGCACCATGGCCGGGATCTGGTAGACCTGGTGCAGCACGCCGTCTATGCGGAACCGCACGATCCCGATGTCGCGCCGGGGCTCTATGTGGATGTCGCTTGCACGCTGCTCGAAGGCGTATTGCCAGAGCCAGTCGACGATGCGGACGATGTGGGCGTCGTTGGCGTCGAATTGCTTGTTCGTGGCGCCGAGTTCGACCAACTGCTCGAAATTGCCGATGCCCGAAGTGCCGGCGCCGGCCTTGTTCGCGCCTTTGATCGACTTGGCCAGGTTGTAGAACTCGACCTGGTAGCGCTCGATGTCGGTCGGGTTCGCGATGACCCGGCGAATTTCGAGCTTGAGGATCTGGGAGAGCTCGCGCTCCCAGTCGCGCAGGAAAGGCTCGGCGGTCGCGATCACCGCCTCCTTGCTGTTCACGCTGACCGGCAGCACACGAAAGCGGGTGGCGTACGCAGAAGACATCACGTCCGTGACCGCCGCGAAGTCGATCTTCAGCGGATCGATGTGCACGTACTCGAGCCCCACGCGCCCGGCCATCCACTCGGTGAGCAGTTCGAGCGACAGCATCCGGTGCGGCGGCCGCAGGCTCTTCCACTTCTGGTCGGCGATGATGCCCAGCGGGTGCGCCGCCCCCCGGTAGTAGCGGCGCTCCCTCTTGAGGATCTCCGAGGGCCCGCTGTCCACGAGCCCGTCCTCGACCAGCCAGTCGAGGAGTTCGGCGAGGGTCAGGCGGTGCTCGGTGATCTTGGGCTGGACTGCGGCCATCGGGCGGGCTTCCGGGGCGAATCGTGTGACTATAGCAGTGCAGCAGAGGAAGTCTCAATGCGCCGGGCGCGCCGCCTTTACAATGCCGCGACAACAACGTGACGCCACACCGAACGAACCCGAATCCGCCGATCGTCCGCCGATGACCCCCCACCACCGCGCGCTCGGCGCCGATGTCCGTCCCAGGGAGGTCTGGGCCTGGGCGATGTACGACTTTGCGAACTCCGGATACACAACGGTGGTGATCACCGCGGTGTTCAGCGCGTACTTCGTTTCGGTCGTTGCCGCCAAGGCCGTCTGGGCGACCTTCGCCTGGACGGCAGCGTTGTCGGTATCCTATTTGTTGATCATGATCACCGCGCCATTGGTCGGGGCCTGGGCCGACGCACACGCGGCCAAGAAGAAGTTCCTGGCGATCACCACCGCGGGATGCGTGGCCGCGACCGGCCTGCTCTGGTACGCAGGACCCGGCGCGATGGCCTTCACGCTGGGACTGATCGTGGTGTCCAACTACTTCTTCGGCAGCGGCGAAAACCTGATTGCCGCGTTCCTGCCCGAACTGGCGGATTCCGAGGCCATGGGTCGCGTGTCCGGATGGGGCTGGAGCGTGGGCTATCTCGGCGGGCTCCTGTCGCTCGGGATCTGCCTCGCCTACATCACCTGGGCGCAGGGGCAGGGGCTCCCGGCCACGCGATTCGTCCCCGATACCATGCTGATCACCGCGGCGTTGTTTGCGCTCGTCAGCCTGCCGACTTTCCTGTTCCTGCGCGAGCGCGCAATGCCGCATCGGGTCGGCGCAAGCGTGATGGCGAGCGCATGGGGCCGGGTGCTGCAGACGATGCGAGAGGCGCAGCGCTATCGCGACCTGCGCCGCTTCCTGCTGTGCATGGTCTTTTACCAGGCAGGCATCCAGGCCGTGATCGCGCTCGCTGCCATCTACGCGCAGGAAGCGATGAAATTCACCACCCAGCAGACGATCTTCCTGATCCTGGTGGTCAATGTGACCGCCGCCGCCGGCGCCTTCGTTTTCGGCTACGTGCAGGATGCGATCGGCCACATCAGGGCCGTGGGCCTCACCCTGATAGGATGGATCGCGATGGTGTTGATCGCCGGCCTGGCTCAAGGAAGCACCGCGTTCTGGATCGCGGCGAACATCGCCGGGATCTGCATGGGCTCCTCGCAGGCGGCCGGCCGCGCTATCGTCGGCGTCCTTGCCCCGCCTGCGCGGCTGGGCGAGTTCTTCGGCCTGTGGGGTCTCGCCGTAAAGCTCGCGTCGATCTTCGGCCCCCTGTCATACGGACTCATGACCTGGATCTTCGCCGGCGACCACCGCACTGCCATCATGGTCTTGGGCGTGTACTTCGCCATCGGCCTCGTGATCCTGCGCGGCGTGGACCTGCGCAGGGGCCGCGCCGCCGCGCTCGGCGCGTGAGGTATCATTCCGGCTCGCAGTTCCAACCCGAATTTCCCCTCTCCAAGGAGACCCCTGATGAGCATCAAAGTCGGCGACCGCCTGCCGGACGGCAAGCTTTCCGAGTCCATCGAATTCGACGCAGCCTGCCCGATGCCCCCGAAAGAAGTGAATGTGGCCGAGGCTGCCAAAGGCAAGAAGATCGTGATCTTTGCGCTGCCGGGCGCCTTCACGCCGACCTGCTCGGCCAAGCACGTGCCCGGCTATGTGTCGAACATCGACAAGCTGAAAGCCAAGAATGTCGACGAGGTGTGGTGCGTGGCGACCAACGACGGCTTCGTGATGGCCGCCTGGGGCCGCGACCAGAAAGCGATCGGCAAGGTGCGCATGATGGGCGACGGATCCGGCCTGTGGACCAGGGCGCTCGGCCTCGAGATGGACCTCACCGCCCGCGGCATGGGTGTGCGTTCGCAGCGCTACTCGATGCTGGTCGAGGACGGCGTGGTGAAGACGCTCAACATCGAAGGCCCCGGCAAGTTCGAGGTCAGCGATGCCGACACGATGCTGAAGCAGCTCGGCTGAGGCCGCCTGCGGGAGGGTCGACCGCCGGCCCTCCCGTGTCGTCGGATTCCGCAGCCGGTTACATGCGGATACAAAACCTTACAGCAGACCCGCGCCCTCCCCTTTAGTCTGGCCACGTCGTCCAACCAAGGGGAACTCCCATGAATGCAAGACTGATACTCGGCGGCCTCGCGCTCGCCATTTCGACGGCCGCGTTCGCGCAATCTCCCGCGCAGCCCGCACGACCCGAACAAAGCCGCGAGAGAATGCGCTCGTGCGCGCAGGAACCCGATCCCGCCAAGTGCGAGGCCCGCCGCAAGGAGCTTCGCGAGAACATGAAGGCGGCGCATGACGCCTGCAAGGACAAGCAGGGCCGCGAGCGCGGAACATGCATGTCGCAGCAGATGTGTGCCAAATCGCCCAACCCCGCCGCCTGCCAGGCGCGCGCCAAGGAGCGCATGGAAAAGCGCCACGAAAGGCGCGAAAAAGGCGCGACCAAGGACGCCCCGAAGACCTGAAGACGCGAAGGCGCGGGCGGCCCGCCGGCTTGCCGCGCCGGGGCGGCGACCCTAGGCGGAAAGTTCGAGCAGCAGCCCGTTCAGCCGCTTGACGAATCCGGCCGGATCCTCGAGTTCGCCGCCCTCGGCCAGCAGCGCCTGCTCGAACAGCAGGGCCGCCCAGTCGTCGAACCGCTTTTCCTCGTGCCTGAGGCGAAGCACGATCGGATGCGACGGGTTGATTTCGAGGATCGGCGCCGAATCGGGCGCCTTCTGGCCCGCGGCCTTGAGGATCCTCGCGAGATTGCCGCCGATATCGTTCTCGTCCGCGACTAGGCACGCCGGCGACTCGGTCAGGCGCATCGTCACCCGCACGTCCTTGACTCGTGCGTCGAGCGACTTCTTCATCTTCGCGATCAGATCGCCGAACTCCCTGCCTTTTTCCTCGGCCTCCTTCTTCTCGCTCTCGTCGCCGAGATCGAGGCCGCCGCGCGCCACCGAGGCAAGCGGCTTGCCGTCGAATTCCGGCAGGTTGCCGACCAGCCATTCGTCCACCCGGTCGTGCATCAACAGCACTTCGATGCCCTTCTTGCGGAACACTTCGAGGTGCGGGCTCGAGCGCGCAGCCGCAAAGCTTTCCGCGGTTACGTAGTAGATCTTGTCCTGGCCGGGTTTCATGCGGGACACGTAGTCGGCAAGCGACACCGTCTCGTCCGCGTTGTCCGCGTGGGTCGAAGCAAACCGCAGCAGCTTCGCGACCCTTTCGCGGTTCGAGAAGTCCTCGCCGACGCCTTCCTTCATCACCCGGCCGAACTCCTTCCAGAACGTAGCGAACTTCTCCTTCTGGTTCTCGGCCAGGTCCTCCAGAAGCGCAAGCACGCGGCGGGTCGCGCCGGCGCGAATCGACTCGACATCCTTGCTCTCCTGCAGGATTTCGCGCGACACGTTGAGCGGCAGGTCGTTCGAATCGATCACGCCGCGAACGAATCGCAGGTATCCCGGCATCAGGTGTTCCGCGTCCTCCATGATGAAGACGCGTCGGACGTACAACTTGACGCCGCGCCGCTGGTGCCTGTCCCACAGGTCGAATGGCGCACGCGACGGGATGTAAAGGAGTTGCGTGTATTCCTGCCGCCCTTCCACCCGCCCGTGAGTCCACGCGAGCGGCGGCTCGGGATCATGGCCCACGTGCGTATAGAACTCCCTGTACTGCTCCTCGGTCACCTCGGCCTTGGGACGGGCCCACAACGCGCTGGCCTTGTTGACCGGCGCGTCCTCGCCCGCGAGGACGATCGGCAGGCTGATGTGGTCGGAGTACTTGCGGATGATTGCCTTGATCTTCCACGGCTCGAGAAGGTCGTCCTCGCCTTCCCGCAGGTGCAGCACGATTTCGGTGCCGCGCTCGGCGCGATCGACCTGCTCCAGCGAGTACTCCCCGCCGCCGTCCGATTCCCAACGCACCCCGGTTTCGGGCGCCAGACCTGCCCGGCGGGTGGTCAGCGTGACCTTGTCCGCAACGATGAACGAAGAGTAGAAGCCGACGCCGAACTGCCCGATCAGGTTGGCGTCCTTCTTCTGATCGCCTGTCAGCTTGTCGAGGAATTCGCGCGTGCCGGACCGGGCGATCGTGCCGATGTTGGCGACGACCTCTTCGCGGGACATGCCGACCCCGTTGTCGGCGATCGTTATCGTGCGGGCGTCCTTGTCGACGCTGACGCGGATCCTGAGATCCGGGTCCGAACCGTAGAGCGAATTGTCCGCCAGCGCCTCGAACCGCAGCTTGTCGGCCGCATCGGATGCGTTCGAGATCAGTTCGCGCAGGAAGATCTCCTTGTTGCTGTAGAGGGAATGGATCATCAGCTTGAGCAGCTGCTTGACCTCTGCCTGGAATCCGAGGGTCTCCCGGGTGGCGGTCTGGGACATTGCGTTCAACCTCTTTTCGGTAGGGTTCGGCCCGCCTTGCGCGGGTAGTCGTCAGGTTGGGGCGAACCCGTGCGCTTTCAAGGGCTTTGCCCGGCCCACCGGTACAATCCGGGGCTTCGTGAGTCCCCAAGCCCTTGCCTGCCGTGCCGGATTGCGCGCCGCCGCTCCAGTGCTGCTCGGCGTGTTCCCGTTCGGGCTGGTCACCGGCGTGGCCATGGCGGCCGCCGGCATCCCGCCGGTCGAGGCGATCCTGATGTCCTTCATCGTCTTTGCCGGGGCCTCGCAACTGGCCGCGACCCAGCTGCTGGGCACCGCGGCGCCGGTGGCCGTGATCCTCCTGACCGCGTTCTTCATCAACTTGCGATTCGTCATGTACAGCGCCTCGATGCGCACCCACCTCGCCGGCCTCCCGCTGCGCTGGCGCGTGGGCCTGGGTTACATCCTTTCGGACAACGCCTACGCGATCTGCATCACCCGCTTCACGCAGCATCCGGGCGAGGCGGACCGGCACTGGTACTGCTTCGGCGCGGCCTTCCCGATCTGGCTCGCCTGGCAGGTCGCGACCATCGCAGGCGTGATTGCCGGAGCCTCCGTCCCCCATGCCTGGAAACTCGAGTTCGCTGCCCCGCTCGCATTCATTGCGCTCTCGGCCCCGTTGCTGCGGGACCGGGCGATGGTCGCGGCCGCGCTGGCCGCCGGGGTCACGGTGGCTCTCGCCACGTCCTTGCCGATGCGGCTCGGTCTGGTGCTGGCGGCCCTCGCTGGTATTTCGGCGGGGCTCCTCGTCGAGCGCAAACCGGCATGAGTACGGCAACGCTCTGGGTGGCGATGCTGGGCATGGGGCTGCTGACCTTGTCGTTGCGGTGCTCGTTCCTGCTGCTGCCGGACGACATGCGCCTGCCGCCGCTCCTGCGCCGCGCGCTGCGCTACGTCCCGGCTGCGGTGCTCACCGCCATCTATGCGCCGGAATTGCTGGTCCAGTCAGGGACCATCCACCTTGCGCCGGACAATGCCCGCCTGATGGCCGGGTTGGTCGCCATCGGCCTCGCCTGGTGGCTGCGCCGCACTTTCCTTACGATTCTCGCCGGCATGCTGGCATTGCACCTGTTCGGTGCGATCATCGCCCGGGCCGCCTGAGATTGCAGTTCACACCGGCGTTGAACCTCCCCGCGAAGTCCCGATCCAATCATCGTTCAATCGAACCCCTACCGCCATGCCCCTAGCGCGCTTTGCCTTACGCCTCGCCCTTGCAACCCTGCTCGCCTTCGACTTCGGGAGCGCCCTCGCTGCCGCACCGCAAAGGGTCACTTCGGTCGAAGGGGTCACCGAATACCGGCTCGACAACGGGCTGCGGATCCTGCTGGTCCCGGACAGTTCGATCGACTCGTTCAAGGTGCACATCACCTACCTGGTGGGCTCGCGGCACGAGGGCTACGGCGAAAAGGGAATGGCTCACCTGCTGGAGCACATGCTGTTCAAGGGGACCGCAAGGCACCCGAAGCTGAAGGAGGAATTCGTCAGCAAGGGCGTGCGGTTCAATGGCACGACCTCGTACGACCGCACCACCTACTTCGGGACGATGGCCGCAACGAGCGAGAACCTGGACTGGCTGCTCGATGTCGAGGCCGACCGCATGCTCAACGCGTTCGTGCGCAAGGCCGACCTCGACAGCGAAATGACGGTCGTCAGGAACGAATTCGAGTCGGGCGAGAACAACCCGGGCAACGTCCTGCGCCAGCGCATGCTGCAGATTGCCTTCCCGTGGCACAACTACGGCAACTCGGTGATCGGCGCGCGATCGGACATCGAGAACGTGCCGATCGAAAGATTGCGTGCCTTCTATCGCACCTACTACCAGCCTGACAACGCAATCCTGGTCGTCGGCGGGAAATTCGACGAGCAGAAGGCGCTCGATTCGATCGCAAGGCATTTCGGAAGCCTTCCGAGACCGGCCCGCAAGCTCCCCGACCTCTATACGTCCGAACCCCCGCAGGACGGCGAGCGCAGCGTCGTCCTGCGACGAGCCGGCGATACGCAGATGGTCGCCGCCCTGTACCGCGTGCCTTCCGGCGGGCACGAGGACTATCCGGCAATCGACGTCCTGGTGCACCTGCTCGCCACCCAGCCGACCGGGCGCCTGCACCGGGCATTGGTTCAGACTGGCATTGCGAGTGCGATCTGGGGCGGAGAAACCTCGCTGCACGATCCGGGCTTCATGTACTTCGGGGCGGGGATGCTCAAGACAATCTCCCCCGAGCCGGTGCGCGACGCGCTGCTGAAGACGCTCGAGAACGCCTTGGCCGAACCGGTACGCGAAGAGGAGGTCGAGCGTGCGAAGACGGCGCTGCTCAATGACTTCGACAAGACGCAGATCGACACGCTGGCGCTGGTCCCTACGCTCGGCGAATTCAGCGCGACCGGCGACTGGCGGCTTTTCTACCTCTATCGCGACCGCCTCCGCAAGGTCACCGTCGCCGATGTGCAGCGGGTGGCGTCGACCTATCTCAAGCCGGCGAACCGGGTGCTTGGCGCCTTCGTTCCGACCGAGACACCCGACCGGGCCGAGATCCCGCCCGCCCCGGATCTTGCCAAGGTCCTGGCCGGCTACACCGGCGGCAAGCCGCCCGAGGTCGGAGAGATCTTCGACCCGTCGCCGGAGAACATCGAAGCCCGGATCATCCGCCGGACGCTTCCCAATGGAATCCGCCTCGCCCTGCTGCCAAAGAAGACCCGCGGCGGCAACGTCGTTGCGCGCCTCACGCTGCACTGGGGCGACGAGGCCTCGAAGATGAACCGGAGCACGGCGTGCGCGCTTTCGGGCGTAATGCTCATGCGCGGCACGCGCAAGCACACCCGCGCCGAACTCCAGGCGGCCTTCGAAAAGCTGAACGCCCATGTCTCGATCAACGGCGAAGGCGCGGGGATCGACACCCAGCGTGCCCAGTTCGCCGATGCGCTGCGTCTTGCGGCCGAGGTCCTCAAGGAGCCCGCATTTCCGGCCAGCGAATTCGAAGAGCTGAAACAGGCGACCATCGCAGGCGCGGAAAGCCGGCGCGGCGACCCGTCCTCGATCGCCAGCAAGGACCTGCAGCGTTACATGGCGCCTTACCCCAAGGGGCATTGGTACTACCGGCCCACGACGGACGAGGAAATCGGGTTCCTGAAGGCCACGACGCTTGCCGACGCCCAGCGGTGCTATGAAGAGTTCTTCGGCGCCACGCAGGCCGAATTCGCGGCCATCGGGGACTTCGACCCCGAAGCGGTGGCCAAACTCGTCGAGGAACTGTTCGGCGGCTGGAAATCCCCCGGCGGCTACACGCGGATTCCTGCCCGCTATTTCGAAGTCCCTGCGACCCGGATACAAGTCCGGACACCGGACAAGGCCAACGCCGTCCTGCGCGGCGGCGCCAACATCAGGCTCCGCGACGACGATCCCGATTTCCCGGCGCTGGTCCTGGGCAATTACCTTCTCGGCGGGATGTCCACCTCCCGATTGTCCGCGCGGGTGCGCGAAAGGGAAGGCCTGTCCTATGGCACCTACTCCTCGTTCACCGCCTCTCAGCTCGACCCGGTGGCGAGCTTTTCGGTGTCATCGATCTACGCACCCCAGAACAGGGCCAGGGTCGAGGCCGCAATCCGCGAAGAGATCACCCGCGTGTTGCGCGACGGCTATACGGCCGAAGAAGTTGCCGCCGCCAAGAGCGGGCTCCTGCAATCGCGCCGGATGGCCCGGACACAAGACCTCACGCTGTTGGGCCGCATGAGCCTCTATCTCTTTGTGGGCCGCACATTCGCCTGGGACGTCGACTTCGAGAAGAAGATCGCCGCGCTTACGGCCGAGCAGGTGCGCGACGCAATGCGCCGCCACCTCGATCCGGCCAAGCTGACTTTCCTGGTGGCGGGCGATTTCAAGGACTGAGGCGCAGGACGGGCGCCTAGCCGCGGTTCTTGAGCAGGTCGCGGATTTCCTCGAGGAGCACTTCCTGGCGTGGCGGGGCCGCAGGGGCGGCCGGCGCGGCCGGCTCCTCCCGTTTGAGCCTGTTGATCAGCTTGACCGCGAGGAAGATCGCCCACGCGATGATCAGGAAATCGAAGCACGTCTGCAGGAATTTCCCGTACTTCACCGTGGCCGCGCCCACGGTGACCGTCAGTCCGGCAAAGTTGACCCCGCCCACGAGCGTCCCGACCAGCGGCATGATCATGTCCTCGACCATCGACGAGACGATCTTGCCGAAGGCCGCGCCTATGACGACCCCGACGGCCAGGTCGACGACATTGCCCTTGATTGCGAACTCCTTGAACTCCTTCACAAAGCTCATGGCCTCTCCTCTGTGGTCTTCAATCGATAGGCAGGTAACGCACTTCGAGGATTTCCAGCTCCTCGATGCCGCCGGGCGTACGCAACGAGACGACGTCGCCTTCGCGCGCCTTGATCAGCGCCTTCGCCATCGGCGAGATCCACGAAACGCGGCCGCGCGCAGTATCCACTTCGTCGAGCCCGACGATCGTCACTTCGCGCTGCGTGCCGTCCTTGGCTCGTATCGTGGCAGTCGCGCCGAAGAAGACCTGGTCGGTGTCGCGGCCGGCCGAATGCACGACTTCCGAATTCTCCAGGCGGCGGATCAGGAAGCGCACCCTTCGATCGATTTCGCGCAGCCGGCGCTTGCCGTAGATATAGTCGCCGTTTTCCGATCGATCGCCGTTCGAGGCCGCCCACGAGACGGTGCGCACGACTTCGGGCCGTTCGACCTCCACCAGGTGCCGCAACTCGGCCCTGAGGCGCTCGTAGCCCGCAGGCGTCATGTAGTAACGGGAGACGGCCGGCCCGGCGGCTTCGGCCGGCTCTTCCTCCTGCGCTTCGTCCGTCTCGCGCGTGAATGCCTTGGACATCGACCCATTCTACCCTGCGCCCGCCTGACGCAGGCCTTGCCGCGACGGGAATTCCCTCTACTTGCCAGAGGGACCGCGCTTGCCCAAAATGGGGGTCTACGATAAGAACAGGGGAGCCCCTATGGCGGCAAAAGACAAGGACGACCTGCTCAGCCGGGTGCGGTTGCAGGAGTGGCTGCTGATGCTGCTGATCGCGCTGACCGCGATCCTGGCGAACCTGCCGAGCGAATTCCTCGAGAAGTACCAGCTCAACCCGAACTACCTTCTCGCGACCCTGAGCTGCGCGGTGATCTTCGGGTTGTTCCTCTACCTGCGGTTCTTCTTCTTCCTTGCAGTCGTCCTGCTGATCGCCGGGGCCAACATGCCCGAGCAGATCGCCGACCGGTTCAACATTTCCAAGGTGCCGCTGGTCCTCGCCCTGGTCCTGCTGGTCGGGATCTCGCTGATCAATTACGTCGTGAAGCTTCTGCCGACGGGCCTCGAGCCCAAGCCCAAGGCCAAGAGCATGGAGGGCGTGCGCGCGATGTTCTATGCGATAGAGAAGGGCAACCTCGTTTATGCGCAGAAAGTCATCAGCATGGACTTCGACCCGAACCTGCATCACGAAAACGGGTACACCCCGCTCGCCTACGCCGCAATGAAGGGCAATCCGCAGATGGTCGAATTGTTCCTGCGCAACGGGGCCGACCCAGCCATGACCACCAAGGAAGGCGACACCCCGGTCGAGCTTGCATTGCGCTTCGGCCATGGCGAAGTGGCGGACATGCTCAAGCGGGCCCGCCAGGAAATCGAGGCGCGCAGCGCAGGCGGCGCAGCCGCAGCTTCGCAGCAGTCGGCCGCAGCTTGAGTTGAAGGACGCGATGCGCATGCCGGTGCGCATCGTCGTCGCAATCGCCGCGCTGGCCTGCGCCGCCCCGGGCCTCGCGCAGAAGCTGCCGGTCGAGCAGATCCGGCTGCCGCCCGGGTTCACGATCGAAGTGTTCGCCCGCGTGCCGAACGCCCGCGCCATGGCGCTTGGCGCGCGGACTCTCTTCGTAGGATCGCGCTCGAGCGGCAAAGTGCACGCGGTGCGCCTGCGCGGCGAAGGCCCGAGCCTGGCGGTCGATCGAGTATCGGTGGTCGCGGACAACCTCGACATGCCCACGGGCGTGGCCTTCCGGGACGGAGCGCTTTATGTGGCCGACGTCAGCCGGATCCTCCGATACGACTCGATAGAAACCCGGCTCGATGCGCCCCCGGCACCGGTCGTCGTGATCGACCGCCTCCCGACGCAGACTCACCATGGCTGGAAATTCATCGCTTTCGGCCCCGATGGAAAGATGTACGTGCCGGTGGGTGCGCCCTGCAACGTCTGCGAGCGCGACCAGGACCGCTATGCGCTGATCCACCGCATCGCGCCGGACGGCTCGCACGCTGAAGTATTCGCGCGCGGGATTCGAAATTCCGTCGGATTCGACTGGCATCCCGAAACGAGGGAGCTCTGGTTCACCGACAACGGGCGCGACATGCTCGGCGATGACCTCCCGGCCGACGAGCTCAACCACGCGCCGCACCCAGGCATGCATTTCGGCTTCCCGTACTGCCACCAGGGCGACACCGAGGAGCCCGAGTACGGCCGCAAGCGCAAGTGCGCCGACTTCACCCCGCCGGCCCAAAAGCTCGGGCCCCACGTCGCGCCGCTCGGAATGCGCTTCTATCGCGGTTCCCAGTTCCCTTTGGCGTACCGCAACCAGGTCTTCATCGCCGAACACGGCTCGTGGAACCGATCGAAGAAGATCGGCTACCGGGTCTCGATCGTGCGCATCGAGGGCGGCCGCGCCGTCGCCTACCTGCCTTTCGCGGAGGGCTGGCTGCAGGGCCAATCGGCGTGGGGCCGGCCGGCCGACATCCAGGAACTCCCGGACGGCTCCTTGCTCGTCTCGGACGACCATGCCGGTGCGATTTACCGGATCAGATATACAAAATAATTCAGATACTTAAAGCCTGTTTCTCAGCTGGCATGAAAGTATCCTGAACGGTGGCGCAGAATCGGCCTAGAATCCAGTCAAAGAGCCCGTTTACTGTATAAAAGGCCAGTCCCATGACCGACGCCCCGACCCCCACCCAGTCCGCCGTTTCACCCCCTCCGGAACAGGAGGTCTGCCGCGACGTGCTGGTAGAAAAATACGCAAAAGGCAAGGAAGCGACCATAGGCGAGGTTCGCGCGCGAGTAGCGCGTGCTCTGGCGCAGGTCGAGCCCGAAGACCGACGATCCCAGTGGGAGAAGCGCTTCCACCAGGCGCTGCAGGACGGCTTCATCCCCGCCGGGCGGATCAATTCGGCCGCCGGGATCGAAATGCAGGCGACCCTGATCAACTGCTTCGTTCAGCCGGTTGGAGATTCGATTTCCGAGCTCGTCGACGGCCGGCCGGGCATTTATACGGCATTGCAGGAGGCTGCGGAGACGATGCGGCGCGGCGGCGGCGTCGGGTATGACTTCTCCGCCATCCGGCCCAAGGGCGCCGAGGTCAAGGGAACCCACTCGCGCGCCAGCGGCCCGGTTTCGTACATGCGTGTCTTCGACCGCTCCTGCGAAACCGTCGAGTCGGCGGGCGCTCGGCGCGGTGCGCAGATGGGCGTGCTGCGATGCGACCACCCGGACGTGGAGGAATTCATCCACGCCAAGGACCAGGGCGAACTGACCAACTTCAACATCTCGATCGGCGTCACCGACGCGTTCATGACGGCGGTCGAAGGCGACGCCTTCGTGGAACTCGCACACAAGGCGAAGCCGGGGCAGGAGCAGATGGCCGCCGGCGCCTACCAGCGCGAGGACGGCTGCTGGGTCTACCGCAAGGTCCGCGCGCGAGACCTCTGGGACCAGGTCATGCGCTCGACCTACGACCATGCGGAGCCGGGGATCCTGTTCCTCGACCGCATGAACCGCGACAACAACCTCAACTACTGCGAAACGATCGAGGCCACCAACCCGTGCGCCGAACAACCGCTGCCGCCCTACGGCTGCTGCTGCCTGGGCTCGATCGACCTCACGCGCTTCATCACCGACGCCTTCGGCGACAAGGCGGCATTCGACTTTGCCTCGTTCGGCAAGGTGGTCGAGGTCTCGATACGCATGCTCGACAACGTGCTCGAGGTCACGGCCTGGCCGCTCGAACAGCAACACCAGGAAGCGATGGCCAAGCGCCGGGTCGGCCTCGGGTTCACCGGCCTCGGCGACGCCCTGATCATGTTGCGGTTGCGCTATGACAGCCCGGAAGCGCGCGAAATGGCGGCAAGGATCTCCGAATCGATGCGCGACTATGCCTACCGCGCCTCGGTCGACCTCGCCCGCGAGCGCGGCGCGTTCCCGCTCTTCAATGCCGACCTCTACCTCTCGGGCACGAGCTTCGCAACCCGCCTGCCGGAGGACATCAAGGCCCTGATCCGCCGCCACGGCATCCGCAATTCGCACCTGCTGTCGATCGCGCCCACAGGCACGATCAGCCTTGCCTTTGCGGACAACGCCTCCAATGGCATCGAGCCGCCGTTCTCATGGACCTACACGCGCAAGAAGCGCATGGCCGACGGGACGCTCAAGGAATTCCCGGTCGAGGACCACGCGTGGCGCCAATACCGCGCGCTTGGCGGCGACACCGGCAAGCTGCCGCCGTGGTTCGTGACCGCGCTCGAGCTCTCGGCTTCGGCCCACGAGGAAATGGTGGCCGCGGTCGCGCCCTACGTGGACACCAGCATCTCCAAGACCGTGAACGTGCCCGAGGACTACCCCTACGGCGAATTCCAGGACCTGTACTTCAAGGCATGGAAGTCCGGCCTCAAGGGCCTCGCGACCTACCGCCCGAACAGCGTGCTCGGCTCGATCCTCTCGGTGGACAAGCCTGCCGAGAAAGAAAAGCCGCAGGACTTCCGCCAGGACGACCGCAATCGCCGCATCGAGATCAAGTCGGTGCCGGCGCCGGTGCTTGCGAGCCTCGCTTGGCCCGGCCGCCCGAACCTCGCCGGCGGCAACCCGGCATGGACCTACATGATCGAGCACCCGCACGGCACGTTCGCGGTGTTCGTCGGCCATGTGGAGAATGACGGGACCGAGTCCCGCAAGCCGCACGCTTTCGAGGTGTGGGTCAACGGCGCCGAGCAGCCGCGCGGCATCGGGGCGCTGGCCAAGACGCTGTCGATGGACATGCGTGCCAACGACGCCGGCTGGCTCAAGCTCAAGTTCGACTCGCTGGCCAAGGCGGCCGGCGACGACGCGTTCGACATGGCCTTCCCGCCGCTGGGCGAAAGAAAGCGGATGCCCTCGGTGGTCTCGGCCCTTGCACAGGTCGTTCGTTGGCGCGTCGAGCAGCTCGGCGCGATGAACGATGCCGGCCCCACCCCGATCCTCGACGCGATGTTCAGCCTCAAGGAACCCAAGACCGGCACCGACGGCACGATGTCCTGGACCGTGGACGTGCTCAACCCCGGCACCGGCGACGACTTCGTGCTGGGGCTCAAGGAAATCACCCTGCCCGACGGCGTCACCCGCCCTTACTCGATGTGGCTCTCGGGCGAATACCCGCGCGCGCTCGACGGCTTGTGCAAGATCCTGTCGCTCGACATGCGCGTGATTGACCCCGCCTGGATCGGAATGAAGCTGCGGAAGCTGATCGCCTATCCCGAGCCGCTGGGCGATTTCATGGCCTTCGTGCCCGGCGAGAAGCGCCAGCAGACCTGGCCCTCGACCGTGGCCTACATGGCCCGGCTGATCATCCACCGCTACGCGATGCTCGGCATCCTGCGCGAAGACGGCCTGCCGATCACGCAGGCGGGCATCGCCAACGAGGAGCCTCCCGCGCACGGCGCGCTGCCCGTCATGAAAGGCACCGCCTGCCCCGAGTGCGGCAACCACACGATGATCCGCAAGGACGGGTGCGACTACTGCACGGCTTGCGGGTATGTGGGGGTGTGCGGGTAAAGGAAGGCTCTGTAAGCGCTCGCGGCAGCCTCAGCGCTCGCGGGCCGCTTCGTGGACGACCTTCTGCACCGGGGAGAGCAGGTATTCCAGCAGCGTGCGCTCGCCGAGCTTGATCTCGGCGACGACCTGCATCCCAGGCGATAGCACGTATCTCGCATCGCCGGCCAGAAGGTGCTGGCTTTTCAACTCGAGGTTCGCGCGAAAGGCCAGGGGGCCCATAGGCCGGTCCCGGCCGAACAGCGCGTCCGATCGCGTATTCGCGCTCGGCGCCTCGGTCGCATCGCCGCTCACCTGCGCCACGATCGCATCGACCATGCCGTATTTCTGGAAGGGGTACGCCGCAAGCTTGACCTTGACCGGCTGTCCCGGACGCACAAAGCCGATATCCTGGTTCGACACCCAGACCTCGGCCCGCAAGGTCTCGCCCCTCGGCACAAGGGTCATGAGAATCGTTCCCGGCGACACCACCGTGCCGGGAGTATGGGTGGCGAGATCCTTGATGACGCCCGACTGGGGGGCCTTCAACTCGAGAAGCCGCTGGCGGTGCTCGACCTTGGCCAACTCCTGCTTTGCCTTCTCGAGCTGGACGACGACGTCGATTCGAACAGACACGCTCGCACATGGCGGCAAATTGCGTCGGAAACTCATCGCCCTTTGTTTCTCTGCATTCCGCCCCACGCAATCGCACGGACAGCGTGAGTCGACGCGCTCGCCAGTCGATCAAAAGGCTGGAGAATTGCAGGGCTGGACAACCGAATATGGATGCATATACAGTATCACCCCGCCGGGCTATATACTTGACTCCCTGCCCGATAACTGGATAATTCCGCAAACTATCGAGAGCGCTGATGGGCACCGAAAAGTCGACAGTCAGCTCCCTACATTTCTGGATGCCGTTCCCTGATCAGGGAGCTGCCATCCGATTCCTCGAATCACACCTTTGGCCGTCCGGTCCGAAATGTCCTCGATGTTCGAGCACGGAACGGGTAAGCGCTAGAAAAGGTGGTTTCTATCGATGCAACCCGTGCAAGCTGGACTTCACCGTCCGCACAGGCACCATCTTTGAACGTTCACACGTACCGCTTCACAAGTGGCTCTATGCAATGCACATCCTGAGCAATAGCGGGCGCATCTCGTCGTCGCAGCTTGCCAAAGAAATCGAGATCACGCAGAAGTCAGCTTGGTTTGTCTTGCGCCGCCTGCGCTCAACGTCGGAGTATGAATCGCTCCGGCGGGCAATAGGTGGCATACGTCAGGTTGACGTCACGAGTTTTTCAGAGGAGCCGCGGAACCCGAAGGTCGTCCTCCGACAGAGGCCAGAAAAGTCGCAGGTTGCGAAGTCAAAAGGCAAGCGACTCCCTCCGAAAGCTTCGGCCAATCGGTTTGGTATTAGGCATAGAGTTGCGCCGTGATTCAAGGACAGCTTGCACTGGAATCCCCCTCCGACGCTACGCTCGGCTATCGTCCGCCGAAAGCTGCGAGCCGTACGTCGATCGGCAAGGTTGGAGCGCCCTTCAGCTTTTATGAATTTTTCTGCGGCGGCGGAATGGCGCGAGCTGGCCTCGGGCCGAAGTGGCAATGTTTGTTTGCGAACGATTTCGATTTCAAGAAGAGCGCTTGCTATGTCGATAATTGGGGCTCCGGCGTTCTTAAGACGAAAGATGTTGGGAAGATTGACGTATCCGAATTGACCGGACGGCCTTCTCTCGCTTGGGCGTCGTTCCCTTGCCAGGATCTGTCGCTCGCTGGCATGGGTGCCGGTCTCCGTGGCGATCGGTCAGGAACATTCTGGCCGTTTTGGCGACTGATGACCGAACTCCGGGCACGGCGCCGCCCGCCCCCAATGATCGTGCTGGAAAACGTATGCGGGACGTTGACCTCGCACGAGGGAAAGGATTTTGTAGCGATCGCAAACGCGCTGTCTGCTGCGAAGTACCGCTTTGGTGCCCTAATCGTAGACGCGGCGGAATTCGTGCCTCAATCACGCCCTCGCCTCTTCATCATTGCAGCGTCTTCGTCGACTTCAATTCCAGATAATCTAGTGCAAGAAATGCCCTCTCTCCCACGGCACACTCTTGCAGTGCAGACAGCCTATGAGTTGCTGTCGGCACAGGCGCGCAAGAACTGGATCTGGTGGAAGACGCCGACACCACCGAAGCGCACGACCTGTTTCAGAGATCTGATCGAAGACGACCCGACCGACGTCGAGTGGCACACGCCTCAGGAGACGGCGAAGCTGCTTGCGATGATGTCGCCTCTAAATTTGAAGAAGGTTGCCGCCGCGAAGAAGAGTGGCCAGTACCTCGTTGGCACGGTGTACAAGCGCACGCGGGTCGAGTTGGACGAAAAGAAGCAGCGCGCCGAGGTTCGCTTTGACAGTATTGCTGGTTGTCTTCGCACCCCAGCAGGCGGATCGAGTCGACAGTCGATCATCGTCGTCAATGGAAACAATGTACGCTCACGCTTGATTTCGAGCCGCGAGACTGCGCGATTGATGGGTCTACCTGAGACATACAAATTGCCGAACAACTACAACGAGGCGTACCACCTCACCGGAGACGGAGTGTGCGTTCCCGTCGTCCGGTATCTTGCCGATTCGCTGTTCGAGCCGATCCTCAAGTCAAGGATTGCGAAGGCGCGCGCAAGCAGATGAGCGTCATTCCCTGCGAACAAAATGCCAACCTGAAACAACAGGTGGAAGAGTTCGCGGAAGTCCTGAAGACTCAAGCGCACGAACTCGGCACCCACGGTCTTTCGGAAACAGACTTTTATCAAGGTGGATTGTTTCGCGGAGCAATCGAGCGTATTCGCGGACAGTATTCCGCGACGATGCGTGAGAAGCGAGATTTTGTTCGCCAAGTGCTCAACCGCCTCGAAGACCAGAAGTACGTCAAAGGGTGGACATCGGCCGGGGAGTCGAATCGCCACGATTACACGGTCACACTTAGCGATGGCAGAATTTCTGTGATCGAGTTGAAGGGCTGCCTCGATGGGAACAACACGACAATATTTGAACGCCCTGCCCACGCGCAAGAGTTCGTGATTTGGAGTGTCTGTAACAACGCGGGGGCCGACCCCCGGCACAACGTCTGGTCGGGAATTCATACTCGGCTCAGCGCAGAGATCATCGAGAATTCAAAGCTTGTCGATGGACTGATTGTTTGGGATTGGTTGTGCGGCACAATCGGACGGCCGTGCCCAAAACTTTCAGTCCACCCCAAGCGATTGACAACGGTTGGGCAATACCAACTGACCCCGCCGTGCATCTATCTCTTTCCGGGGACTATCCCAGCGCCTCGCAACAACCCGGACCCCGAGCCACATACGCTGCACGAGGTGGGATTGCTTTCGGCTCTCCATCAGTGCTTCGGTGGCCGAGACGAAGAAGTCAATCGCGTGAGATTTGCGGTTTCATACCAGGGCGATGCCCTTGTAAGAACTACGAAGATCGAACGTGGGGGCGTGATTCAAAGATCGTCAGAGAGAATTGCCATCCGTAGAAAATAGCCCGTTGGATCGAAGTGAGATCATGCGCCGGGTCAAAAGCGCGAACACAATCCCCGAGCTTACGGTGCGCCGAGAGCTTCACCGTCGTGGCTACCGCTATGCTCTGCATGCTTCCGATTTGCCGGGAACACCTGACCTTGTCTTTCGTTCGCGCAAGATTGCGGTGTTCGTACACGGATGCTGGTGGCACTGCCACGCATGTAAACGGGGGCGTCGGTCGGCGAAGAAGAATGCGAATTACTGGGGCACGAAGATAGCCA
The DNA here is from genome assembly GCA_964599095.1 of uncultured Bordetella sp. Lineage (GTDB taxonomy): Bacteria > Pseudomonadota > Gammaproteobacteria > Burkholderiales > SG8-39 > SZAS-79. The sequence continues at coordinate 51,043 of CAZREB010000028.1, forward strand.
GGAATGTCAAGCGCGACGTGGCGGTTCGAAAGGAGTTACGACGTCTCGGTTGGCGCTCGGCAGTGATCTGGGAATGCCAGCTTGCCAAGACTTCATCCGCAATTGATCGACTGGAGCGAATGCTTTCTGACGCCCCATTCCCAAGTAAACGCGAGGCGAGCAAGAACCCCCGAAGCTGTTGAAGATAGGACTTTCCGTAGCGAGAGATCGTGCAAGCCCGAGCGATGTCGCAAGGAGAATTAGTAATGTCTCCAAGCGCGTGCAAAACTAATTTCTCGGATTACTCTCACAATAATGTAGTCGCTCGAACCGGCTAGTCCGCGGACATCAGGACAGGTCGATCCCCATCCGTATCGCCGCAATCACCGCCTGCGCGCGCGAAGACACGTTAAGCGCCTGATAGACCGCGTGCGTATGCTGCTTTGCGGTGTTGTCTGCGATCCCCAGGGTGCGGGCGATTTCCCGGTTGGAAGCGCCCTTTGCCAGAAGCTGCAATACCTCGCGCTGCCTGGCCGTCAAGGCCGGGGCGATCCCGACCTCGGGCATCACCTGCTTGGGAATGTAGGTGCCGCCCGCCGCGATCACGCCCAGCGCGGCGACGATCATGTCGGGGGTCGAGGTCTTCGGGATATAGCCGGCCGCGCCGGCCTTGAGCGCGGCCGCGACCAGCACGCTGGCCTCGGTGGCCGAGACGATCGCCACCCGGAGCTTCGGGTAAGCCTTGCGGAAGGTGCGCAGGACGTCGATCCCATTCCCGTCCGGCAGCCCGAGGTCGAGCAGCACGAGTGCGCCGTCGGGCAAGGTCCGCGCCGCCTCCAGCGCTTCTTTGAGGGAAAACGCGTCGCGGACGCGGGCCTTCGGCAGCACCGCGCGCACAGCCGACCCCAGCGTCTCGTGGATGAGCGGGTGGTCGTCGACGATCAGAACGTCCTCGGGAGCCATGGGCACTCGCGTCGCTGTTGACGGTTGAATCTTGGTCCGCAATCCGGGGGCAGGACTTGTCGAACTTGGCAAAGTGCCTGCCGATCTTGCAATTCTTGACTCTTTAGGCGGCCTCCCCCGCCTTTATGACCTTCACGCACGGGTTGGCGCCCATCGCATAAGCCAGTTCCCCGGGCGAGCCGACTTGCCAGAAAGCGAGGTCGGCCACCTTCCCCGCCTCGATCGTCCCGTGGGACTCGCCCAGGCCCAGCGCCTTGGCGCCGTTGCGCGTGATGCCCGCGAGCGCCTCTTCGGGCGTGAGCCGGAACAACGTGCACGCAAGGTTCATCGCCAGCAGGATCGACAGCAGCGGCGACGAACCCGGGTTGCTGTCGGTGGCCAGCGCGATCGGCACGCCATGGCGCCGCAGCGCATCGACCGGCGGCAGGTGGTCCTCCCGCAGGAAGTAGTAGGCGCCCGGCAGCAGGACACCGACCGTGCCGGACTTGCCCATCGCCTCGATTCCCGATTCGCCCGAAAACTCGATGTGGTCGGCCGACAGTGCGTTGTAGCGCGCGGCCAGCGCGGCCCCGCCGAAGTCGGAGCGCTGGTCGGCATGCAGCTTGACCGGCAGTCCGCGCGCCTTGGCGGCGTCGAATACCCGCATGGTCTGCGCGGGGGAAAACCCAATGACTTCGCAGAACACGTCGACCGCGTCCGCGAGGCCGGCATCCGCGGCCGCCGGCAGGACCTCGCCGGCAACGAAATCGATGTACTCGTCTGCGCGGCCCTTGTATTCCTCGGGAATCGCGTGCGCGCCCAGGAAGGTCGTCTTCACCGTGACTGGCGCGGTCGAGCCGAGCAGTCTCGCAACGCGCAGCATCCGAAGCTCGGTGTTCATGTCGAGGCCATACCCGGACTTGATCTCGATCGTGGTAACGCCTTCGTCGAGCAATCGCCTGAGTCGCTTCGAGGCCGTAGTGGCCAGGTCGGTGTCGGACGCGTCGCGCGTCTGCCTGACCGTGGAGACGATCCCGCCCCCGGCGCGCGCAATGTCTTCGTACGTGGCGCCCTGGAGGCGCATCTCGAATTCGTTCGCGCGATTGCCGGCATAGACGAGGTGGGTATGACAGTCGACGAGGCCCGGCGTGATCCACGCGCGTTCGGCATCGTTGACCTCCGCGGCAAGCTTGTCGGGTGCTCCGGGCAATTCGGTGCGCGCGCCCACCCACGCGATCATTCCATCCTTGATGCCGATTGCGCCGTCGTTGATGGCACCGTACGGTGCGCCGCCTGCGCGCATCGTTGCGAGATTCGCATTCAGCCAGAGCGTGTCGAACATGCAGCTATGATAGCAGCCGGCAAGGGGCATCCCCGGGAGACGAACTGCGTGCAAGACAAGGCCACCGCTTACTATGCGAACGAAGCATTGCTGCCCGGCGGCTGGGCCGCTGGCGTTCGAATCGAAGTGGATGCTCGCGGCGATATTTCTGCGGTGAAAGCCGGCGCGCGGTCGCAGGGCGCCGAACGCCTCTCGGGCCCGGTGCTTCCCGGGATGGCGAGCCTGCACTCACACGCTTTTCAGCGTGCAATGGCGGGCCTGGCCGAAGTGCGCGGCGCCGGCGACGACGATTTCTGGAGTTGGCGCGAACTGATGTACAAGTTCGTCGCGCGGCTCACTCCCGGGCAAGCGGCTTCGATCGCCCGCTTCGCGTATGTCGAGATGCTCAAGTCGGGCTACACCGCGGTCGGCGAATTCCATTACGTCCACAACGATGCCGACGGCAGGCCTTATGCGAACGTCGCCGAAATGTCCATCGCGCACGTGGCGGCTGCGCGCGACGCCGGACTTGCGATCACGATGCTGCCGGTGCTCTACGCGTACGGCAATTTCGGCGCCGCGCCGCTCGCCCCCCGCCAGCAGCGCTTCCGATCCGGTCCCGGCGCCATCCTCGAGATCGTCAGGGCCGTCCGGTCCTCATTCCCTGACGACTGCGACGTGCACACCGGCGTCGCGCCGCATTCGCTGCGTGCCGTCGACCTCGACGGTCTGCAGGACCTGCTGGCCGGGCTGGCGGAAATCGATCCGCACGCGCCGGTCCACATCCATGCCGCCGAGCAGGTGCGCGAAGTCGGCGACAGCCTCGCCTTCAGCGGGCAGCGGCCGGTGGAGTGGCTGCTGGAACACCTGCCGGTGGACAGGCGTTGGTGCCTGGTGCACGCAACCCACGTTACCGACGCCGAGACGCGCGCGCTGGCGATGAGCGGCGCGGTTGCCGGCCTGTGCCCGACGACGGAAGGCAATCTGGGCGACGGAATCTTCCCGCTGCCGCAGTTCCGTGCCTGGAGCGGCCGCTTCGGCATCGGCTGCGACAGCCATGTGTCGCGCAACCCTTTCGAGGAACTGCGGCTGCTCGAATACGTGCAGCGGCTCGTGCTGCGGCGAAGGAACGTCACCTGGAGCAATGTCAGTGCCGGCGTTGGCACGACGCTTTGGCTCGAAGCGGCTTCAGGCGGCGCCCAGGCACTGGGGCGTGCGATGGGCGCGATCGCGCCCGGGCATCGCGCCGACCTAGTCGTGCTCGACGCGGCACTGCCGGATCTTGCGGGGCGATCCGGCGACAGCATTGCCAATGCCGCGGTGTTCTCCGGCAGTGAAGGCCTGGTTCGCGACGTGATGGTCGGCGGCCGCTGGCAGGTGCGGGACGGCCGCCACCCGCTGGAGGCCAGCGCAGGCGCAGCCTACAAGGAAGCGGTCGGGCAACTGCTCGCGTGACCCCTTCGGGCGGTCAGAGAAACGCGGAGAGGTCGAGCGTTGCGCCGGTCTTGTGGACGATCTCTTCCACCTTCACGCCCGGCGCCACTTCGACCAGCCTCAGCCCGTGCTCGGTCACATCGATCACGCCGAGGTCGGTGATGATGCGATTCACCACCGCAGTACCCGTAAGAGGCAGGGAGCAACTGTTCAGGATCTTGTGCTCGCCGTCCTTGGCGGTGTGTTCCATCAGCACCACGACGCGCTCGACGCCGGCGACCAGGTCCATCGCCCCGCCCATGCCCTTGACCATCTTGCCCGGGATCATCCAGTTGGCGAGGTCGCCTTTCTCGGACACCTGCATGGCGCCGAGGATCGCAAGGTTGATGTGACCGCCGCGGATCATCGCGAACGAATCGGCGCTCGAGAAGAAGCTCGACCCGGGCAGCGTCGTCACGGTCTGCTTGCCGGCGTTGATCAGGTCCGGGTCGACTTCGGAGTCGCGCGGGAAAGGCCCGATCCCGAGCAGGCCGTTTTCCGACTGCAGCGAGACGTCGATGCCTTCGGGGATGTAGTTGGCGACCAGTGTCGGCAGGCCGATGCCGAGGTTGACGTAGTAGCCGTCCTGCAGCTCGAGGCCGGCGCGGCGGGCCATTTCATTGCGGTTCCAGGCCATGGTCAGTCCTTCCTCGTGGTGCGTTGCTCGATGCGCTTCTCGGGATGCGGGTTATGGACGATGCGTTGCACGAAGATGCCCGGCGTGTGGATCTGGTCGGGATCCAGCTCGCCGGTCTCGACGAGGATCTCGACCTCGGCGACCGTGACGCGCCCGGCCATCGCCACCATCGGGTTGAAGTTGCGCGCCGTCTTGCGATAAATCAGGTTGCCGGCCTTGTCGCCCTTCCAGGCCTTCACGAGCCCGAGGTCGGCGGTCAGCGAACGCTCCATCACGTATTGCCTGCCGTCGAACTCGCGCACTTCCTTGCCTTCGGCCACCACGGTGCCAAGGCCGGTCTTGGTGAAGAAGGCCGGGATCCCCGAGCCCCCGGCCCTCAGCTTTTCAGCCAGCGTGCCCTGCGGCGTGAATTCCAACTCCAGTTCGCCGGCGAGGTACTGGCGCTCGAACTCCGCGTTCTCGCCGACGTAGCTCGAAATCATCTTGCGGATCTGGCGCGTGGCCAGCAGCTTGCCCAGGCCGAAGCCATCCACGCCCGCATTGTTGCTGATCGCGGTGAGGTTCTTCTTGCCCGAATGCATCACGGCGTCGATCAGGGCCTCGGGAATCCCGCACAGGCCGAACCCGCCGACCGCGAGCGTGTCGCCGTCGCGGATGATCCCGGCCATCGCGGCAGTGGCGTTTGGATAGGTCTTGTTCATCGATTCATCCTCCAGGGGCGAGCCGGCGGGGCGTGGGAACCGCCAGGCGCGAGCACACCGGCGGTGCCGGAGCGCGCCGGAATTATATGCTGCGACGCATCACCCGGCGAGTTCGGGCAACCGCTCGTAGAGCTTGAGCGCCTCGGGATTGGCCAGCGCCTCGAGGTTCTTGACCGACCGGCCGTGCACGACGTCGCGCACCGCCAGCTCGACGATCTTCCCGCTCCGGGTGCGCGGAATCGCGGCCACCTGCACGACCTTGGCCGGCACGTGGTGCGGCGTGGTGTTGCTGCGGATCTGCTGCTTGATCCGGCTGACCAGACCCTCGTCCAGGGCAAGTCCTTCGCGCAATTGCACGAACAGCACGACACGGATGTCCTTGGGCTTTTCCGGCGGCCAGTCCTGCCCGATCACCAGCGACTCGACCACCTCGTCCAATTGCTCGACCTGGCGATAGATCTCGGCGGTGCCTATCCGCACCCCGCCGGGATTGAGGACCGCGTCCGAGCGACCGTGAATGATGAGGCCGCCGTGCGCCGTTTTCTCGCACCAGTCCCCGTGGCGCCAGACGTTAGGATAGGTCTCGAAATACGCCGCGCGATATTTCGTGCCGTTCGGGTCGTTCCAGAACCGGATCGGCATCGACGGGAAAGGCCGGGTGCAGACGAGTTCGCCCTTGCCGCGCTCCATCGGGTGGCCACGCTCGTCGAAGACCTCGACCTTCAGGCCGAGCCCGAGCGACTGCAGCTCGCCGCGCCAGACCGGGAGCATCGGGTTGCCGAGCGCGAAGCACGAAACGATGTCGGTGCCGCCCGAGATCGACGACAGGCACACGTCGGCCTTCACGTCCCGGTAGACGTAATCGAAGCTCTCGGCCCCGAGCGGCGAACCGGTCGAGAGGATCGCGCGCAGCGCGCCGAGATCGTGGGTTGCGCGGGGCTTGAGGCGCAGCTTGGCGATCGCATCGATGAACTTTGCCGACGTGCCGAGGTGCGTCATGCCTTCGGCCTGCGCGTAGTCGAAAGTGATCTTGCCCCGGTTGACGAACGGCGAGCCGTCGTAAAGCAGCAGCGTCGCGCCCGCCGCGAGGCCCGAGGCCAGCCAGTTCCACATCATCCAGCCCAGCGTCGTGAAATAGAACACCCGGTCGCCCGGCTTCACGTCGGTGTGCAGCAGGTGCTCCTTCAAGTGCTGCAGCAAGGTTCCGCCGGTGCCGTGGACGATGCACTTGGGCACGCCGGTAGTGCCCGACGAATACAGGATGTAGAGCGGGTGGTTGAATTCGACCTGCTCGTACTCGATCTGCCTGGCCGCGTACGGCCGCAGGAATTCACCCAGAGTCGTGGCATGCCTGATCCCGGAAAGGTCGGGGTTCGCCGCGAGGTACGGCACGACGACTACCCGGGCGACCGTCGGCAGCCTGTCGATGATGGCGCGGACTTCGCCCAGCGAATCGACCTGCTTGCCGCCAAAGAGATAACCGTCGGCGCAGAGGAAGACTTTGGGCTCGATCTGGCCGAACCGGTCCACCACGCCCTGCACGCCGAAATCCGGCGAACACGAAGACCAGACCGCGCCCAGGCTCGAGGTCGCCAGCATCGCGGCGATCGACTCCGGCAGGTTGGGCAGGTAACCCGACACGCGATCGCCTTTCCTGACCCCGCTCGCCTTGAGCGCCTGCGCGAGGCGCGAGACAAGCGCGCGCAATTCGTCCCAGGACAGCCGCCGCTTGACCCGGTCCTCGCCCCAGAAGACGAGCGCATCCGCGGTGCCGGCATTACGCAGGAGGTTCTGCGCATAATTGAGCCGCGCATCGGGAAACCACTGCGCTCCCGGCATCCGGTCGCCATCGACCAGGGCCCGGGCGCCCCGCTCGCCGATCACGCTTGCGAACTCCCACACCAGCGACCAGAAGTCCTCGCTGCGGTCGGTCGACCAGCGATGCAGTTCGTCATAGGAAGCGAAATGCCGGCCGGTGCGGGACGCCGCCTCCGCCGTGAAGAGCGCCAGGATCGAGGCATCGGCGCGATCCGGCGACGGCGTCCAGAGCGGGCGCTCTTCCGGGTGCCCCGCCCCCTTCGCTTGCCGCGCGGCGGCCCGGTCCTCGTCATCGGTCATCGTGGCGCGATTATAATTGCCGAATGACACGCGAATTCATGGAGTACGACGTCGTGGTGGTCGGCGGCGGCCCCGCCGGCCTGTCCGCCGCGATCCGCCTCAAGCAGCTCGCCGCCGAGCGCAGCAAGGACGTCAGCGTCTGCGTGCTCGAGAAGGGATCCGAGATCGGCGCGCACATCCTTTCGGGCGCGGTGATCGACCCTCGCGCGCTCGACGAACTCTTCCCGGACTGGAAGGCGCTGGGCGCCCCGCTGAATACGCCGGTGACCGAGGACCGCTTCATGTTCCTCACGGAAACCAGCTCGTTCAAGACCCCCGGCTGGATGCTGCCTGCATGCTTCCAGAATCACGGCAATTACGTAATCAGCCTGGGCAACGTTGCGCGCTGGTTGGGCCAGCAGGCCGAAGCGCTGGGCGTGGAGATCTTCCCGGGTTTCGCGGCGGCCGAAGTCCTCTACAACGACGACGGCTCGGTCAAGGGCGTGGCCACCGGCGACATGGGCATCGGCCGCGACGGCAAGAAGACCGACGCCTACGCCGAAGGCATGGAGCTGCATGCCAAGTACACGTTCTTTGCAGAAGGGTGCCGGGGCAATCTCGGCAAGCAGCTCGAAGCGAAGTTCGCATTGCGCAAGGACGCCGACCCGCAGGTCTACGGCATCGGCCTCAAGGAGCTCTGGGAGATCAAGCCCGAGCTGCACAGGGCGGGCCTGGTCGTGCACACGGCAGGATGGCCGCTGGATTCGAAAACCTACGGCGGCTCGTTCATGTACCACATGGAGAACAACCAGGTCGCGGTGGGCTACGTGGTCGGGCTGGCCTACACGAATCCATACCTCTCGCCGTACGAGGAATTCCAGCGCTACAAGACGCATCCGGCGATCCGCAGCTTCTTCGAAGGCGGCAAGCGCATCGCGTACGGCGCGCGCGCGATCGCGGCAGGCGGGCTGCAGTCGCTGCCGAAACTGACTTTCCCCGGCGGCGTGCTGATCGGCGACGACGCCGGCTTCCTGAACGCGTCGCGCATCAAGGGCAGCCACTGCGCGATCAAGTCCGGCGCGATGGCGGCCGAGGCGGCGTTCGACGCGCTGGGGGCCGGGCGCGCCGGTGACGAACTGACCGCCTACCCGGAGGCCTTCCGCCAGTCGTGGCTGTTCGACGAACTCTACCGGGCGCGCAATTTCAAGCCGTGGATGTCCAAGGGCCTGTACACCGGCACGCTGATGGTCGGCATCGACCAGGTCGTCTTCGGCGGCAAGGCGCCGTGGACGCTGCACCACGACCATGCCGACCACGAGACGCTGCAGAAGAAGACCGAGGTCGAGCCGATCAAGTACCCCAAGCCCGATGGCGTGCTGACCTTCGACCGGCTGTCGTCGGTGTTCATCTCGAACACCAACCACAGCGAGGACCAGCCTATCCACCTGACGCTGAAGAATCCCGGCGTGCCGGTGGACGTGAACCTCGCGCTGTACGACGCGCCCGAGCAGCGCTACTGCCCGGCCGGCGTCTACGAGATCATCCGCGACGACGACGGGTCGAACCCGCGGCTGCAGATCAACGCGCAGAACTGCGTGCACTGCAAGACCTGCGACATCAAGGA
>CAZREB010000029.1:0-58242 GCA_964599095.1 uncultured Bordetella sp.
CCGCCCATCAGCAGGATCGGGATGAACACCGCGATCAGCGACAGGCTCATCGACAGGACCGTGAACCCCACTTCGCGCGCGCCCTTCAGCGCAGCCTGCATTGCGGGCATGCCCTCCTCGATCCGGCGCGAGATGTTTTCCAGCACCACGATCGCGTCGTCGACGACGAACCCGGTGGCGATCGTGAGCGCCATCAACGAAAGGTTGTTGATGCTGAATCCGCAAAGGTGCATGGCCGCGAACGTGCCGATCAGGGACACCGGCACCGCGACCGCGGGGACCAGCGTCGCCCGCCAGTTGCGCAGGAACAGGAACACCACGAGGATCACCAGGCCCATCGAGATCATCAGCGAGCGCTCGACCTCGCGCAGGCTCGCCCGGATCGTCGGCGTGCGGTCGAGCGCCACCTTGAGGTCGATCGAGCTCGGGATCGAGGCGCGCAGCACCGGCAGCAGGTCGCGCACGCGATCGACCGTCTCGATGATGTTCGCGTTCGGCTGCCGGTACAGGATCAACAGCACCGAGGGCCGGCCGTTGGCCGAACCGGCATTGCGCAGGTCCTGCACCGAGTCGACCACGTCGGCCACGTCCGACAGCCGCACGGCCGCCCCGTTGCGGTAGGCCACGATGACCGGCATGTACTCGGCGGCCTTGCGCGCCTGGTCGTTGGCCATCACCTGCCAGTGGCGCGCGTCGTCCTCGATGAAGCCCTTGGGCCGGTTGGCGTTGGTCGCGACGATGGCGGCGCGCACGTCCTCCAGGCCGATGCCGTACTTGTAGAGCGTCTGCGGGTTCAGCTCCACGCGCACCGCCGGCAGCGAGCTGCCGCCCACCGTCACCTGGCCGATGCCTTTGACCTGCGAGAGCTTCTGCGCAAGGATCGTCGAGGCCGCGTCGTACATCTGGCCCTGCGTCATCGTGTCGGAGGTCATCGACAGGATCATGATCGGCGCGTCGGCCGGGTTGACCTTGCGGTAGGTCGGGTTGTTCGGCAGTCCGGTGGGCAGCATCGTGCGCGCCGCGTTGATCGCTGCCTGCACGTCGTTCGCCGCGCCGTCGATGTCGCGGCTGAGGTCGAACTGCAGCACCACCCGGGTCGAGCCGAGCGAGCTCGACGAGGTGATCTCCGTGATGCCGGCGATTCGCCCGAGCGCGCGCTCCAGCGGCGTGGCCACGCTGGAGGCCATCGTCTCGGGGCTTGCGCCGGGCAGTTGCGCAGTGACCGAGATGGTCGGGAAATCGACCTGCGGGAGCGGCGCCACCGGCAGCAGGCCGAAGGCGAGCACGCCGGCCAGCGCAATGCCCATCGTCAGCAGCGTCGTGGCGACCGGGCGGTGGATGAAGGGGCTGGAGAGGTTCATGACGCGGAGCCTTCGCAACCCCACTCACCGCAAAAGTGCACGCCGCATTCCTTTTGGAATTTCCCCAGATCTCGTGCTTTTGCGAAATCGACGCTTGCGACCCGATTTTGACGTTCATGATCTCGTGCTTTTGCGAATCTGCGGTTCGCGCGTCCGCGCGAACCTGAGGATTCGCAAAAGCACGAGACCGGGAAGATCAAAACCGCGCTCACGCTCACGCCGCCCCCCCCGCCTCACCCTTCACCACTCGCCGGGTCCGCGCGGACACCCGGTCGAACCACAGGTAGATCACCGGCGTCGTAAAGAGCGTCAGCACCTGGCTGAGCAGCAGCCCGCCGACCATCGTGATGCCCAGCGGATGGCGCAGCTCGGAGCCCACGCCGGTGCCGAGCATCAGCGGCAGCGCGGCGAGCAGGGCCGCCATCGTGGTCATCAGGATCGGCCGGAAGCGCAGCAGGCACGCCTGCCGGATCGCGTCGCGCGGGGCCTTGCCCTCGTTGCGCTCGGCGTCCAGCGCGAAGTCGATCATCATGATCGCGTTTTTCTTGACGATGCCGATCAGCAGGATGATGCCGATGATCGCGATGATGTCGAGGTCGTTGCGCGACGCGATCAGTGCGAGCAGCGCGCCGACGCCGGCCGAAGGCAGCGTCGACAGGATCGTGACCGGGTGGATGTAGCTTTCGTAAAGCACGCCCAGCACGATGTACATCGTCACGATCGCCGCGAGGATCAGCAGCAGCGTGTTGTCCAGCGACGCCTGGAAGGCCTGCGCCGCGCCCTGGAAGCGCGTCTGCACCGACAGCGGCAGCCCGATCTCCTTCTGGGCCCGGCGAATCGCCTCCACCGCATGGCCCAGGGAGGCGCCCTCGGCGAGGTTGAAGGAGATCGTCGCCGACGGGAACTGGCCCAGGTGGTTGATCACCAGGGGCGTCGGCTTCTCGATCACGCGCGCCACGGCCGACAGCTTGACCGGCTGGCCGCCGGTCGATCCGACGTAGATCGAATCCAGCGCTGCCAGGCCCGACTGGAACTCCGGCTTCACCTCGAGCACGACCCGGTACTGCGTGGTCTGCGTGAAGATGGTCGAGATCAGCCGCTGGCCGAAGGCGTTGTAGAGGGCGTTGTCGATCGACGCCGGCGTGACGCCCAGGCGTCCGGCGGTGGCGCGGTCGATCTCGACGTACGCCTGCAACCCCTCGTCCTGCAGGTCGCTCACCACGTCCGCCAGTTCGGGAAGGGCGCGCAGCTTCTCCACTACGCGCGGCACCCACAGGCTCAGCTCGGCCGGATCGGCGTCCTCGACGCTGAACTGGTACTGCGTGCGGCTGACGCGGTCCTCGATGGTGAGGTCCTGCACCGGCTGCATGTAGAGCGAGATGCCCTCGACGTTCGCGAGCCGCCGCTGCAGGCGGCGGATCACCTCGGTGGCGTGCGTCCTGCGCTCTTCCAGCGGCTTCAGGTTGATCAGCACGCGGCCGCTGTTCAACGTCGTGTTGATGCCGTCCACGCCGATGAACGAGGTCAGGCTGGCGACCGCCGGGTCCTCGAGGACCGCTCGCGCCAACGCCTGCTGGCGCTCGGCCATCGCCTTGAACGAAATCGACTGCGGCGCCTCGGACACGCCCTGGATCACGCCGGTGTCCTGCGAAGGAAAGAAGCCCTTGGGCACCGCGACATACAGGACCACGGTCAGCGCAAGCGTGCCGAGCGCCACCAGCAGCGTGGCTGCCTGCCTGTCGAGCACCCAGTCGAGCATGCGTGCGTACTGCGCGATGACCGAATTGAAGATCCGCTCGCTCGCGCGGAACAGGCGCCCCTGCTCGGCTTGCGGCCTGTGGTGCAGGAGCTTCGCGCACATCATCGGCGTGAGCGTGAGCGACACCACAGCGCTGATCAGTATCGAGACCGCAAGCGTGATCGCGAATTCACGGAACAGCCGCCCGACCACGTCGCCCATGAACAGCAGCGGGATCAGCACCGCGATCAGCGAGACGGTCAGCGAGATGATCGTGAACCCGATCTGCTCGGAGCCCCTGAGCGCGGCCTCCAGCGGCTTCATCGGCGGCGTGTCCTCGGTGCCCTCGATGTAGCGCGAGATGTTCTCGATCATGACGATGGCGTCGTCCACCACGAAGCCGGTGGCGATCGTCAGCGCCATCAGCGTGAGGTTGTTGATGCTGAAGCCCGCGAGGTACATGAAGCCGAAGGTGCCGACGAGCGACACCGGCACCGCGACGCTCGGGATCGCGGTGGCCGCGGCGCTGCGCAGGAACAGGAAGATCACCATCACGACCAGCGCAACCGCCAGCACGAGCTCGATCTTGACGTCGCGCACCGAGGCGCGGATGGTCGTCGTGCGGTCGGTGAGCAGCGTGACTTCCACCGAGCCGGGCAGCGTGGCCTGCAGCTGAGGCAGCAGCTTCTTGATGCTGTCGACCACCTCGATCACGTTCGCGCCCGGCTGGCGCTGGATGTTCACCAGCACCGCCGCGGTTTCGTCGGCCCAGGCGGCGAGGCGGACGTTCTCGGCATCGTCCACCGTGTCGGCGACGTCCGACAGCCGGATCGGCCGGCCGTTCTGGTAGGAGATCACCAGGTCGCGGTATTCGTCCGCCGATTTCAACTGGTCGTTCGCGTCGATGGTCGAGGCGCGCGCCGGGCCGTCGAAACTGCCCTTGGCCTGGTTCACGTTCGCCGCGGCGATCGCGGTGCGCAGGTCGTCGAGCGACAGCGAATAGGCCGCGAGTGCCTTGGGGTTCGCCTGGATGCGCACCGCCGGGCGCTGGCCCCCGCCGATGCTGACCAGCCCCACGCCCGGCAACTGGGAGATCTTCTGGGCGATCCGCGTGTCCACCAGGTTCTGCACCTTCGGCAGCGGGATCGTCTTCGAGGTCACCGCGAGCGTCAGGATCGGCGTGTCGGCCGGGTTGACCTTGCTGTAGATCGGCGGCACCGGCAGGTCCGAAGGCAGCAGGTTGCTGCCTGCGTTGATCGCGGCCTGCACTTCCTGCTCGGCGACGTCGAGCTTGAGGTCGAGCGAGAACTGCAGCGTGATCACCGAGGCCCCGCCGGAACTGGTCGAGGACATCTGGTTCAGGCCCGGCATCTGGCCGAACTGGCGTTCCAGCGGCGCGGTGACCGAAGACGTCATCACATCCGGGCTCGCGCCGGGATACAGCGTGACCACCTGGATCGTCGGGTAGTCGACCTCGGGCAGCGCCGAGATCGGCAGCACGCGGTAGGCCACCGCACCGGCGAGCATGATCGCCAGCATCAAGAGCGACGTCGCCACCGGCCGCAGGATGAAGATGCGGGACGGGTTCATTGCTCGGCGGCGCTACTGCCCACTCTTGGCGCCGCCCGCGGCCTCGCGCTGCTGGCGCAATTCGCGCATCTTCTGCTTGCGCGCCTCCTCGGGCAGCTTCCTGATCTCCTCGCCGAATTCGCCTCGGTCGATGCGCGCGTTGATGTCGGCCCAGCGGCGCGCGCGCTCTTCCGGCGTCAATGATGCAAACCCGCCGCCCTGGCCGCCCGCCTGGCCCGCCGGGGCCGCACTCCCATCCCGGGTCACAGGGCCCGCCGCGCCGGCGCCTGGGCCCTCGCCGCCCTTGGAACCCGCGCCCCTGCCTGCGCCGCCCGGCCCGCCGCCTTTCCGGTACCCGCCCTTGCCGGCCGCATCGCGCGTCGTGACGTCGACGCGGGCGCCTTCGCGCAACTTGTCGCCGCCGTCGACGACGACCATCTCGCCTGCGGCGAGGCCCGACTCGATCGAAGTGAATGCGCCCTGCGCAGGGCCGGGAACGACCTTGCGCACCGAAACGGTGTTGCCGGCATTGACGACGTACACGAACGTGCCCGGGGTGCCCCGCTGGATCGCGGCGCTCTGCACCAGCGTGGCCCCTTTCTTCACGTCGACGAGCATGCGCACGTTCGAAAACTGGCTCGGGAAGAGCGCGTTGTCGGTGTTGGGAAACTGGGCCTTGAGCTTCACGGTGCCGGTCGCCGGGTCGATCTGGTTGTCCGCCGTCAGCAGCAGGCCGGACGCGAGCTTGACCTTGTCGGCCCGGTCGTAGGCGTCGACCGGCAGCTTTGCGCCTGCACGCAGCTTGGCCATCACCGGCGGCAGGGCGTCTTCGGGAATCGTGAATACGACGGTGATCGGTTGCAGCTGCGCGATCACGACCAGCCCGTTCGCATCGCCCGAGCGCACCATGTTGCCCGGGTCGACCTGGCGCAGGCCGAGACGCCCGCCGACCGGCGCGGTGATTCGCGTGTAGACGAGGTTCAGCTTCGCGGTATCGATCGCCGCCTGGTCGATCTTGACGGTGGCCTCGTACTGGCGCACCAGCGCTTCCTGCGTGTCGACCTGCTGCCTGGCGATCGAATCCTGCGCAAGCAGCACCCGATAGCGCTCGGCGTCGATCAGGGCGTTCTTCAGCAGGGCCTGGTCCCGGGCCATCTGGCCTTCGGCGGTCGCAAGCTGCACCTCGTAGGGGCGCGGATCGATTTCGGCCAGCAATTCGCCCGCACGCACGACCTGGCCTTCCTTGAAGAGCACCCGCATCAGCTGGCCATCGACGCGGCTGCGGACCACGACCGTCGCCACCGGCGTGACCGTGCCGAGGCCCGAGAGGAACACGTTCACGTCACCGGTGGTGGCCGCGGCGGCGACGACCGGCACCGCGCGGTCGCCCATCCGCCCGGCCTTGCCCTTGCCACCCGCACCCTTCGCCCCAGCGGCCGGAATCCCGTCGGGCGAGGGCGCCTTGGCGTAGTGGTTGAAGTAGTAATACGCGCCGGCCACGGCGGCTAGGGCTAGCGCAACCAGCCAAAGCCAGGTGCGGCGTGAAGGACTGCCGTGTGCAGAAGGAGGTGCTGGCATGGTCTGGCTTTCCGGGAGGGCTTGCGAGGCGGGGCAGGCGACCTTTATAGCGAATCGCGCGGTGTGAGCGCAATCAGCGCTTGTAAACGCTTTGTAGCACGACTCGCGGGAACTTCCGCGTGCCGGCGGACGAGGTGCGCGAAACCGGCCCACGCTAGAATCCGGGACCACACAGAGGAGTTGCACATGAAGATCTTCGGCTTTTGCCTTTCCGCCCTGATGGGCATCGGCTGCGCGCAGGCGGCGGACCTTGCGAACGACAAGGACAAGACGCTCTATGCGCTCGGCGTCGCGGTCAGCCGCTCGCTCGGGGAGTTCTCCCTCACCGAGGCGGAACTGGACATCGTCCGCTCGGGCATGACCGACGGCGTACTGAAGCGCCACCTCAAGGTCGACATGGAAACCTACGGGCCGAAGATCCAACCGTTCGCGCAGGCGCGCGCATCCGCGGGCGCGGAGAAAGAAAAAGCGGCAGGCGCCGCGTTCGTTGCCAAAGCGGGCGCGGAGGCCGGCGCGAAGAAGACTGCTTCAGGCGCGATCGTGAAGATCCTCAAGGAAGGCACCGGCGCTTCGCCGACGGCGGCCAACACCGTCAAGGTGCACTACCACGGCACGCTGACCGACGGCACCGTGTTCGACAGCTCGGTCAAGCGCGGCGAGCCGGCCACCTTTCCGCTCGGCGGCGTGATCAAGTGCTGGACCGAAGGCGTGCAGATGATGAAGGCCGGCGGCAAGGCCCGCCTGACCTGCCCGTCGACCGTCGCCTACGGCGACCGCGGGGCACCACCCACGATCAAGCCCGGCGCGACGCTGGTTTTCGAGGTCGAGTTGCTGGAAATCGTCAAGTAGCCGGCGGGCTCTACGACGGAATCCTGATTCCGTCGTAGAGCCAGGCCATCGACGAAAACTCCGGGTCGGGCGGCTTGCCGGCGAACAGGCCGTTCCTCAACTCGCGCACCACGCCGGCTGCGTGGTAGACGTCGCCGTAGTAGCGCGCGGTGATCTGCACTCTCGCGGTTCGCAGGTATCGCTCGTCCTGGTAACGCCTGAAGGCGGCCTCGAGATCGCCGCCTGAAAGCTCCACGCACTCGGCGAGAACCACCGCATCCTCGGTCGCCATGTTGGCGCCCTGCGCGAGGTACTGAAGCATCGGGTGCGCCGCATCGCCGAGCAGCGTCACCCGCCCCCTGGACCATTCGCGCACCGGCTCGCGGTCGCACAGCACCCACATCTTCCACGCGTCGATCTTGCCGAGCAGCGCCATGACCTCGGGCCGCTCGTCGGAGAACTTGCGGTGCAGTTCCTCCGGATCGCCGAAGGTGTTCCAGCCTTCCTCGTACTTGTCGCTGTGGAACACGGCCACCAGGTTGTAGAGCTCGCCGCGGCGCAACGGGTAGTGCACCAGGTGGGTCTTCGGGCCCGCCCAGAGCACGACGTTGTTCTGCCACAGGCCGTCGGGCACCTCGCCGCGCGGCAGCACCGCCCGGTAGGCGATATGGCCCGAGACGCGCGGCTTGCCGTCGCCGAGCATCTGGTCGCGCACGCGCGACCACAACCCGTCGGCGCCGATCAGCGCGCAGCCTTCGATCTGCTCGCCGTCCTCCATGTGCAGCACGACATGGTCGCCCTTGTCGTCGTAGCTCATAGCCTTCCTCAGCACCGACAGTTCGATGTTGCTGTCGGCCCAGCACGCGTCGAGGTACACCCGGTGCATGTCGGCACGATGGATCACCGCATAGGGATAGCCGCCGAAGCGGATCCGGAACGCCTCGCTGCCGATCGGGACGCGGGTGACTTCCTCGCCGGTGAGCGCGTCCATCATCACGAGGTTCTCCGGGAAGGCCGCCAGGCCCTTGATCGCGTCGGTCAAACCGAGCCGCTCGAACATCCGGAACACGTTCGGCCCGAGCTGGATGCCGGCGCCGATCTCCTTGAACTCGGAGGACTGCTCGAACACGCGCACCGAATGGCCTTTGCGCGCGAGGCAGAGCGCCGCGGCCAGGCCGCCGATGCCGCCGCCGGCCACGAGGAAAGGGAGTTTGGATTTCATCGATTGCTCGCTTTCGCTATCAGGTCGGGGCCGATGTCGCCGATCGCCGGCGTCCCGCACAGCTGCATGTTCCGTTTCAGTTCGTCGGCGAGGATCGCGAGGGCGCGCTTTGCGCCGGCCTCGCCGCCGGCCGAAACACCATAGAGCGTCGGGCGGCCTTCGCAGACCGCCTGCGCGCCCAGTGCCCGCGCCTTGATCATGTCGATGCCGCGGCGCACGCCGCCGTCGAGGATCACCGGGACCCTCGAGCCGACGGCTGCGACGACCGAAGGCAGCGTATCCAGCGTCGCGAGCGCCGAATCGAGCTGGCGGCCGCCGTGGTTCGAGACCCAGACGCAGTCGGCGCCCAGGTCCACGATGCGCACCGCGTCGTCTGCGCGCGCGACGCCCTTGACGACGAGCTTGCCCTTCCACAGGTCGCGCAGGCGCTTGAGACCGTCGAAGTCGAATCCCGCATCGAGGTTATGGCCTACCGCGGACGAAAGCGTCATCAGCGAATCGGTCTTGCGGTTGTCGAATCCGCGCAGGTTCTCGAGCGTCGGCAGCCCGCCGTTGGCCAGCACCCGCAGCATCCAGTCGGGTTTTGCGAGCAGGTCGAGGAGTTGCCCGGCGCGAGGGCGGTAAGGCTGAACGAAGCGGTTGTAGGTGTCGCGCTCGCGCTTGCCGCCGACCGGCAGGTCGACGGTGACGACCAGCGCCTCGTAGCCGGCTGCATGCGCGCGCCCCACCAGCTTGTCGGTGAAGTCGCGGTCGTAAAGGATGTAGAGCTGGAACCAGCGGCGGCCGCCGCCATTCGCTTCCGCGACCGCTTCGATGGTGGCCGTTGCGGCGGTCGACAGCACGAAAGGGACTCCGAAATCGGCGGCGGCGCGCGCGATCGCCTGGTCCGCGCCCGGCCAGCCGATGCCGATGCCGCCGGTAGGCGCGATCACCAGCGGCAGCTTCGCGGGGCCGCCGAGGATCTCGCAGGAGGGATCGACCGTCTTGACGTTGCGCAGCACCTTGGGCGCAAGCCGCAGGCGCTCGTAGGCGGCGCGGTTGTCGCGCAGCGCCACTTCGTCCTCGGCGCCGCCGTCGAAGAAATCGAAGATCGCGCGCGGCAGCCGCCGCCTGGCGCACTCGCGCAGGTCGCCGATGTTTACGCTTTCAGAAAAATGGGCCATGGGAATCCGCCGCAGTCTGCGCCGCCGCGAAGTTTACCCCGAGAAAAAGACTGTTCCGTCTCCGCGGTTTGCCGGAACGTGCCCCACGCGCATAATTGCGCCTTCGCAACTGAAAGGCCCCCAACTTCATGCAAACCGCCTTCATCGGGATCGGCATCATGGGCGTGCGCCAGGCGGCCAACGTGCTGGCCGGCGGGTTCCCGCTCGCCGCCTATTCGCGCTCGCCGGAAAAGGCCGACCCGCTGGTCGCCAAGGGCGCGCGGCGCGCCGCAAGCATCGCCGACGCCTGTCGCGATGCGGATGCAATCATCACGATGGTGAGCGCTCCGCCCGATGTGGAGGAGGTCTATTTCGGCAAGGGCGGCGTGCTCGAGTCGGCGAAGGCCGGTGCGCTGTTGATCGACATGACCACTTCGAGCCCCAAGCTGGCCGAGCGCATCCACGCGCAGGCAAAAGCCAAGGGCCTGCGGGCGCTCGACGCACCGGTCACCGGCGGCGAGCAGGGCGCGGCCGAAGGCACGCTGACCATCATGGCGGGCGGCGACAAGGCGGACTTCGACGCCGCCCAGCCGCTGCTCGCGAAGATGGGCAAGACCATCGTCCACTTCGGTGCCGCAGGGCAGGGCCAGCGCGCCAAGCTGGTCAACCAGGTAATCGTCTCGCAGAACGTGCTTTCGGCAATCGAGGGCCTGTTCTTCTCGCGCAAGGCCGGCCTTGACGGCGAGCTGATGCTCTCGACGCTGCAGACCGGCACGGCCGACTCGAAGGCGCTGCGCGTCCAGGCGGCCAGGGCTTTCCGCGGCGACTTCACCGCCGGCTTCTATCCCAGGCACCTCGTGAAGGACATCACGCTGGCGATGGAGGAGGCCGATGCGCTCGGCATCGACCTGCGCGGCCTGAAGACCGTTCGCGCGCGCTGGCTCGAGCTGCTCTACAAATACCCCGAGGCGAAGGCCATCCAGGACCTCGCGCGGCTGTACATGTAACCGAACGTCCGACGGAGAACCCATGACCGGCACAGTAAAGACCAACGGCGTAGACACCGCCTACCGCTTCGACGGCCCCGAGAACGGCCGCGTCGTCCTGATGAGCAACAGCCTCATGTCGAACTACACGATGTGGGACTGCACGGTGCCTGCGCTTGCCGACAAATACCGCGTGCTGCGTTACGACACGCGCGGCCATGGCCAATCCGGCGTCACGCCGTCGCCGTACACCATGGCGCAGCTTGCGGACGACGCGGTCGCCCTGCTCGATGCGCTCGGCATCAAAAAGGCCCATTTCGTCGGCCTGTCGATGGGCGGCATGATCGGCCAGCAGCTCGGCGCCCGCTATGGCGACCGCGTGCATTCGATCAGCCTCTGCGACACCTCGAGCGAAATGGCGCCGCGCGGGCTCTGGGAAGACCGGATGACGATGGCACGCGACAAGGGCATCCCCGGCATGGTCGACGCGACCCTCCAGCGCTGGTTCACGCCGCCCTTCCTGCAGCGCGCGCCGCAGGAAGTGGACAAGGTTCGCGCGATGATCCGGGGCACCAGCCTCGAAGGCTACATCGGCTGCGGCTGCGCGATCCGCGACATGGCGCAGACCACGATGCTGCTGAAGATCAAGACCCCGACCCTGGTGCTCACCGGCCGGCAAGACCCGGCGACCACGGTCGAGCAGGCCACCGTCATCCATCGCGTGGTCGAGGGCTCGAAGCTCGCGATCATCGAGGACGCCGCCCACCTGTCGAACGTCGAGCAGCCGGCGGCATTCAACCGCGTGGTGCGCGAATTCATCGACCAGGTCGACAAAGGCCTCTGATCCGTTTCGAAATTCGGCCGCATCCAGTCACCTAAAGAGCAAACACACATGCCCTCAGCCCAGCGCATCACCGGCGTGCTTTCGCCCGTCGTCACCCCCTTTCGCAAGGACCTTTCGCCCGACACCGACCGGTTCGTGCGCCACTGCAAATGGCTCATGAGCCACGGCTGCTCCGGCCTCGCGGTGTTCGGCACCAACAGCGAAGCCAACTCGATGTCGGTGGAAGAGAAACTCGAATTGCTGGAGGCGCTGGTCAGGGGCGGCGTGCCGGCCTCGGCGTTGATGCCCGGCACCGGCGCCTGCGCGCTGACCGACTCGGTGAAGATGACCGAGGCCGCGGTCAAGCTCGGCTGCGGCGGCGTGCTGATGCTGCCGCCGTTCTACTACAAGGGCGTGTCCGACGAAGGCCTGTACCGCAACTTCTCGGAAGTGATCGAGCGCGTCGGCGACGAACGCCTGCGCCTGTACCTGTATCACATCCCGCCGGTGTCCAACGTGCCGATCACGCTCGCCTTGATCGAGAGACTGCTCGGCAAGTACCCCGGCATCGTCGCCGGCCTGAAGGACTCCTCCGGCGACTGGTCGAACACCAAGGCGATGCTCGATGCGTTCGCCAAGAGCGGCTTCGACGTTTTTGCCGGCAGCGAAGTGTTCCTGCTCGACAACATGAGGAATGGCGGCAAGGGCTGCATCACTGCGACGGGCAACGTGAATCCCGGCCCGATCGACAACGTGTTCCGCAACTGGCGCGGGCCGGACGCCGACAAGCTGCAGGCCGGCATTACGGCAACGCGCAACATCGTGCAGAAGGTGCCGATGATCCCTGCGCTCAAGGCGATCATCGCCCACTTCGGCAACGACCCGCAGTGGAAGACGGTGCGCCCGCCGCTCACCGAGCTTTCCGCCGCGCACGAAGAGCAGGTGATCCGCGACCTGAAGGTGGCCGGGTTCGCGATGCCGGGACTCTGAGGCCACTCGGTGCGCGGACGTACGCTGACCGGACAATCCGGAGCGCGGATTCCGACCGTTGCCTAGAATCCCGCCATGATCGCCCTGCTGCAGGATCCCCAGGCCTGGATTGCGCTGGCCACCCTGACCGCGCTCGAACTCGTGCTCGGCATCGACAACATCATCTTCGTGTCGATCCTCGTGGACCGGTTGCCGGCGGCCGAGCGCGAGCGGGCGCGCCGGATCGGGCTGCTCGGCGCAATGTTCATGCGCATCGCGCTGCTGCTGATGCTCGCGTGGATCATCGGCCTCACGGCCCCCCTCTTCACGGTGCTGGGACAGGAAATCTCCGGGCGCGACCTGATCCTGATCGGCGGGGGCCTGTTCCTGCTCTGGAAGAGCGTGCACGAGATCCACCAACTCCTCGAAGGCGTGGAGGGCGAGCGCTCGGCGCGGGTGGGGGCGACCTTCGGCGCGGTCGTCGGGCAGATCCTCGTGGTGGACCTGGTCTTTTCGCTCGATTCGATCATCACCGCCGTCGGCATGGTCAGCCAGGTCGAGGTGATGATCGGCGCCGTGATGATTTCCGTGATGCTGATGATGGCGTTCGCCGGCACCATCGGGCGCTTCGTGTCCGCCCACCCGTCGATCAAGATGCTCGCGCTCGCGTTCCTCGTCGTCGTCGCGGTGGTGCTGCTGGCCGCCGGGTTCGACCACGAGATCCCGAAAGGCTACGTGTATTTCGCGATGGCGTTCTCGGTCGCGGTGGAGATGCTCAATATCCGCATGCGCAAGCGCGCTGCGCCGCCGGTGCACCTGCGCGACGCCTATGCGAGGGATCGCGAATGAAAACCGTGCTGGTCACCGGGGCGGGGCGCGGCATCGGCCTCGCGACGACGAAGGCGTTCCTCGCCGCCGGCTGGCGGGTGCTCGCGCTCGACAAGGATTTCGCGCCCTTCGACGCGACAGGCAACGTCGAGCGCATCCTCTACGACCTGACGAACACCGCCGGTATCGCGGCCATGGTGGCGGGGCTCGGCGAGGTCGACACGCTCGTCAACAACGCCGGGGTGCTCTACTGCGACCCGTACGAGGCTATCCCCGAAGCGCACAAGCGCGAGATCCTCGCAGTCAACATCGAAGCCCCGGCGGCGCTGATCGCCGCGCTGTCGCCGCAGATGATCGCGAGGAAATCGGGGCGCATCGTCAGCGTCGGGTCGGTGGCGGCATTTACCGGGCACCCTGACCTCTGGTACGGCATTACCAAGGCGGGCCTGCTCAACCTGACGAAAAGCTGGGCCGCGCAGCTGGGCCGGCACGGTGTGCTGGTCAACGCGGTGGCGCCCGGCCCGACGCACACCGAGATGTACGAGCAGCTTCCGCAGTCGCGCAAGGACATGGTGAGCCGTACCGTGTATTCCGGCCGGGCCGCCCGGCCCGAGGAAGTTGCGGCCGCCATCCTGTGGCTGGGCAGCGCGTCGCCCGAGTACGTCAACGGCACCACGCTCGACTGCAACAACGGCTCGTATCCGCGCTGATACAGATGCTTGCAATTTAGCGGGCGGCCTTACCGAGTTTTGCAGTTTGTCCAGCGGCTTTGCCCCAGAATGCGCGTGTGCCACTCGAACCTGCAGCGCATTCCATGTCACGGATCCGGATTCGTGCCGCCCTCCTCGGGCTTGCTTTCGCCATGTCTTCGATCCTCCCGGCCGCGCCGGCGCTGGCCGAATCGTCCAGCGTCGAGGCGGCCGCGACGCTCGGCGGTCGGATTCTCGGGGCGGCAAAGACCTGCGGCATCAATTCGGAAAGGATCCGCAGGACTGCCGAGCGGATGGTCTCGGTGCTCGAGGCGAATGCATCCTCGAAATGGGAAAAGGCCGGTGTGAGAAGCCTTGTGCTGAACGGGCAGGCTGCCGGCGCCGACGAGGTGCGCTCGGAGCGCTCGAAGTGCCAGGGGATCCATGTCGAGTTCAGCGAAATGGAAGTCAAGCTCGGACGCGCCCCGGCACCGGACGGTGAACGCGTGGTCGCAAAGCGGGGAGTCCCGGCGCTCGGCGCCCTCAGGCCGGAGACCGCGACCCGCCGCGAGTAGATCCCGGCAGGTCCCCCCGCCGCCTGCGGTCCGCCGCGGGCCCGTACAATGGCTCTCGATCCTTCGCCGGAGTCCTGATGCCAGCCACCCTATTCGAGAAGATCTGGGCCGAACATGTCGTGGCCGACCTCGGCGGCGGTGCCCACCTGCTGCACGTGGACAGGCACTACCTGCACGAACTGTGCATCAGCCGGGGATTCCCGGCGATGCACGAGCGCGGCCTCACGGTGCGCAATCCCGAGCTGACGTTCGCGGCGCCGGACCACGTGATCTCCACGGCCCCGGGCCGCACCGGTGGCGCATTCCCGTGGTCGATCAAGGTCATGGACACGATGCGCATCGAGACGCAGAAGGCCGGGATCCGCCTGTTCGACATCGGCGAGGACGGCCAGGGCATCCTGCACGTGATCGGGCCGGAACTCGGCCTGACGCTGCCGGGCACCACGGTCGTCTGCGGCGACAGCCATACATGCACCAACGGGGCGCTCGGGGCGTTGGCGTTCGGCATCGGCATCAGCGAGGTGGTCCATATCCTCGCCACGCAGACCATCGTGCAGCGCAAGCCGAAGACGATGCGCGCGACCTTCGAAGGCGAACTGCCGCGCGGGGTGTATGCAAAAGACCTGATCCTCGCGCTGATCGGCAAGGTCGGCGCCGCCGGCGGCGCGGGCCATGCGGTCGAATACGCAGGCAGCGCGGTGCGCGCGCTGGACGTCGAGGCGCGCATGACGATGTGCAACCTGTCGATCGAACTCGGCGCGAAGATCGGCATGATCGCGCCCGACGAAAAAACCTGTGCCTACGTGAACGGCCGGCGCTTCGCGCCTTCGGGCGCGCAGCTCGAAGCGGCGCTCGCGCATTGGAAGACGCTCGCCACCGATGCAGGCGCGGTGTTCGACCGCGAAGTCTCGCTCGACGCCGCTGCGCTTGCGCCGCAAATCACCTGGGGCACCAGCCCTGAGGACGTGATCGGCGTGGATGGCCGCATTCCCGAACCTGCGCATGCGTCGAAAGCCGACGCGCTTGCCTACATGGGCCTCGCCGCAGGCGAGCCGATCGCCGGCACGAAGGTGGACCGCGTGTTCATCGGCTCGTGCACCAACTCGCGCATTTCGGACCTGCGCATAGCGGGTGAAATTGCACGGGGCCGCAGGGTGGCGAAGCACGTCGAGGCCTGGGTGGTACCCGGCTCGGTCGGCGTCAAGAAGCAAGCCGAGGCCGAAGGACTGCACGAAGTGTTCCTTGCCGCCGGGTTCCAGTGGCGCGAGCCCGGCTGCTCGATGTGCGTCGGCGTGAACGAGGAGTGGGCCGCGCCCAAGGCCCGTTGCGTGTCGACCTCGAACCGCAATTTCGTCGGCCGCCAGGGGCCGGAAGTGCGCACCCACTTGGCGAGCCCGGCAATGGCGGCGGCGGCGGCGATCGCCGGCGAGATCGCCGACGTGCGCGGGATGATCGGATGACCATGGAAAAATTCACCACCCTCACCGCCATTGCGGCGTACTACCCTCGCGCCAACGTCGACACCGACCTGATCATCCGGGTCGAGCGCTGCGCCAAGGTCGAGAAGGACGGGCTCGGGCCTTACGCGTTCGAGATGGCCCGCTTCCTGCCGGACGGCTCCGACAACCCCGAGTTCCCGCTGAACAAGGAGCCCTTCCGGCGCGCGCAGATCCTCGTGGGCGGCATCAACTTCGGCTGCGGCAGCTCGCGCGAGATGGCAGTGTGGGCAATCGCCGGCCTGGGCATCCGCTGCCTGATCGCGCCCTCCTACGGCGAGATCTTCTTCGGCAACTGCTTCCAGAACGGCCTCTTGCCGATCGTCCTTCCTCAGGCGGCGGTCGAGAGGCTGGGCGCGCAACTGGCCGCCGACCCGGCCCGCGCCACGCTGACCATCGACCTCCCGGGCCAGAGAATCGTCACGCCGTCGGGCAAGGCGCTCGCCTTCGAGATCGAGCCCCTGAGGAAGCGCGCGCTGCTCGAGGGCCTCGACGAGATCGGGCTGACGAAGCTGCGCGAGGCCGAGATCGCCGAATTCCAGCGCAGGGACAAGGCGCGGAGGCCCTGGGTCTACGTCTGAAAGTCTAACTTTCTATTTAGAAGAGCCAGTACCGGCGCGGCTCTCCAGCCAGTACGTGTACCGGTATCAGTACGTTTACGCCTTGGCCTTGCGGTTCTTCTCGAGCTGCGCGTCGACCAGCGCCACGACTTCGTCCAGGGCCGGCAGGCGCATGCCTTTCTGGGCAGCCACGGTCCTGACGAGCCGGTCGACCCGCTCGATGTTCGGCGCGCCGCCGTACAACGCACGCGCCGCCGACGACGGGTTTGCGAGGCCCTGCGCCGCGGCCGCGTATTTCTCGAAAGGAACGAGGTCCTTCTCGTTCGCACCGAGCGACACGACGAGCTTGACCACCCAGTTGTAGACGCTGCGCGAGGCCTCGATGTCGGAATGCACCGCCTCCTTGATCGGCCGGGGGCCGTCCTTGGTGATGCAGCGGTAGTTGCCCGCCATCAGCATCGCCCATTTGGCCAGCGGCACGAAGACTGATTCGTGCACCTTGAGCTTGACCGGCAGCTCGATCTTCTTGCCGCCGTCGTCGAAGCGTACCGCCTCGACGTCCGCCTCGAGCCCGCGCAGCATCGTGGTGTGCGCCTCCGAAACGAAGCGCGCCGACTTGAAGTTGGTCGGCAGGCGGACCTGCAGCACGTTGACCTTCTCCTCCGGCGGCCGGAACGCCTGCGGGTCCGGGCTGCACAGCGTCATCGTCGCCGGGTCGAAGCTGTCCCAGACTTCGGGACCGGCGTAGCAGTCGCGGCAGGCCTTCATGTCGATGCCCGGGATACGCGCGAGGTAGGGCAGCGGCGGCATGTTCATGATCGACATGCACGGCACGCGCGACTTCGCCACCGCATCCAGCAGTTCGCGCACGCCGGGCGAGCGGTACTGCGGTTCCTGCATCGCGAGCACGACGAGGTCGTAGTCCTTCGGGTTTGCCGACTCCGGCCCGCCGGCCGTGAGCTTGCCGGGCGCCTTGCGCGATTCGAGTTGCACGAGGCCTTCGCGGCCCTTGACCGGCATGCGCACGATGGCGCCTTCGGAATTGAACAACTCCGACTCCGCCGGCAGGCAGACCAGCTTGACGTT
This sequence comes from uncultured Bordetella sp., assembly GCA_964599095.1. GTDB lineage: Bacteria > Pseudomonadota > Gammaproteobacteria > Burkholderiales > SG8-39 > SZAS-79. The sequence continues at coordinate 17,451 of CAZREB010000029.1, forward strand.
GTGGCCGGCCAGCAGCAGCTTGATCGCCAGCAGCGACCCGTAGGACGCGCCCATGATGAGGATGTTGCGTGGTGTGCTCATTTGAATCTGTCTCCGGCTCTTGTGTAGTTGTGCTCCCATGCTATGCAATGGGTTCCCACCATGCAAGACCGATTCCGCATGACTGCCGGCGTGTGCTGCGATGCAGCGCGCGTGACGCGCGCGACTACTTCACACGATAGATCTCGTCTTCGAAGTTGCCGCGCGACACCGACAGAGACGCGCGCTTGCCGGTCGAAAGCGAAGACAGCAGCGCCTTGTCCGCGCCCTGCTCCCAGAGAACCTTGAAGACTTCGCGCGTCTCCTTGCCCTTGCGCACGATCTTCTCGCGCGCCTCGGATACCGGCGCGCCGTAGCGGCGCTTGAGGAAGTCGTTCACCGGGTCGATGTTGCTGCTGTCGAAGCGAACGTCGAAGCCGCGCACCGAATCGGACTTGAGATAGAAAGTGATGCGCGCCTCGATGCCGGCGAAAGGCACCTTCGCATCGTCGCAGCGCCGGTCGGCGGCGTCGGATTTCCACTCGAGCGGCTTGCAGTGGATCCCCGGGAAGGATTTCTTGATCGCCGCCTCGCCGTCGCCGAGCCTGACCCCGTTGGCATCGAACGCGCCGAAGGCGAGCGCCGGCACGAAGGCCAGGCAGGCGGCCAGGCCGCGCATCACTTGCGCAACTCCTTGTGGCGGAAGCAATGCGTGACGTGGTCGTTGACCATCCCGGTGGCCTGCATGAATGCGTACATGATCGTGGTGCCGACGAATTTGAATCCCCGCTTCTTCAGGTCCTTGGACAACGCGTCGGACACTTCGGTTCGCGCCGGGATGTCGCCGCCCTTGCGGCGGCCCTGCAGCGGCTTGCCGCCGACGAAACCCCAGACGTAGTTCGCAAAGCTGCCGAATTCCTTCTGCACCTCGAGGAAGGCCTGCGCGTTGACGGTCGCGGCCTCGATCTTGGCGCGATTGCGGATGATGCCGGCGTCGAGCATCAGCTTCGCCTTCTTCTTCGCGTCGTAGCGCGCAACCCTGGCCGGGTCGAAGCCGTCGAAGACCTTGCGATAGCGCTCGCGCTTGGCAAGCACGGTGTCCCACGACAGGCCCGCCTGCGCGCCTTCGAGGATCAGGAACTCGAACAGCGTGCGGTCGTCGGTGACCGGCACGCCCCATTCGCGGTCGTGGTAGTCGATGGCCAGCGGGTTGGACGGCCAGGCGCACCGCTTCACGCGTCGCTCCTTGTCAGGCGGCGGGGACATTGCGGGCGAATCCGGCGTTGAGGTCGAGGATCCGCTCGCGCCAGGCCGCGAGCGGGTCGTCGTCGGCGAGCACCTTGTAGGGACTCATCACGCGGGCCCACTGGAAGACCGAGAACACGATGTAGTCGGCATAGGCCGGCGAAGCGCCGCAGACGAACGGCTGGCGTTTGAGCGCCGCGCGCAACGGATCGAGGGTGCGCCCCAACCGCTCGGCCGCCTTGTCGCGGCCAGCCAGCGTGTCCTCGAGCTTTGCCTTGAGGAGGCCTTCCATCATCGAGCGGAAATAGTCGCGGTCGACCGGGTCGACTCGCTCGTGGATGTCGGCCACGATGACCGGCAGCATCGCGCCCACCAACGTGCGGTCGGCCCACACGTTGAAGGTCAGCGCGAGGCCCTGGCCGATGGCACCACCGAATAACGTCGGCGCCTGCGGATAGGCGGCCTCGAGGTGCTCGGCGATCTTCCACGAATCCCGGACGACGGTATCGCCGTCGCGGATGACCGGCACCGTCTTTCCGCCCGAGAAGGCGATCGCGGCCTTGTCCGACATCGGCACCGGGTTCGACTCGAAGTACAAGCCCTTGTGCGCCAACGCCATCCGGGTGCGCCAGGAAAACAGGCTGTAGAAACGCCCGCCGATGCCTTGGAGTTCGTAAAGGGTGATCATGCAAGTGTGAAGTGTTGCATACCGTGCCTAGGCCCAGGCCGCCTTCTTCGCGCCCAGCGGCCCGTCTTTCGCCTCGTGCGAGGGCGGGCGCTGCGCGATCTTGCCGGCGGTCCAGTCCGCGCGGTCCTGCACCGCGAGCCGGTAGGCCTGGTCGCGGCCGGAGAGATAGGGCTTCGGCCAGAACTGCCCCATGTGCTGGTACCACGCCGACGCATGCAGCGTGAAGTAGGGGTCCGACAAGTGCGGCCGCGCAAGCGCCACGAGGTCGGCGCGGCCGGATACCACGATGGTATTCACCTGGTCGGCGTTCACGATGTTGCCTACCGCCATGGTGGCGATGCCGACTTCGTTCCTGATCTTGTCGGAGAAAGGCGTCTGGTACATGCGGCCGTAGACCGGCTTCTGGTCGGGGACCACCTGCCCGGTGGACACGTCGATCAGGTCGGCACCGGCGTCCTTGAACATGCGCGCGAGTGCAAGGAGGTCGGATTCGGACAGCCCGCCCGGCGCCCAGTCGGTGGCGGAGACGCGCACCGACATCGGCTTGTCCTGCGGCCAGGCGGCGCGCATCGCCTTGAAGACCTCGAGCGGGAAGCGCACGCGGTTCTCGATCGAACCGCCGTATTCGTCGGTGCGCTTGTTGGTCAGAGGCGAGATGAAGGACGAGAAGAGGTAGCCGTGCGCCGCGTGCAATTCGAGCATGTCGAACCCGGCTTCGTCCCCGTAACGCGCCGAGCGCACGAAGTCGGCGACGATCTTGTCCATGTCCGCGCGCGTGAGGGCGCGCGGCGTGTGCGAGTCCGGCGCATAGGGCAACGGCGAAGGCGCGACCAGGTCCCAGTTGCCCGACTCCAGCGGATGGTCCATCCGCTCCCAGCCAAGTTGCGTCGAGCCCTTGCGGCCGGCATGGCCCAGTTGCAGGCAGAGCTTCGCCCTGGACTGCGCGTGGCAGAAGCCGACGATCCGCTTCCATGCGTCGCGCTGCGCTTCATTCCACAGGCCGGTGCAGCCCGGCGTGATGCGCGCCTCCGGCGACGGGCAGGTCATCTCGACGAACACCAGCCCGGCGCCGCCGATCGCCCGGCTGCCAAGGTGCACCAGGTGCCAGTCGGTGGGCATCCCATCCTCGGCCATGTACTGGTCCATCGGCGAGACGACCACGCGGTTCTCGAGCTTCATGCCGCGCAGCCGGAACGGGGCGAACATCGGCGGTGGCGGGTTTTCGGGATCGACGCGGTTGTCCGCGTCCATGCCCTGGGCTTTCACCTTGCGCGCAAACCAGCGCGTAACGTCGGCGAGGAACTTCTGGTCGCGCAGGCGGACGTTTTCGTAGGTGATCTGCTTGGAGCGCGACATCACGCCGAAGGCGAACTGCGGTGCTTCCATGCCCCAGTAGCGCTTCATGTTCTCGAACCACGCGAGCGACACGTCGGCCGCGTGCTGGGTCTTCTCGACATCCTCGCGGCGCTGGGCGTCGTAGTAGGCAAGCGAGGACTTGACGTCGATCTTGCGCCGGAACGCCTCGAACAGCGCGATCGCGTCCTCCATCGCGAGCTTGGTGCCCGATCCGATCGAGAAATGCGCGGTGGCCTTGGCGTCGCCCACCAGCACGACGTTGTCCATGACCCAGGTCGCGTTGCGGATCGTCGGGAAATTGCGCCACAGCGAACGGTTTGCGATCAGCCGGTGGCCGGCGAGCTCCTCCTTGAAGATGCCCTCGATGGTCGCGAGCATCGTCGCTTCGTCCATCGTGGCAAAGCCGAATTTCTCCCAAGTGTCCGCGCCGGTCTCGATCACCCAGGTCGAGGCGCCCTTTTCGTACTGGTAGCAGTGCGCGAGCACGATGCCGTGCGGCGTCTCGCGGAAGAAATACTTGAAGGAATCCATCGGCCGGGTGGACCCCAGCCACGTGAACTTGTTCGGGCGCAGGTCGACGACCGGCTTGAAGTGGTCCTTGTGCGTCTCGCGCACCTTCGAGTTGATGCCGTCGGCCGCGACGATCAGGTCGCTGTCGGGGAAATCCTCGATGCCGCCGACCTCCTTCTGGAACTCGAGCTTGACGCCCAGGCCCCGCGCGCGGTCCTGCAGCAGCTTCAGCAACGTCACGCGCGAGCAGCCGCAGAAGCCGTTGCCGGCGCAACGGATCGTCTCGCCCTTGTAGACCACGTCGACGTCGCCCCAGTACGCGAACGCGCGCCGGATCGCCTCGTACGAAGGCACGTCGTAGTCGCGGAAGGTGCCGAGCGTCTCGTCGGAGAACACCACCCCGAAGCCGAACGTGTCGTCGGCGCGGTTGCGCTCGTAGACCGTGATGTCCCATGTCGGCCAGTTCTTCTTGGCCAGCAGCGCGAAATACAGGCCGCCGGGACCGCCGCCGATGATGGTGACTTTCATGGATGCCCCTTGTCCGGCTAGGCGCGAACTGCGGAGGGAACCACGGCCATCGCTTCGATTTCGAGGCGCGCCTCGTCTTCCACCAGCGCGCCGACCTGCACGACCGCCATCGTGGGAAAGTTGCGGCCCATGAGTTCCTTGTACGCCGCGCCGACTTCGGCGCCTGCGGCGAGGTACTCCTGCTTGTCGACCACGTACCATGTGAGCCGCACAAGGTGCTCGGGCCGCCCGCCCGCCTCGGCCAGCACCTCGAGGATGTTCTTCAGCGTCTGGCGGAACTGGCCGCCGAAGCCCTTCTCGGCGAACACGCACTGCTCGTTCCAGCCGATCTGGCCGGCAATGAAGACGAGCCTGCCGCCTTCGGTCGCAATGCCGTTCGCGTAGCCGCGCGGCCGGGCCCAGCCCGGGGGTTGGAGCACCTGCATCATTTCAACCTCCCAAAATTGGTGTCAGGGTCGATTTTTCGGATCGATTTTCAAAAAATCGACCCTGACACCATTTATTTCTGACACCATTTATTTCGCTCTCAGTTTGAAGCGCTGCAGCTTGCCGGTCTCGGTGCGCGGCAGCGCTTCGACGAATTCGACCGCGCGGGGATACTTGTAGGGCGCGATCGCGTTCTTGACGTGGTCCTGGAGCATTTTCGCAACCGCCTCGGTGCGCTGGTAACCGGGCTTGAGAACCACGAATGCCTTGACGATCTGCCCGCGCTCCTCGTCCGGCACGCCGACCACGCCGCATTCGGCGACTGCCTCGTGCGCGAGCAGCGCGCCCTCCACTTCGGGGCCGGCAATGTTGTAGCCGGCCGAGACGATCATGTCGTCGGTGCGCGCCTGGTAGTAGAAGTAGCCGTCCGCGTCCATCGCATACGCGTCGCCGGTCACATTCCAGCCTTTTTGCACGTAGGTCTTCTGCCTGTCGTCGGCGAGATACCGGCACCCGGTCGGGCCCTTGACCGCAAGCCGCCCGACCACGCCCGGGGGGCACGGGTTGCCCTTTGCATCCAGCACGGTCGCCTTGTAGCCGGGGATCGCGTACCCGGTGGCGCCGCGCCGCACTTTTTCCGGCGTGTGCGAGATGAAGATGTGGATCATCTCGGTCGCGCCGATGCCGTCGATGATCTCGATGCCGGTGGCATTCTTGAACAGTTGCCGCGTCGCATCCGGCAGCGCCTCGCCCGCAGAGACGCATTTCCCGAGGCTCCTGATGTTGTGGCTTTTCGCGATCTGCGCCATCTGGCGGTAGAACGTCGGCGCGGTGAAGCAGATGGTGGCCTTGAATTTCCGGATCGCCTCGAGCAGGCCGTCGGGGGTCAGCCGCTCGAGCAGCACGGTCGATGCCCCGAAGCGCAGCGGGAAGCAGAGCATCCCGCCGAGGCCGAACGTGAAAGCCAGAGGCGGCGTGCCGCAGAAGATGTCCTCCTTCGCCGGCTTCAGGCACGAGCGCGGGAAGCAATCGCACATCGCAATCACGTCGCGGTGGAAATGGACCGTCCCCTTGGGCGTGCCGGTGGTCCCGGAGGTGAATGCGATCAGCGCCGGATCGTCGGCTGCGGTGTCGACGTTACGGAAGCTGCCCGGCTTGGCGCGGCACAGCGCGTCGAGCGAATCGGGCGCATCGTCGTACCAGAACCGGATGTTCTTCAGCGTCGGGCAGCCCGGCAGGGCCGCGGTCAGCTCGGCCTCGAGGCGCTTGTCGCACAGGGCATGCGTGACTTCGGCCTTGCGGACGATCTCGGTGAGTTCCTTTGCGCGCAGCAGCGGCATGGTGCCGACGACGATGCCGCCGGCCTTGAACACGCCGAACCAGCAGGCCGCCATCATCGGATTGTTCGGCCCGCGCAGCAGCACCCGGTTGCCGGGCTTCAGGCCCATGTCCTCGACCAGCACGCGCGCAATCCGGTTGGCCTGCGCGAGCAGCTGGCCGTAGGTGCAGCGGCCGTCGGCAGCGCGAATCGCGATTCGGTCGCCCCAGCCGCGCTCGAGGGCCCGGTCGAGCAACTCGACTGCGCAATTCATGCGCGCCGGGTACTGCAGTTCCGGCAGGTCGAAAATCAGCTCCGGCCAGTCCTTGCGCGGCGGCAGGTTATCGCGTGCGAACGTGTCGATGTGCGCGGTGTAGCTCATGCCTTGTGCACCTCGCGAAGCCCCGCGGCCGGCGCCTTCTGCAGCTCGCGGGCGATGATCATCTTCTGCACCTCGGTGGCGCCTTCGTAGATGCGCAACGCCCTCACCTCGCGGTAGAGCCTTTCCACCGGGTGGTTCTTCTTCACGCCGAGGCCACCGAAAATCTGCACCGCCGAATCGACGACCTGCTGGGCGGTCTCGGTCGCGTGCATCTTGGCCATGGCCGCTTCGCTGGTAACGCGGCGCTTTTGTACGTCGCGCGCCCACGCCGCACGATAAGTGAGCAGCGCCCCGGCCTCGATGCCGGTGGCCATGTCGGCGAGCTTTGCCTGCGTGACCTGGAAATCGCCCAGCGTGTGGCCGAACATTTTCCGCTCTCTCGAGCGTGCGAGCGCCTCGTCGAGTGCGCGCCGGGAAAAGCCGAGAGCGGCAGCGGCCACTGTGGTGCGAAACACATCGAGGTTGCGCATCGCGAGCTTGAAGCCTTCGCCCTCCCTGCCCAGCAGGTTCCCAACCGGCACGCGGCAGTTCTCGAACTTGAGCGTGGCCATCGGGTGGGGCGCGATGATGTCGATGCGCTCGGCTGCCGAGAATCCCGGCGTGTCGGCCTCCACGACGATCGCCGAGATCGCCTTCGTTCCCGGCGCGTCGCTCGTGCGCGCGAACACCACGTAGAAATCCGCGATCCCGCCGTTCGAGATCCAGGTCTTGGCGCCATCCAGCACCCAGTGCGCGCCGTCCCTGCGCGCGCGCGTCGACAGCGCGGCAACGTCCGAGCCGGCATCCGGCTCCGAGAGCGCGAGCGCGGCGATCGCGTCGCCGGCGGCCACCCCGGGGAGGTATCTCTGCTTCAACGCGTCGCTGCCTTCGAGCGCGATCGGCCCGCTGCCGAGGCCTTGCATCACAAACGCAAAATCGGCGAGGCCCGCGTGATAGGCGAGCGTTTCGCGCACGAGCGCGATCGATCGCACGTCGAAGTCCGCGCCGCCAGGCGCGCAGTGCGCCAGCAGCCCTGCCTTGCCGAGGTCCTTCACCAGGCGCCTGCAGACGGTGTCCGCATCGTCCCCGTGCGCGTAGCCGAGGCCCGCCGCCCAGGCATCGGACTCGCGGGCCAGCGCGGCGTGGCGCGCCTCGAAGAACGGCCAGTCGTAGTGCGCGAAGCGGTCCATGCGTGCCTCAGTCGCCTTCGAACACCGGCTTCTTCTTCGCCACGAACGCGTGGTAAGCGCGGTGGAAATCCTGCGTCTGCATGCAGATGGCCTGCGCCTGCGCTTCCATCTCGATCGCCTCGTCGATGCCCACGGCCCATTCCTGCTGGAGCATCTTCTTGGTCATGCCGTGCGCGAAGGTCGGACCGGCCGCCAGCGCCTGCGCCGCTTCCATCGCCTTTGCAAAGACCTGGTCCGGTGCGGTCAGCGCGTTGAAGAAGCCCCAGGCGAGGCCTTCGTCGCCGGACATCGAGCGGCCGGTGTAGAGCAGTTCCGAGGCGCGGCCCTGCCCGATTACCCGCGGCAGCATCGCGCACGCCCCCATGTCGCACCCGGCCAGGCCGACGCGCGTGAAGAGGAAGGCCACCTTTGCGTTCGGGGTGCCGTAGCGCAGGTCCGAGAACAGCGCGAGCATCGCGCCGGCCCCGGCGCACACGCCGTCGATTGCGCTGATGACCGGCTGCGGGCAGGCACGCATCGCCTTGATGAGGTCGCCGGTCATCCGGGTGAACTCCATCAGTTCGGGCATCGGCATCTTCGTGAGCGGGCCGATGATCTCGTGCACGTCGCCGCCGGAGCAGAAGTTGCCGCCGGCGCCGGTGAGCACCACCGCCTTGATGTCGCTCGCGTACTGGAGCTTGCGGAAGAAGTCCCTCAGCTCGGCATACGACTCGAACGTCAGCGGGTTCTTCTTGTCGGGCCGGTCGATCGTGACGACCCCGACCTTGCCCTCGGCCCGCCAGCTGAAGTGCGCGGGCTTCGCGCCCGTAATCGCGGTTCGCATCGCTTTCATTGCCTGTCCCTCAATCGAGCGCCCTGGCGCGCTTTGTGCCGCCGGCGCCCATGGCGTGCTGCTTGACCTTGGCGAGCAGGCCGAGGAGGTCCTGGTGCTCGCGCTTGTTGAGGCCCGCCAGCAGGCCGACCACCCAGGTCTCGTGCTCGCGCGCCATTTCGCCGAAGGCGCGGGCGCCTGCGCGGGTCAGCCTGATCCGGTAGGCGCGCCGGTCGGCCGGTTCGGACACGCGCTCGACCAGGCCCTCCTTGACGAGCTGGTCGGTGATGCCGGTGACGTTGCCGCCGCTTACCATCATGCGGCGCGAGAGCTCGTTCATCTTGAGCCCTTCCGGGTGCCTTTCGAGCTGCGACATCAGGTCGAACCGGGGCAGCGTGGTGCCGAAACGCGTGCGCAGCTCGTTGCGGATGTGCCGCTCGATCAGCTGGGTGCAGGTGAGCATCCTCAGCCACAGGCGCAGCGCCCGGTGGTCGTCGGGGCGGGCGGCGGTCTCGCGGTCCGACGCGCGTTCGGCGCGCGTGGAAGACTGTTCGCGGAGCATGGCGGGCGGCGGAATGCTTATGAATTGAATAGAATAGGCCTAAAGCATTTTGTCACCCCGGCCGCAGCCTGTCACGCTGCGGCGCACCCTAGGGCCGGCGCGGCATCTCGGCCCCGACCGGCGCGAACCGCACGGATGTGACCGGAAGTTGCAATGTGTATCCGGATGTTCCCGCGATGGCCGGGAGCCAATGCGGTGCGCTATAGTCGCGCCTATGAAAAAATCCTTTCTCTTCCTGCCTTTCGCCCTCGGGCTTGCGCTGGCGGCCGGCGGGGCGTCCGCGCAGTTCAAGGCCCCGGCCAAGTCCCAACCCAAGGACGCGCTCGGCAGCGGCATCGGTTCGTCCTCGATCCCGCCGGCCGGGTCGGCGCCGGCCGCGGGCAGCGGCGCCTCGACCGATTCGGACGAAAAGTCCTCGGCCGAAGCGGTGGTCCAGAAGATTGCGGACTGCGTCCTCCCCGGCCTGCCGGCCGACTGGACCATGGCCCAGATCGATGTCCGTGAGGTTGCGCGCAAGGATAAGGAGCGCAGTTTCGAGGCGATCTATTCGTACCTCGACGCAAATGGCAAGGCGGGACCGTTCACGCCGTGCGACCAGAAGGAGCCGGCGCTCAATGTCTACAAGCTGAACGGCGCGCTCGAGCCGTCCAAGCGCAACTGGATCCGCGCGACGCTCGTATTTTCCAAGGAAGGCAAGTTCGAACTGCAGTACGACTACGCGCCCAAGGAAGGCGACAAGCCTGCAGCGGCGCCGGCCGCGGCCAAGAAGGACGCGAAGAAGGCCCCCGCCAAGAAGAATTGAGCGCGGCGCGGGGTCAGGCGCGGCGCAGGAAATCGAAGTCGCAGCCGTCCTCGGCCTGCAGGACGTGGTCCATGTAGAGCTTGGCGTAACCCCGTTTGGGCGCTTCGACCGGCGGCTTCCACTGGGCGCGACGCCGCGCGAGTTCTTCGTCCGGCACCAGGAGGTCGATCCTGCGGGCGCTGATCGAGAGCCTGATCCTGTCGCCGTTCTTCACCAGCGCAAGCGGCCCGCCGATGGCCGCTTCGGGTGAGACGTGCAGGACGATCGTCCCGAACGCGGTGCCGCTCATGCGCGCATCCGAAATCCGCACCATGTCCTTGAGCCCTGCGCGCGCCAGCTTCTGCGGGATCGGCAGGTAGCCCGACTCCGGCATCGCGTAGCCGCTCTTCGGTCCGGCGTTTTGCAGCACCATGAAGTCTTCGGGCCTGATGTCGAGGTCCGGCGCGTCGACGCGCGCGGCCAGGTCGTCGAGCGAAGAGAACACCACCGCGCGGCCTTCCCGCTCGAACAAGGCCGGGTCGGCCGCCGAGCGCTTGAGGATTGCGCCGTTGGGCGCGAGCGAGCCGAACAATGCCACCAGGCCGCCTTCCTTCTGGTAAGGGTCGGCAAAAGGCCGCACCACTGAGCGATCGACCCAGCCCGGTTCATTGGCCAGCCGCTCGCCCATCGTCTCGCCGGTGACCGTCATGCAGTCCAGGTGCAGCAGCGGCTTCAGCTCGCGCAGCACCGCGCCCAGGCCGCCGGCCGAATAGAGATCCGACATGTAATGCTGGCCCGTCGGCTTGAGGTCGACCAGCACCGGTGTCGAATCAGACAGCACGTTCAGCCGGTTGAGGTCGATCTTCACACCGACCCGCCCCGCGATCGCGGTCAGGTGGACGATCGCGTTGGTGGAGCCCCCGATCGCGAGCAGCACGCGCAGCGCGTTCTCGATCGACTTTTCGGTGATGATCTGGGAGGGACGGATCGGGCTCGCCGCAAGTTCGACTGCCCGCCGGCCGCTCGCCTCCGCGGCGCGCAGCCGGTCGGCATGCACCGCGGGGATCGCAGCCGTGCCCGGCAGCGCCATGCCGAGCGCTTCGGCGATCGAGGCCATGGTGGAGGCAGTGCCCATGACGGCGCACGAACCGGCGGTCGCCGCGAGGTTTCCCTCGATCTCGTCGATGCCGGCCTTGTCGACCTTGCCGGCCCGGTGCATGCCCCAGAAGCGCCGGCAGTCGGTGCACGCGCCGAGGCGCTCGCCGTGGAACAGGTTCGGCATCATGGGACCGACGATCTGCTGCACCGCCGGCACGTCGGCCGAGGCCGCGCCCATGAGCTGCGCGGGAATGGTCTTGTCGCAGCCGCCGACCAGCACCACCGCGTCCATCGGCTGGGCGCGGACCATCTCCTCGGTGTCCATCGCCATCATGTTGCGGAACATCATCGAGGTCGGGTTGAGAAAGACCTCGCCCAGCGACACGGTGGGAAAGGAGATCGGCAGCCCGCCGGCGGCCAGCACGCCGCGCTTGATCGCCTCGATCTGCTCGGGCACGTTGCGGTGGCAATTGTTGAACCCGCTCGAAGTGTCGGCGATGCCGATCACCGGCCGCGCGAGCATCTCGCCCGAGTAGCCCATGCTCTTGGCGAACGAGCGCCGCAGGTACAACGAAAAGTCGGCGTCACCGTAGTTGGTGAGGCCGCGGGCAAGGCCGTGCTTCCTCGGTTCTGTCACTTGTTTTCCTGGTTCAAGACGATGCGGAGATTCTTAATGCTGCCATTTTTTGAAATACCCCAAGCACTGGAGCCATTCTCCAGCCGAAATGCTGCCATCTATGCGCCTGCGCCTGGGCCCCAGATCGCCCGGGCCGCGTCGACGCACAGCCGCAGCTTGGCCCGTTCGTCGGCCTCGGTCACCGGGTTGCCGCCCATCGTGCTGGCAAACCCGCACTGCGGGCTGAGCGCGAGTTGTGACGCTTCGACGTATTTCGCGGCTTCGTCGGCGCGACGCCTGAGGGTGTCGATCGATTCGAGTTGCGGCACCTTGGAGCTGACGAGGCCGAGGACGACGCCTTTGTCCTTCGGCATGAACCGCAGCGGGGCGAAATCGCCGGCGCGCGGCGTGTCGAATTCGAGCAGGAAGTGGTTGACCTTCGCGCGGTCGAACAGCTTCTCGGCGATCGAGTCGTAGCCGCCTTCGGAAAGGTAGCGCCCCTTGTAGTTGCCGCGGCACATGTGCACGCCGATCACCATGCCCGGCGGCGCCCCCTTGACCGCCTGGTTGATCGCATCGACATACAGGTCCACGAGGCGCTCCGGATCCTGCCCACCGGCCGCGACCTTGGCCCGTGCGGCCGGATCGCACAGCATGGCCAGCGCCACTTCGTCGATCTGCACATACTGGGCGCCTGCGGTTGCGAGATCGGCGATCTCCTGCTGGTAAACCCCGCCGAGTTCGGCGAAGAATTCCGCCGGATCGCGGTACAGGCCCGGGGCCGCGTAGTCGCTGAATCGGTACAGGTGCATGGTCGACGGGGCCGGCATAGTGATCTTGGGCACCGCCGCCGTCAGGCCTTTGACGAACTCGAACTCGTCGAGCGTGATCGGCCCGCTGCGCGAGACGCGGCCCGCCGCGTAGGGCGCCGTGAAGTCCGCTTCGTGCCCATGCTCGTCGTGGAACTTGAACACCGCCTCCTTGACGGTCAGGCCGGCCGTCAGGCGCACGAACTTCTCCCAGTAAGAGATGCGCCTGAACTCGCCGTCGTTGACGACTTCGAGGCCGCAGTCCTCCTGCAGCTTCACGACATCGCGGATCGCGTCGTCCTGGGCCGCTTGGAACACTTCGTCGCTGATCTCGCCGGCGGCATGCCGGCGGAACGCCTGCCGCAGCTTCTGCGGGCGCAGCAGGCTGCCGATGTGGTCGGCGCGGAAAGGGGGGCGCCCGGTAGGCGCGATTCGTCTTGCGGCGGCGGGCTTGTCCATTCGTGCATGATATATGGACAAATCAACGGCCCGCACCTACCCTTGCGGACGCCGCCGATCGAGCGGCCGCCGGCATTCGCAGGCAATCCATCAGGAGGAGACCATGGTCCGACCCACGCTGAAACTGTTGCTCGCGGCCTGCGCCGCAGCGTTCGCATCCACCGCTGCCGCCCAGGAGGTCACCCTCAAGGTCGTCAGCGCGTTTGCCGAGAACACCGAGTACGTGAAGAAGCTCGAGGGCCTGATCAGGAAGCTGAATGCCGAGGGCAAGGGCCAGCTCCAGCTCAACTTCATCGGCGGGCCGAAGGCGATGCCGCCCTTCGAGGTCGGCAAGGCGGTGCAGTCGGGCGTGATCGACATCGGCATGTCGACCGGGGCCTTCTACACCAACATCATGCCGGAGGCCGACGCCCTCAAGCTCACGCAACTCAGCATGCCGGAATTGCGCAAGAACGGCGCGGTGGACCTGATCAACAAGATCTGGAACGAAAAGGCCGGCATGCAATACCTCGGCCGGGTGATCGAATACACGCCCTTCCACCTCTACCTCAACAAGAAGATCGACAAGCCCGACCTCACCGGCCTCAAGATCCGGGTAACGCCGGTATACCGGGACTTCTTCGCGGCGATGGGCGCGACCGTGATCACGACCCCGCCCGGCGAGGTCTACACCGCGCTCGAGCGCGGCGTGGTCGACGGCTACGGCTGGCCGATCCAGGGGATCTTCGATGCCAACTGGCAGGAGAAGACCAAGTACCGCGTCGACCCGGGCTTTTACAGCGCCGAAGTCTCGCTCGTCATGAACCTCGGCAAGTGGAAAGGCCTCTCGCAGGCGCAGCGCGACCTGCTGATGCGCCATGTGCTGACTGCCGAGTCGGAAAACATCTCGTGGAAAGTGCTGAACGAGAACGACACCAAGCGCCAGGCGCAGGCCGGCATCCAGGTCATCACGTTCGACGCCGCGACTTCGAAGCAGTACGTGGACAAGGCCTATGCCGTCGCGTGGGACGCGCTCACCAAGGTCAGCCCGCAGTACGCGCCGCAGATGCGCAAGCTGTTCAGCCGCTAGCAGGTGATCGAAGGCCTCTCGGCCGCCTGGGGCCGGCTGCTCAACGCGCTCGCGCTGGCGGCCTGCGCGATCGTCCTAGCGATGACGCTGATGATCTGCGCGGACGTTCTGCTGCGCAACGTCCGCCTGGTTCCCGGGATGCAGGGGCTTGCGTGGTCGAACGAGGTGTCCGAGTGGATGCTGTATCTCGTCACCATGCTCGCCGCGCCGTGGCTGCTGCGCCGCGGGCAGCATATCCGAGTGGACATCCTGCTGCGCGCGCTTCCTGCACGCATCGGGTGGTACTGCGAGTGGGTGGCCGACGTGATCGGCCTCGCCTGCTGCCTGGTGATGGCGTACTACGGCCTGCGGGCGGTGATGGCGAGCCTGACCGGGGGATCGCTTTCGATCAAGACGCTGGTGATGCCCGAGTGGTGGATCCTCGCACCGCTGCCGGCCGCGTTCATGATGCTGGCCGTCGAGATGGTCTTTCGCATGCAGCGGCTGCACGCCGGCGAACGCGCCCCGCGTGACGACGCCGTGACCGCGGGCTGAGATGGCCTGGCAGGCAGCGGCATGGCTGATGCTCGGCGGCTCGACGGTGCTGCTGTTCGTCGGGTTGCCGGTGGGGTTTACCTTCCTTGCGATCAACATCGCCGGCGCGATGCTCTTCCTCGGCGGCGAAGCGGGCCTGACGCAACTGGCGAGGAACAGCGTCGGCTCGGTGGCCAGCTTCTCGCTGACACCGATCCCGCTTTTCATCCTGATGGGCGAGGTGTTGTTCCACACCGGCCTCGCGGTCAAGGTGATCGACGGTGTCGAGCGCCTGATCCGGCAGGTGCCCGGCCGCCTCGCGGTGGTCGCCGTCGTCGCCGGGACCGTGTTCTCGGCGATCTCGGGTTCGACGATCGCCACCACGGCGATGCTTGGCAGCCTGATGCTGCCGGTGATGCTGAATCGCGGCTACCATCCGACGATGGCCGCCGGCCCGATCATGGCGATCGGCGCGGTCGACATGCTGATCCCGCCCTCGGCGCTGACGGTGCTGCTCGGCAGCCTGTCGGGGATTTCGATCTCGAAGCTGCTGATCGGCGGCGTGGTCCCGGGACTGATCCTCGCGGGCGCATTCGTCGTCTACATCATCGTCCGCGTGAAGCTCGACCCGCGCCTTGCGCCGCCGTCGGAACTGGTCGAGTACGAAGGATGGGAAAAGCTGCGCCCGTTCTTCCAGTACGTGGTCCCGCTGGTTTCCATCTTCGCGATCGTCGTCGCCTCGATGTCGGCCGGCTGGGCGACACCGACCGAGTCGGCCGCGATCGGGGCGTTTGCCACGATGGTCCTTGCACTGGCGTACCGGGCCCTCACCCCAAGAGCCATGATCGCCGCGCTGCGCGGCACGGTCGGCATCTCGGGGATGATCCTGTTCATCATTGTCGGCGCCACCACGTTCTCGCAAATCCTCAGTTTTTCGGGTGCGAGCAGCGGATTGGTTTCGGTCATCACCGGCCAGGGACTGCCGCCGATAGTGGTGCTCGCGGGCATGATGCTGCTGCTGATCTTCCTCGGGATCTTCGTCGACCAGGTCAGCATGATGCTGATCACGCTGCCGATCTTCATGCCGGTCGTGCAGGCCTTCGGCATCGACCTGGTCTGGTTCGGTGTAATGTTCCTGATCTGCATGCAGCTCGGGTTGCTGCTGCCGCCGCACGGCCTGCTGCTGATGACCATGAAGGGCGTCGCGCCCCCGCAGGTCAGGATGATCCACATCTTCCAGGCGGTGGTGCCGTATGTTGCAATGAGCATCCTTGTGCTCGCGCTGGTGTTTTTCGTGCCGCCGGTGGCATTGTGGCTGCCCAGGCTGCTGGGATGAGGGAGTAGGGATGGAGCGCTCGTTCAAAGAGGAAGTCGGGAAACTCAGGCTCGGCGAAGGCGACGTCTTCCACGGCGAGGGCATCCTCGCGGTCACCAAGGCGCTGCTGCAATCGGGCGTCGCCTATGTGGGCGGCTACCAGGGCGCGCCGGTGTCGCACATGATGGACGTGCTGAACGATGCACGCGACATCATGGATGAGCTGGGCATCCATATCGAGACCAACGCGTCCGAGGCCGGCGCGGCCGCGATGCTGGGCGCGTCGATCAATTACCCGCTGCGCGGCGCGGTGACCTTCAAGTCGACCGTCGGCACCAACGTGGCCTCCGATGCGCTCTCGAACCTCGCCTCGGCTGGCGTGAAGGGCGGCGCGCTGATCGTCCTGGGCGAGGACTACGGCGAGGGCGCGTCGATCATCCAGGAAAGAAGCCACGCCTTTGCGATGAAATCGCAGATGTGGCTGCTCGACCCGCGGCCGAACCTGCCGAAGATCGTCGAGACGGTGGAGAAGGCGTTCGAGCTGTCCGAGGCCTCGAATACCCCGGTGCTGCTCGAGCTGCGCATCAGGGCCTGCCATGTGCAGGGCGCCTTCAGGACCAAGGCCAATCGCGCCTCCGAGTTCTCGCGCCGCAATTTCATCTCCGCGCCGGACTTCGATTTCGGCCGCATCAGCCTGCCGCCGTCCACCTACGCGCAGGAAAAGCACAAGATCGAAGTGCGATGGCCGGCCGCGGTCGACTTCATCCGCAGGCACGGCCTGAACGAAGTGTTCGACGGCGATGCGAACGACGTCGGCATCCTCTGCCAGGGCGGCATGTACAACGTGACGGTCCGCTCGCTGCAGCAGCTGGGGCTGGCCGACGCGTTCGGCGTCTCGCGCGTCCCGATCTACTGCATGAACGTCACCTACCCGATGGTGCCGGAGGAGGTGACCGCGTTCTGCCAGGGCAAGCGCGCGGTGCTGGTGGTCGAGGAAGGCCAACCCGCCTACATCGAGGACGCAATCCAGGCCGCGCTCCGCCGCGCCGGAAACAATTCGACACAGGTCCTCGGCAAGGGCCTGTTTCCGCTTGCGGGCGAGTACACCGGCGAGGTGGTGCTGACAGGCGTGGCGCGGTTCATCGAGCAGTCCGCGCCCGCCGCGGTCGACACCAGCCGGATCCACGAAGTCTTCGAAATGCTCACCGCGCCCAAGAAGCGCGCCGCTGAATTGCTGGGCGGCCCGGTCCCGACCCGCCCGCCCGGATTTTGCGTGGGCTGCCCGGAGCGGCCGGTGTTCTCGGCGATGAAGCTGGTCGAACGGGACCTCGGCGCGTACCACGTGTCCGCAGACATCGGCTGCCATACGTTCTCGACGCTGCCGCCGTTCAACATCGGCCACACCGTGCTGGGCTACGGCCTGGGCATGGCCTCGAACTCGGCGGTGAACACGATGTTCGGCAAACGCACGGTGACGATCATGGGCGACGGCGGCTTCTGGCACAACGGCCTCACGTCGGGCGTCGCGAATGCGGTGTTCAACAAGAGCGACGGCATCCTGGTCATCATGAAGAACGGGTACAGCTCGGCCACCGGCACCCAGGAACTGCCCTCTTCACCGCAGCACAGCGAGCACAAGTCCGCAGACATGGGCATCGAGCGCGCGCTCACCGGCCTTGGCGTGGGATGGATGAAGACGGTCGACAACTATCGCGTCGGCGCGGTGGCCGACACGCTCAAGGACGCGATGAGTTCGGATCACAAGGGCCTCAAGGTGATCATCGCCGAGGGCGAATGCCAGCTCGAGCGGCAGAGGAAGCTGCGGCCGGTGAATGCGGCCAAGCTTTCCTCCGGCGAGCGCCTGGTGCGCGTGAAGTACGGCGTGGACGAGGACACCTGCACCGGCGACCATTCGTGCATCCGGATCTCGGGCTGCCCCACGCTGACGATCAAGGACAACCCCGACCCGTTGCGGCGTGATCCGGTGGCAACGGTCATCGACGGCTGCGTCGGTTGCGGCCTGTGCGGCGAGAACGCGCACGCCGCCGTGCTTTGCCCTTCGTTCTACCGGGCCGAAGTCGTGCAGAACCCGGGCGCGTGGGATCGTTTCATCGCGCGCGTCAGGGCGGCCGTCACGGGCTTGCTGATGCCGAAATCGGCGGCGGCGTCGTGAGCGAAGCGCTCCCGCAGCGATCGATCTCGATCCTGGTTGCCGCACTCGGCGGCGAGGGTGGCGGCGTGATGGCCGAATGGCTGGTCGAAGCGGCCACCGCATGCGGATTCCCTGTGCAGGCGACCTCGATTCCCGGTGTCGCGCAGCGCACCGGCGCGACCACCTATTACCTCGAGATCTATCCCGCCACACGCGATGCGCTGGGCGGCCGCGAGCCGATGATGGCGCTGACGCCGAACCCCGGCAACGTCGACATCATGGTCGCATCCGAACTCATGGAAGCCGGGCGCGCGATGCAGAACGGCTTCGTAAGCCCGGACCGCACCACGCTCGTCGCGTCGACGCACAGGATCTATGCGACCGTCGAGAAGATGCAGATGGCCGACGGGCGCTTCGACAGCGGCAAGGTCCTCGATGCCGCGAAGGGCCTGGCGAGGCAGGCGGTGCTGTTCGACATGCGCGAGATCGCGCGCGAGCACGGCACGGTGATCAATGCGGTGCTGTTCGGGGCCATGGCCGGCTCGGGTGCGCTGCCTTTGCCGCGTGCTGCCTGTGAGGCGGCGATCGACAAGTCCGGGCGTGGCGCGCAGGCATCGCTGCGCGGATTCGCGGCCGGCTTCGACCTGGCGGCGTCGCGGCGAGAACCCGAACCGTCTGCGGAACCCCGGGCGGCGACGGACATCATGGCGCTTTGCGAGGCGCGGCTGCTCGACTACCAGGGCCCGGCGTATGTCGCGCTGTTTCGCGAGCGCATGAAGGCGATCCGGCCGCTGGGCGAAAAGCTCGCGCAGGAAACCGCGCGGCAGCTTGCGCTTTGGATGAGCTTCGAGGACATCATCCGCGTCGCCGACCTGAAGACGCGCGCCAGCCGGTTCGAGCGGGTACGCAGGGAAACGCGTGCCGCGGCTGACGAGCCGGTGGTGATCATCGATTTCCTCAAGCCGGGCGTGGAGGAATTCGCTTCGCTGTTGCCACCGGCCCTTGGTCGCCGCTTGCTCAAGTGGGCCGAGTCGAATGGAAAGATGCATGCGTGGAATGTCGGGATGCACATCAAGACTTCCAGCGTGCTCGGGTACCTGCTGGTCCGGTCCCTCGCGTGGCTGAAGCCCTGGCGCCCGCATTCGTACCGCTACCAGGTCGAGCAGTCGCAAATCGAGGCGTGGCTTGCACGCGTTCGCGAGGCGGCGGCGCGGGATGTCCCGCTTGCGCTCGAGATCGTCGAATGCGCGCGGCTGATCAAGGGGTACAGCGACACGCACCGGCGCGGCATGGCGAATTTCCTGGCCATCATGGACGCACTGGTCGACAACCCGGCGACCGCGGATCCGAAGGCGCAGGCCGAGGCGATCGCCCGTGCCCGCAATGCCGCCCTGGCAGATCCTGACGGCAAGGCCCTTTCGAGCGACCTGGGACAACCGGTAGTCGGTGGTAAACCCGTGTTTTGGCTTGCGAAATCCCCCTGAGCGTGGTCCAAATGACACCCCTTGGGAGGGGTGCTTTGCTAGAATCGGGACCCACCGCAGGTTCCGGAGAAGCGCATGCAGGTTGCGACGAATGCCAGGGCAAAGCCATCCAGTGAGGCGGGCTCGCGCGCGGAATTCTATGCGCGCATCGACAAGGACAACCTGACGCCGCTGTGGGAGGTCCTCCACGCGCTCGTGCCGCCGCTGCCGGCCAGCGGCTGCCTCCCGGCGCTCTGGAAGTACAAGGACATCCGGCCTTTTGTCATGGAGTCCGGCGGCCTGATCACGGCGGCCGAGGCCGTCCGCCGCGTGCTGATCCTCGAAAATCCCGGCCTGCGCGGACAGTCGTGCATCACGCGCAGCCTGTACTGCGGACTGCAGCTCATCCTGCCGGGCGAGGTCGCGCCCAGCCATCGACACACGCAATCGGCGCTGCGCTTCATCGTCGAGGGCTCCGGGGCTTATACCGCGGTCGACGGCGAGCGGACCACGATGCACCCGGGCGACTTCATCATTACGCCGTCCTGGACCTGGCACGACCACGGCAACCCGGGCAACGAGCCGGTGGTGTGGATGGACGGGCTGGACATCCAGATCCTGCAGTTCTTCGGCGCCCAGTTCATGGAGACCTACCCCGAGGACGAGCAGCCGGTGACCAGGGCCGAGGGCGATTCCTACGTACGCTACGGGAACAACATGGTGCCGCTCGGCCCGGTGCCGGCCTCGAAGACCTCGCCGATCTTCAACTACCCGTACGAGCGCAGCCGCGAAACGCTGGCCGCACTTTCCCGCAACCAGGCGCCGGACGAGTGCCACGGCTGGAAGATGCAGTTCGTCAACCCGCTGACCGGCGGGTTTGCGATGCCGACGATCGGCGCGTTCATCCAGCTTCTGCCGCGCGCGTTCCGGTCGAGCCCCTGCCGCTCGACCGATGGAACCATCTACTCTGTGGCCGAAGGCAGCGGAACGGTCAGGATTGGTGCGGAGAGTTTCGAGTTCGAGCCGCGGGACACCTTTGTAGTGCCCTCCTGGCAGCCGGTGCGTTTCGAGACCGCGGCCGAGACTGTGCTGTTTTCTTACTCCGACCGCCCTGCGCAGGCCGCGCTCGGCCTGTTGAGGGAACACCGCGGCTGACCTGGCAGCAATTTCCGCATCACGGACAACTTCATGAGCGACAGCGAGTTCTACAGCCGCGAATACAACAACCGCGTGCTGTTCCCCGACCACCCCGAAGTCATGGCGCGCTGGGCCGACAAGTCGGCGCGCACGCGCTCGTCGATGGTCTGCTACCTCGATCGCCAGTACGGCGAAAGCCCGGGCGAGATGCTCGACATCTTCCCCGCCAGGAAAGGCGACGGGACCTGCATGATGTTCATCCACGGCGGGTTCTGGCGCGCGATGGACAAGCAGGACTTTTCGTTTCTTGCGCCGTCGTGGGTCGACGCGGGCGTCTCGATCGTGGCGGTCAACTACGACCTGTGCCCGCGCGTGAGCATCGAGGAGATCGTGAAGCAGATGCTGAGGGCGTCGGCCTGGCTGTGGAATCACGCGGAGGACTACGGCATGGACCAGGACCGGCTCTACGTGGCCGGTCACTCGGCCGGAGGCCACCTCGCGGCGATGATGATGGCCGCCCTCTGGCCGGTCTACGACAAGGACCTGCCGCGCGACCTCTACAAAGGGGCGCTGGCAGTCAGCGGCGTCTACGACCTGCGCCCGATCGTGCAGGTGGACTGGCTGAACCCCGACCTGAAGCTCGACGAAGCAGCGGCCCTCAGGGTGTCGCCCGCCTACCTCCCGCCGGCGACCCGCGCGCCCGTGGTCACCGCGGTCGGCTCGAAGGAAAGCTCCGAATTCAAGCGCCAGGACGCGCTCCTCGGCGCGCGCTGGAAATCCGCCGTCACCGCCGACATCCACGTGGCCGGCGCCGACCACTTCACGATCCTGGATGAACTGTGCAACCAGTCCAGCGCCCTTTTCGCCGGCACACGCAAAATGATGAAGCTCGACAAGTGAACGCCCCCGACCCCTACCTCGCGAGCGCCGAGTACATCGACAGCGCGCATCCGGCAATCGCGGCGTTCGCTGCGGAGTACGCAAAAGGCGCGACCGCCCTGGAGCAGGCAGTCTCGCTCTACTATGCGGTGCGTGACCGCATCCGCTACAACCCTTTCCTCGACTTCACGAAGGCCTCGGCCTTCCGCGCAAGCGACTGCCTCGCGGCGGGTGAAGGCTTCTGCGTGGGCAAGGCGTCGCTGCTTGCCGCGGTGGCGCGCGCCGCGGGCATTCCCACGCGCATCGGATTCGCGGACGTGAAGAACCACCTGACCACACCCCGGCTGTACGAATTCATGGGACGTGACGAATTCGTCTACCACGGCTTTGCGGAGATGCACCTGGAAGGCAAGTGGGTCAAGGCGACACCGGCGTTCAATCTGGCGCTGTGCGACAAGTTCAGGGTCAAGCCGCTCGAGTTCGACGGGCGCAACGATTCGATCTTCCATCCTTTCGATGCGGACGAGCGGCGCCATATGGAGTACCTGCGCGACCGCGGATCGCATGCCGATGTGCCGGTGGCCGAAATCCAGGCCGCCTTCCGCGAGTACTACCCGCGCCTGTACGCCCTCGCAGGATCCGCGGCCAGGGAGAGTTTTGGCTAGCCCGGATGTGTTCGATCCCCGCCGTCTGCTGCTCGACAGCTACCGGGCCGCGGTAGCGGCGGCTGATCCGCTGGTGATCGTGCCGGCGCACCTTCCGCCCCCTCCGTCGGGAAGGACGCTTGCGATCGGCGCCGGCAAGGCGGCGGCCTCCATGGCGGCCGCGGTCGAACGGCACTGGCCGCCAGGGAAGGCCCTCTCGGGGTTGGTCATCACGCGCTATGCGCACAGCCTGCCCACCGAACGCATTCGCGTAGTCGAGGCCGGTCACCCGGTGCCGGACGAAAGCGGGGAGGCTGCGGCACGCGAGATCCTTGCAAGCGTCCGGTCGCTGGGCGAAGACGACTTGCTGCTCGCGCTGGTCTCCGGCGGCGGGTCGAGCCTGCTCTCGCTGCCCGCGGACGGCGTCACGATGGCCGATCTCAAGGAGGTGACCCGGCAGTTGCTGATGTGCGGCGCGGCGATCCAGGAAATCAATACGGTCAGGAAGCACCTGTCGGGCATCCAGGGCGGGCGCCTCGCGGCGGCTTGCCATGCGCCCATCCTCGCGCTCGTGATCTCGGACGTCACCGGCGACGATCCCACCCATATCGCTTCCGGGCCCTGCTCCCCGGACCCGACGACATATCGCGACGCGATCGACATCCTCGCCAAGTATTCTGTGCAGCCGCCGGCCAGCGTCAGGAAACACCTGGACAAAGGCCTGCGCGGCGCGATCGCCGAGACGCCGAAGCCGGGCGATCCGCTGTTCGCACGCACCGAGAACCGCATCGTGGCGACCGCGCACCGCTCGCTCGAGGCCGCGGCGGCGGTCTTCCGCTCGCACGGCATTACGCCGGCGATCCTCGGCGATTCGATCACCGGCGAAGCGCAGGAAGTCGGCAAGGTCATGGCGGCGCTTGCGCGCGAGGTCCGGACTTACGGGGCCCCTTTCCGTGCGCCGGTGGCGCTGATCTCCGGCGGCGAGTGTACCGTCACGGTCCGCGCGAAGGGTCGCGGCGGCCGCTGCAGCGAATTCCTGCTGTCGCTTGCCGTCGAGCTCGCCGGCCTGGAAGGCGTGCATGCGATCGCCGCCGACACCGACGGCATCGACGGCTCGGAAGACAATGCCGGCGCCCTCCTCGGCCCCGACACGCTGCAGCGCGCGGCCGGCTGCGGGCTGGACGCGCGGAAATTGCTCGCAGGCAACGATGCATGGGCCTTCTTCTCGGGATTGGGCGATCTCGTCGTGACCGGCCCGACGCTGACCAACGTCAACGACTACCGCGCGATCCTGGTCGCGTAGGCAGCGGTTTCGGGCAAGTCGCGCGTCCCGGGTTTCCTGGCCGGCGAGCGGTCCTTGCCGATGCTCAGAGCGGGGCCGGGCGGTCGCCGGCATAGCCTTGGAACCCGTCGAAGCCGAGGTTTCCGAGCAGGTCGAGCACCGCCGGGTCCTCGACGTTGCTCGCGATCAACCGGATCTCCAGCGGGCGGACGATGCGCACCAGCGATTCCACCAGGAACGGCAGGGCCGGATCGGATGCGATGCCGCGCGAGTAACCCTCGGCCAGCTTGACGTATTCGGGCAGCAGCCGGTGCACGACCCGCAGCGACGCCCCCGACAGCTCGAAGCCGTCGATCGCGAAGCGGGCGCCGAGCGAGCGCACTTCTGCGGCAAACGCGGCGGTCAACTCGACATTGTGGATGACCGCGTACCCGCCGAGTTCGAACACGATCCGGCCGGCAAGCGCCGCCGAACGCCTCAGCTTGCCGCTGAGCGCTTCGCGGAATCCGGGGTCGTCGAGGCTTTGCGCCGAGACGTTTACTGCGACGCTCCCCGGCAATGCATCGCCGCGTTCGAGCAACTCCCAGAGCCTGTCGAGCACGGCGCGGTCGATGAGGGGCAGCAGGTGGTGACGGCTGGCCGCCGGCACGAAGGCGACCGCGGGCACCGCGCGCCCATCCGGCTCGAGCAGCCGCGACATGATCTCCGAATGCAGCACTTCGCGGCCCGGAAGCGAAAGCACCTTCTGCCTGTAGAGGACGAGGCCGCCGGCGCGGAGCGCCTGTTCGAGCCGCTCCCGCCATTCGTCCGCGGACCTCGCTTCGACGGTGCCGGCAACCAGGGGCCGGACGACGCATGCAGCGTCGCCCGCCTGCATCGCCTCGGCCAGCGCCTGGCCCGCGTGCCGCTCGAGGTCGAGCCAGGCCGGGTGCTGCGCGTCGAAGTGCGCCAGCCCGGCGGCGACCGAGACGTCCGGCGGCAGACCCTGTTCGCGCAGCAGCGTGGAGAAACGCCGGCAGACCGACTCGCCCCAGCCGCGCACCGCACCCAGGTCCCGGTTGGGCATCAGGACCGCGAACGAGGCGCCCTGCCAGCGTCCGATGATCGGTCGGGCGCCGCCGATCTGTGAAGTGATCACCTCGCCGAGCTGCTGGACGAGCTCGTCCCCGCGGGCCGAGCCGAGGGACAGGTTGACTTCCTCGAGGCCGATGACGCTCACGAATGCAAGCGCCCCCGAGGAGACCTCGGCACCTTCGGCCAGGAGGCCCTGCACCTGCTGCGTGAAGCCGCGGCGGTTCAGCGTCCCGGTGAGCGTATCCTCGAAGGCCTGCTGATAGAGGCGGTCGGCGCGCAGGGACTCCGTCCGGATCGCGTCGCGCAGCTTGCCCGAGAGTTCGTTGATGGCGTGTCCCACGCGCTGCAACTCCCTCGATCCCGCCCGGAGCCGGAATTCGCGGAAGTCCCGCCGGCCGATCGCCAGCGCGGCCTGCTCGATCGCTTCGAGTGGCCTCAGGATCCCGCGCAGGAAGAACCGCATTGCGACCAGGGCGATCACGTAGAGGACGAGCAGCCAGGCGAGCGTCTCGACGAAGGTGTGCCAGAGCTGCGCATAGGCGAACCGCGGATGCACGACCACCAGCACGCGGCCCATCTGCCGCCACCCGGAGCTGACCAGCGCCTCGCCGGTCGGCGCCTCGAATGGCAACAGGCGCGCGAAAGCCTCCGGCACGTCGTCCGTAACGCTGCCCAGCCTGCGGGACACGATGGGCCTACCGTCGACGCCCACGAGGGTGATCGCTTTGAAGTGGCCGCGATCGAACACAGGGTTGATGAACGTCTCCGCGAGGGCCGGATCCGGCGACTTCATGCCCTGCCCGAGCGACAGCGCGAGCGAGGTAGCGGTTTCCTGGGCGTGCGCATCGAGCTGTTGCTGGAGGTAGCTGCGCGCGTTCTGCACGAAGATGGTCTCGATCCCGAGCACGAGGAGCGCGAATATGATCGACAGCCCGACCAGCAACTGGCGCCCCAGGGTCATAGCCGGGTCTCGTCCTCGAGCTTGGCGAGCAGGTCGCGCCACGACCGGATCTGGCGCGGGTTCGCCCTGCGCCCATCGCGGACCAGCACGACGTCGTCGTCGTTGAAGCTGTACACGGGCACCAGGTCGGGGCGATCGGAAGCCGGTCGGACGCGATCCTCGAGGTTGTCGAGGATCAGCGGCTCGGAACCGGGTGCCGAGTAGTAGGCGAGCACCATATGGGCCTGGTTAAGCTTGAGCGCCTTCACATACGTGATGCGCAGGCGCTCGATCGGCACGCCGGCTTCCTTGAGCAGGAAATACTTTGCGATCGAATAGTCCTCGCAGTCCCCGCCGTTGCTGGCGACCGTTTCGGCCGGTGTTGCCCAGTAGTCCTCGACCGACCAGTGGACCGCATCGGAAAGGAAGGGGATCCGGTTGAAGTAGGAGTTGACCGCCTGCAGCGCTTCGAGGTCGGCGCCGGAGGCTTCAAGCAGGCGTGCCATTCGGGGAGCGGACTTCTGCCGCCTGGCGAACTCGACCCAGGTCGCGATCCGCTCGCGCACGGCCGCGCCGAACAGGCGGGCATAGGAGGCGACCAACCCGGGCGTTACCTGCGTGGTGTAGCCCAAGCCGCTGCCTGCGGCGACGGCAAGGCCGGCGACCACGAATGCGGCCGCGACCAGCGTACTCGCCCGCCTTGTTTCCGGCCGTTCTTTCGGGTGCCGTGATGTCTGCTGTCCCCGCATCCCGGTTGCGTCCGGTCGGGCTCTGCACCCGGGCCGGTCCTCGTGGCAATCCGCCAACTATATGCGAGTTGCCACCCGGCGCCGCACCGATTCGCATTTCGGGCGGGCACTTGCGAAAAAAAAACCGGGGCGCGCCCGGTTTCTTTTCTTCGCTCGCTTGTCCGATTGTCCTACGCCTCGGCTTTCTCCGCGGGCTTCGACTCGGCCGGGCGCTCGGGCTGGTCCATCAGCATGACCAGGGCCATCGGAGCGTTATCGCCTTTGCGAAAGCCGTTCTTGAGGATGCTGAGGTAGCCCCCGTTACGCTTCGCGTAGCGCGGGCCGAGCTCGTTGAACAGCTTGCCGACGATCTCGCGGTCGCGCAAGCGGTTGAACGCGAGGCGGCGGTTGGCCAGCGTCGGCGCCTTGCCCAGCGTGATCAGGGGCTCGACGATCCGGCGCAGTTCCTTGGCCTTGGGCAGCGTCGTGTTGATGGTCTCGTGGCGCAACATCGAGACCGCCATGTTGCGGAACATCGCGAGCCGGTGGCTCGAGGTGCGGTTGAGTTTTCTGAGTCCGTGGCCGTGGCGCATGGATTGGTCCTCTTTTCCTTAGTTCCTGCCGTGCTCGAGGCCGGCCGGCGGCCAGTTCTCGAGCTTCATGCCGAGCGTAAGCCCGCGCGAAGCCAGCACTTCCTTGATCTCGTTCAGCGACTTGCGGCCCAGGTTCGGCGTCTTCAGCAGCTCGGTTTCGGTGCGCTGGATGAGGTCGCCGATGTAGTAGATGTTCTCCGCCTTGAGGCAGTTGGCCGAGCGGACCGTCAGCTCGAGGTCGTCGACCGGGCGCAGCAGGATCGGGTCGACCTGCGGCGACTTCGGCGTCTCGGTCGGCATCGCCGTGCCTTCGAGCTGCGCGAACACCGACAGCTGGTCGACGAGGATGCGCGCCGCGTAGCGGATCGACTCCTCGGGCTCGATGGCGCCGTTGGTCTCTATGTCGATGATCAGCTTGTCGAGGTCGGTGCGCTGCTCGACGCGCGCGGATTCGACGAGGTACGACACGCGCCGCACCGGGCTGAACGACGCATCGAGGATCACGCGCCCGATGCCCTTGGTCTCCTCGGGCAGGTAGCGCATGTTGCCGGGCACGTAGCCGCGGCCCATCTCGACCTTGATCTGCATCTCGAGCTTGCCGCCGGCCGTCAGATGGGCGATGACGTGCTCGGGGTTGATGATTTCGACGTCGTGCTGTTCTTCGATGTCGGCGGCGGTCACCGGGCCGTCGCCCTTCTTCTTGAGCGTGAGGATGGCCTCCTGGCGGTTGTGCAGGCGGAGCACGACACCCTTCAGGTTGAGGAGGATGTCGACGATGTCCTCGCGCACGCCGTCGAGCGTCGAGTACTCGTGCACGACGCCGACGATCTGCACCTCGGTGGGGGCATAGCCCGGCATCGAGGACAGCAGCACGCGGCGCAGCGCGTTGCCGAGCGTATGGCCGTAGCCTCGCTCGAAAGGCTCCATCGTGACCTTGGCGTGGTACGGCGAAAGGTTCTGCACATCGACGATGCGCGGCTTCAGAAATCCGGTCTGCGGCATGTTGGCTATCCTGACCTGTAGGTAAAACGCGCGGCCCGAAACCCGGGCCGCAGCTGTATGTGGATACTCTTTCTACTTCGGTGCGACTGCCTCGCGGCCCTTGCTTACTTGGAGTACAGCTCGACCACCAGGCTCTCGTTGATCGAGGCCGGCAGCTCGGAGCGCTGGGGCAGGTTCTTGAACGTGCCCTTGAGCGCCTTCGCATCGACGTCGAGCCATTCCGGCACGCCGCGGCTCTCGGTGGCCTCCGCCGCCGCCTTGATGCGCAGCTGGTCCTTGGCCGGCCCGGCGACTTCGACCACATCACCCGGCTTGACGAGGTACGAAGGAATGTTGACCCGCTTGGCGTTCACGAGGATGCCGTTGTGGCGCACGATCTGGCGCGATTCGGAGCGCGAGGCGCCGAAGCCCATGCGAAAGACGACCGTGTCCAGCCGCGATTCGAGCAGCTGCAGCAGGTTCTCGCCGGTGATTCCCTTCTTGCGGTCGGCCTCGGCGTAGATCTTGCGGAACTGGCGCTCGAGGATGCCGTAGATCCGGCGCATCTTCTGCTTTTCGCGCAGCTGCTTGCCGTAGTCCGACAGGCGCATGCCGCTCTTCTGGCCGTGCTGGCCGGGCGCGTAGGCTCGGCGTTCGATGGCGCACTTGTCGGTAAAGCATTTCTCGCCCTTGAGGAAGAGCTTTTCGCCTTCCCTGCGGCACTGACGGCACTTGGCGTCGAGGTTCCTTGCCATTTTTTCTCCTTGGCCTTAGACGCGGCGCTTCTTGGGCGCGCGGCAGCCGTTATGCGGCACCGGCGTGACGTCCGCGATGCTGCTGATCTTCATGCCGATCGCGTTCAACGCGCGCACGGCCGACTCGCGCCCGGGGCCGGGGCCCTTGATGCGCACTTCGATGTTCTTCACGCCGCACTCCTGCGCGGCGCGGCCGGCGCGCTCCGCGGCGATCTGCGCCGCGAACGGGGTCGACTTGCGCGAGCCCTTGAAGCCGGCATTGCCCGAAGTCGCCCAGGAGAGCGCATTGCCCTGCCGGTCGGTGATCGTGATGATCGTGTTGTTGAAGGAGGCGTGCACGTGGGCTATGCCTTCGGCGACGTTCTTCTTCACCTTCTTGCGCGCCCGCGCTGCGGTCTGCACTTGCTGCGGATTTGGGATCTTGGCCATTGGATTCCTAGAGATGCGTTACCGGGCTGATCAGCCCTTGCTCGGCGGTGCTTTGCCGGCGATGGCGGCCTTGCGGGGGCCCTTGCGGGTGCGCGCGTTGGTGCGCGTGCGCTGGCCGCGAACCGGCAGGCCCTTGCGATGGCGCAGGCCGCGGTAGCAGCCCAGGTCCATGAGCCGCTTGATGCTCATCGACACTTCGCGGCGCAGGTCGCCTTCGACGGTGAACTTGGCGACGGCCTCGCGCAGGCGATCGACCTCGGCGTCGGCCAGGTCCTTCATCTTGCGCGTGCCGATGATGCCCGCGGCCTTGCAGATGGCCTGCGCGCGCGCGTGTCCGATGCCATAGATGGCGGTCAGCGCGACGTCGGCGTGCTGGTGGTTCGGGATGTTGATTCCGGCAATACGGGCCATGGATTACTCCGCGAATCTCTGGGTAACGGTGCCGCCAATCGCGATCGACGCCACCGGTGAAAATGGGAAACCAAAAATTATATCCGGAAAATGCTGTCCGTTCAAGGCATTAACCCTGGCGCTGCTTGTGGCGCGGATCGGTGCAGATGACCCGGACCACGCGCTTGCGCCGCACGATCTTGCACTTGCGGCAGATCTTTTTTACCGAAGCCATTACTTTCATGGTGCTCTCCTGTTTCCTACTTCGCGCGGAACACGATACGTGCCCGCGTAAGGTCGTACGGCGTCAGTTCCACCGTGACCTTGTCGCCCGGCAGGATGCGGATGTAGTGCATCCGCATCTTCCCGGAAATGTGCCCGAGGACGACGTGACCGTTCTCCAGCTTGACCCTGAAGGTCGCATTCGGCAGGTTCTCGACGATCTCGCCCGCCATCTGGATCACGTCTTCCTTCGACATAAGCTGCTTCGCTTCTCCTTCTAGCGCGCCGTCAGGCCGCCCTTGAAATTCGCTTTCTTGAGCAGGCTCTCGTACTGGTGGGTCATGACGTAGGCCTGCACCTGCGCCATGAAGTCCATCGTGACCACGACGATGATCAGGAGCGACGTGCCGCCGAAATAGAACGGAACGTTCCACTTGAGGATCAGGAACTCGGGCAGCAGGCAAACCACCGTCACGTAGATCGCGCCCGCGAGCGTAAGCCGCACCAGGATCCTCTCGAGGTAGCGGGCCGTCTGGTCGCCCGGGCGGATGCCAGGCACGAACGCGCCCGACTTCTTGAGGTTGTCCGCCGTTTCCTTCGGGTTGTACTGAAGCGCCGTATAGAAGAAGCAGAAGAACACGATCAGCGCCGCGTAGATCATCACGTAGATCGGCTGGCCGGGCGACAGCGTCGCCGCCACGTCCTTCAGCCAGTTCATCCCCTCGGCCGAGCCGAACCAGCCCAGCAGCGTGGCCGGGAACAGGATCAGCGACGAGGCGAAGATCGGCGGGATCACGCCGGCCATGTTGAGCTTGAACGGCAGGTGCGAACTCTGCCCGCCGTACACCTTGTTGCCAACCTGGCGTTTGGCATAGTTGACCAGGATCTTGCGCTGGCCGCGCTCGACAAAGCACACGAACGCCGTCACCACAACCACCGAAGCGACGATGAACAGCGCGGTGACAGGGTGCATTGCGCCGGTCCGCACGAGTTCCAGCGTGCCTGCAATTGCGTTCGGGAGGCCCGCGGCGATGCCTGCGAAGATGATGATCGAGATCCCGTTGCCCAGGCCGCGCTCGGTGATCTGCTCGCCGAGCCACATCAGGAACATCGTGCCGGTCACCAGCGTGGTCACCGTCGTGATGCGGAACATGAGGCCGGGGTCGAGCACCAGGCCGGCCTGCGACTCGAGCGCGATCGAGATCCCGGTCGCCTGGAAGAGCGCAAGGAATACAGTGCCGTAGCGCGTGTACTGGGTGATCTTGCGGCGGCCGGTCTCGCCTTCCTTGCGCAACTGCTCGAGCTGCGGGCTGACTGCCGTCATCAACTGCATGATGATCGACGCGGAGATGTACGGCATGATCCCGAGGGCGAAGATCGTGAACCTGGACAGCGCCCCGCCGGAGAACATGTTGAACATGCCGAGGATGCCGCCTTGCTGGCTCTTGAACAGGTCGGCCAGCACGTTCGGGTCGATGCCCGGCACCGGGATATGCGCGCCCACGCGGAAGACGAGCAGGGCCCCGAGAAGGAAGAACAGCCTCTTCTTGAGGTCGCCGTAGCGTCCGGAACGGGCTTGCGGGAGCGCAGTTGCCACTTTGATCTACCAGTCCTCGCCTTACTCGGCGGCGGGCTGGGCCTCCACGATTTCGATCGTGCCGCCAGCGGCCTCGATGGCCGAGCGCGCACCCTTGGTGACCTTGATGCCCTTGAGGCTGACTTTCTTCTCGAGCTTGCCCGAAAGGATGACCTTCGCGCCGAGAGCATCGCGGCGGATCACGCCGGCAGCCTTGAGCGCGGCAAGGTCGATGTCCGTCGATGCCATCTTCTGCAGGTCGTCCAGCCGCACCTCGGCCGTCAGGCCGCGAGTGGGCGAAGTGAAGCCCCGCTTGGGCAGGCGGCGATGCAGCGGCATCTGGCCGCCCTCGAAGCCGACCTTGTGGAATCCGCCCGAACGCGACTTCTGGCCCTTGTGCCCGCGGCCGGCGGTCTTGCCCAGGCCCGAGCCGATGCCGCGGCCGACCCGGCGGCGGTTGCGCTTCGCACCCGGGGCCGGTTTCAGATCGTTGAGGCGCATTCTATTTCTCCGATTCAGCCCACTACCTGGACGAGGTAGTAGACCTTGTTGATCATGCCGCGGACCGACGGGGTGTCCTCGAGCTCGACGGTGTGGTGCATGCGGCGCAGGCCCAGGCCACGCACGGTGTCGCGGTGGCTCTGCTTGCAGCCGGCCGTGCTCTTGACCAGCTTCACCTTGATTCTCTTGTCTGCCATGGCTTCGGTCCTCAGGCCAGGATCTCTTCGACCTTCTTGCCGCGCTTGGCGGCAATCTCGGCCGGGGTGTTCATCGCGAGCAGGCCGTTGAGGGTCGCGCGCACGACGTTGTACGGGTTGGTCGAGCCGAAACACTTGGCGAGGATATTGGTCACGCCCATCACCTCGAACACCGCGCGCATCGGGCCGCCGGCGATGATGCCGGTGCCGTCCGAGGCGGGCTGCATCAGCACCACGGCCGCCCCGTGCCGGCCGATGACCGGGTGGTGCAGCGTGCCGTTCTTCAGGCTGATCTTGACCTGCTTCCTGCGCGCCTCGTCCATCGCCTTTTGCACGGCGACCGGCACTTCGCGGGCCTTGCCCTTGCCCATGCCGACCCCGCCGTCGCCGTCACCGACCACCGTGAGGGCCGCGAAGCCGAGGATCCGGCCGCCCTTGACGACCTTGGTGACCCGGTTGATCGCGACCATCTTCTCGCGCATTCCGTCGCCGCGGTCTTCTGACTGCATTCTTGGTTGCATCTTCGCCATATCGTGTCTTCCTGTGGCTTAGAACTTGAGGCCGCCGGCGCGGGCCGCGTCGGCAAGGGCCTTGACGCGGCCGTGATACCGGTAGCCGCCGCGGTCGAATGCGACCGACTCGATTCCCGCGGCCTTGGCTTTCTCCGCAATGCGCTGGCCGACCACCTCGGCCGCCTTGACGTTGCCGCCGTGCTTGAGCTGGGCACGCACTTCCTTCTCGGCCGTCGACGCGCTCGCCAGGACCTTTGCTCCGTCGCCGGCGGTGATCTGCGCGTAGATGTGGCTGTTGGTGCGGGTGACCGTGAGGCGCACAGCGTCGATCTGGCGGATCTTCGCTCGCGTCTTGCGGGCTCGGCGCAACCGGGCTGAATTCTTGTCGAACATGATCGGGCTCCGTTACTTCTTCTTCGTCTCTTTCAAGACGATGGTCTCGTCGGAATAGCGCACGCCCTTGCCCTTGTAAGGCTCCGGCGCGCGGTAGGCGCGCACTTCGGCGGCGACCTGGCCGACCTGCTGCTTGTCCACCCCGGTGAGGAGGATCTCCGTCTGGGTCGGCGTGGCGACCTTGACACCCTTGGGCATCTGGTGCACGACCGGGTGCGAGAAGCCGAGCGTCAGGTTCAGCTTGTCGCCCTGCGCCTGCGCACGGTAGCCGACGCCGACCAGCTGGAGCTTCCTCTCCCAGCCCTTGGTCACGCCGACCACCATGTTGGATACCAGCGCGCGCATGGTGCCGAACATCGCCCTGGCCTGGCGGGAGTTGCCGAGGACCTTGCACTGCAGGTTGTCGCCATCCTTCTCGATGGCCACGTTCGGGTCGAGCGGACGCGCAATCGTGCCCAACGGCCCCTTGACCGAAATCTGCCCGCCGGCCGTGGTCACTTCCACGCCCTTGGGCAGCACAATCGGGTTCTTTCCAATTCGCGACATGGTCTGGTCCTCAGGCGACGATGCAGAGCACTTCGCCGCCGACACCGCTGGCGCGCGCCTTGCTGTCGGTCATCACGCCGCGCGAGGTCGACAGGATCGCGATGCCCAGCCCGTTCATGACCTTGGGCAGGTTGTCGCGGCCCTTGTAGACGCGCAGGCCCGGCTTGGAAATGCGCTCCAGCTTCTCTATCACGGGGCGCCCCGCGTAGTACTTCAGGCTCACGACGAGTTCGGACTTGCCGTCCTTGTCGCGCTGCGCGAAGTCCTCGATGTAGCCCTCGTCCTTGAGGACGCCGGCGATCGACGACTTCAGCTTCGAGGCCGGCATCGTCACTTCGCGGTGGCCGACCATCTGCGCATTGCGAATGCGCGTCAGCATGTCGGCGATCGGATCACTCATGCTCATGCGGCTCTCCTTACCAACTGGCCTTGATCACGCCGGGGACTTCGCCGCGCATGATGAAATCGCGCAGCTTGCTCCTGCCCAGGCCGAATTTGCGGTAGACCCCGCGCGGGCGGCCGGTGATCGAACAGCGGTTGCGCAGGCGGACCGGCGAGGCGTTGCGCGGCAGCAGCTGGAGCTTCACGCGCGCGGCTTCGCGCTCCTCGTCGGAGGCCTTCTGGTTGTTGATCGTCTCGAGAAGCGCGGCGCGCTTCGCCTTGAACTTCTTGACGGTGTCGCGGCGCTTCAGGTCGCGGTTGATCAAAGCGAGTTTGGCCATGTCTGGTTCCTCAGGTCCGGAACGGGAAGCGGAACGCGGCCAGCAGGGCACGCGCCTCTTCGTCGGATTTTGCAGTGGTGGAAATGCTGATGTTCATGCCGCGCAGCGTGTCGACCTTGTCGTAGTCGATTTCCGGGAAAATGATCTGTTCCTTGACGCCCAGGTTGTAGTTGCCGCGGCCGTCGAACGCGCGTCCCGAGATGCCGCGGAAGTCGCGGATGCGGGGAATCGCGATCGTGACCAGGCGATCGAGGAACTCGTACATCCGGGCGCCGCGCAGCGTGACCATGCATCCGATGGGCACGCCGGCGCGCAGCTTGAAGGCCGCGATCGACTTGCGCGACTTGGTCACCACCGGCTTCTGCCCGGCGATCTTGATCATGTCGCCGACCGCCGACTCGAGGATCTTCTTGTCGCTGGTCGCGTCGCCGACCCCCATGTTCAGGGTGATCTTCTGCACGCGCGGCACCTGCATCACCGACTTGTACCCGAACTTCTTCATGAGGTCGGGAACGATCTTCTCGCGGTAGACCAGCTGGAGCCGCGCGGGCTGCGCGCCGGTGGCCGACTGCTTGCCGGCGCCCACGGCGGCGGCAGCGGCCGCCTTGTCTGCTCGTGACGCCTTCGGCGTCTTGGTAGCTTCTTTTGCCATCCTGCGCTCCTTACGCGTCGACCTGTTCGCCGTTCGACTTGAACACCCGCACCTTGCGGCCGTCCTCGAGGCTCTTGATGCCCACGCGGTCGGCCTTCTGGGTCGCCGGGTTGAACAGCGCGACGTTGGAGATGTGGATCGGCAGGTCCTTGTCGACGATGCCGCCGGCTATGCCCTTCATCGGGTTCGGCCGGGCGTGCTTCTTCGCCCGGTTGACGCCCTCGACGACCACATGCTCGTCGTCGACGCGGCGCAACACCGCGCCCCGCTTGCCCTTGTCGCGCCCCGAGATGACGATCACCTCGTCGCCTTTCTTGATTCGGTTCATGGTCGTCCTCTTACAGAACTTCCGGGGCGAGCGACACGATCTTCATGAAGCGCTCGGTTCGCAGTTCCCTGGTCACCGGCCCGAAGATGCGGGTGCCGATCGGCTCGAATTTGGCGGAAAGGAGCACGGCGGCGTTGCCGTCGAACTTGATCAGCGAGCCGTCGGCGCGGCGCACGCCCTTGGCGGTGCGCACGACCACCGCGTGGTAGATCTCGCCCTTCTTCACGCGGCCTCGCGGTGCGGCATCCTTGATGCTCACCTTGATGATGTCGCCGATGCCGGCGTACCGGCGCTTGGAGCCGCCGAGCACCTTGATGCACATGACCGCGCGCGCACCGGTATTGTCTGCGACGTCCAGAATGGACTGCATCTGAATCATTGGTAGTTCTCCATCCAACTTGTCCGCGCCGCGTCGGGCGGCTCGGGCAGTTTTGGACCCCGTTCGGGTTCGAATCCGCTCGCCGGAAGAGTTTCCGGAAGCGGGAAAGCTTTAAATTATACCCTCAGCCTGCGACTGTTGGCAAGCAAAGGCGACGACGATTCATACGGCCCTGGACCTCTCGAGGAGCCTGGTGACTCTCCAGGCCTTGGTCTTGGACACCGGGCGGCACTCGGAGATCTCGACCAGGTCGCCTTCCTTGAACTCGTTGGACTCCGAATGCGCGTGGTACTTGCTCGAGCGCGTAATGATCTTGCCGATGCGCGGGTGCTTGACCTTGCGCTCGACGAGCACCGTGACGGTCTTCTGCATCTTGTCGCTGACCACGCGGCCGACCAGCGTGCGCTGGTTCTTGGCCGGGGCGGCGGCTTTCTCGGGGGTCGCTTGTTCGGTCGTCATTTGGGGGCCTTCTCTTTGAGCGCGGTCCGCACGCGCGCGATGTCGCGGCGCACCTTCTTCATCTGGCTGGTGTTGGTCAGCTGCTGGGTGGCGAGCTGCATGCGCAGCCCGAATTGTGCTTTCAGCAGGTCGTTGAGCTCCTTGGAGAGCTCGTCATTGCTCTTGGCGCGAAGTTCGCTGGCTTTCATGGCTTACCCCAACATGCGATGGACGAACGCGGTCTTGATCGGCAGCTTGGCGGCGGCCAGGGCAAACGCCTCGCGCGCCAGCGGCTCGTCCACGCCGTCCATCTCGTAAAGGACCTTGCCGGGCTGGATTTCGGCAACGAAGTACTCCGGGTTGCCCTTGCCGTTGCCCATGCGCACCTCGGCCGGCTTGGTCGAGATCGGCTTGTCCGGGAAAATGCGGATCCAGATGCGGCCGCCACGCTTGATGTGGCGGGTCATAGCGCGGCGCGCGGCCTCGATCTGGCGCGCCGTGAGGCGGCCGCGGCCGATGGCCTTGAGACCGTACTCGCCGAAGGACACCTTGTTGCCACGCGTGGCCTTGCCGGTGTTGCGGCCCTTCTGCTGCTTGCGGTACTTGGTGCGGGATGGCTGAAGCATTCGTTACTCCTTCTTGCCCTCGTCATCGCCGGCCGCTGGGGCGGGCGCTGCGCCGTCCTTCGCGGCAGGCTTGCGCGTGCGCTTCACGGTGGTCTTCGGTTTGTCGGCGGCGGGTGCGGCCGAAGCACCACCCTCGCCTTCGGCTTTCTTGGCGGCCGGGCGCCGGGTGGCGGGCTTCTTCGCTACCCCGTCGCCTTCGGGCTTCGCTGCGGCGGCGCGCTTGGCGCCGGGACGCGGCGCAGGCTTCTTCGCACGGCGAGCGGCGGCGGGATCCTCGGCAGCCGGGACTGCGGGGGCCGCTGCCGAGACCAGCGCCTGCGCGTCGGCCTT
Organism: uncultured Bordetella sp.; assembly: GCA_964599095.1. GTDB lineage: Bacteria > Pseudomonadota > Gammaproteobacteria > Burkholderiales > SG8-39 > SZAS-79. The sequence continues at coordinate 53,993 of CAZREB010000029.1, forward strand.
CGCGACCATGTCGCCCTTGTAGACCCAGACCTTGATGCCGATGATGCCGTAGGTGGTCGATGCCTCTCCGAAGCCGTAGTCGATGTCGGCGCGCAGCGTGTGCAGCGGCACGCGGCCCTCGCGGTACCACTCGGTGCGCGAGATCTCGACGCCGTTCAGGCGCCCGGCGCTCATGATCTTGATGCCTTGCGCCCCCAGGCGCATCGCGTTCTGCATCGCGCGCTTCATTGCGCGGCGGAACATGATGCGCTTCTCGAGCTGCTGCGCGATCGAGTCGGCGATCAGCTGCGCGTCGGTCTCGGGTTTCCTGATTTCCTCGATATTGACGTGCACTTGCTGCACGCCCATGAGCTTGCGCAGCTCGGCCTTGAGGGATTCGATCTCCTCGCCCTTCTTGCCGATCACCACGCCGGGGCGTGCCGAAAAGATGGTGATCCGCGCGTCCTTGGCCGGCCGCTCGATCAGCACGCGGCCCACCGAGGCGTGCGCGAGCTTCTTCTTGAGGAAGGCGCGGACCTTGATGTCCTCGGCAAGCATGCCGGTGTAGTTCGCCTTGTTGGCGTACCAGCGCGAACTCCAGTTCTTGTTGACCGCGAGCCGGAATCCGATCGGATGGATTTTCTGTCCCATAGTGTTCCTCAGTCCCCGACCGTGATGTAGATGTGGCAGGAGTGCTTGAGCACGCGGTTGCCGCGGCCCTTGGCACGCGCCTGGAAGCGCTTCAGGAATGCGCCCCGCTCGACGTAGATCGTCTTGACCTTCAGCGCGTCGATATCCGCGCCGTCGTTGTGCTCGGCGTTTGCGATCGCCGACTCGAGCACCTTCTTGATCAGCACGGCGCCCTTTTTCGGGCTGAACTGCAGCACGTTGAGCGCGCGATCCACCGGCAGGCCGCGGATCTGGTCCGCGACCAGGCGGCCTTTCTGCGCCGAGAGGCGCGCGCCGCGCAGGGAAGCTTTGGTTTCCATGGGCACTCCTTACTTCTTGGGCGCCGCGGTGGGCGTTCCCGAAGTCTTTCTGTCGGCCGAGTGTCCCTTGAACGTCCGCGTAAGCGCGAACTCCCCGAGCTTGTGGCCGACCATGTTTTCCGTGACGAACACGGGGATGTGCTGCTTGCCGTTGTGCACGGCGATCGTCAGTCCCACGAAATCGGGGACGATCGTCGAACGCCGGGACCATGTCTTGATCGGCCGCTTGTCGTTCGTGCCGCGGATCGCATCGACCTTGTCGAGCAGGTGATGGTCCACGAAGGGACCCTTCTTGATTGAACGCGCCATCTTTTTCCTCGCGCCTCGTTATGACCGGCGGCGGTCGCGGACGATCATGCCCTGGGTCCGCTTGTTACGCCGTGTCTTGAATCCCTTGGTCTGGGTGCCCCACGGGGATACGGGAGGACGCCCGGACGACGTACGGCCTTCGCCGCCGCCATGGGGGTGATCGATCGGGTTCATTGCCACACCGCGAACCGTCGGGCGGATGCCGCGCCAGCGCTTGGCACCCGCCTTCCCGATGGAGCGCAGGTTGTGCTCTTCGTTGCCGACTTCGCCGATCGTCGCCCGGCAGTCGACGTGGACTTTGCGGATTTCACCCGAGCGCAGCCGCAGCTGCGCGTAGCTGCCCTCGCGTGCGAGCAGTTGCACGCTCGCGCCGGCCGAACGCGCGATCTGCGCGCCCTTGCCCGGCTGCATCTCGATGCAGTGGATCGTCGTCCCGACCGGGATGTTGCGCAACGGGAGCGCATTGCCGGCCTTGATCGGCGCTTCCGGTCCGGAGACCAGCTGCGTGTCCACGCTCACGCCCTTGGGCGCGATGATGTAGCGGCGCTCGCCGTCCGCGTACAGCAGCAGGGCAAGGTTTGCGCTGCGGTTCGGGTCGTACTCGAGCCGCTCGACCTTGGCCGGGACCGCGTCCTTTCCACGCTTGAAATCGATGATCCGGTAGTGCTGCTTGTGGCCGCCGCCCTGGTGGCGCATCGTGATGCGGCCATGGTTGTTGCGGCCGGCCTTCTTGCTTTGCGGCGAAAGCAGCGGCGCGAACGGCGCGCCCTTGTGCAGGTCAGGGCTGACGACCTTGACGAGCGACCGGCGGCCGGGGGAAGTGGGTTTGACCTTGATGAGTGCCATGGCTTACTCCAGCGCTCCGAAGTTGATCTCCTGCCCGGGTGCGAGGCACACGTAGGCCTTTTTCCAGCTGCGCCGGCGGCCCTGCATGCGCCCGAAGCGCTTTTCCTTGCCCTTGACCGAAAGCACCTGGACCGACTCGACCTTGACCTTGAAAAGCAGCTCCACGGCGGCCTTGATCTCCGGCTTGGTGGCCGCATCGGCCACGCGGAACACGACCTGGTCGTTCTTGTCGGCCACGAGCGTGCTCTTTTCCGAAACGATCGGCGCGAGCACCACGTTCATGAGCTGCTCGGGGTTGTACTTCTTCGGCGCGCTCATTTGAAGAGCTCCTCGAATTTGGCGACCGCCTTCCTGGTCAGAAGCACGTTCGGATAGCGGACCAGCGAAACCGGGTCGGCGTGCCGCGCCTCGATCACCTCGACGTTCATCAGGTTGCGCGAGGACAGGTACAGGTTCTCGTCGACCTCGTCGGTGATGACGAGCAGCCTGTCGAAGCCCAGCGACTTGACCTTCTGCGCGAGCAGCCTGGTCTTGGGCGCATCGAGCTTGAACTCGTCGACCACGCGGATGCGATCCTCGCGGACCAGCTGGGAAATCAGCGAAGCCATGCCGGCGCGGAACATCTTGCGGTTCACCTTGTGCGAGAAATTCTCGTCGGGGCTGGAGGCGAAGATCTTGCCGCCGCCGCGCCACAGCGGGCTCGAGGCCATCCCCGCGCGTGCGCGGCCGGTGCCCTTCTGGCGCCAGGGCTTGCGGGTCGACTTGGCGATCTCGCTGCGCTCCTTCTGCTTGCGCGTGCCCATGCGGGCGTTGGCCTGGTAGGCAACCACGACCTGGTGCACCAGGTCCTGGTTGAATTCGCGGCCGAACACCGCGTCCGGCGCGTCGAACGTCGCCGCGGCGGCGCCCTTGTCATTGATCAGTTTCAGTTCCATGGCGTCCCTTTAGCCCTTCACCGCCGGGCGCACGATCACGTCGCGACCCTTGGAGCCGGGCACTGCGCCCTTGATCATCAGGAGGCCGCGCGCCGCGTCGACGCGCAGGACCTCGAGGTTCTGGGTGGTGCGGTTGACCGCGCCGAGCTGGCCCGGCATGCGCTTGCCCGGGAACACGCGGCCCGGGTCCTGCGCCTGGCCGGTCGATCCCGGCTTGCGGTGCGAGACCGAGTTGCCATGGCTGGCCCGGTTCGACGAGAAATGGTGGCGCTTGATGACGCCGGCGAATCCCTTGCCCTGCGTGACGCCGCTGATGTCGACCTTCTGGCCGGCCTTGAACATCTCGACCGACATCTTGCCGCCGACCTTGAGGGCGGAAAGCTCCTCGGGCTTGGCGCGGAATTCCTTGAGCACATGGCCGGCTTCGACGCCGGCTTTCGCCAGGTGGCCCGCCAGGGGCTTGCCGACGCGGCTGGCGCGGCGCTTGCCGAACGTGACCTGCACGGCCGAATAGCCGTCCTTGTCCGGCGACTTGATCTGCGTGATCCGGTTGTCGGACACGTCGAGCACCGTCACCGGGAGCGTGTCGCCCTCGTCCGTGAAGATGCGCGTCATGCCGACCTTGCGGCCGACGAGTCCTATTGTCATGACTAACCTCTTGTTTGTTACCCGGGTCGCCCCGGGCGCCGGCTGCAATTGGCCGGCACTTCACTTGATGAAACGTACCGCTTGAAACGTACCGCGACCTGACTGCTTTCCCTACTGAACCTTGATCTCCACGTCCACGCCCGCGGGCAGATCGAGCTTCATGAGCGCGTCCACCGTCTTGTCGGTCGGGTCGATGATGTCCATGAGCCGCAGGTGAGTGCGGATCTCCAGCTGGTCGCGCGACGTCTTGTTCACGTGCGGGCTGCGCAGCAGGTCGAAACGCTGCTTGCGGGTGGGCAGCGGCACCGGGCCGCGCACTACCGCTCCCGTGCGCTTCGCCGTGTCGACGATCTCGAGCGCCGACTGGTCTATCAGCCGGTAGTCGAACGCCTTGAGGCGGATTCGGATTCGTTGGCTTTGCATTTTTCTCGCTCGCGGGGCTCGCGCCCCTCCTGTTTTGCAGCGGGGACCCTCCCCGCACCTGTTGGTTTCTTACTCGATCACCTTGGCGACGACGCCGGCGCCCACGGTCTTGCCGCCCTCG
>CAZREB010000030.1:0-49628 GCA_964599095.1 uncultured Bordetella sp.
CCTCAACTTTCCCATTCCATAAATCACCCTCCCCGCCCCACCCAACGCCACCTTCCCACCCTCCATCACCACCCGCCCATTTACCACCACAACCTCCACCCCCACCGCATACTGGTGCGGCTTTTCATAAGTGGCAAGGTCCTTCACCGTCCTGGGATCGAAGACCGAGATATCAGCCTTCATCCCCGGCCGCAGCACCCCGCGATCCACCAGCCCCAGCCTCGCCGCAGGATATGAACTCATCTTCCTCACCGCATCCTCCAGAGTGATCACGCCCTTCTCGCGCACGTACACGCCGAGCACGCGCGCGAACGTGCCATAGGTGCGCGGGTGCGGGACGCCGACGCCGAACTCCGGGATCCACCCGTCCGAGGCGATCATCGTGGCCGGGTGCGCCAGGATGCGCGGCAGGTCCTCCTCGCTCACGGTGTGGAAGTTGGCCCCGCCGCTGCCGTTCTCCACCAGCCAGATCACGGTCTCGGCCGCGCCCTCGCCGTCGGGCGCAAGGCCGCGCGACTGCGCGATCGAGGTCACGCTCTGGCCGGCGAGCGACGGGTTCCATCTGCAGAAAGCGACCACCGTGCTCGCCGGGACATCCCTGCCCGCGCCGCTGTATGACCTGGCGAGTTCGGCCTTAAGCTTCGCGCGGGTAGCCGGGTCCCGCAGCCGCGCCCGCGTCTGTGCGAACCCGCCTTCGAGCGCCCACTTGGGCAACAGCCCGCCGTGGATCGAGGTGGCCGACGCGGTGTACGGGTACATGTCCAGCGTCACGTCGACGCCCCGCGCGCGCGCCTCGTCGATCAGCCGCAGGGTCTCCACGCTCTTGCCGGCGTTCGACCGGCCGACGATCTTGTGGTGCGTCACGTGGGTGGGCACGCCGGCCTGCTCGCCGATGGCGATGGTCTCCCGGACACTCTCGACCACTTTCAGCCCTTCGCTCCGCATGTGCGAGGTGTGCACGCCGCGAAAAGGCGCCACCACCTTCTGCAGCTCGACGATCTCGGCCAGCGGCGTGAAGGCGCCGGGTATGTAGAAAAGCCCGGTCGAGAGCCCGAGGGCGCCGTCCTTCATGTCCTGCAGCACCATCGCCTTCATGCGCTCGATCTCCTCCGGCGTGGCGGCCCGGTTCTCGAGGCCGACCACGGCGGTGCGCACCGCGCCCTGCCCGGTGAAGCTGCCGATGTTGATCGACTTCGGCAGCGCCTCGAGCTTGTCGAGGTAGGGCTTGATCGGCGACGGCGGGCTGCCCATGATCGACGGCCCGGCGCCGTCCGGGCCTTCGATGATCGTCGTCACGCCCTGGCGGATGTAGTTCTCGGCGGTCGGCTGCTTGAACAGGCCCGCCCCCGCGTGCGTGTGGATGTCGATGAAGCCGGGCGCGACGACGAGGTCGCGCACGTCGATCACGCGCTTGGCGGGCTCGGTGATCGCCGGCGCGATGCGCGCGATCGTGTCGCCGCGGATAGCGATGTCGCCGCGGTACCACGGGCTGCCGGTGCCGTCGACGATGCGCGCGTTGCGCAGTACGAGGTCGTAAGGAGCGTCGGCAGCACTGGCCAAGGCCGGAACGAAGACGGCCAGGACGGCAAACAATCGGGCGATTTTCGGCATCTGCCTCTCCCTTGTTATCGCCGGCATGATAATCAGATCCGGCAACGTCCACCGACTATCGCCCGACGCGCGTATCGGAGGCTGGCCTCCGCGCCGCCCCTCAGCCCGCCAGCGCCTTGCGCATTGCCCCGAACCTGCGCCGGTACTGCACCGGGGTGAGGCCCACCTTGCGCCGGAAAAGACGGCTGAAGAAGGCTGCATCCTCGTATCCGACCGCGTCGGCGATCGCCGCGACCGGCTCGATGCCGGACTCGAGCATGTGCTTGGCCTCTTCCAGCCGGAGCGTCTGCACGTATTCCAGCGGCGGCATCCCGGTGGCCTGCTTGAAGCGGCGCATGAACGAGCGCTCCGGCAGTTCGCTCAATTTCACCATCGCGGCCACCGGCGCGCGATTGGCGTAGTTCTCCGCGATCCAGGCCTGGCATCGGCCGACCACTGCGTCGTCGCCCTGGCGCGTGCGCGCGAGCCGCGCGAAAGGCTGCTGGCCGATTGTGTGCCAGTCGATCAGGTTGATCCGGGCGACCTGCATCGCGGCCTCCACGCCCGCCGTGCGCGCGATCAGGTAGAGCACGAGGTCGAACCACGAGGTGCCGCCGCCAGCCATTACGAGCCGCTGGCCCTCGCCCGAGACAACCAACGCCCGCTTCTCGTGCACCTTCACCCTCGGGTAGCGGCGCCGCAGGATGTCGCAGTACGCCCAATGCGTCGTCGCCTCCTGCCCGTCGAGCAGGCCGGCCTCGGCGAGCAGCATCGCGCCGGAGCACGCCGCGGCGAGCGTGGCCCCGGCAGCGTAACTCTGCCGCAGCCACTCGATCTCGGCGTCGAAGCCCTCGATCCGCTCGCCCGGCGGCACCGTCACTTCCGGAACGCAAACGACGTCCGCAGGCGGGCAGTCCGCAAAAGTTGCATGCGGGGTGATGCGCACGTCGTTGGAGGCGAGGAAATCCCCGGGCCGCGCGGCGACGACCAGCGGGCGGATCGGCTCGGTGGCCGGCGCGCCGTCGACGATCAGGCCCCAGTCCCGCCCGGCCGACCGGAAGAGGTCGTACATGCCGTACACCAGCGAGGCGGTGGTTTGCGGGAACGCCAGGATGCTCACGCTTACCGGCTTTTGTGTGCCGGATGTCACAACTCGCGCATCGCTCATGGCGGAATCGTCCTGTTCGTTGCCGAATCGGCTTTAGGGGCAATGGGCCAGCGCAATTATCGTGCGTCCCCTCGTCATTCAACCTGAAGGATCGTCACGATGCCAACCCCTGTCGAAGTCCTGCTCAGCCCGGCCACCTGGGTGATCGTCGGCCTGTACGCCGCCCTGCTCCTGTGGGAGACGCTCGCGCCGGCCCGCCGCCTGCCCGTTGTCCCGGGGTGGCGGCTGCGCGGCCTTGCCTCGTTCGCCGCGTTCCTTGTCGTGTCGACGTACCTGCCCTTCCTGTGGATGGAGCACCTCGCGCGGTTCCAGTTCTTCGATCTCACGGGTCTGGGCGCCTGGGGCGGCGCGGCAGCCGGGCTGCTCGTTTACGAGGCCGGCGTCTACTTCTGGCACCGCTCCATGCACGCTTCGGATGGCCTCTGGCTCGGTTTCCACCAGTTGCACCACAGCGCGGAGCGGCTCGATGCCTACGGGGCGTTCTGGTTCAGCCCGCTGGACATGGCCGGCTGGACCGCATTGAGCAGCCTCGCGCTGACGCTGGTCGTGGGCATCTCGCCGGAAGCGGCTGCGATGGTGCTCTATGCGACGACCTTCCTGAGCATTTTCCAGCACGCCAACGTGCGCACGCCGCGCTGGCTCGGCTACCTGGTCCAGCGGCCGGAAAGCCACTCGTATCACCACGAGAGAGGCGTGCATGCGCGCAACTACAGCGACCTGCCGGTCTTCGACCTCGTGTTCGGCACCTTCCACAATCCGCGCGGGTTCGCGGCCGAAACCGGTTTCTACCCGGGTGCTTCGTCGCGTTTCGGCGACATGCTGCTGATGCGTGACGTATCGCGACCTGCGAACTCCGGCACCGCAACTTAGCGCACAGGCGTCGGCAATCCAGCGCTTTCCAAGGGCGCTGCAGTGGGGTACGGTCTTGCCGGAAGCCAAGGACGTCGAGCCAACCCATGCCGCACCTGTCGATCTGCATCCCAACCTACAACCGCAGCCGCCTGCTGCAGGAGACGCTTTCGGCCCTGTGCGCCGTCCGATGGCCCTTCGAAGCCGAAATCGTCGTCTCGGACAATGCATCGACCGACGACACGCCGCGGGTGCTGGCGTCGTTCCCGGTGCGCTCGTTCCGCCAGCCGAAGAACCTGGAGGCGATCGAAAACTACTTCGCGGTGCTCCGGGCAGCCCGCGGCGAATACGCGTTCTACCTCGCGGACGACGACATGGTCGTGCCGGAAGCGCTTGCCCGTGCGGTCGCGCAAATGCAGGCGCACCCGGAGTGGGTGGCCAGCTTCTCGCCGATGCTGGAAGTCCAGCAAGGCACCGACCGCGTGCTGCAGACGGTAAACCAGGTGGATGCGCCGTTCGCACTCGCGAAGGGCGATTTCTCCGCGGCGCTGCGGTTCTTCATGCAGCGCGTGTATCACCCCGAAACGCCGCTGGTGCGGAGCGAAGCCTTCCGGCGCTTCGTCACCCGGCCGCGGAAGATGTGGTACTCGTACTGGATGGTCGGCTGCCTGCTCAAGCAGGGGCCGATCGGTTTCCTGAGTGAGGCGACCTTCAAGCACCGCATCCGCCCACCGTCGGAAGAAACGCAACTGCAGTGGAGCTATGCGGTCGACGAGCTCGATCGCAACCGGCTGGGGCTGGAGTACATCGCGTTCCTCGCAGAAAAGCAGCACGGCGGGCGGCTGCCCGAGGACATCGGCTCGCGCCTGGCGGATTTCTTCATCGAGCGCTTTACCGCCTATGCCGAGGTCGCCATGAACGTCTGCAAGCTGCAAGGCGACCTGCAGGGCGCGGCAGAGTTCGCTTCGCGCCTCGCGTTGTGGCGCGCAACGGACGTGGCCGCGATCGACAAGGGCAGCCTCGAAGCGCGGGTCGATGCCGAGATCGAAAAGCGACGGGCGAGCGCCGAAGGGGCGCTGACGGTCGTCGAGACCGCGAGCGAACGCGAGGCTTTAGTGACGAAGGGCCAGGATGCCTCGCGGATCGTCGCGAGGGAGGACTTGCGGCAGGCGCTGTCGATCGGCTGAACGGGTCGGTTGCTCCGGGACGCGTGTCGACCTCGACACGCGCGCCCCAATCGCTTCAGTGGACGGCCCAGGCGCGACGTCGCACCGAAGCAAGCACGAAGATGATCGCGAAGGTCATCGTCGAGTAGAAGAACACCGACTGGAAGGCATGCAGGAACGCTTCGGTGACACCCTCCCCTGCGCCGAGATTGCGCACCTCGAAAGCGTGCAACGCCGCAGTCAACGCGGCCGCGCCGACCAGGATGCCGATGGTTCGCGTGAGGATCGTCAGGCTGCCGGCGACACCGCGGTCGTGCAGCGGCAGCGCGCCGATGACGATGTCCGTATACGCGACCTGGAACAGCCCGATACCGGACCCGTGCAGGAACAGCGCGCATAGCATCAGCGGGGTCGCCGCCGGCCATTGCCCGATCGCGAACTGCCCGAGTGCCAGCATCGCACCGCCCAGGATCGCAGCCGGCCGGCTCCCGAGCCTGCGCGCCGCCGGAGCGGCAACGGCCGAGCCGACCATCATGCCGACCGGCCAGGTCGTCAGCAGGGCGCCGATCTCGAGCGGCCCGTTGCCGGAGATGCGGGCGAGGTAATACGGCACCAGCAGCGGCACCGCGAACCCGGCCAGGTGCACCGAGGTGCTCGCAAGGTTGATCAGCAGGAAGCCGGGATCGCGCACCACCGCACCAGGCAGGAAAGGATGCTCGGCACTGCGCTGGCGGATGACAAAGAGGCCGAAGAGGATCGCGCCGGCAATCAACGCCGAGAGTGTGGCCAGCGTCGAATCGTGGGATTGCGCCAGCGTCGGCGCGAGCAGCAGCGAGGCCAATCCCGCGGCAAGTAGCAGCGAGCCGCCGAGGTCGAAGCGGCGTTGCCCGGCCGGACGCTGCGGGTCCGGCGCGGCCGACAGGATCGGGAGCATCAAGAGCGCCGCAATCGCAAGGGGCGCGCGGAACCAGAAGACGCCCGACCATCCGAGCAGCGCAATGCTTGCGCCGCCGACCAAAGGCGCGACCACGCCGGCGGCTGCACCCATGCTCCCATATGCGCCGAGGACCCAGGTGCGGCGGCCCTCGTCGTAGAGCGAGGTGGCCAGCGCCGGCGCGCAACTGAGCAGCAGCGCGGCCGACACGCCCTGCACCGTCCGGGCGACCAAGAGCCACCCATAGTCCGGCGCCAGCCCGCAGCACACGAAAGCCACCACGGCCAGGATGAGCCCTGCGCGAAATACGCGTCGGTAGCCCACGACGTCGCCGAGCTTTCCGAACGCGAGCATCAGGCTGGCGTAGGTCAGCACGTAGGCGACGACCACCCACCTGATCGCCTGCGTCTCGAGCGCGAACGCGGCGGTGATCGCAGGGAAGGCGACGTTGACCGCGAGGTCGAACGGCGGCAGCGACGCGCCGAGGCCGACGACGAGGAGCCCGGCAAGCGGCCGGGTGGGAGCGCGGGGCGGATTCAAGGCGCCCCGATCATCCCACGCGCGACAGGCGGCCGACGGCCCCGGTTGTGCCGGCGAATCTGGTGATATAGCATATTGGTGTTAACGCACCAATGTGAGCAATCAATGGGCCGGCTGACCATCACCCTTTCCGACGAGCGTTACCGCGCGCTCAAGGAGGCCTCGGCACAGCGCAACAAGACGATCGGGCAACTGATCGACGAGAGCCTCGAACTCTACGGCATCAAGAGCCGGGCCGACGCCCGGGCGCTCGTGGCGCGCGCCCGCGCGCACGGCGGGCTGAGCGAGGCGCAGGCCCAGGCATTGGCTGCGAAGGAAACCAAGGCGGCTCGCAAGGCGCGCTGAGCGCCCGGGCGCCAATTCATGGCCCCGCCGTCGGTCGTCGACACGAATGTGCTGGTCTCCGGGCTGCTCGCGAGCGGCCCGGACTCCGCCACCGCGAAGATTGTGGACGCGATGCTGTCCGCGGCTTTCCCGTTCGTCCTCTCCGACGCGTTGATGGCCGAATACCGGTCCGTCCTCCTGCGCCCGGCGCTGATCAAGGCGCATGGCCTTGGTCCGGGCGAGATCGATGTCGTCCTTGTCGAACTGGCGCAGCACGCGATGGTGCTGTCACCGCGCGCGGCAGGCGCCGCCCCCGATCCGGGCGATCAGCACCTCTGGGACTTGCTTGCCGCCCGGGACGACCTGGTGTTGATCACCGGCGACAAGCTGCTGCAGCGCAATCGAGCGATGCGCAGGCGCATCCTGACGCCTGCCGAATTCGCGGAGCGCTGGCTGGTACCCGGTCGTTGGAGTCGATAGATCGGGGCCCGGGGCCCCGGTCTCGATAAATCGACCCTGACACCATTTATTTCGCGCTAGAGGACGCGGATGTCGACCCTGCGGAAGCGGATGGTGCCGGCGGCCGACTGGAGCGCGAAGGGCCCGGACTTGTGCTTGCCGTTGCGCACGTCGACGGTCTGCCTGCCGTTGAGCGACACCTGCAGGTGGTCGCCGACGGCGCAGATCTCGTAGACGTTCCAGCGGTTGGCCGCGCTCGGCGCAGGCTGGGCGACCTTGGCGACATCGACGATCGCGCCGGTGCCGTAGGTCGGATCGGGGCGGAAGTCCCAGATGTTGACCTCGTACGCATTGGCCGCGCCGATCTTGTTGCGGTCCTGGCAGCGCAGGAACACGCCGCTGTTGGCCGTGTAGTCGGCCCAGAACTCGACCCGCATCTCGAAGTCCGTGTAGCTCTGCGGCGACACGAGGTAACCGGCCTTGCCGTTCCTGCCCTGCACCGTGCCGTCGACGATGCTCCAATTGCCTTCGCCGACCTGCCCCCAGCCGGCGATGCTGCTGCCGTTGAGCACCGTCTGCCATCCGTCCCCGGCATACTGCGGGCCGGCGCAGCCTGCGAGGCTCGCGCCTGCGAGCGCGAGGCCCATGCCCATGAATTCGCGCCGCTTGATGATCCGAGCGTCCATTTGTCTTCTCCCTGTTGTAGTTGATGCTGCGGGTCAAGGATGCGCGCCGGAGTCAGCGGGCGTCAAGACGGCCGTGGCACTGGCACAATGGGCGCCGCAACCCTGGAGGAGGGAGAATGAAGTTCCGATTGCTGCTTTGCGCATTGCCCCTGATCGCCGCCGTCCTGCCTGCCGCGGCGCAGGACTGGCCGTCACGCCCGGTCAGGTTCGTGATCTCGCAACCGCCCGGGACTTCGCCCGACATCGTGGCGCGGTTCCTCGCCGAACGCCTCGGGCGCCAGGTGGGCCAGCAGGTGGTCGTGGAGAACCGCCCCGGCGGGCAGAACGTGATCGGGGCGCAGGCGGTGGCCAAGGCCCCGGCCGACGGCTATACGTATTTCTTCGCCACCACCGCGGCGATCGTCACCAACCCGCTGACCTTCAAGGCCCTGCCCTACGACCCCGAGAAGGATTTCATGCCGGTGGCGATGATCGCGAAGTCGCCGATGGTGATCGCCGTCAATGCGTCGCTGCCGGCCAAATCGATTGCCGACCTGGTGGCGCTCGACAAGAAACAGCCCGGCAAGCTGGCCGCGGCCAACGAGGGCACCAAGACTTTCAGCGGCATGATGAGCCAGATGCTGAACAAGACGGCCGGGATCGGGCTGCTGCAGGTGCCCTATACGGGTGTTGCACCGGCGATCCAGGACACGATCGCCGGGCGCACGCAGGTGGTGCTGGTGAGTTCGGCTGCGTTGCTGCCTTTCCTCAAGCGCGGCGATTTGCGCGCGCTGGCGGTCAGCGCGGGCAAGCGGGTGCGCGGCCTCGAGGACGTCCCGACGCTGGCCGAAAGCTTTCCCGGCTTCGAGTACGTCGGCTGGTTCGCGCTGCTCGCGCCGACCGGGACGCCGGCGGCGATCGTGCAGCGCGTGAACCGCGAAATGGACAAGGTGCTGACCGAGCCCGACATGGCGCAGAAGCTCTACGACTTCGGCCTCGTCAACGAAGGCGCCGGCACGCCGGAATCGCTGAGCGAATTCCTGCGCGCGGAGCGGGAGCGCTGGGCGAAGCTGGTAAACCAAATCGGGATGAAGCCGGAGTAGCTTCGCCCGCAGCAGCGGCCCGGTCGATCCGGCTATGCGATCTTGCAGGCCTCTTCGAACGCGAGGCGCGGCAGCCGCGGCATGACCTTGGAGGGATCGCCCTTGCCGAGGTTGCACAGGAAGTTCGACTTCCAGCGCCCCTCGGGGAAGAAAGCGGCGTCGACCTTGGCATTGTCGAAGCCCGACATCGGCCCGCAGTCCAGGCCGACGGCGCGCGCGGCGAGGATGAAGTAGCCGCCCTGCATCGAGGCGTTGCGGAAGGCCGTCCGCTCGGCATGCGCTGCCTTGTCGTCGCCCTTGAACAGGTCGATCGCCTGCGGGCGATGCGCGAACATGCGCGGCAGGTTCTCGTAGAACTTCGAATCCCACGCGAGGATCGCGACGACCGGCGCGGCCATGGTCTTGTCGTGGTTGCCGGGCGACAACGCCGGCTCGAGCAGCTTCTTGCCGGCCTCGGTCTTCACGAACACGATGCGCATCGGCTGGGTGTTCATCGTCGAGGGCGCCCATTTGACGATGTCGTAGAGCTGCTTCAACTTCTCGTCGGGGATCGGGGCGGTGTCGAAACCGTTGTGGCTGCGGGCGTTGCGGAACAGCAGGTCGAGACCTTTATCGTCGAGCACGTGAAACTCCGAATGAAATGGGGAAAGCCTGGGAGGAAACCCGGGGGTGCCGAATGTTAGCATCGGACATGGAAAATCAAGCCCTCGACCTTTCGAAATTCATCCGCCCCGGCGACGGGGTGATGTGGGGACAAGCCTGCTCGGAGCCGCTCACGCTGACCGAGGCTTTCGTCGCGCAGCGGGACGCCTATCCGGGCGCGAGCGTCTTCCTCGGCGTCAGCTACGCGGGCACCGTCAAGGCCGAGCATGCCGACAAGCTCAGGCTGCTCTCCTACTGCGGCGCCGGCCACAACCGCAGGCTGGCCGACGCCGGCCTGCTCGACATCTGCCCTTTCCCGTATTCGCAAATGGACGGCCTGATCCGCGCAGGCCGGCTCAAGGCCGACGTGGTGCTGGTGCAGGTGAGCCCGCCGAACGACAAGGGCGAATACAGCCTCGGCCTCTCGGTCGAATACCTCGGCGCGGCGCTGAAGACCGCGCGCGTGGTGATCGCCGAGGTCAACGACCAGGTGCCCTGGACGCACACCACGCCGCTGCTCACCGCCGGGGACTTCGCGCATGTGATCCACTCGTCGCGGCCGATCGTGCAGTTGCCGTATGGCGCGCCCGGCGAGGTGGAGCTTGCGATCGGGCGCAATGCGGCCGAGTTCATTCCGGACCGCTCGGTGCTGGAGTTCGGCCTCGGCTCGCTGCCCGACGCGATCCTCGCGGCGCTCGGCGACCGCCGCGACCTCGGCATCCATTCGGGGCTGCTCTGCAACGGCGTGGCGAAGCTGATGCAAAGCGGCGCGATCACCAACGCGTACAAGTCGATCGACCGCGGCGTGACGGTGGCCGGTGTGATGTTCGGGACTAAGCTGCTGTTCGATTTTGCGCACAAGAACCCGGCAATCAGCCTGCGCGCGACCGACTACACGCACAGCCCGCAGGTTCTCGGCAGGATCGACAACTTCGTCGCGGTGAATTCCGCGGTCGAGGTCGACCTGACCGGGCAGGTCAATGCCGAGATCGCCGGCGGCAGCTACGTCGGCGCGGTCGGCGGCGCGCTCGATTTCATCCGCGCGGCCAACGCCTCGCCGGGCGGCGCTTCGCTGATCTGCCTGCCGGCCTCGGTCGGCACCAAGGCATCGCGCATCGTCGCGAAAATCTCCGGCCCCGTGGCCACACCGAGGAGCGAAGCCGGTATCTTCGTCACCGAGCACGGCACGGCCGACCTGCGCGGGGTGCCGCTCGGCGAGCGTCCTGCAAAGATGATCGCGATCGCGCACCCGGCGTTCCGCGAGAGCCTTGAACGCGAAGCGCGCGAAGCCGGCCTGATCCGCGGCAAATGAGCCAGCCCGTGGCATTCCCGGACCTGCCGGTCATGGGAATCCGCGTGGCCGCCGGCGTCACCGTGGCGGTGCCGCCGCGCATCGACCTCCTCACGCCGTACGTCCTGCTCGAGCAGGAGAACTGGTTCGAGGACGAGATCGTCTTCCTGTGCCGGCGCCTCGGTGCCGGATCGCGCATCGTCGACATCGGCGCCAACTACGGGTTGTATTCGCTGTCGCTTGCCGAAATCGCCGGCCCTGCGGGGTATGTCTGGTCTATCGAGCCCGCATCGCAGACCGCGGCCTTTCTGCGCAAGAGCGTCGAAGTCAACGCGCTCGGCAACATCACCGTGATCCAGAAGGCGCTGTCGAACCGTGCGGGCACCGCGCGGCTTTCGGTGGAGGCGAATGCCGAGCTGAACTCGATCTCGCAGGGCGGCACCGGCGGCGCCACCGAAGAGGTGGAACTCGACACGCTCGACGCCCTCGCCGCCTTGCACGGCTGGAAAGAGGTCGATTTCCTCAAGCTGGATGCCGAAGGCGAGGAAGCAAGGATTCTCGAGGGCGGCGCCGGTTTCCTGCGCGCGGCCGACCCGCTGGTGATGTTCGAGATCAAGCATGGTGCCAGCCTCAACCTCCAGCTGGTCGAACGGCTGGGTTCCGCGGGCTACGACGCCTACATGCTGGTCCCCGGCCTCGGCCTGCTGGTTCCTTTCGATCCGGCCGGGCCGGCCGATCCCTACCGGCTGAACCTGTTTGCATGCAAGACCGGGCGGGCGAAGCTGCTCGAGAGCCAGGGCGTGCTCGCGCGCGGAACAGCCGCAATTGGCAAGGCCGATCCGTTTGCGCACTACCGCGCAGCGCATGATGCGAAGTCCCCGCCGGCGGCCCGCTACGCGCGCCTGAAAGCGGCATACGAGGGCCTCGAGGCCTTTGCGGAGCACGATGCCTATGGCCTTGCCAGCCGCGCCAGGGTTGCACGCGAGATCGGGTTGCGCCAGCGCGCGGTCGAGCGCATGAACGAAGCGCTGCAAGCCTGCCTCGCCGCAGATCCGGGCCCGCCCCGGGGCCCCCACCTGCCCCCGGTCGATGCCTTCGACGCAATCGACCCGGCCGGGCGGCACGGCGAGTGGCTGAAGGCGGCGCTGCTCGATGCCCTGGTGGCGCTGACCGATTTCTCGACTTACTACGCCCGCGGCACGCCGCGCGAGCAGCCGACGCTCGACCGGCTCGAAGCCCTCAGGGCGACGCGCTTCCAGCGAGCCCCGATGGAACGGCGACGCCAGCTGATGCGAGTCCTGTCGGGCCTGCAGGCGGGGCCGGTGGCGGACCCGCTGCTGTCCGGTTACAAGCCGGACAACCTGAATCCGGAACTCTGGGGCGGCGCACCGCCCGCCTGAGTCGACGCCCGGAAAAATGGGAAAAATGGGGACAGACCCCTATTTCGGCACGGATCCCCATTCTTCGCTGAACAACTTGGAAATAGGGGTCTGTCCCCATTTTTCGTGCCGAAATAGGGGTCTGTCCCCATTTTTCTTTTCAGCGTTCCTTGCGCAATTCGGGCACGGTCCAGAAGGTGGTGACGGCGATGGCCATGGAGCAGAGCGCAATAAGGAACCCGGCGCGATAGCCGCCGGTGAGGTCGTGCAGCGCGCCTCCGATAAGTGATCCCGAGGCCGACCCGAGCGCGTTGGCGGTGAAGATCATCCCGTAGATCGTCGCGACCTTGGGCCCGGCGAAATGCCGCGTGGTGATCGACGAGACGATCGGCCCGCGCATGCCCTGGCAGAGCCCGAACACAAGGACGTAGGCGCACAGCACAAGGAACCACGGCCGGAACGACAGGCCGAGCAGCAGCACGACGCCGAGCGCCGAGCCGAAGAAGCTCACGCCCACGGTGCGGCGGATGCCGAAGCGCTCGGCCAGCGGCCCGCTGGCGGCGACGCTGGCCACCGACAGCATCCCGGTCATGCCGAACGCGGTCGCCGCCACCAACGGCGAAAAGCCGGCGTCGATGAAGAACACCACCGACTGCACCATGACCGTGAACATGCCCAGCGATGTAAAGAAGAACACCCGCGCGAGCGCCCAGAAGAGCGGCGTCTTGATCGCCGCGCCCAGCGTCCAGCCCTCGCCGCCGCCCTGCTTCGAGCGCATCGACATCCGGTAGGCCGGATGGCCTTCGGCAAAGCGCTTCCACGGCACGGCGAAAGCGATGAACGGCACCATCACCAGCATCGTCCCGCCGAGGATGCGATACGTGATGCGCCAGTCGTATTCGACCAGCAGCGCCTGCGCGAGCGGCACGAACGTGAGCGAACCGAGGCCGGTGGCTGCAAACGCAATGCCCATGGCCGTCGACAGTCGCGCCCGGAACCAACGCGTGAGCAGCCCGGAGGCCGGCACCATGCCGGCCAGCCCGCTGCCGATGCCGACCATCACGCCGATGAACGTGTAGAACTGCCACAGCGCGGTCAGGAAGCCGCCCAGCACGAAGGCCAGCGCGAGGCACGTCAGTCCCGTCGTGTACACCAGGCGCGGGCCGAACCGGTCGAAGAACATCCCGACCAGCGGGGCGAGGCCGCCGCCGACCAGCAGGTACACCGAGTAGATGCCGGTCAGCTCGGAGCGCGACCAGCCGAACTCCTTTTCCAGCGGGCCGAGGAAGACGATGTAGGTGTCGCCGCTGCCGCGCCCGAGCATGTTGAGCACGAGGCAGGTCGCCAGCACGGCGAGCGCGGTGTTCCGAAGCCTGCGCTCCTCGGCCGTGTCGCCCACGTCCCCGCGCTATTCCGCCACGCCGAAGACCTGGCGGAGGTACCGCAGGTACCCCTCGTCCTTGGACATCGTCTTGCCGGGGGAGTCCGACAGCTTGGCCACCGGCTGGCCGTTGCACTCGGTCATCTTGATGACGATCTGCAGCGGCTCGAACCCGACGTCGTTGGTGAGGTTGGTGCCGATGCCGAAGGCGAGGCGCGCGCGGCCCGAGAAGCGCCGGGCGATCGAGATCGCCTTCGGGATCGTCAGGCTGTCGGAGAAGATCAGCGTCTTGGTGCGCGGGTCGACCCGGTTCTTGTGGTAGTGCGCGATCAGTTTCTCGCCCCACTCGAACGGGTCGCCCGAATCCTGCCGCGCGCCGTCGAACAGCTTGCAGAAATAGAGGTCGAAATCGCGCAGGAAGGCGTCCATGCCGTAGGTGTCGGAGATCGCGATGCCGAGGTCGCCGCGGTATTCCTTGGCCCAGACCTCGAACGCGAAGGCCTGCGAATCGCGCAGCCGCGGGCCGAGCGCCTGGCAGGCCTGCATGTACTCGTGCGCGACCGTGCCGAGCGACGTGATGTTGTTGCGCATCGCGAGCCAGACGTTCGACGTGCCCGCAAAGAGGTTCGGCACCTCGTCCTTGATCGTGCGGATCACTTCCTCGTGCCACGCGAGCGAGAAGCGCCGCCGCGTGCCGTAGTCGGAGATCTTGAATTCGAGCGCCGCATCCAGCCTGCGGACGGTGTCGAGCTTGGCCTTGAGGCGGCGGCGCCCCTCGCCGAGGTCGGCATTCGGCTGCGTGTTGCGGAAGTAGACCTCGCTCACGATCGCCAGGATCGGGATCTCGTAGAGGATGGTGTGCAGCCAGGGCCCGTGGATCGTGATGTCCAGTTCGCCGGGCAAGAGCGGGTCGGGCTCGACCCGCACGTACTTGGCGTTGAAGTGGAACAGGCCGAGGAAGTCGACGAAGTCGGACTTCATGAAGCGCAAGCTGCGCAGGTAGGCGAGTTCCTCCTCCCGCATCGTCAGCGTGCACAACTCGCCGATCTCGGCGCGGATCTCCTCCAGGTAGGGCGTCAGGTCGATGCCCGGGTTCCTGCACTTGAACTTGTACTCGACCTGGGCACCCGGGAAGTGATGCAGCACGACCTGCATCATGGTGAACTTGTACAGGTCGGTGTCGAGCAGCGACTGGATGATCATCCGCCGGATTGTACCCGCAGCAGGCCACCCTCAGCGCCGCCCGCGCGGCAGCCCATACCAAATCTGAATAGCCCCCCGAAACATTGCCATTGGCAAGGCATAGGCGGCGGCCCTACGATCCGTCATCGCCCCCGGACACTGCCGCCCACCGATGACCTCCCCCCACCTCGACGCGATCACCCTCGAACTCATCTGGACGCGGATGATCTCGATCGTCGACGAAGCCGCGGCCTCGCTGGTGAGGACGTCGTTCTCGACGATCGTGCGCGAATCGAACGACTTCGCCTGCGTGCTCACCGACGCGTCCGGCCAGTCGCTCGCGCAGGCGACCGACAGCATCCCGTCCTTCATCAACACGGTGCCGCGCACGATCCGCCACTTCCTCGCGGAATACCCCGTCGACACGCTGCGCCCGGGCGACATCCTGATCACGAACGACATCTGGATGGGCACCGGCCACCTGCCGGACATCACGGTCGCGAAGCCGCTCTTCCGCGGCGGCCGGCTGGTGGGATTCGCAGGCTCCGTGGCGCACGCGCCGGACATCGGCGGCCGGCAGCGCTCGGCGGATGCGCGCGAGGTGTTCGAGGAAGGCCTGCAGATCCCTGTGATGAAGGTCATGACCGAAGGCGCGATGGACAGGACCTTCGAGCGGATCCTGAGGAAGAACGTGCGCGAGCCCGACCAGGTCATGGGCGACCTGTACGCGCAGTTCACCGCGTTGCAGCTGATCGAGACGCGGGTAGGCGCGCTGATGGCCGAGCAGGGACTGGACACGCTGGAGGATGTCGCCGCCGAGATCCACGGCCGCTCGGAAACCGCGATGCGCGAGGCGATCCGGCGCGTGCCCGAAGGCACCTATCGCCAGAGCGCGATCAGCGACGGCTTCGCCGAACCGATCGTGCTCGAAATGGCGATGACGGTGAAGGACGGCCGGATCACGGTCGACTTCGCGGGCAGCGCGGCGCAGGTGCCGATGTCGATCAACGTCTGCCTCGCCTACACCGCGGCCTACACTTCGTACGGCGTGCGGGCGGTATTGCTGCCGAACGTGCCGAACAACGAAGGCGTGCTGCGTCCGATCGAGGTCGTCGCGCCCAGCGGCTCGATCCTGAACTCGCAGCCGCCCGCGGCCGGCGGCGCCCGCGCGCTGATCGGCCATTTCCTGCCGATGATGGTGATCCGCGCGCTGGCCGATGCGATGCCGGAGCGCGTCATCGCGACGGTCGGCTCGCCGCTGTGGTGCGTGAACCTCTCGGGCGCGCGGCCCGGCGGCGGCAGCTTCGCCAACGTGTTCTTCATGAACGGCGGGTACGGCGCCTCGCATCGCCGCGACGGCATGAACGTGCTGTCCTGGCCGAGCAACATCTCCTCCACGCCGGTCGAGATGATCGAGCAGATCTCGCCGCTGCGCGTGCAGTACCGGCGGCTGCGGGCCGACGGCGGCGGCGCAGGCCGGTATCGCGGCGGCACCGGGCAGGAGATCAAGTTCTCGAACCACTCCGCCGGGCCGATCTCGGTGAGCTTCCTTGCCGAGCGCACCCGGCCGCAGGCGGCTGCCGCCGGCCTTGCCGGCGGCGAATCGGGCGCGCCCGGCGAAGTGCTGATCGACGGCAAGCGCAGCGACCCGAAGACACGGCACGTCGTCGCGCCCGGCGGCACGATCGAGCTGCGCACCCCCGGCGGCGGCGGGTTCGGGCCGCCGGCCGAACGCGCGAAGCAACTCTCCGAGGCCGACCGCCTCGACGGTTACGTCACCCGGTAGATCATGAGCCGACCCGCATACTCGCTGGGCATCGACATCGGCGGCACGTTCACCGACATCGTCGCCTACTCGCACGCCAGCGGCCTGTCGCTGTCCCACAAGGAACTGACGACGAGCGATGCGCCGCACCGCGGCGTGATCGCCGGCGTGCGCAAGCTGTTCGCCCGGGAAGGCATTGCCTTCGACTCGGTCGGCCGCGTGATCCACGCGACGACGCTTTTCACCAACGCACTGATCGAGCGCAAAGGCGCGCGCACCGGGCTGATCACCACCGCCGGGTTTCGCGACACGCTCGAGATGGCGCGCGAGCACAAGTATGAGCTCTACGACCTGCACATCGAACTGCCCAGGCCGCTGGTACCGCGTCACCTGCGGCTCGAAGCGGCCGAGCGCATCGCGCCGGACGGCGCGGTCGTGCAGCCGCTGGACGAAGCGGGCGTGCTCGCTGCGGCAGCAGAACTCCGGCGCCAGGGCGTGACTTCGGTCGCCATCGTGTTCCTGCACGCCTATGCCAATGCGGCCCACGAGCGCCGCGCGCGCGACCTGATCCGCGCGGCCAACCCGGACCTGTTCGTTTCGATCTCCTCCGAAGTCTCACCGCAGATCCGCGAGTACGAGCGCAGCACCACCACGGTGGCGAATGCGTACATCACGCCGCTGGCCGACGGGTACCTGGAGCTGATGCGCAGCGAAATCGCCGCATTGGGCATCCGGGCGCCGCTATTCATGATGCTTTCCAACGGCGGCCTCACGCACGTCGACGAAGCCAAGCGCGTGCCGATCCAGCTGCTCGAGTCCGGACCGGCGGCCGGGGCGCTGGCAGGCTCGTTCTTCGGCGAGCGCTCGGGCGTGCGCGACGTCCTTGCGTTCGACATGGGCGGCACGACCGCCAAGCTCGCGATCATCGAGGACTGCACGCCGATGATCGGCTACCGCTTCGAGGCCGGCCGCGAGAAGCGGCTCACCGAAGGCAGCGGGATGCCGATCTCGATCTCGACCATCGAGCTGATCGAGATCGGCGCGGGCGGCGGCAGCATCGCGCGGCTGGACGAACTCGGCCTGCTCAAGGTCGGCCCGGAAAGCGCGGGCTCGATGCCGGGCCCGGCGTGCTACGGGCGCGGCGGCGAGCTACCCACGGTGACCGATGCCAACCTGGTGCTCGGCTACCTCGACCCGGCGGCCTTTGCCGGCGGCACGATGTCGATCGACGCGGCGAAGGCCTCGGCCTCGATTGCCGCCATCGCGGCCCGATCGGGGATCGCGATCGCCGAACTCGCCTGGGGAATCTATTCGGTGGTCAACGAGAACATGGCCGCCGCAGCACGAGTGCACGTCGCCGAACGCGGCCACCAAGCCGGCAAGTTCGCGCTGCTCGTCACCGGCGGCGGCGGCCCGCTGCACGGGTGCGAAGTCGCGCGCCGGCTCGGCATCGACCGGGTGCTGTGCCCGCCGGGCGCGGGAGTGGCCTCGGCGCTCGGCCTGTTGATGGCGCCGGCGCGGATCGACCGGATGGCGACCGTCGCGCGGCGGCTGAATGCGCTCGACTGGGACGAGTTCGAGGCGGCCTACCGTCGCCTCGAAGAGGATGCGCGCGGCGTCATCGCCGCCACGCTCGCGAACCCCGCGGTGCAACCGGTCATTGCGCGCGCCGCCGACCTGCGGTTCGTCGGCCAGGGGTTCGAGATCGTGACCGACCTGCCTGCCGGGCCGTACACCGGGGACTCCGAGCAGTCGCTGAGGGAGGCGTTCTTTGCCGCCTACAAGCAGACCTTCGGGCATGTGCCGCCGGTGGGCGAAGTCGAAATCGTCAACATCCGGGTAGCGGTTTCGGCAACGGCCGGCAATTCCGACCTGCGTGTTCCCACCGGCACGATCTCGGGCGCAGGCGCGGCGCGCGGCACTCGCAAGGTCTGGGTCGGCGACCGGGCCGCCTTTGCCGACGTGCCGGTCTACGAGCGCGAATCGCTTTCGTTCGGGCAAGTCGTTACCGGCCCTTCGGTCATCCAGGAAGCCTCATCGACCCTGGTGCTTCCGTCCGGCGCGCGCGCAACGGTCGACGCCACCGGCAGCATCGTCGTGGACCTCGGGTTCGCAGCAGCGCCTTCCGCGGGCCAGGCCGCCGCAGTACATTCGGCCGAGGGCCGGACGCGATGAGCCGCCGGGCTGCGGCCCCTGCGAGCGCATTTCCTTTTATCCCATCCAACCCGGAGAAATCTTCCATGCGCAGAATCCGCTTGTCCGCCGCCGTCGGCGCAGTCCTGTTCGCGCTGCTGCCTCTCGCCGCAGGCGCGCAGGACTACCCCAGCCACTCGATCCGCATCATCGTGCCGTTCGCGGCGGGCGGAAGCGTGGACATCTCGACGCGGCTGGTCGCGACGGCCCTGACCGAGGACCTCGGCCAGGCGGTGGTGGTCGAGAACCGCGTCGGCGCAGGCGGCCGCATCGGCGCCACCGCAGTGGCCAAGTCCCCGGCCGACGGATACACGCTGCTGGCCGGGTCGAGCGGATCGCTCACTGCGATGGAAGCCGTGGCAAGAAACCTGCAGTACGCGGTGCTGCGCGACTTCGCGCCGGTCGCGCTGATCAACGTCACGCCGATGGCCGTGGTGGTCGGGCCGGGCAGCACCGCCGGCACGTTCGCCGAACTCGTCGCGCAGGCCAAGCAGAAGCCCGGCTCGATCGGCATGGGCTCGGCCGGCCTCGGCACGTCCAACCATCTCGCGATCGAACTGCTGCAGTCGGTGGCCGGTGTGAAATTCCTGCACATCCCTTACAAGGGCAGCGGCCAGGCGCTTTCCGACCTGCTGTCGGGGCAGGTGCCGACGATGGTCGACCAGATCGCCTCGTCGATGAACCACGTGCGCAACAACAAGCTGCGCATCCTCGCGGTGATGACGCCGGCGCGCTCGACCGTGCTGCCCGACGCGCCGACGCTGAAGGAACTCGGCTACGACGGCGTCGAAGCCGCCTCGTTTACCGGCATCCTCGCGCCGGCAGGCACGCCGCCGGCGATCCTCGATCGATTGCAGCGCGCGGTCCTGAAGTCGGCCTCGAGGCCCGAAGTGGTGCAGCGCTTCAAGGAACTCGGCGCCGACCCGCGCGCGATCGGGCCTGCGGAATTCCTCGCGTTCCTGAAAACCGACCTGGAACGCTGGAAGGCGGTCGCCGCCAAGGCCTCGATCAGCATCGAATAACGCCCTGGAGAGAAACCGGAATGGACAACAACGTCACCCGCATCGGCCTCGTAGTGCCGCCCGGCAACGTGGCCATGGAGCGCGAGCTCGCGCAGTATCTCGCCGACGGGGTCGCAATGAACGTCAACCGCCTGTCGCGGCCGACGCCTGCGGTCACCAAGGAATCGCTGCTCGCGATGATCGACTCGGTCGACCAGGCGGTGCGCGACCTCGCGATGTGCTTCCCGAAGCCCGAGATCATCATCTACGGCTGCACCAGCGGCAGCTTCGTCTCCGGCCCGGGTCGCGAAGCCGAGCTGGCCAAGCGCATCACCGACGGCGTGGGCATCCGCGCGGTGACTACGTCGAGCGCGATCCTGATGGGGCTGGAGGCCGTCGGCGCCAGGCGCGTGTTCCTGCTGACCCCTTACATCAAGGACGTGGCGGCGCACGAAGTGGCGTTGCTGGAACACTACGGCTACGAGATCGGCGGCATCGATTCGTTCGACTGCTACGACACGCGCGACATCGCCAAGATCTCGACCGCGCAGGTCGAGGAGATGATGCTGCGCCACGCCGGCGAAGTGAAGGACTGCGACGCGGTGCTGATCAGCTGCACGCAACTGCTGACGATGGACAGGATCGACGCGATGGAGAAAGCGCTCGGCAAGCCGGTCGTCACCTCGAACCAGGCCTCGCTGTGGGCCGCGCTCAAGATGATCGGCGCGCCGGCGGCGAAGAACGCGCCCGGGCGCCTGTTCGACGGCATGCGGCAGCACTAGCCCGATGCAGCAGAGGATCGTCAGGACGCCCTGCCCGGTGCGGCGCGTAGGCAGCGGCGTTAAGCACCATTTCTTCGGCTACTACAACAAGACGAACTGGCACCGCACCGGGCGTTACCTGCTCGCCAACGAAGTCGACTGGATGGACAAGGTCCTCGCGCCCGGCCTGACGGCATCGGTCGGGTACTTCGACCTCGAGGCCGCCGGGATGCCGTACCGCGCCGTGGACCGGACCGGCGCCTGGAACTGGCAGATGGGCTGCCAGCTGCAGTGGCTGGACGGGCTGCCGGGCCGCCACCTGATCTACAACACGCGCACCACCGACCGCTCGTCGGTTTATCCGGGCTTCGGCTCGGCGATCTTCGATGCGGATTCGGGGACGAAGCGCGCGCTGCCGCTGCCGATTTATGTAGTCGCCCCGGACAGCACCTACGCGCTGTGCGTCAACTACCGCCGGCTGTATGTCACGCACAAGACCATCGGCTACAGCGAAGCCGATCCCCCGCCGCCGCCCGAGAAGGCGCCGGCCGAAGACGGCATCCGGCGCATGGACCTCGCCAGCGGGGAGGCGCGCCTGCTGGTGAGCTACCGCGACCTCACCCGGTTCCACCACCGGGCCTCGATGGACAAGGCGCTTCACTGGGTCAGCCACATCGAGATCAACCCGGCTTCGTCGCGGGTGCTGTTCCTGCACCGCTGGACCGAGCGCGTCGAGGACGAGACTTGCTTCCTGCACCGGCTGATCACGATGAATCCGGACGGCACCGAAATGCGCCTGCTCGAGTGCTCGGACCATCCTCTGCCGCAGCTGGCCGATTCGTTCGACCCGAACGCGGTAGGCACCTACGACTACGAGAAATCCGAGTACCAGATCTCGCACCCGCTCTGGCAGGACGACGGCCACATCATCGTGTGGGGGCCGCATGCCGGCTCGATCCACTATCACCTCTACACCGACCTGCCCGAGCCGAAGGTGGACGTGATCGGCCGCGACGTGCTGACCGAGAACGGCCACATGACCTTCTCGCCGGTCGACACCAACTGGCTGTTGAGCGACACCTACCCCGACTCGAAGACCAACGAGCGGCTGCTGATCCTCTACGACCTGAAACGCGGCGTGCGGCACGATCTCGGCAGCTTTTACACCGATCCGGCCCTGAGCAAGGAAAACCGCTGCGACCTGCATCCGCGCTGGAGCCGGGACGGCCGGACCGTGTGCATCGACTCGGTCCACGAGCACGAGCGGCAGATGTACCTGGTGGACGTGTCGGCGATCACCGCCACGTAGGCGCTGCGGGACCGCGCTAACGCGACGCCTTGTCGGCGGCCGGCTGCCCGGCCACCGGCTCGGACCGGAATTTTTCGGCCAGCAGCGCGACGAATTCCCCGGTGAGCGCCGACGCGGTCGTGTGCGCCGGGTAGGCGACGAAAGTCTTCACCGCGAGCCGCGGCGTCACCCGAGCGATCCGCAGCCGGTCGGCGAACACCGCGGCGGTGTACGGGTTCACGACGCCGATGCCGACCCCGGCCTCGGCCAGGGCGCAGATCGTGGCCGAATAGCTCGTCTCGATGACCGAGGCGGGCGCCACTTGCCTGCGCTCGAGCGTGCGCCGCCATGCGCCGGTGAGGTCGTCCTCGGCGTCCAGCGTCAGCAGCGTGGCGGACTGGAAGTCGCGGGCGGTCACGGCGTCCCTGGCCGAAAGGCGGTGCTTGCGGCTCATTACGCAGACGGCCTCGGCCTCGTGCATGACCTCGGTGCGGAATTCGGCGCCGCGAAAGTGGAAGCGGTTCGTCGTCAGGCCGAGGTCGAACTGGCCGCCGAGCAGGGCGTCCCGGATCTGCAGCGAGCCCACCGTGTGGAAGCCGATGTGCACCTCGCGATGCAGGTCGTGGAACCGGCCGATGACCCTCGGCAGCACCCCGAGCGCGAGCGCCGGCGTGCAACCGATGCGCAGCGTGCCGGTGCCCGACTTGCGCAGCAGCGCCGCGGTTTGCTCGATCTTCTCGAGGCCCTGGAAGTTGCGCTGCACCGCCTCGAACAGCCGGGCCGCCTCGGGCGTCGGCCTGAGCCGGCCGCGCTCGAGCGAGAACAGCTTGAGGCCGGTGGACGATTGCACCTGCGCGATCAGCCGGCTGACCGAGGGCTGGGTCGTGTGGAGCATCTCGGCCGCGCCGATGGTGGTGCCGGCGAGCATCACCGCCCGGAAGGCCTCGATCTGGCGGAAGTTCAGTTGTCGTGCCATCCAGGGCCCCGTGAAGTCCCGCGAATATACCTTCCGCGGCGCTCCCCGGATGCTGGCCTTGATCCGGCGACCCGCGCATCGGCCGGTTGATCCAATTTGCATTCCGGCTACTACTGGATATAATTCCACTGGTCAAGGTCACAGTAGGGACTGCCGAATGGAAGAGCTTACCGAGCGCCAGGCCGAGATCCTGCAGCTGATCCGCGAGCTCACCGAGGTGTCGGGCTTTCCTCCCACGCGCGCCGAAATCGCCGAGCGCATGGGCTTTCGCTCGGTCAACGCCGCCGAGCAGCACCTGCGCGCGCTCGAGAAGAAAGGCGCGATCGACATCCTTTCGGGGGCTTCGCGCGGCATCCGCGTCAACGAAGCGAGGACCGGCAGCCGTCCCGGTCGCCTGATGGAACTCCCGGTCATCGGCCGCGTGGCCGCCGGCTCTCCCATTCTCGCCGAGGAGCACGTGCAGGGCCGCTACCAGGTCGACCCCAACCTGTTTACGCCGCGCGCAGACTACCTGCTCAAGGTCAAGGGCCTGTCGATGCGCGACATCGGCATCCTCGACGGCGACCTCCTCGCGGTGCACAAGACTTCCGAGGCGCGCACCGGGCAGGTCGTGGTCGCGCGCATCGCCGATGAGGTGACGGTCAAGCGCCTGCGCAAGCGCGGGCACACGGTGCAGCTCCTCGCCGAGAATCCGGACTTCGAGCCGATCGAGATCGACCTGCGCACGGACGACCTCGCGATCGAAGGCATTGCGGTCGGCGTGATCCGCAACGACCGCGCGTTCTAGGGCGCCTTACAAACGCTGATCCTTTTATCCGGCCTCATCCCCGGATTGCGTCCCGTTCAGACGGGCTTGCACCTATAATGCGCGGCAGAATGGCTGCGCTTCCACCCACCGCTCCGGACCTCACGCGCGATCGCTCGGATCGCACCCGGGTCCTCGCCGACCAGGTGGAACTCCTCTACCGCCAGGCCCCGCTCGGCATCGCGGTGACGCTCATCATAGGTACGGTGATGGCGTTCGAGCTGTACTCGTCGGCCAAGATCGGCGAGCTGGTGATCTTCTGGACCTGCCTCATGGTGGTGGTCAGCGTGTCCCGCTACCTGCTGATTTTCGCCTACCGCCATGCGCGCAACCGCGATACCGCGCCGGACGTCTGGCTGAGGCGGTTCGCGATCGGCGCGCTTGCCGCGGGCGTCACCTGGGGGTTTGCGGGCGCGGTCTTCTTCCCGGGGCACACCGAC
Source organism: uncultured Bordetella sp. (assembly GCA_964599095.1). GTDB lineage: Bacteria > Pseudomonadota > Gammaproteobacteria > Burkholderiales > SG8-39 > SZAS-79. Next base: position 23,903 of record CAZREB010000030.1, read on the forward strand.
GAGCAGCAGGTGTTCCTCGCCTTCGTGCTGGCCGGCATGGCCGCCGGCGGGCTGCCGCTCTTCTCGGCCGTCTGGTGGGTCTACGCGTTGTTCGCCATCGGCGTGATGCTGCCGTTCGAGGTCGTCCTGCTCGCGTTCGGCTCGCGCCTGTTCACCGAACTGTCGTTCATGATGCCGATCTTCTTCGCGATCAACCTTTCGGTCGCCGTCAGGCTGAACCAGGTCTTCGTGTCCGGGTACCGCCTGCGCGTCTCCTACGGCCGGCTCACCGAGGACTATACCGAGCTGAACCAGCGCCTCGAGCGCCAGCTGATCGAGCTCGAGGAGGTCCGCCGCCAGGTCGAGGCCTCGGGCCGCAAGCTCGCCCTGTTCGCCGAACGCGCGCCGATCGCGGTGCTCGAGCTCGACACCGAAGGGCGCATCAAGGACGTGAACCGCGAGGCCGAGAACCTCTTCGGATACCCGGCGGGCGAGCTGATCCAGAATGGCGCGTCGATCAAGATCCTCGTGCAGCCCGCCTACCACGCGGAATTCGACCGCGGCTGGCAGCGCCTGCTCGAGACCCACGAATCGCTGGCCGGCCTGAAGATCTCCAACCCGAGGCGCGACGGCATCGAGGTGGTGTGCGAGTGGAACGTGACCCCGCTCGTGAACTCCGACGGCAGCATCATCTCGATCATCGCGCAGGGCCGCGACATCACCCAGCAGCTCGAGGCCGACCGCCTCAAGCAGGAATTCACCTCGACGCTGTCGCACGAACTGCGCACGCCGCTCACCTCGATCATCGGCTCGCTGCAACTGGTCAATTCCGGCGTCCTCGGCGACCTCAACACCGACCAGGCCGAGCTCACCGAGGTCGCCGAACGCAACGGCCAGCGGCTGCTCGACCTGATCAACGACATCCTGGACATCGAGAAGATCGAGTCCGGCAAGCTCACGCTGTTCCCCGAACCGATGCCGATGGACGAACTGGTGAGCGAATCGGTCAAGCTGAACCAGGGCTTCGCCGACCGCTACGAAGTGAAGCTCCAGACCGAGGGCGTCAAGAACATCATCGTGAATGCCGACCGCAAGCGGCTGCTGCAGGTGATGACCAACCTGATCTCGAACGCGGCCAAGTTCTCGCCTGCCGGGGGCAGCGTCGAGATCGCCATGAATGAGGTCGACGGGCGGGTCAAGGTGACCGTGGGCGACCGCGGCGCGGGCATCCCGGAGAACTTCCGCACCCGCATCTTCGGCCGGTTCGCACAGGCCGATTCTGCCGATACCCGCGCCAAGGGGGGCACCGGCCTGGGACTGGCGATCTGCAAGCGCCTCATCGAGATGATGGGCGGCACCATAGGGTTCAACAATCGCGAAGGCGGCGGCACCGAATTCTGGTTCGAGCTCCCGGTGCACGCCCCCGCCCCCTGACACGCACCGACAGGACGACGCATGCCCTCCACCCCGCTGAACCGCATCTTCTATGCCGAAGACGACGAGGATATCCAGCGCATAGTGCGCATGTCGCTCGAGCGCATCGGCAAGATGACGGTCAGGATAGAGAGCGACCCGCTCAAGGCGATCGACGGCATGAAGGAATTCAAGCCCGACCTCGTCATGCTCGACTGGATGATGCCCGGCATGGACGGCCCGACACTGCTGAAGACGATGCGCCAGCAGCCCGAGACGGCGGCCTACCCGGTGGTGTTCATCACCGCCAAGGCCACGCAGAAGGACCATTCCGAACTGCTCGCGCTGGGCGCGGCGGGAATCGTGTCCAAGCCGTTCTCGCCCAAGGACCTGCCGGAGCAGCTGCGGAATATCTGGGCCAAGCTTCCCTGATTGCGTCGATCGCGCGGAATCAACACCTCGCATCGTGCCGGCTGGACCGGCAAACCGGCTTTTGACTTTATCTGATCTCCCTCTTTTGTGAATTTGGGGTGGTTGCGCGTTCGCGCAACCGCTGCAAATTCACAAAAGAGGGAGACCGGGGAAAACCAAATGCACCGAGACGCCCAAAGAGGGAGACCGGGGAAAATCAAGTACACCGAGACGCCCAAAGAGGGAGACTGAGGAAAACCAAATACACCGAGACGCCCAAAGAGGGAGACTGGGGAAGATCAAATGCGCTGAGGATCCGTCAGGACGCGATCCCCCGCCTCACCGGTGGTCGGCTTCCTCCTGGTAGAACTTCCGCGACAGGAACCCGAGCACCTCGTCGGCATTCCTGAAGCGCGCGTCCCTGTCCTTCTCGACCAGCTTGTCGACCAGCCGCTGGTACTTGTCCAGCTCGGGCGGCAGCGCAGGCGGCGGGGTGTTCAGGTGGTGAAGGGCGACCTCCACTGCCGAGACGCCGCTGAACAGGTGCTTGCCGGTCAGCATCTGGTAGAGCAGCACGCCCGCGCTGTAGATGTCGGTGCGCAGGTCCAGCGCCCGCCCCTGCACCTGCTCCGGGCTCATGTAGCGCGGCGTGCCGAGGATTTCGCCATGGCCGGTGCGGTCCACGGCATCGATGTGCTTGGCAATGCCGAAGTCGACGATCGCGAGGCTGCCGTCCTTGCGGAACATCAGGTTCTGCGGCTTGAGGTCGCGGTGCAGCACGCCGGTCTCGTGGATGTCGCCCAGCGCGAACATCAGCTCGCGGAAGACCTTGAGCGCGGCCGAAGCCTCCATAGGCTTGCCTTCCAGCCGTTGGCTGAGGTCGCCGCCGTCGAAGAACTCCATGACGAGGTAGGCGTGGCCCTCGGACACGCCATGGCCGTGGATGCGCGCGACGTGCGGGCTCTGGATGCGCTCGATCAGCGAGTATTCCTCGAGGAAGCGTGCGAGCGAGTTCTTGTCCTCGGTGACCTCGGTCCTCAGGATCTTGACCACCAGCGGCTCGTCGTCCTTCTCGCGCGAGGCGAGGTAGACGCGGGACATGCCGCCCTCGCCGATCATGTGCAGGATCCGGATCCCGGGCACCTTGATGCGCGCGCCGAGCGTCTGCCCCTCGATCCGCGCGGCGGCCTCGGGCGACAGCGTGCGCTCGACCTTCTTGCGCGTGACGTCGCGAATCGAGTTGAGCAGCCGCTCGCGCGTGAGCTCCTGCTTCCTCAGGTAGTCGTCGGCGCCGTACTTCATCGCGCGCACCGCGATCACCTCGTTGCCGGCGCCGGTGAGGAACACCACTGGCGGGCAATCGGGGCGCGCCTTGAATTCGCGCAGCCACTCGAGCCCGTCGCCGCGGCCGAGCATGTAGTCGAGGATCATCACGTCGTAGTTGCCGAGCGGGAAGTCGTCGCCCGGCAGGTCGCGCGTGAGCGGGTCGAATTCCTCCACCTCGGCCTGCGGCCACTGCTGCTTCAGGTAGTGCGACAGCAGGTTGCGCAGGTCCTCATCGTCGTCGATGATCAGGACGCGCATTTCAGGCCCCCGCCCCGGCGTACGGCGGCAGCGGCACCCTGACGCTGTACACCTTGATCGGCTCGGCGCGCCCGCGCAATGTGACGTCGCCCCGCGACTCGACCTCGTTGCCCGGGATGACGCCCTTGAGCGCCTCGTAAACCTGGTCGCAGATCAGCACTTCGTAGGGCTGGGCGAGCTGCATCAGGCGCGCCGCGCTGTTCACCGGGTTGCCGATGATCGTGTAGCTCATGTAGTGCGGCGAGCCGACGTTGCCGATCACCGCCTCGCCCATGCAGATGCCGATGCCCACGCCGGTGCCCAGGCCCTGCTCCTTCTCCCACTGGCCGGCCACCGGCGCGAAGCGGGTCAGCATCTCGCGCGCGCAGTTGTAGGCACGCACCGCCGGCCTGTCCTGGGGAAACGGCACGTTGAAGCCGACCAGCAGCGCATCGCCGGCCATGTTGAAGATCGTCGCCTCGTGGTTGTAGGCGGCTTCCGACAGGATCGAGAAATACTCGTTCAGCATCTCCACCACGCGGCCGACCTCGGTGCGGTCGGTCAGGCGCGTGAACCCGCGCAGGTCGGCGAACAGCGCAACCACGTTGGAGCGATGCGCCTTGGCGAAGACGTCGTCGCCCTTGCCCATGTCGCCGATGATCCGGTCGGCCAGGCGCGGCGACACGTAGCGCGAGAACGTCTTGCGGATCGCCTCCTTGCGCTCGATCTCGGCGGCCAGGCGCCGGCTCTCGAGCTCCTTGCGGGTCTCGTGCAGGCGGCGCAGCGTCTTCACGCGCGCGAGGAGTTCCTCTCGCTTCACCGGCTTGGAGAGGAAATCGTCCGCGCCGGCCTCGATGCCGCGCACACGGCTTTCCTGGTCCTCCAGGCCGGTGATCAGCACGATCGGGATCAGAGCGGTGGCCTCCTCCGACTTCAGGCGCTGGCAGATCTCGAAGCCCGACAGGCCGGGCATCATCACGTCGAGCAGGATCAGGTCCGGCGCGTCGGTCATGACGCGCATCAGCGCGCTGTCGCCGTCCTCGACGATCTCGGCCTTCATGCCCTCCTTCTTGAGCAGCAGGGCGAGGTAGGCCCCCATGTCCGGGTCGTCGTCGACGACGAGCACCCGGAACGGCTGCGCTTCAGTCATGGCGCATCACCCGCAGACGCTCATTCGTAGACGATCGTCACTTTCTGGAGGTAGTCGGCATACGCGCCGATGCAGCCGTCGATGGCCGCCTTGTCGGTGGCCTTGGCGCCGTCCTCGATCCTCTTGCCGAAATCGGAGATCGGCGCGAAGCCGTAGGAATTGCCCACGCCCTTCATCCGGTGGCCGATCTGCTTCAACTGGTCGAAGTCGCCGGTGCCGAGCGCCGCGCGCAGCAGGTCGACTTCCTTGGCCCGGTTCTTGATGAACGCCGGGATCAGGTCCTCCAGGTCCTTGGCAACCACTGCGGTGTATTCGATATCAGCCATCTCGGTCGATTCCAACTCGGTAAAGTGCACGATTATAGGGTCAATGCATCCGTGACATTTGTCACGCGCGGTAAGAACTTGTCAGGGGTCGCGTGCTTCTTCCGGCGTCCACAACCACGCGGCGCCGCGCACGCCGCTCGAGTCGCCGTGCATGTTGCGCACGAGGCGCGTACGTACGACATCGGAGAAGACGAACTTATCCCACAGTCCGGTCACGGTGCCGTACAGGCGGTCCGTATTCGACATCCCCCCGCCGAGCACGATGACGTCCGGATCGATCATGTTGATCACCGCGGCCAGCGCGCGCGCCAGCCTTCGCTCATAGCGCGCCAGCGTGGCTTCGCAAGCCCCGTCACCCTGCAGCGCCCTTGCGACGATGTCGGCGGCGACCGCAGGCTCGCCACCGGCCCTGACGTGATCGGCCGACAGGCCGGGACCGGAGAGGAAGGTCTCGACGCATCCGGGCCGGCCGCAGTAGCACAGCGGGCCGGGGAACTCGTCCGGCTGCATCCAAGGCAGCGGGTTGTGGCCCCACTCCGAGCCGATCGCGTTCGCGCCGACGAGCAGGCGGCCATCGATCACAATGCCGCCGCCGACGCCGGTCCCGAGGATGACGCCGAACACGATCGATGCGCCTCGCGCCGCGCCGTCGGCCGCCTCGGAAAGGGCAAAGCAGCAGGCATCGTTCTCGACGCGCACCGGCCGCCCGAGCGCTTGCTCGAGGTCGCGCCGGAAGGGCCGGCCGTTCAAATATACGGAATTCGCATTGCGCATCAGGCCGGTGGCCGGCGAGGCCGAGCCCGGCGTGCCGACGCCGATGGTCGCCGCGCGCCGGCCCCGGATTGCGAGTTCGCGCTCGATGTCACCGACCAGCCCCGCCAGCATCGCGAGCGTCGCATCGTACCCGCCCTTGGGCGTGGGCACGCGCTTGCGCGCGGCAATGCGCCCCGCATCGTCGAGCGCGACGATTTCGGTCTTGGTGCCGCCGAGGTCTATGCCGATCCTGAATGCCATGGCCTGCGCTTGTCGCCCACTCCGGTCGCGCGCTTCGGTCGCCCGCTGCGCGCCTTCGGTCGCGCCTGCGCGCGCGTATTCGAAACTGCCCCGACCCCAACTTTACGCGCTTCGCGATTTCCCCTCTAATGGCCGGGTTCCCCCTTCCGAGCGCCGCCATGAAGACTCCCGCCGCCCTCCTCGCCTTGGTACTCGCCGCTTGCGCATTTTCCGCGCAGGCCCAGGAGCCGTGGCCCTCCAAGCCGGTGCGCATGGTCGTGCCCTTCGCGCCCGGCGGCGCGACCGACATCGCCGCGCGCATGATCACGCAGAAGCTCACCGAGAACCTGGGCAGGCAGTTCTTCGTCGAGAACCGCGCCGGCGCCGGCGGCACGATCGGCTCGGAGGTTGCCGCCCGCGCGCCTGCCGACGGCTACACGATCATCATGGGCACGACCGGCACGCATGCCATCAACTTCAGCCTCTACGACAAGCCTTCCTACGACCCGGTCAGGGATTTCAGCGCGGTGACGCGCGTTGCGGTATTCCCGAACCTGATCCTGGTGCACCCATCGGTGCCGGCAAAGAGCGTCCCCGAGCTGATCGCGTATGCCAAGGCGCACCCCGGCAAGATCGCTTACGCATCCACCGGCAGCCTGCTCTACCTGTCGGCGGCGATGTTCACGTCGATGGCGGGCGTCGACATGCTCAACGTACCGTTCAGCGGCGCCGGCCCGATGACCACGGCGATCACCAACGGCGACGTACAGATGACCATCATCCCGGTGTTCAACGCGCTGCCGCTGCTGAAGGCCGGCAAGGTCCGCGCGCTCGCGATCACCAGCGCCAGGCGCAGCGTCGCCGCGCCAGAATACCCGACGGTCGCCGAGACCGGCCTGCCCGGCTACGAGTCGACTTCGTGGTACGGCATCCTCGCCACGGCAGGCACGCCGAAGCCGGTGATCGATCGGCTGAATGCCGAGGTCCGCAGGATCGTCGCGACACCCGAGGTGCGCGACTCCTTCCTGCGCCAGGGCGCCGAGCCCGCGACCGACACGCCCGAAGAATTCGCCGCGATCGTGCGCGAGGACGTGGCCAAGTGGGCGAAGATCGTCAAGGCCACCGGCGCGAAGCCGAACTGACCACGAAGGGGACGGGCATGAAACGCATCGCCGCATGGGGACTGGCCGTCATCTGCGCACCGCTGCTGGCCCTTGCGCAGCCGCAAGGGCCGTGGCCCTCGAAGCCGGTGAGGCTGATCTGCGTGTTCCCGCCCGGCGGCGCCAACGACATCGTCTCGAGGCTGATCGCGCAAAAGCTGGGCGGGCCGCTCGGCCAGCAGGTCTACGTGGAAAACAGGGCCGGCGCCAGCGGCGCGGTCGGCGCCGAAGCGGCCGCCAGGTCGGCGCCTGACGGCTACACGCTGGTGATCGGCACCAGCGGCACGCACGGCATCAATGCCAGCCTCTACGACAAGCTGCCCTACGACCCGCTCAAGGACTTCGTGGCGGTGTCGCGCGTGGCGGTGGTGCCGAATTTCATCCTCGTGAATCCCGGCCTGCCGGCGAAGACCGTGCGCGAGCTGATCGCGCTCGCCAGGGCCCAACCGGGCAAGATCGCCTACTCCTCCAGCGGCAGCCTGCTGTACCTGTCGGGCGCGATGTTCGCGAGCGCCGCCGGGATCGAGCTGCTGCACGTGCCGTTCAAGGCCGCCGGCCAGCAGATCGGCGCGGTGCTGAACAACGACGTGCAGATGACCGTCACCCCGCTCTTCGGCGCGGCCTCGGCGATCAGCTCGGGCAAGCTGCGCGCGCTCGCGGTGACGAGCGCGGCGCGCACCGCGGTCGCGCCCGAGATACCGACGGTGGCCGAGTCCGGCCTGCCCGGCTACGAGGCGGTGTCGTGGTACGGCGTGTTCGCGCCGGCAGGCACGCCCAGGGACATCGTCGCGCGCCTGAGCACCGAAATCCGCCGCGCGACCGCGTCGGAGGACATGAAGAAATCGCTGGTGAACCAGGGGGCCGAGCCGGCAGGCGACACGCCCGAAGAGTTCGCCGCGCTGGTGCGCACCGACCTCGCCAAGTGGGCCAAGGCCGTCAAGGACACCGGCGCCAAGCCGGACTGACCCGGCCGGCGACCGCAGCGTGGCAGCATTTTGACCGGAGAGCCAGCAAAGACGCGGGCCTCCGGCAAAAGATGGCAGTATTGCCCGGCTGCGCCTAGACCCTTTCGAGGATGCTCAGCCCGCGCACCCGGTCGAGCAGGTAGATCAACCCGCGGTCGTCGGTCGTCACGTCATTGCTCTGCACGCGCGGCACGCCCGGTGCCGGCGTCGGCATGTACCACGCGGTCTCCTTCATCGCATGCGGGTTCGAGAAGTCGATCATGCGCAGGCCGTGCGCGAACCACGCGACCGGGATCTCGGTGCCGGTGATCTTTTCGGAAGGCTGGTGGCAGCCGGTAAACGTCGGCGCCGGGCGGCCATCCTCGGCCTCGACCTGGTAGGTGCCGATCGGCACCGGGTGCTTCTCGTCCGTGATGTCGACGATCCACAGGAATGACGGCGGCGCATTCTCCTCGCGCGTCACGTCCTCGTCGGCCACGATCATCATCCTGCGGCCGCGCACGAGGAAGGGCACCGGCAGCGCGGTGTGCGTCGGCCACGGGTAAGGCGGGCTCCAGTCGAGGCCGGAAACGAACTTGGGCCTGGCCATGTCTTCGATGTCGAGGATCACGAGGCCGCCGAGCCAGTAGCTCGTGTACAGGCGGTCGCCCATGCGCAGCGGGTGATGGCAGCGGTGCTCGGTGCCCTGCCAGGTCGGCGTCTCGCCGCCCGCCAGGTGCTGCCCGGGCATGTGCCAGCGGCCGACCTCGGTCGGCTTGGCCGGATTGCGCAGATCGATGATCTTCATGATCGTGCCGACATAGCCGTCCTCGGTGGCCGACGTGTAGACGTAATCGCCGTCGAAGTCGAATCGATGGCAACCCTTGCCCGGCGTGACCCAGTCGGTGATCTTCTTCGGGGTCTTCGGGTCGGACACGTCATAAATGCCCAAGCCCCCCTTGAATTCCTGCGGCGCGAGCTGCGGCGAGATGAACTCGCGATTGACGACCATCAGGTCCTTGGCCACGCGCACCTTGTGGGAATGCGCGCCGGGCACCATGCCCAGGCGCGAGATTTCCTTCGGATTCTTCGGGTCGGACACGTCGACGATCGTCGTGCCGTCCGGGCTGCGCATGTTGCCTACGTAGGCGACGTTCCTGTCGACCACCACCTGGCCGCCGCCGGCGCAGTCGAAATAAGCGACCTCCCTGATGCCCTTGCCTTGACCCATGGAATTCCCCGTGTGACCTGCGGATTGAAGGGAGCAATTATGCGCCAGCGGGGGGCCCGACCTCGGCGGTGGGGCGCCTTCGTTTCGCAGCGTTTCGGGCCGTGAAGGCGCGAGCGATCCCCATGCTTGATCCACGTCAATACCGCCGGGCCGGGGCCGCCTATCGTTGACGCACTGTCTTGCAGCACCGGTACCGGTGCATCGGCGGCTTCCATGACGATCAGGATCACGCGGCGTGATTTCCTCAAGGGGACCGGCGCCGCGCTGACCAGCGCAGCAGTCCCGGCCGGCGCGGCAAATGCGCAAGCGCGCATGTCCGACGAGTCGGGCGTGCGGACGATTACGCTCGAAGTCAACGCCACGCGAAGGACGGTGCATGTGGAACCGAATGCGACGCTGGCCGAAGTCCTCCGCGGCCCGCTCGACCTGACCGGCACCAAGATCGGCTGCGACCGCGGGTCGTGTTCCGCATGCACCGTGCTGCTCGACCGCGTTCCCGTGCTGTCGTGCATGCTGCTCGCGGTGGATGTCGGCGACCGAAAGATTACGACCATCGAGGGCCTTGCGCGCGGCGGCGAGCTCCACCCGGTGCAGTCCGCATTCGTCGCGCACGACGCGGTGCAGTGCGGCTTCTGCACACCCGGGATCGTGCTGAGCTGCGCAGCATTGCTCGAAGGCAATCCCCGCCCGTCGCCCGCAGAAGTAAGGGCCGCGATCGGCGGCCACTTGTGCCGCTGCGGCACCTACCCGCACGTGCTTGCGGCCATGCAGGACCTCGCCGCAAAAGGGTGAGCATGGCCGCCGACGACACACGCCTTCAGGACCATCCCGCCGGCATCGCAGGCGTGACGCTGGGGACGGTGCAACGGCGTGTGGCTGCCGACGAGGCGCCGCCTCTCGCGCCGAACGCCGGGCTCGCGTGGATCGGGAAATCGGTGCCGCGCGTCGGCGGCCGTGCCAAGGTCACCGGGACTGCGCGATTCACCGTGGATGTAAGGCTGCCGGGGATGCTGCATGCGCGCCTGCTGCGTTCGCCGCTGCCGCACGCCCGGATCGTGTCGCTCGATCTCGATGCCGCAGCCCGCCAACGCGAGGTGCGCGCCGTGCTGCCTTTCAACGAAACCGTGGGCCGGGCGGTGGAAGCGCCGCCGCCTTCCGGACCCGCTGCGCGCAGGGTGCTCTATGTCGGCGACATCATCGCGGGCGTGGCGGCCGAAACGCCGGCTGGGGCTGAAGCGGCATTGCGATCGATCCGCGTCGCCTACCAGCCGTTGCCTTTCGTGGTCGACATGGAGAGCGCGCGCAGGAGCGACGCGCCGCCGGTGTTCATGGGCCCGGCGCAGGGCGAGAACTTCGCAGGCGCGGCCGCCGGCAGCAAGCCGCTCGCGCAACAGGGAAACGTCCGCGGCCCGAACACTGCCGGATCCAGGGGCGATGCCAACAGCGGGCTGGCGCAGGCGGACGTCGTCGTCGAAGGCGAATTCCGCACGCAGGTGCAGACGCACTGCTGCCTTGAGCCGCATGCAGTGGTGGCGGACTGGCGCGCAGACGGCCTGACGGTCTACCTGTCCACCCAGTTCACAGCCGGCGTACGCAACGAACTTGCACGCGCGTTCGGGCTTGCGCCTCGCAACGTGCGGGTAATCGTCGAGGTGATGGGGGGCGGCTTCGGGTCCAAGTCGAGTGCGGGCAATTACGTCCGCGCGGCCGTTGCGCTGTCGCGGCAGGCGAAGGCGCCGGTGCGGCTGGTGCTCGATCGCGAAGAAGAGCAACTGGACAGCGGCAACCGGCCCGCCACCGTGCAACACTTGCGCGTAGGGGCGCGCCGCGATGGCACGCTGACGGCCATCGCGATCGATACCTACGGCACCGCCGGGGTCGGCCTCGGCGCAGGCATCGGCAATTTCGCGCAATCGCTTTACGAGTGCGAAAACTTTTCGATCGCGCAATCGGACGTCTTCATCAACGCGGGTCCGGGCTGCGCGATGCGCGCGCCGGGCAACGTCCCGGGCGCCTTCGCGCTCGAGCAGGCGATCGACGAACTGGCCGGGAAGCTCGGCATGGATCCGCTCGCGCTGCGCGACCGCATCGACCCCGACCCGGTGCGCCGCGAGGAAAGGCGCATCGGCGCCGCGCGCTTCGGCTGGGAAGCCGCCCGCGCGCGCAAACCCGGGGCGGGCCCGATCAAGCGCGGCGCAGGCATGGCGCAGTCCTACTGGGGCGCCAACGTGCACACCAATGCGTCTTGCGAGGTGCGCATCTCTCGCGACGGGTCCGTCGAGCTGCTCTCCGGCGTGCAGGACATCGGCACCGGGATCCCGACTGTGCTTGCCCAGGTCGTCGCCGAGGAACTCGGCCTGCGCCCGGACGAGATCGGGATCCGCATCGGCGACACCGACTATCCGGCCGGCCCGCCTTCGTACGGCAGCCTGACCACCGCTTCGATCTCGCCGCCTGCGCGCAATGCGGCGTACCGCGTGCTGCGCATGCTGTGCGCTGCGGTTGCTCCCTCGCTCGGCGTCCCCGCGGAAGACCTGGTCGCACGCGGCGGGCGCATCGGCGCTGCGGACGGCACGCGCAGCCTCGGATTTCGCGAGGCCGCCGCGCTGCTGCGCACCGACCGCGTCAGCGCGATCGCGAGCCGTTCGGACGACTACGGCGGCTTTGCGTACCGCATGGGCGACATGGCCGCCGCCCGCAAGGCACTCGGCGGAGTCCAGTTCGCGCAGGTCGCGGTGGATACCGAAACCGGCATCGTGCGGGTCGAGCGCGTCGTCGCGGCCCAGGATTGCGGCCGGCCGATGAACCCGCGCCAGATCGAAAGCCAGGTGCAGGGCGGCGTGCTGATGGGCCTCTCGTACGCGCTGCATGAAGAGCGCGTGCTCGACCGGCACACCGGCCACATGCTGAACGCCGACCTCGAGCACTACAAGATCGTCCGCGCGCACGAGACGCCCGAAATCGAAGTCGTGCTGCTCGAGCACTACCAGGGCACGAGCGCGACCGATGCCTATGGGATCGCGGAACCGGCGAATATCGCGACCGCGCCCGCGATCGCCAACGCCGTCTGCAACGCGCTTGGCGTGCGCATCCGCAGCCTGCCGATGACGCCGGCGGCGATCCTCGAGGCACTCGGCCGGATCCCGGCACGGAGGGCGCGCGCATGAACACTTTCGAGTGGAGCGTCGCCCGCGAAGTCGCAAACGCAGGCGCGGGCACCGAACCGGTGGCCGCGGCCATGCGCTCGCGGACCGGCACGCCTCCCGCCGACGCCGCGATCCTCAAGGCCGGCGGCATCGACGTGCTCGACCTCATGAAGGAAGGGCTGCTGACCCCGCGCAGGATCGTCAATCTCCGGGATCTCCGCGAACTCGCGCGCATCGAGGAAGTGGCCGGCGGCGCCTTGCGCATCGGATCGATGGTCACGCTTGCGCAGCTTGCCGCGCATCCGCTGGTGCGGGAGCGCCATGCGGGGCTGGCCGAAGCCGCCGCGCAATCAGCGAGCCCGCAGATTCGCAACGTAGCCACCGTCGGCGGCAACCTGCTGCAACGGCCGCGCTGCTGGTATTTCCGTTCGCTGCACCACCACTGCCTGCGCAAGGGCGGCACGACCTGCTTTGCCTTTGCCGGCGAGAACCAGCATCACGCGGTTTTTGCGCACGAGGGATGCGCCATCGTCCATCCTTCGTCGATCGCCACGCCGTTGGTCGCCTTCGACGCCGCGGTGGACCTCGCCGGCGCCAAATCCGGTCGCCGCACGGTAGCGCTCGAAGCCTTCTTCAAGGGAACCACCGAGGACCTCAGGCGCGAGAACGACTTGCAATCGGGCGAAATCCTCATGGCCGTGGTTCTTCCCGCACCGAAACCCGGCACTGTCTCGGCCTACCTGCGCCAAGGCGAACTCGACTCCTTCGACTGGCCGGCGGCCGAAGCCGCCGCAGTGCTCGAGCTTGGCGCCGACCGGGTCTGCCGGCGCGCATCGCTGGTCCTCGGCGCCGCGGCACCCGTGCCTTACCGGGCAAGGCAGGCCGAATCGGCCCTGGCCGGGCAGACGGTCTCCGAAACCGTCGCGCGCACGGCCGCGAACGCGGCGCTCGCGGGCGCGGCGCCGCTGAGCGCAAACGCCTACAAGCTGCCGATGCTCGAGGCGCTTGCGCGCCGCGCCGTCCTCGCTGCGGCCGACCGACGCTGAACACGTACAGGAGCTGAAACGATGAACAGGCGCGAAGCGAATGCCACCCTCCTCGCCGGTGCGGCCTTGGCGGCGCTGCCCGGCCGCGTGGGCGCCCAAGGCGCAAGAACGCTCCCCGCGCCACGCAAGGAAACCGGCAAGCCGCTGATGCAGGCCCTCCAGTTGCGCCGTTCGACGCGGGAGTACTCGCCGCGCGTGCTTACCGGGCAGCAACTCTCCGAAGTGCTTTGGGCCGCGTACGGCGTCAACCGGCCGAGCGGCGACCGCACCGCGCCCTACTGGCGCCACATCATGGTGATCGACGTTTACGCTGCGATGGCCGACGGCGTGTGGCGCTACGACCCGCAGAAGCATGCGTTGCTGCCTCACCTCGACACCGACCTGCGCGCGCAGACCGGGCTGCAGGACTTCGCCGGCAAGGCGCCGCTCAATCTCGTGTACGTCGCGCATGGCGAGCGGATGAAGGACATCTCACCCGAGGAGCGCAGGCTGTACGCCTCGGTCGACGCTGCATTCGCCGGCCAGAACGTCTACCTGTATTGCGCTTCGGAGGGCCTCGCGAGCGTTTTCCGCGGCGCAGTCGACACGGCGAAGCTCGGCCAGGCGATGCGACTTGGCGACGGCCAGTTCGTCACGTTTGCGCAGACGGTGGGCTACCCGGTGTCCGGCTGAGGCCGAAGCCCACGTCAGCGCGTGCCGGTACCGCCGCCTGAGACAATCGCAGCAGCGGCACCCAACGCGACGGCAATCCCCACAATCATCCCGCCAGTCAGCCCGCCTGCGTATAGACTGCGGTGGTCGATCGATCACTGCCCCTTCCAGTGCACACTGTCACCCGCATCGCCGCCGCACTCGCCTTTACAGCCTTCGCCCACGCGGCATTCGCGCAATCCGACCCCTGGGCGGACGCCGAGCGCAAGCCCGGTCTCGCCGGGATCATCTCGAAGAGGCTCGGCGAAGAGGCGTGGTTCGTCCCGGGCGGGCCCGGCACGGACGGCAAGCCGGTACTGCTCAAGGCGCGCATGTTCAGGCCCGCCGGTGCAGGCCCGTTCAAGGTGGCCGTGATCAGCCACGGCTCGCCCGCGAATTCGGCAGCGCGACCGAAGATGGCCGTGCCCCGCTTCCACGCGCCGGCCTCGTGGCTGCTCGAGCGCGGCTACCTGGTCGTGCTGCCGCTGCGGCGCGGCTACGGCGACAACGGCGAATGGATGGAGGACTACGGCAACTGCCGCGGCGCAGACTACGTGGCCGCCGGCAATGCCACCGCCGACGACATCGTCGCGGCTGCCCGCTACGTGGGCACGCTCCCCGACGTGAAGCGCGACCGGATCCTGCTGGTCGGCGTCTCGGCCGGCGGCTTCGGCACGATCGCCGCCGCGCACCGCAACCCGGAGGGCGTGTTCGCGGTGCTCAACTTTTCCGGCGGGCGCGGCGGGCACCAAGGCAAGTACGGCGACGAGAACTGCGCACCCGGCAACCTCGTGAAAGCGGCCGCTACGTTCGGCACCGGCGCGAAGGTGCCTTCGCTATGGCTCTATGCGAAGAACGACAGCTTCTTCGATCCCGACCTCTCGCACCGGATGTTCGAGGCGTACAAGGCCGCGGGCGGGAAAGTCGAGTACGTGCTGTTCCCGCCGTTCAAGAAGGAAGGGCACGCCCTCTTCGGGGACGCGGACGGGAAAACCGTGTGGGGCGAGCGGGTGGCAGCGTTCCTGCAGGGAATCGAATAACTACCGCACCGAAATCGTCAGCTGGAAATCGCCCCTCAGGATGTTCAGCACCATGCGGTCGTTGCCCCTTAGCGCAGCCACGAGTTCGGCGACCGTGCCCACGCGCCGGTTGTTGGCGCCGATGATCACGTCGCCCGAGCGCAGCCCGATCCTGAACGCCGCGCTGCCGGGAACCACCCTGGTCACCAGCACGACCAGCGCCTTCCTTCCGCCCGCATTGCGCTCGGCGTTCGCCACCGTCGCACCGGACAGCAACGGGATGTCGTCGGCGCCGGCCATGCCCGGCGCCGCGGCCGGGATGTCGGCCACCTTCATCCGCACGCGCCGCTCCGCAGCACCGCGCAGTACGCGCAGGTCGATCGTGTCGCCGATGGTCGCGATGCCCAGCCGGTTGCGCAGGTCGGCGGAGTTGCGCACCGCCCGGTTGCCGACTTCGACGACCAGGTCGCCCTCCAGCAAACCGGCGGCCGCGGCGGGCGAGTCGGGCTCGACCTGCGCGACGATCGCGCCTGGCCGCTCGGCAATGTTCAGCGTCCGTGCGAGCGCCGGTGTGAGGTCTTCCACGGTAAAGCCGAGCCAGCCGCGCTTCATCTCGCCGAAGCGCGTGAGCTGCGACATCACGGTGCGCACGACATTCACCGGCACTGCAAAGCCGATGCCGACGTTGCCGCCGGACCCGCCCGGCGCGCCGAGGATCGCGGTGTTGATGCCGACCAGCTCGCCCTTGAGGTTGATCAGCGCGCCGCCGGAGTTGCCCGGGTTGATCGATGCGTCGGTCTGGATGAAGTCCTCGTAGCCTTCGGGCAGCAGGCCCGAGCGGCCAAGCGCCGAGACGATGCCCGAGGTGACCGTCTGCCCGATGCCGTAGGGATTGCCTATCGCGACCACGAAATCGCCGACCTGCAGGCTGTCCGAGTCGCCGAGCTTCGCCTGCACCAGCCGTTCGGGCGGGATCGTCAGCAGCGCTATGTCGGTCGGCGCGTCGCTGCCGAGCACCTTCGCCGCGAAACGGCGGCCGTCCTTGAGGATCACGAAGACCCGGATTGCATCCTTGATGACGTGGTGGTTGGTGAGGACATAGCCGCTCTTCGCGTCGACGATGACCCCGGACCCCGCCGAAAGCTGCGGCTCGGGCGAACGCAAGCCGAGGAACTGCCGGAAGAACGGGTCGCGCGCGAGCGGGTTGTTCGCTTCCGGCGAGCGGCCGACCACCGCGATGTTCACCACCGCCGGCGTCACCGGCTCGAGGATGGGCGCGAGCGACGGGACGCCGTCGCGCAACGCCGCAAACGGAATCGCGCCCGACGCGAACGCCGAAACCGCCAGCAGCCCGGCGCAGGCCATCAACCGCAGCAAGTCGAACATGCGGGGGATTTTAGTCGAGGCAGGCGGTATATTCGCAGGCGCGGTTTTTTCCCGCAGACCCCATCCCCGGAGACAGCATGGACAAGAAGACCCACAAGGAACGTTTCGACGCCGGCCTCAAGACCCGCCGCGAGGTGCTCGGCGCGACCTACGTCGACAAGAACGTCGCAGCCACCGACGATTTCAACCGCGAGTTCCAGGAACTGCTGAACACCTATTGCTGGAACGACATCTGGAACCGCCCCGGCCTGCCGCGCAAGACGCGCAGCATCATGAACCTGTGCATGCTCACGGCGCTGGGCAAGGGCCCGGAACTCAAGCTCCATATCCGCGGCGCGCTGAACAACGGCCTGACCAAGAACGACATCAAGGAGGTGTTCCTGCAGACCGCGATCTACTGCGGCGTGCCGGCCGCGGTCGAGGCCTTTCGCTGCGCGCGCGAGGTGTTCGAGGAAGACGCGAAGAAGAAGTGACCGGGGTTCGGCCGCCCCCGGCGGCGGCCGCAGGGTTCGAGCCCGAAATCTGCGCCGCCCTCGCCGGCGCGGACAAGGATTGATCTGGATCAAACGCCCGCCTCGACGCATCGGCTCTCATTCAGGGAGGTCGGAGCGCGGCTGTCCGTGCCCGATCGCCCCTCGAGGAAGGAAGGTACGCCCATGCTCGACGAACCCATCCGGAACGTCATGGAGAAGAAGAAGCTGCTGACGGCTTCTCCAGGGACGCTCGTATCGACCGCGGCGAACCTGATGAGCAAGCACAAGGTGAGCGCCGTCGTCGTCGTCGAAGACGGCCGCCTGGTCGGCATCTTCACCGAGCGCGACGCGGTCTGGCGCGTAATAGCGAAAGGCCGCGACCCGGGCGCCACCACGCTGGCGACGGTCATGACCAGGAATCCGCGGACGGTCGACCCGGGGGAATCGCTGGGTTACGCGCTGATGCAGATGTACGAGCGGGGATTTCGCCACATGCCGGTGGTCGAGGGCGGCGCGCCGATCGGGATCGTGTCCGCCCGCAAGGCGCTCGACCCGGAATTGGAGGAATTCGAGTCCGAAGCCGAGCGGCGCCGCGGCATCAGCAGGCGCGCGCGCTCTTGAGCCGGGCTACGCGACGTTGCGCTGCGGCTGCCCGCAGCGCGCTTCCATCTCGCGGCGCAGCCTGATCGCGGTGTTGTTCGCATCCACCGCCACGTCGCTCCAGCGCACTACCTGCCCGGCCGCAACCGGCCGCAGCACCTTCCAGCCGTGGGCAAGGCCCAGCGGCAGGGCGCCCGCTTCGAGCGAGTCGGCCGCCGGCATCAGCCGGCCGACCACGGTGTAGCCGCCTTCGCCGTCCAGCAACTCGCCGGCCTTGAGGTCGCGCTTGGCGGTTGCCACCGCGTCGGCGCGAAAGCCGGTGGGGCAGCCGGTGGGCTCGCGCCTGAGGCCTACCGAGGCCACCGAGATACCGACCTCCAGGCCGATCAGGTGCCAGCGCTTGTACAGGCAAGCGTAGCGCCCGGAGTCGTCGGTCTTCACGCCGTATTCGGAAAAGCAGCGGCGGATATATTCGGTCTCGCCTTCGAAAGCCACCCAGACGCCGAAGCGGATGTCGTAGGGGATCGGCGTGCCGTCGCGCTCGAGCGACGACACCACTTCCACCTGGCCCTTGTGGTGCAGGACGCCGCCCTCGGCGCGCGGCCGCATCAGGTTCGGAATCTGGTCGACCGCGCCGGCCGGGTATTCCAGGCCCTGCGGCGCCGGCGTAAGGCCGGTGGCGTTGCAGACCGCAGTGCTCTCGATGGCGGGCTTGGAGCCGTCGAGAAAGGAATTGAACATCTTCGGGTTCAGCCCGCCGATCTCGGCCTGCTCGGGCGTGAGGCCGTAATAGCCCCAGACCGTCTCCGGCGTCGACTGCCCGTAGTGCGGCAGCCACTTGTGCCCCCGGCCCGCGGCCACAACCGGGAAGCCGGCGGCGCGCGCCCAGTCGACCAGGTCGCAGATGATCGCCGGCTGGTCGCCGTACGCGAGGCTGTAGACGACGCCGGCGGCCTGGGCGCGTTCGGCCAGCAACGGGCCGCAGAATGCATCGGCTTCCACAGTGACCATGACCACGTGCTTGCCGTGCGCAAATGCGTGCAGCGCGTGCTCGACCGCGGCGATCGGGTTGCCGGTGGCTTCGACGACGATTTCGACGTCCGGATGTTCGACGAGCCTTTTCCAGTCGTCCCCGACGTGCGTGCGGCGCTCCCTGGCCGCGGCGTCCAGCGAGGCGGCGCCGTACCACGCGGGGTCCCACCCGGTGCGCCCGAGGTTGACCCTGGCATTCGCCGGCGAGAGGTCGGCGATGCCGACCAGGTGCACGCCCGCCGTGCGCGGCACCTGGGCGATGTACATGGCGCCGAACTTGCCCGCGCCGATTACGCCCACGCGCAGCGGCTTGCCGGCGGCCTCGCGTTTTTGCAGCATCGAATGGAGGTTCATATCAGGCGGCCGCTTTCAGGGGGACGCTGATGTCGTCGCGCAGCAGGCAGTCGTCGGGCAGCGCCTCGATCGGCGTGAAGTCGCGGTGCGCGATGTACTCGGCGCGCTTGTACTGCCGGATGTGGTTCGAAACCGCGCAGAGCGACAGGTAGACGATGGTCCGGTTCCACGGCGTGAGGTTGCTGCCCGAGGCATGCACCAGGTTGCAGTGGAACATCAGCATCGAGCCGGCCATGCCCTTGGGCGCAACGATGCCGCCGCGCTCGACCAGCCGCGTGATCGTCTCGTTGTCGATCGTCCACAGCGGGTAGCTGGTGGTCCTGGTGTCGTGGCCGGCGTTCAGCACGCCACCCTTGTGCGAGCCGGGGATGAACATCAGCGGCCCGTTGAACTCGTTGGCCTCCTCGAGGAACAGCGCGACGTTCATCGCGCGCGGCTCGGGCATCGCGTCGTCGCGGTGCCAGGTGCCGAAATCCTGGTGCCACTGCCAGACGTCGCCGTCGAACGCCGCCTTGGCGTTGATCTTGAACTGGTGCATGTAGAGCTTCTCGCCGAACACCTGCTCGATCGGCTCCACCAGCCGCGGGTGGCGCGACAGCTTGGCGAACATCGGGTTGTAGGTGTGTGCGGCAAAGCTGGTGCGCGGCGTGACGCCGTCCTTCTCGCGCACGATCTCGGGCCGGTGCTCGGCGTAGATCCGCGGCACCTCGGCGGTCAGGCGCTTCATCTCGTCGCGCGTGAACAGTTCGGGAAAGAACAGGTAGCCTTCGCGATCGAATTGCGCGAGCTGTTCGCTGGTCAGTTTCATTTGATCTCCTCCATCAGGGATGCCTGCCCTTGCCCTCAGTGCTGGTGCTTGCGCCCTGCGCGTCGGCGGACCTGGGCGCTACGCCGGACCCGACCGGCTCGACGATCTGGAAGAATACCTCGTCGGACTTCACGAAGCCCAGTTCGTACCGCGCGCGCTCCTCGATCGCGTCGAATCCCTGCTTGAGGTCGCGTACTTCGGCGCCGAGCGCCAGGTTGCGCCTCTCCAGCGCCAGGTTGGCTTCCTTCTGCGCGGCCAGCCGCCTGTCGACCTCCCAGGCGCGCAGCCAGCCGCCCTTGCCGAGCCACAGCGGGTACTGGATCAGGAGGATCAGCGCAGCGAGGATACCGGCCAGGACTTTCATGGGGCGCAGGCGATCCTCGCGGCCGCGCCTATCTCAGCTGGAAGAACGCGTCGCGGCCCGGGTAGGTGGCCGGCGCGCCGAGGTCTTCCTCGATGCGCAGCAGCTGGTTGTACTTGGCGATCCGGTCCGAGCGCGACAGCGACCCGGTCTTGATCTGCAGCGCATTGGTGCCCACCGCGATGTCGGCGATCGTGGTGTCCTCGGTCTCGCCCGAGCGGTGCGAGATCACCGACGTGTAGCCGGCGCGCTTGGCCATCTCGATCGCGGCGAAAGTCTCGGTGAGCGTGCCGATCTGGTTCACCTTGATCAGGATCGAATTGGCCACGCCCTGCTGGATGCCTTCCCTCAGGATGCGCGTGTTGGTCACGAAGAGGTCGTCGCCCACCAGCTGCACCGAGTCGCCCAGCCGATCGGTGAGGACCTTCCAGCCCTCCCAGTCGTTCTCGGCCATGCCGTCCTCGATCGAGATGATCGGGTACCTGTCGGCGAGGTTTGCGAGGTAGTCGCAGAACCCGGCCGAATCCAGGCTGAGGCCCTCGGAGATGATCCCGTAGCGGCCCTCGCGGTAGAACTCGGAGCTTGCGCAATCCAGGCCCAGCACCACGTCCTGGCCCGCGGTATAACCGGCCTTGTCGATCGCGTCGAGGATGAATTCGATCGCCGCCACGTGCGTCGGAAGCTCGGGCGCGAACCCGCCCTCGTCGCCGACCGCGGTCGACATGCCCTTGGCGTCGATCAGCTTCTTCAACGAATGGAACACTTCGGCGCCGCAGCGCAGCGCCTCGCGGAAGCTCTGCGCGCCGACCGGGATGATCATGAACTCCTGCATCGCCAGGCCGTTGTTGGCGTGCGCGCCGCCGTTGATCACGTTCATCATCGGCACCGGCATCTGCATCGCGCCGGATCCGCCGAAGTAGCGGTACAGCGGCAGGCCGGATTCCTCGGCCGCGGCCCGGGCCACGGCCATCGACACCGCCAGCAGCGCGTTCGCGCCCAGGCGCGACTTGCTCTCGGTGCCGTCGAGGTCGATCAGCGTGCCGTCGATGAACGCCTGCTCGGTCGCGTCGAGCCCGGCGATCGCCTCGGAGATCTCGGTGTTGATGTTCTCGACCGCCTGCAGCACGCCCTTGCCGCCGTAGCGCTGCGTATCGCCATCGCGCAGTTCGATGGCTTCGCGGCTGCCGGTGGAGGCGCCCGAAGGCACCGCGGCGCGGCCCATGACGCCGGATTCGAGGAGCACGTCGGCCTCCACGGTGGGATTGCCGCGCGAATCCAGGATCTCCCGTGCAACCACATCGACGATTGAACTCATGATCGTTTCCTTGTTGTTCTCGTTCCGTTGGCGAAGGCCGCGCTAGGCGGCAACGCGCTCTTCGGCAAATCCCCTGCGCTTGACGGCCCGGTCGAGCTCGAGCAGCGTTTCCAGCAATTCCTTCATCATGCCGAGCGGCCAGGCGTTCGGCCCGTCCGACAAGGCCTTGTCCGGGTCCGGGTGGGTCTCCATGAACACGCCGGAGATCCCGGCCGCGACTGCTGCGCGGGCCAGCACCGGCACGAACTCGCGCTGGCCGCCGGACGCGGTGCCCATGCCGCCGGGCAGCTGCACCGAGTGCGTCGCGTCGAACACCACCGGGCAGCCGGTCTCGCGCATGATCGCAAGGGACCTCATGTCCGACACCAGGTTGTTGTAGCCGAAGGACGCGCCGCGCTCGCAGACCATGATGTTGTCCGGGGCGCCAGCCTGGGTTGCGGCCTGCCTCGCCTTGTCGACGACGTTCTTCATTTCGTGGGGCGACAGGAACTGGCCCTTCTTGATGTTCACCGGCCGGCCGGCCGAGGCCACCGTGTGGATGAAATCGGTCTGGCGGCACAGGAAGGCCGGGGTCTGCAGCACGTCGACGACCGCGGCCACGGTCTTCACGTCCTCGGCCGTGTGCACGTCGGTCAGCACCGGCACCTTGAGCTGGCTTTTCACGTCGGCGAGGATCCGCAGGCCTTCGTCCATGCCCGGGCCGCGAAACGACTTGCCCGAACTGCGGTTGGCCTTGTCGTAGGACGACTTGAAGATGAAGGGCATGCCGACAGCAGCGCAGATTTCCTTCAGCCGGCCCGCCGTCTCGAGCTGCAGCGAGCGCGATTCGATGACGCAGGGGCCAGCGATCAGGAACAGAGGCTTGTCGAGGCCGGCCTCGAATCCGCAGAGGTTCATGCCACGACGCAAAGCGCTCCGCGCGCCTTGTCTGCCGCCGTCATGCCGCTACGACGGAGAGCGTCCCACCGGGGCTGATGCGCTTGGACCGCGTGCGGTTCTTCTGCGCCGCCAGCAGGAACGCGGTGAACAGGGGATGCCCGGCCCGCGGGGTGGACGTGAATTCCGGGTGGAACTGGCAGCCGACGAACCAGGGGTGGTCGGCGAGCTCCATCATCTCGGGCAGGTTTTCGCTCGGGGTGCGGGCCGATACCCTGTAGCCCTTTTCCTCGAGCTGCGGCACATAGACGTTGTTGACCTCGAAGCGATGCCGGTGCCGCTCGTTGACTTCGGGGCCGTAGATCCTGTGCGCAAGCGTGCCCGGTGCGACCGGGCACTTCTGCGCGCCCAGGCGCATCGTGCCGCCGAGGTCCGACTCGTCCGAGCGGCGCTCGACCCGGCCGGTGCGGTCGAGCCACTCGGTAATCAGCGCAACCACCGGATGCGGGGTGTCGGGCGCGAACTCGGTGCTGTTGGCGCCCTCGAGCCCGCAGACGTTGCGCGCGAACTCGATGGTCGCAAGCTGCATCCCGAGGCAGATGCCGAGATAAGGCACCTTGTGCTCGCGGGCGTAGCGGATCGCGGCGATCTTGCCTTCGACGCCGCGCTTGCCGAAACCGCCCGGCACGAGGATCGCGTCCATGGCCTCGAGGCAGCCGGTGCCGCCGGCCTCGATCGACTCCGAGTCGATGTAATGGATGTTGAGCTTGGACTTCGTGTGGATGCCGGCGTGGATCAGCGCCTCGGACAGCGACTTGTAGGAGTCCGCAAGGTCGACGTACTTGCCCACCAGCGCGATGTCGACCTCGTGCTCCGGGTGCTCGAGGTCGTCGATCAGCTTGATCCACGGCGACAGGTTGGCGGCGCGCGCGAGGATGTTCAGCTTGTGGCAGACGATCTCGTCGAGCATCTGGTCGTGCAGCATCGCCGGGATCTTGTAGATCGAATCGACATCCCACGCCGCAATGACCGCCTCCTTGGAGACGTTGCAGAACAGCGCGATCTTGCGCCGGTCATCCTCGGGCAGGGGCCGGTCGGTGCGGCACAGCAACACGTCGGCCTGGATGCCGATCTGGCGCAACTCCTTGACCGAATGCTGGGTCGGCTTGGTCTTGATCTCGCCGGCCGACGCGATGTACGGCACCAGCGTCAGGTGGATGTAGCAGACGTTGCTGCGGCCGAGTTCGAGGCCCATCTGCCGGATGGCCTCGAGGAAGGGCAGCGACTCGATGTCGCCGACCGTGCCGCCGATCTCGACGATCGCCACCTCCGCCTCGCCCGCCCCGCGCTTGACGAACGCCTTGATCTCGTCGGTGATGTGCGGGATCACCTGCACCGTGCCGCCGAGGTAGTCGCCGCGGCGCTCCTTGCGGATCACGCTCTCGTAGACCTGGCCGGTGGTGAAGTTGTTCCAGCGCTTCATCCGCGAGGACTGGAAGCGCTCGTAGTGGCCGAGGTCGAGGTCGGTCTCCGCGCCGTCTTCCGTCACGAACACTTCGCCGTGCTGGAAGGGGCTCATCGTGCCGGGATCCACGTTGATGTACGGGTCCAGCTTGATGTTGGTGACTTTGATGCCGCGCGATTCGAGGATTGCGGCGAGGGAGGCGGCGGCTATCCCCTTACCCAGAGAGGAAACTACGCCGCCTGTAACGAATACGTATTTGGTCATCCGGGGACGAATGCCGTGAAAGCCAGAGTTTACTCCTCTTTCGTGCTTCCCTCAATCAAGGCGCCATGCTGGCAGCCCTGATCGACTCCGTGCGGATCTCCTCGGTCAGGCGGGCCTTGTAATCGGAAAACTGCGGCGTGGTCTTCATCGTGTAGTGGCGCGGGTGCGGCAGGTCGATAGGCAGGATGGTCTTGATCCGGCCCGGGCGCGCGGACATCACGGCCACGCGGTTGGCCATGAAGATCGCCTCGTCGATATCGTGCGTGACGAAGAGCACGGTCTTGCGGTCGACCTCCCAGATGCCCAGCAGCAGCTCCTGCATCAGCGCGCGGGTCTGGTTGTCCAGCGCGCCGAAGGGCTCGTCGAGCAGCAGCATCTTGGGATCGTTGGCAAGCGCCCGGGCGAGCGCGGTGCGCTGCTGCATGCCGCCCGAAAGCATCTTCGGGAAATGATTCTCGAAGCCGGCCAGCCCGGTCTTGCCGATGAAATAGCCGGCGATTTCGGCCTGCTTCGCGGCCGGCAGGCCCTTCTCGCGCAGGCCGAAGCAGATGTTTTCCCTTACCGTAAGCCACGGGAACAGCGTGTACGACTGGAAAACCATGCCGCGATCCGGGCCGGGGCGGCTGACCGGCTGGCCGTCGAGCAGCACGCGGCCGGTGGTCGGCTGGTCGAGGCCGGCGACAATCCGCAAGAGCGTCGACTTGCCGCATCCCGAGGGCCCGAGGATCGTTATGAAGTCGTTGTCCTCGATCGCGAGGTCGGTGGGCTGCAGGGCCTGCGTCGGCTGCCCGCCGTTGACGCCGGGAAAAACGCGCGACACCCCCTCGATGGCGAGCTTGGACATCAGAACGCCCAGGGGTAGAGCTTGCGGTTGACCCACTTGAAGGCGAAGTCGGTCACCAGGCCGATCACGCCGATGATGAAGATGCCGAAGATCATCTGGCCGGTGTCCAGCATCCGCTGGCTGTCCATGATCATGTGCCCGATGCCGGTCTCCGCGCCGACCAGCTCGGCCACGATCACGTAAGTCCAGGCCCAGCCGAGCACGAGGCGCAGCGTCTCGGCGATTTGCGGGGCGGCGCCCGGGAGCATCACACGCCGTACGATGCCAGAGGCATCCGCGCCCAGTGTATAAGCCGCTTCGACGAGGTCCCTGCGCGTCGAGCCGACCACGCCGGCCACCATCAGGATCACCTGGAACACCGAGCCGATGAAGATCACCAGCAGCTTCTCGGCCTCGCCGATCCCGGCCCAAAGGATCAGCAGCGGGATGAACGCCGAGGCCGGCAGGTAGCGCGCGAATGAGATGAACGGCTCGAAGAAGGCCTCGACCGGCTTGAAGGCACCCATCAGGATCCCGAGCGGCACCGCGACCACTGCGGCCAGCAGGAAACCGCCGACCACGCGAAAGAGCGTGATGCCCACGTCGTTGATGAAGTCGAACTGCGCGAACAGGTTGTAGCCGGTGACCAGCGTCTCGAGCGGGGTCTTGAGGAACATCGGGTCGATGACCCCGCCCCAGGTGACGAGGCCCCACGCGCCGAGGAACAACACGAAGAAGACCGTCCCCAGCGCGATCCGCGCGGTTTGGGAAACGGGTTTGAGGGGCTCGAAGATCATGGACGGTACCGGGTTACCAAGCCCCGCCGTTGGCAGCGGAAAACCAATCTCGTGACTTTGCGCATTCTGGATGTTTGCGCGTTCGCGCAAACAGAGGAATG
>CAZREB010000030.1:49728-54633 GCA_964599095.1 uncultured Bordetella sp.
CGCAAAGTCACGAGACCCGGGAACTTCAAAAGCACGGCGAGCGCCATTTCGGCGCCCCTTTGGCTTGCTTCTGCCCCCGCTAGTGCGGAAAAACCAATCTCGTGACTTTGCGCATTCTGGATGTTTGCGCGTTCGCGCAAACAAAGGAATGCGCAAAGTCACGAGACCCGGGAACTTCAAAAGCACGGCGAGCGCCATTTCGGCGCTCCCTTGGTTGACTCTTGCCCCTACTGAAAGCTCAAATCCACCATGTCCTTCGCCTTGATGTCCTTGGCGATCACGCGGTTGAACTTCAGCACCTCGATCGCGAAGCTCGTGAATTCCTGGTTTTCCTTCGCGTAGTAGGCCTTGTTCATCGCGCGGTCCTGCCAGGCGATGAATGCCGCCGACTTGCCGAACTGCTCGCCGGTCTGCTTGACCGCGCTGCCCATGAGTTCATACGCCTTCGCCGGCTGCGTCTTGATCATCTCGAGCGCCTCGAAGAAGCTGTCGACCGAGGCCTTGACGGTCTTCGGGTTCTTCTTGATGAAATCCTTGCGGAACACGAGCGTGTCGACGACCACCGGGTAGTCCTTCGAAGTCACGAGGATCTTGCCGGCCTCGGGCTTGGCGCGAACCGTGGACAGGTAGGGTTCGTAGGTGACCGCCGCGTCGTTCTGCCCGGCCACGAACGACTGCGCCGCGGGCTGCGAGCCCATCGTCGAGCGGATCACGTCCTGCATCGACATGCCGTTCTTCTGCAGGATGTACGAGAGCATGAAGTGCTGCACGGTGCCCGGACCGTCGACGGCCACCGTCTTGCCCTTGAGTTCCTTGATCGAGTTGATGTTGTTGCGCACCACCACGCCGTCGCCGCCGTTCGACTTGTCGATCAGCAGCACCTGCACCGCAGGCACGCCGGCCGCGGTCCAGACGATGTGCTGGTCGACCGTGGTCGCCGCGGCGTTCAGCGCGCCCGACGCAAGTGCCGCCGAGCGCTGCACCGGCGCGATGAAGCGGATTTCGACGTCGACGCCGTTCTTCTTGAAGATGCCGGCCTTGTCGGCCAGCGACAGCGGCGCGAAGCCGGTCCAGCCGCTGATGCCGAGAATGACCTTTTCCTGCGCGACTGCCGCGGTGGAAAACGCTGCCGATGCTGCCGCAGCGACGAGCACTGCCTTCATGGCAAATCCGAATGCCTTCATTTGTGTCACTCCCCGAGTCGTCCCTCGAAGCCGCCATTCTATGTGCAGCATGCTGCGCCGCGCAATCGAACGCATGCGCGCGAAGGAGTCAGGCCGCCTGGCGCTGTCGCGTGACCGGGATGCCCTTGCGGAAGGACCAGCCGCCGTTGAATCGCTCCTCGAATTCCACCGCCAGCGGCCGCGGCCGGTGCGAGGCAAGCCACAGGCGCAGCAGGTGGCGCTTCTTCTCCGGCTCGTCGAAGTCGACGTATTCGGTGCGCTGGTGGAGCGTCGAGAGGTTGTTCGCGATCTGGATGTCGCCCGGCTCGAGGACGAAGGTGAGCGCCGTGCCGGGCGTGCGCGCGACTTCCAGCGGCGCGAACAAGGTCTTGCGCTCCTCCTCGGTCAACTCCTTGCCGGTGTAGTGCGCCGCCTGCAGCACGGTGTTGATCGTGTAGCGGCAGGACATCCGTCCTTCGTGCCAGCTATAGATCGGGATCTTGTGGTCCGAGACCGGCGACACGCCCGGCCGGTGCTCGCCCATCAAAGAGAACGTGTAGCCCTCGAACAATTGCGGCAGGGTCTCCGGCCGGGTGGCAAGCAGCTGATTGAAGACCTGCGCCGAACTCACGATGGACGACAGCCCGCCCGAGCGCGCCTGGCTGAGGCAAAGCAGCACGATGAGGTCGCACTCGTCGTTGTGGAAGCGCAGTTCCGAGTTGGTGTCATAACCGCGCACGTCCTTCTGGCCGAGCTTGGCGCCGATGTCGCGCACATGGCCGATGATGTCGCCGAACGCGTTCTGCGTAATGCTGTTGCCGAAGTGGCTGCCGATGCCGGCGATCAGCAACTCTGCGTCCTGGGCGCCGTAGCGCTCGATCGGCAGGCCCTTGATGAGGAAGAAGCCCCGCCCGTCGTTGACCTCGTCGGCAATGCTTTCGAATTTCGCGGCCAGGCCTTCGAGAGGGAAATTTTCGCGCGCAAGCCTGGGAGCCGGCTGGCCGCTGGACCTGGCAACCGCCAGCGCCGCATCGATCTCGCGCAGGTCGCCGTCGCTCAGGCGGTAAATCCACTCCTCCGGGCGTTTTGCCAGATCCTCGCCGCGCCAGGCAGAGCGATCGACTACCGGCTGCAGGTGCGGTTTCGCCACGACCGCGCTTACTGCTCCACCTTGATGCCTTGCTCGGCAATGATCTGCGCCCAGCGCGCTCGCTCTGCATCGATGCGGCCGACGAATTGCGCCTGCGTGTTCGGGATATAGACCAGGCCCTGCTCGGCGAGGAATTTCTGCACCTCGGGCATCTGCGAGACGATGGTGTATTCCTTGTACAGGCGATCGGTGATGGACTTGGGCGTGCCGGCGGGCGCGATCAGCGCGTACCAGGTGACCACGTCGACTTCCGGATAGCCCGACTCGATCAGCGTCGGAACGTCCGGCAACTGCGGTACGCGCTGGGGCGTGGTGACCGCGAGGCCCTTGATGCGCCCGCCCTTGAGTTGCGGCAGCATCAGCGGCAGCGTGTCGAACATCGCGTGGATCTGCCCGTCGATCATGTGCGGCAGCGATTCGTTGGTGCCTTTGTACGGCACGTGCACCATGTCCGTGCCGTCCTTCTTCTTGAACATCTCGAAGATCAGGTGCTGCGCGGTGCCGATGCCGACCGAGGCATAGTTGAGCTTGCCGGGCTGCGCCTTGGCCATCCCGATCAGGTCCTTGACGCTCTTTGCCGGCGAGTTGGCCGGCACGACCAGCACCAGCGGCGAGGCGGCGAACATCGTGATCGGCACCAGGTCCTTCTTCGCGTCGTAAGGCAGGTTCTTGTAGAGGTTCGGGAAGATCGTCAACGGACCGAGGTTGCCCATGCCGATCGTGTACCCGTCGGGTGCCGCACGCGCGACTTCGGCCACGCCGATGCGGCCGCCGGCGCCGGCCTTGAAATCGGTGACCACGGTCTGGCCCAGCGCCTTGGACACGCGATCGTTGAACGCCCGCGCGATCAAGTCGTTCAGCCCGCCTGCCGGCCAAGGCACGACGAACCGGATCGGCTTGGCGGGCCAGTCCTGCGCGGACGCAGCGGTGGCAGCTAGGAGGTACAGTGCGGCAGCGAGCAGTCGACGCATGAAATGGTCCGGGGATTTGCGATACAAAGAGAATACATCCTCACCCAAGCCTGACAAAATACCCTTTCGCAAAACCCGATTCACGTTCACATGACAACCATTCGCGTCGACCATGTCGGCAGCCTGCTGCGTCCCGAAAGCCTCAAGGCCGCGTTCATGCGGCACGCCACCGGCCAACTCTCGCGCGACGAACTCGAAACTGCGCAGGATGCTGCGGTCCGCGAGATCGTCGCCAAACAGGAAGCGCACGGCCTGCCGGTGGTCACCGACGGCGAATACCGGCGGCTGAACTGGCAGGTGAGCTTCTCGGAGGTCGCCGGCTGGGACATGTGGAACACGTCGTGGATGAATTTCCGCGCCAACCCGGAGAACCGGGCGCCCTCCGAGACGCCGTTCCAGAAAGGCGAGGATGCGGTGCTTTCGTTCCAGACGCCGGTGACCGAAAAGCTGCGCCTCGTGCACAGTTTTCCGTTGCACGAGTATCGCTACGCCGCTTCGGTCGCAAAGCGCCCGGTGAAGATCCCGATGATGGGACCGGACCGCGTCTGCCAGATGTGCGACATCGCCGGCTCGCGCGCAATCTACCCGGACGGCGACGCCTTCCTCGCCGACGTCGTGGCGATCCAGCGCCAGATGGTCGTCGAACTGGTCGACGCCGGCTGCCGCCACGTGCAGATCGACGAGCCGAGCTACACCGGCTACGTCGACCCGCCGACGCTCGAGCGATTGCGCGCCCGCGGCGAGGACCCGATGAAAAACCTCGATCGCGCGATCGCCGCCGACAATGCCGTGATCGCCGGCCTCGGGGGCAAGGCGACCTTCGGCCTTCACATCTGCCGCGGCAACCGCGCCAGCATGTGGCATCGCGAAGGCAAGTACGATCCGATCGCCGAGCGCCTGTTCGGCAGCCTGAAGTTCGACCGCCTGCTGCTCGAATACGACACCGAGCGCGCCGGCGGCTTCGAGCCGCTGCGCTACGTGCCCAAGGGCGTGACCGTGGTGCTCGGCCTGATCACGACGAAAGTCGGCAAGGTCGAGACCGTGGACGAACTCAGGAAGCGCATCGACGACGCGAGCCGCTTCATCGATCCCGGCCAGCTCGCGATCAGCCCGCAATGCGGCTTCGCCTCGGGGATCGCAGGCAACCTGCTGACCGAAGAGGAGCAGTGGGCCAAGCTCGACGTGATGATGGAAACCGCTCGCCAGGTATGGGGGACCGCATGACCACGAAATCCGGACCGAGAACGGTGCGCGCACCGCGCGGCACCACGCTGTCGGCAAAGAGCTGGCTGACCGAAGCGCCGCTGCGCATGCTGATGAACAACCTCGACCCCGAGGTGGCCGAGCGGCCGGACGAGCTGGTCGTGTACGGCGGCATAGGCAAAGCGGCGCGCAACTGGGAGTGCTTCGACCAGATCGTCGCGAGCTTGAGGAAGCTCGAGGCCGATGAGACGCTTCTCGTCCAATCGGGCAAGCCGGTCGGCGTGTTCAGGACGCACGCAGATGCGCCGCGAGTGCTGATCGCCAATTCGAACCTGGTGCCGCATTGGGCCACGTGGGAGCACTTCAACGAGCTCGACCGCAAGGGCCTGATGATGTACGGCCAGATGACGGCCGGCTC
>CAZREB010000031.1:0-51980 GCA_964599095.1 uncultured Bordetella sp.
GGTGCTCTCCACCAACGGCGACACCTTCCTCGGCGGCGAGGACTTCGACCAGCGCCTGATCGACTACATCTGCGACGAGTTCAAGAAGGAACAGGGCATCGACCTGCGCAGCGACGTGCTGGCCCTCCAGCGCCTCAAGGACGCGGCCGAAAAGGCCAAGATCGAGCTGTCGTCGTCGCAGCAGACCGAGATCAACCTGCCGTACGTCACGGCCGACGCCAAGGGCCCGAAGCACTTGGCGATGAAGCTCACGCGGGCCAAGTTCGAGTCGCTGGTCGATGACCTGATCGAACGCACGATCGAGCCCTGCCGGATCGCGATCAAGGATTCGGGCGTCAAGGTGTCGGACATCCAGGACGTGATCCTGGTGGGCGGCATGACGCGCATGCCCAAGGTCGTCGACAAGGTGAAGGAGTTCTTCGGCAAGGACCCGCGGAAGGACGTGAACCCGGACGAGGCCGTGGCCGTCGGCGCCGCCATCCAGGCCGGCGTGCTGCAGGGCGAAGTCAAGGATGTGCTGCTGCTCGACGTGACCCCGCTGTCCCTGGGCATCGAAACGCTGGGCGGCGTGATGACCAAGCTGATCCAGAAGAACACCACGATCCCGACCAAGGCGCAGCAGGTGTTCTCGACCGCGGACGACAACCAGAACGCGGTGACGATCCACGTGCTGCAGGGCGAGCGCGACGTGGCCTCGGGCAACAAGAGCCTCGGCCAGTTCAACCTGACCGACATCCCGCCGGCGCCGCGCGGCATGCCGCAGATCGAGGTCACTTTCGACATCGACGCGAACGGCATCCTGCACGTCACGGCCAAGGACAAGGCCACCGGCAAGGAGGCCAAGATCAAGATCCAGGCGAGCTCCGGGCTGTCGGAAGACGAGATCAAGCGCATGGTGAAGGACGCCGAGGCGCACGCCGAGGAGGACCGCAAGGCGCTCGAGCTCGTCAACGCCCGCAACCAGCTCGAGGCGCTGGTGCACTCGGTGAGGAAGTCGCTCAAGGAGTACGGCGACAAGCTCGAGAAGTCCGAGGTGGAGGCGATCGAGGCCGCGGCCAAGGAGGCCGAGGAATCGATCAAGTCGGACGACAAGGCGAAGATCGACAAGAGCGCCGAGGCGCTGGCCAAGGCTGCGCAGAAGCTGGGCGAGAAGATGTACGCCGACCAGCAGGCGGCGCAGGCCGCGGCGGGCGCGGCCGGCGGCGCCGGCCCGAATGCGGGCGCGGGCGGCGCGAAGGCCGAAGGCGGCAAGAAGGACGATGGCGATGTCGTCGATGCCGAGTTCACCGAAGTCAAAGACGGCAAGAAGTAAAGCGGCAGGCGTTACACTGCAGGGACACACCGCGCAGGGCGTGGGGCCGCAAAGCCCCGCGCCTTTCGCGTTTTGAGCACAGGGAAAATGGCCAAGCGCGACTACTACGAAGTCCTCGGCGTGAACCGGGACGCCTCGGACGAAGAAATCAAGAAGGCGTACCGCAAGCTCGCCATGAAGCACCACCCGGACCGCAACCCGGACAACCCGAAGGCGGAGGAGCACTTCAAGGAGGCGAAGGAGGCCTACGAAGTGCTGTCGGACCCGAAGAAACGGCCCGCCTACGACAACTATGGCCATGCCGGCGTCGACCCGAGCGCCGCCGCCGGCGCGGGCGCCGGCAGCTTTGCCGACGCGTTCGGCGACATCTTCGGCGACATCTTCGGCGGCGGGCGCCAGGGCCGCTCCAATGTCTATCGCGGCGCGGACCTGCGCTACAACCTGGAGATCACGCTCGAGCAGGCCGCGCACGGGTTCGAGACCAAGATCCGCATCCCGACCATGGCGCAGTGCGAGACCTGCAAGGGCTCGGGCGCCAAGCCCGGCACCCAGCCGGTGACCTGCACCACCTGCAACGGCCAGGGCCAGGTGCGCATGACGCAGGGGTTCTTCTCGATCCAGCAGACCTGCTCGCGCTGCCACGGCACCGGCAAGATGATCCCCACC
This sequence comes from uncultured Bordetella sp., assembly GCA_964599095.1. GTDB lineage: Bacteria > Pseudomonadota > Gammaproteobacteria > Burkholderiales > SG8-39 > SZAS-79. Next base: position 1,979 of record CAZREB010000031.1, read on the forward strand.
CCCTGCCACGCCTGCGGCGGCAGCGGCCGGGTCAAGCACCAGAAGACGCTCGCGGTGAAGATCCCGCCCGGCGTCGACGAGGGCGACCGCGTGCGCCTTACCGGCGAGGGCGAGCCGGGCGTCAACGGCGGGCCCGCGGGCGACCTCTACGTGCAGGTACACATCAAGCAGCACGCCGTGTTCCAGCGCGACCATGACGACCTGCATTGCGAAATGCCGGTGTCGTTCGCGACGGCCGCGCTCGGCGGCGACGTGGAGATCCCGACGCTCGACGGCTCGGCGCGCATCAAGGTCCCGGCCGAGACGCAAAGCGGCAAGACCTTCCGGCTGCGCGGCAAGGGCATCAAGGGCGTGCGCAGCCATGCGCCCGGCGACCTCTTCTGCCACGTGGTCGTCGAGACGCCGGTCCACCTCACCGAGCGACAGAAGGAATTGCTGCGCGAATTCGAGGCGATCTCGCAGAAGGACGCGGGCCGCCACAACCCGCGCGCCAAGTCCTGGTTCGACCGCGTCAAGGAATTCTTCGAGAGCTGAGCGCAGCCGGCGCGACGAACCAAAGGCCCCGCGCAGTCGTTATTGAGTAGAATCCCCTCGCGGAACGAACCACGAGGAGGACCTGCAATGAGCTTCGCCGGGTTGCGTCACCTGCTTGCGCTTGCCGTGGCCGGCTGCTCGGCGGCCGGTGCAGCGGCCTTCGGCACTGTGGCGCTGGCGCAATCCCCGGGCGTCACGCCGACCACGGTGACCGTCGGCCAGTCGGCGGCCTTCAGCGGCCCGGCCGCGCAGCTGGGCATCCAGATGCGCGACGGCATGAAGGCGTATTTCGACGCCACGAACGCCAAGGGCGGGGTCAACGGCCGGAAGATCGAACTCGTCACGCTCGACGACCAGTACGAGCCGAAGACCGCCGCCGAGAACACCAGGAAGCTGATCAACGAGAGCAGGGTGTTTGCATTGGTCGGCTACGTCGGCACGCCGACGAGCGCGGCCGCGCTGCCGATCTTCAACGAGGCGAAGGTCCCGTTCATCGGGCCGTTCACCGGCGCCGAACTGCTGCGCACCCCGCTCAACCGCTACATCTTCAACGTCCGCGCGAGCTACTACGACGAGACCGACAAGATCGTCGAGCAGCTCCTGACGGTCGGGATGAAGCGCTACGCGGTCTTCTACCAGAACGATGCGTACGGCCAGGCCGGGCTCGCCGGCGTGGAGCGCGCGGTCAAGGCGCGCGGCGGGGAAATCGTCGCGAAATCCACCGTCGAGCGCAATTCGGTCGACGTGGCCAGGGCCGTCGGCGAGATCCGCCCGAAGTCGCCGGACGCGGTGGTCATGGTCAGCGCCTACAAGTCGATCGCCGCGTTCGTGCGCGCGATGAAGAAGCAGGGCTACACCGGCCAGTTCCACAACGTTTCTTTCGTCGGCAGCAAGGCGCTGGCCGACGAGCTCGGGGCCGACGGGCATGGGGTGGTGATTTCGCAGGTCGTCCCGTTCCCGTACAGCCAGTCGATCCCGGTGGTGCGCGAATTCTCGGAGATCGCGGCCAAGGCCAGGGTCGACGTGAACTTCTCGAGCGTCGAGGGGTTCCTGGTCGCCAAGGTGTTCGTCGAAGGCCTCAAGCGCGCCGGCAAGACGCCGACCCGCGAGACCCTGATCAGCGGCCTCGAGTCGATCACGGACCTCGACCTCGGCGGGTTCACCGTGAGCTTTTCGCCCACCAGCCACAACGCCTCGCGTTTCGTCGATCTCACGATCATCGGGCGCGGGGGCAAGTTCCTGCACTGACCCCCACCGGAAACCCCATGAAGCAACTGCTCGCCGGCGCGCTGCTCGCGCTGATCGCCACCGCCAGCCTTGCGCAGAACGTCATCCTCATCGGCCAGTCGGCCCCGCTCAGCGGCGCCAACAAGGACCTGGGCATCGACATCCGGGACGGGGCGCTGGCCTATTTCCGCAAGGTCAACGAGGCCGGCGGCGTCAACGGCCGCAAGATCGAACTCCAGACGCTGGACGACGGCAACGTCGTGCAGCGCGCCGGCGACAACACCAGGAAGCTGGTCGAGGAGGAGGGGGTGTTTGCGCTGTTCGGCTACGCGAGCGCGACGCTGTCGCGCCCGGCGCTGCCCTTCGTCGAAAAGAACAAGGTGCCGTTCCTCGGCCCGTTCACCGGCGCCGACCCGATGCGCGTCTACAACCGCTACGTCTACAACATGCGGGCGAGCTACGCCGACGAACTGGAGAAGATCGTCGACTACTTCGCGCCGCTTTCGGTCAAGCGCTTTGCGATCGTCTATTACGACGACGTCGTCGGCCGCGAGAACTTCACCGCGGTCGAGCGGGCGCTGAAGAAGCGCAACCTCGCGCCGGTGTCGACCGGCGTCTTCAAGGACCGCGCCAAGCCCGACATCGAGGCCGGCATGAAGGCGGTGCTGAAGGGCAATCCCGAGGTGATCATCTTCACGACGCTGTACAAGGCCACTGCGGACTCGATCAAGGCATTGCGCCGCGGCGGCTCGACCGCCTTCATGGCGTCCAACTCGTTTCCCGGCGCGAACCAGCTCGCCAAGGAGCTGGGCAAGGACGGCGCCGGCGTGATCGTGGCCACGGTGGTGCCGCCGTACACGCGCATGTCCCTGCAGGTGGTGAACGAATACCGCGCGGCGATGGAGAAATACGTGGCGCGCAAGGACTTCTCGTTCACGTCGATCGAGGCCTTCATCGCGGCCAAGGCTACCGTCGAGGCGCTGCGCCGCGCCGGGCCGAAGCTCACGCGCGAGAGCTTCATGCAGGCGCTGGACAACATGTCCGGCTACGACACCGGCGGTTACATCGTCGGTTTCGGCCCGCGGGACCATAACGGCAGCGCGTTCGTCGAGCTGACGATCATCGGCAAGGACGGGACGTTTAAGTTCTAAGTACCGTGCTCGCCCAGGCGAGCCGCTAGACCCATGAGCGCCTCGAGAAAGTCCGCCTCCGGCAAGAAGCCCTCCGCCGCCCTGGTCGCCATCGAGGCCATCGCCAGCCGCATCCTCCTCATGCGCGCCCAGCGCACCATCCTGGATGCCGACCTCGCCGCCCTCTACGGCGTCACCACCAAGCGGCTCAACGAACAGGTGCGGCGCAATGCCGAACGCTTTCCTGACGATTTCATGTTTCAGTTGACCAATCAGGAGCTTGCAATCTTGAGGTCGCAATTTGCGACCTCAAGTTCGCCCGCCTGGGGTGGCCGGCGCTATGCCCCCTACGCCTTCACCGAGCACGGCGCCATCATGGCCGCAACGGTGCTCAACTCGCCGCGCGCCGTCGAAGTGTCGATCTACGTCGTGCGCGCCTTCGTGCAGTTGCGCGACTTGCTCACCGGGCACAAGGAACTGGCCAGGCGCCTGGACCAGCTCGAAGCGCGCATGGAGCGCAAGCTCTCCACCCACGATCAGGCCATCGTCGGCATCCTGGATGCCATCCGCAAACTCATGGCGCCGCCGCCGGCAACCCCGCCCGAGCCCAAGCGCCGCAGAATCGGCTTCGTGAACAATGACGACTGATTCGGCAAGCGGCTAATACGACAAAGCCCGCGTTCTGCGGGCCTCGGGTGGGAAGGTCTTTGGCAGCATTTCACCATGAAACCGAGTATCCACGCGGGGGTCAGTCAAAATATGGCAGCATTTCCACTTGCAATCAGAGCCCCATCAAACATTAGTAGCCGAGCCGCGCGAGCGAGCACCTGGGGACCATCGTCAAGTAGCTACTGGTCCGAAGATCCTTGGGCAGGTCACGTCGAGCTGACCATCTTTGGCAAGGCCGTTCTAATTTTTGGTTAGCTTCGGCGCCAGGTCGTCCCGCCGGCGCCGTCCTCCAGAACGATGCCCTGCGCGAGCAGTTCGGCGCGGATCCGGTCGGCTTCGGCAAAATTCCTCGCCTTGCGCGCCGCGAGCCGGGCTTCGATCCTCGACTGGATTTCGCCATCGGCAAGTCCGCCGTCGCTGCCTGCCTGCAGGAAAGCCTGCGCGTCGCGCTGCAGGAGCCCGAGCACCCCGCCGAGCGCCCTGAGCTGCCCGGCCAGTGCGCGGTTGCCGCGATTCACCTCGTTGGCTAGGTCGAAGAGCACGGCGATCGCTTCCGGCGTGCCGAAATCGTCGTCCATCGCCGCCTTGAAGCGCTTTGCATGGGGCTCGTCCCAATCCACTGCAACAGGAGAGGCAGAAACGCCTTTGAGAGCCGTATAAAGCCGCGTCAGCGCCCCCTTTGCGTCCTCGAGGTGCACATCCGAATGGTTCAAGGGACTCCGATAGTGAGCCCGCAGCAGGAAGAACCGCACCACCTCGGCATCGAACTTCGCAAGGATCTCGCGCAACGTGAAGAAGTTGCCGAGCGACTTCGACATCTTCTCGTCGTCGACGCGCACGAAGCCGTTGTGCATCCAGGTACGCACGAACGGCTTGCCGGTGGCACCTTCGGTCTGCGCGATCTCGTTCTCGTGGTGCGGGAACTGCAGGTCCTGGCCGCCGCCGTGGATGTCGAAGGTTTCGCCCAGCAGCGTGCAGCTCATTGCCGAGCACTCGATGTGCCATCCCGGCCGACCCCGGCCCCAAGGCGAATCCCACTTCACCTCCGCGGGCTCGGTGTCCTTGGCCGCCTTCCACAGCACGAAATCGAGCGGGTCGGCCTTGCCGGTGTCGACCTCGACCCGCTCCCCGGCGCGCAATTCGTCCAGCGACTTGCCCGACAGCTTCCCGTAGCCCGGGAACTTGCGCACCGCGTAGTTCACGTCGCCGTCGGCGGCGCGATAGGCGAGGCCGTTCTTTTCCAGCGCGCCGATGAGGCGCTGCATCTGGGGTACGTACTGCGTGGCGCGCGGCTCGTGATCCGGCTTCTGCACGCCGAGGGCCGCGAGATCCTCGTCCATGGCGCGGATGAAGCGCGAGGTCAGGCTGCCTATCGTCTCGCGGTTCTCCACCGCGCGGCGGATGATCTTGTCGTCGATGTCGGTGATGTTGCGCACGTAGGTGACGGCATACCCGCTGGCCCGCAGCCAGCGCTGCACCATGTCGAAGACGACCATCATGCGGCCGTGGCCGAGGTGGCAGTAGTCGTAGACCGTGATGCCGCAGACGTACATGCCGACCCGCCCCGGGGTGATCGGTACGAAGTCCTGCTTGTCTCGGGACAGGGTGTTATGGATTCTCAGCATGGGCGGTGCGCCTGGCAGCCTGACGACGGGGACCGGATCCCCCTGCCGGGGAGCGGGGCGCCCGGTGTCCGATAGAATTTGTTCCGGACCGGGGTTGAATTGCTGGTGTTGCGGTACTGCTGGAGTACAATGGCCGCCTGTTCAGTTTTGTTCCGTATGGCCTTGAAAAGTATAACACAATGCTCAAATTAGCCGGGTCTGCCACGACGCCTGCGAAGTGGTTGCTGCAGGGTTGGGCTGCGCTTTCGATCGCCTTTGCGGCGGGCGCGGTGCGGGCCGACGACATCCAGGACGCCGCCCAGATGCTGCGCTCCGGCCAGCACCAGCAGGCCCTCGAGCGCGTCAACAAGGTTCTCGCCGCGAAACCGCGAGATGCGCAAGCGCGCTTCCTCAAGGGCCTGATCCTCACCGAGCAGGGCAACACCAAGGAAGCCGTGCTGATCTTCCAGAAGCTCACCGAGGACTACCCGGACCTTCCCGAGCCGTACAACAACCTCGCCGTGATCTATGCCGCGCAGGGGCAGTACGACAAGGCGCGCGCCTCGCTCGAGCAGTCGATCCGCACGCATCCGAGTTACGCGACCGCCTACGAGAACCTGGGCGACGTGTACTCCAAGCTCGCCAGCCAGGCCTACGACAAGGCGCTGCAGCTCGACTCGTCGAATTCGGCGGCGCAAAACAAGCTGGCGCTGGTGCGCGAACTCGTAGGTGGCGCGCCGCGTGGCGCCGCGGGCGCAAAGCCGCCGGCAGCGGTTGCCGCGGCACCGGCCGCCGCCCCGGCCCCTGTTGCAGCGGCGACGCCTGCGAAGCCGGCGCCCGCGCCGGCCGCTGCGCCGGCCCCGGCGCCGGCCGAAACCAAGGCCCCGGCGCCGGCCGCAACGCCCGCCTCGCACGGCGCCGGCGACGAAGCCGTCCAGATGGTGAACGCATGGGCCGCCGCATGGTCCAAGCGCAACGTGGACGCCTACCTCGCCTTCTATGCCAAGGACTTCAAGACCCCCAAGGGCGAGCCGAGGGCCGAATGGGAGCAGGGCCGCCGCACGCGGATCCTCGCGCCCAAGTCGATCTCGGTCGAAGTCGAGTCCCCGAAGGTCAGCATGTCGGGCGACAAGCAGGCGAGCGTCACCTTCCGCCAGCGCTACAAGTCGGATGCACTCACCGCCAACGGCATGAAAACCCTCGTGCTGGTGAAGACCGACGCCGGCTGGAAGATCCAGCAGGAGAAGGTGGCGAATTGAAAGGCGCAGTCGCCGCTCTCCTCCGCGCCTGCCTTCCCGCTTTTTTCCTCCTGCTTCCGCTGCCGGCGGCCGCGGCCGCACGCGAGCCGGCGTCCCTGGGCACCGAGAAGGCGCTCGCCCAGGTCTTCGAGGCCATCGAGCAGGGCAAGTTCGACCATGCGCTCGAGCGCGTTGAAGCGCTGCTGAAGGCCAACCCGAACTACCGCCTCGCCCACCTGATCCGCGGCGACCTGCTCCTGGCGCGCGCGCGGCCGATCACGACTTTCGGCAATGCCGGCAACGTACCGCGCGAAAAGATCGAGGACCTGCGCGCCGAAGCGCTCATGCGGCTGCGCGCGCTGCGCGAGCGGCCCGCCGCCGGCCGCGTCCCCCGCTACGTGCTGCAGTTCCGCCCGGACCAGACGCATGCGCTCGTCGTGGACTCGAAACGCTCGCGCCTCTACGTCTACGAGAACGACAAGGGCCGGCCGCGCTACGTTTCGGACTACTACGTGACGCTCGGCAAGCGCGGCATCGACAAGACGCGCGAAGGCGACCAGAAGACGCCGATCGGCGTTTATCACGTGACCGCCAACCTGCCGCGCAAGAAGCTCGCCGATTTCTACGGCTCGGGCGCCTTCCCGATCAACTACCCGAACGAATGGGACAAGCGCCACGGCCGCAACGGTCACGGCATCTGGCTGCACGGCACGCCGTCGGACACCTTCGTGCGCCCGCCGCGCGCGAGCGACGGCTGCATCGTGCTGTCGAACATCGACCTCGATTTCCTCAGCGCCGAGCTGCAGGTGGGCCTGACCCCGGTCATCATCTCCGACGAGATCCAGTGGGCCGACGCCGCCGCGCAGGACGAGGAACGCAAGTCCCTCGCCCAGGCGATCGAATCGTGGCGCACCGACTGGGAGAGCCTGGATACCGAAAGGTACCTGAAGCACTACTCGGCGAAATTCCAGTCCGTCGACCAGAACTACGCGCAGTGGGCCGCCCACAAGCGCAAGGTCAACGGCGGCAAGGAATGGGTCAAGGTCGCCCTCGCCGGCATGAGCATGTTCCGCAACCCGGGCAGGGACGACTTCGTCGTCGTCAGCTTCGAGCAGGGCTATCGCTCGAGCAACCTGTCCAACTCGATGCGCAAGCGCCAGTACTGGATGAAGGAAGGCGCACGCTGGAAGATCATCTACGAAGGCCCGGCCTGAAGGAGTGTCATGAGATTCGCCAAGTTCTGGATTCCGTTCGTCATGCTGTCGATGACCGGCGCGGTAGGTAATGCGGTCGCGGCAGACCCGCAGGTCGACATCAAGACCAGCGAGGGCACCATCCGCCTCGAACTCTTTGCGTCCAAGGCGCCGGTATCGGTCGAGAATTTCCTGCAGTACGTGAAGGACGGCCACTACAACGGCACGATCTTCCACCGCGTGATCAAGGACTTCATGATCCAGGGCGGCGGCATGGACACGAACATGCGCCAGAAGCCCACGCGCGGGCAGATCAAGAACGAGTCGACCAACGGCCTGAAGAACGACATCGGCACGGTGGCGATGGCGCGCACCTCGGTGCGCGACTCGGCCACCTCGCAGTTCTTCATCAACACCAAGAACAACGACTTCCTGAACTACTCCGGCGAGTCTCCGCAGGGCTACGGCTACGCGGTGTTCGGCAAGGTCGTTTCCGGCATGGACGTGGTCATGAAGATCGGCAATGCGGCCACCGGCCCGGGCGACGTGCCGAAGACCCAGGTGGTGATCGAGTCGATCTCCGTGGTCGGCAAGTAAGCCGGCCCGCAGGGCGCGCCCTGCCGATGGAGCGCGCCCTCTTCATCTCCGACCTGCACCTGACCGGCGAGCGGCCGGCCGCGAACGAGGCCTTCTTCGGCTTCCTCGAACGCGAGGCGCCCGGCGCAACGGCGCTCTACATCCTCGGCGACCTGTTCGAGTTCTGGGTCGGCGACGACGACCTCGCCGACCCGCTGAACGCGGTCGTCGCCGGGTTCCTCGCCAATACCGCGAAGGCCGGCACGCCGGTCAGCCTGATGCACGGCAACCGCGACTTCCTCCTGGCCGGCGAGTTCTGCAGGGCGGCGGGCGCGACGCTGCTGGCCGACCCGACGGTCATCGACCTCTTCGGCACCCGGACCCTGCTGATGCACGGCGACACGCTGTGCACCGGCGATGCGGCCTACCAGGCGTGGCGCAGGCTCTGCCGCAGCGAAGAGTGGCAAGGGCCCTTCCTCGCCGAGCCCCTGCAGTCGCGCAGGGACCGGATGACGGCACTGCGTGCGCAGAGCGAAAGGGACAAGAAGGCCAAGCCGGCAACGATCATGGACGTCAGCGACGAAGCGGTGCGCGACGCGCTTCGCAGCCACCGCTGCGACCGGCTGATCCACGGCCATACGCACCGGCCGGCCCACCACACCGTCGATGTCGACGGCCGCACCTGCGATCGCTGGGTGCTGCACGACTGGTACAGCGGCGGCGGCTACCTCGAAGTCGGCGCGGCCGGCGCGAAGCTCGTCAACCTGCCCCGCTTCTGAAGCCGCTTTTCATCCTTCCCAAGTCGGCCGAGCCGGCCTCGAAATTCTCCCGGTAGACCTCGCGCGCGAGCGCGTCGAGCCCCGGCACCGGCAGCTTTTCGCGGAAGAAGCGCTTGGTCGACTGCACCGCGTGCGGCGGCAGCGCGGCGAGGTGCGCGGCAACAGCCCTCGCCTGCTCCAGCACCTGTCCGGCGGGAACCTCCTCCTCGGCCAGCCCGAGGCGCACCGCGTCCGACCCCGACAGCGTGGTCGCGCCCCAGACCAGCCACCGCGCACGCGCCGGGCCGACGCGGCCTGCGAGCGCCTCGATGCCCCACGGCGGGAAGAACCCCAGCCCGACTTCGGGCAGGCGCCACGCGGCATCCGCAGCCGTGACGACGGCGTCGCACCCTATGGCCAGCATGAACCCGCCGCCCAGCGCAAAGCCGTGCACCGCGCAGACCACCGGCTTGTCCAGTTCCGCGATCGAGCGCATCAGCACGGCCTTGCGCTCGGCGATCCGCAGGCGTTCGCCCATCGAAGCCGCAGCCATCTCCTTGACGTCGCTGCCGGCGCAGAACCCGGCGCCCTCGCCGCGCAGCAGGAGCGCACGCACGCCCGGATCGGCGCCGGCTGCGGCGATCTCCGCGATCAGCCGCTCGGTCGTCGCGAGGTCGAGCGCATTGCGCGCCTTTTCACGCCCGAGGACGAGCTCGCCGACCCCGGTCGTCAAGAAATTTCCTTTTCTGGAAACTCGATCGGCCTGAAAACAAGCAAACAAGCCACTCCGCGAATATGAATGCTCATGAATCCTATTTCAGCTCGACTTCGATGAAGGCGAACTCGAAAGCGTTGGCGTTGATGACGTCGTGCTCGACGCCGACGTTGCGGAAGTACGGCACGCCCTTCTTCAGTTCGGCGATCTTCTCCTCGCCGCCTTCGACGATCTTCAGGTTGCCGTCGTACAGCGGCACCACCACGTAGTCGTGCTCGTGGCGATGCCAGCCGGTGGCGGCGCCGGGGGCGAACCGCCACTCGGTCACCCTCACGCGCTCGTTGTCGATCAGCCTTGTAGGAACGCCTTCTGCCATGGGAGCCTCCCGGAAAAGTGTCGTGTGCTTTCGTGCTTCAGTTCCTGGCAAGGCCGAGCGCGTCGATGCCGGCCTGGCCGATCTGCGCGTCCTCGTGCGAGGCCACGCCCGAAACGCCGATCGCGCCGACGCAGGTGCCTTCGGCGATGATCGGCAGCCCGCCTTCGACCGGCAGCACCCCGGGCATCTTGAGCATCGACACCCGCCCGCCGGCCACCCTCTCCTCCCACATCTTGCTCGGGCGCCGGGTCAGGGCCGCGGTGCGCGCCTTTTCGGTCGCGATCGTCACGTTGGCCGGCGTCGCGCCGTCGAAGCGCAGCGCGTGCAGGATGTGGCCGCCGTCGTCCAGGATCACGATGGCCACCTCCCATTTGTTCTTCCTCGCCTCGGCTTCGGCCGCCGCGGAAATCTTCCTGCAGTCTTCGAGGGTCAGTGCGGGACGGTTCTTCATGCTTTTCCTTTCAGTGCGGTTTTGATCTGTTCGAGCGAGACCGGGTCTTCGATGGTCGTCAGGTCGCCCGGGTCGCGCCCCTCGGCCAGCGCCGAGATCGAGCGGCGCAGCACCTTGCCGGAGCGCGTCTTGGGCAGCAGCGTGACGAACAGCACCCGGCTCGGGCGCCCGATCGCGCCGAGCTGCTTGTCCACCGTCCGCATGATCTCGCCTTCGAGTTTCATGCGGCCTTCGCTGCTCGCCACTTGCGCCGGGTCCTTTACGACCGCGAACGCCATGGGCAATTGTCCTTTGAGCTGGTCGGCCACGCCGACGACCGCGCATTCGGCGATTCCGGGATGCATGTTGACCGCCTCCTCGATCTCGCGCGTGCCCAGCCGGTGGCCGGCCACGTTGATGACGTCGTCGGTGCGCCCGAGGATGAAATAGTAGCCGTCGTTGTCGCGGATGCCCCAGTCGAACGTCGTGTAGAGGTGGCGGCCGGGGATCGTCGAGAAGTAGGTCTTCACGAAGCGCTCGTCGTCGCCCCAGAGCGTCGACATGCAGCCCGGCGGCAGCGGCGGCTCGATGACGACGACAGCCTTCTCGTCGGCGCCGGCTTCGCTGGCGTCGGCCTCGCGCAGCAGCTTGAGGTCGTAGCCGTAGGCCGGGAAGGACGGGCTGCCGAACTTGATCGGGGTCTTCTCGACACCGGGCATCGAGGTCAGCACCGGCCAGCCGGTCTCGGTCTGCCAGTAATGGTCGATGACCGGCTTGCCGAGGCCCTCGGTGATCCAGGCATGGGTCGGCTCGTCCAGCGGCTCGCCCGCGAGGAAAAGGTGCTTGAGCGTGGACAGGTCGTACTTCTTCAGCCACGCAATATCGTGTTTCTTGAGCACACGGATCGCGGTCGGCGCCGAGAACATCACGCCGACCTTGTAGTCCTGCACGATCTTCCACCAGACCCCGGCGTCCGGCCGGATCGGCACGCCCTCGTAGAGGATGCTGGTCATGCCCACGATCAGCGGCGCGTAGATGATGTACGAGTGCCCGACGGCCCAGCCGATGTCCGAGGTCGTGAAGATCGTCTCGCCGGCGCCGCCGCAGTAGATGTACTCCATCGACGCCGCCATCGCCACCGCGTGGCCGCCGACGTCGCGCTGCACCCCCTTGGGCTTGCCGGTGGTGCCGGAGGTATAGAGGATGTACGAAGGCTCGTTCGATTCGAGCCAGGTGCACGGCACCTGCGCGCCCTTGTGCTTCGCCGCCAGCTCGGACCAGTCGACGTCGCGCCCCGGCACGACCGGCATCTGCGGGTCGAGCCCGCGCCGGAAGATCAGCACGTGCTTCGGCGGCGATTTCGCGAGCTTGATCGATTCGTCGACCAGCGCTTTGTAGAGCACAGGCTTGCCCATGCGGCTGCCGCCGTCGGAGGTCACCATCAGCGCAGGCCTGGCGTCGTCGATCCGCGCCGCGAGGCTGGCGGCCGCGAATCCGCCGAACACCACCGAGTGGACCGCACCGATCCGCGCGCACGCGAGGATCGCGAACACCGCCTCGGGGGTGTTCGGCATGTAGATGATGACGCGGTCCCCCTTGCCGACGCCGAGCGACAGCATCATCGCGGCGACGCGCTGGACCTCGGCGTGCAGCTCGCGATACGTGAGGCTCTGCTCCTTGTCGACCTCGGTGGAGATCCAGACGATCGCCTTCTGGTCGCCGCGCGCGGCAAGGTGGCGGTCGACCGCGTTGTGGCAAAGGTTGGTTTCGCCGCCCACGAACCACTTCGCGAACGGCGGGCGCGAGAAGTCGAGCACCTTTCCGAAAGGCTTGTGCCAGTCGATGCGCTTCGCCTCGTCGGCCCAGAAACCCTCGCGGTCCTGGATCGAGCGGCGATGGAAGTCCTTGATGGTGGGCATAGCTCCTCCTGCGTCTTGCCGGTGCAAACGGCGATTCGGGTTTTGACTTTGCTGGCTGCTTTTGACTTTCTCAGATCTCCTCATTTTGAGAAATCTAACGCTTGCGCGCCGCGCAAGCGAAGGATTTCTCAAAATGAGGAGACCCGGGAAAAAGCGAAATACGTTCCGTTCCTGATGAGGAGACCCGGGAAAAGCGAAATTCGCCAAGTCTCAATTGGAAGGTCGGCTCCCTCAGCCTCCCCCGATACTCACCACCGTCCTGCCCGTGGCCTTCGACTCGATGAACGCATTGAACACCGTCGGCAACTGGTCGAACGCGACGGTCCTGGTCATCTCGGCCAGGTGGGCCGGCCTCATGTCGGTGGCCAGGCGCCGCCAGACCTCCTGGCGCAGCGGCATCGGGCAGTTGACCGAGTCGACGCCGAGCAGGCTCACGCCGCGCAGGATGAACGGCAGCACCGTCGTGTTCAGTGACGGGCTGGCCGCGAGGCCGATCGAGGCGATGGTCCCGCCGATCTTCATGCCGCTGGCCATCCACGCGAGCACTTCGCCACCGAGGTTGTCCACCGCGCCGGCCCACTGCGCGCGGTCCAGCGGACGGATCTTGGTCAGGTCAATGCCCTGGCGCAGCATCACGTCCCTGGCGCCGAGATTCTTGAGGTAGTCCGTTTCGGCTTCCTTCCCCGTGAGCGCGACCACGTGGTAGCCGAGCCGCGACAACGCGTCGATCGCGATCGAGCCCACGCCGCCGGTGGCCCCGTTGACGATCACCGGCCCGTTGGCCGGCTTGAGCCCATTCTGCTCCATGCGCACGATGCCCAGGCCGGCGGTGAATCCCGCCGTGCCGAATGCCATCGCCTCCATGAGGCTCAGGCCCTGCGGCAGCTTGACCAGCCAGTCGGCCGGCACACGCGCATATTCGGCATAGCCGCCGTGATGCTTCACGCCGAGGTCGAAACCGGTCGCGAGCACCTGGTCGCCCTTGGCGAACCGGGCGTCGGTGGACGACTCCACGGTGCCGGAAAGGTCGATGCCGCCGATGCATTCCTGGCGCAACAGGATCCGCCCCTTGCCGGTTGCCGCCAGCGCATCCTTGTAGTTGACGTCCGAGTACGCGACGCGGACCACGACCTCGCCCGGGTCGAGCTGCTCGAGCGTGAATTCGGTGAAGGCTGCCGTCGCCTTCTTGTCGACCTCGGTGATCTTGTATGCCTTGAACATCGCCATCCTTGCCTCCTCGTCTAATGCCTCGGCTTTTCCGCCTGCAGGTAATCGGCCGACTGCATCTCGGTCAGCCTGCTCACGGTGCGCCCGAACTCGACGCTCGCAGTTTCGCCCGCCGGGCCCGAGATGTACAACTCCTCCGGCACGGTCTCGGCCGAGCAGATCAGTTTTATTCTCTCGTCGTAGAAGATGTCGACCAGCCAGGTGAAACGGCGCGCCGAATCGGCGTTCCTTGCCGAAATGCGAGGAATTCCCGACAGGATCACCGTATGGAACCGCCGGGCGAGGTCCACGTAGTCGGTGTACGAACGCGGTCCGCCGCACAATACGCCGAAGTCGAACCACACCAGGCCCCCGGCGCGCTTGCGGTAGGGGATCTCGCGCCCCTCGACGTCGAGCGGGTGCGTTTCCTCCTCGACGTCCTTGAGGTTGGCGAAGATGCGCTCGAGGGAAGCTTCGGAGGCCTCGTCGAGCGGCGTGTGGTAGACGCGCACCTGTTCCAGCGCCCTGCGGCGGTAGTCGTTGCCGGCGTCCACCTCGAGCACATCCATGCGACCCTTGATGAGTTCGATGGTCGGCAGGAAGCGTTCCCGCTGCAGCCCGTTGGGATACAGCGCGTCCGGCGAGTAGTTGCTGGTCATGCAGAACACCACGCCGCGCTCCATGACCTGGTCGAGGAAGCGGCCGAGGATCATCGCATCGGCGATGTCGGAGACGTGGAACTCGTCGAAGCAGATCAGCCGGTAGCGCTTGGCGACGCGCGCGGCGACCGCCGCGATCGGGTCTTCGGTGCCCTTTACCTCGCCCAGTTCGCGGTGGATCTCGCGCATGAAATGGTGGAAGTGCACGCGGCGCTTGCGGATGAGCGGCACGCACCGGTAGAACGAGTCCATCAGGAAGCTCTTGCCGCGCCCGACGCCGCCCCACAGGTAGACGCCCTTGGGCAGCGGCGGCTTCACCAGCATGCGCTTCAGCGCGGTGTTGCGGCGCGCCTTGTAGGCCGACCACTCGTCGTAGAGGCGCTGGAGCCGCTCCACCGCCCGCCACTGCGCGGCGTCGGAAACGAAACCGCGCTTGGCGAGGCTCTGCTGGTAGAGCGAGACGACGTCGTGGCGGGCGTCGTCGAGGTCCTCCTCGGCCTCGTGCTCGAACGCGCTGTCACGCATCCGGCCGCGTCGCCTCCGGCGGCCGGCCCGCCTGCAGTCCTTCGGGTGGCATCTAGCTGCGCATCTAGCTGTTCAACGAGCGCTTGTCGACGGCGAGCGCGGCCTCGTGCATCACCTCGGACATCGAGGGATGCGCATGGCAGATCCGCGCGATGTCCTCGGACGAAGCGGAGAACTCCATCGCCATGACCGCCTCGGCGATCATTTCGGAGGCGAGCGCGCCGATGGCGTGGACGCCGAGCACCCGGTCGGTCTTCTCGTCGGCGAGGATCTTCACGAAGCCCTCGGCCTCGCCCTTGCCCAACGCCCGCCCGTTGAACGCGAACGGGAAGCGCCCTGAGCGATAGGCAACGCCTTCGGCCTTGAGCTGCTGCTCGGTCTTGCCCACCCAGGCGATCTCGGGTGCGGTGTAGATCACCCAGGGAATCGTTTCGTAGTTCACGTGGCCCTTCTGGCCGGCGATGATCTCGGCGACCATGACGCCTTCCTCCTCGCCCTTGTGCGCGAGCATCGGGCCGCGCACCACGTCGCCGATCGCCCATACATTGGCGAGGTTGGTGCGGCAGTGGCCGTCGACCTCGATGAAGCCGCGCGCATCGACCTTGAGGCCGGCCTCCGCGGCGCCCAGGCCGTCGGTATTGGGAATGCGGCCGATCGACACGATCAGGCGGTCGCACTCCAGCTTCCTGGCGGCGCCGTCGGATCCCTCGTACTCGACGGTGACTTCCTTCCTGCCCTTCTTCACCGACTTGATCCTGATGCCGAGCTCGATGTCGAGGCCCTGCGTCTTGGTGAAGATCTTCCACGCCTCGGCGGCGATCGACTCGTCCGTCGCGCCGAGGAACGCCGGCAGGGCCTCGATGACCTTGACCTTCGAGCCGAGCCTGCGCCAGACGCTGCCGAGCTCCAGCCCGATCACGCCTGCGCCGATCACGCCGAGCCGCTCGGGCACCGAGTCGAACGACAGCGCGCCCTCGTTGTCGCAGATCGTCACGTTGTCGACCGGGACGTCGGGCAGGTGGCGGGCCTTGGAGCCGGTGGCGACAATCACGTGTTTCGCGGTCACCGCCTCGGCGCCTTTCGCGCCGGCGACCTCGACTTGCCAGCCGTCGGGGCCGCCGCCCGCAAGCCGGCCCCTCCCCTGCAGCCAGGTGACCTTGTTCTTCCTGAACAGGCCGGCGATACCGGAGGTCATCTTCGTGACGATCTTGTCCTTGCGCTCGAGCATCGTCGCGAGGTCGAGTTTCACGCCGGTGGCGGTGATGCCGTGCTCCTTGAAGTGCCCTGTCACGCGCTCGTAGTTCTCGGAGGACTCGAGCAACGCCTTGGACGGAATGCAGCCTACGTTAAGGCACGTTCCGCCCAGGCGTGGGTCGCCCCCGGGCCCCTTCCAATCTTCCACGCAGGCCGTCGAGAGGCCGAGTTGCCCCGCGCGGATGGCGGCGATATACCCCGCCGGCCCGGAGCCGATGACGACGACGTCGAAGACTTGCGCCATGTCAGACCTCGATCAGGAGCCGCGCGGGGTCTTCGAGCGCCTCCTTGACCGCCACCAGGAAGAGCACCGCCTCGCGGCCGTCGATGATCCGGTGGTCGTAGGACAGCGCGAAATAGTTCATCGGCCGCACGACGACCTGGCCGTTTTCCACCACGGCGCGGTCCTTGGTCGCGTGCACGCCGAGAATCGCAGACTGCGGTGGATTGATGATCGGCGTCGAGAGCATCGAGCCGAACACGCCGCCGTTGGAAATCGAGAACGTCCCGCCGGTCAGGTCCTCGATCGACAGCTTGCCGTCGGCGGCCTTCCTGCCGAACTCGGAGATCTTCTTCTCGATTCCGGAGAAGCTCAACTGGTCGCAGTCGCGCAGGATCGGCACCACCAGGCCGCGCGGGCTGCCCACAGCGATGCCGATATCGAAGTAGCCGTGGTAGACGATGTCGTTGCCGTCCACCGACGCGTTGACGACCGGGTATTTCTTGAGCGCGGCGACTACCGCCTTCACGAAGAAGGACATGAAGCCGAGCTTTACGCCATGCTCCTTCTCGAAGCGCTCCTGGTATTTCCTGCGCATGTCCATGACCGGCTGCATGTTGACCTCGTTGAAGGTCGTCAGGATTGCGGCGGTGGACTGCGACTGGACGAGGCGTTCGGCGATGCGCGCGCGCAGGCGCGACATCGGCACGCGCTGCTCCGGGCGGTTGGCAAGCATTGCATCGAGGTCGACCGGCGCCGGCGGCTGGGGCAATGCGGCGGATACAGGATGCGAGGCGGGGCGCGCTGCGGGCGCGGGCGCCGATGCGGCCTGCAATACGTCGCCCTTGGTCACGCGGCCGTCGCGCCCGGTGCCGGCAATAGCCGCGGTGTCGACGCCTTTCTCGGCGGCGATCTTCCGGGCAGCCGGCATGACCGGCGCACCGGATGCCGCAGGGGCGGGCTTGGGCGCAGGGGCCGGCGCAGGTGCGGGCGCGGCGGCCCTGGGCGCGGAGGCGACGCTGGCCTTGGCTTCGGTGTCGATCTGCGCAATCACCTCGCCGGAGGTGACCAGGTCCTTCTCGCTCTTGATGATCCTGACCAGCACGCCGTCGGCCGGGCACGGCAGTTCCATCACGACCTTGTCGGTCTCGATGTCGATCAGGTTCTCGTCGCGGGCGACTGCTTCGCCCTCCTTCTTGTGCCACGCAAGCAGCGTGGCCTCGGAAACCGACTCGGACAGCTGCGGTATCTTGACTTCTACGATCATTGGCTTCCCCGTTCCGTTTTTCCCCGGGTCCGGCTCAGCCTCGCCGCGGGTTGGGTAAAAAACAGGCGCGTAACGCGCCGGGCTTCTGTCACAACCACCGGCGCGTTGAACGGCTCCTTGTCCGTTCCAACGCGCCGAGTTAAAACGGCGCCGTCAGGCGTCCGCTTTTAACGTCACTTGTATTTTCCGAAAGCCTGCTCCACCAGCGCCATCTGGCGCTCGTTGTGCCTGGCGAGGTAGCCGCCGGCCGGCGCCGCCGATGCGGGGCGGCCCGCATAGAACAGCTTCTGGTCGCCACGCATGTTCTCCGAAAGGTAGTGGCCGACCTGGTACCACGCGCCCTGGTTCTGCGGTTCTTCCTGGCACCAGACCACTTCGTGCGCGTTCGGGTATTTCTTCATTTCGGCGGCGAACGGCTTGTGCGGGAAAGGGTAGAGCTGCTCGACCCGGATGACCGCGACGTTGTCGTGGCGGCGCTCGCGGCGCGCCGCAAGCAGGTCGTAGTAGACCTTGCCACAGCAGGCGATCACGCGCGTGACCGACTTGGACTCGAGCGCGTCGATCTCCGGAATGACGGTCTGAAACGTGCCTTTGGCAAGGTCCTTGAGGGGTGAAGCGGCCTCCTTCTTGCGCAGCAGCGATTTCGGCGACATGACGATCAGCGGCTTCCTGAACGGGCGCAGCATCTGCCTGCGCAGCAGGTGGAAGATCTGCGCCGCGTTGGACGGCACCACCACCTGCATGTTGTGCTCGGCGCAAAGCTGCAGGTAGCGCTCGAGGCGCGCGGACGAGTGCTCCGGGCCCTGCCCCTCGTAACCATGCGGCAGCAGCATCACCAGGCCGCAGACGCGCCCCCATTTGGCTTCGCCGGAGGAAATGAACTGGTCGATCACGACCTGCGCTCCGTTGGCGAAATCGCCGAACTGCGCCTCCCAGATCACCAGTTCGTTCGGCTCCGCGGTCGAATAGCCGTACTCGAAGCCGAGCACCGCCTCTTCCGAAAGCACCGAGTCGATCACGACGAAGTCGCCCTGGTCCTTGGAGATGTTGTTCAGCGGGATGTGGGTCCCGGAATCCCAACGCTCGCGATCCTGGTCGTGGAGCACCGCATGCCGGTGCGCGAAAGTGCCGCGCCCGGAGTCCTGGCCGGACAGGCGCACGTTGTAGCCGTTGGCCACCAGCGAAGCATAGGCCAGCGTTTCGGCCATCCCCCAGTCCACCGGCAGCTTGCCTTCGCCCATCTGCTTGCGCGCAGTGATCAGCCGTTCCACCGTGGGATGGACCTTGAACCCGGGCGGCAGCGTGGTCAGGGCCTCGGACAGGCGCTGCAATTGCGCCAGCGGTACGTGCGTATCGGCCGCGTCGGTCCATTTCGCACCGACGAAAGGCACCCAGTCGACCGCGAACTTGCTCTTGAAGTTGGAGATCACCGGATTCGACGTGTGCTTGCCGGCGTCCAGGTCGGCCCGGAACTTCTTGATCATCTCGTCGGGTTCCTCGGGCCTGATGACACCCTGGGTGACGAGCTTGTCGGCATAAACCTTGCGCGTGCCCGGGTGCTGGGCGATCTTCTTGTACATCAGCGGCTGCGTGATGAAAGGCTCGTCCTGCTCGTTGTGGCCGAGCTTCCTGAAGCAGACCATGTCGATCACGACGTCCTTGTGGAACTGCCTGCGGAAATCGAGGGCGAGCTGGGTCACGTATTGCACCGCCTCGGGGTCGTCGGCGTTCACGTGGAAGATCGGCGCCTCGACCATCTTGGCCACGTCGGTGCAATAGATCGTGGATCGCGCGTCGCGCGGGTCGGAAGTGGTGAACCCGATCTGGTTGTTGACGACGATGTGCACCGTGCCGCCGGTGCCGTAGCCGCGGGTGCCCGAGAGGTTCAGGGTTTCCATGACCACGCCCTGCCCGGCGAACGCGGCGTCGCCGTGGATCAGGATCGGCAGCACCTGGTCGCCGGTCTTGTCGTCACGGCGGCGCTGGCGCGCGCGCACCGATCCCTCGACCACCGGGTTGACGATCTCGAGATGCGACGGGTTGAACGCGGCGCTGATGTGCACCGGACCTCCCGGCGTCGTGATGTCCGACGAAAAGCCCTTGTGGTACTTCACGTCGCCGGAGAACGTATGTTCGTTGCTGTGCTTGCCCTCGAACTCGGAGAACAGCTCCTCGGGCATCTTGCCCAGCACGTTGACCAGCACATTGAGGCGCCCGCGGTGGGCCATGCCGATCACGATCTCCTGCACGCCGGACGCGCCGGCGCGCTGGATCAGCTCGTCGACCATCGGGATCAGGCTTTCGCCGCCTTCGAGCGAGAAGCGCTTCTGCCCGACGAAGCGGGTGTGCAGGTATTTCTCGAGCGTCTCGGCCTCGGTCAGCTTCAGCAGGATGCGGCGCTGGTATTCGGGCAAGAATTTCGGCGTCGCGCGCACCGGCTCGATCCGCTCCTGGATCCACAGGCGCTGCGTGCGCTCGCCGATGAACATGTACTCGAAGCCGATGTTGCCGCAGTACGTGTCGCGCAGGGCCTGGATCAGCGTCCTCAGGGTGCAGCGCTCGAGGCTCACGAACGAGCCCGCATTGACCTCGAGGTCGAGGTCCGCCTCGCTCAGGTCGTAGTACGCCGCCTCCAGTTCCGGGGCCGGCGGCCGCGGCATGCGCTTCAGCGGGTCGAGCGTGGCCCAGCGGGAGCCCGCGATCCGGTAGGAGGTGACCAGCAGCAGCGCGGCGACCTGGAGGCGCTCGTGCGTGGCGAACGCGACCGGCGCGCGGTTGCCGCCGAGCTGGCCTGCCTTGGCACGCTGCACGAAGGATTCGACCACCGGCGCGTGCGCGACGTCCCTGTCCCCGTTGCCCTGGGCGCCGGGCATCAGTTGCATCTGGTCGAAATATTCGCGCCAGCCTTCGGGCACCGCGCCCGGATTCACCAGGTACTGCTCGTAGAGCTCCTCGATGAAGGGCGCGTTGCCCCCGAAGAGGTACGAGTTGCCCAGCATTTGCTTCATCATGGCCGGCTCCCGGTCAGCGTTGGTCGAGCGGCTTCACCTCGCGGCGGGCGGCTCCGCGGTACAGCTGCCGCGGCCGGCCGATCTTCTGCTCGGGATCGGAGATCATTTCGTTCCATTGCGCGATCCAGCCCACGGTGCGCGCAAGCGAGAAGATGCACGTGAACATCGACACCGGGATGCCGAGCGCGCGCTGCACGATGCCGGAGTAGAAATCGACGTTCGGGTAGAGCTTGCGGCTGACGAAGTAGTCGTCCTCGAGCGCCACCTTCTCGAGCGCCATCGCCAGCTTGAACAGCCGGTCGTTCTCGAGGCCCAGCTCGCCGAGGACCTCGTAGCAGGTCTCGCGCATCAGCTTGGCCCGCGGGTCGTAGTTCTTGTAGACGCGGTGCCCGAAGCCCATCAGCTTGGCGCCGGAGTTCTTGTCCTTCACCTGCTTGATGAACTCGCCGATCTTCGAGGCGTCGCCGATTTCCTCGAGCATGTTGAGCGCGGCTTCGTTCGCGCCGCCGTGCGCCGGGCCCCAGAGGCAGGCGATGCCCGCGGCGATGCAGGCAAAGGGGTTTGCGCCGGAAGACCCCGACAGGCGCACCGTGGACGTCGAGGCGTTCTGCTCGTGGTCGGCGTGAAGGATCAGGATGCGGTCGAGCGCCCTGACCAGCACGTCGTTGACCTTGTATTCCTCCGCCGGCACCGCGAACATCATGCGCATGAAATTGGCCGTGTAAGTCAGGTCGTTGCGCGGATACACGAACGGCTGGCCGCAGTTGTATTTGTAGGCCATCGCGACGATGGTCGGCAGCTTGGCGATCAGCCGGAACGCCGAGATCTTGCGGTGCTCAGGGTTCGCGATGTCGAGCGAGTCGTGGTAGAAGGCCGACAGCGCACCGACCACGCCCACCAGCACCGCCATCGGGTGCGCATCGCGCCGGAAACCGGTGAAAAAGCGGTTGAGCTGGTCGTGCACCATCGTGTGCCGCATGACCATGGTGTCGAAATCGCCCTTCTGCGCCGCGTTCGGCAGTTCGCCGTTCAGCAGCAGGTAGCAGGTCTCGAGGAAGTCGCAATGCTGCGCGAGCTGCTCGATCGGGTAGCCGCGATAGAGCAGGACGCCGGCATCGCCGTCGATGTAGGTGATGCTCGAATTGCAGCTCGCGGTGGAAAGGAAGCCCGGATCATAGGTGAACATCCCGGATTTGCCGTACAGCGTACGGATGTCGATGACCTCCGGGCCGATGGAGCCGGACAGGACCGGAAAGTCGAGGGTTTTGCCGTCGGCGAGTGTCAGTGTGGCTTTCTTGTCCAAGGGGCTTCTCCAGTATCTAGGTGTCGCGGTTCAACTCGCGCGCGCTCAGCTGGCGCGCAGTACCTCCACCAAGGGCTTGTGGCGGGGGGCATAGCCTTCGCTGCGGCCGTTGACGATATCCCACAGGTCATTGTCCGGGTAGTCAAGCAGTTCGTTCAGTAGGTCCAGCGACTTCGCGTCCAGACTACCGGCCGAATGTTGCAGAAATCGTTCCAGCACGAGGTCCAGCTCCAGCAGGCCGCGCCGGCACTTCCACTTGAGACGGCGTTGCGCGGCGGCGTCGGGCGCGGAATCCGTCATCGGGCGCCCGGCTAGACGGCCCTCTTGACCATCATGTCCTTGATCTTGCCGATCGCACGCGTCGGATTCAGGTTTTTCGGGCAGACGTCGACGCAGTTCATGATGGTGTGGCAGCGGAACAGCCGGTAGGGATCTTCGAGGTTGTCCAGCCTTTCGCTGGTCGCCTGGTCGCGGGTGTCGGCGATGAACCGGTAGGCCTGCAGCAGGCCGGCCGGGCCGACGAACTTGTCCGGGTTCCACCAGAACGACGGGCACGAGGTCGAGCAGCACGCGCACAGGATGCATTCGTACAGGCCGTTGAGCTCCTCGCGGTCCTCTGGCGACTGCAGCCTTTCCCTTTCGGGCGCCGGTTCGTCGTTGATCAGGTAGGGCTTGATCGAGTGGTACTGCTTGAAGAACTGGGTCATGTCGACGATCAGGTCGCGGATCACCGGCAGCCCCGGCAGCGGCCGCAGCGTGACCTGCTCGGGCAGGTCGGCCAGCTTGGTGATGCACGCAAGGCCGTTCTTGCCGTTGATGTTCATCGCGTCGGAGCCGCAGATCCCCTCGCGGCACGAGCGGCGGTACGACACCGAGTCGTCCTGCGACTTGATCCGCGTGAGCGCGTCGAGCAGCATGCGGTCGGTCGGCTCGAGCGCGACTTCGTAATCCTGCATGCGCGGGGCGGAATCCTTGTCGGGGTCGTAGCGGTAGATGCTGAAACGCATGGCTGGCGCTGCTCCTGTTTGTACGTCCGGGCCTGCGGCCTAGTAGGTGCGAACCTTGGGCTCGAAGGCCTCCACCGTCAGCGGCTTCTGGTGGACCGGCTTGTATTCGAGCCGGTTGCCCTCCTTGAACCACAGGGTGTGCTTCATCCAGTTCCTGTCGTCGCGGTCCGGGAAGTCCTCGCGCGCCTGCGCGCCGCGCGACTCCTTGCGCGCCTCGGCCGACACGACGGTCGACATCGCGGTCTCGACCAGGTTGTCCAGCTCGAGCGCCTCGATGCGCGCGGTGTTGAACACCTTGGACTTGTCGGCGATGTAGGTATGCTTCGAGCGCTCGGCGATTTCCTTCATCCGCGTCACGCCCTCGATCAGCATGTCCGGGAAACGGAACACGCCGCAATGCGCCTGCATCGAGCGGCGCAGGTCGTTGCCGACGTCGAACACGCGCTCGCCGGAGGTGGCCGAATCCAGGCGCGCCAGGCGCGCAAGCGAATAGTCCCCTGCATCCTTGGGCAGGTCGCGATGCGCCAGCGGCTGCCTGCGGATTTCGGCCACCGCGCTCTCCCCGCCGGCCTTGCCGAAAACCACGAGGTCGAGGAGCGAATTGGTCCCGAGGCGGTTCGCGCCGTGGACCGACACGCAGGCGCATTCACCGACCGCAAACAGGCCCGGCACCGGCACTTCAGGATTGCCGTCCTTCGGCACGACCACCTGCCCGAGGTAGTTGGTCGGCACGCCGCCCATCTGGTAGTGCACGGTCGGGACCACCGGGATCGGGTCCTTCACCGGGTCGACGTTGGCGAACTTGATCGCGATCTCGCGGATACCGGGCAGCCGCAGGTTGATGACGTCCGGCCCGAGGTGGTCGAGCTTGAGCAGCACGTGGTCGGCATCCTTGCCGCAGCCGCGCCCTTCCTTGATCTCGGTGGTCATCGCCCGCGACACCACGTCGCGGCTGGCGAGGTCCTTGGCATTCGGCGCATAGCGCTCCATGAAGCGCTCGCCGTCCTTGTTGAGGAGGTAGCCGCCCTCGCCGCGCACGCCTTCGGTGATCAGCACACCCGCCCCCGCGACGCCGGTCGGGTGGAACTGCCAGAACTCCATGTCCTCGAGCGGAATGCCGGCGCGCGCCGCCAGGCCGAGGCCGTCCCCGGTGTTGATGAACGCGTTGGTGCTGGCGGCATAGATCCGGCCGCCGCCGCCGGTGGCGAGGATCGTCGCCTTGCCCTGCAGGATAGTGACTTCGCCGGTCTCCATCTCCATGGCGACCACGCCGCAGACCGCGCCTTCGGAATCACGCACGAGGTCGAGCGCCATCCATTCCACGAAGAACTGCGTATTGACCTTGACGTTGCTCTGGTAGAGCGTGTGCAGCATCGCATGGCCGGTGCGGTCGGCGGCTGCGCACGAGCGCATCGCCATCTTGGCGCTGCCGTAGTCCTGGGTATGGCCGCCGAACGGGCGCTGGTAGATCTTGCCGTTCTCGAGCCGGTCGAAGGGCATGCCGAGGTGCTCGAGTTCGACGACCACCTCGATCGCGCGGCGGCACATGTACTCGATCGCGTCCTGGTCGCCGAGATAGTCCGAGCCCTTGACCGTGTCGTACATGTGCCAGTGCCAGTTGTCCTCGGTCGAATTCGCAAGCGGCGCCGCGATTCCGCCCTGCGCGGCCACGGTGTGCGACCGGGTCGGGAACACCTTGGACAGCACCGCCACCTTCATGCCCGCGCGCGCGAGCTCGAGAGAGGCCCGCATGCCGGACCCGCCGGCACCGACCACGACGGCGTCAAACTTTCTTACCGGAAGCGACACGCTCTTATCTCCACAGGATCTGGATGGCCCACGCGAGGTAGCCCGCGATCGTTACGGCAACCGCCGCCTCGAGTGAAAGGCGGATGCCGGTCGGCTTGACGTAGTCCATGATGATGTCGCGCACGCCGACCCAGGCGTGCCAGGCGAGGCTGGCGGCGAATACGAGGGTCGCAACGCGCATCCAGCCACGGCCGAAGAGTTCCTTCCAAACGGCGTAGTTCAGCGGCGGGCCGGACAGGACGACGCAGCCGACGATGACGGTGTAAGCGGCCATGATCACCGCGGTAATCCGCTGTGCGAGCCAGTCGCGCAACCCGTAATGCGCGCCGACGATGACGCGGTTCACCATAGCTTCGCTCCCAGGATCGCCGTCAGGCCGAGGCTCACCGCCAGCACGATCCAGCTCGTGAGGCGCGCGGTCGGCAGGTCGCCGCCCTTGTCGAGGTCGAGGAACAGGTAGCGGATCCCGGCGCAGAAGTGATGGCAGTAGGCCCACACGAGGCCGAGCAGGCCGAGCTTGACCAGCGGGAAGCCCGCGTAACGCCGAACCGACTCGAAGCCGGCTTCGGACGCAAGGCTCCGGTCGAGCATGAACAGCAGCCAGACTGCGGCCAGGAACAGCAGTGCGCCGCTGATCCTGTGCAGGATCGACACGAACCCGGGCAGGGGCAGCCGGATCTGGACGAGATTGAGGTAAACCGGTCTTTTCTTCTTAGTGGCGACGGTGGACATGTCGTTGAACCGTGATGGGAGCCAGCCCCGGTTTCCCGAAGCAGGCGGTCAGACTCGGGCTGGCAATTATAGCGCCGGAGCGCGTGCGCTGGCGCGGATGCAGCAGTGCGCAGGCATGCGCCGTGTTCATCCGAGCTCGCTCTTGTAGAAATAGCGGTCTGTCTTGTACAGGCCGCGCCGCCATTCGACCGGCTTGTCCGCATACGTGTACGACACGCGCTCCACGGCGAGCAAAGGATGGCCGGGTTCGACGCGCAGCGGTTCGGCATTCGACTTGTCCGCTGCGGCGGCCTTCAGCTTCTCCTCGGCGCGCACCATGCGGGTGCCGAACTGCGTTTCGAACAGGTTGTACAGCGCGCCCCGGTGCTCGGACACCGCGGCGGCCGTGAGCCCCTTGAACAGCGTGCCTGGCAGCCAGACTTCCTCCAGCACGACCGGATCGCCCCCGAACACGAGCAGGCGCTTGATCATGACCATCGGGTCGCCCGCCTTCAATTCGAGCATGCGGGCAACGTCCGCGCTCGCGCGGGCGCGCTTGAATTCGAGCAGTCGGCGCTCGACCGAGCCGGGCTCGCCCGAGTCGGGCGCCAGGCGCAGGAACCTGAAGCGCACCTGGCGCTCGCCGTGCGTGGCGACGAAGGTGCCCTTGCCCTGCCGCCGGACGACGAGGTTCTCGGCGGCGAGCTCGTCGATCGCCTTGCGCACCGTGCCCTGGCTGACCTTGTAGCGGCTGGCGAGGTCCATTTCGCTCGGGATCGCCTCGCCCGGGCGCCAGGCGCCCGAGCGCAGTTCCTCGAGCAACAGGGCCTTGATCTGCCGGTACAGCGGGCTGAAAGTGGGCGAGCGCATCGCGGCGATTTGAGCACAGTTGCCGGCAGTCGTCTATCTAGTGTCATTTGTCTTATAAAAGACACAAGACGAGTTGACGCAAGCCGGCGTGCACGCTTAAGATCCCGGCGTTCACACGCCCCGCTTTCCCACTGCCAGCCAGGCAACGTCCCTCCGGAGCATCCGTCATGTCCAAAGCCCCCGTACGTGTCGCAGTCACCGGCGCCGCCGGCCAGATCGGCTACGCCCTCCTCTTCCGCATCGCCAGCGGCGAAATGCTCGGCAAGGACCAGCCGGTCATCCTCCAGTTGCTCGAAATCCCCGACGAGAAGGCCCAGAAGGCGCTCAAGGGCGTGATGATGGAACTGGACGACTGCGCCTTCCCGCTGCTGCACGGGATGGTCGCGGCCTCGGACCCGATGGTGGCCTTCAAGGATGTCGGCGTCGCGCTGCTCGTCGGCGCCCGCCCGCGCGGGCCGGGCATGGAAAGGAAGGACCTGCTCGAGGCAAACGGCAAGATCTTCGGGCCCCAGGGCCAGGCGCTCGACAAGGTCGCCGACCGCAACGTCAAGGTGCTGGTGGTCGGCAACCCGGCCAACACCAATGCGCTGATCGCGATGAAGAATGCGCCGAGCCTCAAGCCGCAGCAGTTCACCGCGATGATGCGCCTGGACCACAACCGCTCGCTCACCCAGGTTGCGCAGAAGACCGGCAAGGCGGTGTCGTCGGTCAGGAAGATGACGATCTGGGGCAACCACTCGGCCACCCAGTACCCGGACATCTTCCAGGCCGAGGTCGACGGCAGGAAGGCCTGGCCGATGATCAACGACCAGGCATGGCTCGAATCGACCTTCATCCCGACCGTGCAGAAGCGCGGTGCGGCCATCATCGAGGCGCGCGGCCTGTCGTCGGCAGCCAGCGCCGCGAACGCCGCGATCGACCATGTGCGGGACTGGGTGCTCGGCACGCCCGCCGGCGACTGGGTCAGCATGGGCATCCCGTCGGACGGCAGTTACGGCATCCCCGAGGGCGTGCTCTACGGCTACCCGGTCACCTGCAAGGCCGGCAGCTATGAGATCGTCAAGGGGCTGGACGTAAGCGAATTCAGCAGGAAGCGCATGGACGCCACGCTCAAGGAGCTGCACGAGGAGCGCGACGGCGTGAAGCACCTGCTCGGCTGAACCCGACACCGAACGCAACGGAGAAGCAAAGATGAGCGAAGCACCGGCTGCAGCCGCACCCGCAGGCCCCAAACCGAAGAAATCGGTCGCGCTTTCAGGCGTCACCGCCGGCAACACCGCGCTGTGCACCGTCGGCCGCACCGGCAACGACCTCCACTACCGCGGCTACGACATCCTCGACTTCGCGGACGAAGCCGAATTCGAGGAAGTGGCGTACCTCCTGGTGCATGGCAAGCTGCCGAATGCCGCCGAACTGGCCGGCTACAAGGCCAAGCTGAAGGCCCTGCGCGGGCTGCCTGCAAACCTCAAGGCGGCGCTGGAGTGGATCCCGCCGTCGGCGCACCCGATGGACGTCATGCGCACCGGCGTCTCGGTGCTCGGCACGCTGCTGCCCGAGAAGGACGACCACAACCTGCCGGGCGCCAAGGACATCGCCGACCGGCTGATGGCCTCGCTCGGGTCGATGCTGCTCTACTGGTACCACTACAGTCACAACGGCAAGCGCATCGAGACCGAGACCGACGACGACTCGATCGGCGGACATTTCCTGCGGCTCCTGCACGGCACCGAGCCCTCGGCAGAGTGGGTCCGCGCAATGCACACTTCTCTGATCCTCTACGCCGAGCACGAGTTCAACGCCTCCACGTTCACCTGCCGCGTCGTTGCGGGCACCGGCTCCGACATGTACAGCGCGATCTGCGGCGGCATCGGGGCGCTGCGCGGACCCAAGCACGGCGGTGCCAACGAGGTCGCGTTCGAAGTCCAGTCGCGCTACGACGGCCCGGACGACGCGGAGGCCGATGCGATCCGCCGCATCCAGAACAAGGAAATCGTCATCGGCTTCGGCCACCCTGTCTACACTGTCGGCGACCCGCGCAACAAGGTCATCAAGGAAGTCGCCCAGCGCCTGTCGAAGACGAAGATGAACATGAAACTCTTCGACATCGCCGACCGGCTGGAGGCGGTGATGTGGCGCGAAAAGAAGATGTTCGCCAACCTCGACTGGTTCAGCGCGGTGAGCTACCACATGATGGGAATTCCCACCGCGATGTTCACCCCGATCTTCGTGATCGCCCGCACCAGCGGCTGGGCGGCGCATGTGATCGAGCAGCGCATCGACGGCAAGATCATCCGGCCGGCGGCCAATTACACCGGGCCGGAAAACACGAAGTGGATTCCGCTGCGGAACCGCAAATAGGAGCATGCCCGTGGCCCAATCCAGCCTGGTGAAGTTCGTGCGCAAGGCGCTCAACATCACGGAGTACGAGTCCGAAGCCACCGTTTTCCTGCGGGACTACATGGCGCAGCATCCCGAGGAAGCCGCTTCGCAACGGGCCGGGCGCGGCATCTGGTGGGACAAGGACGCAAAGGAGCGCACCGCGCCGGCCCAAGCCCGGAACGCGCCGAGATCCGGCGGTGCCGAGTACACCTTCAGGGCGTAGGCATTGGCAACGGCGATAGCGCGGCATTTCGCCGGCCACCGCATCCAGTGGTCGCGGGCGATCCTCGCCGCGTCGCTCGCCTATGTCCTGTTCGGCGCGCCGCCGGAGTTCATGCAGGGACCGGCCGGCGAAATGTTCCGGCTGGGCGGCTACGTGCTGATGGTGGCCGGTTGCCTGTGGCGCGTCTGGTGCCTCACATTCATCGGCGGAACCAAGGACGGCGTGCTGACGACCACCGGCCCGTACTCGATCGTGCGCAACCCGCTTTACGTCGGCAGCTTCCTCGGCGTGATCGGTTTCGGGCTGGCCGTGCGCCTGCCGCTGCTGCCGCTCGTGCTGCTCGTGATGTTCGCCGCCCTCTACCCGGCCGTCGTCTCGAACGAGGAGAAGCGCCTCGAGGAGATCTTCGGCGACGCCTACCGCCGCTACCGGGACGCCACGCCGCGATGGCTCCCGGACTGGTCGCTCTATTCCGAACCCGAGAGCATCGCCGTGTCGCCAAGGAAAGTCCGCCAGGGCATCCTCGACGCGATGTGGTATCTCTGGGCCTACGCTTTCGTGCAACTGCTCGACCTCCTGCACCGGCACGGCATCGTGCCGGTATTCTTCTGAAATCACCCTGCCAAGGCCATGTCAGCCCACATCTCGAACGTCAGACCGAAACCCGAACCCGTCCTCACCAGGATCGCGGACTACGCCACCAAATACGCCGTCAAGTCGGCCCAGGCGTATGAGACCGCGCGCTACTGCCTGATCGATACGCTCGGGTGCGGCTTCGAGGCGCTCGAATACCCCGCCTGCACCAAGCTGATGGGCCCGATCGTGCCGGGCACCGTCGTGCCGAATGGCGCCAAGGTGCCGGGCACCCAGTTCCAGCTCGACCCGGTCCAGGCCGCGTTCAACATCGGCGCGATGATCCGCTGGCTCGACTTCAACGACACCTGGCTGGCGGCCGAATGGGGTCACCCTTCGGACAACCTCGGCGGCATCCTCGCCACGGCCGACTGGCTGTCGCGCACCGCCCTGGCCAACGGCAAGAAGCCGCTGCTGATGAAAGACGTGCTGACCGGCATGATCAAGGCGCACGAGATCCAGGGCGTGCTCGCGCTCGAGAACAGCTTCAACCGCGTCGGCCTGGACCACGTAGTGCTCGTCAAGGTCGCCTCGACCGCCGTGGTCGCGAACATGATCGGCTGCAGCTACGACGAGGTGGTCAATGCGGTCTCCCAGGCGTGGGTCGACGGGCAGAGCCTGCGCACCTATCGCCATGCGCCGAACACCGGCTCGCGCAAGTCCTGGGCCGCGGGCGACGCCACCAGCCGCGCGGTGCGTCTCGCGCTGATCTCGAAGACCGGCGAAATGGGCTATCCGTCGGTGCTGTCGGCCAAGGGCTGGGGTTTCTACGACGTGCTGTTCAAGGGCCAGCCCTTCAAGTTCCAGCGCCCTTTCGGCTCCTACGTGATGGAGAACGTGCTGTTCAAGATCTCGTTCCCGGCCGAATTCCACTCGCAGACCGCAGTGGAGTGCGCAATGGACATCCACAGGGAACTGAAGCGCGTCGGCCGCAAGCCGGAAGACATCAGGAAGATCACGATCCGCACGCACGAGGCCTGCATCCGCATCATCGACAAGAAGGGGCCGCTGAACAACCCGGCGGACCGCGACCACTGCATCCAGTACATGGTGGCCGTGCCGATCCTGTTCGGCCGCCTGACCGCCGGCGACTACGAGGACTCGATCGCGAAGGACCCGCGGATCGATGCGTTGCGCGACAAGATCGACTGCGTCGAGGACAAGGCCTTCACCAGGGACTACCACGACCCGGACAAGCGCTCGATCGCCAACGCCCTGACGGTGGAATTCAAGGACGGCAGGAAGCTCGGCGAGTTCGTCTGCGAATATCCGATCGGCCACAAACGCCGCCGCAAGGAGGGCATGCCGGTGCTGGTCGAGAAATTTCGCACGAACCTCGCCCGCCGCTTCCCGGCCCGGCAGCAGAAGCAGATACTCGACCTTTGCCTGGACGCGAAGAAACTGCAGGCGACGCCGGTCAACGAATTCGTCGACCTGTTCGTCATCTAGCCGGCACTTCCCCAAGGAGGAGCGAATGAGCGAAACCCAACGCCGCCTCACGGAACTCTCGGCCGAGATCCGCAATTACCCGACGCCGATCGCGCGCTGCGACGAGCAGCTCACGGCGTTGCTCGAGCAGCGTGCCACGCTCATGGCTCGGCTGGCCGCGGAGCAATCGGCCGCGCGGCAAGTCACGCTTGGCCGGCACCCGGGTGCCGGCTGCAGTCCCGAAAACACATGGATCAACGACGGAGGCTTCAATGCCGCATAACCTGCACGACACGCTCCAGGACTTCAAGATCGGAAGTTCCGGCAAGACCGGCAAGTTCTATTCCCTCCCCGCGCTGGGCAAGGCGCTCGGGATCGACGTGGCGCGCCTGCCGGTGTCGATCCGGATCGTGCTCGAGTCGGTGCTGCGCAACTGCGACGGCAAGAAGGTGACCGAGGCGCACGTGAAGCAGCTCGCCAACTGGAAGCCGAACGCAAGCCGCACCGACGAGATCCCGTTCGTGCTTGCCCGCATCGTGCTGCAGGACTTCACCGGCGTCCCGCTGTTGGCCGACCTCGCCGCGATGCGCGGCGTCGCCCACAAGATGGGCAAGAACCCGAAGACCATCGAGCCGCTGGTACCGGTGGACCTCGTCGTAGACCACTCGGTGCAGATCGACAACTACGGCAGCAAGGAATCGCTCGACCTCAACATGAAGCTGGAGTTCAAGCGCAACGTGGAACGCTACCAGTTCATGAAGTGGGGCATGCAGGCCTTCGATACCTTCAAGGTCGTGCCGCCCGGCATCGGCATCGTGCACCAGGTCAACCTGGAGTACCTCGCGCGCGGCGTGCACAGGAAGGACGGGATCTATTACCCGGACACGCTGGTCGGCACCGACAGCCACACGACGATGATCAACGGCATCGGCGTGGTCGGCTGGGGCGTCGGCGGCATCGAGGCCGAGGCCGGCATGCTCGGCCAGCCGGTGTATTTCCTCACGCCGGATGTGGTCGGCGTCAACCTCACCGGCATGCTGCGCGGCGGCGTCACCGCCACCGACCTCGTGCTGACGATCACCGAAATGCTGCGCAAGGCCAAGGTCGTCGGCAAGTTCGTCGAGTTCTTCGGCGAGGGCACCGAGACCCTGTCCCTGCCCGACCGCGCAACGATCGCCAACATGGCGCCGGAATACGGCGCGACGATGGGCTTCTTCCCGGTCGACGACAAGACAATCGCCTACTTCCAGGGCTCCGGCCGGACGGACGAGGAGATCGCGGCATTCAAGGCCTACTTCAAGGCACAGGGCCTGTACGGCATCCCGAAGAAAGGCGCGATCGACTACAGCCAGTCGCTGGAACTCGACCTCGGCACAGTCGCACCCTCGCTCGCCGGCCCGAAGCGCCCGCAGGACCGCATCGAGATCGGGAACGTGAAGAACCAGTTCACCAAGCTCTTCTCCGCCCCGGTGCCCGAGAGCGGCTTCGGCAAGAAGCCCGAAGACCTCGGCAAGCGCTTCAAGGCGTTCGACGGCACCGAGGTCGGGTCGGCCGACATCCTCATCGCCGCGATCACTTCCTGCACCAACACCTCGAACCCGAGCGTGCTGCTCGCCGCCGGCCTGCTCGCCAAGAAGGCGGTCGAACGTGGCCTCACCGTCAAGAAGCACATCAAGACTTCGCTCGCCCCCGGGTCCCGTGTGGTGACCGAGTACCTCGAGCGCGCCGGCCTCTTGCCCTACCTCGAAAAGCTCGGCTTCTACGTCGGCGGTTACGGCTGCACGACCTGCATCGGCAATGCCGGCCCGCTCGCCCAGGCGATCGAAGAGGCGGTGACCGGCAACGACCTCGTCTGCGCCGCGGTGCTCTCGGGCAACCGCAACTTCGAGGCCCGCATCCATCCGAACATTCGCGCCAACTTCCTCGCCAGCCCGCCGCTGGTGGTGGCTTATGCGATTGCCGGCACGATGCTCAAGGACCTGATGACCGAGCCGCTCGGCAAGGGCAAGAAGGGCGAGGACGTCTTCATCGGCGACATCTGGCCGACCACGCAGGAAATCCACGACTGCATGAAGTTCGCCATGGATCCGAAGACGTTCCGCCGCCTGTACGGGGACTTCACCAAGGACAACCCGCTGTGGATGAACATCCCGGCGCCCTCAGGGCAGGTCTACACCTGGCCAACATCGACCTACATCGCCGAGCCGCCCTTCTTCAAGGACTTCGGCATGCAACCCGCCAGGCTCGAAGGCATAGCCGGAGCGAAGATCCTCGGCGTGTTCGGCGACTCGGTGACCACCGACCACATCTCGCCGGCCGGCAGCATCAAGCCGACCTCGCCCGCGGGCATCTTCCTGCAGGAGAACGACGTCTCGGTGGTCGACTTCAACAGCTACGGCGCCCGCCGTGGCAACCACGACGTGATGATGCGCGGGACGTTCGCCAACGTGCGCATCAAGAACCTCATGCTGCCAGGCACCGAAGGCGGCATGACGCTCTACAAGGGCGAGCGCCTGCCGATCTACGACGCCGCGATGAAATATATTGCCGACAAGACGCCGACGGTGATCTTCGGCGGCGAGGAATACGGCACCGGGTCGTCGCGCGACTGGGCGGCCAAGGGCACGTTCCTGCTGGGCGTCAAGGCGGTGATCGCGCGCAGCTTCGAGCGGATCCACCGCTCCAACCTGGTCGGCATGGGCGTGCTGCCACTGCAGTTCAAGGGCACGGACAGCGCGCAGTCGCTCGGCATCAAGGGCGACGAGCAGATCGACGTGCTGGGCCTCGACGATA
Source organism: uncultured Bordetella sp. (assembly GCA_964599095.1). Classification (GTDB taxonomy): domain Bacteria; phylum Pseudomonadota; class Gammaproteobacteria; order Burkholderiales; family SG8-39; genus SZAS-79. The sequence goes on from CAZREB010000031.1 coordinate 35,646, forward strand.
TCCATCCGCAGCAGGAACTCACGCTCGTCATCAAGCGTGCCGACGGGACCCGGCAGGAGGTCAAAGTGCTGTCTCGAATCGACACCTCGATCGAGGTCGACTACTACAAGCACGGCGGGATCCTGCCTTACGTACTGCGCGAGTTGATGGCGGCATAACGGGATCCCGGGGGAAACCAGCGTTTCCCCCGGCCCCCCATCCTTGTAGAATCCCTGTCCTTAGGGAGGAATTTGCAATGCCACCAAGAGGACAACGCCTCGCCTGCATGGTCAAGAGCATGGACGGCTGCCAGGGTACGTTCGACGTCTACCCCGGGGAGGCACAGAAGTCGATCGCCAGGATCGACGAGATCACCTGGGACAAGCCGCCGCAGAAGCCGGGCATCCAGGAGGCGATGTTCACGATCATCGGCGACATGGGCATGACCGGGCAGCTGATCCGGCTGAACTCCTACCAGTGGCAGGCCCTGACCGAGGCCAAGATCGAGAAGTTCTTCTATGCGAGCATTCTCTGGAGCGGCAACCCGTTCAAGGTCGTCGAGGATGCCCAGTTGATGACCAAGAAGAAGTAGCCGGGGCCGCCGGGCCCTACTTCAGGAACATTCGGCCCAGGGACCAGAACAGCGCAGCGATCAGCGCGGAGGCGGGAATCGTGAGCACCCAGGCCCAGACGATGCGCATCGCGACGTTCCAGCGCACCGCCGACATTCGCCGCGACATCCCGATGCCGACGATCGACCCTGTGATCGTGTGCGTGGTCGACACCGGGATCCCGAGGTAGGTCGCGAGAAAGAGCGTCGCCGCCCCGGCCGTCTGCGCGCTGAACGCGCCCGAAGGTCGCACCCGCGTGATGCCCATGCCCATTGTCCTCACGATGCGCCACCCGCCGAACAAGGTGCCCAGCGCAATCGCGAGATGGCAGGTGATCACCACCCAGAAGGGGACGCGGAACCCGCCCTCCATGTAGCCGTTGGCGAAAAGCAGGACGGCGATGATGCCCATCGTCTTTTGCGCATCGTTGCCGCCATGCCCGAGGCTGTAGAGCGAAGCCGAAATGAACTGCGCCCGGTTGAACTTTCCCTCGGTGGTCGCGGGCGACGCAGTCCTGAAAGCCCACAGGACGGCGATGGACAGCGCCAGCGCCAGCACCAGCCCGAGCAGCGGCGACAGGACGATCGCCGAGGTCGTCTTCAGGACACCCGGTGCCAGGATCACCCCCGGGCCGGCCTTGGCCAGCCCCGCGCCCACCAGCCCGCCGACCAGCGCGTGGGACGAGGACGAGGGAATGCCGAACCACCAGGTGACCACGTTCCACACTGTGGCGCCGGCCAGTGCGCCGAAGATCACGCTGTTGTCGACCGCCGCCGGCGACACGATCCCGGCCCCGACCGTGTTCGCGACGTGCAGGCCGAAGAACAGGAAAGCAATGAAGTTGAAGAACGCCGCCCAGACCACGGCGACCTGCGGGGTCAGCAGCCGGGTGGAGACCATCAGGGCGATCGAGTTGGCCGAATCGTGGAAGCCGTTCATGAAATCGAACAGCAATGCCAGCCCGATCAGGATCACCATGGCCGCAAAGACCGGGTCGATCATATGCGCTCGAGCACGACGCCGTGGATCACGTCGGCCGCGTCCTCGCTGCGGTCCACCGCCTCCTCGAACAATTCGTAGAGTTCCTTGTTGCGGATCAGGCTGCGGGCCTCGGTGGTTTCCGAGAACAGGCGCTCCATCCCGGCGCGCATCACGCGGTCGGCCTCGCTTTCTATGTCCCCGATCTCCTGGCAGATCGTGAGGATGCGTTCGGAGTTGTGCATGTCCGACAGCAGGGCGACGGCCTCCTCGACCTTTTGCGTGGCGCGCAGCGTAATCTGGCCGAGCGCCGCCATCTCCGGCGTGAAGCTGCCCGGCCCATAGAGCTTGGCGCGCTGGGGGATGTCCTCCATGCAATCGATCATGTCGTCCAGGGACTTGGCCAGGTCCTTGATCTCCCAGCGATCGAACGGCGTGATGAACGACTTGTGCAGCTTCATGAAGATGCTGCGGGTAACCGCGTCCGCTTCGCCTTCGGCTTTCTGGATGTCGGCGAACACCTGCTCGAACGCGGCCGGGTCCTGCGCCGAACTCATCTTCGCGAGCAGTCGCGCACCGCGCACCGTGCATGCGGTCAGCTCGTTGAAGAGGGTGAAATAGTCGTCGCTTCGAGGCGTAATCGAGGCGATCAACCTGCTCACGAACCTTGACATGGCTTGTTCTTCCTTCTTCTTGGTGCGAGTCGCGACCCGCCCCTGGTCGACTTGCATGCCCAATCTAGCGGGTGGATTCCGCCGCACTTTGATCCTCGTCAATACCCCGGGGCAGGATCCCGCAGAGACTGGAGGCCAAGATAAAAACGGGCCAGCCTTGGCGTCCTGACATGCAGAAAATAAAAACCGACAGCCTCGCCGGTGACCTGTGGGGCGGTTTGGCGGCCATGCTGGTCGCCCTCCCGTCCGCGATTGCATTTGGCGTCACGATCTTCTCGCCGTTGGGCGGCACCTATGCCGCACAGGGTGCGATCGCCGGGATCCTCGGCGTTACCGCGCTGGGCTTGATCGCCGGTGCCTTTGGCGGGACCAACCGGCTGATCACCGCGCCCTGCGCCCCGGCGGCGGCGGTGCTGGCCGCGCTTGCGATTCAGTTGACCCAGGAAGGCATAGCCGCGGAAGCAGTGGTCCTGATGCTGACGCTGATGGGGTTCGTCTGTGGTGTGCTGCAGCTGGCATTCGGCACCGTCGGCCTGGGCCGGTTGATCAAGTACATGCCCTTCCCTGTCGTCAGCGGCTACCTCAGCGGTGTAGGCCTGATCATCATCATCGGCCAGGTGCCGAAGTTCCTCGGGCTGCCCAAGGAGGCGCACCTCCTGGAAGGCCTCCTTTCTCCTTCGCTCTGGCAGTGGCAGGGCGTCGTGGTCGGCACCGTCACCGTGGTGGTCATGGTCGCGGCGCCGCTGGTAACGAAAGCCGTCCCAGCGGCGATCCTTGCGCTGGTCGCCGGCGTGCTCGCCTATTTCGGGCTCGGCCTGGCGGACCCGGCGCTATACGCGCTGCAAGGCAACGGCCTGGTCGTCGGACCGCTCGGGGGCTCCGGAGCAAGCTTCGGCGACGCGATCGCCGGGCGCTGGAAGGCGATCGGAAGCCTGGACATGAACACCCTGGCACGTCTCGTGGTTCCCGCGGCGACGCTCGCCGTGCTGCTCTCGATCGACACCCTCAAGACCTGCGTCGTGCTCGACGCACTTACCCGGTCCCGGCACAACTCGAACCGGGAACTCGTCGGCCAGGGGCTTGGGAATCTCGCGTCTGCGTTCATCGGCGGCGTGCCGGGCGCCGGGCAGATGGGCGCCACGCTGGTGAACATGTCGAGCGGCGCACAGACCCGCCTTTCAGGACTGGCCGAGGGCGCCCTGGCGCTCGTCGCCTTTCTCATCCTCGGCAATTTCATCGCCTGGGTGCCGATTGCCGCCTTGGCCGGCATCCTGATCGTGATCGGCGTGCGCATGATCGACCTCGACAGCCTGCACCTTCTGAAATCGCGGGCCACGATCCTTGATTTCTTCGTGATCATCGCGGTAATCGCGGTGGCGCTCACCGTGAGCCTGATCGCCGCGTCGGGTGCGGGCATCGCGCTGGCGGTCATGCTGTTCATCCGCGAACAGATCCGCGGGTCGATCGTCCGCCGCAAGTCCTATGGCAACCAGGTGTTTTCCAAGCGGGTGCGCCTTGCGGACGAAATGGACATCCTCGAAAAACGCGGCGACCAGACTGCGATTTTCGAACTGCAGGGCAGCCTCTTCTTCGGGACCACCGACCAGCTCTACACGACGCTCGAGCCCGAGTTGAAGGTGCGCAACTACATCATCCTCGACATGCGCCGCGTCCAGTCGGTGGACTTCACCGCGGTGCACATGCTCGAGCAGATCGAGGCGATGCTCAGCGAACGCGGGGCCTTCCTGATCTTCAGCCAGCTGCCGGCCAACGTGCCCAGCGGCCAGGACATGCGCCAGTACTTCGACCAGGTCGGGCTGGTGAAGTCGGAGAGCCACATCCAGACCTTCGGGGAACTGGACGATGCGCTTGAATGGGTCGAGGAACGGGTCATCGAGGCCGAGCATCTCGAGCACGCAATGGAAAAGCCGCTCGAATTGCGCGAGATCGGCGTCTTCCGCGGGCGCAGCGAATCCACCTACGCCGCGCTCGAGTCCGTCATGGAGAAACGGACCTGCAAGGCGGGCGAGAGGATCTTCGCGCAGGGCGAGACCGGCGACGAGATCTTCCTGATCCGGCGCGGCGCGGTGCGCATCGTGCTGCCGCTGGGTGCAGGCCAGAGCCACCACCTGGCGACCTTCGGCCGCGGCGACTTCTTCGGGGAGATGGCCTTCCTCGACAATGCGCCGCGATCGGCCGACGCGCTCGCGTTCACCGACGTCGACCTGTTCATCCTCTCGCGCAGGCGCTTCGACACGCTGGCCGAGGAGCACAAGAAGCTCGCCATCGGCCTGCTGATGGGTGTCGCCCGGGTGCTGTCGACCCGGTTGCGCTACGCTAACGCGGAACTGCGCGCGCTGCACCTGTCCTGAGCCGCGCGCAAGGAATTCGCCCGGCCGCGGGGCGGCGGGGCTCCCCGGGCGGCTATGCGCTCATCTTGCACATGGCCATGACCGACGGGTCGTCGTCCAGGGCCTTGATCGCGATTCCCATGTTGCGGTTTTCCTTGCCGACGACCTTGCGCAGGTACATGTCCTGCACCGGGTTGTGCGCCTTCGACAGGCGCCACGGCCCGCGCGGGCTGTCGATCTTGGCGGCGCGCATCGCGGCAATGATCTCCTTCTTCTTGCTCACGTCGCCCTTTACGGCGGCAAGGCCCGCCGCAAGCAGCAGTCCTGCGTCATAGCCCTGCACGCAGAACACGTCGGGCTGCAGCTTGAAAGTCTTCGCGTAGTTGAGGCGGAACTCGTTGTCGCGCTTGGTGTTCAGGCCGTCGGCGTAGTGCAGCACCGTCTCGATTCCTTCGGCCGCATCGCCGGCGGCGTCCAGCAGGCCCTCGGTCAGGAACCCGGGGCCGATGAGGGGGATGTTCTTCGAGATCCCCGCAGCCACGTAGTCCTTCATGTACTTGGCGCCCGCGGCGCCGGCAATGAACGAGTAGACGGCATCGGGCTTGAGCGCGGCAACTTCGGTCAGCAGCGGCTGGAACTCGACGTTCGGAAAGGGCAGCCAGAGTTCCTTGCCGATCTTGCCGCCGCCCTTGAGGAAGGCGTCCTTGAAGCCCTTGACCGATTCCTCCCCGGCGGCGTAGCGCCACGACAGCGTCACCACGTTCTTCGCTTTCGGGCGCTTGGCCATCACGGCGCCCATGCCGTAGCCGGCCTGCCAGTTCGAGAACGAGGTGCGGAAGATGTTCGGCGCGCAAAGCACGCCGGTCGCCTGCGCCAGGCCCGCGTTCGGGATGATGTGCAGCACGCCGGATTCCTTGGTGACCCGGAGCATTCCCGCAGCCACCCCGGAGTGCACCGTCCCGATTACCACGTCGACCTTGTCGCGCGTGACCAGGCGGTTGATGTTGTCGGTCGCCTTCGACGGTTCGGACTCGTCGTCGAGCTTCACGTACTCGATTTCGCGGCCGCCCAGGGCCTTCGCGTTCTCCTGCATCGCCATGCGGAACGCGTTGGTGATGCTTTCGCCGTAGATCGAGAATGTACCGCTGTAGGGCAGCATCAGGCCGATCTTGATCTTGGAAGATTGCGCCCGCACGATCGCCGGGAAACCGAGCGCGCCGGCCGCGGCTCCTGCGGCGATGCCTTTGAGAACCTTGCGGCGGGTGAAATTCTGACTCATGGGTACTCCTCCTTTGGATGGGCCTGCGTGGCTTTTCCGGTGACCGGGCGCGTTCTTGTGCGATGCAATGTACGCTTGCCCTGCGGAATCCATGTACTCTGAATGCTGATGTTGGTTTTCGCAACCATCTTTTGACCGTGGGGGACAACGTGTTCATCCGGAACGACTGGTATATCGCCGCCTGGGCGAATGAGCTCGGCAGCGGCGCCGGCGCCCGGCCGCTCGGCCGCAAGATCCTCAATGAAGACGTGGTCCTGTTCCGGGACCCGTCCGGCAGGGCCTGTGCGCTGGAGAACCGATGCGCGCACCGCGGCGTGCCGCTTTCCTGCGGCGAGATCGTCGACAAGGGCATCCAGTGCGGCTACCACGGGCTGGTGTTCAACGGCAGCGGCACCTGTGTCGAAGTGCCGGGGCAGACCACGATCCCGCCACGTTCGAAGATCCGCAGCTTCCCCCTCGTAGAGAAAGACCAGTTCTGCTGGATCTGGATGGGAGACCCCGCGCTGGCCGACCCGGCGAAGATCCTCGACTACCCGTACCACGACGACGCGAAGAACTGGCCGCACAAGCACGACATGTACCCGATCAAGTGCAACTACATGCTGCTGATCGACAACCTGATGGACCTGACGCACCTGGGCTTCGTGCACAAGAAGACCATCGGCGGGAATGCCAGGGCCCACGTCGATGCGAAGATGGAAACCACGCGCAAGGACAACGGCCTGCACTACATCCGCTGGATGCTCGAATCGACGCCGCCGCCGACCTATTCAAAGGCGGTGAAGTTCAGCAAGGACAAGGTCGACCGCTGGCAGGAGTTCGAGCTCTTCGTGCCGGGCGCGATCCTGCAATGGACCGGTGCTACCGACGCGGGCACCGGTGCCTGTGAGGGAAAGCGCGACGGCGGATTTTCCCTGCGCATCTTCCACGGCATCACGCCGGAGACCGAAAAGTCCTGCTTCTATTTCTGGTCGGCGGCCAACGGCTACCGGCAGGACGACCCGGCGGCGACCGAGCAGTTGTTCGACGAGATCGCGGTGACGTTCAAGGAGGACTGGCTGATCCTCGAGGAGCAGCAGGCTTCGCTCGACCGCTACCCGGACCGCAACTACGTTGACATCGCGTCCGACGGCGCGCGCACGCATTCGCGCAAGGTCATCGAACGCCGGCTCGCCGAGGAAGCGGCGGAAAATCGCGAGGCCAAATCACCTGCAATGGCCTAAGCCGATTGCATCGGCGTCAGTGACGAATTCGAGGCCGAGGTTTCGTTCGAACTGGCCTCGGTGACGAATTCGCGGCCCAGGTCTCATGCTTTTGCGAAAGCACTTGCGCGCCGGCGGCGCGCAAAAAGCTTTCGCAAAAGCATGAGATTCGACAACGGCAACAACTGCGGTGACATCGGCGCTCGCCGAAGCGCCCCGATTCGCTACGCTGCCGCTACCGCCGTCCGCGACTGCTTCCTGCGCTCGTGCTCCTGCAACCAGCGCTTGCGGATCCGGATCGACTTCGGGGTAACTTCGACCAGTTCGTCGTCGGCAATGAACTCGACTGCCGATTCGAGCGTCAGCCGGATCGGCGGGGTCAGCACGATGGCCTCGTCCTTGCCGGAGGCACGCACGTTGGTCAGGTGCTTTTCCTTCACCGGGTTGACGACGAGGTCGTTGTCGCGCGCGTTGATGCCGATGACCATGCCTTCGTAGACCGGATCGCCGGGATTCACGAACATCCGCCCGCGCTCCTGCAGCTTCCAAAGTGCATAGGCGACCGCGGCACCGTCGTCCCCGGAAATCAGCGCGCCGCTGCGTCGATCGCTCGACTCGCCCTTGACCGGCGCGTACTCGTCGAACACGTGGGACAGCACGCCGGTGCCGCGCGTCATGGTCATGAACTCGGTCTGAAAACCGATGAGGCCACGCGCGGGGATCCGGTAGTCGAGGCGAACGCGGCCGCGGTCGTCCTGCGACATGTCGAGCATCTCGCCGCGGCGCCCGTTGAGCGCCGCGATCACCGGGCCCTGGTTCGCTTCTTCGACGTCTACCGTGAGCATCTCGAACGGCTCGCAGGTCACGCCGTTGATCTGCTTCAGGATCACCTGCGGGCGCGATACCGCCAGTTCGAAGCCTTCGCGCCGCATGTTCTCGATCAGGATCGTCAAGTGCAGCTCGCCGCGGCCCGAGACGCGGAACACGTCCGTTTCCGGGGTGTCTTCCACGCGCAGCGCGACGTTGGTCAGCAATTCCTTGTACAGGCGGTCGCGCAGCTGGCGGCTGGTCACGAACTTGCCTTCACGGCCCACCAGCGGCGACGTGTTGACCTGGAAATTCATGTTGAGCGTCGGCTCGTCGATCTTGTGGACCGGCAGCGCCTCGGGCTGCTCCTTGTCGGCCAGCGTGGCACCGATCGACACCTCGTCGATGCCGGTGACCTGCACGATCTCGCCGGCATACGCCTCGTCCATCGGCACGCGCTCGAGGCCCTGGAACCCGTACACGCCGGTGATCTTCGAGTTCACGACAGAGCCGTTCGGCTCCATCACCGCCACTTCCATGCCCGGCCGGATCACCCCGCGGCGCAGCCGCCCGATCACCAGTCGCCCCACGTAGCTGGAATAGTCGAGCGCCGCGACCTGCAGTTGCAACGTCCCTGCGGGATCGCCCACCGGTACCGGCACGTTTTTCAGGACTGTCTCGAACAACGGCCGCATGTTGGTCCCGCGTGGGCCGCCGGCGTTCGCCGACTCCGGGTCCAGGCTCGCCCAGCCCTGCAGGGCAGAGGCATAGACCACCGGGAAATCGAGCTGCGATTCGTCCGCGCCCAGGCGGTCGAACAGGTCGAAGGTCTGGTTCACGACCCACTGCGCACGCGCGCCGTCGCGGTCGACCTTGTTGACCACGACGATGGGCTTCAGGCCGAGGGCCAGTGCCTTGCGCGTGACGAAACGCGTCTGCGGCATCGGGCCTTCCACCGCGTCGACCAGCAGCAGCACGCCGTCCACCATCGCGAGCGTGCGTTCGACCTCGCCGCCGAAGTCCGCGTGCCCCGGCGTATCGACGATGTTGATGTGAACGCCGTCGAAATCCACCGCCGTATTCTTGGCCAGGATCGTGATGCCGCGCTCCTTCTCGATGTCGTTCGAGTCCATCACGCGCTCGGTGATCCGCTCGTGCGCCTGGAAGGTGCCGGCCTGCTGGAGCAGCTTGTCGACCAGAGTGGTCTTGCCGTGGTCGACGTGGGCGATGATCGCGATATTTCGGAGCGGGCGCTGCATTGCGGAAATCCGGCGGAAAGGGGGCGCATTGTATCAGCGCAGGCCCCTGAACGGACGGGTTTTTTCAGTAACCGCGGAGCTTGGCGAGGGTTCTGCGCTCGCGCTTTGTGGGCCGCCCGTGGAGGCTTGCGGCCGGTTCGGCCGCGAGCCTCCGGTTTTCCGCCTGCACGTCCCGGTTGCGGCGACTTTCGTCCGTTTCGGCGTAAAGCCGGGCGGCGTCCGGCGCGGAACCCCGTTTGTCTGAAACGGCGGTCACCGTGACTTCCCGGACGGTGTCGCCGATTCGCACGTTCAGGCGGTCAGACGCGCGAACCTCTTTGGCAGGTTTCACGCGCTCGCCATTGAGAGTCACCTTGCCTGATTCGACCGCAGCCTGCGCGAGGCTGCGGGTCTTGAAGAACCGCGCCGCCCACAACCACTTGTCAATGCGTACCGAGACGACGCTCACGCCCGGGCGAGGACGCCGCTCGTCTCCAATCCGATCGGGCACGACACGCCGGTGCCGCCCAAGCCGCAATACCCGTTCGGGTTCTTGCCAAGGTATTGCTGGTGGTAGTCCTCGGCATAGAAGAATTCCGGCGCCGGCCGGATCTCGGTCGTGATCTTGCCGTAACCCTTCTTGTCGAGCGCCTTCTGGAAGGCGTCGCGCGTGGCAAGCGCAGCTTTCATCTGTTCGTCGCCGTAGGTGTAGAGGGCAGACCGGTACTGGGTGCCCCGATCGTTGCCCTGGCGCATGCCCTGCGTCGGGTCGTGGCCTTCCCAGAACACCTTGAACAGCGCCTCGACGGAAATGATCCTGGGATCGAACACGACCAGCACCGCCTCGGTGTGGTTGGTCAGGCCGCTGCAGACCTCCTCGTACGTGGGGTTCGGCGTGTCGCCGCCCGAGTAGCCCACCGCCGTCGTCCAGACGCCGGGCGCCTGCCAGAAGATGCGCTCGGCGCCCCAGAAACAGCCCATGCCGAACTGCACGGTCTCGAGCCCTTCGGGAAATGGCGGCGCGATCGGCCGGCCATTGGTGAAATGCTTCGCGGGAATGCGCATCTTGTCCTTGCGGCCGGGAAGCGTGCTTCCGGCAGGCAGGAGCTGGCTTGATTTCCTGGCGAATCCAAACATGGTGGGCCTCCGTGAGTTTGCGCGGTCGACTCGCGCGGCATCGGTGGTTGGTCGCGCGGGGCGGCCGGATCCTGACACCGTAGAATACCCGAACACTGCCCGGCCCCGACGCCATGAACCTGCAGATGACAACCGCCGACTGGATCGCCCTCGCCTGCTTTGCGGCCGGCTGGTGGGGCTACCCGTGGTACGCGCACTGGCATGCGCAGTCGCACCCGAGCCTCAACGCGCTGATGAATGCGTACCGCCGGCAGTGGATGATGCAGGTCCTGGCGCGGGAGGGCCGGATCGTCGACTCCTCGATCCTGGCCAACCTCGCCAACAGCGCGACGTTCTTTTCGTCGACCACGATCCTGATCCTCGGCGGGCTGCTCGCGCTGATCGACAATTCCGCGCCGATGCTCGCCGCCCTGGGCAAGCTGCCTTACGCGCATCGCATGACCGCCGAGATGTGGGAACTCAAGATCATCCTGATGCTGCTGATCTTCACCTACGCGTTCTTCAAGTTCACCTGGTCGCTGCGCCAGTTCAATTTCGTGTCGATCCTGGTCGGCGCGACGCCTGCGAAGGACGGCGGCGACGAACACGACGCGCTTACAACGCGCGCCGGCCGCATCCTGGAGCATGCCGGCGATTCCTTCAGCGAAGGCCTCCGAGCGTACTACTTCGCGATTGCGGCGCTGACCTGGTTCGTGCATCCGGCCCTCTTCGTGCTGGGCACGCTCTGGGTGGTCGCGATCCTGTACTACCTGGAGTTCCGCTCGGACACCGTGCGCGCCCTCATGTGAGAAAATCGCGCCCTTTGCAACAGCGTTCGAATCAACAATGAAAATCTGCATCTTCGGCGCGGGCGCGGTCGGCGGCGTGATGGCCGGCTGGCTGGCCAGGGCGGGCCATGAAATCTCGCTGGTGGCGCGCGGCGCGAACCTCGAGGCGATCCGCACCGAGGGCCTGCGAATCCGCACCAATGCGACCGGCGAGGTCCTGACCACCCATCCGCGCGCGGACAGCGACCCGGCGAAGCTCGGCGTGCAGGACTACGTCGTCGTGACGGTCAAGGGCCAGAGCCTGCCCGAAGTCGCGCAAACGATCGGGCCGCTGCTCGGCCCGCAGACCTCGATCGTCACCGCGATGAACGGCGTGCCTTGGTGGTTCTTCGACAAGCTGGCCTACGGCGGCGGCAAGCTGCGGCTCGAAAGCCTCGACCCCGGCGGGAGATTGTCGCAGGCCATGCCGACGGACCGGATCGTGGGCTGCGTGATCCATTGCGCCGCGTCGATGCCCGAACCGGGCCTGATCAGCCACAACATGGGCAGGAAGCTGATCGTCGGCGAGCCCGGCGGCAAGAACACCGCGCGCACGAAAGGCATCGCCGACGCGTTCACGGCCGCGGGGTTCGAAACCGTCACCAGCGGCTTCATCGAGAAGGATTTCTGGGTGAAGCTCCTGGGCAACGTGAGCTTCAACCCGGTCTCCGCACTCACGCTCGCCACGGCCGACCGCATGATCGCCGACCCGCTGCTCAAAGGCTACATGATCGCGGTGATGCGCGAGGTACTCGCCATCGGCCGCGCCGTCGGCGTTGATGCGGACATCGACCCGGAGGCGAGGATCGACATGGCGCGCGCGCTCGGCGTGTTCAAGACCTCGATGCTGCAGGACATGGAAGCCGGCAAGCCGCTCGAAATCGACGGCCTGCTCACCGGCACGCTCGACATCGCGAAGCAGGCGGGGGTGGAGGCGCCGTGCACGGAGAGCCTGTTGGGACTCATCCGCACGCGCGCGAGCGTGAACGGGCAGTATCGCTAGCCGAGTCGGGCGGCGGCGCCGACCGCGCCGTTACGCACTACGGCGGCGCGACATCCGTTCGGGGCTGGATGCCGAAGCGCTGCATGACTTCGGTTGCCGTCTTGTCATCCATTGGCTCTACGTTCGCTCCACGACTCGTTGCGCAATCGTCAGCGCGTCGCGCCAACCAGAACCCACAAGCCTGGCTTGGCGTCGCCGGGCTCCGCCGACGGCTCAAGAAACTCCCCGGCGCACAGGTCGAGCACCCGCGCTGCGCCGGCCGATTTCGCCAACCCGAAGGCAGTCGCCCTGTCCACACCGGAGACAAGTGCGTGCGCAGTGCCGCCGATCCGGAAGCGCACGGTGCGCGCTTCATCGCGTGACGCGGAATCGACGCTCATCTCGCCTCCGTCTCCCAGCAGATGAGCCATCGCAGCGTAAGCGCGCAGCGCCGGACGAGGGTTGAACATGCGGTCAATGAATCCGTTCCTCGGGAAATAGCCTCGATCGACATCCATGAACGTGTCGAACACGTAGCGCACCCGTGGCGAAAGTCGGGCCGCGATCAGGGCTTCTGCGGCCAGCCGTGCGGTATCCAGGTCATCGTCTCGCGTACGGGCGACGCTGGCGTCGGTCAGCTTGATCGCTCCAAGCACGGACAAGCCCGACTCGGCGGCAAAATGCCGGAGCCTTTCCGCCGTCGCAATCAGATCCAGGTCGCGGTCGATGCGCACGACCACACCGTCGACCAGACCGCGGACGCCGGCGCCGTCCATGACCGCGCCGACTTCGTCAAGTTCGGGCGGGGTGAGCCCGGTCTTGATGAAATGACTGACGTGCTGGCCATCGTAGCGCGCGTCCTCGTGCATTCGGAGCTTGGCCCAGTAAATGGGCACTGGAAACCTCTTCCGGAACTCCGCCAGACGCCCGGCCTCGCGCCGTAGTGCCGCACCGCTTATGTTGACTTCTACGGCCTCAAGAATCCCGGGCGCTTCCTCCAGCGCGGACACAAAACCGGCGCGCGGGACCCCGAACGAAGTGGCGATGAATTGGTGCCCGACCGCACACATCAGCTTTACTCGCTCACGCACGGAGGCCTGGGTGATGTCATGGTCCGGGACCTTGAGCAACCTTGCACCCATTTCCCACAGCGTCATCACCGGGTAGTCGTTGCGGGCCGGTTTTCGGCCGAACTCCTGAACGCCGCCGGTCGACGGGATCTCCAGGACTTCGGCCCAAGGGTGCCTGAGCTCCACGCCGACGCCGGTATTCGGCGCAGACTTCACGCTGGCCGGCGGCGGAGTGCGACGCGGCGTATGCACCTCCCCGGGTCGTTGCTGGCGCCCGTCGGTCCTGACGAGGCGCATGACGTGCCCCCGCTCGTGCACGTCCACCACGCAGTAACCGAACTTGCCGACGTCGCCCCGGCCAAACTCGCTGCCGGGATTCACCCGGTAAAACTCGCTGTAGTCGTGCCGCAAGAATGCCGTCGAAGGGAGCAGATACATCTCGGTTCCCGCATGCACGTCATACCAGAAGTTATGCACGTGCCCGGCAAACATCGCCTCGACCTCATGCAGGCGCAGCAGGTCCAGCAGCCAAGCCCGTCCCGGCTGATCGATATTGTCGTAAGTGCTGCGTTCGCCGGCCTCAAGCACATAGGGCGGATAGTGGATGAAGGCAAAAAGCCGCCGGCCGGCGCTCGCGCGCAATTCGGATTCGAGCCATTCACGCTGCTCTGCCTCCTGAGGCAGGCCCGAATTCAGCAGCAACGAGTTGATGACGATTCCGCGCAACGATCCGCAGTCGAATGCGTAGTAGTCCTTGCCGAATGTCTCGCGATACCGGTATACGTAGTCCGCGCAGACGATGTCGGCCGGCATCCAGTCCAACGCCTTGTCGCCCACGTCATGGTTGCCCGGGACCAGGTGCAGCGGCACGCGCAGCGACGAAGCGATTTCCTTGAAGCGGCGGGCCGCCTCGGCGAACACCGGGAGCCCGGGCATCGGATGGACGATGTCGCCCAGGTGCACCACGAAAGCCGGCGCAGGATCGAGCGCCGCGATATCGGCGAGCGCATACCGGGCCCGGGCATTGGCATACGCGTTCGTTTCGAAGGGCGACGCCGAGCGTTCCTCGCGCTCGTTGACATGGGTATCCGCGACGACCGCGAACGTGAACAGCTTCTTGCCGGACGGCTCGCGCACGCCGCGCGCCGCAGGCCTTGAGCGAATCGAATCTGGCATTGACGCATCCCTTTGGTCTCTAAGCCGGTTCCGGGGTTCTTGCCGGCGCCGGATTGCCGGCATCATACAAGTCCTGGCAGATTAAACTTCGTGCTCGATGATCGCCACCGCACCCGATCGCCACACGCTTTGCGCCGCCCCGATGATGGACTGGACGGACCGGCATTGCCGCTACTTTCTGAGGCAAGTCAGTCCACGCGCCATGTTGTACACGGAGATGGTGACGACCGGTGCGCTGATTCATGGCGACATCGCCCGCCACCTCGACTTCAACTCCGAAGAGCACCCGGTCGGATTGCAACTGGGTGGCAGCGAACCCGCCGACCTCGCGCATTGCGCAAGGCTCGCGGCACGATGGGGCTACGACGAAGTCAATCTCAACGTCGGCTGCCCGAGCGAACGAGTCCAGCGTGGGGCGTTTGGCGCCTGCCTGATGGCCGAACCCGCGCTGGTGGCCGATTGCGTGCGCGCAATGCGCGAAGCAGTCGCAATCCCGGTCACCGTCAAGCATCGCATCGGCATCGACGATGTTGCAGACTACGAATTCGTGCGCTCGTTCGTCGACCAGGTTGCCGCAGCCGGTTGCGCCACTTTTATCGTCCACGCGCGCAACGCCGTCCTCAAGGGCCTCTCCCCCAAGGAAAACCGCGAGATCCCGCCGCTCAAGTACGACTACGTCCACCGGTTGAAGCGCGACTACCCGCAGCTCACCATCGTCATCAACGGCGGCATCACGCGGCTGGATGATATCGAAGCGCAGTTGGGGCAAGTCGACGGCGTGATGCTCGGCCGGGCCGCGTACCACGACCCGTGGCTGCTGGCGGTTGCGGGCGAAAAGGTGCTTGGCGCGTCCGCCACTTCCCGGTCCGAGGTCGCCCGGGCCATGCACGCTTACGCCACTCGCGCCCTTTCCGGGGGCACGTCCAAGGGTGTCCACCTGCGCCACATCACCCGCCACATGCTCGGCCTCTACCATGGCTATGGACGCGCCAAGGCCTGGCGTCGGCTGTTGTCGGATGCGGCACGCCTCGCGGCCAACGACCCCGGCCTGATCCTCGAGGCCATGGACGTCGCCGAAGGCCGGGTCACGCTCGCCGAGCATCTCGCCGCCTGACCCCGTTTCGCTCCGCCGCCCTCCCCGCGCGGCGCCCGCAGGCGTATGATTGCGTTTACTTTTTCCCCGGAGATGCCATGAGCGCCGTCCTCAAGCCCAGCAGCCTGCGTGACCGTGTCAGCAAGGAAGAGTGGGACGTCCGCGTCAACCTCGCCGCCGCCTACCAGGTCGCCGCGCATTACAAGTGGACCGACCTGATCTTCACGCACTTCTCGGCGCGCGTGCCGGGCCCGGAGCATCATTTCCTGATCAACCCGTTCGGTATGATGTTCGACGAGATCACCGCCTCGTGCCTGGTCAAGATCGACCGCGAAGGCAGGATCATCGAGGACCCGACCGGCATGGGCGTCAACCAGGCCGGCTTCGTGATCCACGGTTGCGTCCACGATGCGCGTCCGGAGGCGCAGGCCGTGCTGCACACCCACACCCGCGCCGGCGTTTCGGTGTCGAACATGAAGGAAGGCCTGCTGCCGCTCTCGCAGCACTCGCTGCGCTTCTTCAGCGAGCTGACCTACCACGACTATGAAGGCGTCGCGCTCGACATGGACGAGCGCACCCGCCTCGCGCGCGACCTCGGCCCCACCAGCCGCGCGATGATCCTGCGCAACCACGGCCTGCTCACGCTCGGGACTTCGATCAGCGAGGCGGTCGAGTTCATGTACTACCTCGAGTGTGCCTGCCAGATCCAGGTCGACTCGCTCGCCGCCGGACGCGACGGGGTCACGCTGATGACGCCCGAAGTGATCGAGAAAGGCCGCCAGCAGTTCAACCGCCCGAACCGCGACTCGGCCAACAAGCACTGGCCGGCCCTGCTGCGCATGCTCGACCGCCGCGGCAGCGACTACAAGCAATAGTAAAAATGGGGCCAGGCTCGATATTCGAACCTGGCCCCCTCATTGTTCCGAAATTCGAACCTGGCCCCCTCATTGTT
>CAZREB010000032.1:0-22904 GCA_964599095.1 uncultured Bordetella sp.
GCAGCCTCCGGCACCAACCCGCTGACCTCCGGCCTCGTGGCACCGACGGCGACCGCGAACGTGTCTTCGCTGGCCACCGACGGCACGACCGGCCAGATCACGGTGACGTACACCTCGGCCGCCGGCGGCGGCACGCTGATCATGATCCCGACATCGGGCGGCTCGGCGATGACGGCGGGCACGGTGCCGACCGGCGGCTCGGTCAACTGGTCCTGCACCAGCGGCTCGACGCTGTCGAAGTACCGTCCTTCCGCCTGCCGCTGATCCTGGCAGAAGTGCAAGAAAACGGGCATCGCGAGATGCCCGTTTTCTTTTGAGCGTCCGGACCGCTCGTTGTATCGTCCGGATTTTTGAAGGTGGGTCGTTCGAATGCAGCACGTTGCGTTCAGGAATCCCCCCGGCGCCCGGCTGGTGCGCCTTGCGGTGGCGGTGCTCGCGCAGGCCGCGATCGGCGCAGCGCTGGTCCTTCCGATTCACGCGCTTGGCCAGGGCGCCGATGCGGCCGAAACGCGCAGGCTCCGCGACCTCTTCGAGGCCGACTGGGAGTGGAGCATGCGCACCTATCCCGAATGGGCCACCTATGTCGGTGACCACCGCTACGGCGCGCTGCTGAACGACCGTTCGATTGCCGCCGATGCACACGAATTCGCATACGCCCGGGACCGCCACGCGCGGCTGGGGGCGATAGACCGCGCAAAGCTTTCGCAGGCCGACCGGGTGTCCTACGACATCCTCGTCAGCAGGACGAACGATTGGCTGGAGTGGGAGAAGCATCGCGGCCGCCGCATGATGCCGGTGAGCTCACAAGACGGGCTGCATATCGGGTTCGCCGAGCTGCTGCGCATGAGCCCGATGGCGACCGAAGCCGATGCGCTGAATGTCATCGCGCGGATGCAAGCGTTCCCGGCCGCGGTGGAGCAGGTGATTGCACGGATGCGCGAAGGCGCCGCGATCGGCTGGGTCACCTTCCGGGACTCGCTCGAGAAAGTGCCGCCGCAGATCGAAGGCCAGCTCACGGCCGACCCGGCCGCCAGCCCGTTGTACGAGCCGTTCACCCGCCTCGGCCGCGACCTGCCCGAGTCGAAGCGCGCCGAACTCGCCGCGAAAGGGCGCCGTGCGCTGCTGGGGAGCGTGTATCCGGCGATGCGCAGGCTGCATGCATTCGTGATCGGCGAGTACCTGCCGCGCGCGCCCGCCAACGGGTCGATGAGCGCCTACCCGGGCGGGGCCGCCACTTACGAATTCTTTGTCAGGCTGCGCACCACCACTTCACTCGACGCGAAGGCGATCCACGCGATCGGCCGGCGCGAAGTCGCGCAGCTGCGCGCCGAAATGGAGGCGCAGATGCGGGCTTCCGGGTTCGGCGGCAGCTTTGCGGAGTTCATCGCCTTCCTCAACAGCGATCCGCGTTTCTTCAATCCCAGCGCAGAGGCGATGCTGGCGCGCTATCGCGATATCGGCAAGCGGGTGGACCCCGAGTTGCCGAAGCTGTTTGCGGTGCTGCCGCGCGCGCCCTATGGCATTCGCGCGATTCCGGCGCACCAGGGCACCGACAAGGCCGAGTACTACGACGGGCCTTCGCTCGACGGCACGCGCCCCGGCTGGTTCAACGCCAACACCGCAGCGCTCAGCCGGCGGCCGACCTGGGCCATGGAAACCCTCTTTGCCCACGAAGCAGTGCCGGGCCACCACCTGCAGATTGCCCGCGCGCTGGAACTGGACATGCCGAAGTTCCGCCGCGGGATGGGCTACGTCGCGTACGTCGAAGGCTGGGCGTTGTATGCCGAGACGCTGGGCGACCAGCTCGGCCTGTATGCCGACCCGTACAGCCGCTTCGGGCACCTGCAGTGGCGCATCTTCCGCGCCGCGCGGCTGGTGGTCGACACCGGCATCCATGCACAGGGATGGACTCGCGCGCAGGCGATCGACTGGATGACGGAGCGCACCGGCTTCGCGCGGGAGACCGTCACGGCGGAAGTCGACCGGTATTACGTGTGGCCGGCGCAGGCGCTCGGCTACATGATCGGCGCGCTCAAGATTGCGGAGTTGCGGGACAGGGCCAAGACGGCGCTAGGCCGGCGTTTCGACATCCGTCGCTTCCATACGGCCGTGCTCGATACCGGCGCCGTTCCGCTCGGCGTGCTCGAGCAGCGCATCGACGAGTGGATCTCGAGCGGCGAAAAGTAAGAATTGCGAGGGGAGCGAGAAAAATGGTGTCAGGGTCCAATTTCGGGAAAATCGACTCCGACACCATTTATATTCAGAACTGGTAGCGGCGCAGGCCGCCGTCGACGGGGATCACGGTGCCGGTGATGTAGCGGCCGCGGGGAGAAGCGAGGAAGCACACCAGGTTCGCGATGTCCTCGGGCTGGCCGTATTCGCCGACCGGGATCTCGTGCTCGGACTGCCACTGGCGGTATTCCGGCGTGTAGTTGCGCAGGATCTGCTCGCTGATGATCCGCCCGGGCGGGATCGAATTGACCGTAATGCCGTGCTTGCCGACTTCGCGCGACAGGCCCTTGGCCCAGGAGTGCATCGCCGCCTTGGCGCAGAAAGCGCCGTTGATGCCGTCGGGCTCACTTTTGCCGGTGATGTTGACGATGCGGCCCCACTTGCGCGCGATCATCTGGTCGAGCAGCTTGTGCGTGAGCTGGCGCTGGCGCGTGAAGTTGAGCGTCAGCGCCTCGTTCCACTGGTCCTCGCCGGTCTCGAGAGAGAACTTCCTGCTGCCGCCGGCATTGTTGACGAGGATGTCGACGCCTCCCAGGCCCGCGAGCGCCGCGGCCGCAATGGTGGCGGCTGCATCCTCGCGCATGAAATCGCATTCGATGACCACCGGCCGAGTGCCGCCTTTCGCGACGATTTCGTTCGCCACTTCCTCCAGCAGGTTGCGGCGGCGCGCGACGATCGCAAGCTTCACGCCTTCGGCCGCCAGCGCGATCGAAATTCCGCGGCCGATGCCGGTGCTCGCGCCGGTGACGAGCGCGGTCCTGTCCTTGATGCCCAGATCCATGTGTATCCTCCCGAGAGGCACGCAGTTTACAGGGGCTCGGACCATGGTCGGAAAAGTTGGGGCCGCGAAGGTCGGGGTCGCAAGAGTTGCGGTCGCGCTTGCCGCAGGCCTGTGGGCGGCGGGCGCGTTCGCGCAGACCGCCGGCTACCCGAACCGGCCGATCCGCTTCATGGTCGGGTTCCCGCCCGGCGGGAGCACAGACGTCGCGGCGCGCCTGATCGCGCCGAGGCTCGCCGAGCGCCTCGGCCAGCAGTTCATCATCGACAACCGCGCCGGGGCCGGGGGCAACATCGGCGTGGACGCGGTCGCAAAGGCGCCGCCCGACGGGTACACGATAGGCTTCGGCGTATCCGGCGCGCTGGCGGTGAACGTCACATTGCAGCCGAACCTGCCTTACGATCCCCTCAAGGACCTGGCGCCGGTGGCGCTTGCGATGATCAACCCGCTCGTGCTGTGCACGGCGCCCGACACGCCGGCTGCTTCATTGCAGGAACTGGTCGCCTATGCAAGGCCCCGGCCGGGAAGACTCTCGTACGGCACCGGGGGCAGCGGGACCGCAATGCACCTGGCGGGCGCGATGCTCAACCTGATGGCCGGCATCGAGCTGGTTCACGTCGCGTACAAAGGCAACAGCGCGGCGGCCACCGGGTTGGTGGGCAACCAGATCCCGGTGGCGGTGGTCGACCTGACGAGCGCCGGCTCGTTCATCCGTGCCGGACGGATCCGCGCGCTCGGCGTGACCAGCGCGACCCGGACCCAGTTGGCGCCGGACATCCCCTCATTGGCCGAGCGGGGCCTGCCGGGATTCGACGTCACCAGCTGGTTCGGCGTGATTGCGCCGGCCGGCACCCCGGCCGACATCGTCGCCTTGCTGAATGCCGAGCTGATCGCGGTATTGAAGGCGCCCGAGATGCGCGAGAAACTCGCGGCCGCGGGTCTCGAGCCGGTGCTGGGGACGTCCGACGAGTTCGCTACGCTGATCCGCAGCGAGATCCGCAAGTACGCGCAGTTGATCCGCTCTTCCGGGATAAGGCTGGAGTGAAGCCCCGCTGATCAGTCGGCCGTGGCGCCGGTGGCCTTGACCACCGGCGCCCACTTGGCCATTTCCTTGCGCACGAATGCGTCGAACTGCTCGGGCGTCGAGGCGACCGGGTCCATGCCGAACTGCAGCATGCGCTCGTGCAACTCGGGTGTCCGGACGACGGCGGCGATGTCGGCATGGATGCGCGCGACGATGTCCCTGGGCGTGCCGCCGGCCACCACCAGGCCGAACATTCCGACCGCGTCGAATCCGGGCACGTTCTCGGCGAACACCGGCAGCTCGGGCGCGAGCGGCGTGCGCGCCGCGCCCATGAGGCCGATGTTCTTGATGCGACCGGCCTTGGCGTATTGCGTGAGTGCCGGCTGCATCGGGTCGACGATCAGGTCGATGCGGCCGCCGAGCAGGTCGTTCTGCGCCGGCGCGCTGCCCTTGTAGGGCACGTGGACGAGCTGGATCCCGGCCATTGAATTGAGCAGCTCGGTTCCCAGGTGCGCCGACGTGCCGGCCCCGGCGGTGCCGTAGGTGATCTTGCCGGGCCGCTTCTTCGCCAGCGCGATCAGCTCCGCGGGCGTATTCGCCTCGAGCGACGGGTGCGCCGCCACCAGCAGGTGCAGCACGCTCAACTGCGTGACGCCGGCGAGGTCCTTGAGCGTGTCGTAAGGCAGGTTCCTGCGCAGGCTCGGGTTGATCACGTGGGCCATTGTGACCATGCCCATCGTGTGGCCATCCGGCGGCGACTTGGCGACGAAGTCGGTGCCGACCACGGTGCCGGCGCCCGGCTTGGACTCGACCACGACCGGTTGCTTCCAGCTGTCCTGCAGGCGGTTGGCGAGCAACCGGGCGAAGGCGTCGGTCGGGCCGCCGGGCGGGAAAGGGACGATCAGCCGCACCTGGCGCGAGGCAAACCCTTGCGCACCGGCACCGGCGGCCACCAGCAGGCCGAGCAGCGCGGCGAGCGCGGCCCTGCACAGCAAGTGCATCGTTTCAGGCACTGGCGACGCCTATCGTGTCGCCCGGCGATTTCTTCGCCTTGGTCACCGCGGTCTGCAGGCGCTTGAGGAAGGTCTCGGCATCCTCGCCGTGCGCGAACTGCGCTATCCCGAAGGTGGCCGCAATCGGAGATTCGAGCGGCTCGATCTGCTGGGTGGCAAGCGCCTGGTCTATCCTGCGCGCGACGATGCCGGCATGCTCGATCGGCGTATGCGGCAGCAGGACGATGAACTGCTCGCCTTCGAAGCGCGCGGGAATGTCGGTCGGCCGCGTCAAAAGGCGCAGCAGGTAGCCGAAGCGCGCGAGCACCTTGTCCGCGGTAGGCTGGCCGTGGGCCTGGACGATCTGGCCGAAGCCGTCGACCACGGCCATCAGCGCGCTCAGCGGGTACCCGGTCCTGCGCACGCGGCTGACCTCGACCATCAGCGCCTGCTCGAGCCGGTCGCGATTGCCGGTCCCGGTGAGCTTGTCGGTGAGCGAAGACTCGACGAAGCGCAGTTCGCGTTGGGTGGCGCCGCTCGCCTGCTGGCGGAAAGCGGCTTTGCGCATCGCGTCGATGTCGTATTCGGCGACCACGCTGATCCCGTATGCGGTGCGCCAGGCGGTGCCGGGCAGGTCGAGCACCTGACCGTCGGCGCCGAGGAAGCTCAGCGTGCCGCGGTGGATTACGCCGCCTTCGGTGGCCCGGGCCGCGGCCAGTTCGGCAAATGCAGGCTTGGAAAAGAGGAGGGCGACGTTCGCGCCGATGCGCCGCGCCGGGCTGTTGCCGAGCAGTTGCATGAATCCGGCGTTGGCCTCGAGCAGCACGCCCGACGGGTCGAGCACCGCGGTGACGACGCTCTTCAGGTCCTGTACTTCGTGTGCAATGGCTCTCATGCGCCAATGTTACCGATAAAATGCACCTTCACGGAGGAGGAATGACAATGAAATGGATTGCAAATCTGCAGTCTTCGGGCTGGCCCGCGAAGCTGCTGCTCGCGACGGCGACGGCGGTCACGGTTGCTGCTGCCGCAACCGCGCAGGCACAGTCGCCGTGGCCGAACCGGCCGGTGCGCGTGATCATCCCCTTCCCGCCCGGCGCGGGCGCGGAGAACGCGGCCCGGCTGGTGTCTAATCACTGGTCGAAGGTCTTCGGGCAGGGCTTCGTGATCGAAGCCAAGCCCGGCGGCAACACGATGATCGGCGCAGAGGCCGCCGCCAAGTCGGCGCCCGACGGCT
This sequence comes from uncultured Bordetella sp., assembly GCA_964599095.1. Lineage (GTDB taxonomy): Bacteria > Pseudomonadota > Gammaproteobacteria > Burkholderiales > SG8-39 > SZAS-79. Next base: position 6,264 of record CAZREB010000032.1, read on the forward strand.
ACACGCTGTTCCTGTGCGCGGCTTCGACGATGGTGGTCACGCCCGCGCTGCTCGGGCCGCGTGCGCCGATCAACGCGCAGCGTGACTTCGTCCCGGTGGGACTCGTGTCGAGGCTGCCGTTCTTCGTCGTGGTGCCTTCCGGCGTCCCGGTGAATTCGATCCAGGAACTGATTGCGCTGGCCAGGTCCAAGCCCGGCGCGGTGACTTACGCGAGCAACGGCAACGGCACCGCCGGGCACCTCGGGTGGGAGATCCTCAAGCGCCAGCTTGGCGTCGAGATCACCCACATCCCGTACAAGGGCTATGCGCAGGCGCTGCCCGACCTGCTCGGCGGGCGGGTCACCACGATGATGGCCGACCTTGTGGTGGTCGGCCCGACGATCAAGGACGGTCGCCTGCGCGCGCTCGCGGCCACGTCGCTCGAGCGCTCGAAGTTCATGCCGCAGCTTCCGACCATGGTCGAGCTGGGCTTCCCGGGCTACGAGGTGACGGTCTGGTTCGGCGTGTTTGCGCCGGCCGGCACGCCGGCCGACATCGTCACGAAGCTGAACGGCGAGATGCGCAAGTACCTCTCGACGGCCGAGGCGCGTGAAGGCTACGAGAAACTCGGCCACGAAGCGGCCCCTTCGTCCCTCGAGGAATTGCGCGCCCAGATGGCGACGGACGCCGAGAAATACGGCAAGCTGATCCGGGAAGCCAACCTGAAGCTGGAGTAGGCGAGGTGCCGGCTGCCGGCGGGTCGGGCAAACCGCCGATCGAGTTCTATTTCGACCCGATCTCGCCTTATGGGTATCTCGCCACGACCAAGATCGAGGGGCTCGCCGCGCGTTACGGGCGGGAGGTCGACTGGAAGCCGGTGCTGCTCGGCATCACCGTGATGAAGGTCATGGGTCTTCCGCCGCTGCCGCAGACACCGCTGAAGAAGGACTACGTGGCCCGCGATGTGCCGCGCATGGCGAAGGTGCTGGGCGTGCCGCTCGTGATGCACGGCCTGAAGGGGATCAACTCGCTCGCCGCCTGCCGAGCCTTCCTCTGGCTGAAGGCGCGCGATCCGGCGCTCGCCAAGCGCTTCGCCATCCGGATCTGCGCGCGCCTGTGGGTGGAGGGAATGGACATCACGCCGCCGGAGGTGGTGGCCGACGAGGCCGCGGCGCTCGGCGCGGACCGTGCGACGATGCTCGCGGCGATCGAATCGCAGGAGATGAAGGCTGCGCTCAAGACCGCGGTGGAAGCGGCCATCGCCAAGGGGGTCTTCGGCGTGCCGACCTTCATCGTCGACGGCGAGCCGCTCTGGGGCGTCGACCGGCTGTGGATGCTGGAACACTGGCTCGCCCACGGCGATTGGAATGAAAGCGTAAAAAGGGGCCAGGCTCAAACCTGACGCGCGCGTAAAAAGGGGCCAGGCTCAAACCTGACTGGAATTCGCGTCAGGTTTGAGCCTGGCCCCTTTTTACTCAAACCTGACTGGAATTCGCGTCAGGTTTGAGCCTGGCCCCTTTTTACTTGAGGCGTTTCCTCAACTCGGCCTTCGAGATCTTGCCCAGCGTGCCGCTCCTGATCGAGTCGGTGACGATGACTTCGCGCGGCACCTTGAATTTCGCGAGCGTGGCTTTGCAATGCGCGATCACCCGGTCGGCAATGTCGGCGGGCGCGCCTTCCTTGAGCACGACGAACGCCACTGCGACTTCGCCGTAGACCGGGTCGGGCCTGGCGACTACGGCAGTTTCTTTTACCCCAGCCACCGCGAGGACCGTGCGCTCGATCTCCGCGCCGGACACGCCTTCGCCGCCAACCTTGATCATGTCCTTCACGCGGTCGGCGAACTGGATGCAGCCGTCGGCGTGCAGCGTGACGCGGTCGCCGGTGCGGAAATACCCGTCTTTGTCGAACGCATCTGCGGTCGCGGCCGGGTTGCCGAAGTACTCCGCGAACAGCGACACGCCGCGCACGCCCTTGACCAACAGGTTGCCGGCGCCGCCCGGCGGGACCGGCACTCCCGAGTCGTCCACGATCTTCACCTGCAGGCCGGTGGAGGGTCGCCCGATCGAGCGCGGGCGCTGCGGCGCGTAGAGGTCGCCGACGATGCCTTGCGTGACGACCTCGGTCATGCCCCACCAGCCGATCATCCGCGCGCGAAAGTGCGCCTCCTGCTCCGGGATCCAGGCCGACGTGCCCCACAGCCGGAAGCGATGGTCGGGCGGGACCGGCTGTTGCGCCATCACGCCGGCAGTGAACTGCACATGCGAGCACACCGACGACCCGTGCTCCAGTGCCACCGGCCACAGGCGCGACGCAGAGAATTTCGGCTGCAGTACCACCGTCGCGCCGGCCCACAGCGTAGCCAGCACCGACCACGACAGCCCGACCACATGGCAGAGCGGCAGGAAGACCTGGTAAACGTCGTCCGGGCGCAGCCCGAGCTGGAGCGCGCCCATTTGCGCGCCCCATAACGCATTCGCGTGAGTCCACAGCACACCCTTGGGTCGGGAAGTCGTGCCCGAAGTGAACATTATCGTCGCCGGCGCCGACGGGTCGGGCAGGCGCGCGGGGAGCGGGGCTCCGTGCAACTCGTCGAACTGACGGCCGGTAGTGACGAGCCAATTCAATCCCGGGCAATGCGTGGAGAAATGCGATTCGAACTGCGGTTGCGTGATCGCGCCGACCGCGCCGGTCATCTGCGCGAAGTATTCGAGCTCCGGGCCGGCGCTTGCCGCGTTGGTGTTGACGCAGATCGCGCCGAGGTGCGCGCAGGCGAACCACGCGAGCAGCAACTCGGGACAGTTCTCCATGTGCACGATCACGCGACCGCCCGGCTTCACGCCACGGGCCGAGAGGCCGCCTGCAATGCGCGCGGTTTCGTCGGCGAATTGCGCGTAACTCCATGTCCGGCCCGCACCTTCGAACGGCGCCCACACCAGGAAAGGGTGCGTGCCGCGTTGGCCCGCGCGCGCCGCAAGCAGCGCCGGCACGTCGAGCCCGGCATAGCGCAAAAATGGGGCCAGGTTCGAATTTTCATTCAAGCGGTCAGTCATCCATGGCCTCCATGGAAATTCGAGCCTGGCCCCACTCTTATTTCGCCTTGCCCCACAGCTCTTCGAGGCGCGCGTCGCGGCCGCACCCGGTGCGGTAGAACTTGTAGCGCACCGGATTCTTCTTGTAGTAGTCCTGGTGGTAGTCCTCGGCGGCCCAGAAGTCGGTGGCGGCTACGATTTCCGTCACGATCGGGCCATTGAACGGCTTGGTCTTCTCGAGTTGCGCACGCGATTCCTCGGCGAGCTTCTTCTGCTCCGGCGAAAGGTAGTAGATGCCGGTACGGTACTGGGTGCCGGTGTCGCAGAACTGGCGGTCCTTCGCCGTCGGGTCGATGTTGTGCCAGAAGACGTCGAGCAGTTTCGCGTAGCTGACCTTCTTCGGGTCAAAGACAACGCGTACCGCCTCGGCATGGCCGGTGATGCCGGCAGAGACGTCGTGGTAGCCCGGGTTTCTGGTCCGGCCCGCGGTGTAGCCGGAGGTGGTCGAGACCACGCCGGGCAGCACGTCGAACGGCGGCTCCATGCACCAGAAGCAACCGCCGGCGAAGATCGCAGCCTCGAGGCCGGCGGGTGGGGGTTTTTCCTGCGCGAACGCGGAGTGGACCGGCAAGCCGAGCGCAAAGGCGCAAGTCATCAAGCGGACAAAGTGTGAAAAGGTGCTCATGGGGAGCCTCGGGATTCGTGCGGTGGACGCGTGTTAGTCCCGCGGGGAGGTGATTCCCTTACGCGAAATTACTTGCTGGCGGCTCCGGCAATACGAATCTGCAGCCAATGGGCGCAGGCGAGCGTGCGCGCATCGTCGCCAATGCGGCCCACCACCTGGAACCCGATCGGCAGGTTGTTCGGCCCGCGTCCGTACGGGACGTGTACCGCGGGCGTATGCAGCAGGCTCCAGTTGCGGTTGAAGTAGGGCAGGCCGGTGGCGCTGCCTTTGGGCGCCTCGCCGGCGCTGCTCGGGACGACCAGGACGTCGAACCCGTCGATCGTATCGTCGAACCTGCGGCGGCCTTCGCGCGCGATCGCCATTGCCGCGTCGTAGTCGGCCCACGGCATCGCCAGGCCCCGCTCGATCTGGCCGAGCAACGGCTCGCGGATCTTGTCGCGATGCATTGCGTACTCACCCGTCAGGCAGCGCGCGACTTCGAAATCCCAGATCGTGGCCTGCGCGTCGTGCATTTTTTCGTAAGGCGAAGGAAGCGCGAAATCGGTCACGCTCGCACCCGCCCGCGCGATTTCGCCGCCGAGGCGCGCGAAGAGTTCCTGTACTTCGGGCTGCGCGTGCGGCCATTGCGGCGTCAGGCACAGGCCGACACGCGGCGCGGCCGGGGTGTCGGGCACCGCGAGCGGCCGCCCGGTCAGCGCGCCGGTAAACAGGCCGAGGTCGGCCACGGTCTTCGTGAACAGGCCGACGGTGTCCAGGCAATACGAGATCGCCTTGACACCGACGGTGGGCAGCAAGGCGTAGGTCGGTTTGTACCCGACGGTGCCGCAGAAGGAAGCCGGGCGGATCGTCGAACCGACCGTCTGCGTGCCGAATGCGACCGGGACCATGTTGTCGGCCACTGCCGCGGCCGAGCCCGAAGACGAGCCGCCCGGCGTGTGCTCCGGGTTGTGCGGGTTCCGCGTCTTGCCCGGGGGAAAGGTCGCGAATTCCGTCGTAACCGCCTTGCCGAAGATCAGCGCGCCCGCAGAGCGAGTTTGCGCGATGACGGCGGCGTCGACTTTGGGCTGGTGGCCCGCGTAGATCGGCGAGCCGTATTCGGTCGGCAGGTCGCAGGTGTCGAAGACGTCCTTCACGCCGACCGGCAGCCCGTGCAGCGGACCGCGGACCGCGCCGCGGTCCAGCGCGCGCGCCGATTCGAGCAGCGCGTCGCGCCGGATGCAGGTCCAGGCTTGCACCCGGGGTTCGCGCTCGTCTACCCGCTCGAGCAGGCCGCGCACGAGCGCTTCGGCGCTGAGTTCGCGCCGGGCGAGGCGATGGACCAGCTCGACGGCGGTCAGTTCGTGTAGACGCACGAGGAGGCAGGTACCGCGGTCACCGGCACCCGGGGGGCTACTTCTTGTCGAGCGTCGGCGGACGCCAGTTGTAGGGCAAGGGGCCGGGCACGCGCAGCACTCGCACCATGCGGGTCGCGGATTCCTTGCCGCGGTAATAGCCGGGCACCAGGATGGTTTCGGTAAAGCCCATCGCGCGGTAGAAGGCGCGTGCGGCTTCGTTGCTGGATCGCAGCTCGAGATGGATGGAGGCGAGGCCCGCCGTGGCCACCGACTCGACCAGCCATTCGATCAGGCGCCGGCCGACGCTGTGCCGCCGGTGGCTAGGGCGTACCGCGAGCAGCACGAGGTGCGCGCGCTCTTCGCCGAATTCCATGATCGCGAACCCGACCAGCTGCGAGCGCTCGCAGGCCACCAGCGTGACGGTGTCGCGGTCGGCCATCGCGCGGCGGATGCGCTCGGGCTCGTACTTCCACCCGAGGCCGGCCTCGATCAGGTCGCGCGACATGAGCGCGATGGCTTGCGCATCGTCGCGCTGGGCGATCCTCAGGGTGATGGCGGTGGCCGTCATGCAAACATTCTGCCACAGACAAAGACCGGGTCGGGGGGACGCCGGGCGGGGGCAGACCCTCGCCGGGTCAGTCGGCCCGGATTCCGAGCGGCCTGACGGTGGATTGCCAGTAGGCGAGGTCTTTGCGCACCCGCTCGCCGATCCCGGCCGGGGTCAGGTCGGACGGCACCAGTCCCTGGCGCTCGAGCAGCGGGCGGTACTCGGCGGATTGCGTGATCCGGCGGATCTCGCCGTTCAGCGTCTCGACGACCGCCTTGGGAGTCCCGCCGGGCGCGAAGACCGTGATCCAGTAGTGCACCGTGGTCACACCGGGCAGGCCGACTTCGGCAAAGGTCGGGACATCCGGGATCAGCGGATTGCGCCTGGCCGCCGGGACCGCGAGCAGGCGGATCTTGCCGCTCCTCGCCATCGGCGCCGCGAGGCTGGCCGGCGGGAAATTGAAGCTCATGCGGCCGGAGAGGAACTCCTGCATCGCCGCGCCGGCGCCCTTGGCCGGGATATGCACCGCATCGAACTTGCCCTCGCGCTTGAAGAGCTCGCCGACGATGTGGCTCGGGAACCCGGTGCCGGACGAAACGTAGTTCGCGTTGCCAGGGTCCTTGCGCATCGCATCGATCAGCTCCTGCACCGTCCTGGCGGGCGAGCCGGCATGCACTGCGAGCACGACGTCGCCACCGTCGCCGATCATTGCCACGCCCTGCAGGTCCTTGACCGGGTCGTAGGGCATCCTGTCGTAGATCGCCGGGTTCACGACGACAGGCGCGTCCACCGTCAGCAGCAGCGTATGGCCGTCGGGTGTCGCGCGCGCAACTGCCGCGGTGCCGAGGTTGCCCCCGGCCCCGCCGCGATTCTCGATGACGAAAGGCTGGCCGAAACGCTCGCGCAGCTTTTCGCCGAGCACGCGGCCGAGGATGTCGGACGGGCCGCCGGGCGCGGCCGGGACGACGATCGTAACGGCCTTTGCGGGCCAGGACTGCGCAAGGGCGAGCGGCGGCAAGGCCAGCGAAATGCAGGCCAACGCGCAGGCAAGCATGCGGCACGGGACGGCTTTGATCATGTCAGCTTTCCTCTTTGCGGCGCAGGTAGCGCTCGGGCCCATAGGCCGGATCCGGCTCACCGCTGATTTTCAGGATACCGCTGATGCGGGCCACCGGCGACTGGTCGGCGAGCGTCAGCAGGCCCTGCGCGAAGACGAGGTTGCGGGTGGTGCGCAGCACCGACACGCGCGCTTCCAGCCACGCGCCTTTCGGCGCCGGCCCGAGAAAATCGCAGGTCACGCTGACCGTGGGCAGGAAGCGCGAGAGGTCGGCCTGTACGTTGACGCCTATCGTGAGAATCAGGTCCGCCAGCGTCATCAGCATGCCCCCGTGGCACAGGCCGATCGAGCTGCAATGGCGGTCCTCGACGAAGAGCCCCAGCACCAGCTGCCCGCCTTCCATCTTCAGGTAGACCGGGCCGTTGGCCGTCATGAACGCATTCGACGGCAGCTCGAGCCGGTCGAACCCGGCGGGGACCTCCGCCGCCATCAGTAGCCGCGCGCCGGGTCGACCACGTTCGCAAGCTTGCGACCGCGCGCGAGGCGCGCCGCGTTTGCAAAGGCGAGGTCGAGCGTCATCGGCATGTATTCATCGTTGTCGTCCGACGAGCAATGCGGCGAGAGGTAGACGTTCGGTGCGCTCCAGAGCGAATGGCCGGCAGGCAGCGGTTCCGGGTCGAACACGTCGAGGATCGCCCCTGCCAGGCGCCCGGAGCGCAACGCCTTTTCCACCGCGGCCTGGTCGAGCACCGGGCCGCGGCCGATGTTGATGAGGCCGGCGCCCGGCTTCATCAATCCGAGTTCCCTTTCGCCGATCACATGCCGGGTGTCCGGTGTGAGCGGCGTGGCGACCACGACCACGTCCGCCCTGGCCAGCAGGCGGTGCAGGTCCCTGGGCGCATGCACCTTTTCGGCATGCGGATGCGGCTCGGGCGTGCGGCGGATGCCGAAGACGCGCATCCCGAGGGTGCGGCCGGCTTTCGCCATCGCGCCGCCCATGTCGCCCAGTCCGACGACGAGCAGCGTCTTGCCCTTGGGCGAGCCGGTGAACTGCGGCTTCCACTCGCCGCGGACCTGCTGCGAGAAGATCTGCGGGACGCGCGCGTTCAGCATCAGCAGGCTCATCAGGCCGAACTCGTAGACCTTCTTCACGTGCACGCCGCTGTTATTGGTCAGCCTGAGCCCGGGGTGGATCCAGTCGAGCGGCATCAGGCTCTCGACGCCGGCGCCGATCACGTGAATCCAGGCCAGCCGCGGCGCCGATGCGGCCAGGGTGCGCAGCGGGAACTTCGGGCTGAGCAGCGTCGCCGACGAACAGACCAGGCCGCTGGCGCGCGCCAGCCAGTCCCCGATCTCGTCGAGGTCCGTCCCGCAGGACACCTTGACCAGCGAACTCGCCGTGCGGTTTCGGCTGCGTGCCGCGGCGACCCGCGCGGGCGTGATCCGGAAAACGTCGGGCCGGGTGCGGCCGTCTTCGAAATGGATGAGGGGTTTCATGATTTGTGGTCTGATAATTGCTGGAGCAGTACCGATCCGTCGCGCCCTTCGGCGCGGCCAGTCTACAGGAGGTCCCGCATGGCAAAGCCCGTCCGTTTCGCATCAGCGCTCCTCGCGGCGATCGCATGCGCATCGCTCTCCGGCGCAGTGCTCGCCCAAGGTGCATTCCCCGACCATCCGCTTCGGCTGGTCGTGCCTTTCCCGCCGGGCGGCTCGACCGACATCGTGGCTCGCGTCGTGGCGGGCAAGTTGACCGAAGGCCTGGGCAAGACGGTGGTCGTCGACAACAAGCCGGGCGCGGCCGGCAACATAGGCACCACCGAGGTCGCCAAGTCCGCGCCCGACGGCTACACGATGCTCTTCCACATCGCGACCACGGCGGTGATCAACCCGCTGGTCATGAAGAACCTGACCTACGACCCGCTGAAGGACCTGCAGCCGGTCGCGATGATCGCGAAGATCCCGAACGTGCTGATCGTCAACAAGGACGTGCCGGCGAAGAACCTCAAGGAACTGATCGCGTGGCTGAAAGCGAATCCCGGCAAGCTGAACTACGGGTCCTCGGGCACCGGCGGCGCGATGCACCTTTCGGGCGAGTTGTTCAAGAAGCAGGCCGGCGTCGACATCCAGCACGTCCCGTACAAGGGTTCGGCGCCCGCGATGCAGGACCTCATGGGCGGCACGGTGGTGTTCATGTTCGACAACATCACCGGCTCGATCGGGCCGGCCAAGTCCGGGCAGGTCAAACTGCTCGGCGTGACCACCGACGAGCGCGTCGGCGTCGTGCCGGATGTGCCGACGATCGCCGAGTCCGGCCTGCCCGAATTCAAGAACTCGAGCTGGTTCTCGCTCTTCACACGCGCGGGGCTGCCTGCGCCGGTGCTCGCCCGCCTGGAATCCGAGTCGCTCAAGGCGATCAACCATCCGGAGACTGTCGCCAAGCTGAAGGACCTGGGCGCGATTCCTGCCCCGATGGGCGTGGCGCAGCTGGACAGGTTCTGGAAGGCGGATTTCGACTACTGGCGGCCGGTCGTGCAGAGCGTCAAGCTGGACTGAGCGGGGTAAGATCCGGGCAACGACTTTTCAGGGATTAGCCATGGGACTGTTCTCGCCACGCATGCTCAGGAACCTGCGCCTTCCGCTAGCCGTCGCAGGGCTGGCGTTCGGTGCTTCGGGCTGCTCGTACATTTCGCCGAAGCCGGCGCCTTCGCAACCCGGCGCCGACAAGATCGCGGTGTTCGAATCCATGCCGCCCGACCGGCGCGAGTTCAGGCTGGTGAAGAGGCTGTGGGTCGGGCAGTGGACCAGCGCGATCGCCGTGCCGCGCTACCCGTCGGTCGCGGCCGGCGAGGATGACCTGCGCAATCATGCAGTCCTGCTCGGTGGCGACGCAGTCGTCAATTTCGGCTGCTACCACAGCCGGGTCGACCCGAACTCGTCCTATTACTGCAACGGCAACGTGATCAAGTACGTGCAGTAGGCGCCCTCGGGTAGAATGTCAGGAAGTTTCCCTGGGAGCGGCTGCCAGCATGGCCCTCGAAGAACGGAATGTCAGTAGCGCGAATCGCGTGCGGCGGCTGCTCGCGCTTGCGCCGATGCTGGGCGCCGAGCCCCTGCGCGCGGCCGATGCGGCCGAGACCCTCGGTGTCACCGTCCGCACGATTTACCGCGACATCGAAGCGCTGCGCAGCGCCGGATTTGCGATCGAAGGCGATCCGGGCGTCGGCTACCTGCTAGCCGACCCACCCTCGTCCGGGCCGCTGGCGCTGACAAAGGACGAGCGGCGCGCGCTGATCGCGGGCGCGAAGCTGGTCAGGGCCGGCGGCGATGCAACGCTTGCGAGGGCCGCAACCAGCCTGCTGAAGAAGGCCCAGGGTCTCTAGCCTCCCGGACTCCGGAAAGCGGATTGCGCCTTCCGCTCCGAGCAGGCTGACAGCGAGGTCGACCGACGTGAAGCTCGAGGAGTTCGTCAGCAATGCCGGCGCCAGCCTCCGCGGGGAATACTCCGGTGCGCGCGCCGACTTCACGGTCGAGCAGGATCCCTCCGCTTACACCGCCGACGAGCACGCTCTCTGGCGCCGGCTGTACGAGCGCCAGATGAAAATGCTGCCGGGCCATGCGTACGAGGCCTATCTCGATTCGCTTGGCCGCTTGGACGCGGGTAGCGCGGTTCCGGACTTCGCGGCGGTCTCGCAACGCCTGAAGCGGGCGACCGGCTGGGAGATCGTCGCGGTTCCCGGATTGGTGCCCGATGTTGTCTTCTTCGAGCATCTCGCGCATCGCCGCTTCCCGGTCACCGTCTGGCTGCGTACGCCGGCCGAATTCGACTACATCGTCGAGCCGGACGTTTTCCACGATTTCTTCGGCCATGTGCCGCTGCTGTTCGAGGCCCGCTACGCCGACTACCTTCAGGCTTACGGGAAGGGCGGCCTCAAGGCGGCGCGGCTCGATGCGCTCAAGATGCTCGCGCGCCTTTACTGGTACACGGTGGAATTCGGGCTGATCCGCGCGCCGCAGGGCCTGCGGGTCTTTGGCGCCGGGATCCTGTCCTCGGGCGGCGAAGTGCCCCATTCGATCAGCGGCGCAGGCCCACGGCGCATCGCCTTCGACCTGGAGCGTATCCTGCGCACCGACTACTGCATCGACCGGTTCCAGCAGACCTATTTCGTCATCGACAGCTTCGAGCAACTCGTGAGAGATACCGCGCCGGACTTCACGCCGGTCTACGAGCGGCTGCGCGCGCTGCCGTCGATCTCGCCCGGCGAAGCGATGCCGGCCGACAGGATCGTGCCGGCCCCGGCTTGAGCGGTATATCCTGCAATTCGCATCCCGAGGAGACCACCATGGCCGATTTATGGGACAACCCGATGCAGACCGACGGGTTCGAGTTCGTCGAATACGCCGCGCCCGACCCGAAGGCGATGGGCGCGGTGTTCGAGCGCCTCGGCTTCATGCCCGTGGCCCGGCACCGGCACAAGGACGTGACGCTCTACCGCCAGGGCGAGATCAATTTCATCCTGAACGCCGAGCCGGACTCGTTCGCGCAGCGCTTTGCGCGCCTGCACGGCCCGAGCATCTGCGCGATCGCATTCCGCGTGAACGACGCGAAGGCGGCCTACGAGCGCGCGATCGACCTGGGCGCGTGGGGCTATGCGCAGCACGCAGGCCCGGGCGAGCTGAACATCCCGGCGATCAAGGGCATCGGCGATTCGCTGATCTATTTCATCGACCGCTGGCGCGGCAAGAACGGCAAGAAGGCCGGCGAGATCGGCAACATCGGGTTCTACGACGTCGACTTCGAGCCGCTCCACAAGGGATTGACCGCGGCTTCGCTCGCGCGCAAGGGCCACGGGCTCCAGTACATCGACCACCTGACGCACAACGTCCACAAGGGGCGCATGAAGGAGTGGGCAGACTTCTACGAGCGCCTGTTCAATTTCCGCGAGGTGCGCTACTTCGACATCGAGGGCCAGGTCACCGGCGTGAAGTCGAAGGCGATGACCAGCCCCTGCGGCAAGATCCGCATCCCGATCAACGAGGAAGGCACCGAGAAGGCCGGCCAGATCCAGGAATACCTCGACCAGTACCACGGCGAGGGCATCCAGCACATCGCGCTCGGCTCGGGCAACCTGCTGGCGACGGTCGACAAGATGAAGGGGGCGGGCGTGCGGCTGCTCGACACGCCCGACACCTACTACGAACTCATCGACAAGCGCATCCCGGGCCACGGCGAGGATGTGGCGGAGTTGAAGAGGCGCAAAATCCTGATTGACGGCAAGGCCGGCGCGCTGCTATTGCAGATCTTCACCGAGAGCCAGCTCGGCCCGATCTTCTTCGAGTTCATCCAGCGAAAGGGCGACGAAGGGTTCGGCGAGGGCAATTTCAAGGCGCTGTTCGAATCGATCGAGCTCGACCAGATTCGGCGCGGCGTCGTCAATACCGACTGAGGAACAGATGCTGCCGAAAATCGACAAGACGCACGACCCGGAGCTTTCGAGCTGGGTCGAATCCGCCAACGACCCGCAAACCGATTTCCCGATCCAGAACCTGCCGTTCGGCATCTTCCGGGAGAAAGGCGCGAGGCGCGAGCCGCGCGGAGGCGTCGCGATCGGCGACAGGATCTTCGACCTCGCGGCGCTCGGCATGAAGACCGGGCCGACGCTGAACGGGCTCGCGGCCGCCGGCCGGCCCGCGTGGTCGTCATTGCGCCGCCTGCTGTCGGAGACGCTTTCGAACCCGAAGCACGCGAAGAAGTTCGCCAAGGCGCTCATTCCCATGCGGAAGGCCGAACTCTTCCTGCCGGTGGCGATCGGCGACTACAGCGACTTCTACACCGGCATCTACCACGCGGAGAATGCCGGCCGCATGTTCCGTCCGGACAACCCGCTGCTGCCGAACTACCACTGGGTGCCGATCGGCTACCACGGGCGCGCGTCTTCGGTGGTCGTCAGCGGCACGCCGGTGGTCCGCCCGAACGGCCAGACCAAGGCGCCCGATGCGCCGGCGCCTTCGGTCGGCCCGAGCAAGCGGCTGGACTTCGAGCTGGAACTCGGGTTCGTGATCGGGCCGGGCAACAAGCTCGGCAAGCCGGTGCCGATCGCGAAGGCGATGGACCATGTGTTCGGGATCACGCTCTTCAACGACTGGTCGGCGCGCGACATCCAGGCCTGGGAATACCAGCCGCTCGGGCCTTTCCTCGCCAAGAGTTTCGCCTCGACGATGTCGCCGTGGATCGTGACGATGGAGGCGTTGGCGCCTTTCCGTTGCGCAGCGTTCAAGCGCGCCGACGGCGCGCCCGCGCCGTTGCCTTATTTGAGCGACCCGGCCGATCAGCGCGAAGGCGGCTACGCAATCGAGATGGAGATGTACCTGAAGAGCGCGAAGATGCGCGAGCACAAGCTGCCCGCGATGCGCCTTGCGAAGAGCAACTTCCGCCATGCGTACTGGACGGTCGCGCAGATCGTGACGCACCAGGCATCGAACGGCTGCAACATGCAGCCCGGAGACCTGCTCGGGTCCGGGACGATCTCCGGTCCGGACCGGGACTCGCTCGGCTCGATGCTCGAACTGACGCTCGGCGGCAAGACGCCGATCACGCTGCCCAGTGGCGAGACGCGAGCTTTCCTCGAAGACGGCGACGAGGTCACTCAGCGCTCACGCTGCGTGCGCGAGGGCTACCAGGCCATCGGGTTCGGGGAGGCGAGCGGGTTTATCCGGCCGGCGCCGAAAGTCTGAGGGGCTTGGCAGTATTTCCCTCTGAGAGTCAGGCAGGGCGCGGGGGATAGGCGAAAAATGGCAGCATTTCCTCCCTGGAAGGGAAACGCAATTCTCGGAGGCTGAAGCCCGGAGATGCCCAATCTCTTCGTCATCGCCGGCCCGAACGGCGCGGGAAAATCTACTTCTGCGCCAAGGTTGTTGACTGGCTCACGCGCGGTTTCCGCCTTCGTAAATGCGGACGACATCGCGGTGTCGGAAGACGTTGGCGAGATAGAAGCCGGCCGAATAATGCTCGGGAGGTTGGACGATCTCGCGCGCAAGCGGCAGGACTTTGCGATTGAAACCACGCTCGCCAGCCGGAGTCTTCGTCCGCGGATCGAAGCGCTGCGCGAGGCCGGGTATTTCTTCCACCTGACTTTTGTCTGGTTGCCGAGCGCGGACATGGCCGTCCAACGGGTTGCTGCGCGTGTGCGCGCGGGTGGGCACGCGATTCCGGAGCCTGTTATACGACGCCGGTATGTGCGCGGGCTGGACAACTTCTTCAACCTGTACTTGCCGATTGCGGACGCTTGGCAGATGGCTGACAATTCTCGGCGGGATATGCGGCCGCTGATTGCTTCGAGAGATCCTGGCGGTCCGATGCGAATCGAAAATCCCGAACTTTGGCAACGACTCTCACGAGGTGTCATGAAGCCAGCTCAAAAGGCGGAGCAACAACTTCCCCGTAGTGGTGCGCCGGAGTTCAAAGCAGACGAGGTTATCGAGGCGATGAATCTCGCTGTTCGCGAAGCCGTTGCCCGCCACAAGGCGCTCGGCCAGTCGATTGTGGTTTGGCGCGACGGGAAGGTTGTTGTCGTTCCACCGGAAGAGATCGAGATCTAGGGTTCGATCCCGACGTGGTGCAAGTTGTGACGTCAAAGTTCGGCGTTCTTCTAGATCTACGAGCCCTTTTGCGAGCGATGTATGTGTTCGTAGCCAACTGCGTTCAAAGAGCGGGGGCAAGTGCGGTCACATGGATTTCTTAAGGCAAATCGAGGCACTTACCGCGATCGAGTCGTTGAAGAGAAACTATTCTGGCTACGCTTCTGCTTTGAAGGTTCTCGCAGAGCTTGAGCCACTTGTGGAAACCGAACTTGTTCCGGAACTTATCCGGACGCGGCAAGGCTTCCCACAAGACCGGTCGTTGGAGTCCTACAACCGCAGCCTCATGGGTGCAATAGGAATTGCACGCAAGGAAACCGCCGACGGACTGTCATTCTTGGCGAGCGTTTGCACGATCGCGCTTTGCGCGTTTTTGGAAGACGCCGTCAAAGATGTAGCATCCAGAGAAGTGGCGCAACACCCAGAGAAATGGGTGGATCAAGACTCTCCTCAATTCGATGCGGCGCGAAATTCCTGGTATGACAACGATCCTCTAAGCGTTGCGCGTCGTCGGGTTAAAAGATGGTATCAGCGGCGAAATGATTATGCGTTCAATAATCTGGTCTCCTTGCTCAAGAAAATTGGTTGGAGCAACGACATTAAACTTGCTCTTTCTTCGACTCTCCGGGAGATGTACGAAATCAGAAATGCACTTGTTCACAACGGAGCTCGAGTGGATGCGCGATTGAAACGAGAAGTCAGTCGATTCGCCTCGACGGAGATCGGCTCGAAAGTGTCCCTCGATGAAACGCAATTCAAGCTGTACTTGAGTGCAGTAGACGAGCTTATCAATACCCTTGTTTTGAAGAGGCTTGGGTTCGACCCGGATGAGTAAGCTCACGACAACCCTATTTCTGCTTCTAGTCCCATTCAATGTAGGCACATCCGCTCACGCCCAAGGCATCGAATGGGAAACGCTCACCGACGAGGCAATTTTGCTGCAACGGCAAGGTCAATTCGGGCGCGCCGTAGTAGTGGCGAAGAAGGCGTTACAGGTTGCCGAACAAGCAGTTGGTCCCGATCATTCTTCTGTGGCTACGAGCCTCAACAACCTCGCTGTACTTTACTTCACACAAGGCCAGTATAAAGAAGCGGAACCGCTCTATAAGCGGTCACTAGCGATCAAGGAAAAGGCGCTCGGGCCAGACGATCCCGATGTCGCCACAAGCCTGAACAACCTCGCGGAGCTGTACCGCGCGCTGGGCCAATACGCTCCGGCCGAGCCACTCTATAAGCGGTCGCTGGCGATCAAGGAGAAGGTGCTCGGCCCAAATCATCCTGATGTGGCCACGACGATGAACAACCTCGCGTTACTATATCGGGCGGAAAGCAAATATGCGTTGGCCGAGCCGCTCTTCAAGCGTTCACTAGCGATGAAGGAGAGGGCGTTGGGGCCTGATCATCTTGACGTGGCCACGAGCTTGAACAACCTTGCACAGCTGTACTACCTCCAACGGCAATATGCTCAGGCTGAGCCGCTCTATATTCGCTCACTTTCGATTCGAGAAAAGGCGCTTGGTCGAGATCATCCCAGTGTTGTTACGAGTTTGAGCGGTCTTGCGCTGCTGTACAAAAGCCAAGGCCAGTATTCGAAGGCCGAGCCCCTCTACAAGCGCTCGCTCGCGATTGCCGAGAAATCTCTTGGCTTGAGTCATCCAGACTTGGCGACCGGATTAAACAACCTTGCGGCGCTGTACTACGAGCAAGGCCAGTACGCGCAGGCTGAGCCACTTTACAAACGGGCTCTTGCGATTTGGTCGGCGAAGTTCGGTCCCAATCATCCCAATGTTGCTGGGAGTCTTCACAACTTGGCAAACCTTTACAGAAGGACGGGTCGAGAAAGTGAAGCTATGGACCTCGATAGGCGAGCCACAGAAATCAACGCAATAACGCGGTGACGATTGACTTTCAGTATTTGAGCCACGCAATTTGCCCGAACTATGGAGCGAACTGGGATACGAACTCTGAATGCCCTAAGCCCCGTCAACTTTGGCCTCGGGGAATCCTTTCCAGATCGCCTTCAGCCGGCTGGCCAGTTCCCGCGCGTCGAACGGCTTGGTGATCACGCCGGCGGCGCCGAGCGCGAGCAGCTCGTCGACCGTCCGCCAGTGCGCCTTCACGGTAAAGAATACGACCGGGATCGCGGCCATCTCCGGGATCGCGCGCATCTGGTGGAAGAGTTCGACGCCGTCCACCTTGGGCATGATGCAGTCGAGCAATACGAGGTCGGGCCTGAAGCTGCGGATGCCGTCGATCGCCAAGGCGCTGTCGTCGACCATCTCGACCGTCAGCGCGCCGATCCGCTCCAAAGCGATCTTGACGAGGCGCTGCACGATCTCGTCGTCGTCGACATAGAAGACACGCTGCAGCGG
>CAZREB010000032.1:23004-51713 GCA_964599095.1 uncultured Bordetella sp.
CAGTGCCGCGCGAAGCGCCCGTACACGCGCCTGGCGTTGCCGCTGAAGATCTTTTCCCGGTCGGCGCCGGTCAGCCAGCCGGCATTGTCGATGTAGCGCTTGGTGTCGTCGAAATAGTGGCCGGTCTCCGGATCGATGCCGCGCACCGCGCCGACGACCTCCGAGGCAAACAGGATGTTGTCCGCCGGGATCACCTTGAGCAGGCAGTCGATGCCGGCCTGGTGATACACGCAGGTGTCGAAGAACACGTTGTTCAGCAAGAGCTCCTTCAGCGGCGGCAGCCCCATGTCCTGCGCGAGGCCCCGGTAGCGCCCCCAGTGGTAGGGCACCGCGCCACCGCCGTGCGGGATGATGAATTTCAGCGTCGGGAAGTCCTTGAACAGGTTTTTCTGGATCAGTTGCATGAAGGCGGTGGTGTCGCCGTTGATGTAATGGGCGCCCGTGGCATGGAAATTCGGGTTGCACGAGCCGCTCACGTGGATCATCGCCGGCACGTCGAGTTCGACCATCTTCTCGTACAGCGGGTACCACCACTTGTCGGTCAGCGGCGGGTCGGTCCAGTAGCCGCCCGACGGGTCCGGGTTCAGGTTGCAGCCGATGAAGCCGAACTCCTTCACGCAGCGCTCGAGTTCGGGAATGCAATTCTTCGGGTTCACGCCGGGGGTTTGCGGCAACTGGCAGACCCCGACGAAGTTGTCCGGGTAGAGCGTGCAGACGCGGTGGATCAACTCGTTGCAGGCTTCCGACCAGTACTTGCTGGTCGCCTCGTTGCCGATGTGGTGGCCCATGCCCATTGCGCGCGGTGAAAAGATCGTCAGGCTGGTGCCGCGCTCGCGCTGGATCTTCAACTGCGCGCCTTCGAGGCTCTGGCGGATCTCGTCGTCGGTGATGCCGAGGTTGGCGCGTGCCGGCACATAAGCCGGGTCTTGTGCGCCGGCGATCTGGCCGTCGCGGTATTTCTGCAACTGGGGCGGCGAGGTGGTGTAGTGGCCGTGGCAGTCGATGATCATGCGGTCTCCGTTCCGGGTCGGTCTTTGCTCAAAGGGTGCGGGTCACGTCGTCGAACAGCTCGTCGACCGCATAGCGCTTGGGGATCAGCCCTTGCGTGCAGGCGAAGTCGATCGCGACCTCCAGGTTGCGGCGGTTGGCTTCGAGGCCCATCGGGCAGGTGTCGAGTTCGCCCGCGACAGGCAGCCCGGCGGCCTTCTTGCTTTCGACCAGCAGGCGATAGAACTCGCGCACCGCTTCCGGGTGCTGTTGCGATACGGTGGTTTTCACTGCCACCATGTGGTTGATCGGCAGCACGCCCATGCGCTTGTGCCATTCGACGGCCGCGGCGGGCGCATCCGGGATCAGCGTGCGCAGCCGCGCATCCGACCCGGCCCCCTCGGCGACCACGCCGGCGTCGACCTCGCCGGACAGCAGCAGGTCGGTGATGGTCCGGCCCTCGGGCGCGCGCTCGACGTTCGGCGGATCGCGGTATTCGGCCACGTGGGCGTCCTCGAAAGCGACCCACCGCACCTTGGACAGGTCGATGCCGTAGTCCCGCGCGAGGATCCCGCGCAGCCAGGTGACAGTGGTCACCGAACTCGAGCGGATCGCGACGCGCTTGCCTTCGAGATCGCGGGGCGAAAGCGGACCGCGTTCCGGGTTGTACATCAGGAATTTGTGCGGCAGGCGCCCGAAGATGACGGCCGGCAGCAGCGCCATCGGCTTGCCGTGCGCCTTGGCCATCAGGAAGGTGACGATCGCCAGTTCGAAAATGTCGAATTCCAGGTCGCGCACCGCGCGCTTGAACGCCGTGTGGGGCGTCTTGACTTCCGCGAAATCGAAACTGGCCTGCGTGGGCGCGAGCCGGCCCTGCCTGAACGCGGCGGTATTCGGATAGTCCCCCAGAAGGGCTTGAAAATGCATCGTCATTGTGCGTACCTTACTTCAGGCCGGCGCGGGACAGCATGCCCGGACCTTACTTTATCCCGACTGTCCACAACGTCACATGATTGCGCCGCCCAAACCCGGTAGACTTCAGGGCAAGAACAGACAGGGGGAGAGGGCTCGGGCACGGGAGCAGGGGCCCGAACGCTGATTGGGGACCATGGGCACGTTCAAGGTTTTGCAGTTCAACATGCAATTCGGCCAGAGTTGGGATGACGCCAATCCCGACGAAGCGCCCGTCGACCTCGACCGGACGATCGAGGAGATCTGCAGCCACGGTGCCGATCTGATCCTGTTGCAGGAGGTCGAGCAGGCGCGGGCCGGGGGCGAGCAGTCCGGGAACCCCTCGAACTATGCGCGGATCCGGGCCGCGCTTGCCGGCTACGACGCTTACTTCTCGTTTCCCAAGGCCGACCCGCGCGAGTTGCCCTTCGGCATCGGCCAGGCCATCTTCTCGAGGACCCCGCTGCGCGACACGATGCGCGTGGACATCCCTTCGCCGGCGGTGCCTTTCGAATTCCGGGGCGAGAAGAAGACGCCGACCGACCGGCTGCTGATCGGCGCGCAGACGACGATCGCCGGCCGCTCGCTCCATGTCTTCAATACCCACCTGCTCGCGTTCTTCATGCTCCAGTCGAGCAGCGAAGCGCACCCGTCGCAGCGCCAGCTGGTGATCGACCAGTTGCAGGCCTGCAAGGGCCCCCGGTTGCTGGGCGGCGACTTCAACGTCAGCAAGCACGAATCGCTGATCCGGCAGTTCGCCGAGGCCGGCTACAAGACCGTCCAGGACAAGGAAATCACCTGGCGGCGGCGGCCTTACGTCCTGGACCATATCTTCTACAGCCCGGAACTGCGGCCGGTCGGGTGCCTCGTCAAGCCGACGATGTCGTCGGATCACCACGCACTCGTCGCGGAGTTCGAGTTCGTCGCCTAGGCAGGCCCAAGGGGCGCCGCCTGCCTGCTTTGCCTCGGCGGGCACTTCCTGCAAACCCCAGCCGGAAGGCGTACTATTTCGCGCATCACGGCGCTCGCCGTGCTCCGAAAGGAGGCTCCGATGCTCAGTGGCTACGCTTCGCTGCGCTATCTCCCGCTGCAATCGGTCTCCGGCGTCAAGGTCGCGCACCTGTCCGCGCCGCCCCCGGTGACGCTCGACTCGCCGGCCCCGCTGGTGATGACCGACTTCCTCCAGACACCGGCCGCCACGATCGAGCCCGAGGCGCTGGCCGACTACGCCACCGACTACATGCGCCGGCGCAACGTCCGGTCGCTGCTTGTCGTCGACCGCGGCGAGGTCACCGGCATCCTCACTGCGACCGACGTGCTGGGCGAAAAGCCGGTCAAGTTCGCGCTTGCCTCCGGCCTGAAGCACGCCGAGATCCGCGTGCTGGACCTGATGACGCCGCGCGCCTCGCTCGAACTGCTGGCCTACGACGACGTGTGCCGGGCGCGCGTAGGCCACGTGGTGGCGACATTGCGCCAAGTCGGGCGGCAGCACTTTCTGGTGGGCGAGCACGGGCCCGAAGGCGAGAGGGTGCGGGGGATCTTTTCGCTTTCCCAGGTCGCGCGCCAGCTGGGCATAGCCATCGAGCCCTCGGGTTTCGTGCAGACCTTCGCCGAGATCGAGGCGGCGCTGGCGCATTGAGGGCGATGTCAGGAAGTTTTCCCGGGAGCCGCGCCACGCCTTGATTTACCGGAAAACGATGTCAGCAGTCCTCAGCCCGGGGCGAGCACCCTGTCCAGCACCCAGTTGTTGAACACGTGGACCAGCGGCTCGGCGTGCGACAGCCGCCCCGGCTTGGAGAACGGCGAGGCGAGGCCGATCTGCTGCAGCGCCGAGATCTCGTTGTCCTCGGGAATCGAGATATCCCAGCGCTTGTAATAGCGCTGCACCACCTCCTCGAAGTCGGCGCGCTCGGTGACCGCTTTCGGGAAGCACGAGCCGACGATCAGTTTGGTCTTCGAAGCCGACAACGGCTGCAGTTCGAGCCACCACATGCAGTCGGTGGTCGCGCCGAACATGGTGCTCGGGAAGATCAGCGGGTAGTAACTGCCCTTCGCGGCCTTGCCCGCCAGGGTCGGGATGCGCGGGAACCCGGTGTCGCCGGTCAGCAGCGCACGGGTGCCTTCGTGCTCCTTGTGCAGCGCCATCCACTGGCCCTTCGAGGGCTCGACGGTCGGGAAGACACCCTTCTGGCGCGACAGCGTCGAACGGTGCACTGTGGGGACGTGGTAGGCCTCCATCGCGTTCTCGACATAGACCTTCCAGTTGGATTCGAGGACGTATTCCTTGCGCCTCACGCAGACCATGTCCTCGAAGCGGTAGCTGGCCAGCACTTCGGGCAGGTCGACCAGGTAGTCCCTGAGCGGGCCGGCCTTTGCGTCGAGGTTGATGAAGATGAAACCGGCCCACAACTCGAGCTTCAGCGGGATCAGCGGGAAGTCCTCGAGCCGGAAGTCCTTCGTCTGCTCCATCTCGGGCGCGACGATCAGCCTGCCCTCGAAGTCGTAGGCCCACGAGTGGTAAGGGCAGCGGATCGCGTTGCAGTTGCCGTCGCCGCGCAGCATGGCCGCACCGCGATGCCGGCAGGAGTTGGAGAACGCGCGCACCCCGCCGTCCTTGCCGCGGATCACGATGATCGGGACGCCGACGAAGTCGACCGCGAAGTAGTCGCCCGGGTTCGGGATCCGGTCGGCGCGGCCGAAGAAATTCCATTCCTTCATCCAGATCGTCTCGACTTCGCGCCGGTAGAACTCTTCAGACGTATAGGCCCACGGCGGCAGCGTGGTCGCCTCGGCCAGCGGCTTCCTGACCCCCGCGTAGTGGCGGGGATCGAAGATCTCGGCGGCAGAGGGCTGGCGCCCGGGGGATTGCGCGGGGGGGGCGAGGACGGCGCTCATCGAAACACTCCTGAGTTATCCCTGGATGCGGCTAGGATACTGCTTTCATCCGGGAGCCCGCCATGCCAGTTCCGCAACTGATTCCGGCCCGCAAAGGGGCCGCCGCCCGCATCAGCAAGGGGCAGGTGCTGAAGGTCATCAACACGCATGGGTCGCAGGTGGTGGATTTCTGGGCGTTCAACGACCCGGACCTCGGCGAATGCATGTCGATGGAGCATTCCCGCGCCTCGATCGGCAAGATCATCCCGGCCGTCGGCGACACGCTGATCACCAACAAGCGCCGCGCGATCCTCACGGTGGTCGAGGACACCTCGCCCGGCGTGCACGACACGCTGATCGCCTCGTGCGACGTTTATCGCTACCAGCAACTGGGCTGCAAGGGCTTCCACGACAACTGCACCGACAACCTCGGCAATGCGCTCCAGGCCATGGGCCTGAAGAGGGTGGTGCACCCTTGCCCTTTCAACCTGTTCATGAACATCCCGGTGAAGAACGGGTTGTCGATCTCGTTCGATCCGCCGCTGGGCAAGCCGGGCGACTCGATTTCGTTCCGGGCGGAGATGGACGCGGTGGTCGGGTTCTCGGCCTGCCCGCAGGACATGCTGCCGATCAACGGCAGGGATTGCGTGATCCACGACGCGCATTTCACCATTTCATGACTGCGCAGCGGACGGCGGAGGCCTGACATGGGAGAACGTTACGACCTGATCATCCGCAACGCGGTGATCATCGACGGCACGCGCGCGCCACGCTTCGAGGGCGCGATCGCGGTGCGCGACGGCAGGATCGCGAAAGTCGGCGGCCTGGACGGCGCGCGCGCCGATCGCGAGGTGGACGCCGGCGGGAAGATCGCCGCGCCGGGGTTCATCGATGCGCACACGCACGACGACCGCCTGCTGCTTTCTTCGCCGGACATGTCGGCCAAGGTCAGCCAGGGCGTGACCACCGTGATCTCGGGCAACTGCGGGGTAAGCCTCGCGCCGATGGTGCACGCCGGGGGCGCGGTGACCCCGCCGCTCGACCTGCTCGACAACACCGGCGAGTGGTACCGCTTCCCGACGTTCGCCGCCTACTTCGAGGAGCTTGCCGCGAAGCCGGCGGCGACAAACTTCGCGCCGATGATCGGCCACACGACGCTGCGCGTGATCAGCATGGACGACGTCGAGCGGCCGGCCACGCCGGCCGAGATCGCCGGCATGCGTTCGCGCGTCCACGAGGCCATGGCGGCAGGCGCGATCGGCGTTTCGACCGGCACGTTCTACGAGCCTGCGTCGGCGGCGCCGACCGCGGAGATCGTCGAAGTGTGCCGGCCGCTGACCGAGTTCAACGGCCTCTACGTGACCCACATGCGCAACGAGGCCGAGAAGGTCATCGATTCGCTCGACGAAACTTTCCTGATCGGCCGGGAACTCGGCGTGCAGGTGGTGATCTCGCACCACAAGGTGGCCGGGACGCCGAATCACGGCCGCTCGACCGAGACGCTGGCGCATATCGCGAAGCACATGCAGACGCAGGCCGTGGGCCTGGACTGCTACCCGTATTGCGCCTCGTCGACCATCCTGACCTGGAGCAGGGTGGGGTCCGCGTCCAAGGTGCTGGTGACCTGGTCGAAGCCGCATCCGGAGTTCAGCGGCATGGAGCTCACCGAGGTTGCCGCCCGCATGGGCGTGTCGCAGGAAGAGGCGGTCGCCAGGCTGCTGCCTGCCGGCGCGATCTATTTCGCGATGGACGAGGGCGACGTGCAGCGGATCCTCAAGTTCGAGCGGACCATGGTCGGCTCCGACGGGCTGCCGCACGATGCGGCCCCGCACCCGCGGCTGTGGGGCACGTTTCCGCGCGTGCTGGGGCACTACAGCCGGGACCTCGGCCTGTTCCCGCTCGAGACCGCGGTGCACAAGATGACCGGGCTGACGGCCGCGACCTTCGGCCTTGCGGACCGCGGCGTGATCCGCGAGGGCGCGTTCGCAGACATCACGATTTTCGATGCAGCCGGCGTGGCCGAGGCCGGGACCTTCGCGCGGCCGATCCAGCCGGCGCACGGGATCGACCGGGTGTTCGTGAACGGTGCGGCGGTCTGGGAGGATGGCAGGCCGACCGGCGCGCGCCCCGGCCGTCGCCTCGCCCGCCGAAAAGATCCGCGCGCTTGATTGTGGGATACTGCATTTCGCCTGTTTCGATTCCGAGGAGGTCGGACCATGCAGATCAAGGAGATTCTTCGCGTCAAGGGGAGCCGCCTGCTGTCGATCGGGGTCGACGGGCGCGCGGCGGATGCGGTCAAGATCATGGCCGGCGAGAACCTGGGATCGCTGGTCGTCATGGAGGGCAGTCGCATGCTCGGCATGCTGACCTTCCACGAGATCCTGCAGGCGGTCCACCGGGGCAACGGGACGCTCGGCGATGCAAGGGTCGGCGACATCATGGTCAGGGAGCCGGTGACCGCGACCCCGGAAATGGAGGTCAACGACCTGCGGCGCACGATGCTCGAGACCGGCGCGCGCTACCTGCCGGTGCTGGACGAGGGCAAGCTGACCGGCGTGATCTCCTTTCGCGACGTGGCCAAGGCGGTGCTCGAAGAACAGGACTTCGAAAACCGCATGCTGAAGGGTTACATCAAGAACTGGCCGGCTTGAAAGGTCGTTGAACCGGCGCCGTTTCTTCTTCTCCGCCGCGTCGCTCGCAGGCGTTGGCGCTTTTGCCGGCTGGCGGTCCTGGCCCGAGCAGGGGATCTGGAACCCGTGCCTGGGACCGCTGCCCGGGCATCTCGCGGGGCACGACCTCGTCAGGGCCGCGTGGGAAGGGGTCGATCCGAACGAGGTGTGGGATTCGCATGCGCACCTGGTCGGCATCGGCGATACGCCGAGCGGCATCCGGGTCAACCCGAAATTGCAGGGCGTGCTGCATCCGTTCGAGTATGCCCGACGCGAATTCTTCCTGAATGCCGGTTGCGCGGAAGTGCCGGGCAGGAGCGTCGACACTGCCTATGTCGACCGCCTGGTGCAGTTGCTAGAGGTGTTTGCGCCGGGCGCGAAGATGCTGCTGTTCGCGTTCGACCGCACGTTCAGCCCCGGAGGTGAAGTCGACTGGAGCGAAACTGCCTTCCATGTGCCGGACGCCTACGTGCGCGAAACGGCGAGGCGGCACCCGGAGCGGTTCGAGTGGGTGGCTTCGATCCACCCCTACCGGCGTGATTGCGTGAACGCGCTCGAAGCGGCGAAGCGCGACGGCGCGCGGGCGGTGAAGTGGTTGCCTTCGGCGATGGGGATCGACCCGGCCTCCGAACGCTGCGACGCCTTTTATGCGGCCGCGGCGCGCCTGGACCTGCCGCTGATCTCGCATGCCGGGCTGGAGCGGGCCGTGGCCGGGGCGAGCCGCCAGGACTTCGGCAACCCGCTCAAGTTGCGCCGCGCGCTGAACGCCGGCGTACGCGTCGTGGTCGCGCACTGCGCTTCGATGGGAAAGGACCGCGACCTCGACCACGGGCCGGATGCGCCGTTCGTTCCCAGCTTCGAGCTGTTCGCGAGGATGATGGGCGAGCCTCGGCACCATGGCCGGCTGTTCGGCGACATCTCGGCGCTCACGCAGACGCTTCGCGCGCAGGTTGCGCTCGATCGCGTGATGCGCTCGACCGATTGGCATGCGCGGCTGTTGAACGGCTCGGACTACCCGCTGCCCGGATTGATGCCGATCTTCTCGCCGGACTACCTGGTGTCGGCCGGGTTCCTCGAAGCGGCCGCGGCGCCGGTGCTGACGGAAATTCGCAGGCACAACCCGCTGCTGTTCGATTTCGTGCTCAAGCGCTCGCTGAGAGCCTCCGCCGGGCGCCTGCCGGCGGCGCTTTTCGAGACGCGCGGATTCTTCGACCCGCTCAATAGCAGAACGGTGCGAAAAATCCGCTGAAGCGCCCGGCCGCAGGCGGGTACGGCGGGCAGCGCGAAAAGGGCGAGCGCTCCGGGCCGTAGAGAATCTGGTCGAACTGCGAGCGGCGGCGCATTTCGGCAAGCTGCGCCGCCTGCAGGTAATCGAGCACCTCGATCGCAACGCCGGCCGTGCGCAGTTCCACGATGTCGGCGGCGCTCAGCCACAGGATCGTCTGGGTGGACTTCAGGCGCTCGACAATCGCCGCCGGCCTCTCGCCCGATCGGGTGAGCTGCACGACGTCTGCGCGCGTCAGCGGCGCCGGTCCCGGCTCCAACGCCGCGCAGCCGCCGGCGAGCAGGACCCAGGCAACGACGAGAAAGCGAATTTGCCACATCGATGTTCGACCGTCGCGCGCGGGGGGAGTTCTTGCCTGCATGCTAAACTCAACCCGCGGTTTTCAGGCGGTTTTCTCGAGCCCACCCATGTCCGGCAATACCTTCGGCACGCTGTATTGCGTCACCTCCTTCGGCGAATCGCACGGGCCCGCGCTCGGCGGCGTGGTGGACGGCTGCCCGCCCGGCCTGGAACTGTCGGCCGAGGACCTGCAGAAAGAACTCAATCGCCGCAAGCCGGGCACCTCGCGTCATGTCACGCAACGGCGCGAATCGGACACCGTCGAATTGCTGTCGGGCGTCCACGAAGGCCGCACCACCGGCACCGCGATCGGCTTCCTGATCCGCAACGAGGACCAGCGCTCGAAGGACTATTCGGCGATCGCCGGGAAGTTCCGCCCGGGCCACGCGGATTACACCTACTGGATGAAATACGGCCTGCGCGACCCGCGTGGCGGCGGGCGGGCCTCCGCGCGCGAGACGGCGATCCGCGTGGCCGCCGGCGCGATCGCGAAGAAATGGCTGGCCGAGCGCTATGGCGTGCGGATTCGCGGCTACCTTGCCCAGATCGGCAACAAGCCGATCCCGTTCAAGGACTGGGAGGCGGTGGGGAACAACGCATTCTTCGCCCCGAACCTCGACATCGTCCCGGAACTGGACGCGTTCATGGACGCTTTGCGCGAGTCCGGCGATTCGTGCGGGGCGCGCGTCAACGTGGTGGCCGAAAACGTGCCGCCCGGCTGGGGCGAGCCGGTCTACGGCCGGCTCGACGGCGACATCGCCTCGGCCATGATGTCGATCAATGCGGTCAAGGGCGTCGAGATCGGCGCCGGGTTCGCATCGGTCGCGCAGAAGGGCAGCGAGCACGGCGACGAGATGACGCCGCAGGGGTTCCTGTCGAACAACAACGGCGGCACGCTCGGGGGCATTTCGACCGGGCAGGACATTGCGGTGTCGATCGCCCTCAAGCCGACCTCCAGCATCCGCCTGCCGAGGCGCACGATCGACGTGCGCGGGAACGCGGTGACGGTCGAAACCACCGGTCGCCACGACCCCTGCGTGGGAATTCGCGCCACGCCGATCGCCGAGGCGATGCTGGCCTGCGTGCTGATGGACCACGCCCTGCGCCACCGCGCGCAGAACGCCGACGTCGTGCCCCCGACCGCCAGAGTGCCGGGGACTGTGCGGTAATCCACGCGAGGCGGTGGAAAAGGCACGCAAAATCAATTACAGTTAGCTTCCGCAAAAATCGACAACAATTGGGGCACGACTATGAGCACGAACAAAGGGCAGCTGCTACAAGACCCCTTCCTGAACACGCTGCGCAAGGAACATGTCCCGGTGTCGATCTACCTGGTCAACGGCATCAAGCTGCAGGGCCAGATCGAGTCGTTCGACCAGTACGTTGTGCTTTTGCGCAATTCGGTCACCCAGATGGTCTACAAGCACGCGATCTCGACCGTCGTCCCGTCGCGCGCGGTCAACCTTGCACTCGACAGCGCCACCGATTCCTGACCGCAGGCGCGCCGTAACGGTTCGATCCGGCGCCGTTCCGGGGCCGGCGAAACCGTCCTGATGCACGACAGACCAACCGCACCCCCGACCGCAGCCTCCAAGGCCCGCTCGGCGATCCTCGTGTGTCTGGACTTCGGCAAGGACGAGGGCTTTGCCGAGTCGATGGAGGAGATCGTGCGCCTGGCCGAATCGGCCGGGATCACGAACCACGCGATCGTGCAGGGACGCCGGCAGCGGCCGGACGCCGCGTTGTTCGCCGGGTCCGGCAAGGTCGAGGAGATCCGTGCCGCGGTCGATGCGCTCGGGGCGGGCACGGTGATCTTCAACCACCACCTGTCGCCGATCCAGGAGCGCAACCTGGAGAAGAAGCTCGAATGCGGCGTCATGGACCGTACGCGGCTGATCCTCGAGATCTTCGCGCAGCGCGCCAGGACCCACGAAGGCAAGCTCCAGGTCGAGCTTGCGCAGATGGAATACCTGTCGACCCGGCTGGTGCGGGGCTGGACCCACCTCGAACGCCAGCGAGGCGGCATCGGGTTGCGCGGCGGCCCGGGCGAGACCCAGCTCGAGCTCGACCGGCGCCTGATCGGGCAGCGGATCAAGACCCTGAAGGCCGAACTGGAAAAAACCCGCCAGCGGCGCGACGTGCAACGCCGCGCCCGCTCGAGGAAGGACGTCTTCTCGGTTTCGCTCGTCGGCTACACCAACGCCGGCAAGTCGACGCTCTTCAACCTGCTGACCCACGCCAAGGGCTATGCCGCGGACCAGCTGTTCGCGACGCTGGATACGACGACCCGGCGGGTATTCCTCGCGGAAATGGGAAGCCATGGCGGGCAGGTGGTGGTTTCGGACACCGTCGGGTTCATCCGCGACCTCCCTACCAGCCTGGTTGCCGCCTTCCGCGCGACGCTGGAGGAAACCGTGCAGGCCGACCTCCTGCTCCACGTGGTCGACAGCGCCTCGCCGGTGCGCGAGATGCAGATCGCCGAAGTCAACAAGGTGCTGGCCGAAATCGGCGCGGACCGGGTTCCCCAGGTGCTCGTGTACAACAAGATCGACCTCGCCAACGAGGGAAAAGGCACCGCGCCCGGGGTGGAGCGCGATGAATATGGTAAGATTTTCCGCATTCGCGTAAGTGCGCGGACTGGCGCCGGCCTGGCCGGATTGCGCAGCGCGATCGCGGAGCTGGCCCCGGAACGCCTGCGCGCAGCCGCGGCCAATCCCCCCATCCATCCTGAACTGGCGTGACCAAATCCGTATGTCGCTGAACGACCCAAACTGGGGACGCGGGGGCTCTCGCGGCCCGCAAGGCGGCGGCAAGCAGGGGCCGCCCGACCTCGACGAGCTCTGGCGCAACTTCAACCGCAAGCTGACCGACCTGTTGGGCCGGCGCGGCGGCGCAAGCAACGAGCCGCCGTCCCCCGGCGGCGGCCCGAGTTCGGCGCAAGTCGGCGGCGGCGCCGGCATCCTGGCGGCGCTCGTGCTGGCCGTGTGGCTCGCCAGCGGCTTTTACATCGTGGTGGAAGGCACGCGCGGCGTCGTGCTCACGTTCGGCAGGTTCGCCGAGGAAACCAACTCCGGCCTGCGCTGGCGCATGCCCTGGCCGATCCAGACCCACGAAATCGTCAACCTCTCGCAGGTGCGCACGCTCGAGATCGGCTACCGCAACAGCGTGAAGACGAAGGTGCTCAAGGAATCGCTGATGCTGACCGACGACGAGAACATCGTCGACCTGCAGTTCGCGGTCCAGTACACCGTCAAGGACGTGCGCGACTACGTCTTCAACAACAAGCGCCCCGACGAGGCGGTGATGCAGGCGGCCGAGACGGCGGCGCGCGAGATCATCGGCAAGAGCCGCATGGATCAGATCCTGTACGAGTCGCGCGAGGAAATCGCGATCCGCACGCGGCAATTGATGCAGCAGGTGCTCGACCGCTACAAGACCGGGGTGGCGATCTCGAACGTGACGATCCAGAACGCGCAGCCGCCCGAGCAGGTGCAGGCCGCATTCGACGACGCGGTCAAGGCGGGGCAGGACCGCGAGCGCCAGAAGAACGAGGGCCAGAGCTACGCGAACGACGTGATCCCCAAGGCGCGCGGCACCGCGGCGCGCCTGATGCAGGAAGCCGAGGGCTACAAGCAGCGCGTAATAGCGAATGCCGAGGGCGAGGCCGCGCGCTTCAAGCAGGTGCTGGCCGAGTACTCGAAGGCGCCGGTGGTGACCCGCGAGCGGATCTACCTCGATACGCTGCAGCAGATCTTCGCCTCGACCTCCAAGGTCATCACCGACACCAAGGGCAGCGGCAACCTGTTGTACCTGCCGCTCGACAAGCTGATGCAGAAGGGCGCCCAGGAGCCGGCGGCGCCCGAGGGCGTCACGATGATGAAGCCCGCGGCGCCCGAAGCGCCGCTCGCCGCGCCCGAAGGCGGCCCGCGCTCGCGCGACAGCTCCCTGCGCAATCGCGAAAGGGGGGAGCGCTAGATGACACGCATGCTCGGACCCATCGCCGCGGCGCTGATCGCGGTGTTCCTGCTCGCGAGCGCCTCGCTCTACACGGTCGACCAGCGCCAGAACGCCATGGTGTTCCAGCTGGGCGAAGTGAAGGACGTGGTGACCGCGCCCGGCCTGCACATGAAGTGGCCGCTGATCCAGAACATCCGCTACTTCGACACCCGGATCCTGACGCTGGACGACCCGGAGCCGCTGCGCTTCATCACGTCCGAAAAGAAGCCGGTCCTGGTCGACTCGTTCGTGAAGTGGCGCATCATCGACGTCAAGCAGTTCTACATCAGCGTGCAGGGCGACGAGCTGAGGGCGCAGAAGCGCCTGCAGCAGACCATCTCCGACGGCCTGCAGGCCGAGTTCGGCAAGCGTACCGTCCACGACGTGGTCTCGGGCGAGCGCGAGCACATCATGGAGGTCATGCGCGAGAAGGCGGACCTCGACGCACGCAAGATCGGCGTGCAGATCATCGACGTGCGCCTGAAGCGCGTCGACCTGCCGCAGGAAGTGAGCGAGTCGGTCTACCGCCGGATGGAAGCCGAGAGAAAGCGCGTGGCCAACGAGCTGCGGTCCACCGGCTCGGCCGAGGCCGAGCGGATCCGCGCCGACGCCGACAAGCAGCGCGAGGTCATCCTCGCGGAGGCCTATCGCGACGCCCAGCGCATCAAGGGCGAGGGCGACGCCAAGGCCTCCGCGATCTACGCGCAGGCCTTCCAGCAGAACGCCGAGTTCTATTCGTTCTACCGCAGCATGGAGGCCTACCGCTCGAGCTTCCGCCACCGCGGCGACCTGCTCGTGATGGACCCGAGCGCCGACTTCTTCAAGTACCTGAAGGACCCGGGCGGCAAGACCGGCCGCAATCCGGGCGGCAAGTGATGGGGCATGGGGACGATGGGCACCACATTCCTGATGGCGTTCGCCCTGATGCTGGTCATCGAGGGGCTCCTGCCTTTCCTCGCGCCGACGCTCTGGCGTGACACTTTTCGCCGGATCACCCAGATGTCGGACGGGCAGATCCGCTTCTTCGGCCTGTCCTCGATGATCGCCGGCGTGCTGATCCTCTTCTTCGCCCGCTGACCATGCGCACCTGGCTGCTGCCCGAGCATATCGACGACATCCTGCCCGCGGAGGCGGCCAGGATCGAGCGCCTGCGTCGCAGGATCCTCGACCTGTTCGAGACCTGGGGCTACGAGCTCGTCATGCCGCCGCTGCTCGAATACGTCGAGTCGCTGCTCACCGGCACCGGGCACGACATGGATCTGGCCACGTTCAAGCTGGTCGACCAGCTGTCGGGCCGGATGATGGGCGTGCGCGCCGACATCACGCCGCAGGTCGCGCGGATCGACGCGCACCTGCTCAACCGCGCGGGCGTCACGCGCCTGGCCTATTCCGGCAGCGTTCTGCACACGCGCCCGGCCACGCCTGCGGCGACCCGCGAGCCGCTGCAGATCGGCGCCGAGATCTACGGGCACGAGGGCGTAGAAAGCGACCTCGAGGTCCAGCGCCTCTTGTGCCGCGCGATGGAGATCTGCGGCGTGCGCGGCGCCCGCATCGACATCGGGCATGTCGCGGTGTTCCGCGCACTCGTCGGGCGCGCGCGCATCGGCGGCGAGCTCGAGTCCGAACTGTTCGAGGCGCTGCAAAAGAAGGACGTCCCTTCCGTGCGGGCGCTGCTTGCCGGCGCGAAGGGCCTGGACCGCGGGACGCGCGAAGCGCTGCTGCTCCTGCCCGAGCTCTACGGGGGCAGGGAAGTCCTCGCGCTGGCAGAGCGCAGGTTGCCCCGCATCGCCGCGATCACGCGCGCGATGTCGACGCTGAAGAGCCTGGCGAGGGTGTGCGCGATCCCGATGAGCTTCGACCTCTCCGAGCTGCGCGGCTACCACTACCATTCGGGCGTCGTGTTCGACGCCTACTGCGACGGTGTGGCAGGCCCGGTGGCACGCGGCGGGCGGTACGACGAGGTCGGCCGGGCGTTCGGGCGCCCGCGTCCCGCCACCGGCTTTTCGATCGACCTGCGCGAACTGGCGGGCGCCGCCGCTCCGGTGAAGCCCCGCGGATCGATCCTCGCACCCACGCCGAGGAGGGACTCGAAGCTGGTGAAGAAGATCGCGTCGCTGCGCGAGCGCGGCGAGATCGTCGTCGAAGACCTTCCGGGACACGAGAAATTCCGCGCCGAACTCGGCTGCACGCACCGCCTCGTCCGCAAGGGCGGCGTGTGGGCGGTCAAACCCATCAAGGACTGAATCCAATGGCTGAAATCGCCAAGAACCCGGCCAAGAACGTAGTCGTCGTCGGTACCCAGTGGGGCGACGAGGGCAAGGGCAAGATCGTCGACTGGCTGACCGACCATTCGCAGGGCGTGGTGCGTTTCCAGGGCGGCCACAACGCCGGCCATACGCTTGTGGTCAACGCAAAGAAGACCGTGCTGCGCCTGATTCCCTCCGGCATCCTGCGCGGCAACGTCACCTGCTACATCGGCAATGGCGTGGTGCTTTCCCCTTCGGCGCTGATCCAGGAGATGGACGAGCTCACCGCCGCCGGCGTCGAAGTCGAGCCGCGCCTGCGCATATCGGAAGCCTGCCCGCTGATCCTCGCCTACCACGTGGCGCTGGACCAGGCGCGCGAGAAGGGTGCGGCCAGGCTCGGCACCACCGGCCGCGGCATCGGGCCGGCGTACGAGGACAAGGTCGGCCGCCGTGCTATCAGGCTGCAGGACCTCTTCAGGCCGGTGCGCTTCGCCGAGAAGCTCGAAGGCCTGCTCGACTATCACAACTTCGTGCTCGAGCACTATTATCACGCGCCCAAGGTCGACTTCCGGAAGACGCTCGAGGAATCGCTGGCCCATGCGGCGCGCCTCGCGCCGCTGGTGGCCGACGTGCCGCGTGCGCTTTACGAGGCGAATCGCGAAGGCAAGAACCTGCTGTTCGAGGGCGCGCAGGGCACTCTGCTCGACATCGACCACGGCACCTACCCGTTCGTGACGTCGTCCAACTGCGTCGCGGGCGCGGCGGCCGCCGGCGCCGGCGTCGGCCCGAGCCAGCTCCACTACGTGCTGGGAATCACCAAGGCCTACACGACCCGCGTCGGCGGCGGGCCTTTCCCGACAGAGCTTACCGACGACGTGGGCAGGCACCTTGCGACGCGCGGCCACGAGTTCGGGGCGGTCACCGGCCGACCGCGCCGCTGCGGGTGGTTCGACGCCGCTGCGCTCAAGCGCTCGATCCAGATCAACGGCGTCTCCGGCCTGTGCATTACCAAGCTCGACGTCCTCGACGGCGTGGAGTCGGTCAAGATCTGCATCGGCTACGACGTCGACGGGAAGTTCTCGGACATCCTGCCGGTCGGCGCCGAGGAACTCGCGCTCTGCGTGCCGCGCTACGAGGAAATGCCCGGGTGGCAGGAGAGCACCGTCGGCGTCAAGGCCGAGGACGGCCTGCCGAAGACGGCGCGCGACTACCTCGCGCGCATTGCGAAGCTCACCGGCGTGCCGATCGACCTGATCTCGACCGGCCCGGACCGCGAAGAGACGATCGTCCTCAGGCACCCTTTCAAGTAATTTCCTTCCCGGCGAATACCACGGCAGCCAAAGCGCCGAAGCCATGCTGACCGTCGGCGCGGCCTGCGTCTTGCTGGTGGCGCTCACGACAGTGATTCACTACGAAGTCCTGCGTGCGCTGAGCTCGGGTCTTCCACGCCTCGAACGCCAGGCGCGCGCCAGGCTGATCGTGGTGATTTTCGCCACGTTCTCGGCACATGCGCTCGAAATCCTGCTGTATGCGGTCGCCTACTTCGCGCTCTCGCACGTCGTCGGGTTCGGCGGGGTGGGCGCCGCCGGCAGCTACTCGCTCGGCGGGGCGCTGTATTTTTCCGCGGAAACCTACACGTCGCTCGGCTATGGCGACGTCATTCCGGCGGGCGACCTGCGCCTGCTTGCGGGTGTCGAGGCGCTCAACGGCCTGCTGTTGATCGGCTGGTCGGCCTCGTACACCTACATTGCAATGGAGCGGTTCTGGAACGAAGATGGCAAGAACACGGAATGAGAGGCGACTGGAGATGACGACGAAGCGCATATTGTTTGCGGTGCTCGCCCTGGCGGCGGGCAGCGCGATGGCACAGTGGCCGGCCAGGCCGATTGCGCTCGCGGTGGGAAGCGCGCCGGGCAGCGCGCCCGATGTGTACGCGCGCGCAATCACCGAACCGATGGCGAAACTGCTCGGCCAGCCGGTGATCGTGGAGAATCGCACCGGCGCCAACGGCAATATCGCGGCCGAGTGGGTGGTGCGCGCGCCGGCCGACGGCTATGCGCTCTGGGTGCCGGCGCAGTCACAGCTCGAGATCAATCCGAGCGCCTATTCGGACCTGCGCTGGAAACCCGCCGATTTCACCGCGGTGATCAAGGGCGTGGAGGCGCCGAACGTGCTCGTCACGCACCCGGGCGTGCCGGCGAAGACGCTCGCCGAGCTGGTCGCCTGGGTCAAGGCGAACCCGGGCAAGGTGTCGTTCGCGTCGTTCAGCCCCGGGACGATCTCGCATTTCCTCGGCCACCAGATGAACGAGCGGTTCGGCCTCGACATGACGCACGTGACCTTCAAGGGGTCCGGGCCGCAGGTGCAGAGCCTGCTCGGCGGCCACGTGCCGCTCGGGTTCTCGCAGATCCAGACCGGCCTGCCGCATGTGCAGAGCGGCAAGCTGGTCGGCATAGCGGTCACCGGCGCGAAGCGCTGGCGGCAGTTGCCGGCGGTACCGACGTTCGCGGAACTGGGTTATCCCGATTTCACCGCGAGCACCTGGTTCGGCCTGGTGGCGAAGTCGGGCACGCCGCCCGAGATCCTCGCGAAGATCATCGACGCGGCCAGGGCCGCGCATGCCGATCCGCAGGTACGCGAGCGGCTCGAGCAGATGGGCTTCGATGTGTCCGCCCAGTCCGGCGCGGAATTCGCGGCGAGCGCGAAGGAAGGCCAGGAGCGCTGGGCGAAAGTGGTCAGGGCGACCGGGTTCAGGGCGACGAACTGAGGAATTCCCGGCGTTGCCTGGCCGGCTCTTCGAGCAGCGAGTACTGACCGCAAGACGATTTCAGCGGCGAGGATCCTCCAGCGGCGTGCCGGTTTCGAGCAGGCTCTTCAGGCTGGCGAAGATCATCGGCCAGCCACCGGATACCTTCTCGATGAATTTCGCGCCCGGCCTGGCAATCTCGTGGACGACGGTGAGCCGGACCGAGTCGCCGGCTTTTTCGAGCGTATAAGTCGCCTGCGAGTAGCCCTCGGCTTTCAGTTCGGGCATGAATTCATTGCGCCACTTGAGCACGAGACGCTTCGGCGGGTCGATTTCGAGCACCTCGCCGGCATCGGCCACGCGGCCGTCCTCGAAAAGCATTTTCCAGGATGCGCCTTTTTCCCACGCGCATTCCTGGGTCATCCCGAACCAGTACTTGCGCTGGAATGCCGGCTCCGTCAGCGCCTGCCAGAGTTTCGCGGGGGTGGTGCGGATGTAGGTTACGTAGACGAAGCGGGATTCATTCATCGAGTTCTCCTTCGAGTGTCTTCTTGAGGTCCGCAAGTGCCCGGAGGCGCCCGCGTTCGTACTTGCCGATCCAGCGCTCGGCGATCTCGTGGATCGGCACCGGGTTCAGGTAGTGCAGCTTTTCGCGGCCTCGCCTGAAAGTGACCACCAGGCTCGCAGCCTCCAGGAGGTTCAGGTGCTTGGTCACAGCCTGGCGCGTCATGTCGAGGTGCTCGCAAAGCTGGCCGAGCGTCTGCCCGTTGCCGGCGTGGAGCTTGTCGAGCAACAGACGGCGGCCGGGATCCGCAAGCGCTTTGAAAGTCCTGTCGAAGTCGGACGGCACGGGCATCATTATATGCAACCAAATAGTTGCATGTAAAGCAGGCCAATCGAATAGAATCCCGGACACGCCGGGGCCGGGAGCGGAAGTTGCCGGGACTGGTTCTTGTCGAAAGGCAGACGGACCCAATGGGCAAAGGCAGGCTCGAAGCGTTCAGCGATGGCGTGATCGCGATCATCATCACTATCATGGTGCTCGAGTTGAAGGTGCCTCATGGCGAGACCTTCGATGCGCTTGCGCCGCTGCTGCCGGTGTTCCTGAGCTACGTGCTGAGTTTCGTCTACGTGGGCATTTACTGGAACAACCACCACCACATGCTCCACGCATCGACAAAGGTGACCGGCGCAATCCTCTGGGCCAACCTGCACCTGCTGTTCTGGCTCTCGATGCTGCCGTTTGCGACCGGCTGGATGGGCGAGAACCACTTCGCGCCGCTTCCGGCGGCGCTGTACGGCGGCGTCCTGCTGATGGCGGCGATCGCCTACTGGATCCTCCAGCAGCTCATCATCGCTTCGCAGGGGCCCGGGTCGCTGCTGCAAAGGGCCGTGGGCGGCGACTGGAAGGGCAAGCTGTCGCCGGTCGCCTACGCAATCGCAATAGTCGCCGCGACCTGGTCGCAGTGGGTGTCGCTGGCGATTTACGTCCTCGTCGCGCTGGCCTGGCTGGTACCCGACCGCCGCATCGAGCGCGCGCTGGAGGCAAAGGGATGACCGCGGGGGGATCCCCGTCGGGCCGGACATATGTCCACGGCTACGATTTGCGCGAGAGCCTGCGGCTGCAGGACCAAGCCGCCACGCTCGTGGACTTGCTGCATTCCGACACCGCCTATCCTGAAGGCCACTCGGTGCTCGAAGCCGGTTGCGGCATCGGCGCGCAGACCGTAACGCTCGCTCGCAACAGCCCGGGCGCAAGATTCACCTCGATCGACGTATCCGCGGCGTCGCTCGAGCAGGCCAGGCGCACGGTCCTCGAAGCCGGGCTGGCCAACGTTACGCTAAAGCAGGCCGACCTCTACGAACTGCCCTTCGCGCCCGGGTCGTTCGATCACGTTTTCGTTTGCTTCGTGCTGGAGCACCTGCCAAAGCCGTCCGAGGCATTGCGCGCCCTGAAGAAGGTGCTCAGGCCGGGCGGGACGCTGACCGTGATCGAAGGCGACCATGGATCGGCCTATTTCCACCCCGACAGCGCGCACGCGCGCGAGGCGGTCAACTGCCTCATCCGGTTGCAGGCCCGCGGCGGCGGCAATTCGCTGATCGGCCGCGAGCTCTATCCGCTCGTGACCGCGGCAGGCTTCCGCCAGGTGCGCGTTTCGCCCCGCATGGTGTACGTGGACTGGAGCCGGCCGCGCCTGGTCGAGGGTTTCACGAAGAGGACCTTCACCGCCATGGTCGAGGGAGTGCGTCAGCCGGCAATCGATGCCGGCCTGATGAGCGCGGCCGATTTCGACCGCGGCATCGCAGACCTCTACCGCACGGCGGAAGCCGACGGCGT
Source organism: uncultured Bordetella sp. (assembly GCA_964599095.1). GTDB lineage: Bacteria > Pseudomonadota > Gammaproteobacteria > Burkholderiales > SG8-39 > SZAS-79. Next base: position 43,436 of record CAZREB010000032.1, read on the forward strand.
GTTTTGCTACACTTTTTTCAAGGCCACCGGCCTCGCCGAACGGGACTGAGATGGCAATTCGACCGATGCGACGCTACCAGGGCGCCTGTCATTGCGGCGCGGTGCGATTTTGCGTCGAGACCGATTTCCCCGAGCTCACGACGTGCGACTGCTCGATCTGCAAGCGCAGGAATGCGCTGATGGTCAGGGTGCACGAGAGCCGGTTCGAGTTGTTGTCCGGCGAGGGCTCGCTTACCGAATATCGCTTCCATACGCAGACCGCGCGCCACTTCTTCTGCAAGACCTGCGGCATCTACCCGTTTCACCGAAAGCGCGTGACGCCGGATTATTTCGGCATCAACGTTTACTGCCTCGAGGATTTCGACCCCGGGGGAATACCGGTGCGGGCCACCGTCGGCGCGGGCATGCCTTGAGAGCGCGGATGCTTGCACGCATTTCGATCATGACGCCCGTTCTCGGCGTGCGCAGAAACGCTCCCCGGTGTACCGGTACCGAAACACAAACTGCCGTGGAAGCCGCACCGGCGAAGGACCTTGCAGAATTAATGTTCGACTTTCTCGCTTTTGTCCAGGAAGGGAAGACGATGCCAAATGCTGCAAATCCGCGGTCGGCGATTGATATGGCGCCGGGCTTCATGGACAATGCCATTGCCCCAGCGCCCCTATAGAACCCTAGGCATAGCCCCGAATGGCCAGAAAGATCCTTCTCGTCGAAGACAATGCGGACGATGCCGAGCTCACGCGGCTTGCGCTCGACCGCCACCAGCTCAGCAATCGCGTGGTCCACCTGACCGACGGGGCGCAGGCCATCGAATACCTGTTCGGCGCGCCCGGCGCAGCCACGGCGCCCGACGTAAGCGACATCAGCTTCGTGATCCTCGACCTCAAGCTGCCCAAGGTCGACGGCATCCAGGTGCTGGAACGGATCCGTCGCGATCCGCGCACCCGCGCGATCCCGGTGGTGATCCTGTCCTCGTCCAACCAGGAGCGCGATATCTCGCGCAGCTTCGAATGCGGCGTCAATAGTTACGTGGTGAAGCCGGTGCAGCTCGACGAATACATGGACAAGGTGTCCGCGGTCGGGCGCTACTGGAATTCGGTCAACGCGCGCGCGGCCGAAGCCTGAGCGCCGGGCGCGCGAATCAGGAATGAGGCGCGCGAGCCAGCACTCGCGCGCACCGTCGCGGCAAACACGCCTGCAAACTACGCTGGTTTAGTAACTCTTTGAGAACTAAAGTACAATCTTCAACTTCAGTTCTGTGACTGGTGCCGAGGAAGGGACTCGAACCCCCACAGTGTTGCCACCGCTAGGACCTGAACCTAGTGCGTCTACCAATTCCGCCACCTCGGCAGGGGAGCGAATTCTAGAGGCTGATCCTGCCCGTGTCAAAAAACCGGCCCGCAATTCCCCAACGCAAGAAATCCGCGCCGCGTGACGATGGGCCGCGCGCGGACGCATCGACGCGTCCCGCAGCGAAGCCGGCGTCGTCAGGCGGCCCTTCGGGTGGCGCATCGACCGGATACGCAAGCGAGATCCTCGCCGAACTGACGCGCGCCGCAACGCCGCTGACCCCGGACGAGCTCGCCGAGCGGCTCGAACTCAAGAAACGCGAGCGCACCGCGTTCGATGCTGCGCTGACTGTGCTCGAGGCGACCGGCCGCATCGTGCAGAACCGCGCCGGCGCATTGCTGGTCGCCAGGAAGCTCTCGCTGCTGTCCGGCCGGATCGAGGGCCACCGGGACGGCCACGGCTTCCTGGTGCCCGACGAGCCGGGCGAGTCCGTGTACCTTGCGGCCTCCGAGATGCGCCAGGTGCTGCACGGGGACCGCGTTGCGATCAAGGTCACCGGCCGCGACCAGCGGGGCAGGCCCACAGGCGAGATCGTCGACGTGCTCGAGCGCGGCAATCGACGTGTCGTCGGCCGCCTGCACGCCGAGCATGGGGTGCTGTTCCTGATCCCGGAAGACAGGAGGATCGCGCAGGACATCCTCGTTCCGCCGGCCGAGGCCGGCAAGGCGAAGGCCGGCCAGATCGTCACGGTCGAACTCATTGCGCAGCCTTCGAGGCATGCGCAGCCCATCGGGCGCGTGGCCGAGGTCCTCGGCCAAAGCGAGGACCCGGGCATGGAGATCGAGATCGCCCTGCGCAAGTTCGACCTGCCGTACGAATTCTCGAAGAAGGCGCTCGCGCAGACCAAAGGCCTGGCCGACACGGTGCGCGAAGAGGACATCGCCGGCCGCAAGGACTTGCGCGGGCTGCCGCTGGTCACGATCGACGGCGAGACCGCGAAGGATTTCGACGACGCGGTGCACGCAGTGCGCGAAGGCAAGGGCTACCGGCTCTGGGTGGCGATCGCGGATGTCAGCCACTATGTGCGGCACGGCGATCCTCTCGACGCGGACGCGCGCGAACGCGGCACTTCGGTCTACTTCCCGCGCCGGGTGATCCCGATGCTGCCCGAGAAGCTCTCCAACGGGCTGTGCTCGCTGAACCCGGACGTGGACCGGCTTGCGATGGTCTGCGAGATGGTGATCACGCCCAAGGGCGTCGTGGCCCGCCACGAGTTCTATGCCGCGGTGATCCGCTCGCAGGCCCGCCTGACGTATACCGAAGTATGGCAGATGCTGTCGACCGACCAGCCCACCCCGGGCCGCGAAGACCTGCTGCCGCACCTGAAGACGCTGCACGGGGTGTTCAATGTGCTGCTCAAGGCGCGCGAGCTGCGCGGCGCGATCGACTTCGATTCGATCGAGACGCGCATGGAGTTCGACGCGCGCGGCAAGATCTCGCGCATCGTGCCCGAGCAGAGGAACGAGGCCCATCGCCTGATCGAGGAATGCATGCTCGCGGCCAACGTGTGCGCCGGCAACTTCCTCGTCGAGCGCGGGCAGCCGGTGCTGTTCCGCGTCCACGACGTGCCGGCGCCGGAAAAGATCACGATGCTGCGCGCGTTCCTCGCCGAGCTCGGCCTGAACCTTTCCGGCGGCGACAAGCCGCGGCCCAAGGACTACGCCGAACTGCTGGCCAAGATCCGCCAGCGCCCGGACTTCACGCTGCTGCAGACCATCCTGCTGCGCTCGCTCAAGCAGGCGGTCTACAGCCCCGACAACGCCGGGCATTTCGGCCTCGCTTTCGAGGCCTACGTGCATTTCACCTCGCCGATCCGGCGCTACCCCGACCTGCTGGTGCATCGCGCGATCAAGGCCGCGATCGCCAACAAGCGCTATGAAGGCCTCGACTGGGAGGACCTCGGCCGCCATTGCTCGGAAACCGAGCGCCGCGCCGACGAGGCGAGCCGCGACGTCGAGAACTGGCTCAAGTGCTTCTACATGCAGGACCACGTGGGCGAGACCTTCGGCGGGCGCGTCACCGGGGTCACCGGTTTCGGGATCTTCGTCACGCTGGACGAGTACTTCGTCGACGGGCTGGTCCATATCTCCGAGCTCGGGCGCGACTACTTCACGTTCGATGCGACCCGGCACGTGCTCCTCGGCGAGCGCACCGGCAAGCGCTACCGGCTCGCCGACCGGCTGCGGGTCAAGCTGGTGCGGGTCGACCTCGAGACCCGCAAGATGGATCTCGTCCCGGTCGAGAGATGATCCACGCCTCGGGCCAGGCGCGGATCGTGTTCGGGTTCCATGCGGTCACGGTGCTGCTGCGCCAGCGGCCGGAATCCATTCTCGAGCTGCATGTCGGGGCCGAGCGCTCGGACGGGCGCATGCGCGACCTGCTCAAGCTCGCCGAGCAAAAGCAGGTGCGTGTCATGACGGCCGCGGGCGAGCGCCTCGACGGGCTCGCGGGGCACGGGCGGCACCAGGGCGTGGTGGCGAAGGTCGCGCAGGAAAAGCGCATCCACAGCCTGGACGACACGCTCGACGCCGTGGCAGGGTCGCCGCTGCTGCTGGTGCTGGACGGCATCCAGGATCCGCACAATCTCGGCGCCTGCCTGCGCGTCGCGGACGCCGCCGGCGTGCATGCCGTCGTCGCTCCGAAGGATCGCGCGGTCGGGCTGAATGCGACCGCGGCCAAGGTGGCCAGCGGCGCGGCCGAGACCGTCCCTTACTTCCCGGTCACCAACCTCGCCCGTACGCTGCGCGAACTGAAGGAGCGGAACATCTGGATCGTCGGCACCGACGAGAACGCGAAAGACGATCTCTTCACGGCCGACTTTCCCGAGGCGGTGGCGTGGGTGCTCGGCGCTGAAGGCGAAGGCATGCGCCGCCTGACGCGCGAGCACTGCGACTTCCTGGTCCGGATCCCGATGCAGGGCGAGGTCGAGAGCCTCAACGTGTCGGTGGCCGCGGGCATCGTGCTGTACGAGTCGGTACGCCGGAGAGTTGCGAAAGGAAACAGGAAATGAAGATAGCAATCCTCGACGATTACCAGGACGCTTGCCGCAAGCTCGACGCCTGGAAGAAGCTCGCAGGCCACGACGTGACGGTCTTTCACGACACGCTCAAGGACGAAGACGCGCTGGCGGCGCGACTGAAGCCTTTCGAGGGGCTCGTGCTGATCCGCGAGCGCACGCGGCTGACGGCCTCGCTGCTCGAAAGGCTGCCGAACCTGCGCGCATTGAGCCAGACCGGCAAGGCCGGTCCGCATATCGACCTCGCCGCCTGCAAGAAGCGCGGGATCGCGATCCTCGAAGGCTCGGGTTCGCCGTACGCGACCGCGGAACTGACCTGGGGCCTTGTCCTGGCCGCGATGCGCCGGATCCCGCAGGAGGCCGAGAACATGAAGAAAGGCGGGTGGCAGCAGACGGTCGGCGTCGGCTTGCGCGGCCGCATGCTCGGCATCTACGGGTTCGGCCGGATCGGGTCGGTCGTGGCCGGCTACGGCAAGGCTTTCGGCATGCGGGTGCAGGTGTTCGGCCGGGAAGGCAGCGCCGAGCGCGCCAAGGCCGCCGGATTCGACACGATCGCCAGCCGTGCGGACTTTTTCGGATCGAGTGACGTGCTTTCGGTGCATGTCCGCCTGGCGCCCGAGACGCGGGGCCTGATTGCCGCGCAGGATCTTGCGCGGATGAAGCCCGAGTCCGTATTCGTCAACACCAGCCGCGCCGAACTGGTTGCGCCCGGGGCGCTGGTGGCGGCCCTGTCGGCCGGGCGACCCGGTTTCGGGGCCGTGGACGTGTACGAGGACGAGCCGGTGCTCGGGGCCGCCCACCCGCTGCTCGGGCTCGGAAACGCCCTTTGCACCCCGCACCTTGGCTATGTGGAGAAGGACGGGTACGAGCTCTATTTCGGCGCCGCCTTCGACAATCTTGCCGCCTTTGCGGCGGACAAAACCCGCCCGGCTTGAGCGGGGCCCGATTTTCGGGATATAATTCAAAGCTTTCCGCGGCAAAGCGCAATTCTGGCCGCACCTTGCTCCACCGCTAATGCATGGCGGGGGGCTTCAACCCTTAAGGAGAAATGCATGCGGCATTACGAAGTGGTTTTCATTGTCCATCCGGACCAGAGCGAGCAGGTCCCCGGCATGGTCGAGCGCTACAAGGCGCTGGTCGCCACCCGCAACGGCGTGGTGCACCGCCTCGAGGACTGGGGCCGCCGCCAGATGACGTACCCGATCGCCAAGATGCACAAAGCGCACTACGTGCTCATGAACATCGAGTGCGACGGCGAAACGCTGACCGAGCTCGAGCACGCGTTCAAGTTCAACGATGCGGTGCTGCGCCACCTGGTGGTCAAGATGGACAAGGCCCACACGGCCCCGTCCCCGATGATGAAGGAAGAGAAGTCGCGTTCGCTGATGGGCGAGCAGCGGGGCGATCGTCCGGCGGACAAGCCGGCCGAGGCGCCGGCGGCGCCTGCGGCAGCCTGAAGCGCCTTTGGGCGAAGCTGACGCCAACCAGGTCACCTTGAGCGGGACACTCGTGGAACTCGGCGCATTGCGCTACACCCCGGCCGGCGTGCCGGCGGTCGAATTCCGCATCTGCCACGAATCCTCGAAGCTCGAGGCCGGGTCCGAGCGCAGGGTGCGGGCGGAAATCGCCGCGCTGGCGTTCGACAAGGTGGCCCGCCAGGTGGCGACGGCGGGGCTGGGCAGCGCGCTCAAGGCACAAGGCTTCCTGGCGGCGAAAAGCCGGCGCAGCGCGAAGATCGTGCTGCACGTAACCAATATCGAATTCATGGAAGGAGCACTTTAAATGGCTTTCGGACGTGGCAAGGGCAAGGGCAAGGGAAAAGGCAAGGACAAGAAGGACCGCGGGCAGAAGGCGCTGTTCCGGCGCCGCAAGTTCTGCCGCTTCACCGCCGAGAAGGCGGAGTGGGTCGACTACAAGGAAGTCGACGTGCTTAAGGATTTCATCAACGAGAACGGCAAGATCATCCCGGCGCGCATCACCGGGACGACCTCTGGTTTCCAGCGCCAGCTGTCAGTTGCGATCAAGCGCGCGCGTTTCCTCGCGCTCCTGCCCTACACCGACCTGCACTAAGGAGCCGGACATGCAAGTCATACTCATGGAAAAAGTCGCCAACCTCGGGGCGCTCGGCGACGTGGTCAAGGTCAAGGACGGCTACGCGCGCAACTTCCTGATCCCGCAGGGCAAGGCCAAGCGGGCCACGGAGGCCAACCTCAAGGTGTTCGAAGCCAAGCGCGCCGAGCTCGAGAAGGCGCAGGCCGACCAGCTCGCGCAGGCGCAGGAGCGCGGCGCCAAGCTCGACGGGCTGATGGTGCAGATCGCGCAGAAGGCCGGTGTAGATGGGCGCCTCTTCGGCTCGGTCACCAACTACGACATCGTCGAGGCGCTGCAGAAGCAGGGCTTCGAGGTCGAGCGCGCGCAGGTGCGCATGCCGGCCGGCCCGATCAAGCAGGTCGGCGACACGTCGATCGCGATCGCGCTGCATTCGGACGTCGTGGTCAACATCACGGTGTCGGTTCTCGGCGAGGCGTAAGCGCCGGGAAGAAATGCAATCGTATCCGCGACTTGCGGAGCGATCCAGAAGGCCCGGCGACGGGCCTTTTGTTTTTGGCCGCGACATCGCCGCGCGAGCCCGCGTAACAGGGCGACAGCCCAATTCGTTTTGTATAACATGACCCTCCCCATGGCCCGCTCAAACCAGACCGCCGCATTCAATATCGAGCCGCCCGATCCACAGCTGCTCGCGTTGCGGGTCCCGCCGCACTCGGTGGAGGCGGAACAGTCGCTTCTTGGCGGGTTGCTGCTCGACAACCAGGCGTGGGAGAAGATCGCGGACCTCGTTTCGGTAGACGATTTCTATCGCGACGACCACCGGCGGATCTTCCGCCACATCGGCAAGCTGATCGAATCGAACCGGCCGGCCGACGTGGTCACCGTGCTCGAGTCGATCGAGGCGAGCGAGGACAAGGACAAGACCGGCGGGGTCGCCTATCTCGGATCGCTTTCGCAGAACACGCCGAGTGCGCTGAACATCCGCCGCTATGCCGAACTGGTGCGCGAGCGCGCGGTGCAGAGGAAGCTCGCCCAGGTCGCCACCGACATCGCCGAGATCGCGCTCAGCCCTTCGGGCAAGGACGTCGGCCAGCTCCTCGACGAGGCCGAGACGCGCATCCTCGAAATCGGCGAGCAGGGCACGCGCAATCGCACCGGCTTCGAGGAGATCCAGCCGGTGCTCGCGCGGGTCATGGAGCGGATCGACTTCCTCTACCACCGCGACAACCCTTCGGACGTCACCGGCGTGCCGACCGGCTTCGTGGACCTGGATGCGAAGACCGCCGGGCTGCAGCCGGGCGACCTGATCATCGTCGCCGGCCGCCCGTCGATGGGCAAAACCGCGTTCGCGCTCAACATGGCCGAGAACGTGGCGGTCGACAACGGACTGCCGGTCGCGGTGTTCAGCATGGAGATGGGCGGTACGCAGCTCGCGATGCGCATGCTCGGCTCGATCTCCCGGGTCGACCAGCACCGCATGCGCACCGGGCGCCTGACCGACGAGGAGTGGGGCAAGCTCTCCAGCGCCATGGGCAAGCTGCATGACGCGCCCATCTTCATCGACGAGACCGCGGCGCTGAACGCGCTGGAGCTCCGGTCCCGCGCGCGGCGCTTGCGCCGCCAGTGCGGCAAGCTCGGCCTGATCGTCGTCGACTACCTGCAGCTGATGTCCGGCTCCGCCCAGGCCGGCAGCGAGAACCGCGCCACCGAGATCTCCGAGATCTCGCGAGGCCTGAAGGCATTGGCCAAGGAACTCGAGGTCCCGGTGGTGGCGCTCTCGCAGCTCAACCGCGCCCTCGAGCAGAGGAACGACAAGCGCCCGATGATGTCGGACCTGCGCGAATCGGGCGCCATCGAGCAGGA
>CAZREB010000033.1:0-51428 GCA_964599095.1 uncultured Bordetella sp.
CATGACGAGGTTCTGCACGATAGGGTAGTCGCGCCAGCGGATCGCCTCGACCAGGAAGCGCGCCACGCCGGGGATGTTGAACACCGTTTCGGTGACGATCAGCCCGCCGATCAGGAATGCCGCCTCGATGCCGATCACGGTGATCACCGGCAGCACCGCGTTGCGCAGCGCGTGGTGGTAGTTCACCGATTTCTCGCTGGCGCCCTTGGAGCGCGCGGTGCGGATGAAATCCTGGCGCAGCACCTCGAGCATCGACGAGCGCGTGAGGCGCATGATCAGCGCCGAGCTGCGAAAACCGACCGCGGCCGCCGGCACGCTGTACATGATCAGCGAATCGAGGAAGCTCTTGGGCGCGGCGCTGTAGATCGGCAGCGTGCCGGTGAGGGACACGAAGGCCATCAGGATCAGCAGGCCCAGCCAGAAGGCCGGCATCGACAGGCCGGTCAGGCTGAGTACACGCAGCCCGTAATCGAGCCCGGTGTTCTGCCTGACCGCGCTCAGCACGCCGAGCGGCACGCCGAACAGGATGGAGAACAGCAGCGCGAGGCCGGCCAGCCGGGCGGTGATCGGGATGCGCGGCAGGATTTCGTCGAGCGCCGGCTTTTCCGAGACGTACGAATAGCCGAGGTCGCCCCGCGCGAGGCCCGCGATCCACTTCGCGTACTGGACCGGGATCGGCTTGTCGAGGCCGAGGTCGGCTTCGAGCTGCTTTTTCTCCTCCGGGTTCACGAAGCCGGCCGCATCGGAGAGGATGTCGACGATGTTGCCGGGCACGATCCGCAGCAGCGCGAAGATGATGACCGAGATGCCGAACAGGGTCAGCAGCATCAGGAGGAAGCGGCGGACCAGGTAGGTGGTCACGTCCGCCTCCCTCTGGAGTCGAAGGTCCTCATCGTGCCGCGGCGGCTACCGGCCGGGCCTACCTGTCGAGCCAGACGTCTTCGTAGCGGTAGCCGTTATAGGAACTGTTGACCATCACGGTCACGCCTTTCACGTACGGCTGCCAGCAGGTGGCCTGCCTCGCGTGCATGATGATCGGGCGGGCGACGTCCTCCTGCAGCTTCTTGTCGATTTCCCAGACCAGCTTTTTGCGTTTTTGCTGGTCGGGCTCCATCGACTGCTGGTCGAACAGCTTCTGCAGGTCCCGGTTGCAGTAGTCCGTGTAGTTGCGCTCCGAGCCGCAGGCATAGTTCTCGTAGAAGTTCTGGTCCGGGTCGTCGACCGCGCTGCCGGTCAGGTTGAGGCCGACGGTGTAGTCCTTGCGCGCGACCTTGGAGAACCAGTTGGCGGTCTCGACCACGTCGAGCTCGGCGTCTACGTAGATCTCCTTCAACTGGTCGATCAGGATCACCGCCGGGTCGCGATAGACCGGGATGTTGCGCGTCGAGATCTTGATCTTGAGGCGCTTGTCCGGGCCGTAGCCGGCCTTCTGCATCAGCTTCCTCGCCTCGTCGCGGTTGGCCTTGACGTCCGGCCCGTAGCCGGGAATCGTGTTCATGATCTCGGGCGGCATGCCCCAGACGCCTTCGGGCCCGGGCAGCATCGCCCCGCCGATGTTGGACTGGCCTTCGGACAGGATCGTGACGAAGGCCTTGCGGTCGAGCGTCAGCGCCATCGCCTTGCGGATGTCGGCGTTGTTCAGCGGCGGCGTATCGCGGTTGACGATCAGGTTGGTGCTGACGTTGGTCGGCGCCACGACGCAGACGGCCTTCGGCGCCTGCTTCTTCACGTCCTTCAGGAGCGGGATCGAGACCTCGGTCGGGAAGGTCATGTCGAACTTGCCGGAGGTGAACGCGAGGATCGCGGTCGAGCGGTTCGGGATGATCGTGTACTCGATGCCGTCCAGGTACGGGCGGCCCTTCTTCCAGTAGTCCGGGTTGCGCACCACCTTGATCGACTCGTTGGTCTTGAACTCGACGAACTTGAACGGCCCGGTGCCGACCGGCTTGGTACGCATCTCGGCCGGCGACACGTGGCAGGGGTAGACCGGCGTGTAGCCCGAGGCGAGCAGCGCAAGCAGCGCGGGCTGCGGCCGCTTGAGCGTGAATACCGCCTCGAAGTCGCCGTTCGGGACCACCGACACGACGTTCTCGTACCAGCTCTTGCGCGGGTTCTTCCTGAACTTGGCGCTCGACTTGCCCATCAGCATGTCGAAGGTGCACTGCACGTCCTTCGCGGTGAAGGGCTTGCCGTCGTGCCACTTGACGCCCTCGCGCAGCTTGAACGTGAGCCTGGTGTGCTCCGGGTTCCAGGACCAGCTGCTCGCGAGGTCCGGGACGATCGAGTCCAGGCTGTTCTGCGCGACGTCCTGCTTGTACATCACGAGGTTGTTGAACAGGCCCATGAACGGCGTCACGGTAGAGAAGGTCGCCTCTTCGTGGATCGACGCGCTGGCCGGGCTGTCGCGGTGGTACATCTTCAGGATGCCGCCCGACTTCTGGGCAAAGGCCGGGGCGCCGGCCAGGAACGCGGCCAGCAGCAATGCCGCCGGCGTCGCGATGCGCGCAATGCGAGACAACTCCTTCATGGTCCCTCCTTTAGTGGGTCCGCTTTGTCACCCTCGGCGCTCTGTGGCGCGTCGCCCGGGGTCCGGGGAAGGCCATCGCAGTGTAATCTTCGGGCGAAGTGCGTCAAGCGGGCCGGTTCAAAAACAGCATGTCGACCGAAACCTCCGAAGCCACGCGTCCGGAAGGCGGACAGGGACCGCTCGCCGGGGTGCGGGTCCTCGACCTCACCTCCGTGGTGCTCGGCCCGGTCGCCACCCAGATCCTCGGCGACTACGGCGCCGACGTGATCAAGGTGGAGACACCGGAGGGCGACCTGATGCGCGCCAACGGCGTCAGCCTGCACCCGGGCATGAGCTCCGTGTTCCTCGCGATCAACCGCAACAAGCGCTCGGTCGCGATCGACCTCAAGGCGGACGAAGGCAAGGCGGTCCTGCGCCGGCTTATCGCGCAATCCGATGTGCTGGTGCACAACATGCGCGTCTCGGCCGTCGAGAAACTGGGTTTCGGCTATGCAGCGGTCGCTGCGATCAGGCCCGACATCGTCTACTGCGCGGCCACCGGGTTCGGCCAGGACGGGCCGGATGCAGACAAGCCGGCGTTCGACGACGTGATCCAGGCGGCCTGCGGTCTGGCCAGCATCAACAGCGAGGGGCGCGAGGCGCCGGAATACGTGCCCAGCCTGGTCGCGGACAAGACCGTCGGCATGGCGCTGGTCAACGCGGTGCTCGCAGGGCTGTTTTCGCGCGAGCGCACCGGGTGCGGCCAGTACGCCGAAGTCCCGATGCTCGAGACCATGGTCGCCTTCGTGCTGGCCGAGCACCTCGGCGGCCTGACCTTCGATCCGCCGCCGGCCGGCGCAGGGTATGCGCGCCTTCTAAAGGGCGGCCGCAAGCCCGCGCCTACGCTCGACGGCCACATCGCGTTGCTCCCCTATACCGGCGCGCACTGGGAGGCTTTCTTCCGCGCCGCGGGCCGCGACGACCTGGCCGAAAAGTACGGGCTGGCCGATCGCGCGGCGCGCAACGCCAACATCGTCACAATGTATGCGGACATGGCCGCGATGACGCGCACGCGCACGACCGCCGAGTGGATGCGCATCTGCGGCGAGCTCGACATCCCGGCCACGCCGATCTACACGCTCGACGAGCTGCCGGAGCATCCGCACCTGAAGGCGGTGGGCCTGTTCCGGCCGGCGGTGCATCCGAGCGAGGGGCCGGTGCGCTATGTCGCCCCGGCGACGAAGTTCGGCCGGACGCCGGCCTCGATCCGGCGGCACGCGCCGCTTCACGGCCAGCATACGGACGAGGTCCTCGCGGAGGCCGGGTACTCGAACACCGAAATTGCTTCGCTGGCGGCAAGGCGTATCGTGGTGCGAGGTCCCGCCGACGGTCGATAGCCCCGGCGGGGCCGACCGGATGAACGAGACCCTGCGCCAGTTCTGGAGACCCGAGATGCCGTACCTGGTCGGCATCGCGGTCGTCCTCTTCGTCCTCCTCAGCCGGTTCCGGCCGACGGAGCGCGCGACCTACCGGAATACGCTGGCGTTCTTCGCCTTCGGCATGGCGGGAGAACTGGCCAGCGCTTCGGTGCAGGTGATGGGTTACCCGAGGATCGCCGAAGTGCTGTTCGCGGCGTTCATGGTGGTGACTTCGGTCGCGCTGATCCGGCTCAGCGGGTTCGCGGTCTTCCGCCTGCTGCTGCCGCTGGTGCGCCTGCGCACCCCGCGCATCGTCGAGGACCTCGTGCTGACCGGCGCCTACGTGCTGCTCGCTCTGATCCACCTGCGCGGCGCGGGCCTCGACTTCGGCGGCATCCTCGCAACCTCCGCGGTCGTCACGGCGGTCCTCGCGTTTGCAATGCAGGACACGCTCGGCAACGTGCTCGGCGGGCTCGTGCTGCAGCTCGACCACTCGATCCGCGTGGGCGACTGGATCAAGGTCGACGACGTGGTCGGCCGCGTGGCCGACATCCGCTGGCGATTCACTTCGGTGGAGACGCGCAACTGGGAAACCGTGGTGATCCCGAACAGCGCGCTGATGAAGGCGAAATTCCGGGTGCTCGGCAAGCGCGAGGGCGCGCCGCTGCAGTGGCGGCGCTGGATCAATTTCCTCGTCGACCCCACGGTGCCCCCGGCGCGCGTGATCGCAGCCGCGGAAGCCGCGATCCGCGAGGCCGAAATCCCCGACGTCGCCCAGGACCCGTCGCCCAACTGCGTGTTGCTCGGCTTCGAGGAGGGCGACCTGCATTTCGCGCTGCGCTATTACCTGACCGATATCGCGCGCGACGACCCGACCGACTCCAACGTGCGCGTGCACCTGTATGCCGCGTTCCAGCGAATGGGCATCCGGTTCGCCGAGCCGCAGCAGACGGTGCACCTGGTGCAGGAGGACGAGGCCTATGCGCGCGCGGCCCGCCGACGCGAGCTGCAGCGCCGGCTGGTCGCGGTCAAGGGCGTAGACCTCTTCTCGATCCTGTCGGAAGACGAGCGCACTGCCGTCGTCGAGCGCCTTCAGTACGCGCCCTTCGCGCGCGGCGAGGTGATCACGCGCCAGGGCAACACCTCGCACTGGCTCTACATCATCGTCGCCGGCGACGCCGAGATCGTGCACGAAATGACGGACGCCCGCGGCGAGGTTACACGGGTGTCGGTCGGCAACGTCTCGGCCGGCGCGTTCTTTGGCGAGATGGGCATGCTCACCGGCGCGCCGCGCACCGCGACCGTCATTGCACAGACCGACGTCGAGTGCTACCGGCTCGACAAGGAGGCGTTCCGCGGCCTGTTGACGACGCGCCCGCAGATCGCGGAGCAGATCAGCCGCATCATGGCGGCCCGCGAACATGCGAGCGCCGAGGCACGGAGCGCCGCCGCGCTCGCCGCAAGCCAGCGCGAGGAGCGCGGCGATCTCCTGGAGGCGATTCGCCGGTTCTTTGGCCTGGACGCCTGAATCCGGAAGATTTATTCCGGGAGAATGTCTATCTGCCTGGCTCTCCGGTCAGTCTTTATACCGGAACCGGGATACTCACTCGACCTTGCCGATCTTCTGGATCACCGCGGTCAGGCGCTTGGCGTCGGCGTCCAGGTAGGCCTGGAATTCATCGGCGTCCTTGTAGACGATGGGCGCGCGCAGCTTTTCCATCGCGGCCTTGAAATCCGGGTCCTGCATCACTTCGCGGGCGCCGCGGCGCAGCGTTGAGAGCACATCGGACGGCGTGCCGGCCGGCGCGAAGAAGCCGGTCCAGACGAAATACTCGACGGCGGTGTAGCCGAGTTCCTTCATGGTCGGGACGTCCGGGTAGCCGGCGACCCGCGCCGGTGCGAACGTTGCGAGCGGCCGCAGCCGGCCGCCTGCGACGTGACCTGCGATCGTCGCGGGAAGCTGGGTGATCGCCTGGGTCTGGCCGCCGACGATCGACGCCACCTGCTGCCCGCCGCCGCCGTAGGGGATATGGTTCAGCTTGATGCCGGCCGCGTTGGCGAACATTTCCATGCCCACGTGCATCGTGCCGTAGTTGCCGGTGGAGCCGTAAGGGATGCTGCCCGGCTGGGCCTTGGCGGCCTCGACGAAATCCTTGACTGTCTTCCACGGGCTGTCGGCGCGCACGACGAGGAAGGCCGGGTCGGCGCTGATCAGCGCGATCGGCGCGAACTGCCGGATCTCGTACGAAGGCGGCCGGCCGAACAGCCGGTCGGAGGCGGGGATCGCCGAAATGCTGGAGAGCGCCACCATCAGCGTGTAGCCGTCGGGCTTGGCGCGCGCCGCATACGACATGCCGACGCCGCCGCCCGCGCCGGGGCGATTCTCGACCAGGAAGGATTGCTTCAGCACCTTGCCGAGCGAGAACAGGAAGGGCCTGCCGATCACGTCGGAAATCCCGCCCGGCGAGAACGGCACGACGACTGCGACCGGCTTGGACGGGTATGCGTCCTGCGCGCGCGCCACTCCAAGACTCGCGAGAGCCGCCGCGAGCATCGTTGCCAACAGTACCCTTTTCATGATGTTCCCCCTGGTGTTTACCTGAATGCCTTCTTCATCTCGTCGAGCTGGACCCCGACCAGCTCGCAGGCCGGATCACGCAGCTGGTTCACGACGTCGAAGTGGTTCAGCCCCTGCGGTACCAGCAGCTCGACAGGATATCCGAGCTTCTTCCACAGGTCGGCCATCGCCTGCGACTGGCGGTGATATTCGGGCGTTTCGTCGACGGCCACGACCAGCGACAGTGGCGCCGCGACCGGGTAGCGCTGCGCGAGCGGCTCGTTCCGCCGGGCTTCCTGCCTGCTCATTTTCAGCGTCTTGTTGAGATAGGACAGGCGGATCGCCTCCATGTCAAAGAGGCCCCCGATCGAGCAGGCGCCCTTGACGAGGTCGCGCGGCAGCCCGGCGCCGAAGGCCGGCCAGTCGGTCGCGAGCAGCATCACCGCGAGATGGCCGCCGGCCGAGTGGCCGGTGACGTAGATCCGGTCCGGGTCGATCCCGCAGGCGCGCGCGTTGCGCCACAGCCATGCGAGCGCCGCGCGGTTCTGGCGGACGATCTCGTCCATCGAGGTGTCCGGTGCGAGACCGAAATTGTTGACCGCGGTGGCGACACCGTGTGGCCGCAAACCCTCGGCCACATAGCTGTAGTCGGCCTTGTCGAGCGAATACCAGTAGCCGCCGTGAATGAACACCACGACCGGGGCTCCGTTGGCCTCCGCTGGGAAGATGTCGAGCTTCTCCATCGGGCCCGGCCCGAAAGCAAGGTCGAGGCGGCAGGGCAGTTTCGCGCAGGTCTCGGTGCTCCAGGCGCGCCAGTTGGCGAAGTGGGCCTTGTAGTCCGGCCAGCGCAGGCGGTTGTTGTACTGGGCGTCGAGGCCGGCCTGGTCGTAGCCGAGATAGATGTTCGTCACTGTGAAATCGGGTCCGGGTCTATGAGCGGCGCGCGATGGTAGCATCCCCGCAGGAGCAACAGACCCCGGGAAACCAATGAACGCAGCCATCGACCACGTGCTCACCGCATCCCCCGAAACCGTTCACTGGGGCTACTTCGACGCGAAGCTGAAGCCGCAGCTCACGATCGACTCCGGCGAGACGGTCACGCTGAACTGCGTCTCGGGCGGCGCCGGCGAAGTCGGGCACCGCACCGACCTGTTGCCCGAGCACCGCGCGATCCTCGACAAGGTAAAGCCCTATCTCGGCCCGCACATCCTGACCGGGCCGGTGGCGGTGCGCGGCGCGAAACGCGGCGATACGCTGGAGGTGCGGATCAAAAAGGTGGAATTGCGCACCGACTGGTCCTACAACGGCATCAAGCCGCTGCGCGGCACGCTGCCCGAGGACTTCCCGATGCTGCGGATCCTGCAGGTGCCGCTCGACCGCAAGAGCATGACGGCGAAGCTGCCGTTCGGCCCGACGATCCCGCTGAGGCCCTTCTTCGGCATCATGGCGGTCGCGCCGCGGCCGGAATACGGCGCGGTCTCGTCGGTCGAGCCGAGGGAATTCGGCGGCAACATCGACTGCAAGGAACTGGTCGCCGGCTCGACGCTGTTCCTGCCGGTCTGGGCCGACGGCGCGCTGTTTTCGGCCGGCGACGGCCATGCGGTGCAGGGCGACGGCGAGGTGAACCTGATGGCGCTCGAGACCGCGATGAGCGGCACGTTCGAATTGATCCTGCACAAGGGAAAATCGCTTGCGTTCCCGCGCGCGATCACGCCGACGCACTACATCGCAATGGGCACCGACCCGGATCTCGACGATGCGGCCAAGCAGGCGCTGCGCGAGATGATCAAGTGGCTGGTCGAGATGAAGGGCTGGGCGCCGGAGGATGCGTACACGTTCTGCAGCCTCGCGTGCGACCTGCATGTGACCCAGCTGGTCGACGGGTTCAAGGGCATCCATGCGATGGTCGCCCGCAGCCTGATCGACTGAGGCTGCCATGGCCGATCCGATCTGGCGTTGGGACGCCGCGCGCATCGCGAACGCCGTAAACAGGCGCGAAATCTCCGCACGCGAAGCGGTGGCTTCGTGCGTCGAGCGCATGCATGCGGTCAATCCGGCGCTGAACGCGGTCACGATGGATCTCTCGGAACAGGCGCTCGCCGGTGCCGACGCCGTCGACAAAGCCATCGCGCGCGGCGAGTCGGCCGGGCCGCTGGCCGGCGTGCCGGTCACGATCAAGCAGAACATCGACCAGGCCGGCTGCTCGACGAACAACGGCGTGGTCGCCTGGCAGAAGATCGTGGCCGCCGAGGACAGCCCGGTGGTCGCGAACTGGAAGGCGGCCGGGGCGCTTGTCATCGGGCGGACCAATTCGCCGGCGTTTTCGCTGCGCTGGAATACCGACAACGACCTGTTCGGCCAGACCTACAACCCGTGGTCGCGCGAACACACGCCGGGGGGGTCGAGCGGCGGCGCGAGTGCTTGTGTCGCCGCCGGCATCGGGCCGCTGGCGCACGGCAACGATCTCGGCGGCTCGGTGCGCTATCCCGCCTATGCGTGCGGCATCGTGGGGCTGCGGCCTTCGTTCGGCCGCGTGCCTGCATACAACCCGACGGCGCCGGCCGAGCGCCCGATGTGCACCCAGCTGATGTCGGTGCAGGGGCCGCTCGCCAGGACCGTCGCCGACATCCGCCTTGGCCTGGCGGCGATGGCAAGGCGCGATCCGCGCGATCCGTGGTGGGTAGGCGCACCGCTCGAAGGCGCGATGCTCCCAAAGCCGGTTCGCGTCGCGGTGATCACGGATCCTGCGGACCTCGGCGGCGCCCCGCTGCATCCGGACGTGCTCGCGGCCGTGCGCCAGGCGGCCGCCGCCCTGGCGGACGCAGGCTACGCGGTGGAGGAAGTGAAGACGCCCGGGTTCACCGAGGCCGCGAAGCTCTGGGGCGTGCTGCTGGGCAACGAGATCCGCACGCTGATGCTGAAGACGATCGACGAGCTGGGCGATGCCGACGCGAAGAAGTCGGTCCGCGCGATGGTCGAAGGCGAGCCCGTGCTGGACGTCGAGCAGTACATGAACAGGATCGCGGACCGCACGCGCATCGTGCGGCAGTGGTTCCTGTTCCTCGAGGACTGGCCGCTGGTGCTCTCGCCGATCTCGGCCGAGCCGCCCTTTGAACACGGGTTCGACACGCAGGGCACCGGGCGGATGCAGGAGGTCCTGCGCGCGCAGACCCCGCAGGCCGCGCTGCCGCTGCTGGGGCTGCCGGGGATCGCAGTCCCGACGGGGATCGCCAGCGGGCTGCCGATGGGCGTGCAGATCATTGCGCCGCGTTTCCGCGAGGACCTCTGTCTCGACGCGGCGGCTGCGATCGAAGCGCGGGCCGGGGTGATTACGCCGATCGATCCGCGCCAGGGTTGACCCGACAAGAAGATCAGGAGACGTTTCGACAACCAAGGGAGGCATGGATGAAGAGGCTGGTTCACCGCATTTTGATTGCGGCAGTGCTGGGCAGTTCGCTGGCGGCAGGCGCCGCGCGCGCGCAGGAGAAAGTCGACTTCGTGCTGAACTTCGTCGCCTCCGGCGACCATGCGCCTTACTACTACGCGAGGAAGCAAGGCTGGTACAAGCAGGCCGGCATCGACCTTTCGATCGAGGTGGGTCAGGGTTCGGGCGTGGCAGTGCAGAAGGTCGGCGTAGGCAAGAACCAGCTCGGCATCGCCGACCTCGGCAATGCGATGGTCGGCCGCGGCAAGGACGCGGACGTCGTCGCGGTGATGGCGCTGTACGCCAATTCCCCATACGGGATGTACTGGCTGAAGAGTTCCGGCATGACCGGCCCGAAGGATTTCGCCGGCAAGCGCTACGGCGTGCCCCCTGGGGATGCCGGGCGCGTCATGTGGCCGGCGTTCGCGCGCGCCGCCGGAATCGACCCGGCCAGCGTCACCTTTGTCAACGTCGGGCCGCTTGCCAAGATCCAGGCGCTGGTCGGCAAGTCGATCGACTTCACGCAGAGCTTCTATTCCGGGCACGCGTTCTTCACGAAGGCACTGGGTGCGGACATGGCCTTCCTGCGCTGGAAGGATGTCGGCATCAACCCGTATTCGAACGCGGTGATCGCAAACGGCGCGTACGCGAAGTCGAAGCCGGCGGTCGTGGAGGCCTTCGTCAAGGTGACCCAGCGCGCGTTCCGCACCTGCTGGGATGCGCCCGACCCGTGCCTGCAGGCGCTGGTGGCCGACAATTCGGGCCTCAAGCTCGAAGGCGAGCAGGCCACCTGGAAACTGGTGCGCGAGCTGATGGACGACGCGCATTTCAGGAAGGAGGCGCTCGGCTGGTTCGACCCGCAACGCGTCGCGGGCGACTACGAGCTGGTCGAGAAATACTTCTCGCTGGACAAGAAATTCGACCCGGCGGCGGTCTATACGAACCGCTTCCTCGACAAGTCGGTAAAGCTGCCATGAGCGCAGTCGCCGAGGCCGGGTCCGAGCTGGCCGGGTTCGTCGAGGCCTACCGGCGTGACGGCCATGCGACGCTGCCCCATGTGTTCGAACCCGCGGCAATGGACGAGGCGATCGCGGACGCGATGCGCTGGGTCGAGGAGATCATCCCGACGCTGGCGGGTGCCGACCGCAGCAAGGTCGTCGAGACCGGCGCCGGCAAGGACGGCATCCCGCGCTGGATCGACCACCCGGTGCTCAAGCGCCCGGCGTTTCGCAAGCTTGCCGCCGACCCGGCGCTGGTCCGCGCGGTCGAATCGATCGTCGGTCCGGGCGTGGACGCCTACTTCAGCCAGATCTTCTTCAAGCCGCCCGGCGGCGGCTCGCCCAAGCCGGCGCACCAGGACAACTGGTATGCCGGGCCGAACAACGTCGAGGGCCTGGTGACCGCCTGGGTGGCGCTGGACGAGGCGAGCCTGGAGAACGGGTGCCTCTACTTCGTGGACGGCTCGCATCGCGCGCCCTTGATCCGCCATTTCGCGCCGCCGGACCAGCCGTACCACCTGCAGATCGCGGAAGACGACCTGCGCGAGTTGCGGTTCACGGCGGCGCCGGTGCCCAAGGGCGGCGTGTCCTTCCATCATGGGGGCACGATCCATCGCTCGTCGGCCAACCACTCGGCGCAGTGGCGGCGCGCGGTGGCGATCACCTACGTGACCAAGGACACGTACTTCGGCGACCCCAAGCTGAACTACGACCGCAGCCTGAGGATACCGATCACCTAGGCGCCTTTCCGTTCGGCCTGTGCGTGCCAGCGGTGCGGCCGAACAGGAACGCCGTCAACCGACCGGGCGCTCGGCGAACGATTCCGAGTGGTCGAGGTGCTCGTGGGTGAGCCTCTCGGCGAGGTCGCCGTCCCCGTCGCGGATCGCCTCGTAGATGCGCTTGTGCTCGGCGAACGAGTCGCGCCGGATCTTCCAGTCGATCTCGACGTAGTAGCGGCGGATGCGCGACTGCAGGTCCTTGAGGGAATCGGCAATGATCCGGTTGCCCACGGCCTCGGCGATCACCGAGTGAAAGCGGCTGTTGACGCGCGAATTCATCACGATGTCCCGCTGGCGGACCGACTCGGTGCCTTCGGCAACGAGTTCCTTCAATTCGGCGAGTTGCGCATCGGTGCGGCGCTCGGCGGCCTTGCGCGCCGCGTAGGGCTCCAGCATGCGGCGCATCTCGAACACCTCGCGCAACTCCTGCTCGGAGAGCGTGCGCACATAGGTGCCGCGCCGGGGCTTGGACTCCAGCCAGCCGCTGGCCACCAGCGCCTTGACCGCCTCGCGCACCGGGATCTTGCTGATGCCGAAATGGGCTGCGATCTCGTCGATCAGCAGGCGCTCGCCGGGCCTCAGCACGCGCGTGAGGATCGCCTCGAGCAGCATCTGCTGCACATGGTCCGGCAGGTTGCGGGCGTGGTCTGTCTTGGGGATGCGGTGCAGGTTCGAGGATGAACCCTGCGGCGTGCCGGCTTGCGGGGTTTCCATGGCGTCAACTCCTCGGCGTGAGGGCTGCGAGGAGCGCAGCGGTGTCCGAATCGGTCAAGGCGTCCACCGCGCGCCGCAGCCCGGCCGCGTCGAGGTCCGTCGAGCCCGGCGGCGCGTAGGCGAGGCAATCGGCCAGTTTTGCCGAGAGCTCGGCGTCGCTGAGAGGGTGCGCGGGATCGCCCTTGAGCGCGGTCTCGGTGTACGCGAGCCGCTTGCCCGACGCGGTGTCGACCTCGACGGTGGCCGGCGCGAAGTCGGCGCCTTCGCCTGTCTCGACGCGCATCTTTTGCAAGAGCGCATGCACCTCCGGGTCGCGGATCGCGGCGAGGTCGAAATGCGCCAGCGACAGCCGTTGCCGGGCGAGCGCCGTGGCCACGGTGTACTCGATGCTGAACTGTGCCGAGATCATCGGGTTGTCGCCCTCGGAGAAACGCTTGCCCGCGAGCTGCCTGGCGGTCGGCGGCACGACGACGCGGATTACGTCGATCGTTTCGCCGGCCAGCTTCGGCGCGAGCGCCAGCGCGGCGTCGATCGGCGCGTGCGTTGCGCGGCACGAGGGATAGGGCTTGAGCGCCAGGTCGTCGATATGGAATTTCGGGCCCCAGGGCGAATGCAGCGGCGCCGGCGTATGGCGGTTGCCCTTGTAGAGCTTGAAAAAACCGAACTTGCCTTCGAATACGTTTTCGACGCCGGACACGCCACGCTCGGCGATCAAGGCCGAGAGCACACCGGCCTTGGCCGAGAAGCCCGACTGCATGTGCTTCGAGAGCGGCCAGTCCACCGCCGTCTGCGTGGTGCCGGCGGTCTGGCTGATGACGATGCCGAACGTGTGGCGGGTTCTTGCGGCGTCCAGCCCCAGCGCGTGCGCCGCGGCCGCTGCGGCGCCGAAGGCCCCGTA
Organism: uncultured Bordetella sp.; assembly: GCA_964599095.1. Classification (GTDB taxonomy): domain Bacteria; phylum Pseudomonadota; class Gammaproteobacteria; order Burkholderiales; family SG8-39; genus SZAS-79. The sequence continues at coordinate 13,295 of CAZREB010000033.1, forward strand.
GATTGCGGTGCTGGTCCAGCCGATATTCTCCTCGCACGCGAGGCCCACTCGCACCGACATTTCCACGCCCGCGGTCACCGCGGCCAGCAGGTCGCGGCCCGACCGGTTGCGCGCCTCGCATACCGCCAGCGCGGCGGCCAGCACCGTCGACGCGGTGTGCGCCGCGGTGACGTCGTGCGTGTCGTCGAAGTCGAGCGCCTGGATCATCGTGCCGTTGACCAGGGCCGCAGCGGGCGCAGGCACGCGCAGCTTCGAACCGAGCACCGCCGCCTGCGGCGCGCCGCCCCATTCGGCTGCGAGCGCATACAGCGCCTCGACATCCTTGCAGCCCCGGCCCGCGAGTGCGACGGCGAGCGAATCGAGCACCAGGCGCTTGGCCGCTTCGACGGTCTTCGGCGGCAGGTTCTCGTAGCGGATCGCCGCAATGCCTTCGGCGAGCGCATACGAGGAATCGCGGGCGACTGCGGCGGCGGTTTCGGGGCTGTTCATGATGCGGCGTCCGCTATTCGGCCTTGATGCCGGCTTCGCGCACGACCTTGCCCCACTTGACGATGTCGGACTTGATCATCGCGGCGAACTCGTCGGGGCTGTTGAAGGCGGGGACCGAATTGCTGTCGATGAAGCGCTTGCGCATCTCGGGCGCATTGACCACGGTGCCCACGGCGCGATTGAGCTTGTCGATGATCGGGCGCGGCGTGCCGGCCGGCGCGAGCAGGCCGAACCACACGTCGACCGCGAATCCCGGCAAGCCCGATTCGGCCACCGTAGGCAGGTCGGGCAGCGCCGGCGCGCGCGTCGAGGTGCTGATTGCAATGGCGCGAAGGGTGCCCGCCTTGAGGTGCGTGGTCATTTCGGGGCCGGTGCCGAAGTACATCGTGGTCTCGCCCGAAATCGCGCCGATGCTGGCCGGCGCGCTGCCTTTGTACGGCACATGGATGAACCTGGTGCCGGCCATCAGGTTGAACAGTTCGCTCGCGACGTGGGACATCGCGCCGATGCCTACCGAGCCATAGAAGATCTTGCCCGCATTCGCTTTGCCATAGGCGATCAGTTCGCGCACGTTCTTGACCGGCAGCTGCGGCCGCACCACGAGGATCAGCGGCGTGTTGACCACGACGCAGATCGGTGCGAAGTCCTTCTCCGGGTCGTAGGTGAGGTTCGGGTAGATGGCCGGGAAGATCGCGTTCGGGCCGATGTTGCCGAATTCGATGGTGTAGCCGTCCGGCGGTGACTTCGCGACGACCGCGGCGCCGATGCCGCCGCCGGCCCCGGGCCGGTTGTCGATGATGATGGGCTGGCCGAGCTGCTCGGTGAGGCCGGTCGAGATCTGGCGCGCGATGATGTCGGTGGCGCCGCCGGCCGCATAGGGCACGACGATGCGGATCGGCTTGGTCGGGTAGTCCTGCGCCGCGGCGGTGCCGGCCAGGCCGGCGGCAAGGGCGAGCGCTGCAAACAATCTGCTGGCGGTATTCATGCGTAGTTCCCTCTCAATTTGTTTTAATTTGAGCCCCGCGTTTTGCGAGGTCCATGACTGCCTCGATGATCTTGACGTATCCGGTGCAGCGGCACACGTTGCCGCGCAGGTAGTGGCGGACCTGCTCCTCGGTCGGCGAAGGCTCGGCGGCAAGCAGGGATTTCACGGCCAGCACCATGCCCGGCGTGCAGAAGCCGCACTGCATGGCGCCATGCTCGATGAACGCCTGCTGGACCGGGTCGAGCGCCTGCGGCGTGCCCAGCCCTTCGATCGTCAGCACGCTGCGGCCGGCGACGTCGGCGGCGAGGGTCGAGCAACTGGAAACCGGCAGGCCGTCGACCAGCACGGTGCAGGCGCCGCAGACGCCGAGGTCGCACGAGCGCTTGGCGCCGCGCAGCCCGAATTTCTCGCGCAATACGTCGATCAGCAGCTCGCGCGGCTCGATGCTGGCGAGGGCCGGTTCACCGTTCAGCGTGAAGGCCACCTCGATGACCACGATGTCGTTCATGCCGGCACTTCCTCCAGTCCCAGCGCGACGCGAGCGGCGCGGCGCGCGAGCACGCCGACCAGGTGGCGCTTGTATTCGGCGCTGCCGCGGATGTCGTCATCCGCTTCCACCGCCGCGGCGGCCTCTTCGGCGCCCTCGGCAAGCGCCGCCAGGGCGTCTGCCGCCGGCAGGCCGCGCATCGCGCTTTCCAGTCCGGTGAGCGCGGTCGGGCGCCCGCAGATCGAGCCGACCCGCAGTCTCCACTCGTAACCCCTGCCCAGCGGCACTGCGACGGCCGCGACGCCAACCGCCGGACGCTCGAGGTGGCCGAAGGCGCGGTACGCGGCGCGCGCGCCGACCGGCAATCCCGGCACTTCGATCCTCGCCAGCACCTCGTCGTTTGCGCGGGCGGTCGACAGCTCGCCGAGGATGAAGTCTGCGAGCGGCAGGCGGCGTTCGCCGGCCGGATTGACGAGCACCAGCTCGGCATGCATCGCGCAGAGCATCGCGGGCGGATCCGCATGCGGCTCGGCAAAGCACAGGTTGCCGCCCAGCGTGCCGGTCGCGCGGACGCGGATGTTGGCGATATTGGCGCTGAGAAGCGCGTAGGCCGGCATCCGCTCGCGCACCAGCGGGTGATTCGCGAGCTCGTGATGCGTGGTCAGCGCGCCGATCGTCAGGCCGCCGTCGCTGCGCGCCGACACGCCGCGCAGCCCCGGGATGCCCTTGAGGTCGACGATGTGCGCGTAGCTCAGCACGCGCGCCTTCATTGCGATCAGCAGTTCGGTCCCGCCGGCATAGGGGCTCGCGTCATCGCCGTACCCCGCAAGCAGGGCGACCGCATCCTCGATGCGGGCCGGGCGGTGCAGGTTGAAGCGCCGCGGCAGCATCAGGCCACCCCCAGCTCGGCGCGCAGGCGCTTTTCGAATTCCACGAAGATCTCCTCGGTCTTTTTCTTGACGACCGGGTAGCCGAGCGCGGCAAGCCGCCCGGCCACCTGCAGGGTCGAGTCGACGGTGAGCCGGGTACCGTTGTCTTCCCCCGGTACGAGGAGCACGTCGAGCAGCACGTCGAGCGTGGTCCCGGTGAACTTGTCCCGGCCGCGGGCCCGCGAGCGGACCCGCTCCGGCGGGAGCACGTCCTCGACCGTCACTTCGGTCGGCACTTCGAGCTTGAACGGCCCGATCTTCTGCTTCATGACCGCGGAGTAGAGCGCGAGCGGCTGTTTCTCCTCGACCTGCTCGCAGCCGGGAATCAGCCGCGCGATCCGCGCGACGTCGAAGAAGATCGGCCAGATCGACTCGCGGCTGGCGGGCAGGGACAGTTCCATGTGGAAATTCACTGTGCGCCGCGCTTTGCGTCGCGTTGCGCGTCGCGCTGCGCGTCTCGAATGGCGCGCCAGACCCGCTCGGGCGTCATCGGCAATTCGCGGACGCGCACGCCGTATTGGCGCGCCAGCGAATTCGAGATCGCGGGGGCCATCGGCAGGATCGCGCCTTCGCCCATGCCGCGTGCGCCGCCCGGGCCGGGGCCGTCGCCGCTTTCGATCAGCACCGTATGGAATTGGAGCGGCGCCTCGTCCATCGCCGGCACGTGGTAGTCGATCATGCTCGCGTTCAATGGCTGGCCGTCCTCGTAGACGAGTTCTTCGTAGAGCGTGTGGCCGAGCGCCTGGATTGCTGCGCCTTCGTCCTGGCCTTCGGCGGACTTGCGGTTCAGCACCTTGCCTACGTCGGCCACGCTTACATAGCGCGTGAGCCGCACTTCGCCGGTTTCGGTGTCGACCTCGGTTTCGCCGACGCCGACCGCCGTCTCCCAGAAGAGGGGCATGCGCGAGAAATCGCCGTTGCGATAGCGCGGCGAAAGGCGGCCGAGGCCGACGAACTCGCCGCTGTCGATGCCGTTGGCCTTCACCATCAGGTCGTAGAGGCTGGTAAAGCCGTTCGGCCCGGCGACGCCGCCGTCGGCAAGGACGTAGGCGGCAGGGTCGCCGCCGTAGAGGTCGGCCGCAAGCGCGCGCACCTCGCGCGAGATCTCGGCGCAGGCTTCTTCCACCGCGAGGCCCATGATCACGGTGGAGCGGCTCGCGCCGGTGACCCAGTCGTAGGGGGCGAGGTCGGTGTCCGGCGTGGCCACCCGGATGCGCGCGAGCGGCTGGCCGAGCACGCGCGAGGCGATCGAGCGCAGCACGCCGTGCGCGCCCTGGCCCAGTTCGATCGTATTGGTCAGGATCAGCACCGAGCAGTCGATCTTGATGCGCACCATGGCCGAGCCGAGCGCATGGATGCCGGGGTCGCTGGCGGCGACCGCGACGCCGCTGGTGCGCGAGCTTCCGCCGGCTTCGTCCATCGCCGCGAGGCCGCGCTTGAGCATCCCGGGCATGTCGACGTCGATCGGGCGCAGGTCGGGTTTCACCAGCCCGCCCTTGTCGAGCATGTTGCGAAAGCGAAACTCCACCGGGTCGATGCCCAAAGCGTCGGCGATCACGTCCATCTGCGATTCGGTCGCCCAGACCGCCGGCGGGCCGCCGATCGAGCGGAACGCCGCGCCCGGGACCGTATTCGTGTAGACCGCGTAGGACTCCAGCTTGAGGTTGGGGATGCGGTAGGGCCCGATTGCGCGGATCGCGGCCTTGACCGCCACGGCCGGGCCGGTGTCGGCATAGGCGCCGCCGTTCATGACCACCCGCACCGACTTGGCGAGCAAGTTTCCTTGCGCATCCACCGCCGTCTTCAGTTCGATGTCCGCGCTCAGGCGCCGGCAGGTCAGCATCGATTCCGACACCGAGAGGCACACGCGCACCGGGCGCTTCGCCTTCCACGACAGCGCGGTGACCAGCGGGTCGATCTTGACCGACGACTTGCCGCCGAACCCGCCGCCGACGTAGGGCGTGATGACGCGGATCTTCGCCATGTCGATGCCGAAGAGCAGCGAAAGCGCCTTCTGCACCGTCGTCGGCGACTGCGCGCCGCTCCACAGCGTGATCGAGTCCTCGCGGCAGTCGGCGATGACGACGTGCGGCTCCATGAAGCCGTGCACCACGATCGGGAACCGGAACGAGTCTTCGAACACGCGATGCGCCGTCTTGAACGCGGCCTCCACGTCGCCGTGCGCGTACTGGTAGTGCTGGAAGATGTTGGTGCCCTCGACCGCATTGGTGCCGCCGCGGAAGTAGAAGTTCTGGATCTTGTCCATCTTCTCGTGCAGCAGCGGTGCGTCCGGCGCCATGGCCTCGCGCGCGTCCGTGACGTAGGGCAGCGGGTCGTAATCGACCACGATCGCGTCGAGCGCCTCTTCCGCGGTGAACTCGTCCACCGCCGCGACCGCCGCCACCGGGTCGCCGACATAGCGCACGCGATCGATGGCGATCAGCGGCCGGTCGCGCAGGTACAGGCCCCAGTGCGAATTCCTGCCGGCGCTCAGGTCGGCGAGGTCCGCGCCGGTCAGCACCGCCACCACGCCCGGCATCGCAAGCGCAGCCGAAACGTCGATGCTGCGGATCTTCGCGTGCGGCAGCGGGCTGCGCAGGACGCGCCCGTGCAGCATGCCCGGGACGATGACGTCGCTGGCGAACTCGGCGGCGCCGGTCACCTTGTCGAGGTAGTCGCTGCGGATCTCGCCGGTGTTCTGCAGATGCCTCGCCGCATCCATTGGTCGTCGCTGCTCCAGCAAATAATTTTGAATATAGTATACTTTATCTCAAATCATTGCACTGTCGAGCCATGGCCAACAACACCGAATCGGGCGGGAAGTTCCCGCGTGTCCTCATCGCAGGCGCAGGCATCGGCGGTCTTGCCGCCGCCGCCTCGCTCCTTTCCCGCGGCATCGATTGCGAGGTCTACGAGCAGGCGCCGGAACTCATGGAGATAGGCGCCGGCCTGTGGCTGTCGGTCAACGGCGCGCGGGTGCTGTTCGCGCTGGGCCTGGAGCCTGCGATCCGCGAGAGCACGATCGAGGCCGAGGAGCGTGCGGTGCGCCTGTGGGACAGCGGCCGCAAGTGGGTCCTCTACAAGCGCGGCGTCTCGTCCGGCGCGCATGCGCCCTTCATCATGCTGCGCGCGCAGCTGCACAACGTGCTGATCGACGCGGTCGAGAAGCTCAAGCCCGGCGTCATCAAGCTGAACAAGCGCTGCACCGGCTTCGAGCAGAAGGACGGCCGCGTCCGGTTGGACTTTGCCGACGGCACCTCGGCCACCGGCGACCTGCTGGTCGGCGCCGACGGACACCACTCGAAGATCCGCGAAACGCTGTTCGGCCTCATTCCCGGCCGGTTCACCAACGCGCTCGCCTGGCGCGGCCTGGTGCCGATGGAGCGGCTGAGTGACCGCCACCGCGCCTTCATCGCGACCACCTGGGTCGGTCCGACGGCGCACGTCACGGTCTACCCGGCCCGCATCAAGGGCCAGGACCTGATGACCTTCTCCGGCCAGGTCGAGCGCAGCGACTGGACGCTCGAATCCTGGCACGAGAAGGGCTCGGTCGAGGAATGCGTGAGGGATTTTGCCGGCTGGCACGAAGAAGTGGTCGAGATCATCGAGCACACCGAGTCGCTGCACAAGTGGGGCCTGTTCGTGCGCGACCCGCTGGCGCGCTGGTCGGTGGAGCGCGTCACGCTGCTCGGCGACGCCTGCCATTCGATGGTGCCGTACCTCGGCCAGGGCGTGAACATGGCGGTCGAGGATGCCGGCATCCTCGCGCGCTGCGTCGAGAAGTACGCGGCCGACCCGGTGCTCGCGCTGCAGAAGTACCAGGATGCGCGCCTCGAGCGCACGACCAAGGTGGCCGCACGTTCGGCCGACATGCAGCGCACGTTCCACAATCCGGCGCTGGCCGAGCCCGAGAGCGCGGTGAAGTATGCCGAGTCGCAGTGGAACCCGGCGAGCGCCAAGGCGCGTTACGACTGGATCTACGAGTACGACGCCACGCAGGTCCCGGTCTGATGTTCCGCTACGGCGCGCATGTGCGCGCCAACGGCATCCGGCAGCACTTTCTTCGCTACGGGATCGAGGGCAAGTCGCAGCCCGCGCTCATCCTCGTGCCGGGGATCGTCAGCCCGGCGGCAGTGTGGGGGTTCGTCGGCGAACGGTTGGGACGCACTTTCGATACCTACGTGCTCGATGTCCGCGGGCGCGGGCTCTCGGAGAGCGGGCCCGATCTCGACTACGGGCTCGATGCCTGCGCAGCCGACGTGGTCGCTTTCGTCGAGGCGCTGTATCTCGAGAAGTGCGTCGTTCTCGGCCATTCGATGGGCGCGCGCATCGCGATTCGCGCGGCGCGGATGGCGCCGGCGCGCATGGCGCGCATCGTGCTGGCCGACCCGCCGGTCAGCGGGCCCGGGCGCCGGGCCTATCCCTCGCCGCTCCCGGCTGTGCTCGAACTGCTGCGCGCGGCAAGGCGCGGGGAAGCGGACGCGGCGTTGCGGCGCCCCGGCGTCGCCCCGTGGCCCGAAGCGCTGCTGCGCGTGCGCGCGGAATGGCTGCATACCTGCGACGAGCGCGCGGCGATCGAAGCGCACCGAAGCTTCCACGAGGACGACGTCCACGCCGACCTGCCGCAGATCGGAATCCCGATGGCGCTAATCGTGGCCGGCAAGGGCGGCGTGATCCTGCCCGAGGACGTGGTCGAGATCCAAAGGCTCGCGCCGAAGATCGAGATTCGCAAGGTGGAAGGCGCCGGCCACCAGATGCAGGTGGACGACCTCGAGGGATTCCTCGCGGTGCTCGGCTCGGTCCTCGACGTGAGGCTCTGACGCGCGCCTGCACGTACCGAGCTGCCACGGCTACTGGTTCAGGAATCTCCCGGCCGAGACCGGTTTTGCCGGGTCCGGCGTGGTAAGTACCAGGACCCATCCCATCCATGGCCAGCCGTCGACCTCGATGCGCACCAGGCCGGGCGCATTTTTCGAGGGGCGGTCGAACTTGTACTGGTGCGTGTCGCCGTGCGCGACGACCAGCGGCTTGCCGAGGCGCTGGGCCATCGTTTCGAGCTTTACGCGCAGTTCGGCATAGCCGTCGAGCGTGTCCACCGGGCGGCGCTTGCCTTCGAAGTCCGGGTTCGCCTGCATCATGACGACGAGCATGTCGAGGTCGCGCGACGATTTGACCAGCGCAAAAGCGCTGTCGAGCCACGCGAATACGGCGCTCATCCTGGTGGCGCTCTCCGCATCCATCGCCGGCGTGCGGCCGACGTTATTGTTGCTGCCCGGCACATTGATCCCGACGAGCAAGGCGCGGTCGTGCGTCCAGCGCACGTGCTCCGGGTACGCGGAAGATTGCCGCGTGAACCCCGGCAGGTTCACCGGCTGCGAATGGAAGAGCTGCCGGATCTTCGCCAGCCGCTCCATCGGGTCGTACCCGGTGCGGTGGCAGTCGGTCCACTCGTTGTCTCCCGGGACGAGCACGAAGGGCGCTGCGAACCGGGCGAACTGCTTCCTGCGCGCCTCGAACCATTCGTCGGTGCAAGGGCCCTGGCCGCCGGTGATGTCGCCGAGGTGGACGACGAACGCGACCTTCTGCGCATTGATCTCGTCGATCACGGTGTCGAGCAGGTTGGCATGCGCCTGCGAGTAAGGCGCGTCGCCGAGGAGCGCGAAAGGCGTGCGCACCGGGGATTGCGCGGCCGCCGTGCACCAGGCCGCCAGCAGCGCGGCCGCAAGAAGGGAGCGGATCAAAGCTTTTTCAACCGGTAGAGGACTTCCAGCGCCTCGCGCGGCGACAATTCGTCCGGGTTGACCTGGTCGAGTGCTTCGCGCAGCCCGTCGGCCGGCGGTTCCGGCTCGGGCAGCGCCTGCGCCGCAACGAAGAGATCGCTCTGGCCGCCACGGGCGAGGCTCGCATCCTCGAGCATCTGCAGGTACTTGCGCGCAGTGCGAATCACCGGCTTGGGCACGCCTGCGAGCGCAGCGACCTGAAGGCCATAGCTTTGCGAGGCCGGGCCTTCTTCCACCGCGTGCAGGAACACGATGCTGTCCTTGTGCTCCACCGCATCGAGGTGCACGTTGGCCGCCTCCCGGTATTCCTGCGCGATTCGCGTCATCTCGAAGTAGTGCGTCGCGAACAGCGACAGGGCCCGGTTGCGCTCGAGCAGGTGCCGCGCGATCGCCCAGGCGAGCGCCAGGCCGTCGAAGGTCGAGGTGCCGCGGCCGACCTCGTCCATCAGCACCAGGCTGTGCGCGGTGGCGTTATGCAGGATGTTGGCCGATTCGGTCATCTCGACCATGAAGGTGGAGCGCCCGCCGGCGAGATCGTCGGCCGCGCCGATGCGGGTAAAGATCTGGTCGACCGGCCCGAGACGGGCAGTCTTCGCCGGCACGAAGCTGCCGACGTGCGCGAGCAGCGTGATCAGCGCTACCTGGCGCATGTAGGTCGACTTGCCGCCCATGTTAGGCCCGGTGATCAGCAGGAACCGGCGCGCCGCGCCGAGCGTGGTGTCGTTCGGGATGAAGTGCTCGACCTGCGCTTCGACCACCGGGTGCCGGCCGCCCTGGAATTCGAGCATCGTCTCCTCGACGAACTGCGGCCGGCTCCAGCCGCGCTGCGCCGCGATCTGCGCAAAGCAGGCGAGCACGTCTACTTGTGCGAGCGCCCGCGCGATGCGCTGCAGTTGCGCCACGTGCGCGCCGAGCGAGTCGAGCAGGGCGTCGTAGAGCGACTTCTCGAGCGCAAGCGCCCGGTCCTTGGCCGACAGCGCCTTGTCCTCGAACGCCTTGAGCTCCGGCGTGATGTAGCGCTCGGCGTTCTTCAGCGTCTGGCGGCGGCGGTAGTCGTCGGGCACCTTCTCGGCATGCGAATTGGTGACCTCGATGTAGAAGCCGTGCACCCGGTTGTACTCGACCTTGAGGTTCGCGATGCCGGTGCGCGCGCGCTCGCGACCCTCAAGTTCGACCAGGAATTCGCCGGCGTTCGACTGGAGCTTGCGCAGTTCGTCCAGGTCGGGCGAATAGCCGTCCGCGATCACGCCGCCGTCGATCACGCGTGCGGAGGGCTCGGGGGCGACCGCGCGAGCGAGCAGGTCGGCGCAATCATCGGGGCGGACGAGGTCGGATTTCAGCTCGACGAAGAGCGGTGCCGTGTCGGGGACCAGTGAAGTGAGTTCCGGCAGCAGCGCAAGGCTGTCGCGCAACGCGGAGAGATCACGCGGGCGGGCATTCTTCAGCGCCACGCGCGACGCGATCCGCTCGACGTCGGAGAACCGCCGCAGCACTTTCTGCAATTCGGCCGCCGCATCGCCAAGGACCGCCACCGCTTCGTGCCTTGCGCCGACGATCGCCCGGTCGCGCAGCGGATGGTGCAGCCAGTGACGCAACAGTCGGCTGCCCATACCGCTTGCGCACTCGTCCATCAGCGAGAAGAGGGTCGGCGAAGGCTCGCCGCGCAAGGTCTCGGTGATTTCGAGGTTGCGGCGCGTCGCCGAGTCCATGCGCACGTATTCGCCGGCGCGCTCGGTGCTGATCGACACGACGTGGGCGAGGGCCTGGCCTTGGGTCTTCCGCGCGTAGTCGAGCAATGCACCGCAGGCGCCGATCGCCGGGCGCAGGTCCTCGCAGCCGTAGCCTTCGAGCGTGGCGGCGCCGAGCTGCTCGAGCAGGCGTTTGCGGCCCGATTCGAACTCGAAACTCCATTCGGGCAGCCGCGTCAGCATGAACGACCCGAGCTCCGCGACGAGGGGGCTCGAATCCGCGACCAGGATCTCGGCCGGCGCGATGCGGCGAAGCTCGCTTGCGAGGATCTGCGGCGCGATCTCGGCGGCGCGCAGTTCGCCGCTGGCGAGCGACAGCCAGGCCAGGCCTACGGTGGACTTGTCTGCGCTGATCGCGAGCAGGATGTTGTCGGACTTCTCGTCGAGCAGCGCCGAATCGGTCAGCGTGCCCGGCGTCACGATGCGCGTGACCTTGCGCTCCACCGGCCCCTTGGAGGTCGCCGGGTCGCCGATCTGCTCGCAGATCGCGACCGACTCGCCCAGCTTCACCAGCTTGGCGAGGTATTGCTCGACCGCGTGGTAAGGCACGCCGGCCATCTTGATCGGCTTGCCGCCGGAGGCGCCGCGCGCGGTGAGGGTGATGTCCATGAGGCGCGCGGCTTTCTCTGCGTCGTCATGGAACAGTTCGTAGAAATCGCCCATCCGGTAGAAGAGCAGGACGTCCGGGTGCTCGGCCTTGATGCGCAGGTACTGCTGCATCATCGGCGTTTGAGACGACGCGCTTTCGGCGGGGGCAAGGACGGCGGGTTTCATCTGGCGCTATTTTAAGCGGTGGCGATGTTGATGCGGTGCGCTGGAAAACGTGCTTTCGTCAAGAGGGGCTGATGTTGCAGTCTTCTTCCATTTCCTCGCGTGCTCACCTGTTCTCAAGGCGACTTGCAGCCATAAGCGAGGCTTCCCCGCTACCCCGGCCTCGCTTTTCCTTACTAGGCGTGGAATGCGCGTATAATGTACTTAATTCTGCACATATATCGCGCCGCAATTTTCCCTCAGGAGGCCGGCAATGGGAATTTCCGCCAACGACGTTGTTCCGCTCTCGCAGGCACGCGCCAATTTTTCGGAACTCGCCGAGGAGGTCAAGGCCGGCGCCGAAAAGATCATCACCAAGAACGGCGAGAGCTACGTCGCGTTGATCGATGCGCAGCGGCTGGACCACTACCACCGGTTGGAGCGCGAACGTATTCATTTACTGTTGATCGACGAGGCAGCTAAGGGACTCGACGACGTCGCCGCCGGCCGTGTGAAGGATGCACGCAGCGTGATCCAGTCGATCAAGCGCCGCCGCAGCGCCTAACACGGTCGGAGCGGTTCCCGTGGCGAGGAAGCCTCCTGCCGGGCTCACGGTCAGGCTCACCGCGAACTTCGAGCGCAACCTCGCCGACATCGAGCGTTTTCTGATCGAGGCCGAAGCGCCCCAGACTTACGACGCCTTGCTCGACGACCTGCTGGACACCGTGATTCCGAACCTCGAGCGGTTTCCGGGCATTGGGCGACCGTTCCTTGCGAAACCGATTCTATCGGTCGAAACGACGAACGCCGTAGAGGCACTACGTGCGAAGCTATCGGCGCTGACGCTGGACCCCGAAGCTCTGCGCGAATACATCATGGACCACTATCTGGTGCTGTACGCGCAGGTCGACAGGAATCTCTATCTGCTGGCGATCAGGCATCACCGGCAACTGTCGTTCGATTTCCAGTCGCACTGGGGCGGTACTGCGTCGATGCGGTAGTGCGATCGGACGCTGCCCGGTTCGCCCAACCGGCCTGCCGCGCAGATTCGGGCGCGCCCTGCCCGTGAAGGCGTCCCGATCGCAGGGGCAGGGCCATTGCTGCCATATATCGATCGACCCCCGCGTATTCATTGGCTCTTGAGGCGAAATGCTGCCATCGACTGTCCGGCGGCAGGGCATTTTCCGCTTCTCTTTCCCCCCAGCCTTCGGCGCCGGAATTGATCCACCTCAATATCCATCCGGCATGCGGATGCAACATCCTGCCCAATGCCTTCCGCAATCCGGAGCCTGCCGCCATGAGCCTGACCGACGAATTCGCTTTTGCCGACGACCTGGGGCCGGCCAAGGTCATCCGGGTGCACGAGCCCGGACTGGGCCTCAAGGGGGTGCTGGTGGTCGACAACGTCGCCTGCGGCCCGTCGATCGGGGGACTGCGGATCGCGCCGGACGTGAGCACGCAGGAGTGCTTCCGCCTCGCCCGCGCGATGACGCTCAAGAATTCGGCAGCGGGCCTCGCGCACGGCGGCGGCAAGTCGGTGATCGCCGCCGACCCGCGCATGCCGGTCGCGCAGAAGCAGCAACTCATCCGCGCTTTCGCGCATGCCTTGCGCAACGAGACCGACTACATCTTCGGGCCCGACATGGGCACCGACGAGACCTGCATGGCGTGGGTGCGTGACGAGATCGGTCGCGCCGTGGGCCTGCCTGCCGCGATCGGGGGCATCCCGCTGGACGAGATCGGGGCCACCGGGTGGGGCGTCTTCCATGCAGCCGATGTCGCCGCGCCGCAGTGCGGATTGCGGCTCGAGGGCGCGAGGGTGGCGGTGCAGGGCTTCGGGGCGGTGGGCAAGTTCGCCGCGCAGTTTCTCGCCGGCAAGGGCGCGATCCTGGTGGCGGCCTCGGATACCGCGGGCACGGTGGTCGATCCTCGCGGGCTCGACGTCGGCGAGTTGATGCGCCTGAAAGCTGCGGGTGGCCGGGTATGGGATTACGGCGGCGGGGAAAAGCTCGACCGGGATGCGGTGATCGGCGTCGATTGCGACATCTGGATTCCCGCGGCGCGGCCCGACGTGGTGCGCGAGGACAACGTCGCGCGGCTGAAGGCGAAGCTCGTGGTGCAGGGCGCGAACATCCCGTTCACGCCGGGTGCCGAGCAGGCGCTGCACGAGCGCGGCGTGATCGTGCTGCCCGATTTCATCGCGAACGCGGGCGGTGTGATCTGTGCTGCGATGGAATATGCCGGGGCGACGCAGTCGCAGGCTTTCCAGGCGATCGAGGAGCGCATCCGCGCCAACGTGGCCGCGGTGCTCGCCGACTCGAAACAGCGGGCGATCCCGCCGCGCCGTGCGGCGCTCGACCTCGCGTCCGGGCGCGTGAGGCAGGCGATGGGCTATCGCCGTTTCTCGATCTTCTAGGCGGCACAGGGACGCGTCGCATGTTCCGGATCCGGTTCCACGGCCGCGGCGGGCAGGGCATGAAGACCGCGAGCATGGTCCTCGGCAGCGCATTCTTCGCCGAGGGCTTCGAGGTGCAGGACGCGCCCCGGTATGGCGCCGAGCGCCGCGGAGCGCCGATCTTTGCCTATGTGCGCGCCGACCACGCGCCGATCCACGAGCGCGGCGTGATCGCCAGGCCGGACCTGGTGATCGTCGGCGATGAAACGCTCGTGACGGTGCCGGCCGCAGGCGTGACGCAGGGCGCCGGCGCGCGGACGGTGCTGCTGATCCACAGCGCGGAGTCTGCCGACACATGGAAGGACCGGTTGAAGTTTCCCGGCACGGTATTGCGCCTGCCGCTCGAGCCGGCTTCCGCCGATGCCGCCGGGTTCGTCGGCGCTGCCTGCGCCGGCGCGGCTGCGCGCCTGTGCGGCCTTGGGCGCGAGTCGGTGCGTGCGGCCGTAAACCACGAATTGCGCGCGCTCCCGGCGGCGGTGCGCGAAAGCAACCTCGCGCAGGCGCTGGCCGCCTACGATGCTTTGGCCGGGCATGAGTGCAGCGTTGTGCAAGGCGAAGGCGGGACGGCCGACGACTACGCGCACCCTGACTGGATCGACCTGCCGGGCGAGCCCGCGCAGGCATCCGCACCCGACATCCGCGCGCCGGCCAACAGCGAGCTCGCAAACACCGGGCTGTGGCGCGTGATGCGGCCGGTGATCGATTACGAACACTGCAAGCGCTGCTCCTGGGTGTGCGCAACGCTTTGCCCGGACAGTGCGATCCGGGTGGAGCCGGATCACACGCCACGCATCGACTACGACCACTGCAAGGGCTGCATGGTGTGCGTTGCCGTCTGCCCGTCGCATGCGATCCAAGGCGTGCCCGAGCGCGACGCGAAGAAAGGCGAGGCCGCCGCATGACGCGCGCGCTGCTCACCGGCAACGGCGCGGCGGCCTGGGGCGCGCGATTGGCCGAGGCCGACTATGTGCCGGCGTTCCCGATCACGCCGCAGACCGAGATCGTCGAGACGCTCGCCGGCTGGTACGGCTCGGGCGAGTGCGAAGGCCGGTTGGTGATGCTCGAGTCGGAGCACTCCATGCTGACCGCTGCGGCCGCCGCGGCCGCCACCGGCGTGCGCGTGTTCACCGCCACGTCCAGCCAGGGGCTGCTGTATGCGATGGAGATGGTCTTTGCGGTGCCCGGGTGGCGCGCGCCTTTCGTGCTCGTCAATGTCTCGCGCGCGCTCGCCTCGCCGATCACGCTCGAGCCGGACCATACCGACGTGCTCGCCGCGCGCGACAGCGGCATGCTGCAGATCCACTGCGCGACCTGCCAGGAAGTGCTGGACAGCGTGCTGATCGCCTACCGCCTCGCCGAGCATCCGAATGTGCGCCTGCCGGTGCTGGTAAACGAGGACGGGTTCTACCTGTCGTTTACGCGCGAGCCGGTGGAGATCCCGGACGTCGCGGCGGTGCGGCGCTTCCTGCCGGCTTTCGATCCGGGCGAGGTGCGGTTTCGCGCCAGCAAGCCGGTCAGCCAGGCGGTGGCGGTGCTCGGCGGCTCGCCGTACTCGTATTTCCGATACGAGGTGCATCTCGCCTCGCTGGCGGCACTCGATGCGTATGAAGAGATCGCGGCCGAATTCGCCGCGACGTTCGGCCGGCATCACGCGGCGGTCGAGGCCTACCGCTGCGAGGACGCCGAGATCGTGTTTTTCATGATCGGCGCGTTCGCGACCAAGGCGAAAGATGCGGTCGACCGATTGCGCGAAAGCGGGGTTCGCGCGGGGCTGGTGCGGCCGCGCCTGATCCGCCCGTATCCGGCCGAGGCGATCGCAAGGCTGCTGCTCGGCAAACGCGCGGTCGTGGTCGTCGACCAGAACCTGTCGATGGGCAAGGGCGGGGTCCTGTACGCGGAACTTGCGTCCGCGCTCTACGGCAGGCCCGGCGCACCGCCGTTGCTCTCGTATGTCGGCGGATTGGGCGGACGCGACCTGTCGGCCGAGGAGTTCTTTCGCATGGCGGCCGAGGCGCGCGCTGCGGCCGACACCGGCGTCGTGCCGCCACCGCGCCTGCTCTACACCGGCGGCGAACTGCGGGAACTGCGCAAACTGCAGGCGATTGCCGTGGTCGAACGGCACGACAAGGGAGGCGGGCAATGAGCACTGCGACGATCACCGGAATGAAAGACCTGCCGTCCACGCACCTGATGGGCGCCGGCACCTCGATGTGCGCCGGATGCGGCGGCCTGGAAGCGGTCCACCAGGTCTACGAAGTGCTCGGCGCGAAGACGGTGTTCGTCAATGCCGCCGGGTGCATGACCTTGCTTGCAACCTATCCGTTCACGCCGTTCCGCGGCTCCTGGCTCTACACCGCGATGGCCTCCGCGCCGGCGGGCGCACAGGGCGTGCGCGATGCGCTGGATATCCTGGTCGCAAAAAAGCGCATCCCGCCGGAAGAGGACATGACCGCGGTGGTGCTCGCCGGCGACGGTTCGAGCAACGGCATGGGCCTGTCGGCGACTTCGGCGGCGATCGAGCGCGGGCTGGACTTCCTCTACCTGTGCTACGACAACGAGGGCTACGGCAACACCGGCCAGCAGAGTTCCGGCGCGACGCCGCACGCGGCGCGCACGGCTACCGAGGCGGGCGGCCATGCGGGCGAGAAGAAGGACCTGTTCTCGATCTGGGCCGCGCACAAGCCGGCGTATGTCGCCACCGTTGCCGGCGCCGAGCCGCTCGACCTGGCGAAGAAAATCCAACGTGCCGCCGGCATGAAGGGACCGCGCCTGATCATCGCGCTCGCGCCCTGCCCGACCGGTTGGGACTACGACCCGAAGCTTTCGGTGGACATCGGACGGCTCGCGGTGAGGACCGGCCTCTGGCCGCTGAAGGAGTACGTCGACGGCGTGGTGACGCACACGCGCGTCCCGAGGCCGCGGGTGCCGGTGGAAGAGTACCTGCGCCTGCAAGGGCGCTTCGACCACTTGTTCCGGCCGCAGCGCCGGGATGCGGAACTCGCTGTGATCCAGGCGAAGGTGGACGAGTACTGGCGTGCGGTCGGATAGAAAGGCGTTCCTCGCCGGCGCAGGGCCACGGCATCCCTTTTTTGCATGCGGTATATTGAAAACGAATCAACGAACCGCAAAGCCACCAAGTCATGCAACGACCAGGTACCCCTTATGTCCTGGAGGTCAACCCCAGGATTCCCCCGAAGCTGGCCAGGCTGGAAGAACTCGCGAACGACCTGCGCTACAGCTGGGACCACGCGACCCGCGCCATCTTTTCCCGGTTGCACCCGGCGTTGTGGGAGACACTCGGCCACAGCCCGAGGGCGCTGCTCAAGCGAATCGACGAAAGGCGCCTGCTGGAGGCCGCGAGCGATCCGGGCTACCTGAGCGAATACAACCGTGTCCTGGCCGCTTACGACGCGTACCTCTGCGAACCGCGGCAGCAGGAGGGCGAGCCGTCGCTGGGCGAGACGGACCTGGTTGCGTATTTCTGCGCCGAGTTCGGTTTCCACGAGAGCATGCCGATCTACTCGGGCGGGCTCGGCATTCTCGCGGGCGACCACTGCAAGGCGGCCAGCGATTTGCAGGTGCCCCTGGTCGGCGTCGGACTGCTCTACCGGCAGGGCTATTTCAACCAGACGATCGACAACGACGGCAACCAGCGCGCCGACTATCACGATTCGGACTTCAACGACCTGCCCATGCAGCCGGCGCAGGGCGAGGATGGCAACGAATTGTTCATCCATGTCGACCTGCACGGCCGCCAGGTTGCGGTAAAGGTCTGGCAGATACGGGTCGGCCACGTAAAGCTCTACCTGCTCGATACCGACCTGAAAGAGAACAGCGAGCACGACCGGGACATCACATTCCGCCTCTACGGCGGCGATCGCACGACGCGAATCGAACAGGAAATCGTCCTCGGCATCGGCGGCGCGCGTGCGCTCGCAGCGCTCGGCCTGAAGCCGACCGTCTGGCACATCAATGAAGGGCATGCCGCGTTCCTCGTCCTGGAACGCGTTCGCTGCGCCTTGCAGCAGGGCCTGGACCTCGACACGGCTGTCGAGGCGGTCGCGGTGAATACCGTGTTCACCACGCACACTGCCGTGCCGGCAGGGCACGATCATTTCTCCGAGGAAATGATCAATGCCTATTTCGCCAGCCATGTCAGGGACGTTGGAGTGACGCCGGAACAGTTCCTCGCTTACGGGCAGACTCCCCAGAGCAGCGAGTTCAACATGACGGCGCTTGCGGTGCGCGGCTCGCGCCACCAGAACGGCGTATCGAGGATCCATCGCGACGTGTCGGCGCAGATCCTCAGGAGCCTGTGGCCCCAGATTCCGGTGGAAGAGAGCCCGCTGACTTTTGTAACGAACAGCGTGCATGCGCGCACGTTCCTGGCGGTGGAGTGGGCCGAGGTGTTCGACCGCTTCGTCGACCACGACTGGTCGCACCGGGTGGGCGACGCCGCGACCTGGGCGCGGCTTTCGGACGTGCCGGATCACATCTTCTGGAGCACCCGGCAGCACCTCAAGGCGCAGATGCTGCACCTGGTCCGCTACCGCCTTCGCAGGCAGTACCTGCACAGCCACGTGAGCGAGACGCACATCGGACGGCTGCTGAGGCTGGCCGATCCCGACAAGCCGAATGTCCTGACGATAGGCATTGGGCGGCGGTTCGCCACTTACAAGCGGGCCACGCTCCTGTTCGAGGACCTCGACGCCCTGCGCAGGATCGTAAGCGATGCCGACAGGCCGGTGCTGTTCATCTTCGCAGGCAAGGCGCACCCGGCCGATATCCCGGGGCAGGACCTGATGCGCGACATCATGCGTGTCGCGAAAATGCCGGAGTTCGAGGGCAAGATCCTGCTGGTCGAGGGCTACGACCTGCAGCTCGCCCGGCGCATGGTGTCGGGCGTCGACATCTGGCTGAATACGCCGCTTTATCCGCTCGAAGCCTCCGGCACATCGGGAATGAAGGCCGGAATCAACGGCGCCATCAACCTGTCGGTGCTCGATGGCTGGTGGGGAGAGGGATACGAGGGCGACAACGGCTGGGCGATCCAGCCGGTATCGGTGGCGCTCGACCAGCACCGCCGCAATCGCGAAGAGGCGCACACCCTGCTCGAGATCCTGCAGCACCAGGCGATCCCGATGTACTACGATCGAGGCACGAGCGGCTATTCGCCCGGCTGGGTCAAGCTGGCCAAGCGCTCGATGGCCAGCATCCTGCCGCGATTCACCGCCTCGCGGATGTTGCACGACTATGTATCCGACCTGTACCTGCCGGCTGCGCAGCGCGGACGCAAGTTCGCGGAAGACGGTTTCGCAAGCGCAAAGCGCCTCGCCGCGTGGAAGAAGCGGGTGCGCGAGGCATGGCCTGGCGTGGCGGTCCGGCGCGTGGACCTGCCGGTGCGGCGCATTCACTTCGGTGACAAGCTGTGCGTCGAGGTGGCGGTCCGGTTGAACGGGCTGCAACCCGGTGACCTGACCGTCGAATTGCTGCTGTCACCCGAGCAGATGGAGCCGGGCGGGCGGCCTGCACACCACGCGCTTACGGCCACCGGCGGCGTTACGAACGAAGGCGAGCACCTGTTCGGGCTGGATCTCGACCCGGCGCTGTGCGGCAAGCTTGGCTACCACCTGCGTGCCTATCCGTGCCACGAACTGCTGACCCACCCCTTCGAGCTCGGCCTGATGCTCTGGGTGTGAAGCCCCAGAGGCTCACGCGTCGGGCGCGAGCAGCGCATAGAGTGCCGCGTACCGCGCGGCGCTTGCGCCCCAGCTGAAGTCCTTCGCCATCCCGTTCAGCTGCAGGCGCCGCCAGAGCGGAGGGTCCGAATACGCGCCGTGGGCCCGGCGCGCTGCTTCGAGAAGGGACTGCGGGGCCGGGTCGGGGAACGCGAAACCGGTCGCGGTGCCGTCCTGCAGCGTCGCATCGCTGCAGTCGACGACCGAGTCGGCCAAGCCGCCGGTCGCATGGACTACCGGCGGGGTGCCATAGCGCTGGCTGTAGAGCTGGTTGAGCCCGCAGGGCTCGAATCGCGAAGGCATCAGGAAGGCATCCGAACCGGCCTCGATCTGGTGGGCCAGCGCTTCGTCGAACCCGATCACTGCACCGATCCGGCCCGGATGTTCGTTCGCCAGGCGCGCGACAACCTCCTCCAGCGCTTGTTCCCCGTTGCCGAGGAGGGCCAGCTGGGCCGGGAGGGCAAGCAACTGCGGCGCGATCGCGGTGATCAGGTCGATGCCTTTCTGCCCCGTGAAGCGGCCGACCACGCCGAAAAGCATCGTGCCCGGATTCGCCGCGAGCCCGATCCGCGCCTGCAGCGCGGCCTTGTTGAGGGCCTTGCGTTCGATGCATCCAGAATCGTAATGCGCGGCGATGTGCGGGTCGGTGGCCGGGTTCCATTCGTCGATGTCGATGCCGTTCAGGATCCCGTGCAGCGATTCCCGTCGCGATTCGAGCACGCCGTGCATGCCGAAGCCCAGCGGCTCGCTGCAGATTTCGCGGGCGTAGCCGGGGCTTACCGTCGTGATTGCGTCGCAGTACTGCACGCCCGCCTTGAGGAACGACATGCGGCCGTGAAATTCCAGTCCGTCCGTCGCGTAGCAGGACCAAGGCAATCCGAGGGACGCGACTGTATCGGGTGGAAACAGGCCCTGGAACGCGAGGTTGTGGATCGTGCCGAGGGTTGCCGCATGGGTACCCGTGCCGAAGCGCAGATAGGCAGGTGCGAGCGCCGTCTGCCAGTCGTTGATATGGAGCACGTGCGGCTGCCACGCGAGCGGACTCGTGCTTTGGGCCAGTTGCGCAGCGACACTCGACAGCAGGCCGAAGCGCAACCAGTTGTCCTGCCAGTCCTGCCCGCCGGCGTCCTGGTAGGGACCGCCCGGGCGGTCGTACAGCGCAGGGCAGTCGACGAGCAGCGCGGGTACGCCCGAAGGCAATTCGGCCTCGAGCAGCCGGGCCGCCGGAAGCGCGGCGAGTGCCGGAAGCGCTGCGATCTCGCGGGCCCCAGGAGTTGCCGCGAGTACGTTTCGGTAAGACGGCAGCAATACGCGCGCATCCAGTCCCTGCGCCCGCAATGCCGCAGGCAGGTCCGCGCTCACTTCACCGAGGCCGCCCGTCTTGACCCAGGGTTTGCATTCGGAAGTTGCGAACAGTACCCGCATCGGTTGCCGGCTCATGCAGCCTCTCCCGGGCTGCGGCGGGCAAGTCCGGTCGCGGCGGGCGCCGCGGCGCGTAGGATACTGAGAGAGCGATTCCGGATACGGACCCCGATCATGGCAAAGACTTGCGTTCTGGCGGGCGACATCGGCGGCACGACGACGCGACTGGCCCTGTTCGATTCCGCGAGTGTACCGGGCTCATGCCTGTTCGAGGCGTCCTATGCCGGCGCCGATTTTGCGGACTTCACGGCTGTCCTGAACCGTTTCCTCGCCGACTGCGACGCCCGCGCTGCCGGATTGCCGATCGAACGCGCGTGCCTGGGCGCGGCCGGCCCGGTTTCGGGTACGAGCGTACGGCTCACGAATCTGGATTGGCGCATCGATGCAGATGTCGTTTCGGGCGTCCTGCGGGGCGCGCCGGTCCGGGTCCTGAACGATTTCGAGGCGGCGGCCCATGGCATCGATGCACTGGCGCCGGAAGATTGGGTCACGCTGCAGGCCGGCGCGTTTCGCCCGGAGCGCTCACAGGTGCTGATCGGTGCAGGTACCGGGCTCGGCGTTGCCTACCGCGTCTGGGACGGCGGGCGATATCGGGTAGTCGCCGGCGAAGGAGGGCATGCCGGATTCGCGCCGGCCGACGCCGAGCAGTGCGCATTGTTGCTCGCGCTGCTTGCATCGCAAGGGCGCGTGAGTGCCGAGCATGTCGTTTCCGGTCCCGGATTGCTGCGCATCCACGAGTTCCTGCGCCAGCGGTCCGGCAACCCGCCGTGTGCTGCGGCTGAAAGCCCGTCTGAAGTCTCGCGCCGTGCGATGGCGGGTGGCGATCCGGTAGCTGTACGCGCCCTCGACATGTTCATCGCGTGCTACGGGTCCGTGGCGGGCGACCATGCGCTCTCGATCCGCGCCCATGGAGGCGTGTACGTCGCGGGAGGGGTTGCCGGAAAGGTCATGCAGCGACTTGCGGCCGGCGGCTTTCTCGCATCCTTCAATGCCAAAGGGCCGCATGCTGCCCTCGCGCGCGAGTTTCCGGTCCATGTCGTCGCGACGGCGAGGCTCGGACTGCTGGGAGCGGCACGTATCGCGATTCGTGATATCTCCTGAGCGGATCGAGGCCAGGCGGCTGCCGGGCGCGATGTTCCCGTGTTCGTTCACAATGTTTGACCTTCGTCAAGATCCCGCGCGATCCGCGGACTATCTTTTACAGATGCGCTTCTTGGCAAAGGAGGATCGAGATGACCAGCCGACAAACGGAAAGGACGTCGACGTCGCCACGCGGCAAGATCTCCCGCCCAAAGGTGGCGGTGACAAAGCCGGCCCGTCGGCGCGCGCAGCGGCGCGGCGACGGCGAGGTAACGATTTCGCCCGAAGAGCGGTTGCAGCTTGTTTCGCTCGGTGCCTACTACCGGGCGGAGGCACGCGGCTTTGCTCCGGGACGCGAATTGGAGGACTGGCTCGAAGCCGAGAGCGAGGTGGAGGCCTCGCTGCGGCAGAGGTGCGATTCACCCGATTCCGTCTAGCGCCGGACGTATCCGGAGAATGCGCCGGATCAGTCCGGGCAAAGGACAATCCCTGCCAGGGGCGGCAGCAGGACCGCAAGCGAGCACGGCATCCCGTTGCAGGGCACGGTGCCGGCCAGCAGTGCACCGGCATTGCCGGTGTCGCTGCCGCCGTAGTGCCGCGAATCGCTGTTGAAGACTTCCCTGTAGGCGCCTGCCCGGGGGACCCCGATCCGGTATCCGGGCCGCGGCACCGGCGTGAAATTCAGCGCGACGACCACGAAGCGGCCGTCGCGCGCGCTGCGCCGGTAGGTCAGCACGGAGTTGTCGGCATCGTCGCAATCGATCCACGCGAACCCCGCCTGCTCGAAATCGAGGTCATGCAATGCCGGGAGGGCCCGGTACAGGCGGTTCAGGTCGCGCATGAGGTGCTGCACGCCGCGATGCGCCGGCGAATCGAGCAGCGCCCAGTCGAGTTCGCGGCCCGCGTCCCACTCCTTCCATTGGGCGATTTCGTTGCCCATGAAGCCCAGCTTCTTGCCGGGGCCCGTCATCTGGCAGGTGGCGAGCAGCCGCACGTTGGCGAGTTTCCGCCATGCATCCCCCGGCATTTTGGCGACCAGCGATCCCTTGCCGTGCACGACTTCGTCATGCGAGAGCGGCAGCACGAAATTCTCGCTGTACGCGTATAGTTGCGCGAACGTGAGCCGATCGTGGTGGAAACGGCGATGGACCGGGTCTTCGCGCAGGTATTCCAGGGTGTCGTGCATCCAGCCCATGTTCCATTTCATCGAGAAACCGAGCCCGCCGGCGTAGGTCGGCCGCGACACCATCGGCCAGGCAGTCGATTCCTCGGCAATCGTCAGCGCACCGGGAAATTCGCCGTGGACCACGGTATTGAGCTCGCGCAGGAAGTCGATGGCGTCGAGATTCTCGCGCCCGCCAAGGCGGTTGGGCAGCCATTCACCCGCCTTGCGGGAATAGTCGAGGTAGAGCATCGATGCGACGGCATCGACGCGCAACGCGTCGAAGTGGAACTCGGCCAGCCAGTAGTGTGCCGACGAGAGCAGGAAGCTCCTGACTTCGTTGCGGGCGAAGTTGAAGGTGTACGTGCCCCAGTCCGGATGCACGCCCAGCCGCTCGTCGGCGTGCTCGTAGAGGGCGGTTCCGTCGAAACGCGCAAGGGCCCAGTCGTCGCGCGGAAAATGTCCCGGAACCCAGTCGAGGATGACCCCGATGCCGCGGACGTGGCACGCGTTCACGAATGCGCGCAGGCCGTCGGGTTCGCCGCCGCGGCTCGTGGGTGCGAAGTAGCCGACGCACTGGTAGCCCCAGGACTCGTCCAGCGGATGTTCGGTGACCGGCAACAGTTCGATGTGCGTGTAGCCCAGGTCCGCGACATAAGGCACCAGGCTGTCGGCGAGTTCGGCATAGCTGTAGAAGCGGCCGTCCGGGTGCCGGCGCCAGGAGCCGGCATGGACCTCGTAGATGCTGACCGGTGCGTGCAGCCAATCCCACCGGGCACGGCCTTCGAGCCATGCAGCGTCGTTCCAGCGGTAGGAGCTTTCGGCCGTCACTCTGCAGGCTGTCCCGGGCCGAACTTCCCAAGAGCGCGCATAGGGGTCGGACTTGACGAAGACATCGCCGCTCGCGCGATTGCGAATTTCGAACTTGTACAGGTCGCCCGGCACGATCCCGGGCACGAAGATCTCCCACACCCCGCTCGCACCGTGCACGGTCATCATGTGGGTGCGGCCGTCCCAGCGGTTGAAGTCGCCCACCACGCTCACGCGTTGCGCGTTCGGCGCCCAGACCGCAAAGCGCGTGCCTTCGATTCCGGCGATTGTCAAAGGACGCGCGCCGAGCGTTGCATACGCCTGATGCGCCGTACCGCCGTTGAAGAGCCACAGTTCGTTCGCACCAATGGCGGGTGCGAAAGAGTAGGGATCGATGATTTCGCGCGCGGTGCCGAATTCGACGAGACGCAGCCGTGCAGGCAAGATCGGCGCGCAATCGCAATCCAGCACGAAGAGCGGCGCGTCATCGGCGCGGCTCAGCGATTGCCAGCCGTCGGCGGTCAGCGCATCCACGCTCTGCGCATGCGGCGCGAGCACCCGCAAACTCCACTTGCCGCCACGGGCATGCCAACCGAGGTGTGCATGCGGATCGTGCACACGCGCCTCGAGCAGTGCGCGAAGCCTTCCTTCGTCCGCCGAATCCATCTCCCGGGGAGTGTGACGCATGGCCGATTATAGCGAGCAGGCCGATCTCGCCGGGCAGTCGAAGTTTCCCGGCCTGGAGGTGCTGGCGAGGAACACTCTTGCGCTCATCATGGCCGGCGGGCGCGGCGAGCGCCTTGCGCAGCTTACCGAGTGGCGATGCAAGCCATCGGTGCATTTCGGCGGCAAGTTCCGCATCATCGACTTCAGCCTGTCGAATTGCGTGAACTCCGGGATACGCCGCATCGGCGTACTCACGCAATACAAGGCGCAGAGCCTGATCCGGCATGTGCAGCGCGGCTGGTCGAGCCTCGACGGCCGGCTCGGCGAGTTCGTCGAGCTGTTGCCGGCGCAGCAACGCCTGAGTTCCGGCTGGTACCAGGGCACCGCCGATTCGGTGTACCAGAACCTGGACATCCTGCGCAGGCACCATCCGCGCTATGTGCTCGTGCTCGCAGGCGATCACGTCTACAAGATGGACTACAGCCAGATGCTCGCCGAGCACGTGCTGAACGAGGCCGACCTGACCGTGGGTGCGATCGAAGTGCCGGTCGAAAGCGCTTCGGCGTTCGGCGTGATGTCGACCGACCGGAGCAAGCGCATCACCGCTTTTGCGGAGAAGCCGCGCGAACCGGCTGCGCTTCCGGACGACCCCGGCCGGGCGCTTGCCAGCATGGGCATCTACGTGTTCAACGCGTCGTTCCTGTACGAGCAGCTGGTGCGCGATTCGGACGATTCGAAATCGGCCCATGATTTCGGCAAGAACATCATCCCTCACGTGATCGATCGCGGCTACAAGGTGTTTGCGCATCACTTCGGGGACAGCTGCGTGAACATGAGCAGCGGCGTGCCTTATTGGCGTGACGTAGGCACGCTGGATGCGTACTGGGAAGCAAACCTCGACCTTGCGGCCATCACGCCCGACCTGAACCTGTACGACCAGGAGTGGCCGATATGGACCCACCAGGAGCAACTGCCGCCGGCGAAGTTCGTCTTCGACGACGAAGGCCGGCGCGGAAGCGCCGTCGACTCGCTGGTCTCGGGCGGGTGCGTGATCAGCGGCGCGACGGTGCGGCGCTCGATCCTCTTCTCGGGGGCGCGTGTGCACAGTTATGCCAGCGTCGAGGACTCCGTCGTCCTGCCCAACGTAACGATCAAACGGCATGCGGTAGTCCGGCGTGCCATCATCGACAAGCACTGCGTGCTTCCCGAAGGCATCCGGATCGGTGTAGACCCGCAAGAGGACCGAAAGCGCTTCAACGTAAGCCCGAAAGGGGTGACCCTCGTGACCCCGGAAATGCTGGGCCAGAACGTGCACCACGCCCGCTGACACCGTGGCCGAAGCCAAGCCCCTCGACCTGGTGATCCTCTGGCACATGCACCAGCCGGATTACCGCGATCACTCGACCGGCGAATTCACGCAGCCCTGGGTCTACCTGCACGCGATCAAGGATTACGCCGACATGGCGGCGCATCTCGAGGACCATCCGCGCATGCGCGCCGTGGTCAACCTCGTGCCGGTGCTGCTCGACCAGCTCGAGGACTACGCCGGCCAGTTCGCGGCCGGAACCGTGCGCTATCCGCTCCTCAGGCTGCTCACGCGCGACGAGGCGACGCCTCTGTCGGCCGAGGAGCGCCGGCTCGCGATCGAATGCTGCCTGCGTGCGAATCACTCCACGATGGTGGCGCCCTATCCCTTCTACAGCGCGTTGCATGCCGTGTACCGGACAGTCGTCGAACAGGGCATGCAGGGTGTCGGCTACCTCGCCGATCGCTACTTTTTCGACCTGGTCACCTGGTACCACCTCGTCTGGATCGGCGAGACGGTGCGCCGCGCCTCCGAACTGGTGCCCCGGCTGATGGCCCGCGGCGCGGGCTTTTCGCGCGCGGACCGGCTCGCGCTATTCGACCTTATCGCGCAGACCGTGAGCGGCGTCACCGGGCGCTATTCACGCCTCGCCGCCGACGGTCGCGTCGAATTGTCCAGCACGCCTCATACCCATCCGCTGGCACCGCTGCTGATCGATTTCGGTGCTGCGCTCGAAGCGATGCCGGCGGCCCCGTTGCCGCAGTCCCCGGCCTTTCCGGGCGGCATGGGGCGGGTGCAGGCGCAGATCGCATCCGCGCTCGAGAGCCACGAGCGGCGTTTCTCCGCCCGCCCTGCCGGCCTGTGGCCTGCCGAAGGCGCGATTTCGGCGGCGCTCCTGAAGCTGTTCGCGCAGGCCGGCGCCCGCTGGACGGCAAGCGGCGAAAGGGTGCTGGCCAACTGCCTGCGCGGCGACAAGCACGACGTTACAGCGCGCGAGCAGTACCTGTACCGGCCTTATGTGGCAGACGGCGAACACGTCGTCGTGTTCTTTCGCGACGACGGACTGTCGGACCGCATCGGGTTCGAGTATGCCGGGTGGCACAGCCGCGATGCGGCGCTCAACTTCGTCGGCGAACTCGAGCGCATCGCCGACCAGGCGCCGGAGGGGGACACGCCGGTGGTCAGCGTGATCCTGGACGGCGAGAACTGCTGGGAGTACTACCCTTACAACGGCTATTACTTCCTGGATACGCTTTATTCCGCGCTCGACGACCATCCGCGCATCCGGACCACCACTTTCCGCGCCTACCTGGACGAGTATCCGCCGCCGGACCGCTCTCACGCGCGTCGCGGGCAGATCAAGCACCTGGCGGCTGGAAGCTGGGTCTATGGCGACTTCTCGACGTGGATAGGCTCGGCGCAGAAGAACCATGCCTGGGACCTGCTCTGCGCAGCCAAGGAAACCTTCGACCTCGTGATGGCAAGCGGCCGGCTCGGTGAGGCGCCCGGTGCCGACGCCGTGCGCCAGCTGGCGCTGTGCGAAAGTTCCGACTGGTTCTGGTGGATGGGGGACAACAACCCGGCCGAAACGGTGGCGACCTTCGACCGGCTGTTCCGCGCCAACCTCAAGCGGCTTTACGGCTTGCTGAACGTTCCGCCGCCGGCGGCGCTCGACGAGCCGATCAGCCACGGCGGCGGGCACCCGGAAGCGGGCGGCACGATGCGCAGGGCGGGATGACGTGGGCACGCGGACTGCACTGCTGTTCGGCGTGCATGCGCACCAGCCCGCCGGGAATTTCCCCAGCGTGCTCGATGACGCGCACGAACGCTGCTACCGGCCATTCCTGCGGACGCTGCACCGCCACCCGGGATTTCGCTTTGCGGTGCATTTCAGCGGGCCGCTGCTCGACTACCTTTTCGATCGCTACCCGCAGGACATGGGAGTGCTCACCGAAATGGTGGCTCGCGGGCAGGTCGAGGTCTTCGGCGGAGGCGAGACCGAACCGGTGCTTGCCGCGATCCCGCACGGCGACCGGCTCGACCAGGTCACCTCGTTTTCGCGCCGGCTTGCGGAGCGTTTCGGTACGCCGCCTGAAGGCGCCTGGCTCACCGAGCGCGTGTGGGAGGCCACGGTGGTGCCGGCACTCGCGCTGGCGGGAATCCGCTATGTCACGGTCGACGACTACCACTTCCTCTGCGCGGGAAAGTCGGTGGCGGAACTCGATGGCTGCTTCACCACCGAGGAGGATGGCTCCACGCTCGACCTGTTTCCGATTTCGGAGGCGCTGCGCTACCGGATTCCTTTCTCGCCGGCCGGCGAGGCGGTCGCGCACATCGAGTCGATGGGCGGGGCCGCGGTCTACTTCGACGACATCGAGAAGTTCGGCATCTGGCCCGAAACGCACGAGTGGGTGTACGGCAAGGGCTGGCTGGAGAAATTCATCGAAGGCGTGGTTGCTTCGCCGCAGATCGTGTCGCGGACATTCCGGCAGTTCCATGCCGAATCACGGCCGCGCGGCATCGTCTACCTGCCTGCGGTGTCGTACTCCGAGATGAATGCCTGGACGCTGCCGGCGCAGGCCGGCGCAACGTATGCCGGGCTCGTTGCGCGCGAAAAGCAGGCCGCGCGCTACGAGTCCGAGAAGGCCTTCCTGCGCGGCGGCATCTGGAAGAACTTCATGTCCCGCTACCCGGAGGCGAACTGGATGCACAAGCGCATGCTCGGCCTGTCGCAACGGCTCGCGCGCCTTCCGGAGCAGTCGCGCACCGCCGGGATGCGCAGGCTGCTGCACCTGGGGCAGGCAAACGACGCGTACTGGCATGGCCTGTTCGGCGGCCTGTACCTGCCGCACTTGCGCCGCGCCGTCTATGCGTCGCTGATCAGGCTCGAGTCGCAGCTCGACGCGGTCGCGCCGCGGCCGTCACTGCAGGTATTCGATCTCGATCTCGACGGCAGCGACGAGCTTCTCATGCACAACTCGGAGCTGCAGGTGGTGGTGAAGCTCGACGGCAGCGCTTCGATCGTGGAACTGGACTCCTATGCGCTGGCGCAGAACTTCGGCGACACGCTGCGCCGCCATGCGGAAAGCTACCATTCGATCGTGAATGGCCCGGATTCGGCATTGCGTGCCGAGGGCGGCATCGCGTCGGCCCATGACCGCCTGAGGTCCAAGCACGCGATCGACGCGGAGGATCTCGCGGTAGACGCCTCGGCGCGGACCCTGTTTCGCGAGAGGCTCACCGACCCGGATGGCGGGGTGCACGAGATCGGTGGCTACGCGCCGGTGCAAGCGGCGGAGCCGGGATTGCACGCCGGTTTCTCTGCGCCGGCAGGGACCGGCGCACTCGAGAAGCGCATCTCGCTCGAAGGCAATCGCCTTACGGTTCGCTATCGCGCGAGCCGCCTGCGCGGCCTGCTGTCAACCGAACTCAACATTGCATTGCCGAGCTGCGACGGGTTCGCCGGCCGTTACCTGCTCGGGTCTACCGTGCCGGGCGGGTTCGGCCAGCCGCTCGACGCGGGAGAGACCGGCGAACTGGTGCTCGACGACCGGTTCATGGGCGGCGCCATACGGGTCACCTGCAGCCCCAAGGCGCGGGTGCAGGCGCACCCGTTGCGCACCGTCTCGCAATCCGAGGACGGCTTCGAGAAGATCATGCAATGCGTGGTCCTGACGCTCGCCTGGCCGCTTGCGGGGGATACCGGTGAAATCTTCGTCACGCTCGAAGTGATGCGGGCGCCCGGTGCCGGATGAGCGCTCCGGGATTCGATCCCGGAAACAGGCGACTCCGGCGCCTGCAGGCAATGCCCGGGTCACGAAGCGCGCCGGCGGCCGCATAATTCCCCCTTCCCCGAAAAAAAGGTTTCCATGTTCAAGGCAATAGCTGTCCCGGCATTCATTCTGGCGCTCGCATGCGGTAGCGGGCACGCCCAATCCCCGTCGACCCACCAGCACAGCTTCGGCAATGCGGAGCAGTGGGCCCACGTGTTCGACGACCCGAAGCGCGACGTGTGGCAGAAGCCGCACGAGGTCATCAAGGCGCTGGCGCTCGCGCCGGATGCGGTGGTGGCGGACATCGGCGCGGGGACCGGATATTTTTCGGCGCGGCTCGCGACCATGCTGCCGCAGGGGCGGGTTTTCGCCGCGGATATCGAGCCGTCCATGGTGAGGTATCTCTCCGAACGGGCCGCGCGCGAAAGGCTCGCCAACATGGTTCCGGTCCTGTCCCACAACGACACGCCCGGCCTGCCTGTCAAGGTGGACCTCGTGCTGATGGTCGATACGTATCACCATATCCTGGGCCGCGAAGGCTACTTTCGCGGCTTGCAGGGCCTGCTCAAGCCGGGTGGGCGGATCGCGATCATCGATTTCCGCATGGATTCGCCGGAAGGCCCGCCCAAGCAGGCGCGGCTCACGCCGGCGCAGGTGACCGGCGAGATGGCCAGGGCCGGCTATGTGCTTGCGGCACAGCACGACTTCCTGCCGCGCCAGTATTTCCTCGTCTTCCGGCCCGCACCCTGATTCCGTAAGCCGCGCCCGGCCTGAGCGCTTGACAGGGATGCATCTTTTATTTAACCTTTGAGTTAATTAAAGAAGGCACCCACGATGCAGGATCGCCTGTCCGCCACCTTCGCCGCGCTTTCCGACCCGACCCGCAGGGCGATCCTCGCGCGGCTGGCCTCGGGCGAGGCCTCGGTGATGGAACTGGCCGAGCCGTTCGACATGAGCCTGCCGGCGGTCTCGAAACACCTCAAGGTGCTCGAGAAGGCCGGACTGATCTCGCGCAGCCGCGAGGCGCAATGGCGGCCGTGCAAGCTCGACGCCGCGCGCCTCAGGGAAGTCTCGGACTGGGTCGAGCGCTACCGTGTTTTCTGGGAGCAGCGCCTGGACCGGCTCGAGGCTTACCTGAACGAGGTCCAGTCGAAGGACGCCAAGCCTGCGGGGAAGAAGCGTGTCCGCAGGACATAGCCCGTGATGGGCCTGCGCGCGGACCGGGCGTATTTCAAGTCGCTGTTCGATTCGCTTGCTCGCTACCTATACAAGCAACAGGAGTTCAGACGATGGCCGCAACAAGCACCGTTGAAAAGCCCAGGCTCACGCTGGTCCGCGAGTTCGCCGCGCCCCCCGAGGCGGTCTGGCGCGCGTGGACCGAACCGGAAGCGCTGAAGCACTGGTTCGGCCCGGATGCGGGCGCCGTGTCCCTCGCGCAGACCGACGTGCGCGTCGGCGGGCGCTTTCATGTCGTGTTCAGGACGCTCGACGGCGAGCAGCACGACGTGAGCGGCGCCTACCGCGAGGTCGTCCCGAATGCAAGGCTCGTGTTCACCTGGGCGTGGATCAGCACGCCGGAGCGCATTTCGCAGGTGACGCTCACCTTCAAGCCGACGCGTTCGGGCACCGAACTCACGCTGCTGCACGAGCATTTCTTCGACATGGCCGCCCGCGACGGCCATGAGCGCGGCTGGACCGGCACCATGGAAAAGCTCGCGCGCTACCTGCAGTCCCTTCCCGCATGACCGACCGAAAAAAGGAGCCCGCATGGCTTACGTAGATGGATTCATCGTTCCCGTTCCGAAGAAGAATGTAGGTGCCTACAAGCGCATGGCGCGCAAGGCCTGCAAGGTGTGGCTGGACCACGGCGCGCTCGAGTACCGTGAAGCAATCGCGGACGACGTCAAGCCGGGCAAGGTGACCTCGTTTCCGCAGAGCGTGAAGCTGAGGAAGGACGAGGTCGTGTTCTTCTCCTGGGTGGTCTACAAATCGCGGAAACAGCGCGACAGCGTCATGGCCAAGGTCATGAAGGACGAGCGCCTCGCGGCCATGATGGATCCGAAGAAGCTGCCCTTCGACGGCAAGCGCATGTTCTGGGGCGGCTTCAAGATCGTCGTTTCGTCCTGAACCCGTCTTTCCTACGAGGAGATCCCGATGCAAGTCATCCAACCGTACCTGTTCTACGAAGGCCGCTGCGAGGAGGCGCTCGACTTCTATGCCAAGGCACTCGGCGCCAAGGTGGAAATGAAGATGCGCTACAGCGAGAGCCCGGAGGGCGGCTGCCCCGCCGGAATGCCCGCGGGCAGCGAAAGCAAGATCATGCACTCTGCGTTCAGGATCGGCGAGTCGACGGTAATGGCCTCCGACGGCCTGAATTCGGGCAAGGCCGATTTCAAGGGCGTCACGCTGTCGATCTCGATGGACGACGAAGCGGGCGTCAAGCGGGCGTTCGATGCGCTGTCCGCAGGCGGGAATGTCATCCAGCCGCTGATGAAGACCTTTTTCTCGCCGGCCTTCGGGATGGTCGCCGACAAGTTCGGCGTGCCGTGGATGGTGCTGGTCTACAAGGCGGCCTGACCGAAGGCCGGGTGAGCCGCGCGTTTGCCGCTCATACCCCGGCCTGCGCGACCTGCTGGGCGAGGTACTGCATGCGCTGTGCGAGCGACTTCAGGAGCAGCGCGCCGAATGCGGGCTTCGCCCTGACGAGTGAGATGAATTCGTTGCGCCCGACCGTGATCAGCGAGCAATTGGTCTCGGCCACAGCGGTGGCCGCGCGCGCGGAGCGGTCCACCAGCGCCATCTCGCCGAAAATCCCGCCGGGACCGACGCGCTCGACGAC
Source organism: uncultured Bordetella sp. (assembly GCA_964599095.1). Lineage (GTDB taxonomy): Bacteria > Pseudomonadota > Gammaproteobacteria > Burkholderiales > SG8-39 > SZAS-79. The sequence goes on from CAZREB010000033.1 coordinate 45,714, forward strand.
GCGCTCGCCGATCGAGATCGCGACGTGGCCGTCCATGACGACGTACATCGAAGCGCCGACGGCGCCCGCGGCCAGGATCACCTTGCCCTGGCCGTAGGCGATCGGCGGCTGGCCGCCGAGTTCGCGTACCAGATCGCCCATCATCTTCCTGTCGATCACGTCGCTGCGGTCCACCGGCGGCGCCGTCGCGGCCGACGGCGCGGTGGCCAGCTTGGCGATGCTCTGGCGCATGCGCTGGCCCATGCTGCTCATCATCATCAGCGCGAAGTCGGGCGTCTTCTGCAGGGCCGCGTGGAACTGCTTTTCGTCGAGCGAAAGCACCTTGCAGTCGGTCTTCGCCATCGCGGTCGCGCTGCGCGCGAGGCCCGCGATCACGGCCAGTTCGCCGAAGATCTCGCCGGCCTTCACGACGCCGAAGAACTTGCTCTTGATCATCAGGCCGACTTCGCCGTCGAGCAGCAGGTACATCCGCGGGCCCTTGGCAAAGAAGCCGCCGGCCTTTTCGTTCTCGGCAAAGATCGGCTTCCCGGCAGGCTTCAACTCCACGGTGCCGGTGGCGCGGAAGAATTCCAGCGCGAGCGCGGGGCTGTAGACTGCGCTCTGCGCCGTGCCTTGCACCGCGCTGCGCGCCACGTCGGCGGCCGCCTTCGGGGCGCCGGGCTTGGAAAAGTCGAGTTCGTCGGCCATGGGGGGATTTTATCCCGGCCCGGCGGCGGGCTCGATCAGCAGGGGCAGGTCCGCGACGCTGGCGATCAAGGCGTCATGCGGTTCCTTCTCGAGCTGCTCGCGGCCGTGGGCGCCCGTAAGCACACCCACCACCCAGCCGGCGCCTGCGTTGCGGCCGGCGCGCAGGTCGAGGACGGTGTCGCCCACCGCCATCACGTGCCGGGCCTCGGCGATCCCGGCCCGCTCCATCGCCTTGAAGATCAGGTCCGGCGCCGGGCGGCCGTTGGCCACGTCGTCGCCGCAGACCAGAGTGTCCACGGCCGTGCGCCAGCCCAGGGCGTCCACGATCAGGTCTGCGATGGTCCGGTCGAACCCGGTGTTCAGCGCGACCCTGATCCCTTTGCCGCGCAGCGAGGAAAACGTCTCCGCCGCACCGGCGATCGGTTTGACGCCGCCCGAGCGGAACAGCCCGGAAAGGTGGGCGCGGAAATCGCCGAAGATCTTTTCGGTGCGCGCCTCCACGTCGCCGCCTTGCGGGGCGACGAAATGCCGGATCGCGTCGCGCTTGGAGGCCCCCCGCAGCGCGTTGAGCTGCGCCTCGCTAATCGCGATCCGGTGGCCGCGCAGCACTTGCGTGAACGCGGCCGGGACCTGGCCGGCGTCCTCGACGGTCGTGCCGGCCATGTCGAACACGACCAGCTTCGGGAAGGGCATGGCGGTGCTCGCCTCGATCCTGTGTTTTCGGTTACCTGGCCCGGACGGCTTCGAGCAACTGCGGAAACACCTTGGGCGTGGCCGCTACGATGTCGCCGGTCTCGTACCAGTCGTCCTCGCCGGCGAGTCCCCCAACGAGGCCGCCGGCCTCCTTGATCAGCAGCGCGCCGGCGGCCATGTCCCAGCGGGACAGGCCCATCTCCCAGAACCCGTCGAGGCGCCCGCAGGCCACGTAGGCGAGGTCGAGCGCCGCGGCGCCAGCGCGCCGCACGCCGGCGCACGAATGCATCATCCTGCGCATCTGCTTCATGTAGAGGTCGATGCGCTCGAGTTCCTTGAACGGGAAGCCGGTGCCCACCAGCCCGTCGCGCAGCTGCGCGCACCTGGTCACGCGGATGCGCCGGTCGTTCAGGTACGCGCCGCGGCCCTTCGAGCCGGTGAAGAGCTCGTTCTTGACCGGGTCGTAGACGACCGCGTGCGCAATCTGTCCCCGGTACCGCACCGCGATCGACACGCAGTACTGCGGGAAGCCGTGGATGAAGTTGGTCGTGCCGTCGAGCGGGTCGATGACCCAGGTGTATTCGTTCTTCGCGCCGCCGTCGTTCTCGCCGGATTCCTCGGCGAGGATCGCGTGGTCGGGATACGCCTGGCGGACGATGCCGATGATCGCGTCCTCGGCCGCGCGGTCGATCTCGGTCACGAAATCGTTTACCCGCTTGGACTGCACTTCGAACCCGCCGGCCAGCGTCGCGCGGTTGATGATCGAGCCGGCGCGCCGGGCCGCCTTGATGGCGGTGTTCAACATCGGATGCTGCATCGGGATCTTCTTCGCGGACGGGAGGGAAGGGGTATTTTAAACTGCGGGTCCGTTCCCACCCCCGAGCATCGATGAGCGACAGCCCGCTATCCCGGATCCGGATCGTCCTCGTGCGCACCAGCCATCCCGGCAACATCGGGTCCGCGGCGCGTGCGATGAAGAACATGGGCCTCGTATCGCTCGCGCTCGTGAACCCGAAAAGGTTCCCGGACCCCGAAGCCACTGCGCTCGCGAGCGGCGCCGACGACGTGCTCTCGAACGCACGCGTTTTCGGCTCGTTGACCGAGGCGATCGGCGATTGCGTCGCTGCGTATGCGCTTTCGGCACGGCTGCGCGAATGGGGGCCGGAAAACATGGCGGCCCGCGAGGCCGCTGCGGCCGCAACTGCCCGGACGCAGCAAGGCCCGATCGCTTTCGTGTTCGGCAACGAGGCCTCGGGCCTGAGCAACGAGGAATTGCTTGCCTGCCAGTACCACGTCCGGATCCCGACGGATCCGGCCTGGAGTTCGATCAACCTCGCGCAGGCGGTACAGATCGTCGCCTACGAGCTGCGCATGGCGGCCACGGACGGTGCAATGCCCGACGCGCGGATCGAGCCGGCCGCGACCGTCGCGGATCTCGAGGGCCTTTACGGGCATCTGGAGGCGGCGGCCAAGGCCTGCGGTTTCCTCGATCCCGCCAACCCCGGCAGGCTCCGGGACCGCTTTCGCAGGCTCTTCGGGCGCGCCCGGGCGGAACGCGAAGAAGTCAATATTCTCAGGGGCTTGCTAAAGGCCTTGTTGAGGAAGCGGAACTCGCCGGGCGAATAGTTGACTAAATAGGTAGGCATTCCTACCATAGAAAAATGTTCAGCCGAATCCAGGAAGACATCCGGTCCGTTTTCGACCGCGACCCGGCCGCCCGCAACACTTGGGAAGTGCTCACGTGCTACCCGGGGATGCATGCGCTCTGGATCCACCGGTTTGCGCGGACGCTCTGGGACCTGCGCCTGTACTGGGCAGGCCGGTTCGTGTCGCACGTCGGGCGCTGGCTGACCGGGGTGGAGATCCATCCCGGCGCGACCGTGGGCCGGCGAGTTTTCATCGACCACGGCATGGGCGTAGTGATCGGCCAGACCGCGGAGATCGGCGACGACTGCACCCTCTATCACGGCGTCACGCTCGGCGGGACGTCGTGGAGCGGCGGCAAGCGCCACCCGACGCTGGGCAAGGGCGTGGTCATTGGTGCCGGGGCCAAGGTGCTCGGACCGATCTACGTCGGCGACGGCGCCAAGATCGGGTCGAACGCGGTCGTGGTACGCGAGGTGCCGGCCGGGGCCACCGTGGTCGGCGTGCCGGGCCGGGTCGTCGAAGGCGATGCCGCCGGGGCTGTGAGGTTCGCGGCCTACGCGGTCGTCGCCGACCAGGACGATCCCTACGCCAAGGCGATCCGGACGCTGGTCGAGCACTCGCAGGAACTCGACCAGACGGTGCAGGCGCTGCGCGCAAAACTCGAGCGGCTGGAGCGCGAACTCGATCAGCGCCGCAAGCCGGAAGAACCACTCAGGGTGGTGAAATAAAAGGCTTTATTACTTGAGTAATCCAGTCGGGCAAGCTATACTTGAGAAAATGGGTCGGGTATAGCGCAGGCGAAGGCGCCCGGACGAAAACCGATCGAAGGGAATCCTATGAGACTCACGACTAAAGGCAGGTTTGCGGTCACCGCCATGGTGGACCTGGCGCTGCGCCAGTCCGGTGGGCCGGTCACGCTGTCGGCCATAAGCGAGCGCCAGCACATTTCGCTTTCCTACCTCGAACAGCTGTTCGGCAAGCTTCGGCGCCACAAGCTGGTCTCGAGCGTGCGCGGGCCGGGCGGCGGCTACAACCTCGCCATGCCGATGAAGGACATGTCGGTGGCCGATATCATCCTGGCCGTCGACGAGCCGCTCGACGCGACGCAATGCGGCGGCAAGGAAAACTGCATCGACGGCGAGAAGCGCTGCATGACGCACGACCTGTGGGCGACCCTGAACACCAAGATGTTCGAGTACCTCAGTTCGGTCACGCTGCAGGACCTCGTCGACCATCAGCGCGGCAGCAAGGAAACCAACGTGCTGAAGGACCTGCGCCCGGCGGCCAAGCCGGCCGAGGCGCTAGCATAAGGACGGATGACCCGATGAAGTACCCGATCTACCTCGATTACTCCGCGACCACGCCGGTAGACCCGCGCGTGGCCGCGAAGATGATCCCGTACCTGACCGAGCATTTCGGCAACCCGGCGTCGCGCTCGCATGCTTACGGCTGGAAGGCCGAGGAAGCGGTCGAGGAGGCGCGCGGCCATGTCGCCGCGCTGCTGAACGCGGATCCGCGGGAGATCGTCTGGACTTCGGGCGCAACCGAAGGCAACAACCTCGCGATCAAGGGCGCCGCGCAGTTCTACAAGACCAAGGGCAGGCACCTGATCACGCAGAAGACCGAGCACAAGGCCACGCTCGACACGATGCGCGAGCTCGAGCGCCAGGGCTTCGAGTGCACCTACCTCGAAGTCGAGGAGAACGGCATCGTCGACGTGGAGAAATTCAAGGCGGCGATCCGGCCGGACACGATCCTCGCCTCGATCATGATGGTGAACAACGAGATCGGCGTCATCCAGCCGATCGCCGAGCTCGGCGAGATCTGCCGGGCCAGGGGCGTCATCTTCCACAGCGACGCAGTGCAGGCCGCCGGCAAGGTCGAGATCGACCTGTCGAAGCTCAAGGTCGACCTGATGACGATCACCGCGCACAAGATGTACGGGCCCAAGGGCATCGGCGCGCTCTATATCCGCAGGAAGCCGCGCGTCAGGATCGAGGCGCAGATCCACGGCGGCGGGCACGAGCGCGGGTTCCGCTCGGGCACGCTCGCGACGCACCAGATCGTCGGCATGGGCGAGGCGGCGCGGATCGCCAGGGCCGAGATGGCGAGCGACAACGAGCGCATCCGCATGCTGCGCGACAAGCTGTGGGCCGGCCTGTCGTCGATGGAGGCGGTGGTCCTCAACGGCGACCTGGAAAAGCGCATTCCCGGCAACCTCAACGTGAGCTTCAACTACGTCGAGGGCGAATCGCTGATCATGGCGATCAAGGACATCGCGGTGTCCTCGGGCTCGGCCTGCACCTCGGCCTCGCTCGAGCCGTCGTACGTGCTGCGCGCGCTGGGCCGCTCGGACGAGCTGGCGCATTCGTCGATCCGCTTCACGCTCGGCAAGTTCACCACCGCGGAGGAGATCGATTTCGCGGTGAACCTGGTCAGGACCAAGGTGGCGAAGCTGCGCGAACTTTCGCCGCTGTGGGAAATGTACAAGGACGGCGTTGACCTCAACACCGTCCAGTGGGCGGCGCATTAGAGGGAGGGCGTACCGATTTTGAATTCCCCGGTCTCCTCATTTTGAGAATCCCCCGGTTTGCGCGGCGCGCAAACCTCGGATTCTCAAAATGAGGAGATCATGGAAAGGCGACAAAGGCACAGGCGGTATCAGCAGCACCGCGTGGAAAGGCGACA
>CAZREB010000034.1:0-47743 GCA_964599095.1 uncultured Bordetella sp.
TCGCCGCACACGAGGCGGTCCATCGGCTTGCCCGAGGTCATGTCCTCTACGACGGCCTTGATCGCATCCGCCTGGTCTTCGGTCTCCTCGAATCCGAAGCCGTCGGCGAACGCCTCCATGTCGTGCTGCTTGATCCCGAAGGCGTGCCCCTTGCGCGCCGCGCGCTTGGCATACAGCGCAAGCAGTTCGGCCGCGGTGTCGCGCACCTGCTGCGCGGCCTTGCGCCTGGCCTTGTCCCACTGCCCGCTGCCCAGCTTGTGCAGCGGGGCGGCCTCCGGCTGCGCGCCGCTGTAACGCGAGACCACCGAGAGTTGCGCCACCGGCACGTAGAGCTTGTCGCCGCCGTCGTATTCGAGGTGGAGGAACTCGGTCATGCCTTCGCCGAGGTCCAGGCTGATCAGTCCCACGTAGCGCCCGATGCCGTGCTGCGCATGAACCACCGGGTCGCCGATCTTGAGCTCGGACAGGTCGCGCAGCATGCCTTCGACCGAGGACTTGCCCGCCTCGGTGTGCGCCGAGCGCTGCCGGACGGTCCCGGCATAGAGTTCGCTCTCGGTGACGATGCACCAGCCTTCGGAAGGGACCGCGAACCCGTTCGAAAGCGGGGCCACACCGATGGCGAAAGGCGCGTCGCCCGCGAGGAAGGCGGGCAGGTCAGCCGCCTGCGCCGGCCTCAGGCCGTACTCATCCAGGTAGGCGTCCATCGTCTCGCGGCGACCGGGCGATTCGGCGGCGAGAAAGACCCGCTGGCCGCAGGAGCGCACGAAGGACTTGAGCTTGGCGAGCGGGTCTGCCGCGCGGCGATCGACGGCCAGGTCCGGCAAAGCGACGGTATGGAATTCGTCACCGGCCTCGGGTGGCGCTTCCGGCACGGCGCCTTCGGCCGGCGGGGCGGCGACGTCGACCCGCTCGAGCGGCTGCAGCCGGACGAAAAACTCCTCGGCCGGGACGAAGATCTGCGCCGGCGGCAGCAGCGGCTTCTCGGGGTCGTGCGACAGGAGCTTGTAGCGCGACGCGGCGTCCCGCCAGAAAGCCATCACCGCCCCTTGCACGTCGCGATGCATCACGGCGGTGACCTTGGCAGGCAGGTAGTCGAACAGGGTCGCCACTTCGTCGAAGAAAAGCGGCAGGTAGTACTCCACGCCCGCGGCCGGGATGCCGTTCGACACGTCGCGGTACAGGCCCTTGCGTGAAGGGTCGCCTTCGAAGATCTCGCGAAAGCGCGTGCGGAACCGGGCGCGGCCTGCTTCGTCGAGTGGGAACTCGCGCGCCGGCAGCAGGCGCACTTCGCTGACTTTGTAGAGCGTGCGCTGGCTGTCGACGTCGAAGGTGCGGATCGATTCGATCGTCTCGTCGAAAAGGTCGATGCGATAGGGCAGCGCGCTGCCCATCGGGAAGAGGTCGATGATGCCGCCGCGGATGCAGTACTCGCCCGGCGCGACGACTTGCGTGACGTGCGCATAGCCCGCGGTGAGGAGCTGCGCCTTGAGGGCTTCCGGGTCGAGCGTCTTGCCGGCCTCGAGGAAGAACGTGTACGCCGCGAGGTAGGCGGGCGGGCACAGGCGGTAGAGCGCGGTCGTCGCCGGAATCACCGCGACATCGAACTCGCCGCGCTGGATCTGGTAGAGCGTCGCGAGGCGCTCGGACACCAGGTCCTGGTGCGGCGAAAAGTTGTCGTAGGGGAGGGTTTCCCAGTCGGGCAGCAGGAACACGCGCAGGGTCGGCGCAAACCAGCGCACCTCGTCAACGAGGCGCTGGGCGTCGAGCGCAGTGGCGCTCACGACGGCAAGCGGGCGTCCCTCTGCGGCCAGGCGCGCGATCGCCAGGGCGTCGCTGGAGCCCGCCAGCCGGGTCAGGCGGCGCCGGGATGCGGGACGGGCGCCTTCGTGTTCGGGAAGCGAATCGCGATGCATGGTCAGGAATTCCGGGTCCACAAATGCAAATAGCGTTCACCGGCAGGCCGCCTCGCGGCTTGTCCGGTGCAACGCGTGATGTATTATACAGGCTTGAATTTCCGGAATATTTTGCGATCCTTGGGGAATCCAGCTTGACGTACTTTGCCCTGATCCCCGCGGCCGGGACGGGCGCGCGGATCGGCGCTGCGTCACCCAAGCAATACCTTCCACTGGCGGGCAGGCCGATGCTGCATCATGCGATCGGCTGCGTCGCCGTGGCGCCGGTCGAGACGGTGTTCGTGGTCCTGGCGCCGGATGACAACGCGTTCGCGCGGCACGACTGGAATGCTTTCGACGGCAGGCTGGAACCGCTGTACTGCGGCGGCGCTACCCGCCGCGACTCGGTGCTGAACGGCCTGGTGGCGGCGATGGACGTCGTGGATGCGGACGACTGGGTGCTGGTGCACGACGCGGCGAGGCCGTGCCTGCCGCGTGCCGACTTGGACAAGCTGATCGGCGAAGTCTCCGGCGACGCGGTCGGTGGCCTCCTGGCAATGCCGGTGCCGGAGACGGTCAAGCGGATCGCCGACGGTGCGGCGCCGATCGCCGGCGAAGGATTGCGGGTCGCGGGCACCGAAGACCGGAGCCGGCTCTGGCTTGCGCAGACGCCGCAGATGTTTCGCGCGGGCCTGCTGGTCGAGGCGCTGCGCGACGCGCGTGGTGCGGTCACCGACGAGTCCAGCGCCGTGGAAATGATGGGCCTGCACCCGAGAATCGTCACCGGCAGCCGCCGCAACCTCAAGGTGACTTTCCCGGAAGACATGGCAATCGCCGAATCGATGCTGGGACGCCAATGACGATGCGCATAGGGCAGGGCTTCGACGTGCACGCACTGGTGGCCGGCCGCAAGCTGGTCATCGGCGGCGTCGAGATCCCTTATGAAAGAGGCCTCGAAGGCCATTCGGACGCCGACGTGCTGATCCATGCGATCTGCGATGCGGTGCTCGGCGCGGCTGGCCTGGGCGACATCGGCCGGCATTTCCCGGACACCGATCCCGCCTACAAGGGCGCCGACAGCCGGGTGCTGCTGCGTGCCGTCGCGCAGAAGGTGGCGGCCGCCGGTTATGTCGTGTCGAACGTCGACGCAACCATCATCGCCCAGGCGCCGCGGATGGCACCGCATGTCGCGAAAATGAGCGCCAACATCAGTGCCGACCTCGGCCTGCCGGCCGGCGCCCTGGTCAACATCAAGGCCACTACAACCGAGTATCTCGGCTTCACCGGCCGTGGTGAAGGCATCGCGGCACAGGCGATCGCCCTCCTGGCGGCGATTCCCACGTCGAATTCCCTTTCCTCCTACTGAGGCGACACGCAATGTATTCACCGCCCTACAACCAGGTCGAGAACCGCGCCGAGGTCCTCGAGTTCATGCGCGCCAACAATTTCGCGGTGGTCGTCACAGCCACCGCCGGCGAGCCGCGCGCATCGCACCTGCCGGTGCTGGTCGAGGAGCGCGCCGGTCAGTGGGTGATCGTCGCCCACATGGCGAAGAACAACCCGCAGTGGGAAGCGTTCTTCGACGACGAAGTCCTCGTGATCTTCCACGGCGCGCATGCGTACGTTTCGCCGCGCTGGTACGAGGAGAAGGAGCGGGTGCCGACCTGGAACTACGCCGCGGTCCATGCCTACGGCAAGGTCAAGGCCTTCCATGACGCCGAGGCCAAGCGTGCCGCAGTAGCGAAGCTCGTCGCCCACCATGACCCGCTCTGGAAAGCGGATTTCGACAAGCTGTCGCCGGCCTACATGGAGGGCATGCTCGGCGGCATCGTGGCATTCGAGATCCCGGTCGACCGGGTGGAGACACGCTGGAAGCTGTCGCAGAACCGCGGGCGGCGCGAGATGGAGTTGATCACTGCCGAGCTCGAGAAATCGCAGTTCTCCTGGGAGCGCGACCTGGTGCCGCTGATGCGCAGCCACCTGGTGGAGAAGTAGTGCGGGTTGCGGTCCTCGGCGCCGGCCTGGCCGGCGTCACCACGGCCTGGTGCCTCGCGAGGGACGGCCACGAAGTCACGCTGGTAGAAAAGGCCCCGCAGGTGGCCGATGCGGCCAGCGGCGCGAACGGCGGGATCGTCTCGGCGAGCCGCGCCTTCCCATGGCCGAGCCCGCAAATGCTGAAGACTTTCCTGCGCGCTCTGGTGAGGAACGACCAGGCGGTGCGCGTTTACCCGATGCGCTGGGACCCAGAGTTCTGGGCCTGGGGCCTGCGCTTCCTCGGCAACTGCGATGCGGCGAGCTATGCGCGGTTGCTCGAGAGGAAGGTGCGCTATGTGCGCTATTCGCAGGAACAGCTCGGCCTGATCGCGGCCGAGGCCGGCGTTTCCTTTCATCGCAAGCAAGGCGGCGTGATGTACTTGTATCGCACTCCCGAAGCGCTCGCTGCAGGCGCCAGGAAAGTCGAGCCGATGAAAGCATTCGGGTTTCGTTTCCGCGTGCTCGACAAGGCCGGTGCGGTGGGCATCGACCCCGGGCTTGCGAACGCGCCGGTGGCCGGCGCGGTGTTCTCCGAGACCGATGAGAGCGGCGATTCGGCGATGTTCTGCCGAGAGCTTGCGAGGGCCACCGAAGGTCTGGGAGCGCGCGTCCTGCTCGGGTGCGAAGTAAAGGGCGTTGCCGTCGAGGGCGACCGGGTCGATGCCATCGACACTTCCGCAGGCCGGATCGAAGTCGATGGCGCGGTCGCCGCGCTCGGCTTGGTCGATCCGCGCCTGAAGGGCAGGCTAGGCGCGGACCTGCCGATCTATCCGGTCAAGGGGTGCTCGGTCACGATCCCGGTCGCGAACGCGGACCTGTGCCCGCGGCACGCCGGCATGGACGAATCGAAGCTGGTCGCGTACTGCCCGATGGGCGACCGGCTGCGGCTTACCGGCGGCGCGGAGTTCTCAGGATACGGACGCGAGTACCGGCCCGCGGACGCGGCTCGGCTTGTCGCGCTGGCACAGGAACTGTTTCCCGGAGCCACCGATGCTGCGCGTGCCCAGGCGCGCGCGTGCCTGCGGCCGATGACCCCGGAGAGCACGCCGCTTTTCGGCACCGGCCGCTATCGCAACTTGTGGTTCAACATGGGGCTGGGCCACATGGGATGGACCATGGCCGCCGGCGGCGCGCGCATCACGGCCGACCTGGTGGCGGGCCGCAACCCCGGCGTTCCCCTCGACGGGATGCGGGTGCGCGCCGCCTGAGCGACCCGTGAATCCAAAACTTCAATTTTTGCGGATTGGCTGACCATGCGGCGTTCCAGCCAATCGGTATCACGGAAAAGTAATAACCGCAAGGGCAGGCTCAGGCTGTTCTTCGCGCTCTGGCCACCCGAGGCGATGGCGAGAGACCTGCACGCGTGGGCTGCGGCGGTGCATGCGAAGGCCGAAGCTGCGCTGGCCGGGAGCGGCGGCCGCGTAACCCGCGAGTCCACCATCCACATGACGCTCGCCTTCCTGGGCGACCTCCCTGGCGATCGCGTGGCATCCCTGATCGAGTGTGGCCGCAGAGTGCGCGCCGCGCCGATCGACCTGACGCTCGACGAAGGCCGCTGGTGGAAGCACAACCAGGTCGTGTGGGCCGGGCCGCGCCGGTTGCCCGAAGCGCTGGGTGACCTGGTGGCACAACTCGAAAGCCGGTTGAAGGACGCCGGCTTCGAAATCGAGGCGCGTGAATTCAGGGCGCACGTCACCCTTGTGCGCAGGGCCTCGATTGCCGCAGAGGGCCTGCCCCCGCTCGAGCCTTCGGGATGGCGCGCCGCGGAGTTCGTGCTGGTGAGTTCCGTACTTTCGCCGCAGGGGCCGGGCTACCGGATCCTCGCGCGCTTCGCGCTGTCAGGGCCGAACGCCCGCTGAACGGCCTCGGCCGGCCGTGCCGTGCGCTGTCGCTCAACGCGCCTGGGCCGGGGCAAACTGGGGAAACAGTTCGCGCTGGATGAAATCCTCGAGCCCGGCGTTGTCGGCCGGGCGCGCCGACAGCCATACGCCGCGCCCGAGGCGCCTGGACTGCCAGAGGAAATCGCCCGGCGTGCGTTCGCGGATGATGCCGATGATCCTGCGCGTCACCGCGATCTCCATGTTCGGGTTGCTGCCGCGGCGGACTTCGATGACCTGCAGCGAGTTGCGGTTGATCTCCTTGTTCCACCCGAAGAAGGCAAATTCGGCAATGTCGAAGCCCATGCTGCGGATCTGGAACACGCCGCCGCCGCGGGTCGGGTCGTTGCCGAAACTCGGCACGCTGGTGAGCCCGAGGTTTTCGGCCACGATGCGGTTGTGCCGCTCCTGCTCGGTTTCGGCGGGTGCAGAAGGCGGGGGTGCAGGGGCTGGCGTAGCGCCTCCTTCTCGCGCGCGCCGGCGCGAGGCGATGAAGGATGCAAGGTCGTCGGCGGGTGCCGGCCGCGCGGTTTCGGCGGGCGGCGGGACCGCGACCGGCGAAGGATTTTCCGGCGCGATGACCGGCGGGGCCGGCTTCGCAATCGGACGGAGGTCGGGAATCCGTCCGAGCCGAGCGGCCGGCTGCGCGCGCTTCGCGGGCTCGGCAGGCGAGGCCTTGGGCCGGGTCGGGGCCGCTATGGCCGGTGCTGGGGGCGGCGAATGCACCGGTGGGGCGGTGAACGGCACCAGCCGGATCGCCAGAGTGCCGCTGGGCTGGCCCAGCTTTGGTTCCTGGAACGGGATATGCGGCAGCGGAATCCAGCCGAACAGGCCCAGCGCGTGCAAGACGATCGACAGCGCGAATGCGACCCAGATCGTGGGTATCGTGATGCGGTCGTAGTCGCGATGCAGTGCGCCGGTCGAGTCGGTCATCCGTGGGCAGGGAGGTCTGCGCTGAGGCTGGAAGTCTGCCCGCGATGGTACGCCACGGGCACGCCAGGCCCGCGACGTACACAAGGGTTCACGAGGGCTTGATCACCACGGGTCGATCTTCAGGATCCTGACAGGCATCCCGGTGGTGGCATCGAGCAATACGGCCCCGTCGCCTCGACGATAGCGCAGCGGCAAGTACCTGAGCGAATCGGCGGTGCGTCCGCTGGAAGCGAGGAACTCCTGAATCGCGGCGGGATCGCGATCCCTGAGCTTCGCGATCGGCTTTGCCTTGCCGGCGGCGACCTTGGCCTGCTGCTCATAAGGGACGTAATACTGCGGGAACAGGTTGATGTCCTTGCCGGCCAGTCCCGATTCGAGGATCTTCTGCTTTTCGGCCGGGTCCGTCGGCATGATCGCTGCGACGTACTGGGGGCGGCCCAGCGGCAGGTGCCTGAACTCATCGAGCTTCGCCTTGGCAAGGTCCTCGTCCTCGAGGTCGATCGCCGTAACGAGGTCGAAGCGGTCTATCGTATAGACGAGATAGGCCGGGCGCACCGCGAAGACTGCATGGACGCCATAGGCAAGCGCGGCAATTTGCAGTGCCGCGATGATCATGATGTCGTACTTGAGTCCCTTCTTGCCGGCGCGGAAAATGATCAGCGTGATCAGCGGTCCCAACACCACATCGACGCCCACGAGGATGATCATCAGCCCGCTGCCGCCCGCAATGTCGAACAACGGCCACGGGTACCAGACGGTCAGCATGATCGCGACCAGGGTGCCGGCAATGGTGGCGCTGACGAGGAGGTGGATGCCCGCGGCTTTCCACCGCGAGACGACCGGCCGCGGCGTGTTGGCCGGCGCAAAGGATGAATTGATGGTCGTATCGGTCATGGTTCGATCCTCCAAAACGAATTTTCGCGGAAATAGGGACCGCGCGTTCCGATTTCAATCCCCCGGCCGGCGCGCGCGCGCGGCCATCGCACGATGCATTGCGGCCGCCGCCGCCGCGATGCTCGCAGCGTGCGCCGCGCCTTACCCGCCGGCCGACCCGCCGATGGCGGTGGTTCCCGCCCCCGAGTTGAAGGCAGGCGACACCTGGGTGTATCAGCAAATCAATCCCTATAACGGGCTCCTGGCCCGCACGCTGACCGACACGCTCAGCGCGGCCGGGAGCGGCTTCGTCGTCGAGCGCAGCAGCGACAGGCCGGGGGACGCGATGGAGACCGAAACGATCGCCGCGCCGTGGCGCGAGGTCGCGGAGACCTCCGGCGGCGCCAGGCGAGCGTTCAGCGTGCCGCTGGCGCGAATCCTGTTCCCTATCGCCCCGGGACAGGCCTGGCGCGAGCAGGCCACGATGACCGACGGGAACGGTGTCGACTTCCTGTGGCGCACCTACGGCGTCGCGCTCGGCTGGGAGAAGGTGAGGACGCCAGCCGGCCAGTTCGCCGCGCTGCGGGTGGAACGCAGGATGAACCTCGGCGATTACGATTACGATTGGAGTGACACGCAGGTGGTCGAAACCTATTGGTACGCGCCGGCCGTCAAGCGCTGGGTGCGGATGGAGCATGGCTACGAACGGGTCGAATTGCTCGTGTCGCCTCGCGCGAGACGAATCCTGACGGACCGCATCGTCTGGGAATTGAAGGAATTCCGGCCGGGCGGCTGAGGCGGCCGCACAGTGCAAGGGCCGCTAGCTGAGCGGCGAGGGCGACTGCGATCGTGCGAGCGCATCGTGATGCGCTGCGCCTTTCAGGGCAATCCTCAGGCGGGCGATGAGGCCTCCCCCGGGACGCGGCAGCAATTCCAGAGCCCCTCCATGCATCCTCGCGACGCGATCGACGATCGCGAGGCCCAATCCCGATCCGCCACCGCCGCTGCGCGCCGCCTCGAGGCGCGTGAAAGGGCGCTTCATGCGCTCGGCTTCGTTCTCGGGGATGCCGGGCCCTCGGTCGAGCACCTCCACGATGGCCTGGCCGCCCGCACGGCGCGTCACGATCTCGATCTCGGTTCCCGAATAGCGCAGGGCATTGTCCACGAGGTTGGAGATCGCGCGGCGCACTGCCATGCGCGCGAGCTGCATCTCGATCGGCGGCGAAGGGGAGTGCTTGAGCGCGTGCCCGAGCTTCGCATAGCGCTCGCAGATCTCGACGACCAGCATTTCGAGGTCGGTCTCGGCACGAGCCTCGTTCTCGTCCTTCGCGAAATCGAGGAACTGCCCGATGATCTTGTCCATCTCGTCGATGTCGGCGGCCAGTCCCTCGGTCATCGTCGGGTCGCCGCCGACCATTTCTATGCCCAGGCGCAGGCGGGCGAGCGGTGTGCGGAGGTCGTGCGATATGCCGGCCAGGACCATGGCACGGTCGCGCTCGAGGCTCGCGAGGTCGGCCGACATCTGGTTGAAGGCCGCGGCCAGCATGCGGATTTCGCCGGGGCCGGTCTCCGGTGCGGGTTCGACACGCTCGCCGCGGCCCACCTGCCGGGCGGCGCGCGTCAGGGCCGCCAGCGGCCGGCTGATGCGCGAAGCGATCGCCCAGGCGCCGCCGAGGGACAGCAACAGCGCAAACAGGCCCCAGCCTATCCATTGCGTTGCGAAATCCGGCTCGAGCCGCTCGCGGTCGAGCTTGACCCAGAACTCGTCGTCGTCGATGTTGAAGCTGACCCAGTAGCCCTCGATCCCGTTGCGCGCGAACGCAAGGCGCGTCCGCGGGCCGAGCGTTGCCCTGACCCGGCGGCCGATCAGGTCGACCAGCGCATCGGGCGGGACCGGCACCAGCCGCTCGTCGGGCGTGCTGGCGTACACGCGGATGCCTTCGGTTTCGTTCAGGTCGAGCAGCAGATCGCGCCGCAGGCGCGGATCGGCATTCACGATGGCCGCACGCGTGAGGTTGATGATGGTGACCATCTGCTGCGCGATTTCGCGCGCGATCGGCTCGCGCTGGTAGGTGCGGTAGATCTCGAACCAGCCGCCGAGCGAAAGCAGGAGCAGCAGGGCGATCAGCAGGAACGAACGCGCAAGCAGGGAGTCCGGCCGCCACGACGGCAGGCGTGCCTTGTCATTCCCTGCGGTCGCGGGCGGGACTGCGGTCACCTTCGATGCGCAGGCATCAGTGCGGCGCGGTCACGCCAGCGCAGTCATTTCAAGTTTCCGTCGGGGACGAACACATAGCCGAAGCCCCAGACGGTCTGGATGAAGCGCGGGTGGGCGGGATCGTCCTCGAGCAGCTTCCTCAGGCGCGAGATCTGCACGTCGATCGAGCGGTCGAACACCTCGTACTCCCGGCCGCGCGCAAGTTCCATCAGCTTGTCGCGCGACAGCGGCGTTTTCGGGTTCTGCACCAGGACCTTCAGCACCGAGAATTCGCCGGTGGTCAGCGTCATGTCCCTGCCGGCCTTGGTCAGTGCGCGCGTGCCAAGGTTGAGCTCGAACTCGCCGAACTTGTGCGTCTCGGTTCCGGACGCGGGGGCGCCCGGGGGGCCGGCGGCGGCTTTCCGGCGCAGCACCGCGTTGATCCGCGCGACGAGTTCGCGCGGATTGAACGGCTTGGGCAGGTAGTCGTCGGCGCCCATCTCCAGGCCGACGATGCGATCGACGTCATCGCCCTTGGCCGTCAGCATGATGATCGCCGGCGAGGCGTTCTGGGCCCGCAGCCGCCGGCAGATCGACAGGCCGTCCTCGCCGGGCATCATCAGGTCGAGTACCAGCAGGTCGTAGCGCTCGCGCGAAAGCTGCTTGTCCATCGCCGGCGCGTCGGCGGCGGCGCGCACTTCGAACCCCTGCTCGCCGAGGTAGCGGGTCAGCATGTCGCGCAGGCGCTGGTCGTCGTCGACCACCAGGATTCTCGTTTTCAGTTCGGCCATGCGACGGATGGTATAGGGGAATCGCCGGACTTGCCCAAGGCCCGCCGCCGATTGCGTAACAGGGTGTGGCGCAGGTGCCTTGCAGTCACGAATTGTTACAAATCGCCCGTTGGCCCGACCGTCGGTGCCGGCGCCGGTCACGTAATATTTGCGCCATCGAGGAAGGACTGTGCGAACGCTCAACCGAATGGTACTGGCACTGCTGATTGCCGCCGCTGCGGGGGCCGCGCTCGGCCAGCCGCCGGGCGGGCGCCGGCCGGAAGGCGGGCGCATGTCGGGCGAGGAGCGCCAGCGGTTCCGCGAGGACCTCCAGCGGCAGCAGGCCGACCAGCGACGAGGCGGCGGCGACGCGAACAACGCGGAACGAGCGCGGCGGTACGCCGAATGGCAGCGGATGTCGCCCGAGCAGCGCGAAGGCATCCGGCGCGACATGCGCGACTACAACCGCGACCACGATCGCCGCCGCTGAGGCCACGTGATGCCGGCGCTGCCAATGCAATCGGCCAGGTTCATCGGCGGCGTCCTCCTGCTGGCCTTTGGGTGCTTCGCCGCAGCGGCACCTGCGGCCCGATCGGCCATCGGGCCCGAGGCCGCGCGCCACCTGCTGAATCGCACCGGGTTCGAGGCCCATCCCGCCGACATCGACGCGCTCGCGACGTTGTCGCGGGGCGAAGCGGTGGAAAGGATCCTCGCCGGCAGCGGACGGGTTGCGCGCACACCGCCGCCGGCCTGGGTCGGGGAATTCACTTCCCCGCGGATGGTCCGGACCCTTTCGGACGTCGAGCGCAAGGCGTTCCAGCGCCGGCAGGTCGAGCGCGCGGTCGAGCTGAAGAACTGGTGGGTCGCCGAAATGCTCGCGACGCCTTCGCCGCTCACCGAGCGCATGACGCTCTTCTGGCACAACCATTTCACGTCGAGCCTGCAGAAGGTCCGCTCGGCCTCGCTGATCTATCGCCAGAACGTCCTGCTGCGCGAGCACGCGCTCGGCAATTTTGCGGCGTTGCTCAAGGCGGTGTCCAAGGATCCTGCAATGCTCGTGTACCTGGATTCGGCCACCAACCGGCGCGGCAAGCCGAACGAGAACTTCGCGCGCGAGGTCATGGAACTCTTCACGCTCGGCGAAGGCAGCTACACCGAGCAGGACATCCGGGAGGCCGCGCGCGCATTCACCGGTTGGAGCATCGACGTCGAAAGCGGCGAGTTCCAGTGGCGCCCGTTTGCCCATGACGGCGGGACCAAGACCGTGCTGGGGCGCAGCGGCGAGTTCAAGGGCGACGATGTGCTCGATATCCTGCTCGAGCGCCCCGAGACCGCCGTCTTCGTGGTCAACAAGCTGTGGAAGGAATTCGTTTCGCCCGATCCCGACCCGGCGGAAGCAACGAGGATCGCCGCGATATTGCGCAAGTCTGGTTACGACATCAAGTCCGCCTTGCGCGCGCTGCTGACTTCGGACGCGTTCTACTCAGCCGGCAATCGCGGCACGCTGGTCAAGTCGCCGGTCGACTTCGTGATCGGGACGATGCGCCAGTTCGACATCGGCTATTCGGATCCGCTGCCGCTCACGGTCCTGCTGCGTACGCTGGGGCAGGACCTGTTCTCCCCGCCGAACGTGCGCGGCTGGCCCGGCGGCGAGGCCTGGATCAACAGCACGACGCTGCTCGCTCGCCGGCAGTTCCTCGAAAGGCTGTTCCGCGTCGACGAGTCGCGAATGCAGGCACAGATGGTCGATGGCCCGATGAAGGGACTCAATCGCCTTGGCAAGCCGGGCGAGGGACGCGAGCGCTTCATGCGCGCGGCGCTCGACATCCGGTTTTCGGGCGGTGAGTGGGTCCGGCAGTTCGACCGGGCGGCTGGCGGCGTTGCGCCCGGGGGACGGATACAGGAGGTGCTCCTCGCGGTGCCGCCTGCGTCGCAGATCCCGGACGACAGTCGGGGGGTCGACCTCGTGCGCCGCCTCACGGCCGATCCCGCCTACCAGTTGAAATAGGGCGCGCGTGGACCGCAGGGGCTTCCTTACGATGGGTGCCGCCGGGCTGGCAGTGGCTTGGCTGCCCGACCTCACGCGTGCCCAATCGGCTGAAGGCTATAGGCGGTTGCTGGTCCTGGTCGAACTCAAGGGCGGCAACGATGCGCTCAACATGGTGGTGCCGTATGCCGATCCGGCGTACTACGCGCTGCGTCCGCGCCTCGCGGTCCGCAGCGACGACGTCATCCGGCTCGACGAACGCACCGGTCTCAATCGCGCGCTGGAGCCGATGGCAGCGCTCTGGCAGGCGCAGGAACTCGCCATAGTGCAGGGGGTGGGCTACCCGCGACCGAACCTTTCGCATTTCCGCTCGATCGAGATCTGGGACACCGCTTCGCAGGCCGACGAGTATCTCGGCGACGGGTGGCTGGCGCGCGCCTTCGCGGCGAGGCCGGCGCCATCGGAATTCGCGGCGGACGGAATCGTCGTCGGGTCGAGCGAATTCGGGCCGCTGGCCGGAACGGGCACTCGCACGATCGCATTGAACGACACCGACCAGTTCCTGCGCCAGGCAAGGCTGGCCGGCGCCGCCGCCAGGGGCGGCAGCGCCGCGCTGAACCATATCCTCAAGGTGCAGGGCGACATCGCCCAGGCCGCGGCGCACCTGAATCCGAACGTGGCGTTCCGCACCGAGTTCCCGAAGACGCCCTTCGGCAATGCGGTACGCACGGCGGCACAACTGGCGGCGAATCCCGCCGGCATGTGCGCGATCCGCCTGACGCTGAACGGGTTCGACACACACCAGAACCAGCCTGCGGTTCACCAACGCCTGCTGCGCGAACTGGCCGAAGGCATCGCGGCGCTCAAGGGGGCGCTCGTCGAAGCCGGCCACTGGGAATCGACCGTTGTCATGACCTATGCGGAATTCGGGCGTCGCCCGCAGGAAAACAATTCCAACGGCACGGACCACGGCACCGCCGCTGCGCATTTCGTGGCCGGCGGCCGGGTGCGCGGGGGGCTGTACGGGCAGGCGCCGCAACTGGACCGGCTCGAGGGAGGCAACCTGCGGCACGCCGTGGATTTCCGCAGCCTCTATGCGACGGTGCTCGAGCGCTGGTGGGGTGTGCCTTCGAAGGGACCGCTGAGGGGGAAGTATCCGGTTTTGGAGCTGCTAAAGGCATAAGGGAGACGCCGCCTCTGTGCAGGCGGCGGACTAGACTGGTTTTGGGGTTCATCCGATCTCGCCATTTTGCGCATTCGTGTGGTTGCGCGTTCGCGCAACCACACGAATGCGCAAAATGGCGAGACCATGGAAGCCGAAATAAAGAAAATGGCCCAAACAGGGTAAGTCATGCAAGCGAATCTCCTGCTGCACAACTTACGGCTGTTGTCTGGCCGCGTACGCTCCTGCCGCTTCCGGGTGTTTCAGCGGCGCTGTTGCCGGACATCCTGCGGGTACTCTCTGGCTTGTCGTACCCTCCATCCCGTTTGCAGGCGGTTCGCACACGGTGATGATCGAGAGGCAGGCAGGTTGGGCCCAAACGGGTTGTGGGCGGCTGCCTGGAATCCGATCGGGACGACGTGAACGGGCGGCGCAGGTTCCTGGGCGGGATTGCCGCGGGCGCCGCACTGGCGGGCCTCACGCAGGGCGGCGGTGCGTTGGCCGCGGGCCGCCTGAACTCCGGCGAGCCGAGCGAAACCGCACTCGGCGCAGCCAACCTGCGCGCCGCGCACCAGATCCTCGAATACCCGCGCATCCTGCACGACCCGTTCGCCATCCCCATCCTCGGCCGGGCCGGCGAAGCGAGATTGCGCGCCGACCTGGCGCGATACCAGTGGCCACGCGCGCGCAGCATGCGTGCCTCGATGGTGCTTCGCAGCCGCTACGCCGACGACCGTTTCTTCGCGGCTACCCGGCGCGGCGTGCGCCAGTATGTCGCGCTCGGTGCCGGGCTCGATACATTTGCCTACCGCAATCAATACCCCGAGGCGATGCTCGTCGTTTTCGAAGTCGACCATCCGGCGACCCAGGCCTGGAAGCGTGCACGCTTGCAGGAGACGGGTATCCGGGTACCGGATTCGCTGCGCTTCGCCCCGCTGGATTTCGAGCGCCAATCGCTCGCCGAGGGCCTCGCGCGCGCGGGCTTTCGCGCGGACCGGCCGGCTTTCTTCTCGTGGCTGGGTGTGTCGATGTACCTGAGCGAAGCTGCCGTGACGGGAACGCTGGGCTACATCGCTTCACTGGCGTCCGGCAGCGAAGTGGTCTTCGATTTCACGTTGCCGGCCTCCTCGCTTTCGCCCGAGCGGCAGGCACGGCGTGCATCGTCAGCCGCCTATGTCGAGCGCCTCGGCGAGCCGTGGATCACATTTTTCGAGCCGGCCGCGCTGGCCGCCCGGGTCCGCAACGCCGGATTCTCGCAGGCGACGCTGCTGGGCCCGCAGGAGGCGCAGGAGCGTTACTTCAAGGGGCGCACGGACGGGTTTCGCGCCTCCGTGTCCCACCTGATGGCAGCCGTCGTGTGACCTAGCGGGCACGGCGCGTCGCGTCACCGGCGCGCTGGGCGACGATCAGGTTCGACCGGTTGTCGCGCAGGTCCCGGTACTGGTAGCCGAAGGTGAACGGCAGGGGAGAGGTCCCCTGTGCCTTGTACGCGCGGCTCAGCTGGACCTGGTAGGCGCCGCCGAAAGGGGGGATCGGACGGCCGTAACGACCGTGCAGGTGCACGTTCCATCCGCCGTTCTCGAGCATTGCATAGGGCACGCCGGTGTCGTCCTGCACGATCACGCCGCTGATGTCGAGCAGGGCCGAGCGCATCTGGCGGAATTCGTTGCCGTGGAGCAGGTAGGAGGCCGACTTGATGAACGTCGTCGTGGGCGCCAGGCTGCGCACGTAGGCCAGGAACTCCGGATAGTGTGCAAGCCCCTTGTCGGTTGCATCCACGGTGAAATAGTGGACGAGGCGGGGCGTTGCCGAGCCGGGTGCAAGGTACTCGATCGTGACGCCCTTCAGTTGGCGCATCGGCCGGCCTTCCGCGGGCTTGTCGCGCGGAACCGGCGCAAGCTGGTGGGGCTTGATGGCGACGATCTCCATGCCCGACAGCGCCATGGAAAGCGCAAAAACCGGAAGCACGCCCTGCAAGCGCGAGGTCCGCAGTTGCCTGGCCATGTAGTCGGTAATGAAGTAGTTGCGGCTGATGAAGTTCTTCATCGCAGTGCGAACGTCGGCCGTGAGCCGCGCCCGGGCCTGGTCGTTCAGCGCATCGATATCGGGCAGCTCCCCGATGGGTTCGAGGCCGAACATCACGATGGTGCCGCAGCCGGGAAACAGCCAGTGCGCGTTCAGGAAATCGGGGCCGCTGAACGGGTACATCAGCGTTCCTCCCGCCGGGCAGGCCCTGCCCAGCTCGGCGTCGCGCCAGGCCGTCATCGCGGCCACCTGCCGCCCGTCCAGACTGGACCAGGCTGCGCGCATGAAATCGGCGTGTTCTTTCCATGCCGCCGTTTGCTCGATCGAAGAGCGGGAATCCGCCAGGCCGGCCATGAAATGCGCCGAAGCGTTCAGTCTTGACCGGCTTGCCGCGTCGAACTCGCGTGGGTCCTGGACGCCGCCCGATGCCAGCGAAGCGATTCCGAGCGCAAGGACGGCGAGCGCCGACCGGGTCTTCAAGCTGCAATTCACTGCGAACTCCCTCAAAAAGCCGGCATGGTGCGCCACCGGCGACGCATTTTCCGGAATCGGTGTGTAAGAATCTGTGTGCTGACCAAACAGGCCGCACGTCTTGTTGGATAACGCAGCAAGGGCGTTTTGGCCGACAGGGCGGCGAGGAATTTTCGCCTGCGGGAGACTGTCGATCCGGGCGAAGCGGAGAAATCAGGCCGGCAGCAGGTGCGCGATGGAGTTCGCGTAGTACCGCAGCACGGCGAGTTCCTCCAGCCGGGCCGAGTACAAGCCTTCGTATTCGTCCACGAGGTGCCGCAGCATCAGCATGCGAAGGCCGACGTCGAGGGCATAGTCGAGGTCGCGCCGCGGGACGTAGACATGGGCGCCCGCCGCATCGAGGTCGTCGAGGATCTTTTCGATGTCGGCCTTGAGTTCGAGCACCGAGAGACCTTTGCCGGAGTGGCGCACGAAGACACTGGCCATCAACGGCACCGGCAGCACCGGGACGATCCTGCCGACGGCGGCCATCAGGTGCCTGCCGAGCGCCGCCATCTGCAGCTGGCGCTCTTCGCGCGGCAGCGTCGAGAAGTCGAGGCCGTGTTCGGCGCAATAGGCCCGCATCGAGACCGGCGAGCCGAAATTGACGCACGCGTACCCGAATTTGTGCCACTCGCTCTTTACCAGAAGCCGGAGGTTGCGAAAGACGAAGCGCAGCGTCCCGGTAGCAGCCCTTGCCTTGCCCGACTTGCCGGCCTCTGGGTTGATGGAGAGCAGCAGCGTGCGGTCTTCGAGCACGCGGTCGTAATTGATGCCCAGCGGCACGAACACCACATCGCGTTCGCCTGCGGGCTTGAACCCGCGCATCATGTAGTCGAGCACGCCCAGCCGCGGCTCGCGCATGCGCCCGTCTCGCGAAAGCCCGCCTTCGGGAAACACCGCCTGGGGGACGCCAGCCTCGGTCGCCATTGCTATGTAGCGCTCGAGCACCTTGCGGTAGAGGTCGTCCTTGGAATTGCGCCGCACGAAATACGCACCCATCGAGCGGATCAGGTGCGACAGCGGCCAGATGCGGGCCCATTCGCCCACCGCATAGGAGAGCGCCGCCTGGTCGGAGGCGAGGTAGCCGGCGAGCACGTAGTCCATGTTCGAGCGGTGGTTCATGACGAACACCACGGTCGCATCCGGGTCGATCTTCGCGAGGCCCTCGGAGTCCACATAGCCCAGCCGCACGCGATACAGTGCCTGCGCGACCCGGCGGCCGATCCAGTACCCGATCCGGAAATAAAGGTAGGCGTTGAAGGCGGGAACCGTCTCGCGCGCATAGCGCTCGACGATTGCCTGCGCAGCGTCCATCGGGATCTTGTTCGCGGTCGCGAACGCGCGCGCGGCTTCCTGCACGCGCGGATCGTAGAGCAGCCGGTCGATCAGGACCCGGCGCTTGGTGCGCTGGAACGGCCGGATGCCGATCCTCAGGCGGGTGGACACCTCTTCGATCAGCTTCTCGGCCGACGACGAGGCGACGAACCTGAGCGCGGGCAGAATGACGTGCTCGAGCAGCGCAAGCGCAGCGAGTGCCGCCATGATCGCGAACAGCACAAACGGAACGGTGACTGCGTCGGTCATCGCCTCCTCCCTGCGGCTAGGGTAGGGGGCGGGTCGGGGGAAAGCAAGCCGCCGGCCGCCGCGTCGGCGACCTTGCCCGGCGATTCGTAGCGGATGAATTCGACCCCGACGCCCAGGCGCCGGCCGAGTTCGCGCGCAAGGCCGGGAACGATGCCGGGCCGCGTGCCGTCGGGGGCGGGTGGTCGGCCGGATACGGGAAATTCACGCAATAATAGTCCGGTACACGCGCAGCGGACCGGCCCGCCAGGCGTTGGCGGCACCAGCCGGGCCGCCGCCGGAATTGTACTGGTACCGGTACACGAGTTAGCCGGAAACCCGCGCCGGTATTGGATCCCGTGAAACAATTGTCCTGAAATGCGAGGGCGGCAATGGCGGCCAAGGAACGACTGCTGAAGAAATACGAGGCGCAGGCGAACGCGATCCTGGCCGATTCCGGCGATCCGCCGCTCGAGTTCTACTCGCCGTTCGGGCCGATGATCGCGAAGACGCACCTGCCCGAAGCCCTGGTGAGGCGGATCAACCGGTACGCCGACGGCCTGGTCGCGCCGTCCAGGGGCATGGAACTCATCCTGCCTGCAGAACTGATTTCGGAAGGCGGCGACGCTTCGCTTGTCGCGACCGTGTCGCGCCTGATCGGCCGCTACCTGCAGGGGCTGGAGAATACGGTTTCCGGAAGCATCGATTTCGAAGTGTTCTGGGTCGTGAGCCAATACGCCGGCACGCCGAGCCCGGTGCATTTCCATTCGGCCGACATTTCGGGCGTGCTCTATCTCAAGGTGCCCGAGGTGGACGCCCGTGAAGAGCAGAAGACCTACATATCGGGGCGGCATGCCGGCTACATCAACTTCATCATCGGCGGCAAGCAGCGCTTCTCGAAGTCGCTGATCAGCTTCAAGCCGAAGGTCGGCGACTTCTACGTGTTTCCCGGCTGGCTGTTGCATGGCGCGGAGCCGTTTGCCGGCGAAGGCGAAAGGCGGTCGATGTCGTTCAACGCCGTGGTGACCGACGGCGGCGCCTGACAGGGGAAGCTAGCGGGACGGCGCGATTCCGGGGACGTCGGGCGCTTCGCCGGCAGCGTTCACCGCCTCGATCAAGGCGCGGTGATCCGGCAGGTTGCGGGCGAGCGCGAGGTTCTGCGCCCTGAGCTGCGCCAGCGCCTGGCGGGCCTTCTTGACGTCGATTTGCCAGGCCATCGGGTGCGGGGTACGGGGCAGCCGGCCGAAACCGGCCACGATCGAGTAGAAGCTCGGCTCGCGGAACAGCGACGGGTTTACCCAATCGAGCAGGCCGGTCTGGTGATAGAAATAGAGGGTTTGCGCAAGCGTCTCCGGCGGCGCCGCGTCCCGGTTGGCCTTCCAGAACTCGCTGTCCTGGCGGCGGTTGAGCACGTAGTGCAGGATGATGAAGTCGCGCACCCGCTCGAACTCGGTGCCCATCTGCTCGTTGTACTGGCGCAGCAACGCGCCGTTGAACTGCGTGTCGGGAAAATGGTCCAGGAGCAGCTCGACGCCCTTCTGGATCAGGTAGATCCCGGTGGATTCGAGCGGCTCGAGGAACCCTGCGGACAGCCCGATCGACACGCAGTTCTTGACCCAGAAATTCGCTCGCCGGCCGACCCGCATGTGAATGCCGGCCGGCGAGCTGTTGTCGGGGTCCGCGCCGTTGTGGCCGATCAATTCCCGGGCCGCCGCATCATCCGCAATGAAGCGGCTCGAATAGACGTAACCGGTGCCGATGCGGTGGCTGAGCGGAATTCGCCAGGCCCAGCCCGAACTCAGCGCCGTTGCGCGGGTGTACGGCGCCATCGGGCCCTCCGGCGCCAGCGGCATGACGACGGCACGATCGCAGAAAAGGTGGTTCGACCAGTCGACATGCGCGTCGCCGAGGGCCTTTTCGACCAGCAATCCCTCGAAGCCGGTGCAGTCGATGTAGAGGTCGGCCGCGAGCCGGCCGTGCCCCGCGGTAACCACGCAGTTGACGAAGCCGCGCGCATCGAGCTGCACGTCGAGCACATCGTCGGTCAGCCGGGTCACGCCGCGCCCGGCAGCGATCCCGGCGAGATAGTCGGCGAGTGCGCGCGCATCGAGGTGGTACGCGTATGCACCGCTCTGCGTGACTATCGTTCCCTGCCTGAGCGTGCGCGGCGCGAGGCCCATGTCACCGAGCGTCGCCTGCAGGGAGTAGGAGGTGTATGCACCCTCGTCATGGCCGGCACGCTTGTCCCTCAGCCAGTGGTGGAACACCGGCAGGTTTTCCACCAGGTGCGCGCCGACCGGGCCGAACGGATGCCAGATCTCATCCTTGCCGGAGAGGGCGGCGCCGCGGTTCCAGTCGACGAACTTGATGCCGAGCTTGTAAGTCGCATGGCACCTGCGCAGGAAGTCGTCTTCCTCGATGCCCAGCATCTTCAGCAGGGGCACGATCGGCGGGACCGTGGCTTCGCCGACGCCGATCGTCCCGATCTTCGCCGATTCGACCACCGTGATGCTGCAGCGGGCCGGATCGAGGAAGCGATTCAGGAAGGCGGCGGTGATCCAACCCGAAGTGCCGCCGCCGACGATCAGTATGTTCTTGATGGAATCTTGCATGGGCTGAATACTAGCAATCCGGGCAAAGTTGCAGGCAGGCATTGCGAGTGGATCGCGCGCGGCAGGCGGAACGCGAATACCTTTGCGTCGACGGGTTCATCCGCGACGCGGTCGGTGCGCGGGCGCTTGCAAGCGCACTCGAACTCGGGGTGGTCGACCTGCTGCTCGAGCATCCTTCCTGCACGGTGGCGGAACTGGGAGCCCGGGCGCGCACCGACCGGCGCGCGACGACTCTGCTGCTGGGCCTGCTTCGCACCGACGGGGTCATCGAGTCTGCCGGCGACGGCTTCCGGCTGACCCACGAGTTTCGCGCGGCCCTCAGATTCCGGGACCTGCTCGAAGCGAAGATCGATTTTGCGGCTGCCGTGGCGCCCGATTTCCTCGACCTCTTCACCGTGCTGCTGACCGACCCGGCCGCATTCTTCGGGCGCGCGCGGCTCTTCGAGTTGTTTTCCTATGACCGCTGCTTCGACCCGACCCCGGAAAACGTTTCGCACACCGCCCGCTGGATGAGGTTCACGACCGCATTGACGCGCTACGAATCGGCGGCGTGCATTGCCGGGCACGACTTCTCCCGCTACCGGCGCATGCTCGACGTCGGCGGCAACAGCGGCGAGTTCGCATTGCGCGTGTGCCGCGCGCACGCGGGGCTCCGGGCGACGGTATTCGACCTGCCGGTCGTCTGCGATATCGGAGAGCGCCACCTGCGGAACGAGCCGGAGGCGGGGCGGATCGACTTTGCGAGGGCGGGGCGCGCAGGCGGGTCGATGCCGTGCGGCGCCGACCTCGTCACGTTCAAGTCGATGCTCCACGATTGGCCGGACGACCGGATGGAGGATTTCCTTGCACGCGCACACGAGGCATTGGCGCCCGGCGGCACGCTGCTGATCTTCGAGCGCGGCCTGGTCGAGGCCGGCGAGCGCCAGGTTCCGTTTGCAATGATTCCTTTGCTCCTGTTCTTTCGCTCCTACCGGTCGCCGCACGACTACCGCGAGCCGCTTGCCCGGGCCGGGTTCGTGGACATCGAGTCGAGCACGATCGAACTGGACATGCCGTTCATGCTGGTGACTGCAAGAAAGCGCCCTTCACAGTGAAGAGGACTCCCGAATTCGCGGCGGGCACCGAAGCGCAATACGATTTCTGCCTCTGGGAGTACCGTCCGCCGGCGCCGTCAGCGGGCAAGCTGAAATCGGTGAACCTGCTCGCGAATTCGTTCGAAGCCGAGGAAATCGGCGGGCGTGCTTTCGACATGGTCGCGGCGATTCGCGCAGGACTGGGCGAATCGCGCTGCGTCTGGGGCGTCAAGGAAGAGGGCGGCCGGATCAGCTGGGAATTCTATTTTTACGACTATGACCGGATCGAGCGCACGCGCTCGGTGCCGAGGGTCCTCGAACTGATCCGGCCCTGGGTTCCGTGCGAGGTCGAGGTCGGCGATCGCCAGCCGTATTTCATGTTTTCGCTCGACCTCGGCCGGTCGCAACTGGTCGAAGGCCGCGCGCTCGACGAGGTCCAGGTCTACATCGGCAACATCGGCGGCACGGTGTCTTCGGGGATCTGCTACGAAGTCAGTCGCGAAGAGGCACGGATGAAGAACGTATACTACTTCTTCGATGCGCGCACCGAGATGGAGAACATCGTGGGCAAGATGACCTCCTCGATCCACCTCGATGCACCCGGCCTGAACCTGGACTCGATCCTGTGGCCGGAACTGCGCGACTGCCAGATCATCGTGGTTGCCAACAAGCAGCAGCGCGACGGCGTGTATTTTTCGCGCATCAGCGTCGACCGGCTGCTGGTCTTCCTCGAGCGCCTTCGCTACCCGGCGGAGCACGTGCGCTTCGTCGCGGAGAACCGCGGGCGTCTCGACCACCTGCTGTACGATGTAGGATTCGATTACCGCGTGAAGAACGGGAGGCTCGAGATCGTCAAGAGCGCCTACTATGGCGTCTTCTGAGAGCGCCGTCCGCCCGGTTCGCTTCGTCCGGGCCACCGGCGCGCGCGCTCCTGCGACGTCTCGCGCCGGCCCCGCCATGGGATGCTTCGACCATGGCCGCTACGTGTCGATGACCATGGAGTTCCGCTGCAACCTCAAATGCGTCCATTGCATGATCGAAGGCACGATGGACCGGCTGGCCCCGCAGACGTTCGACCAATTCAAGGGCCTGCTGGCGCATAACGCCCGCACGCACGAGTGGTCGGGGCTGATCCTGACCGGCTCGGAAATCACCTTGCACCGCGATCTTGCGTTGTGGTCGAGGATGGCAAGGGACAGCGGCTTCGAGCACGTGCGGATCCAGACCCATGGCATGCGGCTGGCGAGCCCCGACTATTGCGAGAAACTCATCGAGGCGGGCGTCGACGAATTCTTCATCAGCATCTGCACGGCCGATGCCGCAACGCATGATGCGATCACCGGGATTCCCGGGTCGTTCGAAAAAACCCTGCGAGGATTGCAGGTACTCGACGAATTCGACGCCGTGACCACGATAACCAATACGGTGGTCACGACCCAAAGCTACCGCCACCTCCCGGCGCTGGTGCGCAAGCTCGCGCGGCTGCGTAAGCTGGCGCAGATGGAATTCTGGTTCTATTTCCCGATGAGCGAGCATGACGAGAAGGGGTTGGTCGCCTCGCATCTGGAAGTACGCCCTTACCTGCTCGAGGCCATCCACGCGGCCCGCGCGCTTGGCCGCGGCGTCGAGGTGAAGAATTTTCCCGAATGCCTGCTTGGCGGGGATCGGGGCGCCCTTTACAACGACCAGCCGAAGCTGTTCATCGATCCCGCTTTCTGGGACGAATTCGTCCGCAACGGCTTTCATGAATGCATCTACCGGGAGGAGTGCGCTTCCACCAAGTGCCTTGGGTTGAACAGCGCCTATCGCGCGAAATTCGGCGATCACGCGGCCGAATTGAAGCCTTTCCCGCGGAATTGACGACTTCCGTCGCCACCCATTATTTCTTCCGGGAAAGCGGTAATTGTTCCGCTTTTGTCAGTCTGTTTTAACAATCCCTGACTTATAGTGCAGGATGCGTGAAAACGGGCATTGGGTTGGCCCGGCTACGCGTCGCAAGTTTCAAATAAGCCATTATTTAGAAAACGGTTTTTCCGGGGGATTCATTGGCGACACTGCTTTTTTACCAGAAACCCGTCCAGCTCAATTCGGACGTCCACAAGAACGCCAGACTCGGTGGCCTGGCGGGCAATTTCGGGTTCGCCCGGGAAACGAACTCGATCCCGCTTGCCGCGGTCGAATTCTTCGATACCGCGCGCGAGTACCCGATCGCATTCACCGGCAACGAAAGCGGCGCGATGTTCCCGATCGCGATCATGGGCGTGCGGCAGAACGAGAACCTCTTCGTTTCCGCCGACGGGAAGTGGGAGGGCCGCTATATCCCGGCATTCGTTCGCCGCTATCCGTTCGTACTGGCGGAAAAACCCGATGCGGAAGATTTCAACGTCTACCTCGACGAGGCGTATCCGGGATTCGGCGCCGCTGATGGCGAACGCCTGTTCACCGAGGACGGGGAGCACGCGCCGCTGCTCAAGCAGGCGCTCGAGTTCCTCAGCGCCTACCAGGGCGAGATCAAGCGTACCCGTCTGTTCGTGGAGCGCCTGCAGGCGCTGAATCTGTTGATTCCACGCGTGCTGGAAGTCGTCCGGCCGAACGAGCAGCCGATGGTGCTGCAAGGGTTCAGCGTCGTCGACGAGGCGAGACTGATGGCTCTCGGCGACGCCGAACTGCTCGATCTCGCGCGCTCCGGCCTGCTCGCCTGGATCCACGCCCACCTGATGTCGCTCGGGAATGTTCCGGCGCTGGGAGAGCGCCTGTCCTTGAGGATGATTGCCGGGGCCGCAGGCGCGCCCCCGGCGAACGCACCGCCAGCGTCACCGGAATCGTCTGCCGCGCCTGCGGCGCCCGGTGCGACCAGGAAGAAGCGCTGACCGGATACGCCAATGACGAGCCGAATGCGGTCCGCGGCGATCCGGACCCGATCTCATGCAGGCGAGAGCCGACGAGACGAAAACTGACAACGCGCTGGGGGCGGTGGATGCGGAAGGCAGGCAGGGCCCATTGGGCCAACGGGTTGTTCGCAGTCGTTCTGGTTTGCGCCGGCGCCGCGCCCCTGCATGCGGAGGATCTGACAGAAGTATTCGTGGCGTCCCGGCTGAACGACCCGAAGTACCGGGCGGCAAGATACGAATTCGAGGCCGCTTCGTACGCCGAACCGCAGGCACGCGCGGCGCTGCTCCCCACCATCTCGGCCGAGTATCTGCGGACGCGCACCGACCAGAACATCCTGGCGAGCAACAACGCGGTGTTTGCGTCGGGTCGATCGATGTATTCGACCGAAAGCCAGACGCTTTCGCTGACCCAGCCTATCTTCAAGCTCTCCGCGTGGCGGGGATACCAGCAAGCGAAGATCAAGGTGAAGCAGGCGGCTGCCGTATACAGCGCCGCCGAGCAGGACCTGATGCTCCGCGCCGCGACGGCCTATCTGAACGTGCTCGCGGCACGCGACGCGCTCGCCTTCGCGGGTGCCGAACGCGATGCGATCAGGCGCCAGCTCGACCTCGTCCAGCAGCGCTTCAGCAGCGGTCTGGTGGCGATCGCGAACCTGCACGATGCGAAGGCGAGGTTCGCCGTGAAGGAGGCCGACGTGGTCGCGGCGCGCAACGACCTCGACGACAAGGTGCAGGCACTTCGCGAACTCACCGGCAAGGTGCATACACGCCTGAAGCCGTTGCGCGACAACATCGTGCTCGACCAGCCCGACCCGAACAACATCGAGCACTGGGTGGAGAAGTCCCTGAGCCAGAACCTCACGCTCGAGGCGCGCCGCCAGGCAGTCGAGATCGCGCAGCAGGAAATCGGCCGCCAGCAGGCGGGGCATTACCCTTCGGCCGACCTCGTCGTCACGCAGAACCGCAAGGACACCGGCGGCAGCCTGTTCGGCGGCGGCAGCAACGTGGAAACCGGGGAGGTGACGGTGCGGATCAGCATCCCGTTCTATTCGGGCGGCCTGGTCTCGGCCCTCAGCGGGGAGGCGATCAAGCGTTACGAAGGCGCGCGCGAGGACCTCGAGCGCGACGCAAGGCAGACCGAGCGCCAGGCGCGCGCCGCTTTCCAAGGCGTGACCGGCGGGGTAACGCGCATCCAGGCGCTTGCTCAGAGCGTCCTGTCGGCCGAGAGTGCCCGCGAACTCAAGGTGGAGGGCTACAAGTCCGGCCTGGAAACGATCCTGCAGGTGCTCGACGCCGAGCGCGATCTCTATGCCGCAAAGCGCGATTCGGCAAAAGCCCGCTATGACTTCCTGCTCAATCGCCTGCGCCTGAAGCAGGCCGTCGGGACGCTGAGCGAGGCGGACCTCGACGCCATCAATCGCATGCTGCAATAACTACAAGGACGGGACTGCTCCTTGGCCTCCATTTCGATCAGGCAATCGATATCCGCGCTGGCAGCGCGCATTGCCCGCGGGCTGCGACCCGCGTCGAAAATCCAGCCGCCGATGCGCCGCAAAGCCCTGTTCGAGGCACTCGAGCAGCGCTTCCTTCTTTCGGCGGAGCAGGTCATCCCGCCGCCGCCGCCCGCGCAGCCGCCCGCGGCCCTCGAGGCGCCGCTTAACCCAGGCATCGCTGCGCAAGCACAGAAGCTTTCTGCGGCATCCGCGCCCGTGACCTATACGATCGAAGCACAGGCCGGTCCGGGCGCCGCGGCGGCGGACAGTTCAACCGCCGCCCAGCAGGCTGACCCAGGCGGCGTTGCAGCCACCACGCCGGAGTTCGAGCAGATCGACCCGAGGCTGGCGAGAACCGGTCAGGCGGCAATCGAGGCGGCCGACGCGAGCCCGGTCAACACAGCCGATGACGCGGCCGCTGCAAGGAAAGACTCGGCACAGCCAATCGGGGCGACGGCCGCACCCGCAGCCGCACCCGCGGCCCCGAAGGAAGCGGATTCACCGCACGACGAGCCCGCCGCCACGCAGTCCGCGACGTCGACGCGCATGTCGCTTGCCGCCTATGCGGCATCCGTTCAGAGCCGGCCCGCCGCAAGCCAGGTCGTGATCGTCGACTCCGCAGTGGTGAACTACCAAGCGCTGGTGCGAAGCATCGACGCAAGCGGGCATGCACCGGAAAGCGCGGCGTTGCCGCAAGTGACGGCGTCCCGTGCGGCGCTCGACACATCAAAGGTGGAGACGAACGCACCGGTAGGCGATGTGTCCGAGGCCTACGCGGCGACCGAAACGGCGGCGGGCGCGTTGGATTCGGCCACCGACGAAAGCCCGCAAATCACGGTATCGCGCTACGGCGACGTCGAAGTCGTAGTGCTCGATGCGCGATACGACGGCGTGGACCAAATCAGCGCGGTGCTCTCGAATTACCGGGGCCTGGCCGCGGTCCAGGTGCTTTCGCACGGCGCGAGTGGCACCCTGCGGCTTGGCAGCAGCACTCTTAACCAGGACAGTCTCGAACAGGGCAAGGCGCGCATCGCAGGTTGGGGCGCTGCGCTACGCCCGGGCGGCGATATCCTGCTCTATGGCTGCGAGGTGGCCAGGGGTGTGGAAGGCATGGCGTTTGTCCAGTCGCTCGCCGCGCTTTCCGGGGCGGATGTGGCCGCCTCCGGGGATCGCACCGGCAGCGTTTCGGCAGGCGCCAACTGGACCCTCGAGTACAGTATCGGCCTGATCGAGAGCCGGCCGCTGTTCATGGCGGCGGCGATGGATGCGTACGAGGCCGTCCTCACCGGCCTGGCCCCGGTCGTCAGCGGCAACACCGTGACTTTCTCGGGTTCGGCAACGGCCGACACCTTGCACCTTCGGGTGAATGACGGCGGCGTGCTTGAGTACGAATGGGACGGCGACACATCGTTTTCCGCGCTGTCCGGGTTCACGCTGGCGGGCGGCTCGATCGTAGTCGATCTTGCCGGAGGCGACGACGCCTTCTTCTTCGACGACAACACCACGGCTGGCGCGAAGCTCTCCGCGGCGTCGCTCAAAGTGATCGGTGGTGCGGGCAAGGACACGGCCACCATCGATGAGGAATTCAACCTGACCGGCAACCTGGAACTGACGGCCGAGACCATCAAGGTCACTTCCAAAGTTGCCGTCGGTTCCGCGACCATCGCGCTGACCGCAGGTGCAGTGGATAACAGCATCATCGGCAACGCGCAGGCCAGCATTACGTTGGACGGCGCCGACCTTAGTGCCGGATCGATCGCGCTTTCCGCGACGTCTGGCGTGGCGGCGTCAAGCGCGCTGAATTTCGGGCCGCTCGGCGCGGCGCTGATCAATGTCAATTCCAGCGCCGAGATCGTCGTCAAGAACGCGTCGAAGCTGACGAGTTCCGGCGGCGTGAGCATTCACGCGGATTCTGTTGCCGACACGTCGGCTACCTCCAATGCAGTGGGTTCGGGTGGGTCGGTAAGTGCAGACGCGGCAGTCGCGACTTCAATTGTCAGCGGCTCCTCCAAGGTCAGCATTGCCGGCACGACGACCCTGACCGCTACCGGTGCGGTCGACCTGTCGGCCACGAACCTGAGGACCGTTACGACAACGGCCGACGGGTCTGCGGGAGGGGCAAACGCGGTCGGCGGCAGCGTCGCGGTCGCGACTGTCACCGGCGATACCGAAGCTTCGATCGGCGATGGTGCGACCGTGAATGCGGGCAGCGTGAGCATCGCCGCGCGGAAAGTCGACAATATCTCGACCTCGGCTAAGTCGACCGCCGGGGGCGCTTCTTCCGGCGGCGGCACGACCAAGACCGAAACCGCCCTGTCCGACAGCAAGGCCGAAACCAGTTCCGGCTCGATTACGGTTGCAGGCGCGGTGGCGGTGACGAATCTCACGGGCAATACGCTCGCATTCGTGAATACCACCGGCGCAGTCACAAGCGGCGGTTTGCTGTTCATCCAGGCGCTGAACAATTCCGATGCGCTCGCGAAGGCGGATGGCAGCAGCACGGGCTCCGGTGCGCTCGGCGTCGGGGTCGCGGTCGCGATCACTCATGCGCGCGCCCACAACGATGCCTACCTCGGCGGCACGAACGCAGGTCAAGTGACGGCTGCGGCGGTGACGGTGGACGCGGGCATGGCGGACGAGTCATTGATTGCCGCCGACACGCCGCTCCAACGGTTCGGGGCGAGCGCAACCTCGGGCGCCGGTGGCGGGGTCGCCGTTGCCGGATCGGTTGCGCTCACCATCACCGACACCGAAAGCGACGCTTCGATCAAAGCGGGAACGAGTGTCGCACTCTCCGCCGGCGGCGGTGCCGTAAAACTGACGGCCAAGAACTCGACGGACACCGGCGCATTGGCGCTTCCGGCAGGGATCGGCGCGGGTTCCTCCGGCAGTCTGGGAGTCGGGGCTTCTTTCGCGCTGACCATCGCCAATAACGCCACGCAAGCCGAGGTGCAGGACGGTGCGTTGATTGCAAACGCGGGCGACTTGAGCTTGACGGCCACGTCGTCCAACACCGCGGTGACGACCGGAAAGGCTGGTGGCGGTTCGGGGAGCGGGGTCGGCGTGGGCGGTGCGATTGCGCTCGCGGTCGTGAACAACACGACGTCGGCGATCCTGGGTGCGCCCCGCGCGGCAGAAACGCTCGCTTTATCGGGGCGATTGAACGCGACAGCCACGCATACCGGGGTCACAAGCACGCTTGCGGACGCATCGGCTTCGGGCGCGCGGGCCGGCATCGGCATCGCGCTGGCCCTGAACGTCGTCAACGAAGTGACGACCGCGACGACTCGGCGCAAGTTCGACGCTTCGGGCGACGTCACGTTCGCCGCTCGCAACGCGTCGGCGAGTTCCGCGGAGTCGAAGGCGAGTGCGGCCGGTGGCGAAGACGAAAGCGCGACCGGCGGGGCCCAGGACGGCGTGGACACGAAGATCGCATCCCAGCGGACCCTCGCCGACAAGAAAGCCGGTGAAAACTCTACTGCCGGCACCGGTAGCGCCGCGACCCCGAAAGCCGAAACGTCGAACGGCGGTGTCAGCGTTGCGGGTGCGGTGGCGGTGAACTTGTCCAAGTCCCACGCGAAGGCCTTCGTCCCGGACAACGGCCGGGTGACCTCGGGCGGGATCCTTTCTCTGAGCGCCAGCAACAACACGGACGCGATCGCAAAGGCGGACGGAACGGCGAGCGGCGGCGCCACGGCCGGCGTTGGCGTGGCGGTGGCCATCAACAAGGTCGAGTCGGTCAACGACGCCCACGTAGGCACGGGTGCGACGGTTAGCGCCGAATGGCTGACCGTCGAAGCGCTGATGTCGAACAACGCTGGCGACACCTCGGGCGTCACGGGCGCCGAGGCCATTTCAGGCGCGAGCGGCGGCAAGGTGGGCGTGGCCGGTTCGCTCGCGCTCAACATTGTCGATAGCACCAATCTCGCTGAAATCCGGGGCGGCGCCACGGTCACGATCGCGGGCGGCGACGTCCGGATTGCGGCTGAAGGCAATAGCAACAGCACTGTCTATGCAACCGCGCAGGCTTCGGGGAGCGGTGGCGCCCGGACAAGTTCGCAGACGGTCAACGAAGGCGCGATCACTCCGGTCGCGGCGACCACCCAGGTCGGTACCGGGGCCGGCAAGCTCGCGGCGACCTTCGCAGGCGCGGGGACCAACGATCTCAAATTCACGCTTCGCAACGGCGACGTGCTCAACGTCAGCCTCGCGGGCGCGACCACCGTGCAGCAAGTGATCGACAAGATCAACGCGGTCGATGTCGCCAGGCTCGAAGCACGGTTCGACACGGCCACGCAGGCGCTCAAGCTGGTGGACCACACGACGGTCGGGACGACGCAACTTGCGACGTCGACGTCGCAGTCCGGCAACCCGGTGTTCTACGGCCGTAACGGCGGCACTGCGGTCGCGGTCCCGACCGGCACTTCGCCAGCCTCCGAGGCGCTCAATTTCGCGTTGCGATTGGGTACCGGGGCGGAGCGCTTCTTCGTGACGGTTCCCACGAAGACCTATACGGGCACGGACGCCGCGATCAAGAAATCTTGGCTGTCGGACATCAAGGAAGCAGTGCGGCAGTCGATGGTGGCTGCCGGGCAGTTGGGCTCGACGGATGCGGCGGTGGTGAACGTGTTGTTCATCAACGGAAAGCTGATCTTCGAGGCGGCCAAGACGCTCACGATCTGGACTGATATCAGCCAGGCAAGCGGCAAGACGTTCAGCGTGGCAGCCCTGAACGGTTCGACGGCGCTCGCGGACCTCGGACTGGGCAGCGTTGCACAAGGTTCGCACGACACGGACGAAGACGGCGTGATTTTCGGTGCGCCCTTGACGGTCACCGCGGATCCGGCGGCATCCACTGGCTCCTCGACCAGCGGCGGCCTTGGCATAGGCGCGTCGGTGGCGTTGAACATAGCGAACGCGACGACGAGCGCGACGTTGATGGACACGGCGGTGCTGACGGGGGCGAACAGTCTGGTGCTGACGGCCGCGTCGGACAACGCGGCGAAGACCGGCAGCACGGCGGGCGGCGCGGCGGCGGCGGGCAGCAGCGGGATCGGGATCGGCGGTGCGGTGAGCCTGGCGGTGACGACGAACACGACGACGGCGGTGGTGGGCACGGGGTCGTCGTTGACGCTCTTGGGGAACCTGTCGGCGACGGCGACGCACAAGGGGGTGAGCGCAACGCTGGTGGATTCGGCGGCCTCGGGCAGCACGGTGGCGGCGGGTGTGTCGCTGGGGATGAACGTTGCGGTGGACGTGACGACAGCGACGATCAACCGGACGCTGACGGCCGGTGGGGACGTGACGTTTGCCGCGCGCAACGCGGCGGCGAGCACGGTGCAGACGAAGGCGAGCGCGGCGGGAGTCGAAGGCGAGCCGGCGACGCCGCCGGCGTCGGCGACGAAGACGTTCGACGGGAGCGCGGCGGCGAAGGTGGATGTTGCGGCCAACACGATCGAGCTGGGTGCGGGGCACGGGTTCACGGCGGGGCAGGCGGTGGTGTACCGCAATGGTGGAGGGGCGAATGTAGGCGGGCTGACCGACGGCACGACCTACTACGTGATCCTGAGCGGCACGGACAAGGTGAAGCTGGCGACGTCGGCGGAGAACGCGAAGGCGGGGACGGCGATCGACCTGAGCGCAGTGGGTGCCGGAGCGGCGCACACGTTGAGCGTGGATGCGAGCCACGGCGTGGACAACCAGGTGACGGCGCAGAGGAACGTGGCCGACAAGAAGGCGGCAGAAGGCGGGACGAAGGACACGGGCACGACGGTTGCGCCCAAGGCCGAGAGCTCGAGCGGCGGGGTGAGCGTTGCGGCGGCGATCGGGGTGAACCTGAGCGTATCCGAGGCGCGTGCGTACATCCCGAGCAGCGGCATCCTGAGCGCGGGCGGTGTGCTGACCTTGAGCGCGAGCAACAACACGGATGCGACGGCGAGCGCCGATGGCAGCGCGACCTCTGCGGGCAGCGGCAGTACGGGCACGGCGGTAGGCGCGGCGGTGGCGATCAATGTGGCGCGCTCTGTGAACCAGGCGACGATCGGTTCTGCGGCGAACATCACGGCCGGTGCGGTGGTGATGGGCGCGACGATGACGGACGTGGGAGGCGATGTCACGCAGACCTTCGGGGCGAAGGCGACCTCCGGGGCGAGCGGGGGCAACATCGGCGTGGCCGGGTCGCTTGCGCTGAACATTGCCGACACCAACAGCACGGCGCAGATCCAGAACGGGGCCACTCTCGCGCTCGCCGGCGGCAGCGGCGATGTGAGCCTGACTGCGGCGAACACGACCGACAGCACGGCGACGGCGGTGGCCGACAGTTCGGTGCCGGGCAAGGTGGGCGTGGGCGCCTCGGTGACGCTGAACATCAGCAACAACAACACGCTGGCCGAAGTGGCCGATGGGGTGACGATCACGGGGAACGCGCACAGCCTCGGAATGGCGGCGACCTCGGACAACAGGACGATCACGACGGCCAAGGCGGGCGGGGCGGCCAGCGGCAGCCTGGGGGTGGGCGTCGGAGGGGCGATCAGCATCGCGGTGGTGAACAACACGACCACGACGCGGCTGGGCACGGGTGTGGACCAGAGCCTGACGGGCAACTTTGCGGCGATAGCCGAGCACAGGGGCATGAGCAGCACGCTGGCCGACGGTTCGGCCGCGGGTTCGGCGGCGGCGGTGGGGATTGCGCTGGGGTTCAACGTGGTGCGGGACATCACGCTGTCGACGACGGCACGCCGGCTCGACGCGGCGGGCGATGTGAACTTCACGGCGCACAACGCCGGGGCGGGATTGCTGGAGACGCGGGCGAGCGCGGCCGGCGGCGAGGACGAGAACGCGAGCAAGACCGGCGCCTCGCAGGACGGGGTGGACCAGAAGGTCAATGCGCAAAAGGGCCTGGCCGACAAGAAGGCGAGCGAAGGCGGCACGAGCGGCACCGGCAGCACGACGGCGCCCAAGGCGGAGACCTCGAACGGGGGCGTGAGCGTAGCCGGTGCGGTGGCGGTCAATATCGTGGACTCGCAGGGACGCGCCTTCATCCCGGACAACGGCCGGGTGACCTCGGGCGGGGTGTTGACCTTGAGCGCGAGCAACAACACCGACGGCACGGCCAAGGCGGACGGGACGGCGAGCACGGCCGCGGGCGGCACCGCGGGGGTCGGCGTGGCCGTGGCGCTCAACGCGGTGAGTTCGCGGAACGAGGCCTACATCGGCGAGAACGCCACGGTCAGCGCCCAATGGCTGACGATCGAAGCCGTGATGACCGATGTGGCGGGCGATACGACCTCCACGGTCGGAGCCGAAGCCGTTTCCGGCGCGAGTGGCGGGCGCATCGGAGTGGCGGGCTCGGTTGCGATCAGCGTGCTCGACGCCAAGAGCCTGGCGGAGATCCGGACCGGGGCCAGTGTCACGATCGGCGGAGGCGATGTGCGCCTGGCGGCCGAGGGCAACAGCGCGAGCACAGTCAACGCCGTGGCGCAGGCTTCCTCCAGCGGCGGGGTCAAGGCTTCAGCCAACGATGCGGCGCTGACGCCGGTTACCGCGGCGACCCAACTCGGCGCAGCGACCGACGCGGGCAAGCTCACCGCGCGCTTTGCCGGGGCGGGGTTCGACGACCTGAAGTTCACGCTTCGCGATGGCAGCACGCTGAATGTGCAGCTCGATGGTGCGACGACGCTGCAGCAGGTGATCGACAAGATCAACGCGGTGGGCACGACCAAGCTCGAAGCGCAGTTCGATACCGCGACCCAGGCGCTGAAGCTGATCGACCACACGCCGGCGGCGGTGGCGGCGGCGACCTCTGTGACGCAGACGGGCAGCCCGGTCTTCTATGCGCGCGAAGGCGGAACGGCGGTGGCGCTGCCGGCCAGCGGGGTTGCCTCGGAGCAGCTGAACTTTGCGCTGCGCGTGGGTACCGGGGCTGAGCGCTTCTTCGTCACGGCTGCGGCCAAGACGTACACGGGCACGGCTGCGCAGGTGAAAGCGGCCTGGCTGTCGGACATCAAGGAAGCGGTGCGGCAGTCGATGGTGGCCGCCGGGCAGTTGGGTTCGACGGATGCGGCGGTGGTGAACGTGCTGTTCATCAACGGCAAGCTGATCTTCGAGGCGGCCAAGACGCTGACGATCTGGACCGACGTGCTGCCGAGCAAGACCTTCAGCGTGAAGGCAGTGAATGGGTCGAATGCGCTGGTCGATCTTGGCCTGGGCACGGCGGCCAAGGGCGGAGTGGACGCCGACGAGAACGGGGTGATCCTGGGCAGCCGGCTGGCGGTGAACGTGGCCTCGGCGCCGGCGGGCGGTGGTGGTGGCGGTTCGAGCGGTCTTGGCATAGGTGCGTCGGTGGCGTTGAACATAGCGAACGCGACGACGAGCGCGACGTTGATGGACACGGCGGTGCTGACGGGGGCGAACAGTCTGGTGCTGACGGCCGCGTCGGACAACGCGGCGAAGACCGGCAGCACGGCGGGCGGCGCGGCGGCGGCGGGCAGCAGCGGAATCGGCATCGGCGGGACGATCAGCCTCGCGGTCACCAACAACCTCACAACTGCATACATCGGTTCGGGGAGCGCGTTGACCCTGATCGGTGACCTGTCGGCAACCGCTGTGCACAAAGGCGTGTCCGCCACGACGGTCGATGCCGCGGCTTCCGGAAGCACTGCGGCCATAGGCGTCGCGCTTGGATTAAATACGGCGGTGGACGTAACGACGGCCACGACGAACCGGACGCTGACGGCAGGTGGGTCGGTGACCTTCGGGGCGCACAACGCCGGGGCGAGTTCGGTCGAAACGAAGGCCAGTGCCGAAGGGGTGGAAGGCGAGCCGGAAACGCCGGCGGCCTCGAACAAGAAGGTCTTCGATGGCGCGGCAATGGTGGACGCAGCCGATGACACGATCGCATTGGGCGCGGGTCACGGGCTGACGCTGGGCGAGGCGGTGGTTTACCACGCGGGAGCGGGAGGAACGGCGATCGGTGGCTTGACCGACGGCACGACCTACTACGTGATCGCGAGCGGCGCCGACAAGGTGAAGCTGGCGACGTCGGCGGAGAACGCGAAGGCGGGGACGGCGATCGACCTGAGCGCAGTGGGTGCCGGAGCGGCGCACACGTTGAGCGTGGATGCGAGCCACGGCGTGGACAACCAGGTGACGGCGCAGAGGAACCTGGCCGACAAGAAGGCGGCAGAAGGCGGGACGAAGGACACGGGCACGACGACTGCGCCCAAGGCGGAAACCTCGAAAGGCGGGATCAGCGTGGCGGCCGCAATCGGGGTGAACCTGAGCGTGTCCATTGCGCGCGCATTCATCCCGGACAACGGGATCGTGAGCGCGGGCGGCGTGCTGACGCTGAGCGCGAGCAACAACACCGACGGCAGGGCGAGCGCCGACGGAAGCGCGACGGCCGGCAAGGCCGCGTCGGTCGGGGCGGCGGTGGCGATCAACGTGGCCGCCTCGGTGAACGAGGCGACGATCGGCAGCAACGCCACGGTGACTGCCGGCGGGTTGGTGCTGGGCGCGACGATGACGGACGTGGGTGGAGACAAGTCGCACGCGTTTGGTGCGAGCGCGACGGCGGGTGCGAGTGGCGGCGGCGTGGGCGTGGCGGGTGCGTTCGCGCTGAACGTTTCGCCAAGCAATGCGCTGGCGCAGGTAAAAGGTGGCACGACCGTGACCCTGACTGGCGCGGGCGATGTGTCCCTGAGCGCGGAGAACACGACCGACAGCACGGTGATCGCGAATGCGCAGAGCAAGGTTGCGGGGCAGGTAGGTGTTGGGGCGTCGGTTGCGCTGCAAATCGGCAACAACGCGACGACGGCGGAGTTAAGCGACACGGTGCTGCTGACCGGTGCGCGGGACGTGAAGTTGTCGGCCGCCTCGGACAACACGGCGACGACGACGGCGAAAGCCGGGGGCGCGGCGAGCGCGGGCGCGGGCGTTGGGGTAGGCGGGGCGATCAGCTTTGCGCTGTCGAACAACACGACGAAGGCGGAGATCGGGGCGCCGAAGGCGGGCGAGACGACGCTGACGGTGAGCGGATCGGTGAGCGCGAGCGCGACGCACAAGGGCGTGACGAACACGCTGGCCGATGCGGCGGCTGCAGGTTCGGCGGCGGGGGTCGGGATCGCATTGGGGATGAACGTTGCCACCGACATCACGACGGCGACGACGCGGCGCTGGATCGATGCGACGACAGGTGATGTGAGCTTTGTGGCGCACAGCGCGGGCGCGAGCTCGGTGGAGTCGAAGGCGAGCGCTGCCGGGGGCGAAGGCGAGGAACAAAAAGGCAGCGGGCAGGACGGGGTAGACAAGGAGATCGGGGCGCAGAAGGGTCTTGCGGACAAGAAGGCGGGCGAAGGCGGGACGACGGGTACGGGGGACACGGCTGCGCCGAAAGCCGAGAGTGCGCAGGGCGGTGTAAGCGTTGCAGGTGCGGTGGCCGTAAATCTGTCGATCTCTCAGGCACTGGCGTTTGTTCCCGACAACGGCCGAGTGACTTCGGGTGGTGTGCTGACTTTGAGCGCGAGCAACAACACCGACGGCGTTGCGAAGGCCGATGGCACGGCGAGCACGGGCAGCGGCGGTGTCGGGGTGGGAGTGGCGGTAGCGATCAACGCGGTCAGTTCGCGCAACGAGGCGACGATCGGTACGGGCGCGACGGTGAACGCGCAGTGGCTGACGGTCGAGGCGCTGATGACCGACGTGGGCGGAGACACGACGGGGACCGTGGGTGCGGAGGCGGTGTCGGGCGCGAGCGGCGGCCGAGTGGGAGTCGCGGGGTCGCTGGCGCTGAACATTGTGGACAACCGCAACCTGGCCGAAGTCAGGAGCGACGCGAGTCACGTCACGACGGTGACGATCGACGGCGGTGACGTGCGCCTGGCCGCCGAGGGCAACAGTGCGAGTGCGGTGAAAGCCGCGGCGCAAGCCTCCGGCAGTGGCGGGGTGAAGACAGCCTCCGCCACGAACGAGGCGAGCATCAATCCGGTGAGCCTGGCCACGGCGATCGGGAACGCGGCCGGAGAGATCAAGGCGACGTTTGCGACGACCGGCAACGACCTGCAGTTCACGTTGCGCGATGGGAG
Source organism: uncultured Bordetella sp. (assembly GCA_964599095.1). Taxonomy (GTDB): domain Bacteria; phylum Pseudomonadota; class Gammaproteobacteria; order Burkholderiales; family SG8-39; genus SZAS-79. Next base: position 36,974 of record CAZREB010000034.1, read on the forward strand.
TGTGATCGGGGTGAGTCTTGCTGGAGCGACGACGTTGCAGCAGGTGGTGGACAAGATCAACGTTGCGGGCAAGCCGGGTGGGACGACGGTGAAGCTGGAGGTGCAGTTCGATGCGGTGACGCATGCCCTCAAGCTGATCGATCACACGGTGGCGGGTACGACGCAGCTGGCAACGGCGATGACGCAGACGGGCAACCCGGTGTTCTACGGCCGGGAAGGCGGAACCGCAGTGGCGGTGCCCAAGAGCGGTGCGGCGACCTCGGAGGCGCTGGACTTCGGGCTGCGGGTGGGTACGACGAGCGAACGCTTCTTTGTGAGCGTTGCCGCGAAGACCTATACGGGTACCGACGCGCAGATGAAAGCTGCGTGGCTGGCGGACCTGAAGGAAGCGGTGCGCCAGTCGATGGTGGCGGCGGGTCAGCTGGGAGCGACCGACTCGGCAGTGGTGAACGTGCTGTTCATCAACAACAAGCTGATCTTCGAAGCGTCCAAGACGCTGACGATCTGGACGGATACGCGCCAGGCGACCGGCAAGACGTTCAGCGTCCAGGCGGTGGGTGGTTCGACGGCCATCGCGGATCTGGGCCTGGGCAGTGTGACGCAGGGCGCGAAGGACACCGACGAGAACGGGGTGATCCTGGGCACGAGCCTGGCGGTGAATCCGGGGGCGCCAGGGGCGGCGATCGACCTGACGGCTGCGGGCACGGGCACCGCGAGCCTGTCGAGCGCAAAGGTGTTCGATGCGGCGACAAAGGTCGACACGACGGCGCACACGATCGACCTGGGCGCGGGTCACGGGTTCACGGCGAATCAGGCGGTGGTGTATCACGTGGGCGCGGGTGGGACGGCGATCGGCGGGCTGACCGATGGCACGACGTACTACGTGATTCTTAGTGGTGCAAACAAGGTGCAGCTGTCGGCCACGGCCGGGGGTGCGGCGATCGCGCTGGCCGGTGGTGGTGCGGGTGCTGCACAGGACCTGACGAGTACGAAGGCGTTCGATGCGGCGGCGAAGGTCGACGTCACGGCCGACACGATCGAGCTCGGTGCGGGTCACGGATTCAAGACGGGCCAGGCCGTCGTGTACCACAAGGGCTCGGGCGGGACGGACATCGGCGGGATGGTCGACGGGACGACGTACTACGTCATCCTGATCGGCACGGACAAGATCAAGCTGGAGGCGGCGCGGGGCACGGCGAAGGGCTCGAGCACAAGCGCAGGTTTTGGAATCGGTGCGTCGGTTGCGCTGGACATCGTGAACACGACGACGAGCGCGAGCCTGCAGGACACGCTGGTGCTGGTCGGCAAGGCCGGGGGCACCGGAATCAACAACGTGACACTGACGGCGTCGTCGGACACGTTGGCGAACACGAAAAGCACCGCGGGAGGCGCGGCGGCGGCCGGGAGCAGCGGATTCGGGATCGGCGGGACGATCAGCTTGGCGGTGACCACCGGTGTAACGACTGCGTACATCGGATCGGGTGGCACGCTGGTGCTGGCGGGAGATCTGTCGGCGGTGGCCACGCACAAGGGAGTAACCGCGACGGTAGTGGATGCCGCAGCCTCAGGGTCGACGGCGGCGGTGGGTGTTGCGCTGGGGATGAACACGGCGGTAGACGTGACGACGGCGACGACGAACCGGACCGTGACGGCGGGCGGCGCAGTGACGTTCGGGGCGCACAACGCCGGGTCGAGCACGGTGGACACGAAGGCGAGCGCCGAAGGAGTGGAAGGCGAGCCGGACACGCCCGCAGCTTCGAACAAGAAGACGTTCGACGCGGCGACGAAAGTCGATGTCGCGGCCAATACGATCGACCTGGGCGCCGGTAATGGTCTGACCGCAGGCGCGGCAGTGGTGTATCACTCTGGTGGCGGTACGGCGATCGGCGGACTCACCAACGGCACGACCTATTACGTAATTCAAGGTAGCGCCGGCAAGGTCAAACTCGCGAGTTCTGCCGCCAATGCCAAGGCCGGCACAGCGATAGACCTGACAAGTGCGGGTTCGGGCGCCAGCCAGGACCTGACTCTCGATTCGAGCCGTGGCGTCGACAACCAGGTGGCTTCGCAAGGCAGTTTTGCCGACAAGAAGGCCACGGAAGGCGGCACAACCGGCACAGGCACCAATACTGCGCCGAAAGCGGAAACCTCCAAAGGCGGGGTCAGCGTTGCGGCGGCGATCGGAGTGAACATCAGCGTATCCGTTGCGCGCGCGTTCATTCCAGACAACGGGATCCTGAGTGCCGGCGGCGTGCTGACCTTGAGCACGAGCAACAATACGGACGGCAAAGCCACCGCCGACGGGAGCGCGACCTCTACCGGCAAGACGGTGGCGAGCGTGGGTGCCGCCGTCGCATTGAACGTCGTAGCCTCCGTGAACGAGGCGACGATCGGCAGCAACGCGACGGTCACCGCTGGTGGGTTGGTTCTCGAGTCCACCATGACCGATGTCGCCGGCGACACCACTCAACGCGTCGGTGCCGAGGCCAAATCCGGTGCCGGGGGCGGCAACGTAGGCGTGGCGGGCGCGGTGGCGATCAGCGTTGCCGACGCGCGAAGCGTCGCGCAGGTCAAGGGCGGTGCGACGGTGACGCTTACCGGGACCGGGGATGTCCGGCTGACGGCCGCCAACAAGACCGTGAGCACGGTGTCCGCCGAGCCCGACGGGGCGGGGGCTGCAGCGGACAAGGTCGGCGTGGGCGCGTCCCTCGCGCTGAATATCAGCAACAACAATACCTGGGCGGAGCTCGCGGATGGCGCCACCCTGACCGGCGCATTGCACGATCTCTCGCTGGCGTCGAACTCAGACAATACGACCGTTACGACCGCCAAGGCCGGCGGCACTGCCGGTGGAAGCGGCGTCGGCGTCGGCGGCGCAGTCGGTCTGGCGGTGGTCAACAATGCGACGATCGCGAATATCGGCACCGGAAACCCGCTGACAGGCAGCGGCGCACTGTCCGCGACCGCAAGCCACAAAGGGGTGACCACGACGACGGCCGACGGTACGGCAGGGGGCGGCAAGGCCGGGATCGGCATCGCCCTTGGCATGAATGTGGCGGTCGACATCACTTCGGCAACCACCAGCCGCACGTTGACGTTCGGTGGCGACATGACATTCGCGGCACACAACGCTGCAGCGAGTTCGGTGTCGACGAAAGCGAGCGCCGCCGGCGTCGAGGAGGAGAAGTCCGACACTCCCAAGGACGGCGTGGACCAGGAGGTGAGTTCACAGAAGGGCCTGGCAGACCAGAAGGCGGCCGAAGGCGGCACCAAGGGATCCGACACCACGAACGCTACGCCGAAGGCCGCGACCTCGGATGGCGGAGTCAGCGTGGCCGCGGCAGTCAGCGTGAACATCTCGCATTCTTCGGCGTTGGCATTCATTCCGGCCAACGGGATCGTGAGCGCAGGCGGAGTGCTCACGTTGAGTGCGAGCAACAACACGGACGCGGCCGCCAAGGCGGATGGATCTGCGGTGGAAGGCGGCGCCAACACGAAAGTCGGGATCGGCGCCGCGGTCGCACTCAATGTCTCGAACATGCTGAACGAGGCGTCGATCGGCAACAACGCCACTGTGGTTGCTGGCGGCGTCAAGATCGAAGCGCTCATGGAGAACGTGGGCGGCGACCGCAGCCATGCGGTAAGGGCAGACGCGATTTCGGGTGCCGGGTCCAAGAACGTCGGCGTCGCCGGCGCTCTCGCGGTCAACGTCGTGGTCGACAAGACCCAGGCCTTTATCGGTTCCGGCGCCAACGTGCTGGTCAACGGCGGGAGCGTGACGCTCGCTGCCGAAAACACCCAGGTCACTACGGCCAAGGCAACCTCCAAGGCTTCCGGCGGCAAGGCCGGAGTCGGTGCGTCGGTCGCGATCAACGCGTTGCTGTTCAACTCCACGCGAGCCGAGGTCGAGGATGCGGCGGTACTTCGCGGCACGGCGCAAAACCTTTCGTTGACCGCGGTTTCCAGCCATACGGTCAACACCAGCGTCGAGGCCGGCTCGGCAGGCGGCGTTGCGGTGAGCCCGGCCGTGTCACTCGCGATCGTCAATAACATGACGACCGCCCGGCTTGGCACTTATTCGGGTTCGAGCACGCTTGCGCTGTCGGGGGCGGTGACGATTTCGGCAGATCACACGGGAGTGATCACCACTTCCGCGAACGCGACCGCGGCGGGAGACAAGGTCGCGGTTGGCGCGACGGTGGGTCTCAACCTGGGCGTCGATACGACGCTGGCGACAACCGACCGGAACATTGCCGCGACCGGGGCGATCAGCATCCTGTCGGCGTCCGATGTTTCGGCCACGATAGGGATTACCGCGAGTTCCAGCGGCAACAAGAGCGAGCAGAACGGCGGCCGGAAGGCCGACGATGAGGCGAACGCACAGGCCAACAGCCCGAACACCGGCACCGAGACCAAGCAGGTTCCGTCCGCGGACAGCAAAGCTTCGGAGGCCGACTGCACGGCGGAAGGCCAGTCCGGCCAGGAGAACGGCGCCAAAGTCGGCGTCGCCGCCGCGCTGGGCTTCAACGTCATGGCCGTCAACAACACCGCGTCGATCGCCGCGGGTCTGACGGTCCAGTCGGGCGCGATGCTTACGGTGCGTGCCACGAGCGAAGCGAACCTCTCGACGAAAGCGCTCGGCACCGCGCTCAACTCCGCGGCCACCGCGAGCATCGGCGCGGCGGTCGGGATGAACGTTGCAGTGGTGAACAACAAAGCGCTGGTCGGCGCCGGCGCCACCGTGTCAGGGCAGACGGGGATCACGGTCGAAGCAAAAACGCCCGCAGGCCGGACCAACAGCTTCACCGTCTGGGGCGTTTCGGCGGGCGGCGGCAAGGACTACGGCGTGGCCGGCTCGGTCGGCATCAATGTCATCCACCTGACCACCGAAGCATCGCTTGGCGCCAACGTGGTGGCCGGCGCGACGAACGGCGGTCTGACGGTGAACGCCGTCGACGCAATGGGCGTCCAGATCATTGCGGGCGGCGCGGGCAAGGGCGAACAGGCCGGCGTCGGACTGGCGATCGCGGTCAACGAAGTCGGGCACACGACCAGCGCGTTCGTCGGCACGAATGCGCGCGTGAACGTTTCCGAAGCAACGACGATCACGGCCAATGGATCGCTCGTCCCGCTCGACCTCGACGCGGTTGCCACCGCAACGTTCGACGGCAGCAACCAAGTCGACGTGGCCACGGATGAGATCGACCTCGGCGCGCCGTACGGCCTCGTGCTCGGGACCCCCGTCGTTTATCACCATGGCGACAGCGGCACGGATATCGGGGGGCTGAGAACAGGCAGGACGTACTACGTGCTCCAAGGCAGCAGTCCCAACAAGATCAAGCTGGCTGCATCGCTGGCCGATCTCGCCGCCAACAAGGCGGTGGACCTCACCGCGGCAGGAACCGGGACGCTGCACGATCTTACGCCGGCCGTGCCGATCGTCATCTCGGCGCAGGGATTCAACGGCGCGACGGATGTCGATTTGGCGGCCAATGAAATCAATCTCGGCGGCGCGCTCAATCTGGTGCCCGGGCAACCGATCATCTATCACGTTGGCGACGGCGGCACGGCCATCGGCGGCCTGACCGACGGTTCGACTTACTACGTCATGGCCGCGAGTACGCTCGGCAAGGTCAAGCTGGCGGCGTCCTTGGCCGACCTCGCGCTCGGGAAGGCGGTCGATCTCACGGCGGGCGGCGCAGGTGCAAACCACGAGCTCGCTCCCGTATTGCCCCCCACGATCGCAACCGTGAATTTCGACGGGACGAGCAACGTTGACATTGCCGGCAATGAAATCGATCTTGGGGCCCCCCTGGCCCTGATTCCGGGCGAAGCCGTCGTCTATCACCACGGCGATGGCGGAACCGATATCGGCGGCCTGACGGAAGGCGCGACGTACTACGTCCTAAAAGGCAGTTCGGCCAACAAGATCAGGCTGGCCGCCTCGGCAACGGACGTTTTGACCAACACGGCAGTGGACCTGACCTCCGTCGGAACCGGTGCGGAGCAGGCGCTGACCCCCGCTTTGCCCGTACCGACGCGTCTTGGCAAGTTCACGGCAGTTGCCGCCGGTGGAGCGGTCGTTTCCGAAGACGGTGGCAAGGCCGCGGTCGCGGGTTCGTTGATCATCGACGTATTTACGCTGGGCACCAAGGCGTACGTCGATGAAGGTGCACGCATCAACGACACGGCAACCGCCGGGGCGAACCAATCGGTGACGGTACGTGCGACGGATTCAACCGAAATCGCGACCGTCGCGGGCGCGATGGCCCTCAGCAAAGGCGCGGCCGGGATTGGGGTCGGGCTGAACATCAATGTCGTCAACAAGGACGTGCGCGCGTACATCGGCCGCTCGACGAATGTGAGCGCCGCGCGGGACATAACCGTCCAGGCGACGGCAACCGAGGACATGCTTTCGGTTGCGGCTTCGCTTGCGGCGGCGAAAAGCACCGCAGGCATCGGTGGCTCGTTCGGGATCTTCGTCATGAACCCGGGCACCACGGCGGGAACACGTGCCTACATCGACGACAACGCCAGCGTGCGGTCGGGCGGCGCAATGGCCATCTCAGCTACCGACACCGCGAATTTTCAGCTGCTTTCCGGGGTCGTTGCGGCCAGCACCAAGGCCGGCGTCGGCATCGCAAACACCACTTTGATCCGACTGTCGACGGTAGAGGCTTACGTCGGAACGGGCGTAACGCTCACCGCCGGCTCTCTCGCGATCAGCGCAACGCCGACACTCAGTCTCGTAACCGCCGCCGTTGCAGGCGCGGGCGGGCAAGTCGGGGTGGCGGGATCGGTCACCGTCAACGTACTGACCGGGACCACGCAGGCCTACATCGGCGCCAACAGCGTGGTCACGACCACGAGTGGAGCCGTCTCGCTGACGGCGGCCGACAACAACATCGTGCTGTCCATCGCGGGTGGCGTATCCCTCGGGATCGGCAAAGGCTCGAACGCTGCAGCCGTCGGGATCGCAATTGGTGTCAATACGGTTGTAAACACGGTCAAGGCCTACATCGATACCGCGAGGGTCGTGTCGGCGACAGCGGTCGACATCAATGCTTCTTCGACCGGCGCCATAACCGCCGCGAGCATTGGTGCAGCCGTGGCGGTGTCGGCAGGGTCAAGCGGCGGTGGCGGTAGTGGCGGGGGCTCCGGTTCCGGATCGGGCCCTGGTTCAGGAACCGACCCCGGGCCATCTGAGGGGAACCCGAGTTCGGGCGAGCATGATTGCAACAACGGCCTGGAATCCAATTCCGGTTCGAACGTTGCGGGCAAAGGCAAAGAGGCACAGACGTCTTCGACCAACAGTGCCACTTCGAATACCGAATCGGCGGGCGGCGGGGCTGGCGCCGGCGCAGGCGCAGGGTCGATCTCCGTCAACGTCATCGTCAATTCGGTCTCGGCCTACATAACGAACAGCGATGCGGCGACGCGTGGCGTCATCGCCTCGGGCGGATCCGTCAAGCTGACCGCGACCGATACGACCGCGGTGACGGCGGTCGCCGGCAGCCTCGCGATCAGCGTGGCGTCCGGTTCCGGGGGAGCGAGTTCCGGAGCGGTCGGCCTGTCGATCGCCAACAACGATCTCGTCAATACGGTCAGTGCCTCTATTTCCGGGTCGAGCGTCAAGGCCACGGCGAACAATATCGAATTGAGCGCAAGCGAAACCGGCGTTGTTACCGCGTTGACTGTCGGCGGTGCGGTTACCGGATCCGGCGGATCAGGCGGCGGAACGTCGGTGGCATTGGCCGGGGCAGTGTCCATCAACATCGTCAAGAACTCGGCGCACGCCCATATCGATGCTGCCAGCGACGTGACGACGCTCACGAGCGGCGCCGTGAAATTGACTGCGACAGACGGCGCTGTGGTTTCTGCAATTGCAGGTGGGTTGGCCGGATCCGGCGCCGGTGGGTCCGGTGGCGGCAAAGCAGGCTCGCTGGGCGCCGCAATTGCCGTGAACACGACAGTGAACGAAGCCAAGGCGTACGTCGACGCGTCCAAAGTCACCTCCGCTGGAACCGTCGAATTGACGGCGAAGGAAACCGGCGTCTACAGCGTACTCAGTGTCGGCGCTGCGGTGGCCGGTGCCGGAGGATCGGGCGGCGGATTCGGCGGGGCCGGATCGGGCTCCGTTGCAGTGAACACCGTGACCAATACGGTCGCAGCGTATATCCGGGCCAGTTCCGGCACGGGCAAGGGCGTCACAGCCTCCGGCGGCGCAGTCACCGTTACTGCGATTGATCTCGAGGTCCTCGTTGCAGCTGCGGGGAGCCTCGCCATCGCAGGCGCGGGTGGCTCGGGCGGAGGTACTGCCGGTGCCGTCGGGCTCTCCAGCGCGACCAACGTAGTGACCGATACGGTCAGCGCGTACGTTGAAGGATCGAGCGTAAGCACCGCGGCGAGCAACATTGAGATCACGGCCAGCAACCTGGCGCAAACGACCGCGCTTGCCGTGGGCGGTTCAGTAGCGGGCTCGGGCGGATCGGGTGGTGGAACGTCTGGTGCCGTTGCGGGGGCGGCCGCGGTCAATGTTGTCGCCAACAAGACGCTCGCCTATGTTTCCGGTGGCAGTATTGTGACCGCGCCCGCAAGTACGACTGTCAAGATCGTTGCTACCGACGGCAGCGTCGTTGCCTCGATCGGCGGCGGGCTGGCCGGCTCCGGGGCCGGCGGCTCGGGCGGTGGAACCGCCGGGTCGCTGGGCGCGTCGGTCGCTACGAATACTGTCGTGAACCAGACCAAGGCGTATGTCGATTCGTCGCAGGTCAGCTCGGCCGGTGCCATTGAACTTTCGGCGAGCGAGACCGGGATCGTCAGCGCGTTGGCGATCGGGGCGGCGGTCGCAGGTGCAGGCGGTTCGGGGGGCGGCTTCGGTGGCGCCGGAGCGGGCTCTGCGGCCGTCAATACGATTACGAATACCGTTTCGGCGGCAATTCTCGGATCGACTGCGCAAAGCGTTGTCAGCGCGACTGGCGGAGCCGTAACGCTGACTGCGAAAGATCTGGCGGTCATGGTGGCAACCGCGGGCAGCCTGGCGGGTGCGGGTGCCGGTGGATCGGGTGGTGGGACGGCGGGTGCAGTGGGCGTATCGAATGCGACCAACGTAGTTGCGAACACGGTCAGTGCTTCAATCGAAAATTCGAACGTCAGCACGGCGGCGAACAATATCGAGTTGACGGCGATCGAGGGCGCGGCGCTGTGGGCTCTGAGCATGGGCGGCGCAGGTGCCGGTGCCGGAGGGTCGGGTGGCGGAGGAGCGTTTGCAGGTGCGGGCGCGGCCTCGGTGAACGTCACGAGCAACAAGACGCTCGCTTACATTTCGAATAATAGTGTCGTGACAGCGCCGACGGCGACGTCGGTCAAGCTCAACGCGACCGACACGAGCGTGATCGCATCCATCGGCGGAGGCATGGCCGGCTCGGGTGCAGGCGGCTCGGGTGGCGGTGCGGCCGGCGCAGTGGGTGCGTCAGTGGCTTCCAACACCGCAACCAACCAGGTCAAGGCGTACATCGATTCGTCGCAGGTGACCTCGGCGGGCACGATTGAACTGAACGCGTCAGAGACCGGGATCGTCAGCGCGCTCAGCATTGGCGGCGCGGGCGCGGGTGCGGGCGGGTCTGGCGGCGGGGTATCGGTGGCCGCTGCGGGAGCCTTTTCGATCAATACCGTAACCAACACGGTATCGGCCTATATAGGCGGCAGCGGGACGTCGAGTGTGGTGAGAGCCACGGGCGGTGCAGTGATCCTGACGGCGAGCGACGTTGCAGTCATGGTCGCGACGGCGGGCGGTCTGGCGGGTGCGGGTGCCGGTGGCTCCGGCGGCGGCGCTGCCGGTGCGATCGGCGCCTCGACCGCGAACAACGTGGTGGCGAACACGGTCTCCGCCTACATCGACCACGCAAACGTGAGCACGGCGGCAAACAATATCGAGTTGACTGCGACCGAGAGCGCGGCATTGTGGGCGTTGAGCATGGGGGGCGCCGGTGCCGGTGCCGGCGGCGCGGGTGGCGGCGCGGTGCTCGCGGTGGCCGGCGCGGCCTCGGTAAACGTCACGAGCAACAAGACGCTGGCTTACATTGAGAACAACAGTGTCGTGACCGCGCCGACGGCGACGTCGGTCAAGCTCACGGCAATCGACACGAGCGTCATCGCTGCCATTGGCGGCGGCATGGCGGGATCGGGTGCAGGCGGCTCGGGGGGCGGCGCCGCGGGCGCCGTGGGCGCGTCGGTTGCGACGAATACGACGACGAATCAAGTCAAGGCGTACATCGATTCGTCGCAGGTGACGTCTGCCGGCACGATCGAGTTGAAGGCCTCCGAGACCGGGATTGTCAGTGCGCTGAGCATCGGAGGCGCGGGTGCCGGCGCCGGCGGTGCGGGCGGCGGCGCGGCGGCGGCAGCCGGTGGGGCCGCCTCGGTCAATACCGTGACCAACACTGTATCGGCTTATGTCGGTGGCAGCGGGACCGCGAGCGACGTGAGAGCCACGGGCGGTGCGGTTACGCTGACGGCCACCGATCTCGCGGTTCTGGTGGCGACCGCTGGCGGCTTGGCGGGCGCTGGCGCAGGCGGGTCTGGCGGTGGTGCGGCGGGAGCGGTAGGCGCATCGACCGCAACCAACGTCGTGGCGAACACGGTGTCTGCCTACATCGACCATGCGAATGTGAGCACGGCGGCCCACAACATCGAACTGAGCGCGACCGAGAGTGCGGCATTGTGGGCGTTGAGCATGGGGGGCGCGGGCGCAGGTGCGGGGGGCGCAGG
>CAZREB010000035.1:0-25814 GCA_964599095.1 uncultured Bordetella sp.
CCGTCGTAGAGGACATGACCTCGGGCAAGCCGATGGACCGCCTCGTGTGCGGCGATGTCGGCTTCGGCAAGACCGAGGTCGCACTGCGCGCAGCGTTCCTCGCCGTGGCCGGCGGCCGGCAGGTCGCGATCCTCTGCCCGACGACGCTGCTCGCCGAGCAGCATTTCCAGACATTTTCCGATCGCTTCGCGCATGTCGCCGACCAGTGGCCGGTCAAGATCGCCGAGTTGTCGCGGTTCCGCACCGGCAAGGAAGCCGCCCAGGTCCTCAAGGACATGGCCGCCGGCGCGGTGGACATCGTCATCGGCACGCACAAGCTGATATCCAAGGATGCGAAGTTTGCGCGCCTGGGGCTGGTCATCATCGACGAGGAGCACCGCTTCGGCGTGCGCCAGAAGGAGGCCCTGAAGGCGCTCCGCGCCGAAGTCGACGTGCTCACGCTCACCGCGACGCCGATCCCCCGGACGCTCGCGCTGTCGCTCGAAGGGTTGCGCGAGTTCTCGGTCATCGCCACCGCGCCGCAAAAGCGCCTCGCGATCAAGACTTTCGTCTCGCCATGGTCCGACGGGATCATCCGCGAGGCGTCGCTGCGCGAGTTGAAGCGCGGCGGGCAGGTGTATTTCCTGCACAACCAGGTCGACACGATCGACAGCATGAAGGAAAGGCTCGCGCGCCTGCTGCCCGAGGCGCGCATTGCGATCGCACACGGCCAGATGCGCGAGCGCGAGTTGGAGCGCGTGATGCGCGAGTTCACCCAGCAGCGCCACAACGTGCTGCTCTGCTCGACGATCATCGAGACCGGGATCGACAACCCGCATGCCAACACGATCCTGATCAACCGGGCCGACAAGTTCGGGCTTGCGCAGCTGCACCAGCTCCGCGGCCGCGTCGGGCGCTCGCACCACCAGGCCTATGCCTACCTGCTGACCCCGGAGGAGGAGGCCCTCGGCGCGCAGGCGAAGAAGCGGCTCGAAGCGATCCAGATGATGGAAGAACTCGGCTCGGGTTTCTACCTTGCGATGCACGACCTCGAAATCCGCGGCGCCGGGGAGGTGCTCGGCGAATCGCAGTCGGGCGAGATCCAGGAGATCGGGTTTTCGCTCTACACGCAGATGCTCGAGCGCGCGGTGCGGGCGCTCAAGGCCGGCAAGATCGTCGACCTCGAAGATTCGGAGGGCATCACCACCGAGATCAACCTGCATGTGCCCGCCCTGCTGCCGGACACCTATTGCAGCGACGTGCACGAGCGGCTTACGCTCTACAAGCGGCTGTCCAACTGCGAGTCGCGCGAGGATCTCGATGCGATGCACGAAGAGCTGGTCGACCGCTTCGGCGCGATGCCCGAGCCGGCCAAGGCGCTGCTCGAATGCCACGCGCTGCGGATCCTGGCCCGGCCCTTTGGTGTCACGCGCCTGGACGCCACCCACGAATCGGTGGTCCTGCAGTTCGGCAAGGGCGCAACCGGCGCCGTGGATGGCGCGAAAATCATCGACCTGATGCAAAAGCGCCGCAACTGGCGCCTGGCCGGCCCCGAGAAGCTGCGCATCGAGGCCAAGCTTCCCTCGTGGCAGGAAAGGGCGCAGGCGGCAAAGGACGCCTTCAAGGCGCTCGCGGCGTGAAGCACGGGTTCCTCGCAGCGGTACTTGCGCTCGCCTGGCTTGCACTGCCGGCGACGGCGCAGACGCCCGAGGCCGATCCGCGGGTAGCGCCCGCGCAGGGCTCGCTGTCGCGCGGCGACTTCGCCCAGGCGATCGATACGCTGAAACCGCTCGCGGCCGAGAACGTCCTGCAGGCGCAGTTCCTCCTCGGCCTCGCCCTGGAGCGGGCACCGGCCCCCTACGGAAATCCGGTCGAGGCGCTGGGCTGGTATCGCAAGGCCGCCGACACCGGCATGGCGGCGGCGCAAAACAACCTCGGCGCGATGTATGTCGACGGCCGCGGTACGCAGGCCGACCCGGCCGAGGCCGCCCGCTGGTACCGCGCCGCGGCCGAGCAGGGCTTCGCGGTTTCGCAATACAACCTCGCCCTCCTTTACGCGAACGGCAAGGGCGTGGCCCGCGACAACGCCGAGATGGCCAAGTGGATGGAGAAGGCGGCATTGTCCGGGCTGGCCGCGGCGCAGGCGCTATACGGCGAATTCCTGCTGGACGGGATCGGGGTCAAGGCGAACGCGACCGAGGCGGCCCGCTGGTTCCTGTTCGCGGCGAAGCAGCGCCACCCGGGAGCGCAGTTCTTCCTCGGCACGATGCTGCAGAAGGGCGTGGGCGTCGAGCGCAACCTCGTCGCGTCGCACGGGTGGTTCCTGCGCTCGGCCGAAGGCGGCAACCGCAACGCCATGCTCGAACTCGCGAAGATCTACGAACTCGGCCTCGGCGTGCCCTCCGACGCCGCCGAGGCCCGGGCCTGGCGGGACAAGGCGGGCTTCGACAAGAAGTGAACCTCATCGTCCAAGGTGCAGGGATCGACGCCTCGGATGCGTCGCAGATGGCGGCGCTCAGCGGCGCAAGATCGACCGAGCAGGTGGCCCATGCGGCCTGGAGGCTGCGCGTGTCCTCGCGTACCCCGCAAGGCGACGACGGCGTGGCGGCGTACTGCGAGCGGCGCCGGCTCGACCACGCCTGGGTGCCCGAAGGCCGCCGGTTCGCCGACTTCAGGCTGCTGGCCATGGACATGGACTCGACGCTGATCACCATCGAGTGCATCGACGAGATCGGGGGCATGCTCGGGATCAAGCCCGAAATCGCCGCGATCACCGCCCGCGCGATGCGGGGCGAAATCGATTTCGCGGAGAGCCTCAGGCGCCGGGTGGCGTTGCTGGCAGGGCTGGGCATGGACGCGCTGGACCGGGTCTATGCCGAGAAGCTGCGCTTTTCCCCCGGCGCCGAGGCGCTGGTGGCGCGCGCGCAGGGGCTCGGGATCAAGACCCTGCTGGTTTCCGGCGGGTTTACGTTCTTTACCGAACGCATCCAGAAGCGCCTGGGATTGGACCACACGCTGTCGAACGTGCTCGAAATCGAAGGCGGCAGGCTCACCGGGCGCGTGTCGGGCGAGATCGTCGACGCCGCAGCCAAGGCAAAGCGATTCGCGGAACTCACGCATGCGCTCGGGTTCTCGACCGAGCAGACGATCGCCATCGGCGACGGCGCCAACGACATCCCGATGCTCGAGTCGGCGGGCACCTCGATCGCGTACCGCGCCAAGCCGGTAGTGCGTGCGAAGGCGACTTACGCGCTCAATCACTCCGGCCTCGACGGGGCAGTCAACCTCTTTGAGTAAGGCGGTGCCAGGCGAGCCACGCGTACCGCCACCGGCCGGCGCCCGGGGGCGCGCGGCGGTCGTCCTCTTCCTGTTGCTGGCTGCAGTGACCTCGCTCAGCCAGTTCTACCGGGTGTCCAACAGCGTGATCGGTCCCGAGGTCGCGGCCGAACTCGGCCTTGGCGCCCGCGACCTCGGCTTCGCCGGCGGGGCCTTCTTCCTCGCGTTGCTCGTGGCGCAGATCCCGGTAGGAGTAGCCTTCGACCGCTGGGGGGCGCGAGCCACGCTGGCCTCGGTGAGCGGGCTCGCGGTAATCGGCGCATTGTGGATTGCGCGGTCGGCGAGCGCAGGCGAACTCGTCTCGGCGCGGTTCCTGGTCGGCCTCGGGTGCTCGGCGAGCTTCATGTCGGCGGTCTTCCTGTGCTCGCGCTGGTTCGGCGTGCAGCGGTTCACACTGGTCCTGTCCTGGGTGTTCGCCACGAGCAATATCGGCACGCTGGCGGCGGCGACACCGCTTGCATGGGCGGCCGGGAACATCGGCTGGCGCAACGCGTTCGACGTCCTTGCCGCGATCACGGCGGTGGTGGCGCTGCTTTTCTGGTGGCTGGTGCGCGACGACCCGCCCGGCACGCCCCCGGCGCCAAAGCGGATCGAGTCGCCCGGCGAAATCGCGCGCGGACTGCTCGAGGTCTGGCGCACGCCCGGCCTCGGGCCGGTGCTCGCGATGCACACTTTCGCCTACGCGTGCATGGTCACGGTGCTCGGCGTCTGGGCCGGGCCCTATCTCCATGACGTGCATGGCCTCGACGGCGTCGCCCGCGGCAACGTCCTGCTTGCAATGGGCGTCGCACAGATCGCAGGCCTGCTCGCATTCGGCCCGCTGGACCGCATCTTCGGCACGCGCAAGCGGATCGTGATCGCGGCGGCGGGCGCTTCGATCGCCGTATTCGGCACGCTCGCGCTGCTCACGCGGCCGCCGCTCGGGCTCACGGTGGCGCTCCTGATGGCGATCCCCTTTCTCTCTTCGTACTCGATCGTCATCGTCGCGCAGGGTCGCGCCCTCTTCCCGGACGCGCTCGCAGGCCGCGGCGTGACGACGGTCAACATGGCCCAGGTGGTCGGTGCCGCCGTACTGCCCGCATTGAGCGGCTGGCTGGTCGGCGCGCAGGTCCAGGCGCCGGGGGCTGCGGTGCCGGAAGCCGCGTACCGCGCGGTATTCTCGATGCTCGCAATCGGAAGTTTCGCGGGATTGGCCGTCTACCTGCGGTCCAAGGACAGTCGGCCCGCGCGATGATCTTTTTTGACCTGCCGGCCGGCGCGCAGACGGCCGGATCAATGCTAGTGTCTGGGCGCGGCGGCCTGTCCGTCGCGTTCAATTGACGAAAATGGATCTCAATTCCTTCAAGGCGCAAGTCGCGCGCCGCAAGCCTGTGATCATCGCGACGATAGTGACCGCCGCGATCCTGGCCACGATCCTTCTCGTGCGCGCGTTCGGGGCACTCGTGCCGCTCGAGCTGATGGCCTACGACCTCGGCATCCGCACGCGCGCCGGCCACGAGGTCGACCCGCGCATCGTCATGGTCTACCGCACTGAAGAGGACCTGCAGCGGCTCGGCTTCCCGACCACCGACGAAACGCTGGCCGAGCTGCTGGAAAAACTCCTGTCGATGAAGCCGGCGGCCATCGGGATCGACATCTACCGCGACTTCCCGGTCCCGCCCGGGACCGAGCGGCTGGCGAAGCTGCTCGAGGAAAACAGCAACATCGTCTGGGTCATGAAGTTCGCCGACAAGGACGGGCACCGGGTTCCGGCACCCGCCGCCCTGCAGAAGAAGGACGCGCAAGTCGGCTTCAACGACCTGCTCGACGACCCCGGCGGGATCGTCCGGCGCGGCCTGCTGGTGCTGGATGACGGCAAGGCTTCGGCGTTCTCGTTCCCGCTGCAGCTGGCCGTCATGTACCTGAAGGCAGGCGGCCACCGGCTGAAGCCCGATCCGGCGAACCCGGACATCCTGCGCCTGGGCGAGACCTCGATTCCCCCCTTCGAGAAGGACGACGGCGGATACGTGAACGCCGACGCCGGCGGCTACCAGTTCATGCTCGACTTCAAGGGAATGAAATCGCATTTCCCGAGCTACGGCGTGGAGCAGATGCTGAAGAGGCCGCCGGATGCGTCCGCGATCGCCGGCAAGGTCGTGCTGGTGGGCACCTCGGCCAAGAGCATCAACGACTCGTTCTACACCCCGCTCAGCTTCGGCACCAAGGGCGACGAGCAGCACATGATCGGCGCCGAACTGCACGGCCATATCGTGAGCCACCTGCTGCGCATGGCCACCGGCGAGGCCAGGCCGCTGGCCCCGCTCAGCGACACCATCGAGATCACCTGGATCTTCCTCGCCGGGATCCTGGGCGCGCTGATCGGCTTCTTCGTGCGCGACCTCGGCCATTTCCTGCTGGCCGTCGTTGCCGCCACCGCGACCATCGTGGCGATCAGCTACGCCCTGTTCGCGCTTGCGCTGTGGATGCCCGTGGTCGCGCCGCTGATCGCGTGCATCGCGTGCCTGACGGCCGCATCGGCATTCGCGTCGCAGTTCGAGAAGGAGCAGCGCAACCGGGTGATGCACCTGTTTTCGCAGCACGTGTCGAAAGACATCGCCGAGGAGATCTGGCGCAGCCGCGACGACTTCCTGGAAAACAACCGCCCCAGGCCGGTTCCACTCACCGCCACTGTGCTGTTCACCGACCTGCAGGGCTTCACCACGGTGTCGGAAGGCATGAACCCGGCCGAGCTGTTCGACTGGCTGAACGAGTACATGCAGGCCATGAGCCAGTGCGTCGTCAACCACAAGGGCGTGGTCAACAAGTACATCGGCGACGCGGTGATGGCCGTTTTCGGCGTGCCTTTCCCGCGCCACACGGAAGCGGGCATGGCCACCGATGCGAGGAACGCGGTCGAATGCGCGCTCGAGATGTGGCGCACTCTCGACGCGTTGAACGCGAAGTGGGCTGCGGAAGGCAGGAAGACGATGCGCATGCGGGTCGGGATCTTCACCGGCCCGCTCGTCGCCGGCTGCCTTGGCGGCACGGACCGGCTCGAATACACCGTGATCGGCGATACCGTGAACACCGCAAACCGGCTCGAATCGGCCGGCAAGACGATCGACCTGCCGCAGGCGAAGGAACGCAGTTGCACGATCACGATCGGCCATTCGACGCGGCGCCTGCTGGACGAAACGATCCGGGTGATCCCGGTCGGTTCGGTCGAGTTGAAAGGCAAGGAAGAAAAGATCCAGGCGTATTATGTGGATGGTGTGGAAGGCGAAACGCAAAGGGAGGCAAAATGAAACACGGGCACCAATCGTCTGTCGCGCTGGGCATCACGGCATCGCTGCTGATGCTTGCCGCCCAGGGCGCAATCGCGCAGGGGAGCGGTGACGCGCCGGTCTACAAGCCGCCGGTGCGCGGCGCGCCGGCCAGCCGGGTAGGCGGGGGCTCCCGGGGCGTCGGGACGGAACTCCCGAGGGTCTACGTGCTCGCCCCGGCGGACATCGGCTTCACGACCAAGGCAAAGCCCGACCTCTTCTGGTTCGCTTCGGACACGACGAATGCGAAGGTCGCCCTCACCGTCTACACGGATGACCCGTCGAAGCCGCTGCTCGAACAATCGCTGCCCGCGGTGACGGCGGCCGGGGTCCAGCGCATCAAGCTTTCCGAGTTCGCCCTCGAGCTGCAGCCGCGCACCGAGTACCGGTGGCGCGTGCTGCTGGTCGACGAGGCGCCGAACCGGCCGGCCGCGCGCGCAGTGGCCAGCGGGACGATCCAGCGGACCAATGCGTGGTCGAAGCTGCAGAACCGGCTGCAGAAAGAAGGCGGTGACCAGCTCGCCCGCGCGAAGGTCTATGCCGAAGAGGGCCTCTGGTACGACGCGCTGGAAAACATCGGCCAGGCGCTCGACGCAGACAAGGGCAACGCACTCGCGCGCAAGAGCCGTGCCGCGCTTGCCGAACAGGTGGGCCTGACCGAAGTCGGGCAGTTCGAGGCCGGCGGGAAATAAGCCGCTAGAAACTCCAGCTGAGCGCGAGCCACAGCCGCGCGCCGTCCTTCGCGTTCTCGCTGTTGCGGCCGCTGACGTCGCGGCCGGGGTTCGAGCCCACGGGCGTGGCCACCATTGCGCGAAAAGTGGTTCGCGGATTGGGCAGCCACGTCACCCCGACGCCGGCGCCGCTGAGGCCGTACTTGTTCCGGATGTTCGGGTTGCCCGACTGCCAGTTGGCCCAAGGGTCCTGGTGCAGCTGGATGTAGCCGTAGTCGTAGAACAGGCTGCCGACCCACTGCGGGAAGATTTCTCGCTGCAGTTCACCGTTGACGACGAATCCCGAGTCCCCGACCGCCTCGCCGGTCGGATAGGCGCGCACGCCGCCCACGCCGCCGAGGATCAGCTTCTCGGACGAGTCGAGGTTCTTGCCCGCGTACTGGCCGCGCACCGAGGCGATCAGCGTCCAGGTATCGCCCAGCTTCTGCAGGCGCGCCACGTTGAACAGGGTCTTCTGGAAGCGCCCGCTCGTGCCGGCGGTCGCCGTATCCGCAGCCCGGTCCGGGGAGGGCGAAAGGTCGACCCTGCCCGCAGTCAGCTGCACCGACCAGCTGGTGCGCGCCGACAGGTCCCAGAACTTGTCCTGCCAGTCGCCGAAGATCCCCGGCGTCCATGAGTCGATGCGATGGTCGCTGCTCAGCGTGCCGAGCGACCGTCCGACGATCCGGCGGTCGGCGTAGACGAGCGAAGCGGAGACGTTCCTCGTCAGCGAGCGGACGATCGGGTAGTTGGCGAACAGGTTGCCCGAGCGCGCCCAGCCGGTCTGGTCGAGCGCCGCGAAATCGCAGCACAGGCGGTAGTCGTTGTAAGAGTACGCGCCGCCGACCGACAGCCCGGCGGAATTCACCGGCACGGAATAGCCGGCACGCACGAAGTTGCTGTGCCTGGAGACCGAGGCGTGCGCATTGAACTGGTCGCCGTTGCCGAAGGGGCTGTTCAGCCGCAAGTCGGCATCCGCGCGTTCGCGCCCCGTAAACTTGTTGCCCGCGTTGTCCGCCGAGACATAGCCCTGCACGAACGGGTCGGCCATCGCGCTCAGCAGCAGCGTGGTGGTTCCCGGCTCCTTGCCCGGCACCAGGATCGCGCGCGCGCGCACGCCGGCCAGTTCGTTCACCAGCAGCAGGTCGTGCTCCATCTGCTCCTGCTTGAGGAGTTCATCCTTGCCGTGCTCGAAATATCTCGTCAGCGTTGCATTGTCGACGCGCAGCCCTTCTCCGCGCTGGACGTCGACTGTGCTGATCCGGCTTTCGACGACGCGCAGTTCCACGACCCCGTCCTTCACGTCCTGGGTCGGCACGTAAACGCGGACGAAATAGCCCAGCGTCCGGATGTAGTCCTGCACGACGGTGGCAGCCTCGTGCAATTCCGTGACGGTGGATTCGCGGTTGCGGTGCTTTTCGAGCAACGCCTGCACCACCTGTTCGGGGGCCACCGTGAGCCCCACGAGGCGGAAGGCCTTGACCGGCACTTTGCGCGTGGCGGATGTCGCCGCGGGCGCCTGCTCCTGCTTGCGCCCGGCCGGGGTGAAGTCGCCTGCGTCCTCCTTCTCTTCTACCGCGGGCGGCTTCGTGTCCGGCAGCCGCGGTTGCGATTCCGGCCTTTGCTGCTGCTGGAAGATCTGCCCCGGCGTCGGCGGGTCGGCGGCGAGCACGCCCGCCGGCAGCAAGGATCCCGCGCACAGCCATGCGGCGACCAGCCGCGAGCGATGTATCGTCATTTCTTCATTATCAAGTATTCACCGCCTTCGGCATGGCCGGCGGACACGACCGCACCGTATTGCGGATCCTGCGGGTATTCCTTGGTCACCGCCGCATGCACCCGCGCATGGATGTCCGACCCGACCAGGTCGGCGTCGATGCTCTTCAGGTTCCGCAGCAGGTGATACGCGAACAGCGAGTGGTCTTCGTGGCCGCCGTCCGACACCGGCTCGTTGCCGCCGGAGGACATCACCAGCACCGAGCGCTTGCGCAGGATCTCCTTGCGGTCGAACACCGTGCTTTCGGAAGCCGACACCTTCTGCTCCTGCGCCAGCGTGCCCGAGTAGCAGCTGTCCGAGACCAGCATCACCTGGCGCGACGCCATGTTGGCGAGGAACTTGGAGATCGCGCTGTTCGAGATCCACGAGGAGGCGTCGCTGTTGTTCGCATCGACCGGGATCCAGTACCCGCCGCCGCCCTTGTCGGCCTGGTAGCCGTGGCCCGCGTAGTACACCAGGACGCTGTCGTCCTCGTCGACCCCGGTGACGAGGTCGTTCAGTTCGTTGACGATCGCCTCCTTGGTCGCGTTCTTGACGATCCGGGTTTCGTAGCCGAGCTTGTCCTGGAGCACCTTGCCGATCTCCTCCACGTCATGCACCGGCGTTTGCAGCGCGGGAATCGGCGCGAGGTAGCGATCATTGCCGAACAGCACGGCCAGCCTGCGCTTGATCACCGGTTCTGCGCCCGCGGCGAGCGAGGCCGATTTTTTCCGCTTGCCCTGCTTGACGCAAACGCTGCCGCCGCCAGTGCCGCATTCCGGCACATCTGCGACCGAAGGATCCTGCGCGAGCTGAGTCAGTGCCCCCGAGAACATCTGCGTGCGCGCTTGCTGGATCTGCTGGTCGACCTGCCGGATCGTCTCCTTGGAGACCCCGCTGCTCGCCGTCAGTCGCGTGGTGCCCGCCTCGGTGGAGGTCGCGGCGGTCAGCGGCGCCGGTGGCGGGCCGCCGGCCGCAGCGATGGTCGCCGCGGCCGCGCCCGCGCTCGTGGTCGAAGTCGACGCCGAAGTCGAACCGGATAGCGGGGATGCGGAAACCACGTCGGTAGCGAGCGAACTCACCGTGGACGCCACTACCGAAGTCACTGCCTGGGTCGTCGTGGTCGGTGCGTTGGAAGCGCCCGAGATCGACAAGGATACCGTGGGGCTCACTGTGCCCACGAAGTTCGTGAATCCGCTGCTGTTCACCACGAGGGTCTGCGTACCGTTCACGGCGCCCTGGAACGTCACGTTACCGCTCCCCGCGTTGACTGTCAGTCCGTTGCCCAGCGTCGTGTTCCCGGTGACCGTAAAGCTTCCGCCGTTGGTCGTCTCGGTGCTGTTGAAGGTCACGCTCCCGTTCCATACCTGGTTTCCGGTGGTGGTCGTATCGTGCGCGATGATCGTCGGCGCGTTCACGGTCAGGCTCCCGCCGAGGACCATGTTGGTGAACGTGATCGTATTGATGTCGCTGACCTGCACTGCGTTCGGCCCCGAATTGCCCAGCAGCACCGTGCCGGTGAAGTCGTTTGCCGAAGTGAGCGTGATCGGCGCCGCGCCCGCCGTGATGCTCGACGTGCCGGCGACCAGCAGCGGGCCCGCCTGGGTGATCGGACCCGCGCTGCTGGTCGCCACCAGCGTGCCGCCGATCGTCCCCTGCCCGAGGTTCAGCGCGCCGCCGGAAGTCGCGTTCAGCGACCCGACGGACATCGAATTGAGCGCCGTCGCGCCGGTCGTGGATGTCGTGGTCAGCGCACTTGCCCCGATCAGGCTCAGCCCGTTCGTGCCTTCACTGATCGATGCCGCCTTCAGCGTGACGTTGCCTGCCGTCCTGATCGCAGAGCCCACGGTCGCGCTGTCGTTGAGCGCGATCGCCCCGCCTGCGGTGACCGATATGTTGCCGCCTGCCGGATTCGCAGCCGGGGTGCCGAGCCTTGCACCCGCACCGGTGCCGGGATTCAACGTGACGTTGCCTCCCGCGGTAATTGTCATGTCCGTCGCCTGGCCGCCTGCGAAACCGCTGCCGATGTCGACGCCCGAAACACTTCCGCCGGTCAGCGTGATGTTGCCATCCACCGCGAGCTGCAGGTTGGTCGCGGTCGGGCTGCTGCCGCCGCGCCCGCCGATTCCCGCTCCGCCGCCGTTGATGGGCCCGTTCGCCGATCCTCCGCCGATGAGCGCCAGGTTTCCATGCACGGCGATGTTCTGCACCGCCGCCTGCACGAAAGCGGAGTTGTTGATCCCGCCGGCGCCTGCATTCAGCGTCATGTCGCCGGAAGTGATCGTCTGCGCGAGGGATCCGGTGTAGATCCCGGCATAGTTCCCGTCGCCCGCTACGCCTCCGCTCGCCCCGCCGGTCAGGACGATCGAAGGCGAACCCGAAATCGTCTGCGTGCCGCTTCCGGCGCGGATCTCGGCGAAATTCCGGGCACCCTGTGTGCCACCGGTCACGCTGATCGATCCGCCGCCAGTGAAATTGATCGTCTGGGCATCGCCTTCGCCGCGGATGCGCCCGTAGCTGCCGTTGCCTGCCGCGGTCGGGAGCGTCGTGGTGGATCCGCCCTGCAGGGCGATCCGGCCGCCGTTGTTCACGGTGATCGTCTGCCGGGTGCCCGGCGTCGCGGCGCTGGCCAGGCTCACGACACCCTGGCGGATCTGGGCGAAATTGTCGGCCCCGCTGCCGCTCCCGCCGGTGACCGAGATGCCGCCCGCGCCGACGCTGATGTCCTGGTTGCCGTTCGCGCGCAGTTGCGCGAAATTGCCTGCGCTGTTGACTGCGTCGGTTCCCTCGGCCCCGCCGCCGGAGCCCCCGAGCAGCGTAAGCGCCCCCGTGCCGGTGACGGCAAGGACCTGGGACGCGCCTGCAAACAGGTTGGCGTAGTTCGAAATTCCGCCGGAGCCCCCCTTGAGCGATACGCCTGCGGCGCTGACCGACTGGGCGCCGAAACTGGAAATTTCGGCATAGTTGCCTTCACCCGCGATCCCGCCACTCGCCCCGCCGGTCAGCGAGATCGCCGGTGCCCCGGTGATCGACTGGCTGCCGTTGGCCGAATAGATCTGCGCGAAATTGCGGCTGCCGACGGTGCCGCCGGTAAGGTCGATCGCCCCGCCGCTGCTGAAATCGATCTGCTGCGACACGCCGCTCGCCTGGATCAATGCGCGCGCCCCGTGCCCGGACCCGACGTTGGCGGCACCGGATGAGCCGCCCTTGAGGACGATCGAACCGCCGCCGTTCACCGCTATGGTCTGTCCGGTGCCGGCGCCGGCCGCGGTCTGGAGCACGAAGGCCGCGTTGTCGGCCCCGCCCCCCGCAGCCATGTTCAGTCCGCCCGAGCCGACCACGATGGTCTGGATCGTTCCGCCTTGCAGGTTGGCCGAATTGCCGATGCCCGCAGGCCCGCCGAGCAGAGAGATCTTGTTCGCATTGACAGTCTGCGCACCGGTCGCTCTGGCTTCGGCAAACGCGTTCGTCCCGGATCCCGCCTGGACAAGAAGTTCGCCGCCCGCGGCCAGGTTCATGGCGGCGGCCGACAGCGATGCGGCAGCGCCCGAAGCGACGATGCGGATGTCCCGGCCGGCGGTCGCATTCAGCGTGCCGGTTGCCGATGTGATCCCGGCGTTGCGCAGGATGTCGCGGGAGGCGTTGGCCGTGAACCCGGTCACGTTGCTCAAGAACGAGTTCAACACGAGATCGCCCGACGCGCCCGTCGTCGTGAGCGAAACGCTGCTCCCCGTGCCGGTCGAAATCACTGAGTTAACGAGCAGGCTGCCGTCATTCGTGATGTCGACGCCGCCCGCGCTCGTGATGGCGCCGAGTGCCAGGCTGGTGACGCCCGCGACGGTGGGCGCAGTGTTCGGCCCGCCGGCGATGTTCTTGAAGGATATGTTCCCGCTCGTCGTGTTGGTCGCGATGAACCCGCCGACGGAGTTCCCGGAGTTCAGCGTCTGCCCGCCGACCGAACTCGTCGTCAATGTGCCGGCCGCATTGACCAGCCCGGCACCCGACTCGGAGATCGTACCCGACGAGGTCAGGCTCACAGTGCTCCCGGCGCCGATCGCGTTCACGACGCCCGCGAGCGAGATCGCGCCGGCGTTGCTTACGGAAACGTTGCCGACACCGGTGCTGTTGATGCCGGAGACGATCAGCGGCGACGCGGTGTTGGTGAATGCGATGCCGCCGTTGCCGAAGTTGGACGCATTGAACGTGCCCACCGTATTCGCTCCGGTGAGGACCTGCCCGGTGGCCGAACTCGTCGTGAGCGCGCCGGTCGTGTTCACTCTGCCCAGGGAGAATTCCGTGATGCCGCCACCGGTCGACGTCAGGCTGACGCCGCCGGAGATCGCGCCGAGGGTGTCGTTGATCGCTATCGAGCCCGAGGACACCACGTTTGCGCTTGCGACGTCGAGGAAGCCGAGGTTCGTGGTCCCGCCGCTCGTGGTCGTCGTCGACAACGCGCCGCCAGTCATGCCGCTCACCGTCAGGCTCCCGCCGGCCGAAATGGTGGCGGCGCCGGTCGTCGACAATGAAACCGACAGGCTGTTGGCGTCCGCCAGCGCGAGGCTGGAACCCGATGCGCTGACGCTGCCGGTGAAATCGTTGCCCGGATTGTTCAGCGTGATGGCGTTGCCCGACGCAGTGAGCGTGGTGGTCCCGCCGATCGACAATCCGCCGGTCTGCGTGATCGCGCCCGAAGAATTCGTGTTGACGTCGAGGTTCCCGCCTACGGACCCCGAACCGAGGTTGACTGCGCCGGTCGAAGCGACCGTGAGGTTGCCCGATGCGATGTTCAGCGTGCCGAGCGCAAGCGAGTTGGCGACGGTGATCTGGACCGCGTTCGCGCCGGTGTTGGACAGGCTGACCGCACCGGTGAAATCGTTCAGCGCATTCGTCAGGGCAATCGTATTCGCTCCTGCATCGAACGAGGCGCTCCCCCCCACCTGCACCGGGCTTGCCTGGGTTATCGGCCCGCCCCTCGATTCCACCGTCAGCGAACCGGAGCCGATGAAGATTCCGGCGAGGGTGATGCCGTTGGTGTTCGCGGTTGCCGTGAGATTGCCGTTTCCGGTCGAGATCGTCGAACCCATGACCATCGTGATCGCGCTGGGCAGCGTCCCGGGCATGTTCGTGAAACCGACGTCGGTGCCCGCATTGAGGTTCACGTTGAGGTTCCCGGTGCCGCCGCTCAGGCTGCCGCCCCCGCTGAAGTCGATGTTTCTCTGCGCGTTAAGATTGAGCGTCGCCGTCTGCCCGGTCGTGAGGTTAGCGGTGACGCCGGCCTGCACGAAAATGTCGCCGGCTTCGCCGTTCGTGCCGGCCGACTGCGTCGTCACGTTCACGGTCGTCCCGTTGGTGAGCGCATTCCCGAGCGTGACGTTGTTGAGGATCGCGCCGTCGTCGATACTGTCGAACGTGCCGGTCGTGTTGGCGTCGGTGCCGCTGGAGATCGTGATGTTGTTCGGGTCGAGCAGCCAGGTGCCGCCGATACCCTTCGGCGCGCTCGCATCCACTTTGCCGAAAGCCCGCAGCACATTCTTCGCCGATGTCTCGACGAACCCGCCGTTGCCGCCCTGCGGCCCCCCTTTCGCCTCGATCGAGCCGGAGAATCTGGTGAAGTCGTTGGCCCAGACGATGACCTTCCCGCCGTCGCCGTTCCCGGTGGCGCTCGCATCGACCTGCGCATCTGCGTCGACCACCGTCCGCGAAGCGTTCTGCTCCGGTCCCTTGCCCTGGTAGTTGCCGCCGAGCAGCACGGTACCGCCCCCGAGTTCGCCGGACGCATCGACACGCGCGCTGCCGAACAACCCGACCTTGTCGCCCAGCAGCCGGACTTCGCCGCCCTTGCCCGCGCTGCCGCGGGCGCTGATCGAACCCGAATTGATCGTCGTGTTGCCCGACGCCAGCGTGATGCGGCCGCCGTCGGCGCCTTCGGCCGCGATGCTTCCGCTGTTGGCCACATCGCCCGCTTCCAGGCGGATGACCCCGTCGCGCTCGGTCACGCGGGCAGCACGGATCTCACCGGAGTTGTTGACCACGCCGGCGGCCAACTGGCCGGCTGCGCGCGTGCCCATCAGCACGATGCCGCCGTCGGCCTGGACGAGCGAGCGGTTGGCGATCAGCGCGTCGACCGCAGCCTGTTCCACCTGCATTTCCACCAGCCCGGTGCCGTTGATGTCGAGCCGGACCGCCTCACCCGCGCCGAAAGCCACGGTGCCCATGCGGGCCGCCACAACGCCTTCGTTCCTCACCTGGGGTGCGAGAAGCGCAATGTACCCGCCGTCGGCAGCCGTCAGCGTTCCCTGGTTCAGGATCGAGCCGGCGGTGCCGTTGGCGGCGAACCGGTGGATCCCGTTCATGAAATTCTCGTTCGTGATGTCGAGCGACGACGCCACCAGCCCGCCGACGTTGACCTGCGCCCCGCGTGCAAACAGCGTGCCGGCGGGGTTCACCAGGAACACCTGCCCATTGGCCGTGAGGCTGCCGTAGATCTCGGAAACGCCACCGCCGCCGGCCACCCGGTTGAGGACGACCGAAGTCGATGCCGGCTGCTGGAAATTCACCGATGCGCCGGCGCCGATGTTGAACGTATTCCAGTTCAGGATGGCGCGATTGCTTTGCTGCTGGACGGTGAGGCGCGGGCCGGCCTGGCTGATGCTGGCCGCGCCGGCGGCGACCGTCCCGCCGGTCGGCACAGTGGCAGGGTCGAGCGCGAACGCAAGCGCAGGCGCAAGCGAGAAGGCCGCCGAAACCAGCGCCTTGCGAACGCACCTGAACCTGCCTGTCCCCAACAGCACCGACGTTCCCGGCTGCTTGCCACTGCTCATCCAACCTCCCGATCATGCGCCCGCAGGCCAGCAGGACCAATTTCCATCCGCGAGCCCTGCCCGCCCTCGTTGCCTGTGCCGACTTTGGAGCCTCTTTCACATGCTACAAAAAACCACTTCCCGAAGCATACGGGGTCGCCCGCGATCTTCTTTGACGCAGCGCAAGTCAGGGCGCTGCGCCTGTGAAACGAGCCCGGATTTCGAACCCGGCGTGCAGGGGCCGGCCGGGGACGGTACCCTCCCCCCATTCTGAAACATCCTCGATTTCCCGCCCCAGGAGGCCTCGACCATGAATCCCCTGAATGACCAGACCGCGCTCCAGCTCCAATCGCTCGTCAAGGCCGACGGCACGCTTGTGGTGTCGCTTGCGCGCGTTCCGGTTCCGGTCCCCAAACCCGACGAAGTCCTGGTCCGCGTGGAAGCGACGCCGCTGAACCCGTCGGACCTCGGATTGTTGTTCGGGGCGGCCGACATGAGCACCGCGCAGGCCTCGGGGAGCCCGTCCGGGCCGGTGATCACCGCGCGCATCCCCGCCGACCGGATGGCGGCAATGGCCAGCCGCATCGGCCAGCCGATGCCCGTCGGCAATGAGGGCGCGGGCACCGTCGTGGCTGCCGGCGATGCCGAGGAGGCACGCGCATTGATGGGAAAGACGGTCGCAATCCTCGGCGGTGCGATGTATGCCCAATACCGCACCATGAAAGCCAAACAATGTCTCGTCCTGCCTCCCGGAGCGACGGCGGCGGACGGCGCGTCCTGCTTCGTCAACCCGCTCACTTCCCAGGGGATGGTCGAGACCATGCGCCGCGAAGGGCACAAGGCCCTGGTGCATACCGCAGCGGCCTCCAATCTCGGCCAGATGCTCAACCGGATCTGCATTGCCGACAAGGTGGGCCTTGTGAACATCGTTCGCTCCCGAACGCAGGCCGACCTCCTCAGAGCGCAGGGCGCAAGCCACGTGTGTGATTCGAGCGCGGCAGGCTTTGCGCAGGAGTTGACCGAGGCGCTCGTCGCCACCGGGGCGACGATCGCCTTCGACGCGGTGGGCGGCGGCCCGCTGGCCGGCCAGATCCTCGCCGCGATGGAGGCAGCGGCGAACAGGACCGCAAAGGAATACAGCCGCTACGGGTCCGCGGTCCACAAGCAGGTCTATATCTACGGCAACCTCGACACCGGGCCGAGCGTGCTGACGCGCAACTACGGGATGGCCTGGGGCGTCGGCGGCTGGTACCTGACCCCGTTCCTGCAGAAGATAGGGAAAGACGCTGCGCAGAAACTCCGGGAGCGCGTCGCCGCCGAGTTGAAGACGACTTTCGCCAGCCACTACACCAGGGAGGTGTCGCTTGCCGAAGCGCTCAGCCCCGCCGAAATCGCCGTGTACAACCGTCGTTCTACCGGGACGAAATACCTGATCAACCCGAACAAGGGGCTCGGCGCCTGAGAATGGGGGGCACGCCGAAACCCGGGCAACCCTCTTCCCTGCGCCGGAAACGTACTGGAACCAGTACATGAACTGACCGGAGAGCCAATCCTGGAGCCGATCTCCGTATGCGAATCTTCCTTATTTTCGCTTACTTCAGTTTCGAATACGCGGTCGGCGACAGGATCATGTTCTCGATGCTCGCGACAATCGGGCCGTTCTTCTCCGATTCGGACCGGGCCTTGAGCCACTCCGGGTCCGCAGCGAAGGCGTCCCAGACGCGCTCCCGCTCGGCCATGTCCTTCCACTCGAGCAGGTAGTACAGGTCCTGGTTGCTCGGCCCGATCCGGACGGTCCAGAAGCCCACCGGCCTGAACCCGTGCTTTTCCCACAGTTTCAGCGTGACGGTTTCGAAGCGCTTGTTGAGGTCCGGCAGGCGGCCGGGGGCGCATTTGTAGATCCTCAGCTCATGAATCATTCCGGCGTCTCCTTTTCGGGCGAGCGCCGATTCTACCGGCGCCAGGCGCTCGCGAGCCACGGCTGCTGTTCGCGCGGCAATCCTTCCGGCCGGTAGTAGTGTTCGAGTTCGCTGAAGCCGGCGTCCTGCATGTAACCGCGCCAGGCTTCGATGTCGTGGTACGCGCCGTAGCGGCCGCGGTTCCAGCCTTCGTCGTTTGCGCCGCGCGGGTTCGAGCTGAACAGCACGCCGCCGGGCTTGAGGGCGGCGCGCAATTGGCCAAGCACCTTGGGCAACTCCTGGCTCGGGACGTGGAAAAGCGAGGCGTTCGCGAACACGCCGTCGAACCTTTCCGGCGGCAGGTCGAGAGCGAGGAAGTCCTGCCGCCAGACCTCGCAGCCGCTGTATTGCCGCGCCATCGCCGCGAACCGCTCCGCACCGTCGAGCCCGATCGCGACGTGGCCGAGCCTGGCGAATGCCGCAAGGTCGCGGCCGGGGCCGCAGCCGAAGTCGAGGATCGTGTAAGGCGCAGGCACCTGGATATGCCGGAGCAGCGTGGCGATGTTCCGGCCGACGTCATGGCTGCGCGTGCCCTCCCAGAACTCCTCGGCACGCTGGTCGTAGTGGGCCAGTGTTTCTTCGGAGACCTTCTTCAGGTCGTCGGCGGCCAGCCGGTGGCTCACTTGGGCGGCACGTGCTTCATGACCTTCTGCAGCAGGACTTCGACCCGGATCGGCTTGGCGAGGTATTCCACCGCGCCCAGGCTCGCGCCGCGATCGACCGAATCGCCCTCGATCGTCAGGAAGATCACCGGGATTGCCGAGGTCGCAGGATCCTTGCGCAGCGCCTCGACCAGTTCGAACCCGCTCATGTGGGGCATCCGCACGTCGGTGATGATCAGGTCGGGCGTGAGATCCAGCACCGCGTGCCCGGCCTCGATGCCGTCCCGGGCAACGCGCACCGCATAACCCGCCGTGGTCAGGTGCAGCTTCAGCAATTCCCGCATCGTGTCGTCGTCCTCGACGACAAGGAGGGTCTTCAGCACGGCCTCAGTGCACCACGTGGTCGACGGCGTACCCGACGGCGTAGGACACCGCAAGCGCCAGGACGAATACCGACACGCTGAGCGCCATGCCCTTGGGGAAATCCATCCTTTCCGCGTAGCGCCTGATGTAGTGGCTCGCAACGAAGAACGCGATCGTCGAGAGGACCAGGCTGGCGAGCACGTCGCCCCCCCGCGCGCTTTCGCTTCCTACTTGGCCGCCACGACCATGATCTCCACGAGGCACCGCGGGTCGGCCATCTTGGCCTCGACGCACGCGCGCGCGGGAAGGTTCTTGCCTTCGGTCCACGCGTTCCAGGCCTCGTTCATCAGCGGCCGATTGCGAATGTCGCTCACCCAGATGGTGGCGGTGAGCACCTTCGACTTGTTCGATCCGCACGCTGCAAGCAGGCGGTCGATGGTCGCGAGGATCTGCTCGGTCTGCCCCTTGGCATCCTTCGACTGGTCGTCCGCGGTAATACCCGCGAGGTAAACCGTTTCGCCGTGCTCGACGGCGCTGCTCAGGATGCCTTTGGACTCGTGGCGGACGATTGCGCTCATTTCAATGTCTCCTTCGTTGTTGGTGCTTCGGAAAATTCAGCCGACTCTGCGGCGGCAATTGCGGAACATCCGCATCCACGGTGAGTCCTCGCCCGCGCGATCCGGGGACCAGGACATCTGCACCGACCGGAACACGCGTTCCGGGTGCGGCATGACCACGGTGAAGCGGCCGTCGGCGGTCGTCAGGCCCGTGATGCCCTGCGGCGAGCCGTTCGGATTCAGAGGATACCGCTCGGCGACTTTTCCGTGGTGGTCCACGAACCGCATCGCCACGAGAGCACTGCGCAAGTGCTCGGGCGCATCGAACGCCGCCCGGCCTTCGCCGTGCGCCGTCGCAACCGGCATCCGGCTGCCCGCCATGCCGTCAAAGAACAACGACGGGCTCGAGGTGATCTCGACCTCGACGAACCGCGCCTCGAACTGCTCGGAGCGGTTGCGCAGGAACGCCGGCCACTGGCCGGCGCCGGGAATCAGCGTCTTCAGCGCAGTCATCATCTGGCAGCCGTTGCACACGCCGAGCGCAAACGTGTCGCCGCGGCGGAAAAAGACCTCGAACTCCGCGCGCGCGCGCGGGTTGAACAGGATCGACTTGGCCCAGCCCTGCCCGCCACCGAGCACGTCGCCGTACGAAAATCCGCCGCCCGCAGCGAAACCGGCGAAGCCCGCCAGGCTGGTTCGGCCCGAAATGATGTCGCTCATGTGGACGTCGGCCGCGTCGAACCCGGCACGGTGGAACGCCGCGGCCATCTCCACCTGGCCGTTGACGCCCTGCTCGCGCAGGATCGCCACCCGGGGACGCACGCCCCTGGCGATGAACGGGGCGGCGATGTCCTCCGCAGGATCGTAAGTCAGCGCGACGGACAATCCGGGGTCCGACGCATCCAGCACACGGTCGTATTCCTCGTTGGCGCAATCCGGGTTGTCGCGCAGCAACTGCATGCGCCAGGTGGTCTCGGACCACGCGCGCTGCAAGTCGACGCGCTTCTCGGCAAAGAGCGGCCTGGCATTGCGCGTGAGGCGGATCTCATCCCTGTCGTTCAGGTGGCCGATGAGGATCGCGTACCGGTGCACGTTTTCGGCGCGCAGGACATCCATGACCTTCTGCCGGTCCGCCGCACGGATCTGCAGCACTGCGCCAAGCTCCTCGGCGAACAGGGCGGCCAGGGCGAGGTCGCGAACCCGCCCGGCGAGCTGGTCCTCGCCGTTGCGCCTGAACCCGTCCACATCTTCCGTCCACGCATCCGCCGCAAGTGCGTCGAGGTTGAGGGTGACGCCGCAATGTCCGGCGAAAGCCATTTCGCAGGCTGCGGCGAACAATCCGCCGTCCGAGCGATCGTGGTACGCGACGACCAGCCCGGCGCGCGCCAGCGCCTGCACCGCGCGGAAAAAACCGGCGAGACGCACCGGATCGTCGAGGTCCGGGGCCTCGGTGCCGAATTCGCCGTAGACCTGCGCGAGGATGCTGCCGCCCAGGCGGTTCCTTGCGCCGCCCAGGTCGATCAGCACCAATTCGGTTTCGCCCGCATCGATGCGCAGGCGCGGCGTGAGCGTGCCGCGCGCGTCGTCGACCGGTGCGAACGCGGTCACGATCAGCGACAGCGGCGCGACGACTTCCTTCTGCACCCCGCGTTCGCTCCACGCGGTGCGCATCGACAGGGAATCCTTGCCGACCGGAATTGCCACGCCGAGCGCCGGGCAGAGCTCCATCGCCACCGAGCGCACGGTGTCGAAGAGGGCGGCATCCTCGCCCGGATAGCCTGCGGCCGCCATCCAGTTGGCCGACAACTTGACGCGGTCGAGCGACTCGACTCCCGCCGCCGCGAGGTTGGTGAGCGCCTCGCCCACCGCCATCCGCCCCGACGCGGGGCCGTCGATCAGCGCAATCGGCGTGCGCTCGCCGATCGCGTAGGCCTCGCCTGCGTATCCGTCGAAGTCGAGCAGCGCGACCGCGCAATCGGCCACCGGCACCTGCCAGGGCCCGACAAACGGGTCGCGCGAGCACAGGCCACCGACCGTGCGGTCGCCGATCGAGACCAGGAACGTCTTGTCCGCGACCGAGGGGTGCCGCAACACGCGATACGCGGCCTCCCTGAGGTCGATGCCTTTGATGTCGAACGCCCGGCCCGCGCGTTTCACGCGCCTGGCATCGCGCAGCATCTTCGGCGGCTTTCCGAGCAGGGTTTCCATCGCGAGGTCGACCGGCGTTCCGCCGAGTTCGGGGTCGGCCACGACGAGCTGCGGCTCGGCGGTGGCCGTCCCAAGCACGGCGAACGGGCAGCGCTCGCGCTCGCAGATCGCGCGGAATCGCGCGAGGTCCTGCGGCGCGATGCCGAGCACGTAGCGCTCCTGCGCCTCGTTGCACCAGATTTCGCGCGGCGACATGCCGGTGTCCTCCGCAGGCACCGCGCGCAGGTCGAAATTCGCGCCGCGGCCTGCGGAATGCACCAGCTCCGGCATCGCATTCGAAAGCCCGCCAGCACCGACGTCGTGAATCGACAGGATCGGGTTGGCGCCGCCGAGCTGCCAGCAGCGATCGATGACTTCCTGCGCGCGCCTCTGGATTTCGGCATTGCCTCGCTGGACCGAATCGAAGTCGAGGTCTTCGGCATTGGCGCCGGCCCCCATGCTCGAAGCCGCGCCGCCACCCATGCCGATCAGCAGCCCCGGCCCGCCGAGCTGGATCAGCAGCGTGCCGGCCGGGAGCCCGGCCTTCGCCGACTGTGCATCGGCGATATTGCCTATGCCGCCGGCGAGCATGATCGGCTTGTGGTAGCCGCGCTGCAGCCCGCCGACTTCCTGCTCGAACACGCGAAAATACCCCGCCAGGTTCGGGCGCCCGAATTCGTTGTTGAAGGCGGCCGCGCCGATCGGCCCCTCGAGCATGACGTCGAGCGCCGAGACGATCCGGTTCGGGCGGCCGTAGTCCTTCTCCTCCCACTCCCTCACCGCCCCCGGAATGCGCAGGTTCGAGACCGAGAATCCAGCGAGGCCCGCCTTCGGCTTCGCGCCGCGGCCGGTCGCACCCTCGTCGCGGATCTCGCCGCCGGCGCCGGTGGCCGCGCCCGGGAAAGGCGAAATCGCGGTCGGGTGGTTGTGCGTCTCGCACTTCATCACGGTGTGCGTGAGCTCGGCGTGCGGCCGGTAGATCGTATCGGCGCCGGGGTAGAAGCGCCGGGCGACGCGCCCTTCCATGATCGCCGCGTTGTCCGAGTAGGCGAGGATCGTGCCCTGCGGGTTCGCCGCGTGCGTGTGCTTGATCATGGCGAACAGGGACTGCGGTTGCTTCTGGCCGTCGACGATCCATTCGGCGTTGAAGATCTTGTGGCGGCAGTGCTCGGAATTGGCCTGGGCGAACATCGTCAGCTCGGTGTCGGTCGGATCGCGGCGCAATTTCGCGTACGCCTCCGCGAGGTAATCGACCTCGTCGGCCGAAAGCGCCAGGCCCAGGCGCACGTTGGCGCCTTCGAGCGCCGCGCGCGGATTGGCGCCGAGCGCGATGTGCCCCAGGGGCCTTGGCGGCACGTGCGCGAACAGCGCTTCGGCCTCGACTTCCGATGCGAGCACCGTCTCGGTCATGCGATCGTGCAGCAGCGCGGCAAGCGCAAGCCGCGCCGCGTCCGGGACCGGGCCGGACAATTTCAGGTAGTAGGCCGTGCCCCGCTCGATGCGCCCGACGTCAGGCAGGCCGCACTGGCGCGCGATGTCGGTGGCCTTTGACGACCAGGGCGAAATCGTGCCGATGCGCGGCACGACGAGGAGCACGTGGCCCTGGGCCCGACCGGCCTCCAAGGGCGTGCCGTAGGCGAGAAGCTTGTCGAGGAGGCCGCGTCGCGCCGCTTCCGGCGGTGCCGGCATCTCCACGAAATGGCGGAATTCGGCAGCGAGTCCCTGAACGCCGGGATGGACGGCCCTGAGTTGCGGAAGGAGCTTGGCGAGACGGAAATCCGACAGCGCGCTTGCGCCGCGCAGCTTGAGAATCGTGGACATCGCGGGCTGGAGCCGGTAAAGCTGAATTATACCCGCCGCCCCACCCTGCAGCGCCGCGCTACTTCTTGATCTGCGGTTCCTTCGACGTGCCCACCAGGGCAAACGTGCCGCGCTGGCTGCTCAATTCCGCATTGATCCGGCCGGAAAGCCGGCCGTTCGTGTCGATCTCGAGCGCGCCGTTGGCCGAGAGCAGGCCTGCAGAGAGCTTCAGGTCGCGCAGTTGCACGTGGCCCTTGTCGTACGTGCCGCTGCCTGTGAGCTCGGAGAACTCGGTGCGCCCGCCGGTTTGCGTACCCGCCGCCTGCAGTGCGCGCGCAATGCCGAAGCTGCCGAGCACGCCTTTGGAGACGGAGAAAACGCCCTCGAGCCGGGCATCGCCGGCGAGCTTGTCAGGCGCGGTGCCCGCCATGGCGAACGTACCGCGGGCGTCGGCGCGGCCTTCCGACATCAGTCCCGGCGCGAGCACGCTGGCGTTCATTTGCTTGACCCGCATCTCGCCTTCGACCTTCCACTGCGCGCCCCACGCGATGCGCGCCGACCCGGAGGCAATGCCGTCGAACAGCTTTGCATTCCAGGAGCCGACAGTCATTTCGCGCGCATTCGCCGTCGCCTTGAAGCTCAGGTCGCTCAACGTGACTGCCTGGGCGAAAGGCAGCACCAGCGACCCCGCGTTGATTTCCACGGCGGCGCTGTCGCCCTGCGGTTCGATGCGGCCCTCGAGCTTGCCCTCGGCCGACTTAATCGTCACCGCCTTCACGACGCCCTGGGGCCCGAGCGCGACGTCGACGTCGAAATCGGGCAGCGGCAGCGCGCCGACGAGTTTCACCTTGGTGGCGCTGATGCGCCCGATCGTCAGGCCGTCGCCTTTGAGCGCGCCGAACAACGACGCGCCGATGTTCTCCTGCGGGACCGTCAGCCCTTCGATCGACATCTTCGAAAAGACCTTCTTGTCCGCGAAAAGGGAACCGAACTGGGGCTGGGCCTGGATCGTCGCGATCCGCACGCCCTCGCCGATGGAGACGCCCTCGAACCGGAGCTGCGCTCCGGTGAAAATCGACAGGCGGACCGCGCCGATCCTTACCGGCTGGCCGAAGGCCTCGGACGCGAGCTTCTCGTACTGCGCATTCGACAGCGGCATGACCTGGAGCACACCGAGGCCTCCAAGCACCACGACAAGGAGCGCGATCGCCGCCGGCTTGCCCCACTTGACGGGCCTGCGGACCTTTGCGGGTTCCCGCGGGACTGACGGCTGCGAATCCTCGTCTTTGCCGGGCTTGCGCGCCTTTCCCTTGCCTTGCGCCGGCTCGCCCGGGTGCCTGTCGTGGCCCTTTTCGGCGTCTTCGGGCCGCGCCTTCGCGAGCTTTTTCACGTCGGCCTTGACGTCGTCGAGATCGAGATCCGCATCCGAAATGTCGATATCGTCGTCGAACTCGTCTTTTCCCTTGGCCGGGCCGGCAACCTTGGGCGCCTGAACGTCAGTCATCAGGCGAGCCCTGCTCTCCTTGGCCTTTTGCTTGCGTTCCTCTTCCTCGCGGGCGGCGCGTTCCTCCGCCTCGCGCGCGGCGCGCGCCTCGGCTTCCTTGCGCCGCAGCTCCTCTTCTTCACGCTGCTTCTTTTCCTCGGCTTCACGCCTGGACTTCGCCTCGGCCGCCAGCCGGGCCTGTTCCTCGGCGGCCTTGCGCGCCTTCTCCTCGGCTTCCTTGCGCTCGCGCTCCTCGTCTTCGCGCACCGAGAACGAGTCGAGATCGGCGAGCAGCGAATCATTGATTGAAGGACCGGCCGAAGGTACCGGCGCGGTTGCGGGCGCCGCCGGCATCGCTGCCGCCGCAGCGGCCGCAGTTGTCGCGGCCAGCGCGGAGGCCGCTTCTGCGTCTTTGCGCGCCTTCTCTTCGGCTTCGCGTTTGGCCTTCGATTCGGCCTCTTCCTTCGATTTGCGCTCCGCCTCGTCCCTGGCTTTCTGTTCGGCGTCGAGACGCGCTTTCTCTTCGGCCTCGCGGCGGGCCTTCTCTTCGGCTTCAAGGCGCGCCTTTTCTTCCGCCTCGCGGCGCGCCTTTTCCTCCACTTCCTTGCGCGCGCGCTCTTCGGCTTCGCGCGCCACGCGCTCGGCCTCTTCCTGCGCCTTGCGCTCGGCTTCCAGGCGCGCCTTTTCTTCCGCCTCGCGGCGTGCCTTTTCCTCCGCTTCCTTGCGCGCGCGCTCTTCGGCTTCGCGCGCCACGCGCTCGGCCTCTTCCTGCGCCTTGCGCTCGGCTTCCAGGCGCGCCTTTTCTTCCGCCTCGCGGCGTGCCTTTTCCTCCGCTTCCTTGCGCGCGCGCTCTTCGGCTTCGCGTGCCAGGCGCTCGGCCTCTTCCTTCGCCTTGCGCTCGGCTTCCAGGCGCGCCTTTTCTTCCGCCTCGCGGCGTGCCTTTTCCTCCGCTTCCTTGCGCGCGCGCTCTTCGGCTTCGCG
>CAZREB010000035.1:25914-47193 GCA_964599095.1 uncultured Bordetella sp.
CGCCTTGCGCTCGGCTTCCAGGCGCGCCTTTTCTTCCGCCTCGCGGCGCGCCCTTTCTTCGGCTTCAGCCCTCGCCTTCGCTTCGGCCTCGACTCGAAGCTTCTCCTCGAGCTCGGCCCTGACCTTTGCTTCCACTTCGGCTCGGAGCTTGGCCTCAGCCTCGGCCTTGGCCTCGAGCTCCGCCCTGGCCCTGGCTTCGGCCTCCGCCCTGGCTTTCGCCTCCATTTCGGCCCGGACTTTCGCCTCGGCCTCGGCCCGGACTTTCGCTTCGAGTTCGGCCCTTGCCCTGACTTCCGCCTCCGCCCTGGCGGCCGCGGCGGCTCTTGCTTCGGCTTCCGCTTTGGCCCTCGCTTGCGCCTCGGCCGTCGCCTTCTCTTCGGCGACGGCCTTGGCTTTGGCGCGGACTTCCGCTTCGACCCGCGCCCGCTGGGCCGCCAGCGCCGCAGCCTTGGCTTGTGCATCCTCGCGCGCCTTGAAATCGGGCGCCTTGTCCCTTTCGGTTTCGGCCGACGCGGCCCGGGCCTGTGCCGCCAGGTCGACCGGCGCCTTTGGCGGCGCCGGCTTCTTAACCGGGGCGGCCGCAGTGAAGTCGAGGTCTTCATCCAGTCCACCCGAAGGCGCTGCCGGCGGTTTCGCGCCCACCGCAGGCTTGGGCGCCGCGGGGGTCGGAGCTGCCGGACGCGCCGACCCGACCTCGCGCACGAAGCCCTCCTTCTCGAGCTGGATGAACAACTGCTGGAACCTGGCCGAGTCGATCTTCTCGAATTTCTTGTTGATCTCCCCCACGGTCGACTTGCCGTCGACCTGAGCAAGCACCGCGCGGTCACCGCGCGAGAGGATGCTCGACTTGCCGGAGGCCTCCTGCATGCCCTTGCCGGTCTTGGAGTAGATCGAAGATTCGTTCATTTGTGCACGGGAAGGTCGGATTCGCGCCCGACAGGGCGCGGACGCGCCCTGCCTACGGCGATTGTATATGGCGGAGAATTTCGCGGGAGGCTCTTCAAGCCGCCGCCCCATAGCCGCCGCCGCCGGGAGATTCGATCACGAAGACATCGCCCGGCTTCATTTCGATCCGGTCCGCGGGGCCGAGTTCCACCACCGACCCGTCGGCACGCTCCACGTAGTTGCGCCCGGCCAGTCCGTCGCCGCCGCCGGCCATGCCATGCGGCCTGACCAGCCGGTGCCCCGAAAGGATCGCGGCGGTCATTTTCTCGAGGAAGCGAACCCTGCGCACGCCGCCGCAACCTCCCTGCCATTGTCCGTGCCCGCCGGAACCGGTTCTCACTTCGAAGCTCTCCAACAGCACCGGGAAGCGCCATTCGAGCACCTCGGGGTCGGTCAGGCGCGAGTTGGTCATGTGCGTCTGGACTACGTCCGTTCCATCGAATCCGGGCCCCGCGCCCGAGCCTCCTGCCACGGTTTCATAGTACTGGTAGCGGTCATTGCCGAACGTGAAGTTGTTCATGGTTCCCTGCGAGGCGGCCATGACTCCCAGCGCACCGTACAGCGCGTCGGTGATGCACTGCGATGTCTCTACGTTGCCTGCCACGACCGCGGCCGGGTAGCGCGGGTTCAGCATGCACCCCTGTGGAATCACCACCTCCAGCGGCTTCAGGCAGCCCGCGTTCAGCGGAATGTCGTCGTCCACGAGCGAGCGGAAGACATACAGGACGGCGGCCATGCAGACGGCCGAGGGCGCGTTGAAATTGTTCGGCAACTGGGCCGTGGTCCCGGTGAAATCGATCTTTGCGCTGCGGCGGTCCGGCCCGATCGAGATCTTCACGCGGATGCGGGCGCCGTTGTCGAGCGGGTAGTCGAATTCGCCGCCCTTCAGGACGCCGATGACCCTGCGGACCGACGCCTCGGCATTGTCCTGCACGTGCCTCATGTAGGCTCGCACTACGTCGAGCCCGAAATGGGCGACCATGCGGCGCAGTTCCTGCACGCCCTTCTCGTTGGCCGCGATCTGCGCCTGCAGGTCGGCAAGGTTCTGCACCACGTTGCGCACCGGGTAGCGCCCGGAAGTCAGCAGGTTCACGGTTTCCTTCTCGCGGAACCTGCCTTCCTCCACCAGCAGGAAGTTGTCGATCAGGACGCCTTCCTCGTCGACGGTTTTCGAGTCCGGCGGCATCGAGCCCGGCGTGATCCCGCCGATGTCCGCATGGTGGCCGCGCGAACCGACGTAGAAGAGCACTTCGCGCTTCGCCTCGTCCCAGACCGGCGTGATCACCGTGACATCCGGCAGGTGCGTGCCGCCGTTGTAGGGCGCATTCAGCACATAGACATCGCCGGGTTTCATGCGCCCGGCGTTTTCGCGGATCACCGTCCTGATCGATTCGCCCATCGATCCGAGATGAACGGGCATGTGCGGCGCGTTGGCGATCAGCGCTCCGCCGGCGTCGAACAACGCGCACGAGAAGTCCAGCCGCTCCTTGATGTTCACCGAGTAGGCGGTGTTCTGCAGCCGCAGCCCCATCTGCTCGGCGATCGACATGTACAGGTTGTTGAAGATCTCGAGCATGACCGGATCGGCCTGGGTACCCAGCGCGACGCGCGCCTCGCGCGGGATCACCCTTTCAAGCACCAGGTGGTTCTGCGGCGTGACTTCTGCCCGCCAGCCCGGTTCGACGACGGTGGTCGCGTTGGCTTCCGCAATGATCGCCGGACCGTCGATGCGGCTGCCGGCGCCCAGCCGGTCGCGCACGTAGACCGGGGTCGCGTGCCAGCGGCCCTGCGTGAACATCCTTGCGGTGTCGGCGCGCTGAGGCGCAGAGGCCGCCGGGGGTGCGCCCGACTGCGCGAGCGTCTCCGAGGCGCCGATCGCCTCCGCCGACACGGCCTCGACGACCAGCGGCTTGCCGGGCATCAGGAAGCTGTACTGGTGCCTGTAGGCCTCCTCGAACCTCGCGGTCATCTCGTCAATGGTGCCGGCTTTGACGAGCAGGGCGGTATCCGTCCCTTCGTATTTCAAGTGCGCCCGCTGCACTACCCGGATTCGCGCCGGGTCGACGCCCTGGTCGAGCAACTCCTGTCGCGCCCCGGCCGCGAGCTGCTGCAGCGCCTCCTCCAGTGCTGAACGTCCCTGCTCGTCCAGGCGCACTTCGATCGACCTTTCGCGCATGGCCGTCTGGTCCGCGAGGCCCATTCCGTACGCGGAGAGCACGCCGGCGAAAGGGTGGATGAAAACGCGCGTCATCGCCAGTGCGTCGGCCACCAGGCACGCGTGCTGCCCGGCGGCGCCCCCGAAGCAGCAAAGCGTGTACGCAGTCACATCGTGTCCGCGCTGGACCGAGATATGCTTGATCGCGTTGGCCATGTTGCCGACGGCGATGCTGACGAATCCTTCGGCGACCTCTTCCGGCGAGCGCGTGTCGCCGGTGTCACGGCGTATCACCTGCGCCAGTTCCGCGAACCGGGCGCGCACCACGTCCGCATCAAGCCTTTCGTCGCCGCCCGGACCGAACACCGGCGGGAAGAACTTCGGCTGGATCTTGCCGAGCATCACGTTGGCGTCGGTCACCGCCAGCGGACCGCCGCGCCGGTAGCTCGCCGGCCCCGGGTTCGCGCCGGCCGAGTCCGGCCCGACCCGGTAGCGCGCGCCGTCGAAATGCAGGATCGACCCTCCGCCTGCGGCCACGGTGTGGATGCTCATCATCGGAGCGCGCATACGCACCCCGGCCACGCGTGTTTCGAATTCGCGCTCGAACTCACCGGCATAGTGCGACACATCGGTCGAGGTCCCGCCCATGTCGAATCCGATGATCCGCTCGAACCCGGCCGAAACGCAGGTGCGCACCGCTCCGACGATCCCCCCGGCGGGCCCCGACAGGATCGAATCCTTGCCCTGGAACCGGCGCGCGTCGGTCAGGCCGCCGTTGGACTGCATGAACATCACGCGCACGCCCTCGAGCTCGCCTGCGACCTGGTCGACGTAGCGGCGCAGGATCGGCGAGAGGTAGGCGTCGACCACCGTCGTGTCGCCGCGGCCCACGAGCTTCATCAGGGGGCTCACTCGATGCGACACCGAAACCTGCGTGAATCCCGCGGCTTTCGCGAGTCCGGCAACCCGCGCCTCGTGCCGCGTATGGCGGTAACCGTGCATCAGCACGATCGCCACCGAGCGCAGGCCGCGCGCGAAGGCTGCTTCGAGGTCCGCGCGGACCGCCGACTCGTCCAGCGGGACCAGCACTTCGCCGCGTGCCGAGATCCGCTCTTCGACCTCGAAAACCTCGCTGTAGAGCATTTCCGGCAGGACGATGTGGCGGTCGAAAATCCGCGGCCTGTTCTGGTATGCGATCCGCAATGCATCTCGAAACCCGCGCGTGATGAACAGCGCGGTGCGCTCGCCTTTCCTCTCGAGCAGCGCGTTGGTCGCCACCGTGGTGCCCATCTTCACCGCCTCGATCTGGGCGACCGGGATCGCGGCACCCGCAGGCACGCCCAGCAGTTCGCGGATTCCATGGATCGCCGCATCGGCATAGCGCGCGGGATTTTCCGAGAGCAGCTTGTGCGTCAGCAACGCGCCGTCGGGGCGTCGGGCCACGACGTCGGTGAACGTGCCGCCGCGGTCGATCCAGAACTGCCAGCGCGGTTGCGGGGTGCTTGGTGCTGATGTCATCGCGGGAA
The DNA here is from genome assembly GCA_964599095.1 of uncultured Bordetella sp. Classification (GTDB taxonomy): domain Bacteria; phylum Pseudomonadota; class Gammaproteobacteria; order Burkholderiales; family SG8-39; genus SZAS-79. The sequence goes on from CAZREB010000035.1 coordinate 30,541, forward strand.
GGCCTGTGGCGGAAAGCGGGCCATTCTAACCGCGCCGCCACGGCCTTCCCCGCGGCTTTCCGCACGGCGATGGGCGCGGTTACCGATGCTAAGATGCGCCGCATGCCTCTTCCTCCCGGCTCGGTCTGGCTGACCGTGCTCCTCGGGCTGCTCGTCGCGCTCACGCCGCTGGGCACCGACTCCTACGTACCGACCCTGCCCGCGATCGCCCAGGCCTTCGGCGCGCCGGTATCGACGGTCCAGTTCACGATCACCACCTTCTTTTTCGGCATCGCGGCGGGCCAGCTTGTCTGGGGACCGCTTTCGGACCGGTTCGGCCGCAAGCCGGTCCTGCTCTGCGGGCTCGTCCTCTACCTCCTGTCGGCGCTCGCGTGCCTGGACGCCGATTCGGTTGCGGCGATCGCATTCTGGCGGTTCGTGCAGGGCCTGGGCATGTCCAGCGGACCCGTCATCGCCCGCACCATCGTGCGAGACCTCCACAGCCATGAACAGGCCGCGCGCATGCTTGCGAGGATGATGGTCGTCTTCGGGGTGGTGCCGATCGCCGCGCCACTGATGGGCGCGCAACTGCTCGTCTGGTGGGGCTGGAAAGGCTCGTTCGGCCTGCTTGCGCTCGTAGCGGTCACGCTCCTGCTGTCGGTCGGCATCGGCCTGAAGGAAACCGCACCCGCAGGCGGCGGCGTCATGGCGCCGGCGCATATCGCCCGTTCGTTTGCCCGGATCCTCGGTGACCGGCGCTTCGTTGCGCCGTTCATGGTGATGCTCGGCGTCCAGCTCGGGATCTTCGCGTTCGTCACCAACTCGGCCTTCGTGCTGGTCAAGGCCCTTGGACTTTCGGCTCGCGAGTACAGTTTCCTGTTCGCGACCGTCATGATCGGCCAGATCGCCGGCGCCTGGTTCACCAGCCGCATGGTGATGCGACTCGGGATGGCCGGCATGCTGCGGTTCGGCACGCGTCTTGCCTGCGCTTCGGGTGCGCTGGCCGCAGCGCTCGCCTGGGGCGGCGTCGAACACTGGCTTGCGATCGTGCTGCCCTTCATGGCGTTCATGTTCGCCGCGAGTTGCGTGATGCCGAACGCAACCGCCGCCGCGCTTTCACCTTTTCCGGCCAGCGCAGGCACCGCATCCTCCCTGCTCGGGGCCTGCGCATTCGTGTTCGGGGCCGCGGTCAGCATGACGCTCGGTGCGCTCTACGACGGCAGTGCGCGGCCGCTGACGGGTGCGCTCGCCCTGGCCGGGCTCTGGTCCCTGGCGGCCGAGCACTTCCTGATGCGCAGGCGCGGCTTGGCCTAGAATTGCGGTACCCGCTTTCCGGATCGCCGCCATGAACGCAGAAACATCCACGACCCCGGTCTATACCGAGCCGGCCGCATTGCGGGCCGCCATCCGCTCGGGCCGATTCAACGCGCATACTTCCGGCCAGTGCCCGGGCTACGCGCAGGCGAACCTCGCGGTGCTGCCGAAGGAGTACGCGGCGGATTTCCTGCGGTTCTGCCAGTTGAATCCGAAACCCTGCCCGATCCTCGGCGTCTCCGACCCCGGGAACCCGCGGATTCCGGCCCTCGGAGAGGACGTCGACATCAGCACCGACATCTGCGGCTACTACGTGTTCCGCGACGGCGAAATGGTCGAGGAAGTCCGCAACCTGAAAAGCGCATGGCGCGATGACATGGTCGCGTTCGCGATCGGGTGCTCGTTCTCCTTCGAAGAGGCACTCGTCGAGGGCGGGATTCCGCTGCGGCACTTCGAGCTGGGCTGCAATGTGGCGATGTACCGCACCAACGTCCCGACGCAGGGCGCCGGTCGCTTCGGCGGGCCCACCGTCGTTTCGATGCGTCCGATGACCCCGGCCCATGCGATCCGCGCGATCCAGATCACGTCGCGCTTTCCGAGCGTGCATGGCGCGCCGATCCATTTCGGCGACCCCGGAGCCATCGGGATCGAGGACATCGCGAAACCGGACTTCGGCGATGCGATCGAAATCAGGGCCGGCGAGGTGCCGGTGTTCTGGGCCTGCGGCGTGACACCGCAATCGGCGATCCGCACCGCGAAGCCGCCGCTTTCCTTCACCCACAAGCCGGGCTGCATGCTCGTCACGGACCTGCGCAATTCGCAGCTAGCCGTCCTCTAGGGGCCGCTCGATGGAGCGTGTCGATGCCGTGGTGATCGGCGCGGGCGTGGTCGGCCTCGCCGTCGCGAGGGAGCTCGCCCTGGCCGGCCGGGAGGTGATCGTCCTGGAGTCGGAAAATGCCATGGGGACCGCGACCAGCTCCCGCAATTCCGAGGTCATCCACGCCGGCATCTACTATCCGCAGGGATCGCTGAAGGCCCGCGCGTGCGTCGAAGGCCGCATCCTGTTGTACGAGTTCTGCTCGTCACGGGGCATTCCTCATTTGCGCTGCGGCAAGCTGATCGTCGCCACCGACAAGGCCCAGCTGGGAGAACTCGAAGCGATTCGCGCGAAAGCCCATGCCAACGGCGTGCCGGATGTCGACTGGATGTCGCTCGACCAGGCCCGCGCCCTGGAGCCCGCCGTCGCGTGCGTCGGCGCCCTGCACTCCCCGTCCACCGGCGTGATCGACAGCCACGCCTACATGCTCGCGCTGCGCGGCGAAGCCGAGTCGCGCGGCACGATGCTGGCCTTCCTGTCGCGCGTCGAGCGCGCACGCGTCGGCGGCAGCGGAACGATCGACCTGGAAGTCGGCGGCGCCGAGCCGATGAGCCTGTCGGCAAGCACCGTCGTGAATGCAGCCGGGCTCACCGCGCCGTCCCTCGCCAAGCGGATAGAAGGCTACCCCGCCGACAAGGCTCCCCCCGAGTTCTATGCCAAGGGCAACTATTACTCGCTGGTCGGCCGTTCGCCTTTCAAGCGGCTGGTCTATCCGGTGCCCGAGCCCGGCGGGCTCGGCGTGCACGTCACGATCGACCTCGGCGGGCAGGCGCGCTTCGGCCCCGACGTGGAATGGGTCGAGCGCATCGGCTACGACGTCGACCCGCGCCGCGCGGATCGATTCTATGCGGCGATCCGCCGCTACTGGCCCGGACTCCCGGACGGCGCGCTGGCGCCCGGGTATGCGGGCATCCGGCCGAAAATCGCCGGCCCGGAGGATCCGGCGCCGGATTTCGTCGTGCAGGGTCCTGCCGAGCACGGCGTCGCCGGCCTCGTGAACCTGTTCGGCATCGAGTCGCCTGGCTTGACGGCGAGCCTTGCACTGGCCCGCGAGGTGGCACGGCGCTTGCATTGATACGTTGCATGCATGACACTTCGTGCGCCGGTCGGCGGAGCGCTGCATTCCCGTCCGCGCATACCAATTCCAAGTTCAGGAGGCCCAGATGACAGCCCGTTCCACCACCCGCAGACAATTCATAACCGTCGCTTCCGCGGTCGCGATCGCCTTTGCCGCAGGCAGCGCGCTGGGGCAGGCGAAATGGGACATGCCCACGCCGTATCCGGACGGGAATTTCCACACCAAGAACGTGCGCCAGTTCGCCGAGGACGTGGCCAAGGGTTCCGGCGGGAAGCTGCAGATCACCGTTCATTCGAACGGCGCACTGATCAAGATGCCGGAGATCAAGCGGGCCGTGCAGACCGGCCAGGTTCCGATCGGCGAGATCCTGGTTTCGGTTCTGTCGAACGAGGCGGCCATCTTCGCGTTCGACTCCAACCCGTTCCTGGCCAACAGCTACGCGAAGGCCGCCAGGCTGTGGAAAGTCGCCAGGCCCGTGGTCGAAAAGCGTCTCGATTCGCAGGGCATCCAGCTCCTGTACTCGGTGCCGTGGCCGCCTCAAGGCATCTATTCCAAGAAGGACCTGAATTCGCTCGCAGACCTCAAGGGGATCAAGTTCCGCACCTACAGCCCGACGACCTCCCGGTTCGCAGAGCTGGTAGGCGCGATCCCGACGACCGTGCAGGTTCCCGAGGTGCCGCAGGCCTTCAAGACCGGCCTGGTGGATGCGATGATCACTTCCGGCGCGACAGGCGTGGACACCCAGGCCTGGGATTACCTGACCCACTACTACGACACGCAGGCGATGCTGCCGCAGAACATAGTCTTCGTCGGCAAAGCGGCGTTTGCGAAGCTCGATGCCGCCACCCAGAAGGCGGTCCTCGCCGCGGCTTCGGCGGCCGAGGCGCGAGGCTGGCGGACCAGCGAATCCGAGAATGAGGGCTACAAGAAAACGATGGCATCCAAGGGCATCAAGATCCTGACGCCTTCGGCCAAGATTGCGGCCGAATTCGAGGCTATCGGCAAGCAGATGACCGACGAATGGGTAAAGAAGGCCGGCGCGGAAGGCGAAGCGGTCCTCGCGGGCTATCGCAAGTAGGCATTCCGGATGCGCGCTGCACTGACCGCGGTCTACAAAGGATCCGGCCTCATGGCCGGATTTTTTTTGGTCGCAATCGCGGTGATGTCGCTTATCCAGATCTGCGGTCGCCTGCTGGGCATTGCCGCAAGTTCGTACGACGAATTCGCGGGCTACTGCATGGCGGCTTCTTCTTTCCTCGGCCTGGCATGGACGCTTCGCTGCAACGAGACGATCCGCATGACCATCGTGCTCGGCCATGCCAAGGGCGGCCTGCGCCGCGCGCTGGAGATCGCGTGCCTTGCAATCGCGGTCGCAATGACGGGTTTCTTCGCCTGGTCGAGCGTGGCGATGGTCTGGACTTCGTACACGCTGAACGACGTGTCGCAGGGGCTCGTGCCGGTCAAACTCTGGATTCCGCAGGCCGGCATGGCGCTTGGCCTGGTAATCCTGCTCGTCGCCTTCGTGGACGACCTCGTCGTCGTGCTGTGCGGCGGCAATGCCTCGTACGAGAAGATCGCGGCCGACGCAGCGGCCGCAGCGCAGACGCCGGTTTTCGAGCGATAGCATGGAACTGTGGTCGGTTTCGCTGATCCTTCTCGCCGTCCTGACGGTTCTCCTCGTCTGCGGAGTCTGGATCTCGGTCACGCTGCTGTGCGTGGGTTTCGTGGCCATGTACTTTTTTACCAACTCCCCTCCCGGACCGCTGATGGCGACGACGGTCTGGGGATCGAGCGCAAGCTGGGCGCTGACGGCCTTGCCGCTGTTCATCTGGATGGGCGAGATCCTGTTCCGCACCCGCGTGTCCGAGGACATGTTCCGCGGCCTGGCGCCCTGGGTCGAGCCCTTGCCCGGGCGCCTGATGCACACGAACGTGGTCGGATGCGGGATCTTCGCGGCCATTTCGGGCTCCTCGGCGGCCACCGCGGCAACGATCGGCCGGATTTCGATTCCCGAACTCAAGCGCCGCGGATACGACGAGAAGATGGCGATCGGCTCGCTCGCCGGCGCCGGGACGCTGGGCCTGCTGATACCGCCCTCGATCATCATGATCGTCTATGGCGTCGCGGCCGACGTGTCGATCGCGCGCCTGTTCGTCGCGGGCGTGCTGCCCGGAATCATGCTGATGCTGCTTTTCTCCGGCTATATCGCGATCTGGGCATGGCGCAACCCCGGCCTGACGCCGCCGCGCGAGAAAGTCACGACGCTGAAGGAAAAAGTGTACGCGGCCCGCATGCTCATCCCGACCACCCTGCTGATCACGGCCGTCATCGGCTCCATCTACTCGGGTGTTGCCACGCCGACCGAAGCCGCGGTCCTCGGCGTGGTCGGCTCGCTCGTCCTTTCGATGATCAGCGGATCGCTCAACTGGTCGACTTTTTCGGCGAGCGTCATGGGTGCCGTGAAGACTTCGTGCATGATCGCCTTCATTCTTACGGGTGCCGCTTTCCTCACCGTGGCGATGGGCTTCACGGGAATCCCCCGCGCAATGGCGGCGTGGATAGGCGAGCAGGGCCTGCAACCGTGGCAGCTGATCGCAGTCCTGACCGTTCTCTTCATGATCCTTGGCTGCTTTCTCGACGGCATCTCGATGGTGGTGCTCACCGCGTCGGTCATCCTTCCGTCGGTCAAGGCTGCCGGTATCGACCTGATGTGGTTCGGCATCTTCATCGTGCTCGTGGTGGAAATGGCCCAGATCACGCCGCCGGTCGGGTTCAACCTTTTCGTGCTCCAGGGCCTGACCGGCAAGGACATGTTCTACGTCGCCCGCGCCTCCTTGCCGTTCTTCATCCTAATGACGATCGCGGTGGGGATCATCTGGGTGTTCCCGGAAATCGTGTCCTATCTCCCTGGCAAGATGTTCAATTTGCGATGAAGCACGGCATCGGCACGGATCGCGCTACGGCGCCCGTCTATCTCACGTCTGAGATCCGCCGAATCGAGGCGGCTGCGGCCGGCGCGGAACCATCGCTCATGGAGCGCGCCGGCCTGGCGGCCGCCGACCTCGCGGTCGCGCTCGCCTCGGAGCGCGGCAAGGAGATCCTCGTTCTCGCCGGCCCCGGCAATAATGGCGGCGACGCCCGCATCGCCGCGCGCATCCTGCAGGAGCGCTTCTTTCGCGTGACGATCCTGGGGGCCGCGGATGCTCACGCGTTGCCCACCGGCCGGCCATGGGCGCTCGTCATCGACGGGCTCTTCGGCATCGGCCTCGCGCGCGAAGTCACCGGCGACTACGCACGCCTGGTCGACTACGTGAATTCGCAGGCGTGCAACGTCCTCGCTCTCGACGTCCCCAGCGGGCTCGAGTCCGATACCGGCCGGATCCTCGGGACCGCGGTTCGTGCAACGCACACGATCACTTTCATCGCGCAGAAGCCCGGCCTGTTGACGCTCGATGGTCCGGACCGCTGCGGCAAGGTCAGCGTGGCGGGACTCGGGCTCGATGCCGGCCGGCTGCTTGCGCCCTCGGGCTGGGTCGCCAGCCCGGGCCTCTTCCCTCTCGCGCTCAAGCCCCGTCCGCGAAACTTCCACAAGGGCAACGCCGGTAGCATTGCGGTCATCGGAGGTGCGGCGGGAATGGTCGGTGCTGCGCTGCTGGCCGGCCGCGCGGCACTGCGCATGGGCGCCGGCAAGGTCTTCGTCGGGCTGCTCGACCGGGACGCGCCGGGCTTCGACCCCGGCGCCGTCGAACTGATGCTGCGTCATCCGGACGAAGTCCTCGGCCTCGATCTCGATGCGCTGGTGATCGGCCCGGGTCTCGGCGAAGGCGAGCGCGCCGAAACCCTGCTCGGGGCCATGCTTGCCAGCGAGATGCCCTGCGTACTCGATGCGGACGCGCTCAACCTGCTGGCTCGGAACCCCGACCTGCGCGAATCCTGCCTGCGGCGCACCGCCGACACGCTGGTAACACCGCATCCGGCGGAGGCCGCGCGGATGCTGGGCACGAACACCCGCGAAATCCAGAGCGACCGCCTCGGTGCGGCGCGCCTGCTGCGCGAGCGGTTCAATGCGCACGTGGCGCTGAAGGGCAACGGCAGCGTGCTGGTGGCGAACGACGGCCGCTGGTTCATCAACACGACCGGCAATCCGGGCATGGCCTCGGCCGGCATGGGTGACGTGCTCGCCGGGATCCTGGGGGCGATGCTCGGCCAGGGATTGGGGGGCCCGGCTGCGCTGGTGCTCGGCACACACCTGCACGGCCAGGCGGCGGACGATTGCGCGGCGCGAGGGGCCGGCCCGGTCGGCCTCACCGCCGGTGAAGTCGCGGACGGCGCGCGCCGCGCGTGGAATGCCTGGCTGGCGCAGCCCCGCTGATCTCAGGCGACGCGCACGCGCGCCTTGGGCTCCGGGTAGGGATAGATCATGTTGAGCGCGATCGACTGGCAGTTGGCCTGGACGATGCGCACGTGCTCCCGGCGCAATTCGCGCGCATGCCTTACGCCGCAGGAGTGCGCAATCATGTCGATCTCGCGATTCATGTTGTTCGCGTAGTTCGCCACCCGCAGGTATTTTTCCTCGACCACGAGTGCGCGCTGCAGTCGCGCGCTGTGCGTCGCGATCCCCGTGGGGCACGTGTTCGTGTGGCAGCGCAGCGCCTGGATGCAGCCTAGCGAGAACATGAAGCCGCGCGCGGTATTGATGAAATCGGCGCCGACGCAAAGCGCCCAGGCGGCGCGGGCCGAAGTGACCAGCTTGCCGGACGCCACCACCCGGATGCGATGCTTGAGACCCGACTCGATCAGCGCATCCACGACACGCGGCAATGCCTCTTCGATCGACAGGCTCATGTGGTCGGCGAGGGCCTGGGGCGCCGCTCCTGAGCCGCCTTCTCCGCCGTCGATCACAAGGAAATCCGGGGCGTACTCGAGGCCGCGCCGATGCACTGCGTCGGCAAGCTCGTTCATGAACTGCCAGCCGCCGACGGCGGTCTTCACGCCGACCGGGCGGCCCGTCAGGTCGCGGATGTAGGCGACCCGGTCGAGCAGCTCGTTCACGTTCGAGATGTCGCGATGCCGGTTCGGACTGATCGAATCGCGCCCCTCGGGGATGCCGCGGATCTGCGCGATTTCGGGCGTGACCTTCTTGCCCGGCAGCACCCCGCCCTTGCCGGGCTTGGCGCCCTGCGAGAGCTTGATCTCGAAAGCCTTCACGACCTTCGACAGCTCGACCAGCCGCTCGGGCGACAGTTCGCCGTGCACATCGCGCACGCCGTACTTCGCGGTGCCGATCTGCATGATGATGTCGCACCCGCCCTCGAGGTGGTAAGGCGACAGCCCGCCCTCGCCGGTGTCCATCCAGCACCCTGCAACGGCCGCGCCGCGCGACAGCGACCGCACCGCGGGTGCCGAAATCGCGCCGAAGCTCATGCCGCTCACGTTGATGATCGACTTCGCCTCGAACGGCTGCTTGCAATGGTTCTCGCCGAGGATCAGCGAAGGCGTCGGCAGGCGCTCCTCCTCGAGCACCGGGTAAGGGTGGTTGACGAAAATCAGCGCGCCGGGAAGGTGGAGGTCGTACGTAGAGCCGAAGCCGAGCGTGCCGCCCTCGTTCTTGGCCAGCCGGTAGACCCATCCGCGCGTCGACCGGTTGAACGGCATCTCGTCGCGGTCGCCGGCGAAGAAGTATTGGCGGAAGTACTCGCCGAGCTGCTCGAAGAAATACCTGAGGTGGCCGATGACCGGGTAGTTGCGCAGGACTCCGTGCTTCTTCTGCGTGACATCCTGGATGAATACATAAAGGATGAACAGGATGATGGCAAAGGCGAACAGCGTTCCGATGCCGTAGGAAAGCACGTCCTTCATGCGGGGCTCCTCCTCAGGTAATGCGACCCGTGCCGCAATCCGCCGCGATCCGGTCTGCGACCATCATAGGCGCTCGGGCACGGCCGGGCAAACCCGCGGACCGCCTACCCGGCCTCGTCCTCTTCGATGGATCCGCGCTCGATCTCCTCGTCGGTCGCCGCGCGAACGGACAACACCTTGCAGGTGAAGCGCAGCGCGATTCCGGCGAGCGGGTGGTTGCCGTCGAGCACGACCTTGTCGCCTGCAAGGTCGGTCACGACGTACATGCGCGGCTCCTCGCCGCCGAACGCATCCTCCACCTCCATGCCCAGTTCGAGCCCGTCGCCGTAGCGGCTGCGCGGCTCCACGCGCAGGAGGCCGGCGTCGTAGTCGCCGAAAGCTTCGTCCGGCTCGAGCTCCACGAACACCGTCTCGCCGGTCGCCTTGCCCTCGAGCGCGCGCTCGAGCCCTTCGAAGATGCCGCCATACCCGCCGTGCAGGTAGGCGAGCGGCTCGTCGGAGGAATGGATCAGCGCGCCCTGCGCGTCGTGCATCTGCATTTCAAGCGCGACCACGGTGTCGGGCCCGACGACGGCGGGCATCTTCAAGACTTGAGCCTGCGCACGGCCTCGAAGACCTCCGCGGCGTGGCCGCGCGGATTGACGCCGTAACGCACATGGCGGATCACGCCCTTCTTGTCGATCACGAACGTGGAGCGCACGAGGAACAGCCGCTTCACGCCGTCGGCCTCCTTTTCCTGGAGCACGCCGTACTTGCGGCACACCTCGCCTTCGAAATCCGACAGCAGGTTGACCGAGAGCCCGTGCTTGTCGCGGAATTCGGCATGCACCATGCAGTCGTCGCGCGAGACGCCGAGGATGATGCAGTCGTAGCGGCCGAACTGGTCCTCGTGGTCGGAGAAGTCGATCGCCTCCATCGTGCAGCCGGGCGTGCCGTCGCGCGGATAGAAATAAAGCACCACGTTCTTGCGGCCCTTGTACGCCGACAGGCTGACTGTCTGCATGTCGGCATCCGGCAGCGAGAATTGCGGAGCGGGTTGTCCAGGATGCAGCATGGGCATGATCGGTTTGCGGCGGATTCTAAAGCAAAGTCCGCGCAAGCGAACCCCTGCGCGGCGCGGAATCGCCCGCCGCTATAATCGTCGCATGGCCGCAACACGCCCGCCGCTCGGAGGCCTCAGCCCGCAAGCCTTCCTGCGGGATCACTGGCAAAAGCGCCCGCTGCTGGTGCGGCAGGCGGTCCCGGGCTTCGCCGGCGTGCTCTCCAAGGGCGCCCTGTTCGCGCTGGCCGCGGGCGACGCAGCCGAGTCTCGCCTCATCGAGCGCAGGCGCGGCTGGCGGGTGACGCCGGGTCCGCTCGCCAAGCGCGTGTTATCCGGTCTTCCGACGCGCGACTGGACCTTGCTGGTCAACGGCGTGAACCTGCATGCGGCCGGCGCCGACGAGCTCCTTAAGCGCTTTGCGTTCATTTCGTGGGCCCGGCTGGACGACGTCATGGTGAGCTACGCAGCCGACGGCGGTGGGGTCGGCCCGCATGTCGATTCGTACGATGTCTTCCTCCTGCAAGGACCCGGCCGGCGCCGGTGGCGATTGATGCCGCCTGCGCGCCGGCCGTTCAGGATGGTCGCGGGCGCGCCGCTCAAGCTGATCGACGGATTCCGCCCGACCGAGGAAATGATCCTCGAACCCGGGGACATGCTCTACCTGCCGCCCGGATGGGGGCACGACGGCACGGCGCTCGGCCCCTGCCAGACCTGTTCGATCGGATTCAGGGCGCCCGGCGGGGCGGAACTCTCGACCGCGTTCCTGGATTTCCTGCACGAGCGCGGCTTCGAGGAGCAGCCGTATTCCGACCCTGGGCGGCGGCCGGCCGCGCATCCGGGGCGCATCGACGCGCACATGATCGATCATGCGGTGCGGGTCCTCGACCGCATACGCTGGACGCGGGCGGACGTTGCGAGTTTCCTCGGGCGCTACCTTTCGGAACCCAAGCAGCATGTGGTCTTCAATGCGCCTTTGCGCCCGCACGGACGAGGCGCCTTCGAGGCGAGACTTGCGCATGCATGGGTCCGACTCGATCCGCGCACACGCATGCTGACGCACGCGTCCTGCGTGTTCATCAACGGAACGCAGTTCGCAGCGCCGCGAGGCGCGCGGCAAGCACTGCAAGCGCTTGCCGACGATCGAGAGGCGCCCGGCGCCCGCCTTGCGCGCGCCGGCGCAACCGGACTGGCTTACGGCTGGTACCGGCAGGGGTTCATTGTGCTGGGGGGAAGAACGTGACCGGGAGCGAAGCCGGGAATCCCCCGGAAGGATCTCCGCAGGAGTATTTCCGGTTCGACACCGAGGCCGTCTTCCAGGCCACGGTCGATCGCCTGTTCCAGCAGGAGGGGCGCGAATTGCGCGTGTTCGATTCCAGCCTGTCGGTGCTGAAGCTCAATTCGCCGGCGCGCATCGAGTTGCTGCGCGCCTTCCTTGCCCGCGCGCGCACCCAGCGCGTCTACATGGTCGTGCACCAGACCGACCACGTGACCCGCCACTGCCCCCGCCTGATGAATCTGCTTGCCCGCTACAACCATGCAATGGAAATCCACCGCACCGCCGAGGACATCCGCGAGCTGCAGGACAGCTTCCTCGTGCTCGACAGGAATCACTACATTCGCCGCCCCGTGGGACGCTTCTTTCGCGGCGGCGCCGGCTTCAACGACGAAGCCGACGCGCTGACGATGCGCGCCCGGTTCCAGGAAATCTGGAACTCGTCCTACCCCGGCGTTTCGAGCACCACCCCCGGACTGTAGGTTGCCCCTCGCTGTTCAAGGGGAATTGCAAGCTTGGGGTGTTATAATTTAAGGCTGGCATGAGTGCTTATGCCAACTACCTCTATCGTTGCCAACTTTCTCTGGGAGAGAAATCCGATGAACAAGTCAGTCCTGCTCGCCGCCATGCTGGCGGTTGCGCTCGCCGCCTGCGGCGAGAAAGAAACCCCGAAGCCCGCACCTGCACCGGCCCCCGCACCAGCACCGGCGCCTGCTCCGGCGCCTGCGCCTGCTCCGGCCCCGGCTGCCGACGCGGCCAAGGATGCGGCGGCTGCGCCCGCCGCCGACGCTGCCAAGGGTGGCGATGCCGCCAAGGCGGCCGAGCCGGCCAAGGCTGCGGAGCCCGCGAAGGCCGCCGAGCCCGCAAAGGCCGCAGAGCCGGCCAAGAAGTAATACGCAGCACCCTGTCGTACAAAACGGCGGGCCTTCGGGTCCGCCGTTTTTTTTCGCCCGCCTGCCCGCGAAAAACCTACCTCAAGTCGCGCCAGGCAAACCCTTCCTCCTGGGTGGCAAGTCCCACCCACTCCTCTTCGCATCCAAGGGCGGCCGCCAGTGCGGCGCGTGCAAGATCGGGGCGGTTGTTCTGCTGCGACAGGTGGGCGCCGACGACATGCTGGAGGCGCGAGCGGTCCAGGCTCGCGAGCAAAGTGCCGGCCTGGCCATTGTCGAGGTGGCCGAACGGCCCCGAGACCCGCTGCTTGAGCCATGTGGGGTAGCGGCCCGCCCACAGCATGTCGAGATCGTGGTTGCACTCGAGCACCAGCCCGTCGCAGCCCGACAGCGATGCCTCGACGTGCGGGGTCGGAGCGCCGATATCGGTCAGCACCCCCAGCCGCAGCGCACCGTCCGAAAGGACGTATTGCACCGGCTCGCGCGCATCGTGCGGGACGGTGTAGGGATGCACCCGGATGTCGCCGACCGCGAAGGTCGTGCGGGCGTCCACGATATTGACTGTCACTTCGCCGCCGGGATCGCCCTTGCCCGACTGGGCGGTGGCGCGCAGCGTGCCGTGCGTGATCCAGACGGGCACCGAATGGCGCGCGGCGAAGGCAAACACCCCGCCTACGTGATCGTCGTGTTCGTGGGTGACGATGATGCCGGTGATGTCGCCGGGTGCCAGGCCGAGGCGCGCGAGGCGCCGCGCGGTTTCGCGCGGCGTCAGCCCGCAGTCGAGCAGCAGGCGCGAGGCGCCCACCTCGACGAGGAGGCAGTTGCCCTTGCTGCCGCTTGCCAGGGAAGCGAAGCGGATCATGCGACGCAGCGGCGGCTGGTCAAGACCCTTACTTGAGCTGCTCGTGGAGCAACGTGAGGATGCGGCGCGCGGTCTGCGACCTTTCGACGCCGCCGTCCCTGCCGAGCACCTGGACCTGGCTCTTGTCGCCGCCCTGGCTCACCAGGACGCGATACTGCTCGGCGGTGACCTTCGATGCGTCGCTCTTCCAGAACGCGAGCTTCGAAAGCAGGCCGGGCTTTTCACCGTCGATCTTCGCCATGTCCCGCTCCGGGTCGGCATAGCGCACGAAGTACAGGCCCTTCTGGCGGTTGCGGTCCTCGACCGTGAAGCCCACGCGATCGAGCGCCAGCCCGACGCGGCGCCATGCTCGATCGAAAGGCTCGAGCACGTCGAGCCTTTCGCTGCCGTCGGCCTGCTTGGTGAGCGCGGCGCGCTGCGCGTCCTTGTTGGCGGCGAGGATCTGCTTGGCGTTCTCCTCCTTCGCGCCCAGCCTGATCATCAGGCGGCGGAGGAATTCGGCCTCGAGCTCCGGATCCGGCGGCCGCGGCTGCCACTTGGTCTCGGATTTCGTCTCGGTGGTATAGATCTCCATCATGCCGCGGTGGCTCAGGTAGATCTCGGTAGTCTTCGGGTCGTTGCCGCGCTCCAGGCGCGTGCGGAACTTGTCGCGCTCGGGCGTCGAGTAGAGCGCGTCGACCACCTTGCCGATCATGTTGCGCAGGAAATCCTGCGGGATCTTCGCGCGGTTCTCCGCCCAGTCGGTTTCCATGAGCCCGGCTTCCGGGTTCTCGGTCTCGACGAGGAATCCGTTTTCCTGCCAGAACTCCTTCACCAGCGGCCAGAGCGTTTCGGGCGCCTCGTTGACCACCAGCCAGCGCTGCGTCCCGGACCGCTCGATGCGCATCGCCTCGACCGCCGGGAGCACGCCGGTCGATCCGGGCGCCGGTTGCGCGCGGCGCTCTGCCTGGTAGGTCGACAGCGTCGTGGCGCCCCGGATTTCCGGGACCACGTACCGGTTGTCGCGCGTCGGCGCAGTCAGGTCGGGCGGGATTTCGAGCGAAGGGATCTGCCGTCCGGCCGACTTGTAGTCGACCTTGTTGCCGGTAGTCGCGCTGTCGAACAACTCCTGGGCCGTGCTGCACCCGCCCAATCCGACAGCCGCTGCAACCACCGCGGCGGCCAACCGGAAATTCACGACTTGCAATCTCATCCGCGTCCTTCGACAACTCGAAGACCGCCGGCGGCGGCCTTCGAGGTACTGATGCCGGCTTCGTGCAGCGCCCGGCGCACGACGTCGTGGAAGTTTTCCGACAGGGGCGTCATCGGCAGCCGGATCCCTGCGCCCGCAAGGCCCATCTGCTGCAGGGCCCACTTGACCGGGATCGGATTGGCTTCGACGAACAGCTTCTGGTGCAGCCCCAGCAACCGCATGTTGATATCCCTCGCGGTCGCGACTTCCCCGCGCAACGCAGCGGCGCACATTTCGTGCATCAGGCGCGGCGCCACGTTGGCCGTCACCGAAATCACGCCGTGCCCGCCCAGCAGGATCAGCGCGAGCGCGGTCGAGTCCTCGCCGCTGTAGATCGCAAACCCTTTCGGGGCGCGCTTGATGAGGTCGGTGCCGCGCTCGATGTTGGCCGTTGCGTCCTTGATGCCGATCACGCCCGGAACCTGCGACAGCCGGATCGTGGTGTCGTTCGACATGTCCGCCACGGTCCGACCCGGTACGTTGTAGACGATCATCGGGATGTCGACCGCTTCGGCCACCGTGCGGAAATGGCGGTAGAGGCCTTCTTGCGTAGGCTTGTTGTAGTAGGGCACCACCGACAGGCATGCCGCAGCCCCCGCCTTCCTCGCCGACTCGGTCAGTTCGATCGCCTCGGCCGTTGAGTTGCCCCCGGTCCCGGCCACGATAGGGATGCGGCCCTTGGCATGTTCGACGGCGACCCTGATCAGCTCCTTGTGTTCGTCGAAATCCACCGTCGGCGACTCGCCGGTCGTGCCGACCACGACGATGCCGTCGGTGCCCTCGCCGACGTGGAAATCGATGAGGCTGCGGAAGCTGGCCAGGTCGAGCCGGCCATCGTCATGCATAGGGGTGGCGATTGCGACCAGGCTTCCCGTGATCATGGCAGACCCTTTCTTGGGGGTTGACTAGCCCGAAATTTTAACCGAATCAGGGGCATCAGGCTTCCAGTTTGTTGTCCAACCCGGCGCTCGACAACGCGCAAAGGCGCTGAATCAATGCAGGATTCCCTGCACGTTCCACGCGCCCTTGCTCGAACCCGACAACCACCAGCCGGCGCGCAAACGCGGCAAGCAATTCGTCCCTTTCGAGCAGGAACCGCGGGTTAGACGGTTTTCCGTAGCGCTCGTTCCCTGAAAGGAAGGTTTCGTAGATCAGGGCCCCGCCGGGCGCCAAGGCATCGGCAATCGGGCCGAACAGGGGCCGGTGCAGGTAGTTGCAGACGATCACCGCATCGAATTCGCCCGGCGCGAACGGCCACGGGCTGCCGTCCTCGAGGTCCGCCTGCCGGATCGAAATCCCCGGCACCCCCGCAAGCGTCTCGAGGGACGCCCCGTCGCGGTCGCACGCGGTCACTGCGCAGCCCCGGCCGGCGAAGAAACGCGCGTGCCTGCCGCTGCCGCATGCGAGGTCGAGCACCTTTGCGCCCGGTCGAACGAGGTGCGCCCAGCGGCGCACCCATTCGGACACCGGCACTTCCGGGTGGATCATGCCGGATCGGCGTGGCCGATTCGCAGCGCCGGCCCCCTGATCTTGCGCACCTGCGGCAGGTCGCATTCGAGGATCGACTGGCGCAAGGCCTCGATCGCCTCCGGCCGCGGGAAACTCTTGCGCCATGCGAGGGCCACGCGCCGTTCCGGCACCGGCTTGGAAAACGGCCGCACCCGGATCAGGTCGTTGTGGCTTTCGGCAGGGCCCACTGAAGTGCTCGGCAGGACGGTGATCCCGACGCCGCTTGCCACCATCTGGCGGATGGTTTCGAGCGAGCCGCCTTCTAGCGAGCGCTGCAACCCGCTGCCCGAGCGATGCACCGAAGCGCAGAACTCGAGCACCTGGTCGCGGAAGCAATGTCCCGCGCCGAGCAGGAGCAGGCTCTCCTTCGTGAGTTCGCCTGCCGCGATGCTCTTTCGCTTTTCCCACGGGTGGCCCTGGGGCAGGGCCACGAGGAACGGTTCGTCGTACACGGCTCGCGTCGTGATGCCGGGCTCGTCGAACGGCAACGCGATGATGATCGCATCGACCTCGCCCTGCTTCAGGGACTCCGCCAGCTTGTGGGTGAAATTTTCCTGGATCATCAGCTGCATCGCCGGCGCGGTGCGGCGCAGGATCGGGATCAGCTTGGGCAGCAGGTAGGGACAGATCGTGTAGATGGCGCCGAGCCGCAGCGTGCCGGACAACGGGTCGCCGCCCGCCTGCGCGATCTCGCGGATGCGCGACGCCTCCTCGAGCACGCGCTGCGCCTGCTCGACGA
>CAZREB010000036.1:0-47137 GCA_964599095.1 uncultured Bordetella sp.
GATCTCGGAGGAGCCGTAATGGTTGACGAACGACTCCGGCTTGAACGCCTCGTTCAGCCGCTGCAGCAGCGCGTCGTTCATCGGCGCGCCGGCGAACCCGATCTTGGTGACCGAGGAAATGTCGGTTCCGGCAAACGCGGGATGCGCGAGCAGGTCGTGGTAGAGGGTAGGCACGAGGAAGAGATTGGTGACTTTCTCGGCTTCGATCAGGCGCAGCGCATCCCCTGCATCGAAGCGCGGCAGGCACACGACCGTCCCGTCGACGATCGCCATCGACAGGAGCGAGCGCACACCCATCGTGTGGTACATCGGCATGACGCCGAGCGTGACTTCACCGACCGTGTAGCTGTACTGCGCGACCTGCGCAAGCGCGGCGGCGCGTTCGGTCCGGTGCCGGCGCGGCACGCCCTTGGGCCGGCCGGTGGTGCCGGAGGTGTAGAGCATCAGCGACACGTCCTCGCCGGTCGCGCGAAATGCCTGCGCCGTCGGCTTGCCCGCGAGCAGCGATTCGAAAGCGAGAGTGCCGCCCTCCGCCCCGCGGACCGAGATCTGCGGGATCGATGCGCAGGCCGGCGATTCGCAGACCGCCTCGGCGCTGACCGCCTCGAACGCGATTGCGCGCGCATCGGCATCGCGCACGCAGTACTCGAGCTCGTCGCCCTTGGCGCGCCAGTTGACCGGGGTCACGATCACGCCGAGGAACTGGCAGGCCCAATGCAGCGTGGCCATCTCCCAGCGGTTCTGCAGGATCACCAGCAGGTGGTCGCCGCGCTTCAGGCCGATCGCGTCGATCGCGCCCGCGACGCTGCGGATGCGCTCGTGCCACTGCGCGTAGGTGAGCCTGACGTCGCCGTCGACCAGCGCGAGCCGCTCCGGCCGCCGCTCGACGCTTTGCAGGAATGTGCGTCCTAGATCAAGCATGGTTCGTCCTTCACTGTCCTCGACTGCGCCTATTCTGCCCCGGGACCGCGGCTAGACCGCGATCGCCGCGATCAGTTTTGCACGGTCGGCCTCCGATCGCGCCGACCCCTCGAACACGATCGCGCCGCGCTCGAGCGCCACGAACCGGTCGCACACCTCGAGCGCGCGGATCACGTTCTGCTCCACCAGCAGCACCGGGATGCCCTCGGCCCTGAAGGACCCGATCAGCTCGAAGATTTCGTCCACCACCATCGGCGCGAGGCCTTCGGTCGGCTCGTCGATCAGCAGCAGGCGCGGGGCGCCGGCAAGCACGCGGGCAATCGCCAGCATCTGCTGCTCGCCCCCGGACAGCGTGGTGCCCATCTGGTCGCGCCGCTCGGCCAGCCGGCTGAAGCGGCCGAAGATGGCGTCGATGGCCCGGTTGCACTCGGCACGCGACCGGCCGGGCGACTGCATCAGCCCCAGGCGCAGGTTCTCCTCGACCGTCAGGCCGGGAAAGACGCGGCGATCCTCGGGCACCAGGCCGATGCCGAGGCGGCAGATCCGGTCGGAGGCGAACCCGGCGATCTCCGTCCCGTCGAACCGGATGGCGCCGGAGGTGGGCTTCACCCAGCCGGCCACGGTCTTGACGAGCGTCGTCTTGCCCACGCCGTTGCGCCCGAACACGCCGAGGATCTCGCCCTTGCCGACCGACAGCGATACGCCCTGCAGCACATGCGAGAGGCCGTAGTGCGCGTGGACCGCGTCGAGCGCGAGCATCAGTGCACGCCTCCAAGATAGGCCTTCTGCACCGCAGTGTTCTCGCGCACCTCGCGCGGCGTGCCCTCCGCGAGCTTGGCGCCCTGGTGCATCACGACCACGTGGTCCGAGAGGTTCATGACGACGTCGATGTCGTGCTCGATCAGCAGGATCGTCAACCCGTCCCCGGATCCGGTGCCGGCGCCGGCGAGGCCCTTGATCATCCCGGCGGTCGCCTGCGTGTCGCCGTGCGACATGCCCTGCGTCGGCTCGTCGAGCAGCAGCAGCTTCGGCCGGCACGCGAGCGCCATCGCAATCTCGAGGCGGCGCTGCTCGCCGTGCGAAAGGTGGCCGGCGAGCGCAGTGGCCTTTTCCGCGAGCCCGAACCGCTCGAGCAATTCCTCGGCACGGTCGCGCGCGACCGAACTGCGCGCAACCGGCTGCCACCAGCGGCTGGGCGGCTCGAGCACCTGGCCGGCCAGGCGCAGGTTTTCGAACACGCTCAACTCGAAAAAAAGGTTCGTGATCTGGAACGAGCGCGACAGGCCGGCGCGCAGCAGCCGGTCGGTGGACCAGCCGGTGACGTCTGCGCCGCCGAACTCGACGCGGCCGAGCTGTGGCCGCAAAGAACCAGAAACGAGGTTGAAGAGCGTGCTCTTGCCGGCGCCGTTCGGCCCGATGACCGAGGTGATGTGCCCGCTCGCCACCGAAAACGACAGGTCGCTGACGGCGCGCAGCGCGCCGAAGCTGATCGCGAGGCCCTCTACCCGCAGCAGCGCGGTGTCGCTCACGGCCGCTTGCCTTGCTTCGAGACCCAGCGCTCGAGGCGGGGCAACAGGAACCCTGCGAGGCCCTTGGGAAAGAAGATCACCGAGAGCATGAACAGGGCGCCGATCACGATCAGGTGGTGTTCCGTAAAGGTGCCGATGACCGACTTGAGCACCGTGAGGAGGACCGACCCGTACAGCGCGCCGGCCAGCGTGCCGACGCCGCCGATCACCACCATGATCACCGCGTCGCCAGAAATCTGGAACGCGAGCAGTTCCGGGGAGACCAGGCCCCGGAGCATCGGGTAGAGGCTGCCAGAGAGCGCCGCCACGACCGCCGCGACGACGAACGCGGCGAGCTTGGCCTTCCACGGCGGGAAACCGAGAAACGCGACCCGCGACTCGTTGACCCGGATGGCCGAGAGCATCCGGCCGAACGGCGTCTGCATCAGGTAGGCGCAGCCGCCATAGAGCAGCATCACGAACGCGAGCGTCAGCAGGAAGAACCCGGCCGGCGACTGCGTGTCTACCGAGAACAGGCCGAACTCGGCGCGGATCTGCGGGATGCCGATGATGCCGTCGGACCCGCCGATCTCGCGCGTGTTGAACACCACCTTGAAGGCCACCTGCGCCAGTCCGAAGGTGATCAGCGCGAAGTACACGCCCCGCGCGCGGATCGAGATGAACCCGGCGACGAGGCCGACGACCAGCGCGGCGGCGAACGTGATGCCGGTCGCCGCCCAGAACGAAGGGGCGACGTTCTTGAGGACCAGCCCCGAAACGTAGGCGCCGAACCCGAAGAACAGCGCCTGCCCGAGGGACAGGAGGCCGGTGTGGCCGAGCAGCAGGTCGACCGACAGCGCCAGCCCGGCGAAGATCAGCGCCTCGGTGGCGAGGCGGAAGAAGAACTTGTCGCCGGTCGCGCCGGCGATTACCGCGAAGACAAGCGCGATCGCGACGAACAGTCCCGCGAGCCAGCGCCGCGCGCCGCCGGCCGTTCGCTCGCCGGCAGCGACGAGGCTGCGGATCGCCCCGGGGTCAGCCATGGCCCAGGCGCCCGGCCAGCCCCTGCGGCCGCACCATCAGGAACAGCACCATGATGCCGAACACCAGCGGCTCGCTCCAGACCGGCGAGATGTACAGGCTCGAGAGCGACTGGACCTGGGTAAGCACGATGCCGGCGATCACGGCGCCCTTGATCGAGCCCATGCCGCCGACGATCACCACCGAGAACGCCATCAGGATGAAGTCCTTGCCCATGGTCGGGAACGCCGAGTAGATCGGCGCCAGCAGCACGCCCGACAGGCCGGCCAGCGCGACGCCGAACGCGAACGTCCCCGCGTAGACCCGCTCCACCGGCACGCCGAGCGAGGCGGCCATGTGCCGGTCGAACGCCGCGGCCCTCACCATCGCGCCCAGGCTGGTGCGGTACACGACCAGCCACACCGCGACGATGATCGCAGCGCCCGCGACGATCAGGAACAGGCGGTAGTTCGGCAGCAGCACGCCGAGGATTTCGCTCGCGCCGCTGATCGGGGACTCGGGCTTGTAGGGGTTCGGCCCGTAGGCGAGCTTGAAGGCATCCTCTGCGATGATCGCCAGCCCGAACGTCAGCAGCAGCGTGAGGATGTGCCTGTCTTTCGAATGGAACACGCGCTGGATCAGCGCGCGCTCGGTGAAATAGCCGATCGCCGCCATCGCGACCGGGACGATCGCCAGGCACAGCCAGAAGCTGACGCCTTTTGCGACGAGCGTGATGCCGAGATAGGCGCCGAGCGCGTAGAACTCGCCGTGCGCCATGTTGATCACGTCGAGCAACCCGAAGATGATCGTCAGGCCGAGCGCCATCAGCACCACCGCCACGCCGATTGCCAGGCCGTTGACGACCTGCGGGGCATAGACGAACTGCAGCGTCTCGATCAGCTCGGACATAAACGCAGCGAGGGGGGATGGGGGGCGGGGGAAGGGGAGAAAGGACGCAATGCGCCCTTCCCCTGCATCACGCCTTCAGATCCTGGATTTCAGAATTTCGTGCACGTGTCGGCGCCCACTGCCGCCGTGCCGGGCACGGTGCCGGCGATCTTGAACTTGCCGCCGTCGATCTTGACCGCGTACATGTCGAGGATCGCCTGGTGGTCGCCGGCGCGCATCGTCTTCTTGCCCTGCGGCGTGTCCCACTCTAGGCCGCGCATCGCCGTGCGCAGCTTGTCGGTGTCGGTCGACCTGGCTTTTTCCGCCGCAGCTTTGTAGAAATACACCACGCCGTAGGAGTCCACGCCGAACAGGTCCGGGTCGGCCTTCCACATCGCCTTGAAGTCGTTGACGAACTTCTTGTTCGCGGGCGTGTCGATCTCCGTCGTGTAGCCCACGCCGGTCACGAAGCCTTCGGCGGCCTTGCCGACCGCGGCGAGGTTCTGCGCCGTGATCGTGCCGGCCGCGCCGACGATCAGCATGCCTTTGGTCAGCCCGTACTCGGCCATCTGCGTGAGCAGGCGCACCGTGTCGTTGCCCGCCACCGACGTGTAGAACACCTGCGGCCTGGCCGCGCGGATCTGGCCGAAATACGGCGAGTAGTCCTTGTTGTCCAGCGGCGCGAACGTTTCGCCCGCGGTTTTCAGGCCCCGCTTCGTGGTCGCTTCCTTGAAGGCGGCCACCGTACTGCGCCCCATCTCGTAATCCGGGCCGAGGAAATACACCGAGCCGCCGGGCTTTTGCTTGACCAGCCATTCGGCCAGCGCCTCGGACTGCATGCTGGCCTTGGCGTTTACGCGAAACATGTTCGGCGAGCACTTGTCGCCGGTAATCGCGTCGGAGTAGGACACCGTGGTCGAGGCCAGCCGGTTGTTGCGTTCGGCGACCTGGCCGACGGCGAGAGACGAACCGGAGTTCACCGTCCCGGTCAGGAAGTCGACCTTGGACACCTGGAACAGTTTCTCGGCCTTTTGGACTGCGACGTTCGGGTTCGCTTCCTCGTCCTCGTAGATCGTCTCGACCTTGCGGCCGAGGATGCCGCCCTTGTCGTTGATCTCCTTCACGGCGAGGTCGATGCCCCACTTCACCTGCTGGCCGATGCCGGCGTAGGTGCCGGTGAGCGGGGTGACGACGCCGATGCGGATCGGGCCGGATTGCGCCTGGGCGCCGGTGGCGGAAAACGCTGCGGCCACGGCCGCGATGAGGGTCAGTCTTTTCATGTCTGTCTCCTGGGGTGGATTGCGGCTCTTTGCGGCCGCTCCGGTTGGTCCGAAAGGGTGTTCAATTGCCGGTGTACTTGGGCTTTCTCTTCTCGAAGAAGGCTTCGGCGCCTTCCTTGTAATCGTGCGAGTCGCGCAGTTTCTCGTAGGCATGGCCTTCGAGGTCGAAGCTCGCCTCGAGGCTGCAGTCCTCGCCCTGGTTCAGCACGCGCTTGAGCGACGAGAGCGCCAGCGGCGAAAGCGCATTGAGCTTCGCGCAATAGCTTTCGATCGCCTTGTCCAGCGCCGCAGAATCCTCGACCACCTCGGTGATCAGGCCCCACGAGTGGGCCTCGGCCGCCGGCAGGCGGCGCCCCATCAGCACCATGTCCTTGGCGCGCGTCATGCCGACCATGCGCAGCACGCGTTGGCTGCCGCCGGAGCCCGGCATCTGGCCGATGGTGATTTCGGGTAATGCCACCAGCGTGTCCTTGGTCGCGATGCGGAAGTCGCAGGCAAGCGCCAGCTCCCAGCCGACGCCGAATGCGTATTTTTCCATGGCGCAGATCACCGGCTTCGGGCAGCGCTCGGGCGCGCCGATATTCCACGCGAGGTGCGACATGCCGTCGCGCGGCACCTTGAAGAACCCGCGCACGTCGCCGCCGGAGGTGTAGACACCGTTGGCGCCGCGCACGACGACCACGCCGACGTCGGGATCGCGTCCCATCTCCTCGAACAGCGCGCCGATCTGCGAGCGCGCCTTGTAGGAAACGATGTTGAGCGGTGGGCGGTCCAGGGTCAGCGTCGCGACTTTCTTCGCGGCGTCAACCTCGAGGCGCATGCCGTCGAGGTCGGCGAGCAATTCGCCGCGTGCCTTTGCGTACTTGGTCATGGTTTCTCCTTGTGATTGGCTGGTGGGGCGCCGGGCGCGGCCTGCGCCGTGCGAAGTTCGTGCGCCGTATCGAGGATCGCTGCAACAATCGGGTAGTAGCCGGTGCAGCGGCAAATATGGCCGGAAAGCATTTCCCTGACCTGCCCTTCGGTCGGATCGGGATTCTCGGCGAGGAAATGCGTCGCCGACATCAGGATGCCGGCGGTGCAGAAGCCGCATTGCAGCGCGTGGTGGCGGTTGAACGCGCGCTGCAATGCGTTCAGGGCATCGGCGGTGGCGAGGCCTTCGACCGTGCGGACGTCGGCGCCCTCGCATTCGACCGCGAGCTGCATGCAGCTGCGCACCGCACGCCCGTCGACCATGACGGTGCAGGCGCCGCAGACGCCGTGCTCGCATCCGACGTGGGTGCCGAAGAGCTGCAGCTCGTGGCGCAGGAAATCGGTGAGCAGGGTGCGCGGCTCGGCGGTGCCCGCGCGGGTCTTGCCGTTGACCTTGAGCGTGACGGCGTGCCGCGTGCCGGGCTTGAGGCGGATCATGTCAATTCTTCCCGCAGTTCGTGAACGCCTGGGTGATCACCTGCCGGCCGAGCGTCCCGACGAGCGCGCGGCGATAGTCGGCGGTGGCCTTGAAATCGCTCATTGGCGTGACCGAGGCTGTGGCCGCGGCAGCGATTTCGCCGGCGAGCGCATCGCCGCACGGCTTGCCGAGGTACGCGTCGGTATTCACGACCAGCGGGTGGGTCTCCACGCCGCCCAAGCCGAACGCCAGGTGGGCCAGCGACCCGTCGGGCTTGGCCACCGCCTCGACCGCGCACGCGACGATCGCGAAGTCGCCATGGCGCTGGGCGATCTCCGCGAACGCGTGGCCTGCGCCGGGCCGGCCCCTGGGCCAGCAGAGCGCAGTCAGCAGTTCGTCGGGCTCGCGCTGCGTCGTCAGGATGTCGAGGAAGAACTCGCGCGCCGGCACGCGGCGGATGCCGCGCTTGGACTGCAGCTCCACCGCGCCGCCGAGCGTCGCGAGTGTGAGCGGAATCTCGGAACTCGGATCCGCATGCGCCACCGACCCACCGAGCGTTCCCCGGTTGCGCGTCTGGAAATGCCCGACGTTCGGCAGCGCGAGCGCAAGCAGCGGGACCGCGCGCATCAGTTCCGGATTCGCCAGCGCCGCAGCCTGGCGCAACGTTGCGCCTGTGCGCACTTCGCCGTTGATCGCCACCGCATCCAGGCCGGGGATGCGCTTGATGTCGACCACGGCCGTCGGGCGCACGAGGCGCATGTTGAGCATCGCGCCGAGCGACATGCCCCCGGCGAGCACGGTCGCTTCGGGGCCGAATTCCTCCAGCAGCCCGAGCGCCTCGGGGAGCGTATCCGGGCGGCAATATTCGAATGCGACCGGTTTCACGGCTTGCCCCCACCCAGCCAGCCGGTGACCTTGGTCCAGAGCCCGGCCTTGCCGGCGCCCTGCCGGCCGTAAGCCTCGAACGACTTGAAGAACTGCGCGATCATCACCCCGGTGACCGAGCCGAGCATGCGCGCACCGACCGCGGCCACCGTCCCGCCGACGTCGGCGCCGTAGCGATAGGACAGTTTCGTCCCGGCCCCTTCAGGACTGAGCGCAACGATCGCGGTGCCATGGCCGTTGCCCAGGCGCCCGTGCGCGCGGAAGTCCATGCGCATCGCGCTCGGCGCATCCTTGTCGCTGACGCGGATCTTTGCCGCATAGAGGCCGCGAATGCCGGCCACGCCGATGCTGACCTCGGCCTCGAAGGCGTCCACACCTGTGCGTTCCATCTTCTTGCAGCCCGGGATCACCGCGGCAAGCACCTCGGGGTCGAGCAGCCGGCGCCAGACTTCGTCCGGCGGCGCGGACAGCACGGTGGAGCCTTCGCCCTGCAGCGATCCCGGCAGGTCCGCCCCGCCGCCCTTGCGCTTCGCACCGCCATAGGTGCCGCTCGCGGTCACCGCGTGCGCATTGGCCAGTTCCCAGAGGCGGTTGAGCGAAAGCGGCAGTTCGATGTCCTCGCGGCCGAGCGCGTCGGCGGCGGCGTTCGCAAGCGCGGCCGGGGCGAGCATCGAACTCCCGTCGCCCATGCCCTTGGCGCCGGTGGCATTGACCGGCGTCGGCGTGGACACGTGGCCGATGTCGACGTGCGGCATCTCGGGCGCGGTCGGGCACAGGTATTCGGCAAAGCTGCCCGAGACGAAATTGCCGGCGCGGTCGTGCACCAGTTCCTCGTACAGCGCGGCACCGAGGCCATGCGCGAAGCCGCCGTTGATCTGGCCCTCGACGATCATCGGGTTCAGCATCGTGCCGACGTCGTGGACCGAAACGTACTTGACGATCTCGATCCGGCCGGTGGCCTTGTCGATCTCCACCGCCGCGAGGTCGGCGACGAAGCCGTAGGTCATTGCGGAGGCGATCCGGTCGTCTTCGCCGGGGCTGGTCAGCATCGGCGCGTCGAGCACGAAAGTCTCGGTCATGCCTGCGCTGACGCCGCCCGGCATCCCGGCCGGGTTCCAGTGCGCGCGCGAGGCGAGCCGGCCCACGCCGATCGCCTGTTGCGGGTCGGCGATCACGCGCGCCGCGCCGCCGGAGAGCTCGATCGCGCCGGCATCGACCTTGAACTCCTCGGCCGCAATCCGGCGAAGCTTGAGCGCGAGTCTTTGCGCGCACCCGAGCACCGCGCCGGTCACCGCGGACGCGAACCGGTTGGAGTAGTTGCCCGAAGCGATGCTCCACGCGATCGTGCGCGTGTCGGTTTCGGTCTGCACGTCCACGTCGTCCGGGCTGACGCCGAGGGTCTGCGCCACGATCTGCGCGGCGACCGTCGCGTGACCCTGCCCGTTCGGCGTGCTGTCGAGCTGGACGGTGATGCCGCCGCTCGGGTCGATCGAGATCGTGACCGCCGCGTTGGCGCCGGACTTGGGTTCGGCCTTGCCGCGCTGCTCCGCCGTCTGCGCGAGGCCCACGTAAGCCATGTTGGACCCCGAGGGCTCCACGCCAAGCGCGATCCCGATGCCGAAAAGCCTGCCCGCGTTCCTCGCGGCATCGCGCCGCTCGAGCAGCGCCGGGTACTCGGCCAGGCGCAGCATCTCGTCGATGCATTTTTCGTAATCGCCGGAGTCGAGCTGCGAGCCTGCCGGGGAGTCGTAGGGGAACTGGTCCTTCTTCACGACGTTGCGGCGGCGGATCTCGGCGATGTCGATCCCGAGGCCCCGGGCCGCGATCTCCATGATCCGCTCGAGCGCGAAGTAGAACTGCGGCCCGCCGTAGCCGCGGTTCAGCCCCGCCGGCATCCGGTTGGTCACGACCAGCGTGTTTTCGATCGCGAGGTTCTTGACGAGGTAGGCGCCGCTCGAGGTCGAGTGCATCCGGTAGACGGAGGCCGGCTCGGGGGCACGGATGTAGGCGCCGAGGTTGACCACGTTCCGGTAGCGCAGGCCGAGCAGCTCGCCGTCCTTCGAGAACGCGGCCTCGACGTCGCCGGTCCTGTCGGTGGCGCTGGAGGAGGCCATCAGGTGCTCGAGGCGGTCCTCGGTCCACTTGACCGGCACGCCCACCAGCCGCGACACCGCCGCGATCAGCACCATGTAGGCGTACACCGCCTGCTTGATGCCGAAGCTGCCGCCGGAATTCGGCGGAGTGACGATGCGCAGGCGATTGCCGTGCACGCCGAGCGCGCCGGCCATCAGCGGCTGCAGCACGAACGGTCCCTGGAAATTCGACCAGATCGTGTAGCGCTCCGGGTGCGGCTCGAACTGCGCGATCACGCCATAGGTTTCCATCGGCGTCGCGATCGAGCGCGGAAAGCGGTAGTCGAGCTTGAAAGTGCGGTCCGCTCGGGCAAAAGCGCCGTCCGGGTCGCCGTACTTGAACTCGCGCTTCTGGGCGACGTTCGTGCCGGCTTCCTCGAACAGCAGCGGCGCATCGGGAAGGAGCGCGTCATCGAGGTGGGCCACGCCCGGCAACGGCTCGTAGTCGACTTCGATCAGCTCGAGGGCGTCTTCCGCCACGTAGCGATCTTCGGCCACCACGACCGCGACCGGCTCGCCGCAATAGCGCGCCTTGGTGGTGGCGCAGACCTGGAAGCGCATCTTCGAGCGCACGACGCTGGGAATGATCCCCGCGACCTGCGCGATCTGTGCGCCGGTGACGACGCCGACGACGCCCGGCAGGGCCTCGGCGGCGCTTGTGTCGATCGAGCGGATGCGGGCATGCGGGTGCGGGGACCGGAGGATGGCCGCATGGCGCAGCCCGGCCACCGGCTCGAGGTCGTCCATGAAGCGGCCGCGGCCGGTGAGCAGCGCCGCATCCTCCCTGCGGGGGACGGCCCTGCCGACCCATCCGGCTGCCGCGCCGCTAGTCGTCACGGCGGCTGGCGCCGGTCGCACTGCGCGGCATCACTGCAAGTCTGCGCCCGGACCGATGAGTGCACGCCGGAACCGTGCCTTCAGCAGCGCGCCTTCGCGCGGCGGCAGGACGAGCGGGATCTTCTCGGCGATGACTTTCACCTGGGCAAAGTTCGGCCCGGCTTCGCCGTGGACCATCCTGTGCAGGCCCTCGACGCCCTTGCGGTCGGTGACGAGGCGCGCCTGCCGGAAGCCCGCGCCCCTGGCCACCAGCGTGAGGTCCACGCCGCTTGCGGTGTGCGTTTCCTGCATGCCGGTCTCGCCGTAGCGCTCGTTGTCGATCACGATCACCGAGAGGTTGGCCGGCTTCTGCACGCCGATGGTCGCAAGCGATCCCAGCCCCATCAGCATCTCGCCGTCGCCGGTCACGACGAGCACGCGCCGCCGCGGCTTTGCGAGCGCAAGCCCGAGCCCGATCATCGCGGCGCTGCCCATCGCGCCCCAGAGCGGGAAGCTGAGGTCGTGGTCGCCGGCCGCGGTGATGTCCCAGGCGGTCGACCCGAGGCCGCCGACGACCAGCAGGTCGCCGCGATCGGCCAGCAATGCCTTCACCACGTCACGCCTGTGCAGGTTCGTCTTCATCGGCTGGCCTGGTCCTGGAAGCTCTTGATGCCGATGAGGCGCTGCGAGATCAGCACCGCGACGGCGGCATAGCTGTTGTAGGCGAGGCGGGCCGCGGCGTTCGCTACCGGCGCGGCCTCCTCTGCGGTGGAGATGCGCTTGACCACGACGCCCATCGCCTCGAGGACGGTCTGCGTGGCCTGCCCCATCGGCACCTGCCACGGGTTGAACTCGCCCTCGTCGCCGCGCATCGTGACCAGCATCAGCAGCGGGAAGCGGCACTCCTTGATGGTGCCGAGCGTGTTGATGATGTTGCCCACGCCGCTCGACTGCATCAGCACTGCGCTCTTTTCGCCGGCGAGCCAGGCGCCCATGACCAGGCCGAGGCCTTCCTCTTCGGTGGTCAGCACCACGGCGCGCATTTTCCTGTCCGCGCGGCAGAGTTCGATCAGGCGCTTGTGGCCCGCGTCCGGCACATAGCCGACCTGGCGCACGCCCGCCTCGACCAGGACCTTGTGCAGGTCCAGCGGCCAGTCGACAGCTGTTTTCGTTTTCATTCGGTTGCCGTTTCCTTTGCGACTATGCTACGCGGGCGGGTGTTGCACCGCCCTGCCGTTCAATATGCGGAATCTTCGCCGCGTACCGGCCCGGCCGGCGATTCTAGCCGACGCGCCCGCTCACGGTGACCTCGACTCGCTGCGTCGAATTGTTGCCGAAACCGGTCACGTCGGGCACCGGCTCGTCGGGCTGCACGTTGCCGCGCGCATCGGTCGCGCGACACGCAAGCACGTGTTCGCCGGGCGTCGCTTCCCACTCGAACGACCAGCCGCGCCAGGCCCACGGCCCGGCCGCCGGATCGAGTTGCGCGTCGCGCCATCTGCCGTCGACGCAAACCTCGACCCGTGAGACCGGCACGCCATCGCCCGACCACGCGCGGCCGATCAGCCGGACGCTTCCGGCCTTCACGATCCGGCGGCGGGTGAAGAAATCCGGGATCCCCGGCGGCGCCATCAGCGAGTTGACGCGCATATGCGTGCAAGGCACGCCTTGTTCGCCGACTTGCGTGCGGAAATGGTAGCTGCCCGTCTGCTGGACGCCGTCGAACGGCGTGTCCGTGGCCTCGATCGCCGCGAGCCACTTGACGCTCGCCATGCCGTACCAGCCGGGCACCACCAGCCGCAGCGGCGCGCCGTGCTGCGGCAGCAGCGGCTGAGCGTTCATCGAATGCACGACGAGCACGTCGGGACGCATCGCCTCGGTCACGCTGAGGCTCCTCGCATAGTCGTGATCCTCGCCGCGGTCGACGCCACGGTCGGTGCCGCGGAAGACAATCTCCTTTGCGCCCGGCGCGACTTTCGCGGCCTCCAGCAGCGCGGCGAGCGGCGTTCCGGTCCACTCGGCGGTGGAGACGCCCTCCTCCAGCCACGGCATCGACGGGTAGCGCGGCGACATCTGGCCGCGACCGTTGCCGGCGCACTCGAGCGTGACACGCAGCGTCTTCTGCGGCAGGGACCGGATCTCTTCGACCGTGAGCGTGCGCGGGTTCGCCACCTGCCCGCCGATCGACAGCGTCCATCCGGGGTCGGCCGCTGGGATGTCGAAGTGGATCAGCAGGTAATGCAGGCCGGCAGGCGTGACGTCGTAGCGCAACGCCTCGAGCGGCATGCCGCTGTTGCGCGACGCGAGCGCCACTTCCTCGCGCTGATAGCGGCCGACGATCGGCGGACGGCGGGTGCGGGTCATGGGGGTCCGGGCATACGGTGGAATGGGGGATTCTAGTGCAGCGCCGGGCGCGCCCGGCCGGCCGCGGTACTCATATAATCCACGCGATGGGCCAGCTGGAACCCTCGCTTCGAAAATCCCTCGACCGGTTCGCAGCCCATGTCCCGCCCGGCGACCTGTGGGTCTTCGGTTATGGCTCGCTGATGTGGTCGCCGGATTTCCGCTTCGTTGAGCGCCGCGCCGCACAGCTGCATGGCTACCATCGATCGCTTTGCATCTACTCGCATCGGTATCGCGGGACGCCCGAGCGACCCGGTCTCGTCATGGGGCTGTGCCCGGGAGGCTCCTGCATGGGCGTGGCCTTCCGGGTCGACAAGCGTCACGCGAAGGGCACCCTCGAGACGCTGTGGCAGCGTGAGATGCCGAACGGCGTCTACGAGGCACGCCTGCTGCCGGTGCGGCTCGGCCAGCGCATGGTGCGTGCGGTCGCGTTCGTGGCCGATTCGAAGCATCGCCAGTTCGCCGGACGCCTGAGCATACCCGAGACCGCGCGCATGGTTGCGCAAGGGTGCGGGATGCGCGGCCAGAACCTCGACTACCTCGCGCAGACGGTCGCCCACATGGACGAACTCGGAATGCGCGAGGGGCACCTGCACGAAGTGCTGGATGCGGCCCGCAGGCTCTGCCGCCAGGCCGGGACGCGCCGCGCCCCGGCAGCCTAGTTCCTGCCAGCCGAGAGCACGGCCTGTTCGAAACGTCCCATCGCGCGTGCGAGCAGGCTGCGCTGCGTGCCGAAATTGAGCCGGACGTACCGGGGCGCGCCGAAATCGGCGCCCGGCGAAAGCCCCAGGCCGTGTTCGAGGAAGAGGGCGTGCGGATCGGCCACGCCGAGCCCGGAACAATCGATCCACGAAAGGTAGGTGGCTTCGAGGTGGGCCGTCTTCACGCCAGGCAGCCGGGCGACCACCGATTCCACGAGGTCGCGGTTGCCGCGCAGGTATTCCAGCTGCGCCTGCAGCCAGGGCTCGCCGCCCCGATACGCCGCTAGCGTGGCTTCGTAGCCCATCAGCGAAGCGTCATGCACGGTCTTCTTGAGGTCGTACGAAAACGCCTCGCGCAATGCCTGGTCCTCGACGATGGCATAGGCCAGCCCGATCCCGGCGATATTGAAGGTCTTCGAGGGCGCCATCAGCGTAACGGCCCGGCGCGAGACGGCCGGCGACAGGCTGGCAATCGGGAAATGGGGTTTGCCCTTGTCGAGCAGCAGGTCGCAGTGGATTTCGTCCGAGACCACGATGAGATCGTGCTTTTCGGCGAAGGCGGCCAGGCGCTCCAGTTCGGCCCGCGTGAAGATCGTCCCGCCGGGGTTGTGGGGGTTGCAGAGCATCAGCATGCGCGTCCCGGGACGCACCGCCGCGGCGAGTCGCTCCTCGTCCCACACCCAGCGCCCGGCCTCGAGCACCATCGGCACGTCGGTCCATTCGCGCGGCGCGAATTTTGCCGCGCGGAAGATGTGGTAGTAGACCGGCGCGGGGATCAGCAGGTGGTCACCCGGGCCGGTCAGCCGGTTTGCGGCCATGTACAGCGCGGACACGACGCCGGGCACATACACGATCCATTCCGGTGCAACCTTCCAGCGGTACAGCCGATCCATGCGCTCGACGATCAGGTCGCGAAGCTCGGGCGGCGGCGTCGTATAGCCGAACACCCCGTGCTCGACCCGGCGGCGCAGCGCCTCGATAACCACCGGGGGGGCGCGAAAGTCGGTGTCCGCCACCCAAAGCGGGATGACGTCGCGCCCGGCGTATTTTTCCCAGCGCGAGCTGTGCGTGCCGGTCCGGTCGACGGGAGTATCGAAATCGAATGCGCTCATGGGGTCAGGTTGGCTTAAGGAATCGACAGTATCGCAGCCGGGAGCACGATCCCCAAGCGTTCGACCCGCAACCGGGCGCGGACCTGCCCCCTTCGCCGGATATGTCAGCCTGGCCGTAGTACCCCCGGCCACCGGCTCCGATTGCCCGATCCCCACCAATCATAGAGAATCCGGCCGGGACGTCGTCGCCGGTGTCCTGACCGACAACCATCAAGCGGGCCGCCAATGAGCCTGCGAAGAACACCCGGAGGAGTCGATGAAGGGCTTGCTTGCACTGTCCCGCATGATCGACGCGCTCAACGAGCGCATCGGCAAGGCCACCAGCTGGCTGATTCTCGCCGCCGTTCTTGTCAGCACCGGCAACGCCGTCGTGCGTTACACGCTGGACACGAGTTCAAACGCGTGGTTGGAAATCCAGTGGTACCTGTTTTCGTTCGTGTTCCTCTTCTGCGCCGGCTACACATTGCTGCACAACCAGCATGTGCGAATCGACATCGTCACGTCGAACTTCTCCAGGCGCGTGCAGACGTGGATCGAGATCCTGGGAACCCTGTTCTTCCTGATGCCGATGGCCATCGCGATCATGTGGCTGTCGTGGCCGGTGTTCCTGGATGCCTACCGCAGCAACGAAGTGTCGTCGAATGCAGGCGGCCTGCCGGTCTGGCCCGGGCGGCTGATGCTGCCCGCCGGGTTCGCCCTGCTGATCATCCAGGGGTTCTCGGAACTGATCAAACGCATTGCTTTTCTGCAGGGGTTGATCCCTGACCCGAGCGAGAAGGACGAAGGGCCGACCGCCGAGGAACTGCTGGCCGCCGAGTTGCGCCGCGAGCGGGGAGAAGCGGCATGATCGAACTGCTCACGCACAACATGGCGCCGGTGATGTTCGGCGCGCTGATCGTCTTCCTGCTGCTCGGCTACCCGGTCGCATTCGCCCTCGCCGCAAACGGCATCTTCTTCGGGCTGATCGGCATCGAGCTCGGATTGCTCAGCCCGGCGCTTTTCCAGGCGCTGCCGCAACGCCTGTGGGCGGTGATGTCGAACGACACGCTGCTGGCGGTGCCGTTCTTCACCTTCATGGGACTGATCCTGGAACGAAGCGGCATGGCAGAGGACCTGCTGGACACCATCGGCCAGCTGTTCGGGCCGCTGCGCGGCGGTCTGGCGCTGGCGGTGATCTTCGTCGGCGCACTGCTCGCCGCCACCACGGGCGTCGTGGCCGCCTCGGTCATCTCGATGGGGCTGATTTCGCTGCCGATCATGATGCGCTACGGCTACGACCGGCGGCTCGCTTCGGGCGTCATCGCCGCATCCGGGACGCTGGCGCAGATCATTCCGCCCTCGCTCGTGCTGATCGTGATGGCCGACCAGCTCGGCAAGTCAGTGGGCGACATGTACGCCGGCGCGTTCATTCCCGGGCTGGTGCTCGCCGGGCTGTATGCCGTTTACGTGATCGGCATCG
The DNA here is from genome assembly GCA_964599095.1 of uncultured Bordetella sp. Taxonomy (GTDB): domain Bacteria; phylum Pseudomonadota; class Gammaproteobacteria; order Burkholderiales; family SG8-39; genus SZAS-79. Next base: position 16,513 of record CAZREB010000036.1, read on the forward strand.
CGGTGTTCAAGCCTTCCTGGGCGCCGGCCCTTCCCGAGGAGGCGCGCACCTTCCGCGAGCCCAGCGGCTCCAGCGGCACCCCTTCGCTGGCCGTGCTTGTCGTCGTCGCGGTTGCCGCCTCCTATGGATTTGCCCTGTACAAGTATCCGCAACCGGACCCGCCGATCGATGAGATGCTCGTTGTGTGCACCTCGGTAGGGGTTGCGGTGGCATTTGTCGCGTCCGTGATCAACCACGTCTTCAAGCTCGGCCTGCTTTCGCGCATGGCCGAGCGCGTGACGTTCGTGCTGATCCCGCCGCTCGCGCTGATCTTTCTCGTGCTTGGCACCATTTTCCTCGGCGTCGCGACGCCAACGGAAGGCGGCGCAATGGGCGCCTCCGGGGCCCTTCTCATGGCCATGGCCCGGCGTCGGCTGTCGTTCCCGCTGCTGCGCCAGGCGATGGACACGACGGCAAAACTGACCTCTTTCGTGGTCTTCATCCTGGTCGGCGCGCGCGTCTTCAGCCTGACGTTCTATGGGGTCGACGGCCACATCTGGGTGGAGCACCTGCTGACCGGGTTGCCCGGGGGGCAATTGGGCTTCCTGATCGTGGTCAACGTCCTGATCTTCGTGCTGGCGTTCTTCCTCGACTTCTTCGAGCTGGCGTTCATTGTCATTCCGCTGCTCGGCCCGGTGGCCGAGAAGCTCGGGATCGACCTGATCTGGTTCGGCATCCTGCTCGGCGTCAACATGCAGACCTCGTTCATGCATCCGCCGTTCGGGTTCGCGTTGTTCTACCTGCGCAGCGTCGCGCCCGGCAAGGATTACATCGACCGGATCACCGGCAAGCTGACCCCGAGGATCACCACCGGGCAGATCTACTGGGGGGCGGTTCCGTTCGTGATCATCCAGTGCATCATGGTCGGATTGATCATTGCGTTTCCCGGCCTGGTGACCGGAGGACTGGCCAAGAAGGCGACGATCGACACGCAGAAGATCCAGATCGAAGTCCCGGCCGAGCAGACGCAGGACGAGGAAGCCCCGTTGATGGGCGGGTCGGCGCCCGAACCCGACGCCGCGAAGGAGGGGGCCGACGCGGCACAGCCGGCTGCACCGGACGGGGCCGGGAAGGCCGCTTCGGACACCGGTACGGGAACCGGGTCCCCGCCTGCATCCAAGTAGCAAACGCCAGAGACAACAAAAAACCCCGCGGCAGCGGGGTTTTTTGTCGGGGCAAGCCCCCTTGCGGAGGGGGCGCACGATCCGGGACGGCTAACCTTTCTTGGCGCCCTTTGCCTGCGACATGCGCTGCGTCGACACCATGAAGTTGTCGAAGCGGCCTTCGGCGATCGAGAACCACTGGATCTGCTCCTCGCGGAATTTCATCCACGGGTCGAAGATCTTCTTGAACTTCGGGTTCTTCGCGGCGACTTCCCGGTAGTTCTCCTCGGACGCCTTGTAGCACGCGGCCATCACGTCGGGCGGGAAGGGCAGCAGTTGCACGCCGTTGGCCAGCAGGCGTTTGAGCGCTGCCGGGTTGAGGGCGTCGTACTTCGACACCATCCAGATGTACGCCTCGGCGCAGGCGGCTTCGAGGATCGTCTGGTACTCCTTGGGCAGCGACGCCCACGCCTTGTTGTTGATCATGCACTCGGTCGAGGGGCCGCCTTCCCACCAGCCGGGGTAATGGTAAACCTTGGCAACCTTGTAAAAACCGAGCTTCTCGTCATCGTAGGGGCCGACCCACTCGGCCGCGTCGATGGTGCCTTTTTCGAGCGCCGGGTAAATGTCGCCGCCTGCGATCTGCTGCGGCACTACGCCAAGCCTCGCCAGTACCGTGCCGCCGGTGCCGCCGACGCGGAACTTGAGGCCCTTGAGGTCGGCGACCGACTTGATCGGCTTGCGGAACCAGCCGCCCATCTGGCAACCGGTATTGCCAGCCAGAATGTTGACGATGTTGTAATCCTTGTAGAAGTCGCGCATCAGTTCCATGCCGCCGGCATGCGTGTACCAGGCGTATTGCTGGCGCGCGTTCAGGCCGAACGGGATGGCGGTGCCGAACGCGAAGGTCTGGTCCTTGCCGAAGTAGTAGTAAGCGGCGGTGTGGCCACACTCGACCGTGCCGGCCTGGACTGCATCCATGACCTGCAGGCCGCCGACGATCTCGCCCGCGGCGAACAGCTTGATCGTGAATTTTCCGCCGGTTGCGGCAGACACCTTGTTGCAGATCAGCTCCGCGCCGCCGTACAGCGTGTCCAGGCTCTTGGGCCAGCTCGCGGCCATTCGCCAGGAAATGGTCGGCAGGGCCGCAGCCTGGGCGCTGGAGATTCCGGGCGTTGCTGCGGCAGTACCGGCCGCCAGGCCGATACCGGCCTTTTTCAGAAATGAACGACGTTCCACAAACACCTCCTCACTTTGGTTGGCATCCCGTCCCGGCTTGAAATTGGTGTCGGGCGATGCCCCCGCGGCCCGCCCTGCCGGAATCCGTGTTTATTCTGCACGATAACGTGTGAAACAGCCAATCCTCAGCCGCTCGCCTGACCGGCGATGTGCTAAGCGCAGCCACCGGACCGGGGCGGGACGATCGGGCAGCGAGGCGGAGGAATCTCGATAAAGTGCAACTTTTACTTTCTCGGACTCAATGGACATGCGGGTCTCCAGACAATTTCTATGCTGCTTTAGGCATAGAATCGAGCCGGCAGGCGATCCCCTGGAGGGCTTCTTTCGGCGCCGGGTAACGCGCCATGACCAGCGGGTCGTGACCCGGGATTACGTGCTCGGGCGACTCGGCAAGCGCGCGCAGCCGGGCATAGCCCTCGACCATTTCGGCCACCGACCAGACGATCGGGAAGGGGCGGACCTGCTCCATGTTGGCATAGAAGTGCGAAGCGTCGCTCGCCAGCACGACCCAGCCGCGCCGGGTCATCACCCGCACCACCTGGATACCCATGGTGTGGCCGCCGATCAGGTGGACAGTCACCCCCGGGGCCACTTCGCCGTCGCCGTTGTGGAAGCAAACGCGACCCGCATAGACGCGGCGCACCAGGCTGATGACATCCTCCGCCTCATAGGCGCCGCGAAAGCATTCGTGGCACATGTGGCGGCCGGTGGCGTAGTTCATCTCGCGGTCCTGGATATGGAAGGTCGCGCCCGGGAACAAGTCGAAATTGCCGGCGTGGTCGTAATGCAGATGGGTCACCACGACGTCGCGCACGCCGCCGGCCTCCACCCCGAGGAGCCGCAGGCCTTCGGAGGGGCAGCGCAGGTGTGTGCGCCGCCGCTTGGCGGCCATGGCGGCCGAGAACCCGGTATCGACCACGATCTCGCGACCGGCACCGCGGATCAGCCATACGAAGTAGTCGAGCGGCATCGGGGCGTCGTGAGGGTCGCCACCGAGGAAATTCTCGCTCGCGCGACGCTCGTGATGGGCATACTTGATCGCATGGACCTCGTATTCGGGCAGGCTGCTCATGGTTCCTCCTGTGGTCGCCTCAGGTCAGGTGGATCCGGGCGAACTTCCGCTTGCCCACCTGCGCGACGAAGATCGCGCCCCCCGGGAGCTTCAGCGCCCGGTCGCTGATTTTTTCGCCGTCCAGCCGCACGCCGCCCTGCTCCAGCATGCGCAGCGCCTCGTTCGTGCTCGCAGTGAGGCCCGCCTGCTTGAGGACCTGCGCGATCGCCAGCCCGCCTTCGGGGACGGCCAGCGTCACGTCGGGGATGTCGTCCGGGATTTCGCCGTGGCGGAACCTCGCCTCGAAGTCGGCGAGCGCGGCAGCCGCCGCAGCCTTGCCATGGAACCGCTCGACGATCTCCTGCGCCAGCGCCACCTTGATGTCGCGCGGGTTGCGGCCGCCTTCGACTTCACGCTTCCAGAGGCCGATGTCCCGCAGCGGGCGGAATGAAAGCAGCTCGAAGTAGCGCCACATCAGGTCGTCGGACACGGACATCAGCTTGCCGAAGATCTCGCCGGGTGGTTCGTCGATCCCCACGTAGTTGCCGAGCGATTTCGACATCTTGTTCACGCCGTCCAGACCCTCGAGCAACGGCATGGTCAGGATGCACTGCGCTTCCTGGCCCCAGTCCTTCTGCAGTTCTCGCCCGACGAGCAGGTTGAACTTCTGGTCGGTGCCGCCGAGCTCGACGTCGCTTTTCATGATCACCGAGTCGTAGCCCTGCATGAGGGGATACAGCAGTTCGTGCATCGCGATCGGCTGGCCTCCCTTGTAGCGCTTGGCGAAGTCGTCGCGCTCGAGGATGCGCGCGACGGTGTACCGCGCGCAGAGCCGGATCATGCCCTCGGCGCCGAGCTTGTCCGACCAGGTCGAATTGAACAGGACCTCGGTCTTTTCCGGGTCGAGGATCTTGAACACCTGTTTGCGGTAGGTGGCGGCGTTGTCCTGGATCTGCTCGCGCGTAAGCGGCGGTCGGGTCACGTTCTTGCCGGTGGGGTCGCCGATCATCCCGGTAAAATCGCCGATCAGGAACTGGATGTGGTGCCCGAGGTCCTGGAAGTGGCGCAGCTTGTTGATGACGACCGTATGCCCGAGGTGCAGGTCGGGCGCGGTCGGGTCCATGCCGAGCTTGATCCGCAGCCTGCGCCCGGTTTGCAGTTTCCTGACAAGCTCCTCTTCGACCAGCAGCTCGTCGCAACCGCGCCGGATGACCTCAAGGGCCTGCGACACGGCTGGGGAAATCTTGTCCATCGACTCTCGGGTGGCCAACGCGCACTGCCCCTGTTTTTCGCGGCGTGAAGTCTGCTACACTCGCCCCGGATTTTAGAGAACAGCATCCGGCGGGCGCGGCAGGCGCCTGATAAAAAAACGATTTTAGCCGATCAGCCGATCTTGCCCAAGAGACTTCTGAGCCCGCGGTTCCGGGCAGTGCGTATCTGTGCCTTGCTTGCACTGCCGCTGTTCGGGGCAATTGCCGCATTTGGCACTGCGCCCGAATCGCAGCTGCTGATTCCGCTGACCGCGGTACCCGAGCCGCTCACGATAGACCTTTCGGAGGCCCTCGTCCCGGCGCCGGTATCGTTCATTCGCGAAGAGCGGTTCCAGCGCGGCGACACCCTGGCGAGCCTGCTCTCCCGGCTCGGCGTCAATGGCGAGGACACGCAAAAGCTTCTGCGCGGCCATGCAAGGATCCTGAGCGGCCTGCGCGCCGGCACCGCCGTGCATGCGGAAGTGCGCGATGACGGCGGACTGCTTTCGCTCACTTACACTTCGGCCAGGGAAACGCTGACCTCCGTCGATCGCAACGGTGACGCGTTCAAGTCGACCGAATCGCGGCTTACGCTGTCCCCGCATACGGTGCTCAAGTCGGGGACGATCAGGAGTTCGCTCTTCGCTGCCGCCGACGGTGCCGGCCTGCCCGATGCGGTCGCAATGCAGTTGGCCGAAGTGTTCGGCGGCGACATCGACTTTCACCGGGACCTGCGCAAGGGCGACCGCTTTTCAGTCGCTTACGAAGTGCTCTATCACGACGGGCTGCAGGTGCGGCCCGGCCGGTTGCTGGCGGCCGAATTCGTCAACGCCGGCAAGAGCTATCGCGCGGTGTGGTATGCCGGGGCCGACGGTGGCAAGGGCGGCTATTACACGCCCGACGGAAAGAACCTTCGCAAGGCATTCCTGCGTTCGCCCCTCGAGTTCTCGCGGGTGTCCTCCGGCTTCGGCATGCGAATGCACCCGATCATGAACCAGTGGCGAGCGCACAAAGGGATCGACTATGCGGCGCCGACCGGCACGAGGATACGCGCGGTCGGCGACGGCGTGGTCGAACTTGCCGGACGCCAGGCGGGCTACGGCAACATGGTCATCCTGAGGCACAGCGGCCAGTACACCACCGCCTATGGCCACATGAGCAGGATCGCCCCGGGCCTGCACCGCGGCGCCCGGGTCTCGCAAGGCGACACCATTGGATTCGTCGGGCAGACAGGTTGGGCTACCGGCCCGCACCTGCATTTCGAGTTCCGGGTGGCCGGCGTACCGAGGAATCCTCTGGCAATTGCGTTGCCTGCCGCCCTTCCGGTGCCGGCCGCCGAACTTCCGGCGTTCCGCCGCAGTACGGCCACCCTGGCCGCGCAACTCGACCTGATCGCCAACAGCAACCTGGCCCTGCTGCAGTAAGGGCGGCCCTCCCGTGGCCGACCGGGACCTTTATATCGGGCTGATGTCGGGGACCAGCCTCGACGGGGTCGATGCGGTCCTCGCCGACTTTTCCGGGGCCGCCTATCGGGTAATCGCCCATGCCCATGCGGGCTTCGAACCGGCGCTGAGCGCGGCCCTGCTCGCGCTCACGACTCAGGGACACGACGAAATCGATCGCGCCGGGCGGCTGGGGCGCACGCTCGCCGAGAGCTATGCCATGGCGGTCGAGCTGGTCCGCACCAGGGCCGGCGTGGCCGCGAAAGAGGTTCGCGCCATCGGATGCCATGGGCAGACGGTTCGCCACCGCCCGGCGGAGGGCTACACCGTCCAGATCGGAAATCCGGCGTTGCTGGCCGAACGCACGGGCATTGCGGTGGTCGCCGACTTCCGCAGCCGCGACATGGCGGCCGGCGGGCAGGGTGCGCCCTTGGTCCCCGCGTTCCACGCCATGGCCTTCGGCAAGCCGGGCGAGGGGCGCGCCGCGGTCAATATTGGCGGAATCGCCAACGTGACCCTGATTCCGGGAGAAGGGCCCGTCCTCGGCTTCGATACCGGGCCGGGCAACTGCCTGATGGATCTTTGGGCCGCACGCCATCTCGGGCAGCCGTTCGACGCGGGCGGGGCCTGGGCCGCCGGAGCCGATCCGATTCCCCGGCTGCTGGACCGCATGCTGGATGAGCCCTATTTTCGCCGGCCGCCGCCCAAGAGCAGCGGGCGTGAGTTGTTCAACCTTGCGTGGCTGGAAAAGCACCTCGAAGGCACTGAAGACCCGCAGGCGGTCGAAGCCACACTGCTGCAACTGACGGCGGAGACGATCGGTTGCGCGATCGAGCAGGCCTCGCCCGGCGTGGATCGCCTGATCGTCTGCGGCGGAGGCGCCGGCAACGACGCCTTGCTGCGTCGCCTGCGCGATCGGCTCGCACCGCGCGCCGTAGCGGACAGCTCCGCGTACGGGCTGGCCCCGAACAAGGTGGAAGCGACGGCCTTCGCATGGCTCGCGTGGCGTGCCGTGACCGGGCGGCCCGGAAATCTCCCGGAAGTGACCGGCGCGCTCGGCCCGAGAGTCCTCGGAGCGATCTACCCTGCCTGACAAGGACGCGGAGCGCGACTCACGAATGAAAAAGGGGAGCCGATGCCCCCCTTCTTGCTCACCCTTCCTGCCGGACGCTCAGGCCGAGAAGGACGATCCGCAGCCGCAGGTCGTGGTCGCGTTCGGGTTCTTGATCACGAACTGCGCGCCTTCGAGTCCCTCGGAGTAGTCGATTTCGGCGCCCACAAGGTACTGGTAGCTCATCGGGTCGATCAGCAGTTGCACGCCGTTCTTCTCCATGACGGTATCGTCCTCGTTCCGGACTTCGTCGAAGGTGAACCCGTACTGGAACCCCGAGCATCCGCCGCCCGTGACGAATACGCGCAGCTTGAGGTCGGCATTGCCTTCCTCGTCGATCAGCTGCTTGACCTTGCCGGCGGCGCTATCCGTAAACACCAGCGGGGCCGGCATTTCGCTGGCTTCGGGAAGGTCGGTCACTGCGTTCATTTTCTGTTCTGCTCCGTAAGACTGATTTTTCATTATCCCGCCCGCATCTCCACTCGGTCAACGCGGGAATAGCCGGCTTCCTTGTTCAGGCGCCCGACGCGAGCTTGAGTTCGATCGGTTTGATGTCGGACACCCCGCCGTCCTGGTGAACCAACCGTCCTTCGACAATGGCACCCTGGTGCATCTCGATGCTCTTGTAATGCACATCACCTTTGACCCGGGAGCTCGCCTGCAGTTCCAATGTCTCGGTCGCATGCACGGCGCCGTTGATGGCGCCGTTGACCACGAGGTGCGCCACCTGCACCTCCCCGTCGATGCGCGCATGCTCGCTGAGGACCAGCGTGCCCGGCTGGTCGGGCAGCGCGCTGACGTTGCCGCGCACCGTCCCGTCGACCCTCAGTCCGCCGCTGAAATACACGTTGCCTTCGATGCGGGTCGTCCCGCCGATCAGGCTGTCGATTCGATTCTGGGGCTTGCTGGATTTTCCGAACATTGGGGTCCTCCCTCAGGATCCTAGCGTCACGCTTTGCGTCGCCCTGGCCTGCGCGGCCCCGGCCTCGAAGATGCGCACCTGCACTGTGCCCACCTTGGCCTTGGGATCGACGCGGAAGGTGCCCTCGACGCGGGAAAAGTTCCTGAAGGCGAGCTTGAACGCAGGGGCATCGGCAGCGGCGCGGTCAGGCACGACGATAATAGCATTCCTCCCCTCCTGCTGCACCCCGACAAGCAGCTCGAGCCGCCCCTGGAAATCGACGCGTTCGCGCCGGCTTCCGCTCAGCAGCAGCATGCGGAAGCGGTACTCGCCCGGCAACCCGTCCGGCTCCACCTTGAGACGCTGGATCGACAGCGCATGGCCGCCGCCGGCGTCGGCAGACATCATGTTTTCGAAAATCGCGAGGTCTTCACGCAGTCTTGCGTTGTCCTGCTCGAGAAGGCGGATCTGCTGCGCGAGCTTCAGCTGGGCCGTGCGCTCGATCGACATCTTCGCGTCGGCCGCATTCGCGATCGCACGGAGCCTGGTGAGTTCGCCCCGTGTCGATTCGAGCTCGGTCCGAAGGCTCGTGAGCTCGTCCTGGACTTCGCTGCGGTCGAATCCGGCAAATCGCCGGCCGGCGTCGTACATCCAGGCCGCCAGAGCCGCCGAAAAGGCCAGCAATACCGCGAGGAGCAGCCAGCGCAGGTACCAGGGCACGTGCGTGCGCACCGCGACCCGGGGGGCCGATATGCCGAAGCGCTGGCGAAGCTTCTTGAATCCGCTCGCCGCCATCAGGCTACCCTTCCTGCGCCTGTCGCCATGTCCTCACCCGAATGCAAAAGAGCCGCCCAAGGGCGGCTCTCTGCAAGATTGGAACAGCCAGCGAGGTCAGCGCTTCGAGAACTGCTTGCGCCGCCGGGCCTTGTGCAAACCGACCTTCTTACGCTCCACTTCGCGGGCATCCCGGGTCACCAGGCCCGCCGCGGAAAGCACCGGCTTCAACGCGGCATCGTACTCGATCAGCGCTCGCGTAATACCGTGGCGAACCGCACCGGCCTGGCCGGATTCGCCGCCGCCGAAGACGTTGACCATGATGTCGAAGGCGGCCTGGTTCTTCGTCAGCTCTAGCGGCTGGCGGACCACCATGCGGCCGGTTTCGCGCGCGAAGAAGACGTCCACGGGCTTGCCGTTGACGACGATCTGGCCTCTGCCGGGCTTGATGAAGACGCGAGCCACGGCGCTCTTGCGCCGTCCCGTGCCGTAATAGTAATCGCCGACCATGTGATTCAGACCTCCAGAGCCTTGGGCTGCTGCGCCGCATGCGGGTGGGACTCGGCCGCATACACCTTGAGTTTCTTGAGCATTGCATAACCGAGCGGGCCCTTGGGCAGCATGCCCTTGACGGCCTTCTCGAGCACGCGCTCGGGGAACTGCGCCTGCATCTTGGCGAAGTTGGTTTCGTAGATCCCGCCGGGGTAGCCGCTGTGGCGGTAGTATTTCTTGTCGAGCGGCTTGTTGCCGGTGACCCGGAGCTTGGATGCGTTCACGACGACGATGAAATCGCCCGTGTCCACGTGCGGCGTGTACTCCGGCTTGTGCTTGCCGCGCAGGCGCAAGGCGATCTGCGACGCGAGTCGCCCGAGCACCTTGTTCTGTGCGTCGATCACGTACCAGTCGTGCCGGACTTCCTGCGGCTTCGCGGTATAGGTTTTCATGACCAGATGCTTGTTTAGAAAAGCCGCAGATTGTAAGGAGAAAAGAGCATCGGTGTCAATTTGAGGCCGGTACAATGGCCCGTCGAAAGGCAAAAAAAAGCGCAACCCTTGGAGGGGTTGCGCTGAATCCACCAAAGGAGGAGGGTGGAGGAGACAACCTGCAGATGCTGTCAAAAGCATCGAATCGGGGTCCATTATGCCACCGTCTTTGTGCGTTGCAATAGTATATTTTTGATTCCCCAATAGCTTTTATGAATTCGCCTCCGATCGGAACCTATTGATTGTTTTTATTGAGTTTTATAATTCTCAGCCTGGATCGGCAAGCGTTGCCGTCCGGATCTGCGGCGAGTCATTCTGTTGCAGAGCATCATCCCCCTGCGTTCAGGAGAGCACCCGATGGAATGCGTAGTACGCTGGACTGAAGGAATGACCTTCCTTGCCGAGACCGGAAGCAACCACGTCGTTGCGATGGACGGCGCCCCCGACGGCGGCGGCCGCAACCTGGCGCCGCGACCGATGGAAATGGTGCTTGCCGGGACCGGCGGCTGCACCGCCTACGACGTGATGGTGATCCTGAAGAAGAGCGGCCAGGACGTGACCGCATGCGAGGTCAGCGTCAACGCCGATCGGGCCGAGACCGACCCCAAGGTCTTCACTAAGATCCACATGCATTTCAGGCTTCGCGGCCGCGCCCTGAAGGCGAAGCTCGTCGAGCAGGCGATCCGGCTGTCGCACGACAAGTACTGTTCGGCCTCGATCATGCTCGGCAAGACGGCCGAGATCACGACCGACTACGAAGTCATCGAGGAACCGGCGGCAGCTTAGGGGGGTGAAGCAGGGAGTTGGCGCCCCACCCGTGACCTGAGGGGGGGGATTGCGGGGCCCCGGCGTACCTGCCCGTTCCTAACCCGGCGCCCGTGTCTTCGTGAGCTGTGCAGTGGTGTTCGCGAGGCGCGATGCCAGGATGCGGATCAATTCCAGCGCGGCGTCCGGGTTCTCGCGGATCACGCTGTGAAAGAGGTCCTTGGAAATCCTCAGGGTCTCGAGGCGCGTGGTCGCGGTCGCGGTGGCCGTGCGGGGCACGTCGCCGAAGATCGCGATCTCGCCGATGAGTTCGTTGCGCCCGAGCGTGTTGACGACGAGCGGGCCCTTGGGCGTCTCTATCGATATTTCCACCCTGCCGTCGATCACCACGAAGCAGGCGTCGCCCACGTCACCGGCGCGAAACATCACCTGTCCCGCCTCGAAAGTCAGCCTCTCGCTGCTGAAGCACAGGAGCTTCTGCTTCGCCGGCTGGATCTTGCTGAAGATCGGGAACTGGCGGATCAATTCGACTTCCTGTTCCAGGCTCATTGCATTCCTCCTCTGACTGCGCTCAGGCTGTGCCTACCAGTTTCTGCAGCGTGCCGCCGGATTCGCGCAGGTCCGCAAACTTCCCGCGTTCCACCAGCCTGCCCTTCTCCATCACCAGCACCTGGCCGAACCGCTCAGCAAGGTCGGCCCGGTTGAGTACCCAATATACGCCGCACCCTTTGCGGCAAGCGAGCACGTTGCCAAGCAGGCGGTTCTGCGAACCGGGGTCCAGTACCGAGGCCGCCTGGTCGAGGACCAGCACTGCCGGGCGCTTGAGGATCGCGCGCCCGACGGCGATCTTCTGCCGGTCGGCGACAGGAAGACGCGCGCCGCCCGTGCCGACCTGGTAGTCCAGGCCGATGGTGACCACGAGCGGGCGCAGGTTCAGTTCGTCCAGCACTTCGCGCATTACGCGCCCGATGCGCGCGCTGCTCTCGGCCTGCCCGGTGGCGATCTTGCCGAACAGGATGTTGTCCTGGAGCGATGCGGCGCCGATGAACTTTGCCGGATCGAAGAACTCGATCGCGCCGCGCAAGTCCTCCGGAAGGTTCCGCGCGAAGAGCCGCCGCGCTTCGAGGATGCGCGCCTCGAAGGCTTCGTCGATCAGCCCGAGGCGGTGCCGGGCGGAAATCAGCTTGAACGGCAGCCCTAGCAGCGTGTTCCGGTCGGCCTCGCCGATCCGGTCGAGGCCGACGTCGGCCACCTGGGCGAGGATTTCCTTCACGTGCGGCAGGTCGTCGTGCTGGATGAAGCTGAACCTCTCGAACAGTTCGTGCCCGGGCGGCAGGTCGCTGAACAGTTCCAGCATCGTCTCGGCCAGCTTGTGCCCGACTTTCAGCAAGTCGCCCGCCAGCCCGCTCTCCTCGAGCACCTTGCGCACGTAGGCGTTCTTGGCGAGGTTATCCAATTCGAAAGTCTTGCCTACCGGGGTGCCGAAGAGCAGGTTCTCGGCCAGCGTCGCGTTCCGGTTGAAGCGCGCGAGGTCGAACCGCTCGACCAGCTCCTGGATGCCGGGCTGGTTGAGGCGCGCGCGCATGGTGTCGCGGGCGCGCAGGACGCTGTCGGCAAGGCCCGGAACCTGGCCTGAGCGCACCGAACTGCGCAGGCCGACCTCGAAGATCGCCTCTTCCAGGTCGACCGTCCTCAGGACCTCGAGGATGCGCGCTTCCATTTCCTGGGCGCCGGATACGCCGGCCGCCTCGTAATCGATCCAGTCGGCCCGGATATCGTGGATCGAATTGCCTGCACGCGCCGACTCGCGCAACTCGAGTTCGCGCTTGCCCAGTGACTCGCCCTCATAGCTGATTTCGCGCACCGGCCGGTGCTTGAGGCCGTAAATCAGGTTTTCGCGCACGCTGACCGGGAAGAGGTAGGCCGCGGCACCGACATAGCCGATGGCGCGACCCGTGACGGCTTCGGGTGCCCGCGTAATGTCCATGCCGCCCATCTCGATGGTCCCGCTGCTGGGAGGAACCAACCGCGAAATCACCTGGGCGAGTTCGCTGCCGCCGCCGCCGGGATTCCCGACGATCGCCACGTGTTCCGCAAGGTCGAACTCGAAGGACACGCCGTCGAGCACCTTGCTGCCCGATTCGTCGAGGAGCGACAGGTTGGACGCGCGAACGCTGCCTTGCTTCGGCAGCTCGGGCGCATCGATGATCTGCTGGAGCTCTGGTTGCGCGAGGTCATCCGTGGTGAACTGCTCGACGACCTGGGTGTACTTGATCTGCACGTCCATGCGCTGCTGGTCCCAGTCGATCAGTTCCTTGATCGGGCTGGGCAGGTCCTTGTAGGCCGCGATCACGGCAACCAGCGTCCCGATGTCCAGGCGGCCGACGATCGCCAGGTACCCGCCCACAAGGTAGAACAGGAACGGCGTCACCTGCGACAGGAAGTTGTTCAGGAACTTGATCATGAACTTGCGCTGGAACAACTCGAACCTGATCAGAAACATCCTCCCCAGCCGCGCCGAAATCTCGGCGCGCTCGTAATTCGAGGTGTCGTGGGCGTGGATCTCGACGACGCCGTCAACGCATTCGGCGATCCTTCCGGCGAGCTGGCGCGCGGTGATCTGCCTCTCTTTCGAAAGCACCAGCAGGCGGCGGCGCATGCGCGGAATGATGACTGCCTGCACCACCACCATGAAGAAGGCGATCAGGCCCAGATAGATGTGCTGGTAGAGGATGAAGAAGAGCGCCGTAAGCGCCTGGCCGCCGAGAAAAAGCGGCGTGATGATGGCTTCGCCGATGAATCCCCCTAGCGGCTCGACCTCGTCCTTGATCATGGTGGCCATCTCTGCCGACTTGACGCGGCGGAAATGGGGCAGCGGAAAGCGCAGGATGTGGTCGAAGAGCGTATATCGCAGGCGCCTCAGCATCCGCTCGCCCATCCAGCCCTTCATCGTGTTGATCTGCAGCTTGAGCAGCCCGCTGACGATGATCAGCGCAAGGAAGGTCAGCGACAGCGCGACGAGATACGGTGTCCTCTCGAGCGGGAAACCCTCGAACAGCACGTGCTGCCCGCCGAGGAACTCCGGCAGATGGGGCGCAATGCGCAGAAACGTGACGGTCGAATCCGGGTTCGGGAACCGCTTGCCCTGGATCGGCTCGTTGACGATCGTCTTCGGGAGGTCGAGCGAGGCGAACAGGATCACCATCGACGCAACCACGAGCGGGACGATCATCAGCTGCTCGCGCTTGCTGTACCGAAAAATGAACCCGAACAGGCCGCGTTCCACCAGCATCACCCCCAGAAGATGCCCGGATATTAGCGCGCCCCGACCGGGTCGGGCAGTCCGGATGCGGCTGGATTTCCACCCGTTATCGCAATGTCCGGAATCGGACACTGCCACTTGGGGTGCTGCTCGGCTCTCAGTTGTAAGGATCCGCCGCGTCGCGAAGGCCGTCACCGAGGAAATTGAACGCAAGCACGACGACGAATACCGGCACGACCGAAATCATCAGCCACGGGTACAGGGCGACGACGTTGATGTTCTGCGCTTCGTTGAGCAGGACCCCCCAGCTGGTGACGGGAGGCCGCAAGCCGAGGCCCAGGAACGAAAGCGCAGTCTCGCCCAGGATCATGCTCGGTATCGACAACGTTATCGAGGCGATCAGGTGGCTGGCAAAGCTCGGCAGCAGGTGGCGCCGGATGACCCGCGCCGGGCTCGCGCCCATGAGGACTGCGGCATTGGCGAAATCCTCCTCGCGCAGCGCAAGCAACTTCGAGCGCACGGCGCGCGCGAGGCCGGGCCAGTCGAGCAGCCCGAGGATGATCGTGATCCCGAAGTAGACGAGGATCGGGCTCCACGTGACCGGAAGCGCGGCGGAAAGCGCCATCCACAGCGGCAGTTCGGGGAAAGACCGCACCATTTCAATGAACCGCTGGATGAGGTTGTCGATCCATCCGCCGAAATATCCCGAGATGCCGCCCAGCGTGATCCCGATCAGGAAGCTGACCAGGATGCCAAGCAACCCGACGGTCAGCGATATGCGGGTGCCGTAGACGATGCGCGACAACAGGTCGCGGCCGAGCCGGTCGGTGCCGAACAGGAACAACGTCCCGCCCTCTGCGGGACAGACGAGATGGAAGCTTCCCTCGGTGAGGCCCCAGAATTCGTACTCGTCCCCTCGGCAGAAGAATCGCAGCGGCTGGATGCGCTCGGTATTCGCCTTGTACGTCCGTTTCATCGTCGCGAGGTCGAGCTCCATCGAGTACCCGTAGACGAACGGGCCGACGAAGCGATCTTCGTGGAACAGGTGGACGAGCTGCGGCGGGGCATAGATGTGCTTGGTGTCGCGCGTATCCAGGTTGTACGGGGCGATGACCTCGCTCACCAGCGTCGAGCCGTAGATCAGCAGCAGGATTACGCCGGAGATCAGCGCGATGCGATGCCGCCGGAACTTCCACCACATGATCTTCCACTGCGACGCGCTGTAGAAATGTTCCTGCTCGGGCGTCAGCGTCTCGGCCTTGTAGGGCTCGAAGGGCTCGGTGGTGACGAAATGCTCGAGCTTGTTGCCGTCCCGCGCCGCTTCGCTCACTTGGCAACCGTCCCGGTGAGGCGGATGCGGGGGTCGAGCGCCGCCAGGAGAAGGTCGGAAATGAATGTGCCGATCACGGCCAGCAACGAGAGGAACATCAGGAACGATCCCGCGAGGTACTGGTCCTGGCTGCGCAGCGCATCGAGCAGCATCGGTCCGGAAGTCTGGAGCGAAAGCACCACCGCAACGACTGCCGACCCGGAAATCACCTTCGGCAGTTCGCTCCCGAGATCGGAAATGAATGGATTGAGCGCCATGCGCATCGGGTACTTCATGAGCAGCCGGAACTGCGGCAGCCCCTTTGCGCGCGCCGTGGTGACGTACTGCTTCTGCAGCTCGTCAAGCAGGTTGGCCCGCAGGCGCCGGATCATGCCGGCGGTGCCCGAGGTGCCGATCACGATGACCGGGATCCACAGGTGGTGGAGCACGGACTCCACCTTGGCAAGGCTCCATGGCTGGCCGATGAACTCGGGATCCATGATGCCGCCGACCGACAGCCCGAACTGCACGTTTGCGAAATACATCAGCACCAGCGCAAGCAGGAAGTTCGGCGTGGCCAGCCCGACATACCCGAGCAGGGTCAGCCCGTAGTCGCTCCAGCTGTACTGGTGGGTCGCCGCGTAGGCCCCGATCGGGAAGGAAACCAGCCACGTGAAGATGATGATCGAGAAATTGAGGACGAACGACAGCAGCAACCTGTCCCCGACGACCTCTTTCACCGGCAGGTCGTATTCGAACGACCAGCCCCAGTCCCCCTGGAGCAGGCCCGAAAACCCGTTGTTTCCCGGCCAGATGCCCACCCAGACCGCGTACTGCTCGATGAGCGGCTTGTCGAGCCCGAACTGCTGGCGCAGGAACTGGATCTTCTCGAGGGCGGCGGTGTCGCCCTGGCTCCTGAGCTCGTCGATCTGGTTCGAAAGGAAATCCCCGGGCGGCAGCTGGATGATCGTGAACGTCACCAGGCTGATGACGATCAGGGTGGGGATGAGGATCAGGATCCGGTGGAGCGTGTACTTCAGCATGGTGGCAACTGCGCCTCCCCGGGCCGCCGCTTGAAACGCAAGGGCTTCACTTGAACCAGAACGTGTCGGGATGGTAGATGCCGAAAAAGGCGCCCGGGTCCCAGTTGTAGAACCCCTTCTCGGGTACATTCATCAGGTTGGTGCGAACGAGCACCGGCTGCGGCACCGCGGAGATCACGCCGATCGAGAACTGCTGGTCGGCGTGAATGGCGAGCATCTTTTGCCAGATCTTCTCGCGTTCGGCCCGCGTGTTGGCCGCCCGCCATGCGGCACTGAGCTTGACCAGTTCGACGGCTTCAGGAATATCGGGCGCAAGACCGGACTTGCCTGCTGTTTCGTGGTACTGGCCGAACTTCGGCCACTGGAGCTGCTGCTGGCTCAACGGGGCGAGATCGTCCGGGCTCATGTCCGGGGTGGGCAACCCGTTCTCGAGCCCGCTCCAGACCGACATCAGCGCCTCGCCGCCGAACACCCGGTTCCTGAGCACTTCGCGCTGCGAAGGCTTGGTGAACAACTTGATCCCGACCTCCTTCCATGTCACCCGGATCAGCTCAAGCACATCCGACTGCTCGGAGCTCTCGCCGGCAGTCTCCACGATCAGTTCGAGCAATCGGCCGTCCGGCAGCCGGCGATACCCGTCCTGGCCGCGTTTCAGGCCGATTTCGTCGAGCAGCTTGTCCGCGGCCTTCTTGTCGAACTTGGCCCAGCTCTTCTGGTACGACTCCTTGAAGAGCGGGCTGTCGGGAAGAACGGTGTTGTTGGCCTCGGTCGCCAGACCGAAATACAGGACCTGGTTGATCAGGCCGCGGTCGATCGCCATCGACAGCGCCCGCCGGAAGCGTACGTCGCGCAGCACGGTCCGCCAGACCGCGTCGTTGACGTTGAGGTTCGGGAACAGCGCGAAATGCGACCCGATACCGGTGCGCCAGAGCAGCGCGCGGTAATTGTTGATCTTCTCGTTCTTCTTCAGGAACGTGTAGTTGTTGAACTGCAGGTCGCGTGCCTGCAGGTCGGACTCGCCGGCCCCCGCCTTTGCCGGGATGAGCTTGCCCTCGGCGACGCCCAACACGACTCGGTCGATGTAGGGCAGCTGCTGGCCCTTGGGATCGATGCGATGGAAGTATGGGTTGCGAACCGCAACGAACCGGTCGGCCGGGGGGCGGGTCGTGTTGACCCACGGCTCCAGCGTCGGCAGGTCAGGGTTGTCGAACTGGTACATGTTGTCCTGCTTGTTGTGCACGGAGGCCCAGCCACGCTTCCCGGCTTTGCCCTCCGTCTCGACGACCTTGGGGTTGTATTTCCTGTGGAATTTCTTGAGGTAATGCGCGGGCCGGTAGATATATAGCGGCGACGCCCCGGCAAGGCGGGGCAGGAAGTCCCGGTTCGGCTTGCTCCACGAATAGCGGACCGTCGTCGCATCGACGATTTCGACCTTCGGCTTCTCGCCGTCAACCAGAAGGTCGCTTTGCGGCCCGGCCGGGCTGAGTTCCGGGTTGTTGGCGACGTCCTCCCAGAAGTAGCGGAAGTCCTCGGTAGTGAAGGGCTGGCCGTCGGACCATCGATGGCCCTTGCGAAGCTTGAACGTGAAGACCTTGTCGTCCTTGGATTCGAAGCTCTCGAGGATGTCCGGGACGATGTTCAGCTTGCGGTCGTAACCGACGAGGCGCGAGTAGCCGTAAACCACGAGCATCCGGACGTCACGGGCCCGCCCGATGAGCATGTTGAGCGTGCCCCCGGACTTTCCAGGCTGCATTTCGGGCCCGTTCATCGGGTACTCGAGCGGCGCTGCCGGAAGCCGCTTCTGCACCGGCGGCAACTTCCCGGCGGCGACGTCCTTGCGGAACATTTCCGTCTCGACCGGCTGCACCGCGGATGCCGAAACCGGGATCAGAAAAGCCAGGAACGCTGGTGCGAGCAGCCTGGCGAACGCCTGCCGGGATCTTGTTGTCATGCGGTCAACTCCGAGTGGTTGGCGTTTTCGCTTGCGCGCACCAGGTGGCCCTCGCCAAGGTCGATCATGGCCGTGCCCCCCGAGACACCGAGGCGGAACGGAACGGGCCATGCGGTCGGGTCCGACGCGCGGCCTTCCATGAGGGCTGCGAAATCGAGCTTGCGGTCGAGGTCCGGCGTGGGGACCGCGGCAAGAAGGGCTTTCGTGTACGGGTGCACCGGGTTGCGGAAGAGCTCCGCATACGGCGCAACCTCGACGATGCGACCAGCGCACATGACCGCAATCCGGTCGGCGATGTAGTTCACGACCGCCAGGTTGTGCGACACGAAGATGTAGGTGAGGTTCAACGCGTCGCGCAGGTCGCGCAGCAGGTTGAGGACCTGAGCCTGCACCGAAACGTCGAGCGCCGATACCGGCTCGTCGCATATCAACAGGGCAGGACTGAGGGCAAGAGCGCGCGCAATCCCGAGGCGCTGGCGCTGGCCGCCCGAAAAACTGTGCGGATAGCGCCGCAGATGGCGCACATCAAGGCCGACAAGCGTGATCAGTTCCCTGACCCTGGCGAAGCGCTCGTCGGCATCCCCGATGCCGTGGATGACCAGCGGCTCGCTCAGGATCTCGAAGGCGCTCATGCGCGGGTTGAGCGACCCGACCGGGTCCTGGAAGACGAACTGGACTTTGCGCCGGTAGGCGAACAATGCATCCCCGGCGAGCGCGAGGACGTCCCGCGGACCGCTTTCGTCGTTGAAGACGATCTGCCCGCTGTCGGGCGTGATCGAGCGCATGATCATTTTCGAGGTCGTCGTCTTTCCGCAGCCCGACTCTCCCACCAGCCCCAGGCATTCGCCGGCCCGCACCGTGAAACTCACGTCGTCGACGGCCTTGACCGGCTTGGCGTTTCTTGCGCCCAGGAACGAGGTCTTTCGGATGCCGAAACTCTTGGTGAGGTGACTCACCGTGAGCAGCGGCGTGTTCGGATCCTTTGCCGCCGTGCCGGGCTTGGCCGACATCAGGTGATTACTCGAGACCTGGATCTCCCTCAGCGGCGTCAGCCGCTCGCCAGGCGCCATGTTGAATCGCGGCACTGCTCGCATCAGGGCCTTGAGGTAAGGATGCCCGGGCTCGCGGAAAATCGCGTCGACCGTGCCCGATTCGACGACCCTGCCCTGGTAGAGGACGACCACTTCCTCCGCCATGTTCGCCACCACGCCGAGATCGTGCGTGATGATCATGACCGCCATGCGCATCTCGCGCTGAAGCTGGTTGATCAGCTGCAGGATCTGCGCCTGGATCGTCACGTCGAGCGCCGTGGTCGGCTCGTCCGCGATGAGCAGCGCCGGGCGGCAGACGAGCGCCATTGCGATCATCGCACGTTGTCTGAGCCCGCCCGAAAGCTCGAAGGGATAGGTCTGCACCGCCCGCACCGGGTTCGGAAAGCCCACCAGGCGCAGCATTTCGATCGTCGCATTCCTGCGTTCGGCCTTGCCGAGGTCGCGATGCAGCGCCAGCGCCTCCTCGATCTGGTTTCCGACGGTGTGGAGCGGCGACAGGGCGGTCATCGGCTCCTGGAAGATGATCGAGATGCGCCCCCCGCGTATCGACATCAGTTCGGGATCCGTGGGCGCATGGCGCGTGATATCGACGATGCTTCCCGGCCGCTTCGGGTCGGCAAAGAGCACTTCGCCGCTCTCGATGCAGGCGATCCTCGGCAGGATACCCATGATCGTCTGGGCGATGATGGACTTGCCCGAGCCCGATTCGCCCACCAGGGCAACCGTCCGCCCCTCCGGAATCCGGAACGACACGCCGTCGACGGCCTTTACGGTGCCGGCGTCGACATTCAGGTAGACCCTCAGGTCGGTTACCGTGAGTACGTTGGGCATGTCACGAGCCAATCATTCAATTCGCAATGCAAGTCATCCCACAAGGGTGCCGCGGCTGGCGGCCTCTTGGTCCTGATCCGTCTCCCTGATTTTGCGGGTAGTGCGCCGGACGACTGTCCAAGCGCAGTATACGAGAAAGACCGCGTCTCTTGCTCCCGTTGTCCCGGTCGCACGTTGAACCCGGCCTCGAAGCCTGCCCCGGTCCTCAATTCCCGGATCCGCCCCTGAACAATTCGACGGCCGAGCGCCAGCGGATCCCGCTCATGGATCGGGTCACGTCGAACAGGCTTTCAAGAAAGGTCCAGCAATCTTCGTCGTGAACAGCATGATGCGTGAGCCACCCCGTGGGTTCGCCGGCGTCTGCCCCGCCGACGCGGCGCGCCCTGAGATGCCGGACCGCTTGCGCAAGCACGTTGTCGACTCCTGCGAACCCACGCGACCCTTTCCAGTCGACGATATCGACATGGGTATTGACTGCAATCACAGCGGGCGCGGGATTTGTGACTTTTCTCACGCCAAAGGTGCTGAAGCCGCCAAATCCGGCCTCTGCCAGATGGGGAATCAGTCCGGCAGAGAGCCGATTCCACGGCGGCGCGAGAACGGGGATGAAGCGATCGCCCGCAATGCTTTCCAATTTTCTGCGCCCGCGAATCAGGCGGCCAAGCGCACACCCGACGGGCTCGCTCGCCGGAAATTCGGTCTTCTTTTCGCCCGGGGCGGCGCGGTTCACATGGTCGACCCCGTGCTGGATCACCGACACGTCCGACCGGATTTCCGCGAAAGCCGCCGCCTGCGCAACCTCGGGCACGACAGCCAGGGCGAGTGGCACCTCGCTACGCGATGCAAGCCTGAGCAACCGGGTCAGCGCCGGTGCCGGACGTGTGGCGTCATCATCGCGCCACCAGAATTCGACGGTCTGGCCTGCGTCCCGCCAAGCGGCGATTTCGGCAGCCAGGTCCTGCCAGGCCTGCCCTTTCATTGGCGCTCCGCGATCCAGCCCGCCAGCAATTCGGCGGACCGTTCCGCCCCGCGGAGGTCGACCTTCACGCCCGTCGGCCGTGGCCGGGCCACGGCACGATCGACGGCGGCCGCAAGTGCTTGCGGTGTCAATTCCTCCTCGCTGACCACTTCGACCAATCGTCGCTCGGCAAATGCCAGTGCCCTCACGGTCTGTTCCGTCTCACCGCCGCCCGCGAACGGGACGACCACCGACCGTGCGCATGCTTTCAGGATATCCGTCATGGTGTTGTAGCCGGCCTGGCTGATCGAGACCGCGCAATTGCCGAGCAGCCGCGGAAAATCAGCGCTGGCCCTTTCCACGGTGATTTTCCCGTTGCCCTCGGCACGTGCAGCCTCGGCGAGCAGTTCGAACTCCGGAGGCGGCATGTTCACGCCGCAGAGAAGTCGCCAGCGAATTCGCGACAGGCCCGTAAGGCCGCGGGCGCGGATGGCCGTTTCGAGAAGCCGGCGGCCCACGGCGCCGCCGCCTGCGGAAACGATCACCTCAGCGCCCGTAGGCGATTCACCTTCATCCGACTGTGGCGCAAGCCGGTCCTCTGCAATGTATCCGGTGTAACGCAGCCGGTCGCCGATCGTATCCGCATGGCGAAACGTCCGCGAGAACGGGATCACGGAAGGATCCCCGTGCACAAGGACCCGGTCGAAATTGCGCTCGAAGGAGGCGAGCATCTCATCCTGCCGCGCAGGATCCTTCTGCCCACCGCCGAGGACGTCGCGCACCGAACTGACGACGAGGGGGCGGGGTCTGCGAATCGAGGCCGCATGCAAAAGGGGAAGGAGTTCGAACCTCATCTGCCTGCGTCCGAAAGGGAACAGTTCGATGACGAGCGCCTGAGGGTCGGCGGCACGCCAGGCGTCAAGCAGGATCTCCCGCCGCTTCGATTTCCATTCCTCGTCTACCGGTGCACCCTGCGCATCCACAAGCGACTTGAAGGTGAGGTCCGCCGCCGCCGCAGGCGGCAATTGCACGAACCGGATGTCGTCCAGGCGCAGCCCCGCTATCGGCGCGCCACCGCTGGCGAGCGTGACCTCCAGTCCACGGGCCGCGAGCGCATTGGCAAAGGTGACGGTGCGCTTCAGGTGACCGATCCCGAGAAGATGCTGGACATAGAAGAATGCGCGCTGTCTCGTCATGCCTGACCCGTACCTGGGCGCCTTGGCGGCAATGGAACGTTCATCCGGTGCACGGCAGCCATGCCCCCGGGTGCCAAGCGGAAAACATGCATCGCGCCCCAGTCAAGCTTCGATGGGGGCCGGCCGAGCATGTCCCAGCCACAGGCGTTTGCGTAGATCGCACGGATCACGCCCCGATGCGTTATTGCAAGCGCCGGCATTCCGGCGGCGGCGACCTCGGCCAGGAACGGCCGCACACGCTCAAGAACCTGGCGCGGGCTCTCTCCTCCGGGCGGCAAGAAATCGAATCCACGGGCCTCGTTGGCGTGCATGGCTGTGCCCAGTTCGGCGCGCAGTTCCTCGAGCCGGCGACCTTCCCACGCGCCCCAACTCATTTCGGCCAGCCGCCCGTCGCTTTCGACCGCCTCGACGCCGAGCGACGATGCGGTTTCGAGGCAACGCCGCAGCGGGCTCGATGCGACTCGCCCGACCAACCATTCGCCAGGTAACCTGCAGGCTGCCAGTCTCGCCTTGCCTTCGTCGGAAAGCGGGATATCGGTGCGCCCCTGGATGCGACCTTCGCGGCTCCACGGTGTCTCGCCGTGCCTCAGCAGCGCAAGCAATGTCATCTTCGGACGCCCGCCGGCCCGCCCGCGCGGACCCTGGCGAGCATGGCCATCGCCTCGCCCAGCCGACCGGCAGTCGCATCGAGACCGCGTTCGCCGCGAACCTTCCTGGCAGCAGCCATCCCCATTGCGCCCCTGCGTACCGGATCCGCAAGCAGGCTTCTTGCAAGATCTGCGAAAGCCTGCGGATCGTCGGCAGGCGCCAGCAATCCGGTCTCCCCGTGGCTGACCACGTCCGGAACGCCGCGCACTCTGCGGGAGATCACCGGAAGCCCGGCCGCCTGGGCCTCGAGCATGGCCATTCCGTACGCCTCGTTGACTGCGGGCCAGATGCACAAGTCGCACGCAGCATAGATGCGCGCCAGATCCTCGGGTCCGCGTTCGCCGAGGAACCGCGCTCGTCCCGGCACGATCGCCGCGAATGCCTTCTCGATCCCGGGCCGTGCCGGGCCATCCCCGGCGATGACAACTTGCCAGGGCAGGTCGGCTACCCTCCCGAGCGTCTTGGAGAGCATCCGATACGACGCCTCCTTGTCGCCGCTTCGCATCATCGCGACTACCGCTACCCACGGGACGGAAGGGTCCAGATCGTGCTCGGCAACCAATCGGGTCCGATGAGCTTCGCGATCCAATGCGGCCGCCTCGTAAGGCGCCGTATCAAGGAAGGGGGGCAACCAGACGACTTTGTCGGCGCTCGAGGCAACTGCCTGCACGCAGCCCATGTCGTCCTTCGTCGGGCAAAGCACCAGCGCTGCGGCCCGGATTGCCCGGCCGACGGCCTCGTGTCCGGCGGCCCACGCACCGCCTGCCCGCTTGGGCGCATACGAAGCCTCCGCGATCACATACGGAATCCCGAGGGCCTCCGACACCAGCGGCCCGATCCAGTCAGGTGCCTTGTAGTAGACGTGATACGTGAACCAGAGGTCGGGAACAGATGCGCCCTTGCAGCCCTGCCAGCGTGCAATGAGGTCTCGCGCCTCGGCAGCGCCCTGGTCGCGAAGCAGGGCCTGGCGGCCGGCGTCCCCGAGCGGTTCAAGGGTACGCAGAGTCGACGCAAGGGTGACCTGGTGGCCGGCGCGCTGGAGGGCCTCGACAAGAAGGCGGCCGACGCGACGGTCACCCGACGGCACCGAATGGGTCGGCGATTTCAACGGTGCGTAGAACGCTATGCGCATCCGGCTTGCCTCGCGCCCGTGCAATCGCCTTCGGCCTGGGAAAGGCCGAACCTGGCGGCGAGCCTGGCGATATTGCCTTCAAGGCCGAACTCGGAGCAAACCTTGATGCGCGCGGCATTCCCGAGTGAGCGTCGCATCGCAGGATCGATGATCAACGAATGAAGCGCCTTTGCAAACTCGTCGGGACGCTCGGGAGCGACCAGCAGTCCGGTAACGCGCGGAACGATCAGTTCGTGGATCGCCGAAACGTCCGTTGCCACGCACGGCAGGCCCTGCGTTTGCGCTTCCATCAACACATTGGGAAGCCCGTCGCGATCGCCGTCACGGGCGACCTTGCTGGCGAGGGCGAAGATGTCGGCGGAGCGATACTCCCCGAGCAACTCGGTCTGGGTCATCGCGCCGCGCCATTCGATCCGGGAAGAAATTCCCAGCCGCTCCGCTCTGCGCCGCAGGTCCCGGCCGAGCGGACCGCCGCCGACGTGCACGAGGCGCCAGTGCAAGTCCCCGGGCAAACGGGCAAGGGCCTCCAGAAGTACGTCGGTCCCTTTCTTTTCGACCAGGCGGCCTACCGACAGGATCGTCACCCGGTTGTCGTGCGAGCATCCGTCGTGCAACGGACGATCCGTCGACGGCGGCGGGAAACGCGTCAAGTCGAGCCCGTGGTAGACGAGGTCGACCCGTCCCTGCGGCGCGAGCGCGCACAGGTGCGCGTGGTTGGTTGCCGTACACGTGACAAGCCACGCGCACGAAGCGAGTTTCTCCCGAAGCTCCCATTCGGCGGTCGTCCAGATGTCCTTCGCGTGCGCCGAACCGGTCCACGGCAAGCCGAGCAGAAGGGCCGCATATCGGGTCACGGACGACGGGGTGTGGAGGAAATGCGCATGCAGCCTGCCGACGTCCCCCGGCATTTCATTCGCGAGCACGAGCGCCTGGCCGAACCGCCTGACCCGGCTCGCGGTGAAGTCACGCCTGAGGTCACGCAGCCACTGCCTGCGCACTTGGCCGTAGGTCGGCCAGGACCGCACGCGCAACCACGAGCGCAGCACGCGCAGCGGCCCGAGATGAAGGTATTCGGGAAGGTAGTGCACCGGCGCCCGGATCTCCGAATGGACCGGATGCGTGCGCCCGTCGGTCGGCTTGCGCAGTGAGACGATCAGGATGTCGAGGCCGCGCTTTTCGAGAGCGAGGATTTCCTGCGCAATGAAGGTTTCCGACAGCCGGGGATAACCTTTGAGGACGAACGCGACTCGTCCCCTTGCGGACTGCGTCACTTCAGCCGATGCGCGATACGGCCGGCAGGTTTTCGCTTTCGGCAGGCTCGAGCCATGGCGCCACCCTCCTCGCCACGTTTGTGAGCCCCTCCAGCAACCCCGGCACGACGACCTCGGACGGCCTGTTCTGCCGGGCGAGCGCGCGCAGCGCCGCCGCCATGACGGCAGGATCGTAGCTTCCGTCGTCGTTCAGCATGCTTACGAGGCCGAGCCTGGCAGCGCTCGACGCGCGGATGAACTGCTCAAGGCGCGGCGTGGTCCGCGGAATGATCAGCGCACGCTTGTCGAGCGAAAGGACTTCGCAGAACGTGTTGTATCCCCCCATGGCAACCACGCCGGCTGCGCCCGCCACCAGGGTTTCGAGGTGGTTGTGGAACGTGATCGCATCCACGCGCTTCAGCCGCGATGCACGGTCCATGAATTCGGCCTGGCGCTCGGGCTGCATGAACGGCCCCAGCACCAGCAACGCCGGGTAAGGGAGCAACGGGTCGTGCTCGTAGGCGCGCAGGACCCAGTCGATCAGGCTCTCGCCGTCGCCGCCGCCGCCGGTGGTCACCAGGATGTAGGGCCGCTTTGTGATTTCCGGCAAGCGGGGCGGAGCGCCGCGCGTAGACACTTCCCGCGGCAGGTAGCCGGTGTAGATGATCTTCTGCCGGACCCTTGTCGGAAGCGCGATCCCCTCCAGCGGGTCGCAGATCTGGGGCAGGCCGTAAATCCAGATCTCGTCATAGAGGTCTCGCAGCGCCGGCAGCACGTTCTTGCGCCGCCATTCCGGGACCAGCAGCTTGGGCTCGTCCATGACATCCCGCAGGCCGAGCACCAGACGGGTGCCTCTTTGCTTGAGCATCTCGAGCGTTTCGAGCACTTCGCCCCTCAGTCCGAGCGGTTCCTTGTCGACGATGAAGATGTCCGGGTCGAACATTTCGGCCGTATGCCGGATGATCGAGGCGCGCATCTTGAGCATCTGCTCGACGTCGATGTGCAGGTTCAACGCCGTGTATTCGCCGTTGCGCAGCTTGATCACGCCGGGCACGCGAACGAAATCGACGCGCGAACGGAAATCGAAACTCCCGATGATCGGCGATCCCGACAGGATCAGGACCGAGAGGTGCTTGAACCGGTCTACGAGCGAATGGGCGATCGTCCGGCAACGGCGCAGGTGCCCGAGCCCGAACGTGTCATGGCTGTAGATCAGTATGCGACCGTCTTTGCGTCCGGATATCATTGTTGCTCCCCTGGAAGTCCTGCGCGGGCTTCCCAAACACCTTTTGTAGTCCTGCTCGCTGCGGTTCGCGGTCGCAAAAATCGATTCTGCCCGCCCTGTTCGCCCAGCGCAAGCAAGGCGGAGCTAGCACGAGCCATTGGTCATCCCCGATTCCTGCAACGCCGCAGAAATGTCGATCCTGGCCCGGCAGGGCTTGCAATTCCCGCAGGGTTCGTGCCCGGCCGGCGTACTGGCCGGCCTGCGGCAAGACCACGTCAGGCTGCGCAGCTCGGGCCCCAGCAACGCGGCAATCTGCGGTTTGGTGAGCGCATAGACCGGGTAAACCCAGTCGATCGCGGGCTCTCCGAGCTTGCGCGCCCGATAGCATTCATACATTGGTGCGAAGACGCGCCGCTGCGCGGCACAGACCGATCGCTTGATTTCATCAAGGTCGCGCGCAAGCGTTCCGACCGCGATTCGCTTGCATCCGGGCGTGTCGATCGCCACCTGGCAGGCGACGTAGGCCACCGAGATGAAATCGATCGGGATCGCCTGCAGCGCGGAGAAATCGAGACCCGATTGCGAAAAGCGGAAACTCCGGTAGCGCCGGCCGCACCATTCGACGATCGACTCGACCGCCGCCTGCTCCGCATCCGCACGCCCTTCGCGGTTCTGCATGCGGATGTGATGCACCCTCAGCTCGTCCTGGCTTTCGGTCAGGAGCCTGACGAGGGCCGCGGTGCTGTCCAGGCCGCCGGAGAACATGAGCAGCGTGGTCAAGATGCACCCGTCGCGCTCGGAAATGGGCTCGCCATCGACTCGGACCTCCTGCAGGGCGCCGCCCGTGATGGGCGCGGCTCGCTATGGGCGCCGAATTGTACCCTGTAAGATTGGCGCATGAACCCCGAATACACGCCTCAGCTCATTGTGTCGCTGCTCGCGCTCGGCATGTCGCTGTCGTTCATCGTCGCGGATCGCGCCTCGCCGATCAGCCGCACGCTCGCCGCCTTTCTCGCGTGCATCGGCGTCTCGATAGCCGTCATTGTTGTGATCGGCATCCCGCTGCGCCTTGAAAAAGGCGTCACGGCGTGGGACGGATTGTTCGCGATCCCGGAAACGCTGGCGTTCGTCTTCGGCTATGAATGGCTGTTGCGTGTAAGGCGCACGATCCCGGCAGGCACCCTGAATACGCGCGGCGCGGACAACATGCTGCGCATCGCGCAGGGGCTGGCACTTTTTTACGGCGTGGTTTCGCTGGCCCTCCCACAGCTGCGGGTCGAGCACTTCCTGAATCTCATGCGCGAGCCGAACACGCAAATGCACCCGGCCTTCTACCTGTTCGCTATTCCGCTGGCGCTGTCGCTGGTGCTCGGGACGGTCTCGGGCCTGTTGATGTTCAATCGGCGCCCGGACCGTGCCGAAGTGCTTCGCGGCGTGGCGTTCCTGATTGGTGCCCCGTTCATGGCGTCGGGTCTCGTCCTCCCGCTTCACTTGGCGCCCGTTACTACGGCTATCGGGCTGCTGATCTTCCTGGTCGGTGCCGTCCAGTACCACGTCACGCAGGGCAGGCGCGCCCAGTTCATGGCGCGATTCCTCTCTCCGCAGGTTGCCAAGCTGGTGAGCGAACGCGGCTTGAAAAGCGCCACCGACGAGCAGACGCTCGAAATATCCGTCGTCTGCTGCGACCTGCGTGGATTCACGGCATTTTCTGCCGCCACTTCATCGAAAAAGGTGATCCAGATCCTTCGCGAATATTACGACGCGGTCGGGGCGGCGGCGGCGGCTTTCGGCGGGACGATCAAGGACCAGGCCGGCGACGGCGTGTTGATCCTTGTCGGTGCCCCGATCCCGATGGAAGACCATGCGCATCGTGCCGTCGAACTTGCCAAACGGATCCGCTCGAGCGGCGTGGCGGTGACCGAGCGCTGGTCCGACTCCGAATTGAAGCTCGGCGTGGGCGTAGGGGCCGCCAGCGGCTATGTCACCGTCGGGGTGATAGGGGCCGCCTCCCGGCTCGAATACACGGCCGTCGGGCCTGCCGTGAACCTGGCCGCAAGGCTGTGTTCGGAAGCTGCGCACGGCGAAATCCTGGTCGACACACGCACCATCGACCTGCTTGGTGCAGCGCCACAGGCGAGCGAGTTGGTCGCTGGAGAGGCGCTGACGCTCAAAGGCTTCCAGCTACCGGTCCAAAGCTACATTCTGGCCGCGGCCGCCTGAATCGGCCGCACAGGCGAGTCAGATGCGGTATGCGACCGTCGTCATGATCCGCGCGACGCACCGCATCGCCCGTTTCAGCGGTCCGGGCATTTCGGCCGCCCCGAGCGCCATCGCCGTATCGCGATGCTTGCCTTCCTCGATACGCATTGCGTCTACCAGTGCGCGCGTGCGCCCGTCGGCCGGGGACAACTGATCCAAGTGGCTCGAAAGGTGCTCCTCCACCTGCCGCTCGGTCTCGGCCAGGAAAGCGAGATTCCAGCGATCCCCGAGCACCCCCGAGGCAGCACCCATCGCCAGCGAGCCCGCATACCAAAGCGGGTTCAGGAGGCTTGGCCGGCCACCGAGCTCGCGTATGCGTTCGGCGCTCCACGCAAGGTGATCCTGCTCCTCGATGGCCGCCTGGCGCAACGCGTCTCGATTCGACTGGCTTCGCGCGGTCAGCCTTTGCCCCTGGTACAACGCTTGCGCGCAGACCTCGCCGACGTGGTTTACACGCATCAATGCGGCGGCATGATCCCTTTCGCGCTCGGACAGCTCTGCTTCGGGCGTGCGGCCGGCCGGCGACGGTCGCGCCGCTGGATGGCTATCGGAAACGGTTCGAAGAGCCCGGTCCAGTTCGGCGATTGCCAGGTCGGCCAATGAGTGTCGCATCGGCCCGAGTGTAATCAATCGATGCGCAGATGCCAAAAAAACGGGCGTCTCGCGACGCCCGTTGGCAGAACTATGCAGCCGGATCGCTCCGGCTTATTGCAGATAACTCTTAGAACGCGTGGCGGATGGTGCCCGCGATCATCCGCGGATCTTCGCCGGCGACCGCCGTGCCGGAAGCGCTGCCCAGCGAGGCCGTGGTAAAGAAGTTGTACGCAGCGCCCGCGTCGTTGGTGATCTTCGCGTACGTCACGCCCACCGAGGTGCGCTTGGACAGCGTGTACTGGTAGGACAGCGCAACCATCTTGGCGCCGTCCTGCGCGACCGTGCGGCTGTCATCCCGCGCCTTCGTGTAGTGGAAGTGGAACTGGTTGTTGCCCATCGTGTAGCTGAGGGGCAGCGACCAGGCCGTACGGTTGGAGAGCTCCGTGCCGCTCGTGGCGCCCGCCGCCGACTTGATGCGCGACTTGTCCCAGGCCAGGCCCAGCTTGAAGCCGGCGATCTTGAACGAGCCGTACAGCCGGTCCGAACGCTGGTCGCCGCCGGCCGTCGTGGCCAGGGCCGCCGCGCCGATGCCGCCGTCGTTCTTCTGGTTCCAGTAGCTGTAGCCGACCTGCCAGTTGCTGGCTTCGAAGTTCGGGTTCAGGTTGAACGCGTTGCCCTTGCGGAACGCCGTGCCGATGTCGGATTCCGTCACGCTGCCGGCTGCGCCCACGCCTGCCACTGCGCCGCCCGGGTTCGGGCTGGTCGAGTAAGCGGCCACGACCGTGAAGCCACCCCAGTTCGGCGTCGTGTAATGGATCACGTTCGGCGTACGGGTTGCGGCTGCGATCGCCGTGCCGCCACCGCCCGCGTAAGCGAGCAGCGAGATGCTGTCGGCCTTCAGCGAACCGGCGAGGTCGGTCAGGTTGCTCTCGCGGTTGAAGTAGTGCAGGTCCTGGCGGCCGACGAAGATGCGGCCCATCGTCTTGCTGCGCAGACCCACGTGGTTGTTGCCGCCGATGTTGTCGCCACCTTGGTCGAACGCAACGCGCCAGTCGAGTTGCGCAATCGCCTGCAGACCGCCACCGAGATCCTCAACCACGTTGAAGAGGATCCGCGAGGAGTCGTCAGCCAGACGCGTCTCGCTGGAGTTCAGGCCGGCCAGACGCGGCGATTGGCCGATCTTCTGGTTGTCAAGGCTCATTTTGAAGATGCCGCTGATCGTCACGCTGGATTGCGCCAGCGCCAGACCCGGGGCCG
>CAZREB010000037.1:0-40609 GCA_964599095.1 uncultured Bordetella sp.
CGATCGGGCTGCGGATCGAGCATCCGCAGTCGCTGATCGACGCCTGCCGGTTCGGAGCATTTGCCGGCAATCCGATCCTCGGGGCGGCGGACTACAAGCTCGTTCACCACTGCTCGAACGGCCGCTCGGTGTACAGCTTCTGCATGTGCCCTGGCGGCACGGTGGTGGCGGCGACGTCCGAAGCCGGCCGCGTGGTCACCAACGGCATGAGCCAGTATTCGCGCAACGAGCGCAACGCAAATGCCGGCCTCGTGGTCGGGATCACGCCGGAGGACTACCCGGGACAATTTCCCGGCGACCCGCTCGCCGGCATCGCCTTCCAGCGCCATTGGGAGGAGAAGGCATTTGTGGCAGGAGGCGGCAACTACAACGCGCCGGTGCAGCGGGTCGGGGACTTCATCGCCGCGCGCCCTTCGACCGCGCTCGGGGAGGTCGTTCCTTCCTATGCGCCGGGGGTGACGCCGACCGACCTGCGTCCGGTGCTGCCAGATTACGCGTACGAGGCGATCCGCGAAGCGATTCCTGCGATGGCCCGGCAGATCAAGGGCTATGCAATGGACGACGCGGTGCTGACCGGCGTCGAAACCCGCACCTCTTCGCCATTGCGCATCCGGCGCGGCGCCGACTACCAGAGCGTCAACACCATCGGCCTGTACCCGGCCGGCGAGGGCGCCAGCTACGCAGGCGGAATCTTCTCGGCCGCGGTCGACGGCATCGAAGTGGCCGAGGCGGTCGCGCTCAGCATCGTGGCCGGCAGCAAGTAAAATCCGGCTTTGCCAACAGGATTCGAATCCAAATGAACAGGCCAGTGCGCATCGGTTTTCTCGTCCCACCGGGCAACCCCACCTGCGAGCCGGAGATGATGCGGCTCGCGCCGCCGGGCGTCACCGTCCACTTCACACGCATGGTCGCGCATGGCGAAGCCGGCTCGCACAAGGGCCAGGAGGAACGCAATCGCACGCAACTGGCGCATCTCGACGAGAACGTTGCGCTGCTGGCGATGGTGAAGCCCGCGGTGATCGTGATGGGGCATACGGCGTCGAGCTACACGCTTGGCCAGCAAGGCGAGAAGGACCTGGTTGCGCGCATGGAGAAGGCGACCGGCATTCCCTTCCTGACCGCTTTCGGCAGCGTGCTTAAAGCGCTCGACCGGCTGGGCGCAAAGCGGGTCGCGCTCGGCGCGCCCTATGCGTATGAAGCGATGCTCAAAAGCAAGGCCTACCTCGAGCTGCACGGCCTGCAGGTGCCCGGCTGCGGCGTGCTCGAGAACGTCGCCAACATCTACGACGAGACGCCGGAGCGCGCCTACGAGCTCGGCCGCAAGGTCGATACGCCGCAGGCGCAGGCGATCTTCCTGAGCGGCGTCGGCATGCCGACGATCGACATCCTTGCGCGACTGGAGCGCGATGCCGGCAAACCGGCGATTTCGAGTGCGTCCGCAATGATGTGGAATGCGCTGCGCACCGCAGGCGTCAAGGACAAGGTCGAAGGCTACGGGCGCCTGCTGTCGCAGGGCGATTGATGCCGCCCGTCCGGGATCGCTGCCTCAGTCGGCCTTGATCCCCGCGGCGCGCGCCGCGGCCGCGAGCTTCGGCAGCTCGGCGTCGAGAAATGCGGCGAAGTCCTTCGACCCGCTGCCGACGATGTCCCAGCCCTGCGTCGTGATCGCCGAGCGCAGCGCGGGATCGCGCATGACTTCGGCGACGCCACTTTCGAGCGCGCGCACCGCCGCTTCCGGCGTGCCGGCCGGGGCCAGCAGCCCCATCCAGATCCTGAAATCCATGTCCGGGAACCCGGCTTCGGCGAGGGTCGGGACCGCCGGCATCTGCGCCGAGCGTTGGGGCGCGGCGATCGCTAGTGCGCGCAGCTTGCCCGAGCGCGCGTGCTGCTGGACCGCGCTCGGCGTGTCGAACAGCCAGTCGATCTGGCCGCCGATCAGGTCTACCAGCGCCGGGTTGCTGCCCTTGTAGGGGATGTGCGAACCGCCGAGGCCGTTGCGGCGATTGAACGATTCGGCCGCGACGTGCGCGAGCGTGCCGGTGCCGGCCGAGCCGAAATTCAGCTTGCGCGCGTTCTTTTTAGCCAGCGCGACCAGATCCGCGGTTGTGTTCACGCCCAGCCCGGGCGTGACCACGAGCACTTCCGGCGTCGTGCCGACCAGGCTGATCGGCACGAAGTCGCGGCGCGCATCGTAGGCGAGGTTGGGATAGACCACCGGCGCGACCCCAAGCGGCGTCGAGGCGACCACCAGCGTGTAGCCGTCGGGTTTGGCCTTGGCGGCGGCCGCGGTTCCGATCGTGGCGCCGGCGCCGGGGCGGTTCTCGACGATCACCTGCTGGCCCCAGAGCGTGGTCAGGCGCGCGGCGAGCGTGCGCGTGAGCGTGTCGAGGCCGCCGCCGGCCGCGTACGGCGCGATGATCTGCACCGGGCGTTCGGGGAAGTCCGCGGCGATCGCGGCGCCGGTGCTTGCGGCGAAGGTCAGGAGCAGGAGCGCGAAGCGGATCATGTGGACCTCGAAATGGAGTAACGCACGAAAGGATCGCGCGGCGTGAACTTGTCGTACAGGCCACGGGCGCGATAGTTGTTTTCCTTGGTGTTCCAGTAGAGCCGCGACCAGCCTTCGGCATTCATCTTCTCGACCAGCCAATCGATCATCCGCTTGCCCGCACCGTTCGCGCGCACCGTGGGATCGACGAACAGGTCCTGCAGGTAGCACACCGGTGTGAGCAGCGAAGTGCTGTCGTGAATGATGTAGTGCCCGAGGCCGATGACGCCGAGCGCGGGGTCGTCGGCGACGATGCCGTGGACCGGCGACGATTCATCGAACAGGCGTTTCCACAGGTGGGCTGTGACGTCCGCGCGCGGCTCCCGCTCGTAGAACCGCGTGTAGCCGTCCCAGAGGGGCTCCCAGCGCGCACGGTCGCGCGGTTCGATCGGGCGGATCACGGGCTGCACGGTCAACCTCCTTGCTGCGGACGGAACGCCGGATTCTAAGAGAAGAACAAAAATGGTGTCGGAGTCGATTTTTAAAAAGTGGTGTCGGAGTCGATTTATTGGCGGAGCGACACCGGCAGGCAGGGGCGCCGTCGGCTACATTTCCGGTATGCCCGCCTCCGCGCTTGCGCTCGTCGTCCTTGCCGGCCTGATCCATGCGATCTGGAACATCGCGGCGAAGAAGGCCGGTGGCGATTCGCGATTTGCCGCCTTCACCGGTCTCATGGGTCTCGTCCTCTGGGCGCCGGTCGGCCTGTGGTTCGGCTGGGGCGTGGTGCCCGGCTGGGGCGCGACCGAATGGGGATTCGTCGTCGCGAGCGGCGTCCTCCACGTGCTGTACTACGTGACGCTGCTGCGCGGCTATCGCAAGGCCGACCTGACCGTCGTGTACCCGCTCGCTCGTGGGTCCGGACCGTTGTTGTCGTCGATGGTCGCGATCGTCTTGCTCGGCGAGCGGATCACCTCGCTGGGCGCCGTCGGCATCGTCGCGGTGGTGGCTGGCGTGTTCTTCATTGCCGGCGGACCGGGGCTGTTCCGCGCAACGCACGACCCGGCCAGGAAGGCGGGCATTCGCAAGGGCATGGCGTACGGAGTCCTGACCGGTGTCTTCATCGCCAGCTATACGGTGGTCGACGGTTATGCGGTAAAGATGATCGCGATGTCGCCGATCCTGCTGGACTACGTTGCGAATGCGGTGCGCGTGCTCCTGCTGCTGCCGTCGATGCTGCAGGATCGCGCCTTGGCGGCCCAGCACTGGCGGACCCAATGGAAATACGCGCTCGTGGTCGCCACGATCAGTCCGATCGGCTATGTGCTGGTGCTGTTCGCGATGCAGGTCGCGCCGCTGTCACACGTGGCGCCTGCGCGCGAAGTGTCCATGCTTTTCGCCGCGCTGATCGGCGGGCAGTTGCTGGGCGAGGGCGATCGCGTGGCGCGGATCGCCGGGGCCGCCTGCATCGCTTTCGGCGTCATGGCGCTCGCGCTGGGCTGAAAAATGGTGTCGGAGTCGAATTTTGAGGGGCCGTTTCCTGGCGCCGGCCGGGAACCTGGATGGCAGCATTTCGACCGGAGATGCAGACGTGGTCTGGCCTTTTTACGAAAAATGGCAGTATTTAACTTTCTCTGAGACGGCAGTTGACCTAGAGCTTCAGGGTTCCCTGCGCGTTCTCGAGTCCGCGGTCGCCGGACTTTCGCGGCCTCCCGCGTATTGCGGGCCCAAGCTGCAATCCCCGGGTCTTTCCGAACTCCTTTCTGAACCGTTCACCGGCGAGCAGGTGGCCGGAAGCCGTCGCAGTGCGAATGCCTGTGAGCACGGCTTCGTCCGTGTCGGCACAAAACAAATTGCGATAGGCGGTTTGTCGCTCCGGCAAGGAGGCTCCCAAGCGGGTGTAGACGAGGTGCTCAGTGACCAACTGGTCCGGCCGGCCCAGCGCGTTCCGGCGATAGCTCGACCAGGGGTAGGCGCCCGGTTCGCTTGCCATCCCTGCGCGTACCGGGTTGAGTTCGATATAACGCATGCAGGTCAGCAGGTAGTCCTCGGCATGCACGGCGCAGGCGCGAAATCGTCCCTCCCACAGCGTGCCGCTCCGATTGTGCGCATCGTTGAAATGGCGCACGTAGCGACGGCCGAGGATCTGCATCAGGAGTGAAACGTCCGCCGGCGATGGCGGGGTGAGCAGGAGGTGCACATGATTCGTCATCAACACCCAGGCATGAATGGCGATCCCGAGGCGTGCGGCATGACGGCCGAGCCAGAGGAGGAAGGCGGCGCGGTCGTCGTCGGAGAGAAAGCAGGGCGACCGGTTGTGTCCGCGTTGGGTCACGTGCAACGGGAATCCGGCCAGGTCGGTGCGGGGACGTCGGGGCATGGACGGAACAACGCATTGACGCAGGATGCTGTTGACCGGCCGGGCAGCAAAAATCGACTCTGACACCATTTTCTCGGCGGTTGATCCAGATCAATCGGGGGCCCGGTCGCGGGACTAGCCTGTTGTGCACTCACGCACATCGAGGAGCACGCCCATGACGATCCAGTCGCTGCACCACGTCGCCTACCGCTGCAAGGATGCCCAGCAGACGGTCGATTTCTACACCAAGGTCCTTGGCCTGCAGTTCACGATGGCGATGGCGGAGGACAAGGTCCCCAGTACGCGGGAAGACTGTCCGTACATGCACATCTTCTTTCGCATGGCCGACGGCAGCCATGTCGCCTTTTTCGAGCTTCCCGAAGAGCCGCCGATGGGCCGGGACGCGAACACCCCCGCATGGGTGCAGCATCTTGCACTGCGAGTCGACAATGAAGCCGCATTGCTCGACTACAAGCGGCGCGTCGAGGCGGCCGGCGTCGAGGTGATCGGGCCGGTGGACCACACGATCTTCCGCTCGATCTACTTCTTCGACCCGAGCGGGATCCGGCTGGAGCTCGCAGCCAACGTGCCCGCGGCGGCCGCCCTGCGCAAGCTCGACGAAACGCGCGATTCGATGATGGAGGAATGGAATCGCACGAAACGCCCGCCCAGGCAGGCCGCCTTCGTGCACGCTTCGCTGGAGTGACCCGCTCCCGGGCTTGCGGCGATAAATCGACTCCGACACCATTTTTCGGGTGAACTGACAGCACGCTTGCATCCGGCCCAGGTGCATCCGGCACCCGGATTCCGGCGTTTCGTCGCATTTCCCTGTCGGCCTCCCGGCCGCGACAATACGATGCAGGCATGTCAAAACAGGAGCCGGGGGCCGCATGAACGTCGTCGCACTCAAGCAGGTCAGCAAGACCTACCACCTCGACTCGATCGACGTGCCGGCGCTGGCCGCGATCGACCTGGAGATCCGCCCGGATTGCTTCACGGTGATCTCCGGAGCGTCCGGCAGCGGCAAGACCACGCTGCTGAACGTGATCGGCTGCATCGACCAGCCCGACAGCGGCGAGGTGGTCGTCGCGGGCGAGCCGGTGCAGAAGCTCTCGGATGATGCGCTCTCGGACTTTCGCGCGCGGCACATCGGGTTCGTGTTCCAGAACTTCAACCTGCTGCCGGTGCTGACGGCCTACGAGAACATCGAGTACCCGCTGCTGCTCTCGCGCGTGCCGGCGGCCGAGCGCAAGCGCCGTGTCGACGCGATGCTCGAGGCCGTGGGCCTTGCGGACCGGGCGCGAAACTACCCGGGGCAGCTTTCCGGCGGGCAGCGCCAGCGGGTTGCGATTGCACGGGCGCTCGCGCCCTCGCCGCGCCTGGTGCTCGCCGACGAGCCGACCGCCAACCTCGACAGCGTGACCGGTGCCTCGATCATCGCGCTGATGCGCCGGATGCAGCGCGAGTTGCAGGTGTCATTCGTTTTCTCTTCGCACGACCCGAAAGTGCTGGCCGCGGCCGACGACGCGGTCATGATCCGCGACGGCCGGATCGAAAACATCGAGCGCAACCGGGCGCCGCAAAAGGAGGCGGCATGAAGACCCTCTCGCTCGCGCTTCGCAACCTGCTGCGCAACCGCCGCCGCTCGCTGACCACGCTGCTGGCGATGGGCATCGGCGCGGTCACGATCCTGATCTTCGGCGGCTACAGCCGGGACATCACCTACAGCCTGCAGACCGGCTACGTGCTGCGCGGCGGCCACCTGCAGGTGCAGCGCAAGGACTACTTCCTCTACGGCACCGGCAACCCGGCGGCGTACGGCATCGCCGGCTACCAGCGCGTGATCGATGTGATCAGGAAGGATCCTGTGCTCGCGCCGATGCTGACGGTGGTCACGCCGACGATTTCGCTCGGCGGCATCGCCGGGAATTTCTCGGCCGGCGTGTCGCGCACCGTGATCGGCTCCGGGATCGTGGTCGAGGACCGCAACCGGATGCGGCAGTGGAACGACTACAACCTTCGCCTTCGCATCGGCCCCTCGCCGTTGACCGGCACCGGCGAGGACGCGGTCGTCGTCGGCAACGGCGTGGCCCGGGTGCTGGAACTGTGCGAGCCGCTCGGCGTGCCGAACTGCCCGAAGAAGACCCGGGTAGACAAGCCGACCGGGCCGGACGCGCCCGCCGACATCACCGCGCTGGCCGCGAT
Source organism: uncultured Bordetella sp. (assembly GCA_964599095.1). GTDB lineage: Bacteria > Pseudomonadota > Gammaproteobacteria > Burkholderiales > SG8-39 > SZAS-79. The sequence goes on from CAZREB010000037.1 coordinate 7,047, forward strand.
CGAGGCCCGGCCGGCGGCGCCGAAAGAGGAGGCGCGCATCGAGCTGCTCGCCGCCAACGTGCACGGCGCGCCGAACGTCGCGTCGCTGCGCGCGATCAAGGCCGAGCGCCAGGGGTTCAAGGAACTCGACGACATGTTCATCGGCATGCACCTCGCGCAGGCGCAGCGCCTGCTCTACGGCGCCGAAAAGCCGCAGGCCACTTCGGTCGCGATCCAGCTCGCCCATACGAAACAGATTCCGGCGGCCAGGGCGCGCATCGAGCAACTGCTCGCCACGACCCTCAAGGACGAGCCGCTCGAAGTGCTGGATTTCGAGGCGCTGAACCCGTTCTACGGCCAGGCGATCGGCATGTTCGCAGCGATCTTCGGGTTCATGGCGGTGCTGATCGGCGCGATCGTGCTGTTCACGGTGGGCAATACGATGAGCATGGCGGTGGTCGAGCGCACCACCGAGATCGGCACCTTGCGGGCGATGGGCCTGCGTCGCAGCGGCATCCGGCAACTTTTCGTCTGCGAGGGGCTGTTGCTCGGGTTGATCGGCGCTGCGAGCGGGATCGCCGTCGCGCTCGTGGTGGCCTACCTGATCAACCATGGCGGGCTGACGTGGACGCCGCCGGGGCAGGTCGATCCGGTCCCGCTCACGGTGCGCGTGTGGGGCGAGTTGCGGATGATGGTCGTGACCGGGCTCGGACTGACGATCGTATCCGTGGTTTCGGCCTGGTGGCCGGCGCGCCGCGCCGCGCAGATGCAGATCGTCGATGCCCTGCGCCATGTTTGAGGAAACACAGATGAAGCTCCGTGCCCTGCTGCCTGCCGTCCTGCTTGCGATTGCCCACGCTGCCCAGGCGGCGCCGACCGCCCAGGCAATCCTTGCGGCCAGCGACGCGGTGCGCAACCCCGACAAGCCTTTCGGCCTGACCGTGACGCTGGTCGAGTACCGCAACGGCAAGCAGACCGACAGCAACACGCTGAACGTCTATTCGAAGGCCGAGGCCGCGAGCGGCCAGTTCCGCAGCCTGATCCGGTTCGTCGCGCCCGCGCGGGACCTGAACAAGCTGATGCTGAAGAACGGCAACGACCTGTGGTTCTACGATCCTTCGAGCAAGGCGAGCATCCGTCTCTCGCCCCAGCAGCGGCTGCTCGGGCAGGCGGCCAACGGCGACGTGGTGACCGTGAACCTCGCCAAGGACTACAAGGCCGCCCTTGCGGGGGAGGAGAGCGTGCAGGACGGCGAGCGGCAGATGCGCAAGGCCTACAAGCTCGACCTTGCCGGCGTGTCGGCGGACGTCACCTACCATCGCATCGAGATGTGGATCGACGTGTCCAGCAGCCGGCCGGTCAAGGCGAAGTTCTACACGCAGAGCGGGCAACTGCTGAAGACCGCCTACTACCGCCGTTACCAGCCGCAACTCGGCGTCGAGCGCCCGACCGAGGCGGTCATCATCGACGGGCTCGATCCGGCCTGGGTCACGGTCATGCGCTACAGCGACTACGCCTACCGCGAGATTCCCGAGGCATGGCTGCAGCGCGATTACCTGCCGCGGTTCAAGCCCGAGTAGGCCATGACGCGCCCGGCGCTCCTTGCGGCCGCGATTGCAGCCTGCGCGGCGCTTACGCCGTCGCCCGGCGCGTGCGCCGACGACGATGCGGCCCTGTCGATCGCCGACCAGGCCACCATGGAGAAGGAAGAGGCGGGCGACTGGCGGGTTTTTGCCGAAAGCGCGGTGCGCGAGTCGACGCGCCGCTCGAGCGGCGTCGTGTCGCATGGCGGTCGCCTTTCTTTCGACGCGCGCTTCGACAAGGCCTTCGCGCCCGGCCTGCGCGCGGTATTCGCCGATCGCCTGGACATGAACCGCTACTACGGAGCGGCGGGCGACGGGAACATCAACACGCTGAAGGAAGCCTACGTGAGCTGGCAGGCCGCACCGGACCGGATCGCGGACCTCGGGCGCATCAACGTGCGCAACGGCGTGGCGATGGGGTACAACCCGACCGACTATTTCAAGGCGGGGGCGCTGCGCTCGGTCGTCTCGATCGACCCGGCCAGCCTGCGCGAGAACCGGCTGGGCAGCGCCATGGTGCGCGGCCAGGCCCTGTGGGACGGCGGGTCGGTCAGCGGCCTGTACTCGCCGAAGCTCGCGGATCGCCCCAACAACGGCGCCTACAACGTCGACATCGGCGCGACCAACCAGCGCAACCGGTGGATGGTCAACGCAAGCCAGAAGGTCGGGCCGCTCAACCCGCAATTGCTGCTCTCCGGGGGCGAAGGCCAGTCGGCGCAGCTGGGATTCAACCTGACTGGGCTGCTGAACGACGCGACGGTGGCTTACGTGGAGTGGTCGGGCGGGCGCACGCGCCCGTTACTGTCGCAGGCGCTCGGCAGGGCCGCCGATTCGACCTTCCGCAACCGCGTGGCCACCGGCGTGACGTACACGACCGAGAGCAACCTTTCGTTGACCGCCGAATACGACTACAACGGCGCGGGGCTGGACCGGGACGACTGGAACGCCCTGCGCCGCGGGCCGCTCGCGGCCTATGGCGCGTACCGGACCTTTGCGACCTCGGTGCAGGACCCGGCGACCCGCCACAACGTGTTCCTCTACGCGACCTGGACCGACGCGTTCATGAAGCACCTGGACCTGACCGCGATGCTGCGCCACGACGCCGTCGATGCAAGCCGCCTCTGCTGGCTCGAGGCGCGCTATCACTGGACCCGGGTCGATCTCGCGCTGCAGGCGCAGGTCAATACGGGCAACGCCACGAGCAATTTCGGCGCGCTGGCCGACAGGCGCGTGACCCAGGTCCTGCTGAGGTATTTCTTCTGACCGCTTCTTGAAGTTGCGCCGCGGCCTGCCTCAATCCTTGAACGGCGTGCCCTGCGCGGCCAGCCAGTCGGACCAGCCGGGCATCGACGGGTTGTGCGGCCGGACCTTGTAGTAGTCGATCATCGGCCGCCAATGGTCGAGCAGGTCCTGCAACGCATCGACCGCATCGGGCTGGCCGGCCCGCTTGGGCACGAAGTCGATGCGCAGGTCGGTGCGCGCATAGGATTCGTGCTCGTAGACGATCAGGCAGGCCGAGCGGTGCCCGCCGGCATCGCCGCCCTGCGCGTGCCCGGCTGCGATGGCGGCCATGAGCCTGTCCTCGAAGAGCTGCCCCTCGGATGCGCGCCAGGCGCGATCCATCTCGGGCACCACCTTGTCGGTCAGCAGCATGTTGCCCATGACGACGTAGTTCTCGCCGTTGATGGCCAGGGTGTGCGTCTTGCACTGCGCGCCCGAATGGACCGCAGTGCGACCATGCCTGTCGACGATGCCGATCTGGCGGTAGTCGAAGTGCGCGTCGGTCTCGCCGAGTTCCTTGATCACCTTTTCGGGCGAATGGCCGAGCGTGAGGAGCTCGATCGCCAGCGGCCCCAGGCCCGGGTCGGTGTAGGCCTGCGTGCTGACCGCGCCTACGTTGGCGCGGATGAAAGGGCAGCGCCCCCCGACCGAAATCGGGTTGGTCGATTGCGCGATGCCGAGCAGGCCGGTTTTCGCTTCGCGTGCGACAACTGTAAATGTCATGGTGGGTCCCGATCCGATGCGTTAGCGGTAAGGGTTGGGCTTGAGGCCGAGTTTCTCGAGGTAGGCCTTCTTCGGCTCGACCGAGCCGGGGTCGAGCGTGCGTTTCTCGTAGTACCCGATCAGCGGCTTGAACCAGTCGAAATTGCGGCGCAGTTCGCCGACCGGTTCGGCGCTTACGTCTGCGCGCAGGTTGACGAGCGGGAATTCGTGGCGGCCGAACACGACGATCGCCGCCGACGTCTGGCCTTCTTCCTGCCCGCCTGCGTCGCGGCCGGCCTCGACGGCGCGCATCAAGCGCTCTTCGAGCTCCTCCCCGTCGGCTTTCCTGAATGCATCCGACATTGCGCGCACGACCTTTTCGCCTACCAGCACGTTGCCGGTGGCGATATGGTCGGATTCCACGACCTCGCCGGCCCAGGTGCGCGCCTTGTTCCCGGTGCGCACCGCCGAGTTGCCATAGCTGTCGAGGATCGCGAATTGCCGGTACTCGAAATACTTGTCGCCGTCGCAGAGGTCCTTGATCACCTTCTCGGGCGAGTGGCCGAATTCGATCAACCGCTTGGCGACTTGCAGTCGGCGATAGTCGCCGTGCGCCTGGATCGTCACCACCGCCTTGCCGGGGATGACATCGGTAATCCGCCAGCCGACCGCGGGGGTGCTGGTGGCCTGGCAGAAGCCCAGCTTCTGGGTGCGCGGGCAGCGGCCCAGGATGGAGAATGTCATGGGAGCCTCGCTTTCAGTCGAACTTGATGCCGGCTTTCCTGACCACATCGGCCCACTTCTGCTGGTCCTTCTGCAGGAATCCGTCGAGTTCTTCGGGGGACTTGGACGGCGCGGGGTCCATGCCGGCGGTGACCAGCCTCTCGCGCACGTCGGGCGCATTGAGCACCGCGGTCAATTCCTTGAACAGGCGCTGGACCACCGGCTTGGGCGTCTTGGCAGGCACGAGGAACCCATACCAGTTGGAGTACTCGTAGCCCGGCAGGCCGGACTCGGACACCGTCGGCACGTCGGGCAATTGCTTGGAGCGGGTCAGGGTGCTCACTGCGAGCGCCCGCAGTTTTCCCGACCTCACCTGCGGCAATGCGGACGGATCGGAAAAGAAATAGTCGGTCTGCCCGGCAACGATCGCCGCCATGCCCTGCACGCCGCTCTGGTAGGGCACATGCAGCGTGTCGATACCGGCCATCTGCTTGAACAGCTCGCCGGCGAGGTGCTGCGAGTTGCCGATGCCGGCCGAGGCGTACGTCATCGCGCCGGGTTTGGCCTTCGCGGCGGCGATCAGGTCGGCCACGGTCTTGTAGGGTGCGTTCGGTGCGACCACCATGATCGGCGTGAGCAGCACCCCCTGCGTGACCCACGCGAAATCCTTGAGCGGGTCGTAGTTGAGCTTGCGGCCCGATCCACCGGCCACCGACAGCGGCGCCGGGGTGCCGAGCAGGATCGTGTAGCCGTCGGGCGCCGAGTGCGCGACGAGATCGGCACCGATGATGCCGGTGGCCCCGACGCGGTTGTCGACGACCACCGCCTGCCCGATCGTGCCGGTCAGCTTCTGCGCGACGATGCGCGCCATGATGTCCGGGCCGCCGCCGGCGGCGAATGTCACCACAATGCGCAGTGGGCGCGACGGGAAGTTGTCCTGCGCGCCGGCCGGCGTTGCGGCGAGGCTGGCCAGCGCGACGGCGGCCGCCGATGCGAATTTCCTGATGCTCATTTGTTCTCCCAGTGAGGGTGCGAGTCCTCTTCGCGCAGGCTCGCCTTTCAGCCGGCGCTTTACAAGCCCTATTTCGCTGCGCAAGTGCGAAATGAGGAATTTGCATCGGGTCGCCGCCGCTGCGAAGCGGGCGGCGCTTGCGGAGCGCGCGGGATGGGCACCCGCCGGGATCTATCGTTGGCAGCATTTCACCCGGAGACCCGCGCCGGATCTGGGGTTTTACCGGAAAATGGCAGTATTCAGGATTTCCGGCGAGGCTTGGCCGAGCGCGCTTCGAGCACAGCGGCAACGGCGGCGGTGTCCGCCTTGGCGAGGCCGCGCCGCATCGCCTCGTCGTAGACGGCGCGTGACGCAAGGAAGAGGGGGGCGGGGCTGCCGAGGCTTTTCACGAAGTCGGTGATGATCGCCATGTCCTTCTGCCAGATCTCGACCCGCATGGTCGCGTCCTCGTAGCGGCGCCGCGCCATCATCGGGCCGCGGACCTGCAGCATGCGCGAGGATCCGGCGCCGTCGCCGAGCACCTTGACGGCGAGCGCCGCATTCAGCCCGGATTTTCGGGCAAGGACGATCGCCTCGGCCGCCGACACGTTGTGGATCGCCACCAGCAGGTTGGCGGCGAACTTCATCTTCGACCCGTTGCCGAACCGGCCGAGGTTGTAGTGCGCGCGCGCGAAACCCGCGAACACCTTCGCGCAGCGCCGGATCGCGGCCGAGAGGCCGCTGGCGTAGATCACGAGGTCCTTCGCGCGGGCCTGCGCGCCGGTGCCCGAAAGCGGGCAGTCGAGCAGCGTCACGCCGCTCCTGGCGAGGCGCTTGCGCGCCGCTTCCTTGACCGGGATCGGCAGCGTGCTGGTCTCGACGACGACCTGGCCGCGCCTGCCTGCCGCGAGGATTTCGCCCGTCACCGCTTCAAGCGCTTTCGCCGAGGGCAGGGCGGTGATCACGATCTCGGCCGCCGAGGCGACTTCGGTTGCATTCTCGGCGACCGTGCCGCCCGCCCTGCGATGGCGCGAGCGGCAAGCCGCGCTCGGGTCGCAGCCGATGACGTCGAATCCCGCCGCGAGCAGGTTGGCCGACATCGCCGAGCCCATGATGCCCAGGCCGATCATGCCGGCCCGCGGCCGCGACGCGGGCCGCGAGGGTCGAGCCGCGCGCGCCACGGTGCGGCGGCTTGCGCGCCTAGAGGCCGGCCTGCGAGATGAACTTCGGGTTCAGGTAGGCCTCGATCGCCTCGGTGCCGCCTTCGGAGCCGTAGCCGGAATCCTTCACGCCGCCGAACGGCACTTCCGGGATCGCGAGCCCGAGGTGGTTGATCGTGATCATGCCGGTCTCGACCGAGGCGGCGATTGCATTCGCGGTCTTGGCCGATTTCGTCCACGCATAAGCCGCCAAACCGAACGGAAGCCGGTTGGCTTCCTTGACCGCGTCATCGAAGGTCTTGAACGGGTTGACGATCGCGACCGGGCCGAAAGGCTCGTCGTTCATCGCCTTGGCGTCGTTCGGCAATTCGGTGATCACGGTCGGCTCGAAGAAGTTGCCCTCCTTGCCGATCCTGTGGCCGCCGGTGCGGACCTTGCCGCCGTGCTTCTTCGCGTCCTCGACGTTGACGTCCATCGCAGCCGTGCGACGCGGGTTCGCGAGCGCGCCCATCGTGACGCCTTGCTCCAGGCCGTTGCCTACCTTGAGCGCCTGCGTGGCCTCGACGAACTTGTCGACGAACTTGTTGTAGACGCCTTCCTGCACCAGGAAGCGCGTCGGCGAGACGCAGACCTGGCCGGCGTTGCGGTACTTGCTGCCGGCCATCGTCTTGGCGGCGAGTTCAACGTCCGCGTCGTCGAAAATCACGACCGGCGCGTGGCCGCCCAATTCCATCGTGACGCGCTTCATGTGCTGGCCGGCGAGCGCCGCGAGCTGCTTGCCGACGACGGTCGAGCCGGTGAACGAGATCTTGCGGATCACCGGGTGCGGGATCAGGTACTGCGAGATCTCGGCCGGCACGCCGTAGACGAGGTTCACCACCCCCGCCGGCACGCCTGCGTCCGCGTAGGCACGGATCAGCTCGGCAGGCGAGGCGGGCGTTTCCTCGGGCGCCTTGATGATGATCGAGCAGCCGGCGGCGAGCGAGGCCGAGAGCTTGCGCACGATCTGGTTGACCGGGAAATTCCACGGCGTGAACGCAGCCACCGGCCCGACCGGCTCCTTGACCACCAGCTGGTAGACGCCTTCGGCGCGCGCCGGGATCACGCGGCCGTAGGTGCGGCGCGCCTCTTCGGCAAACCAGTCGATCGTGTCGGCGCCGGCGAGGATTTCCATTTTCGCTTCGGCGACGGTCTTGCCCTGTTCCTGCGTCATCAGCGGCGCGATCGTGTCGACGCGCTCGCGCATCAGGTTGGCGGCCTTGCGCATGATCTTCGAGCGCTCGAAGGCGGAGATCTTGCGCCAGGTGTTGAAGCCTTTCTGCGCGGCCTCGAGGGCGCGATCGAGGTCGGCTTTCTCGGCATGCGCGAGCCGGCCGATTTCCTTGCCGGTGGCGGGGTTCACGACGGGCATCGTGCGGCCGGAAGCGGCGGCGCACCATGCGCCGTCGATGAAGAGCTGTGTGTTTGGATACATGGCGGTTTCGATCGGAAAGGTGGAAGGAGCGATGACGAAAGGCGGCAGTGCCGGGGAACCGCGAAGCGTACCGCGAAAATCCGCCCGGCGCTCGGCCCGGATCGAAATGTCGGCCGCCCCTGCACGCCGGAGGAATGCGGCCAAGGGCGTGCGGCTGCGCCGATTCATCGAGCCGCCCGGAATCTCCCGGTTCGCACCTTGCCGCGGCGCAATACGGTGGTATAAATCGTTTGATATCCCGCGTATGCCCAACACCTGACCAGATCCCGATGAGCGACAAACCAGACAAGCCTGACGACCCCGAAGCGACAGTGTCGTTCGTGCCGCGCAAGCCGGCCGCGGACGCGGATGCCACCGTCGCGATGACTTCGCGCGACCTGCTGAAGGCACCCGACGAGAAGGCGGCCGACGACGATGCGACCGTCCGGATCTCGGCGAGCGATCTCCTCAGGGAGCCGGAACCGGAACCGGAGCCGGTCGACGACGATGCGACCGTGACCAACCTGACGCGCGAGGCGTTGATGGTTCCGCCGGTCGAGCCGGAGTCGAAGGCGCCACCGCAGGTCGACGACGATGCGACCGTGAGCATTCCGCCGGGTGGTCTGAAGATCGCGGCCGAAGCAGCGACCGCGGCCGCAGCCGCGGCGGCCGCCACCTCGGCAACGGCCGCACAACCTGCCAAGGCGGCCGCTGCCGCGGCGCCCGGCGGGATCATCGGGTCGTCACCGGCGTCCCTCGCGGCCGAGCCCTCGCGCATGCCGATGATCGCCGGCGGAATCGTTGTGGTCGCGGTTGCGCTTTACCTGGTGTTCGGCGGGGATGCGAAGACGCCGACGGAAGCGGCGAAAGCGCCGGCAGCGGCGCTGCCCCAGGCGGCTCCGGCGGCGACTTCGACACCAGCGCCTTCCGCTGCACCGGCGCCTTCAGCCGCGCCCGCGGCTTCCGCGCCGACCGCACCCGCGGCCCCGGCGGCGGCGCCTGCCGCCGCGCCGGCAGCAGGCAAGGCGTCGGTGAAGGACCTGCTTGCGGCCGACATCAAGCGCGGCGCGGTCGCGGTGCAGGAAGACGGCGGTGTGACGACCATCACGATCCCGATGTCGCACCAGTTCGCTTCGGGCGGGACCGAGCCGGAAGCCAGGTTGAGGCCGGTGCTGCTGGCCATCGCCGCAGCGCTCGACAAGGCGAGCGGCGCGATCGTGGTCACCGGCCACGCCGATTCTTCGCCGAGCAGCAACCCGAAGTTCCCGACGAACCAGGAACTGTCCGCGGCGCGCGGCGCGGCAGCGGCGAAACTGATGGCCTCCAGATTGCGCGACCCGAAGCGGATCACCAGCCAGGGCGCGTCGGATTCAAAGCCGCTGGTGCCGAGCGACACGGCAGAGAACCGTGCGAAAAACCGGCGCGTGGACATCGTCCTGAAGCCGGCCTCCTGAGCGTGGCGCGGCGCGGAGGCGCCCGCCCGGCATGAGGAAACTCACGCTCGACCGGATCCTGCAGTCGCAGGGATTCGGCACGCGCAAGGCGTGCCAGGCGCTGGTTCGCGACGGCGAAGTCGCGATCGCCGGCGTGCTCGTCACGGATTTCAGGACGCCGCTTGCCACCGCCGGCCTCGCGTTTGCCGTGGCGGGCGAGCGCTGGGAGTTCCACGAGCATCTCTACCTGGCCCTGAACAAGCCGCCGGGGTACGAGTGTTCGAGGAAGCCCAGCCATCATCCGGGTGTGCTGTCGCTTTTTCCGGTGCAATTCACGCGGCGCGAGACGCAGCCGGTGGGGCGCCTGGACCACGACACGACCGGCTTGCTGCTGCTGTCGGACGATGGCGCTTTCATCCATGCGCACACGTCACCGAAGCGCCAGGTGCCGAAGGCGTATCTCGCCACGACCCAGGATCCGGTGACGCCTGCATTGGTCGCAGCGCTGCTGCGCGGCGTGAAGCTCGAAGACGAGCCGGTGGCGATCGCGGCGCAGGCGTGCCGCGAGGTCGATGCGCACCGGCTCGAAATCGTCCTCGAACAGGGCAAGTACCACCAGGTCAAGCGCATGCTCGCGGCGGCCGGGAATCATTGCGCCGCGCTGCATCGGACAAGGATCGGCGGCCTCGCGTTGCAGTCGCTCGGGTTGCAGGAGGGCGAGTGGTGCCACCTCGACGCCGGGCAGCGCGAATTGCTGGCCGATCGCCGATAGGCATCCGGCCGGGAGCGCGAGCCGCACCCGCGGAACAAACGCCTTTCGCGATCCGCAATGTCCCCCCTTACTCCCCGGGGACGCTCCCGCTGGGGCCGGTGGTATCCTTCCCGGCACTGAAGGGGAGAATGGCCATGGCCGAGCAGCAGATGGTGGATCCGCACAACGTAGTGATGACCGGCGAGAATTCTTTCATCCGCCTGTCGGATGATGGCGGCAAGACGATCGTCGACCGGTTGAGCCACTGGCGCGTGCTGTGGTCGCCTGTCGGCCAGGGCCACGCGCTCTTCATCGACAGCCCGCTGACCGGGCAGGGTCCGAAGGTCTATTCGGACAACATCGGCATGACGCGATTCCTGCAACGCACGATCGAGACGCTCCTCCACAAGCCCTTTTCCGACGAAGCCCTGCCGGTCGTGGATGCGGAGTTCGAGCGCGGCGGCGACAGCCTCAGCACCGTCGAGGAGCGCATCGTCTCCGACGACGGAGAGATCATCATGACGTGGTGGGACCTGATGGCGCCGTTCGTGCTGACGATCCCGCCCGGCGCGATGGACAGGCCGATCGGCGTATACAGCACCTTCCTGCCGGCGCGCGGCGCGCAACTCGCCGTGAACGGCGAAGCCTCGAGCGCAAAAGTCTTCCTGCAGGACCGTTTCGGCAAGCCGGCTTCGAGTTGCGTGCTGGCCTGGTCCGAGACCTGGACCCGACCTGCCGCTTGAGCGGGCATCCGCGGGAAATGCGCTCGTTCCGGCGCCAGGTTCACTAGAATAGAGTCGATGAGCGAGAAGAACAGTCTCCCGCCGGGCTCGGACCCTGACGCGACGATCAGCGGGCCGATCATCCGACCGAAAGACGACCCCGACGCGACTGTCACGGGGCCGCTGGTCCGGCCCAAGGACGACCCTGACGCCACCGTTTCCGGACCCTTGGTGCGCCCGGCGGACGACCCCGAGGCGACCGTATCGGGCCCCTTGATCCGCGACCCGGAACAAACCATCACGGCCAGGGACCTCGCGCTCGTGAGGGGCCCGGCGACTGCGGCGGAAAAGGCGCCGCCGCCCTCCAAGGCAGACGACCCGGACGCGACGTTCAGCGGACCGCTGTCGCAATTCGACCCGGACGCAACCATATCGACCCCCGGCGGCCACCGCAGGCGCAACCCGTTTGCACCCAAGGCGCTGCCCGAGGCGCTGCAGGCCAACCTGGCCGCGCTCGGCGGGCTGAACCCGCTGATTGCATATGCGAACCCGGTCTTCAGCGCGGTGCCGCAGATCATGGCTGCGCGGACCCATCCGGATCCGGCGCTGCTGAAGGAAACGCTGCAGGACCTGGTCGAGGCATTCGAGGCCGGCGCCGGCAAGTCGGGCGCATCGGACGCCACCGTCGAAGGCGCGGTGTACGCGCTGTGCTGCCTGGCGGACGACGCGGCGGCCACCACGCCATGGGGCAAGGACTGGGCAGCGCAGGGATTGCTCAAGGAAATGCGGGACGACACCCGAGGCGGCGAGGAGTTCTTCTCCCTGCTCGACGAGGTCCGCAAAAAGCCCGACGAGAACCCGGACCTGCTCGAGTTTCTCTACATCTGCCTCGCGCTCGGATTCCAGGGCCGTTATCGCAACGCCTCGGGGGACGGTGCGGGATCGCCGGAACTGGACCGGATCCGCAGCGACCTGCATGCGTTGATCACACGCCGGCGCGGCCGCCCCGACGGCCTGTCCGAGCGCTGGCGCCCGGCGCGGGCGACGCCCGCGGAGGGACCGGACCGCGCAGGAGGCTTTGCATGGCGGAAGCTTGCCGCGCCGGCATTTGCGCTGCTGCTGCTTCTTGTCGGCTACAAGGTCTCGCAGCGCACGACCGCCCCGCAAGCCGGGTCGACGCCGCCGGCGACGCCGGCGCCTGCGGTGTCGGCACCCGCCGTTGCCGCGCCCCCCGCGGCGGCCCCGCCTTCGCCGGCAGCCGCGACGCGGCAGGCGCTCGAGGAGGCGCTCGCTGCCGAATTGAAGGAGGGAGCCATCAAGATGGAGGGCGAAGCCAACATGACGATCAGCCTCGCCGACGGCCGGCAATTCCCGCCCGGCAGCGCAGAGCCCGCCGCTTCGGTCAAGGCATTCGCCGAAAAGATTGCCGGCGCGCTCGATCGGACCACGGGCCCGGTCGTCGTGCGCGGCTATGCGGACAACACTCCGGTCAAGCCGACCGTGTTTGCCTCGAATGCCGAACTTTCGGCCGCGCGGGCCAGCGCGGTCGCGGCATTGATCGCGGCGAAGCTGGCGCAGCCGCAACGCGTGACGAGCGAAGGCGCGGGCGAGGCGGACCCGATCGCGCCGAACGATACCGAGGAAAACCGTGCGAAGAACCGGCGCATCGTGATCGTCGTGGAGGCCGGCAAATGAGCGCGCAGGCGGGCACGGCGGACGGCAACCCGCCCGCGGATGCAAGGGCGCAGTTGTTCAGGCGGATCGCGGCGCTCGGGCCACCGGACGTCCCGGACGAAAACGCGCTCGAGGCCCTCGCCGCGTTGCGCGACCAGTTCGAGTCGGCGACCGAGGCGCTGGTCGAAGGCCGCGTGAGGCGTGCCGACGGGAGCGTGGCGCCGGTACACGAGCTGCCGTGGTACGTCGTCATCGGCGCACCGGGCGCGGGCAATGCGAGCGTGATGACCCATTCCGGCCTGCATTTCCCGCTCGCCGACGACGGCAGCGCCCCGCAGCTCACCGGCGTGGGCGGCACGCGCTATTGCGAATGGTGGTTCAGCGACGAGGCGGTGTTCGTCGACACCGCCGGCCGCTATGTTGCGCACGAATCGAGAAACCTGAAGGACGCGCTCGCGGGAAGCGCGGCCTGGCATGCGTTCCTGGGGCTGCTGAAGGAAAACCGGCCCGCCCGGCCGGTCAACGGGGCGATCGTGACGGTGAGCATCACCGACCTGCTGCTCTGGGCCAAGGCCGAGCGCCAGCAGTTTGCGGCCCATGTCCGCATGCGGTTGTCGGAACTGTATGCCGGGCTCGACTCGCGCTTCCCGGTGTACCTGGTATTCACGAAGATGGACCTGCTGGCCGGGTTCGCCGAGATGTTCGGCGGCATGGACGACGAGGCGCGCACGCAGGTCTGGGGAACGACCTTCGATGCCGGCGCGGATCCGGTGGAAATTGCGCGCACCTATTCCGCCGATTTCGCCGCGTTGCAGGGCCGCCTCTACGCCGAGATGCTGGACCGCCTCGAGCAGGAGCCGGACCTCGCGCGCCGCGCGGCGATCTACCGGTTCCCGCAGCAGTTCCACGCGATCGGGCCGCTGGTGCAGGAACTGCTCGGCATGGCATTCGCGACGCATGTCGATCATCGCCCGACCATGCTGCGCGGCGCCTACTTCACGAGCGCCACCCAGGCCGGCAAGCCGATCGACCGCGTGATGCGCACGCTCGAGCGCGCTTTCAAGGTCGAGCACCGCGAGGTGGAGGCCACCGGGCCGGCACGCAGTTATTTCGTGACGCGCCTGCTGCGGGACGTGATCTTCCAGGAGGCGGGCCTCGCGGTCGATCGTCCTGCCGGGAGCGTCGCGAGCGGGCGTTCGCCCGCCTTCGTGCTGCGCTGAGGCGTTGGATCCCGGCCGGGCGGGTGCCGGGTGCGAACAGGCACCCGGAAGGCCTGCCTACCCTGCCCCGGTGACGGCGTGGCGTACGCGCCTGAAATGCAGGATCGCAAACACCAGCGACGCCGCCTGCAGCGCGGCGCAAAAGTAGAACGGTGCGCCGATCCGCCAGTCGCCCTGGGGGTAATGGGACACCATCGCGAGCAGCGCCGCGCCGATCACCGGCGCCACCACCGCCATCAGGCTGTTGAGCGAACTGGCGGCGCCGAGCGTGCGGCCCTGGTTCTTCTCGTCCGCGGCGCCGGAGATGATGCTCTGGATCGACGCGGCCACCGTGGCGCCGAGGAGGTTGACCGCGATCACCGCGAACATCATCCACCCCTGGGTCGCCGCACCCCAGCACACGTAGGCCAGCGTCGAGGAGACCAGTCCCATCACCGCCAGCTTCTGCGGCGTGAACACCCGCAGCAGCCGCCCGAGGAGGAATCCCTGCACGATGACCGACATCACGCCGACCGCCGCGAGGGACCAGCCGTTCTCGCGCGGGCCCCAGCCGAACTTGAACGTCGTGTACAGCACCCAGCACGTATAGAGGACGAATTGCGCCAGGCCGCTGCAGGCGATGACCGCGACGAGCAGGCCGACGCCCTTCAACTGCGCGAGCGCCTTGAGCGAGCTGACCGGGTTGGCCGATTTCCAGGCGAATGCGTGCCGCCGCTCGGCAGGCAGCGATTCCGGCAGCACCAGCCAGCCGTAGGCGAGGTTCACCAGCGCAAGCGTGCCGGCGACGAAGAACGGCAGGTGCAGGTCGATGCCGCCCAGCACGCCGCCGATCACCGGCCCGAGGATGAAGCCCAGGCCGAACATCGCACCGAGCATGCCGAAGCGCTTGGCGCGCATTTCCGGCGGCGTGATGTCCGCCACGTAGGCGTTGGCCACGGCCTGGTTGGCCTGCATCGCGCCGCCCACCAGCCGTACCACGATCAGCATCCACAGGGCGGTGGCCAGGCCGGTGGCGAAGAAGTTGAGGGCGAGGCCGCAGAACCCCACCAGCAGCACCGGCCGGCGCCCGTAGCTGTCGGACAGGGCGCCCAGCAGCGGGGAGCCGAAAAAATTCGCCATCCCGAAGGCGAACGCGACCGCCCCGTACCAGAAAGCCTGGTCGGCCTGGGAGCCGGTAAAGCTGCCGACGAGCGCCGGCAGCACCGGGATGATCAGCCCCAGCGAAACCATGTCGATCAGCACGGTCAGCATGATGAACGGCATGGCCGCCTCGCGATCACGCGCGGCGGGCGGGGGAGAGGGTGCAGTCAAGGCGGCTACCGGTGTACTATTGCAAAAAAAAACGGACATCTCACGATGCCCGTTCCCCTTCGACAGGGCGCCCATTGTACCAATGCGGGGCGAGAGGCGGGGCGCATCGGCGGTGGCCGGCCCCCCAATTTGACGTTGTCGCAGGCTGTCCGCGGTCCATCGTGCGGCGCCGTGGCAGCACGCTTGGTGCGGGAGCGGACCGCACAGTCACCAGGAGAGAAGATGGAAGTAACACGGGCAAGCGACGAGGTGATCGACGAGATCGCCCTGATCGCCATGCTGCGGCAGGATTCCGAGCGCCACGGCGGCGGCGGGTCGGCCAACAGCGAAGCGCTGAGAAAGCTGCACGAGCTGCGCGACCGCGAGCAGAAGGCGATGCAGGCGGCCGAGAACAAGGCGATCCACCAGGCGAACCTCGATGCGGTGGCGCACGAGATCCGCAAGGTGCAGAGCCTCTCGGGCGGGGGCGGCAACCGCAACCCGGAGCAGCGCCATTCGCGCCCGCGCCCGCAACAGCAGCAACAGCCGCGCAAGGAAGGCGGCAATCCGCACAACCAGTCGCGCAACAAGGGCCGCAGGAATGCCGGCCGCCAGGGCCGGCCCTGACATGGACCTCTCTGCCGAGGAAGTCAGGCAGTACTGGCGCGATTTCTGCGAGCGCCACGACGTGAGCGACGACCTGGTCGCGCAGGGCGAAGCCAGGATCGACGCCGACCCGGATTACTGGGCCGACCACACGATGTGGCAGCTGCTCGAAGCGCTCGGCCAGCCCGGCGCGAAGAAATCCTGACCGGATGTTCGACCTCAAAGGCAAGGTCGCGCTCGTCACCGGCGGCAACGGCGGCATCGGCCTGGGGATCGCGCGGGGGCTGGCGCGCGCGGGCGCCGCGATCGCCGTCGTCGGCCGCAATGCGGGCAAGAACGGCACGGCGGTAGCGGAGCTCGAAGCGCTTGGCATAAAGGCGATCGGCATCGTCGCCGACGTCACCGACCGCGCCCAGGTCGACCGCGCCGTGGCCGAGACCGTCGCGAAGCTGGGCGGCCTCGACATCCTGGTCGCGAATGCCGGCACCAACATCCGCAGGAAACCGCAGGACTACACCGCCGCGGAGTGGCACCAGGTGGTGGATGCCAACCTCACCAGCATGTTCCAGTGCTGCCAGGCCGCCTACCCCGAGATGGTCAGGCGCGGCGGCGGCAAGATCGTCACGATCGGCTCGATGACCAGCCTGTTCGGCTTCGACGTCGCGCCGGTCTACGCGGCGACCAAGGGCGCCGCGGTGCAGCTCACCAGGAGCCTCGCCTCGGCCTGGGCGAAAGACAACATCCAGGTCAACAGCATCCTGCCCGGATGGATCGATACCGACCTCACCAAGCGCGCGCGCGAGCTGATCCCGACGCTGCACGACAAGGTCGTCGACCGCACGCCCGCGAAGCGCTGGGGCGTGCCCGGGGATTTCGAGGGCATCGCAGTGTTCCTTTGCAGCGATGCAAGCGACTTCGTGACCGGGACCGCGATCCCGGTGGACGGCGGGTTCTCCAGCTCGCTGTTCTAGCGGCGCATGGATCTCGCGCGGGCATGGCGGGTATTGCGCCGGCTGCGGATCGCGGTTGCTCTGCTCGTTGCGGCGATCGTGTTCGTCGCGTGGAGGGTGGGCGCATTCGAGGCATTCGGCAGTGCCGACAAGGTGCATGCACTGCTCGATTCGTGGGGCGCCTGGGCCTACGTGCTCTATGTAGTCTCGTTCGTCATGCTGATGCCCTGCGGCATCCCGGCTTTCGTGTGGGTGCTGCCGGCCGGGCTGCTGTGGCCGTTCTGGGTAGCGTATCCGCTCTCGCTGCTCGCGGTCGCCGGCGGATCGAGCGTCGGGTTCCTCTTTGCGCGCTACGTCGCGCGGGATTGGGTGGGCGCCCGGCTGCCGCGGCGCGTGCGCCGCTTCGACGAGCTGTTTTCCGCGCGGGGCCTGCGCTCGGTGATCCTGTTCCGCCTCGTGTTCCAGCTCGGCGCGCCTACCCATTGGCTGCTCGGCCTCTCGAGCGTCGGCTACGGGACCTTCGTCGTCGGCACCGTTCTCGGCGCGATGCCGGCGGTGGCGCTGGTGGCCTGGTACGGACCCGACGTGATCCATTGGGTGGAGATGCACGGGGCGATGTCGCTCGGGATCCTGGCGGTGCTGGTCGTGGCGGTCGTCGTCGGGCGGCGCGTGCTGAGGGCACGGCGGGTGTAGCGCTCCCCCGATCGACATGCAGACGGCCAGGGCGCTCCGGCCGGCAATCCCGCAGTCGGTGCTGCTGAGGGCGACCGAAGTGCTGCAGCAGCGCGGGAAAGTCGAACTTTAAATCTTGTGGAGTCAACACCGGCGCGGGTTTCGGGCCGATTGATATTCCGGATTCAGGATAATCCTAGCCGGCTTCGGGCTCCCGCACCGCCACGCCCACCAGGACCGCGAGCGCGGCAAGCAGCAGCCCGACGGTGACGAACCCGGCCTTGAGAGAGAACGACGCGAACAGCGCCGCGCTCATCGGGCCGACCATGAAGCCCAGCGCCTGTGCCGCGCTGGCGAAGCCGAAAGCCGTCCCGCGCCGCTCCCGCTCGACGTTGAAGGCGATCATGGTGTTGGTCATCGGCATCATGGCGGCGTTCAGGAACGATGCCGCGGTGAATGCGCTGATGTAAAGCCACGCGGTGCCGCTCAGCGCGAGCAGCACGTGCCCGACGGCGGACAGCGCCAGCATTGCCGCGAGCACGTGCCGCACCGACCTCTTGCCGAAAAACCGGGTGGACAAGGCCCAGACCCCGATCGCACTCGCCAGGCCACCGAGCGCGAACGTGACACCGTTCACCACGGCCACGTCGCCGGCCGCGATGTCCTTGAGCGCGATCGGCGTGGCGATCGTGCGGAATGCACCCAGCGCGAACAGCGAAAAATAGAGCAGGATCGCCAGGCCCAACTGCAGGGTCGGCTTGAAGGGCGTGAGCGTCTGCTTGCCCGATCGCTGAGCTTCGGCGGCGCGGCGGACGGTGTCGGTCGGAACCAGGAAGATCACGGCGGTGGCGACCGCAGCCACGAGCAGGCCGGAGGTGAAGATCGCGCCGCGGTAGCCGAAGGCGATCGCCATGCCTGCGCCGACGGCCGGCCCGATCGCGGTGCCGATGTACTGCCCGCCGGAAACCGAGGTCAGCGCGTTCTTGACCCTGGATTCCGGGACGCTGACGGTCATCAGCGCGACCGCCGCCGGGATGAAACCCGACAGCAATCCCTGCAGCCCGAGCGCGATCGCGACCTGCCACGGCGCGTGGATCAGGCTGAGGACGAAGGCGGTGAGCGCCGCGGAATACAGCGCCCGCACGAACATCTTCTTGCGCCCGACCCGGTCCGAAAGCATCCCCCAGAGCGGCCCGCCCAGCAGCCGGGCCACACCCTGCGAGGTCATGCCGACCGCGACCCAGAAGAGCGCCGTGGCCTCGTCCTTCGCGCCGACCTGCAACAGGTACAAAGGCAGGAACGGGTACCACACGTTGATCAGCAGCGAGGCGCTCCCGGTGGCCGCGGAGATGGCGAGGATCGTCCGCTTGTGGAGCCTGTCGGCCAGGGTCCCTTCTTGTGTCTGCACGGTGTGGTTCCGGGAGCCGGAGTGCTGATGCCCGATTATCGGTCTTTGTTCGGCCCCGTGTGAGTCATCCTGCCCGAAGCTCGCGGGCTTGCCCCCACTCCCCTCGACTGATATCATTCAGCCGAATTGATATCACTGCCTTCGGCGCCATGACGCGAACCCTCATTGCCCTGGACCCCGACGACAAGGCCTGGCTCACGCGCAAAGCCAAGCGCGAGCGCACGCCCCTGACTGAACTCGTGCGACGCGCAGTCAGGCAGTACCGCAAGCATTCGGGACCGGAGACCAGCGAGCTCGAGCGGCTGCTGGAAGAAACGGCGGGGCTTTGGAAGAAGGGCGACGGTCTCGCGTATCAGAATCGGATGCGCAGGCAGTGGGCCGGGCGCAAGTGAGGCTGCTGCTCGATTCGGTTATCCTCATCGATCATTTCAACGGTAATGCCGATGCGACGCGCTATCTTTCCGGCTGCGGCGCCGAAGCCGCGATTTCGGTGATCACGCGTGCCGAAGTGCTTGCCGGTTTCGACCGGCCCGCGGCTCGCAAGGCCCAGCGCCTGCTCGATGCATTTCCAACCCTCGGCATCGACCAGGCGGCGGCCGACTTGGCGGCCTCGCTGCGCCGGCAGCACGGATGGAAACTGCCCGATGCGCTCCAGGCTGCAATCGCGCAGCTATACGGCCTGAGCCTGGTCACCCGGAACGTCCGTGATTTTCCGCCGAAGCGGTTCCCGTTCGTCGTCGTGCCTTACGCCACCTAGCGCCGGGGTCACTCGATCACCCGGTTCGCCCGCAGCAACACCGTCTGCGGGATCGAGATCCCCAGAGCCTTCGCTGTCTTCAGGTTGATCACGAACTCGTAGATCGTCGGCTGCTGGATCGCAAGATCGCCAGGTTTCGCGCCGCGCAGGATCTTGTCCGCATAAACGGCCGCGCTCGCGAAGAACTCGACAGTCGACGGGCTGTACGAAGCGAGGCACCCCGAGTCGACGTATTCGCTCGTGGAGCAAAACGAGGGCAGTCGCTGGCGGATCAGATCTGCCGCGAGCGCTTTGCGGCGCTCGGGACGAAAGATGCTGGGGGAATGGGCGAAGCCGACGGCGTCGGCCCCTGCGCGCTTTGCCTTCGCGAGCCACGGGTCGTAGTCGCCGTCCGGTGGAAGCTCCGCCCACGAGAGCGCGAGGCGATAGCGCTTCGCCGCTTCTTCCATCACTGCGATCACTCTCGCGGTTGCCTTTGGGGGATCGTATGCGAGCAGGACATTCCTGGCGTCCGGAACGAGCTCGGAGAACAGTTCCAGGCGCTTGGCGTAGATCGAATTCGGGCTGGAGGAATTTCCGGTCATGTTGCCTCCCGGCCGGCTCAGCGAGGGCACGAGTCCAAGCTCTACCGGGTCGCCGGGATGCACCATGACGATCGGGGTCGTAGAGGTCCCGCGCTTTGCCGCCAGCGCTTCCTGCCAGCCGACCGTGACGATGATCGCCACGCCGCTGCGTACCAGCTCCTTGATCGCCGGTTCCAGGTTCGCTACGTTTCCCGCTGCGCCGCGCCCGGCGTAACGGATGTTCTCGCCGTCGCGCCAGCCCAACTCGCGCATCCGTGCGTAGAAGCGTGCGTAGGTCGGCAGCTCGCGGAATACCGACTGGGGTCCGATGGCCACGATCCCTATCGTCGGTGGCTCGGCCGCGGCAACGCCGATCGCAGTCGCTGCGAGCGAAATGGCGCAAATCCAGGCCAGCCAGCACCGCATTCGATCCTCTTGGATCGCTTGGGACGGGGCCACTCTACGCACGGTTTTCGGATCGGGCAAGGCGCGGACACCGCCAAATGGACGATGCCTCCCTGAGAAGCGGCATCGCTTGCATTCGCCGGCATCCGGATTGCAGCGAAATTTCCGTCGCGGGTGTAGCCTTAGTCCCGGTCGAGACCCGCCGCTTTCCGGTGTGCTTCGTCCGGTGCTGCCTGCGCTGTTTCGTCACGATTCGGGGGGATCGTATGGACAGGCGTCGATCGGTGCTTGCCTTGGTTTCGGCCGCTGCGGCGTTCGCCTCGCGGCGCGTGCTCGCACAAGCCCGGATGCGCCGCATCGGGCTGCTGCTGCCCAACGCTGCGCCGGCGCTGAGCGGCGCCTTCCGCAAGCGGCTGGCGGCCCTGGGCTGGATCGAGGGGCAGAATCTCATCATCGAGACGATGCACGCCGAAGACCGCAACGAGCGGCTCCCTGCGCTCGCCGCCGAACTGGCGCGCAGAAACGTCGACGTCATCGTGACCAATTCCACGCCCGGCGCCCTCGCGGCGAAAGGGGCGACCTCGACGATCCCTGTCGTGTTTGCTCACGCGGCCGACCCGGTCCGCAGTGGGATCGTACCGGCTCTCGCCCGGCCTGGCGGAAACGTCACCGGCGTCACGAACCTCGCCGGGGACATCGCCCTCAAGCAGTTCGAGCTGCTGAAGGCTCTGGTGCCCAAGCTCGAGCGCGTCGCGATCCTGGCGGATCCGTCGATTCCCGGACAGCACGTATTCGAAACGGTGGACGCCGCCGCCGCGAAGCACGGGGTCACCGTGGCGAGAATCAACGCGCGGACCGTCGCGGAAATCGAAGCTGCCTTTGCTGCCGCGGTGCGCGAACGGGTGGCTGCGGTCGTCGTTCTGCCGGCCAGCGTATTTCTCGCCAACGGAAAGCTGATCGTTGCGCTGTCCCGCAAACACAGGATCGCCACGGCCCACCAGAATCGCCAGGCCGTAGCCGACGGGGCACTGGTCAGCTACGGCGTCGACTTCGCGGACGGGTTCGCGCGTACGGCGGTGTACGTGGACAAGATCCTCAGGGGCGCGAAGCCCGGCGACCTGCCGGTCGAGCAGGTCGAGCGTTTCGTGTCGGCCGTCAACCGGAGCACGGCAAAGGCGCTCGGGATCACGATCCCGCCGTCCGTGCTGGTGCGGGTGGACGAGGTGGTCGAATGAAGCCGCTGCCGGGGCAGCTTGCGTCGCGCATTTTTAAGCTTGTAAATTGAATATGAAGTGGACAAAATACAAGGATGTCGAAAGCCGGAATAGGACGCCCGGCGCTCGCCCTGCGGCTCGTGCGTGCTTTGCGCGGCAGCCCGGTGGTGGCGCTCATCGGCCCGCGCCAGTGCGGCAAGACGACGCTCGCGCGCACTCTGGCAGCCGCCCGGCGCTCGGTGTATTTCGACCTGGAGGACCCGCTCGACCTGGAGCGCCTCGCGCAGCCCAAGCTCGCGCTTGCGGGACTCGACTGCCTGGTTGTGATCGACGAGATCCAGCGCCGGCCGGATCTGTTTCCCGTGCTGCGCGTGCTTGCCGACGAAGCGCGCCCGCGCAGGCGTTTCTTGATCCTCGGCAGCGCTTCGCCGGAACTGTTGCGCCAGGGTTCGGAGAGTCTGGCGGGCCGCGTCGCGTTTGTCGAAATGTCAGGGTTCGACCTGGACGAGGCCGGTACCGGGCAGCAGCGCCGGCTATGGTGGCGGGGCGGCTTCCCGCGTTCGTTCCTTGCCAGAAGCGACGCCGCGAGCACGCTGTGGCGGCGCGACTTCATCCGCACTTTTCTCGAACGGGACCTTCACCAACTCGGCATCCGCGTTCCGGCGCCGGTGATGCGGCGGCTCTGGATGATGCTCGCGCACTACCACGGGCAGGTGTGGAATGCTTCCGAAATTGCGCGCGCGCTCGGCGAGGGGCACAACACGGTCAAGCGCCACCTCGACGCGCTGACCGGCGCTTTGGTGGTGCGGCAGCTCCAGCCGTGGTTCGAAAACCTGGGCAAGCGCCAGGTGAAGGCGCCGAAGGTGTACGTACGCGATCCCGGATTGCTGCACGCGTTGCTCGGCATCGATTCGGCGGCTGCGCTGCACGCTCACCCCAAGGTGGGGGCGTCGTGGGAAGGGTTCGTGCTCGAAGAACTGATCGGTCTGGCGGGCGAGCGCAATGCGTACTACTGGCGCACCCAGGCCGGCGCGGAACTCGATCTGTTGCTGGTGTCGCGCGGGCGGCGCATCGGAGTGGAAATGAAATATGCCGACGCCCCGGCGATGACGCGTTCGATGCACGCATGCATCGAGAGCCTGAAACTCGAGCGTCTTTACGTGGTGTATCCGGGAAGCGAACCGTACGCATTGCGGCCCAATGTCGAGGTGCTGCCATTGCCGCTCGCAAGGGAGTGCCTTTCGCGCTGATCTGGCGTTTCGCGCCAATGCCGACGCCCGGGCGCCGGGCCAGGGAACTGCCGATTGCGCGGATCGAGGCTGCCACGAAGAACGCCCGCGTGACGCTCGTTGTCACCATGATCGGGTTCGGGAACGCCGAGCCCGCGACGCGGCGCCTGGGAGTAAAGCGGGTTCCGGTGGAGGTCTCGACGGTCGATGATCTTCGCGCAGGGTTCGCGGCACTCGGCGCGGCCCGGGCAGAGGCGCTGATCGCCTTCCTCGACCCGTTCACGATCGGGGAGCGGGCACGGCTTGCCGAGCTTGCAATCAATGCGCGTCTGCCTCTGATGGCTGCGGAAGCGGGGATCACCAAAGCCGGCGCCCTGATGTCCTACGGGCCGAACTTTCCGGCGCTGTTCCGGCACGCGGCCACTTACGCCGACAAGATCCTGAAAGGCGCCAGGCCTGCGGATCTGCCGGTCGAGCAGCCGACCCACTTCGAGCTAGTCGTGAACATGAGGACCGCGAAGGCGCTGGGAATCGCGCTGCCGCAGTCGTTCATGATCCGCGCGGATGGAGTCATCGAATGAGGCGCATCGTCACGCCCCGCCCGGGAATCGGAATTGTCCGGGATTCATGTCTCAAGGTCCGGGCGGCGCTTGGCTCTCCTGCCAGTTCGCGTATCGGTACCAGTACATTTCCGGGTGGCGTGCGATGAACCGGCGCGATTCCCTGCTCTGCCTGCTCGCGCTCGGCGCGGCGACGTTCCAGGCGCGTGCACAGCCTGCGGCGAAGCCGGCCCGTCTGCTGATCCTGGTCTTCGGGAAGAGGCCCGACCCGGTTCCGCCGCGGAGTGCCTATGGCCGCGCTTTCGTTGCCGGGATGAGCGCGCTTGGGCATGTCGAAGGCAAGACCTACGTCATCGATGTCCGGTGGACACTGGCCGGGCCGGCGGACCTGCCCGTACTCGCGGGGGAATTGGGGCGGTTCAAGCCGGACGTCATCCTGGCCACCGGCGAGAATTCCGCCCGTGCCGCGCGGCAGGTGACGGGCGCGATCCCGATCGTGCTCTGCTACAGCGGCGACCCGGTCGCGGCGGGTTTCGCGCAGAGCCTGGCGCGGCCCGGAGGCAACATCACCGGGGTGGCGACGCTCAACGAGGATCTCAGCGGCAAGATGCTCGAAATGCTGCTCCTCGTGATGCCCGGGATCAGGCGCGTGGGCGTGCTGGCGAATCCGGGCGCGCTTTCGTATGCCTCGGTGGTCGGGAATCTCCGGAACGCGGTCGGGCGCGCCGGCGCAAGCCTTCTTTCCATCGAAGCCAGATCCGGCGCCGAAATCGAAGCGGGGTTCTCGCACATGGCGCGGGAGAAGTTCGCGGGCGTCGTGGTGCTCGGCGATCAGCTGATCTTCCAGCAAAGGCGCCAGATCGCGGATCTTGCGTTGAAGTATCGGATGGCCTCGGTGTATCCGGCCAAGGAGCATGTCGATGCCGGCGGCCTGCTGAGCTACGGCGTGAACATTGTCGACGGCTTCCGGCGCGCGGCGAGCTTCGTCGACCGGATCCTCAAGGGCGCGAAGCCGGGCGACCTGCCGATCGAGCAGGCGACGACGCTGGAACTGGTGATTAACATGAAAACCGCGAAGGCGCTTGGAATCGCGATTCCGCAGTCGGTACTGGTGCGGGCGGACAGGGTGATCGAATGAATCGGCGCGAGGCGATCCTGTCGGCGCTTGCGTTCAGCGCAATTGCGCGTGTGACCGAGGCGCAACCTGCGAAGGCGCCACGCAAGATCGGTTGGCTGTCGGAGAACAAGCGCAAGAGCTCAGAGGGCGCGCTTGCGATCGTCCGCGCCCGGCTCAAGGCACTCGGGCAGGTCGAGGGGCGCGATATCGTGATCGAAGGGCGCTGGGGCGAAGGGAAGATTGACCGCCTACCAGTGCTTGCGCAGGAATTGATCGCGCTGGAGCCCGCGGTGCTCTTTGCCCAGACCGGCCCAGCGCTCGAGGCGCTCAAGCAGGCGACGGCGCGAATACCGATTGTCTTTGCCAATATCGGCGAACCGGTAGAGCGCGGGTACGTAGCCAGCCTCGCACGCCCCGGCGGCAACATCACCGGCACCACCTTCAGGGCAGAGGTCTTCGGCAAGCTCGTCGAGCTGGTGCGCGACACGCTCCCGGCCGCCAAGCGAATCGCCGCCCTCGAACTCGATACCGACCCGGTGGCCAAGCGCGTCAGCGCGCATTTCGAGCGCGCGGCTGCCGCACTCGGGATTTCTCTCACCATCGTGCGTACCAGACGGCCGGATGATCTCGAGAGAGCGTTCGCCGATCTGCGCGACCTCAGGGCGCAAGCGGTTCTCCTGCCGCCGCAGTTTTATCCGCAGGCGAAAGCGGTCGTGGAACGCGCGACCAGCGCGCGGCTGCCGGTCTTCGGTTCCCTTGGGCTATACGCGGATGCCGGCGGCCTGGTCAGCCTGTACAACGATACGGCGCTCACTTTCGAGCGCGCCGCAGTGATGATCGACAAGATCCTCAAGGGCGCGAAGCCCGCCGACCTCGCGGTCGAAGAACCGGAGCGCTTCGTGATGGTGGTCAACCTGAAGACCGCCAAAGCGCTCGGCCTGACGATCCCGCAGTCGGTGCTGCTGCGCGCGAACAGGCTGATCGAATGAACCGCCGGCTCGCACTCTTTGCCTTGAGCGCGCTTGCTTTTGCGCCATATGTGCGCGCGCAGCCGGCTCAAAAAGCCGTTCGCGTCGCAGTCATGGCCGGCAAGTCGGATACGGTCTTCCAGCCCTCGTTCGCAAGCGTCCTGCGCGAACTCGGCTGGACCGAGGGCAGGAACCTGGCGATCGACTGGCGCCAGGTGGATCGTCCGGAGGACACCGCAGGTCACGCGGCGGCGCTGATGCGCCTTCGACCCGACGTCTTCGTCACGGCAGGCCCGCGCATCACGCAGGAAATGGCCAAGCTGACGACTGCGGTTCCGATCGTCTTTCTTGCCGTGGCCGATCCCGTCAAGCTCGGGTTGGTGAAGAGCCTCCCCTATCCGGGCGGCAACCTCACCGGCTTCCAGACTTCGGTGGGCCCGGATTACGTCGGCAAGCTGATGCAACTGTTGCAGGAAGCGGCGCCCGGCACCACGAAAATCGGGCTGCTGATTGCCGCCGGCAACGCAATGCACAAAGGCACCGCCCAGGCTGTCGACGCCTTCGCGCCCAAGCTCCACGCCGCCATCACCGTGCACAGCGCCGGCAACGCAGGCGAGATCCAGGGCGCCTTCGAGGCAGCGGCGCGTCAAGGCGCGCAGGCGCTGGTGGTTCCGGGCGACGTGCTGTTCTCGGCCAATCGCGAACGCATCGCCGCGCTTGCGCTGAAGCACCGCCTTCCGGCCATCTTCATGTTTTCATACTACGTCGATGCGGGGGGGCTGATGTCCTACGGCATCAGCGTCGACGACTTCTACCGGGGCGCCGCGCGTACGGTGGACAAGATCCTCAAGGGCGCCCGCCCGGCGGAGATTCCCGTCGAGCGGCCGACCCGGTTCGAGATGGTGATCAACCTCGCGACCGCCCGCGCGCTGGGGCTGAAGATTCCGCAGTCGGTGCTGCTGCGCGCGGACAGGGTGATCGAATGAGGGACGGGTACCGGCTTCGGCGGCGTTTCCCCCTGCGTTCAGCGCGCCAGGCGCACCGGCGGGGTGATCGCGAGCCGCCGCGCCTTGCCTGCGAAGCGCCGTGTGTCGAAAGTCAGGAACGCGTCGCAGCCGCGGCTGGAGGCGTGATGCAACGCATCGGCGAAATCCAGGCCCTTATGCAGGTTGCCGAGCGCTCGCTCGACCGCGGTGCGGTCCTCGATTTCAACGTGCGTAAGCGCCAGCAAGTGCTCGAATACCCGGCATACGTCCGCGCGCGCGTGCCCATAGACGCCACGCAGGACCCATTCAAGCTCGAGCAGTACCGTTTTGGCCACGAACAGCCGCCCGCCGCCTTCGATGATCCGGCGCGCGGCCTCCTGCTGGGCCCGCGTTTGCGGCGTGCCTTCCTCCTGCACGTAGTAACGCGCCAGGATGTTGGTGTCGAGCGCCTGCATCAGCGCTTGCGCGACCGCGCCGGCCCGAGCAGGCTTGCCGGGTCGAAGTCCGCGGGCAGGTGGCGGCCGCGGCCCTTGAGCATCCCGTATCCGGATTCGATGACGGCCGGCGCCCGGTGCGCCACGCGCATCTCGACCTTGCCGTTCTTGACCGCGAACATCACCCGGCTGCCCTGCCGGATGCCCAGTTCCCGCCGGACCGCCTTGGGAATCGTGACCTGGCCTTTGCTGGTTACTGTGGATTCGTCCATGCCATTCCCGCTCAAGTATTACGAGGTAAGAATTGTAGCATCGGTGCCTGGACGCGAGGGGATCGAATGAACCGGCGAGAGGTGATCCTGGCAGGCGCAGGACTGATTGCCACGAGCTTTTCCGTCCATGGGCAGAATTCGGCCGGGACACCGCGTGTCGGCATCCTGTTTCCAGGCCCGCCCGGCAGGCCCGCCGGCGCATTCGAAGCGTTCACCGATGGCTTGCGTGTACTCGGATGGCGGGTCGGAGAAAACCTGCAGATCGGCACGCGCTATGCAAACTTCGACCTGGCCAGGCTGCCGGCCCTGGCTGCGGAACTTGCAAGTCTGCGGCCGGACGCATTCGTCAGCGTCGGTCCGGCCCCGACGATCGCGTTCAAGAACCTCGGAACACGAATCCCTGTCGTATTCATCCTCGTGGCCAACCCGGTGGGACTGGGCCTGGCCGCAAGCCTGGGGCGGCCGGGCGGGATGTTCACGGGCCTCGCGACGATGGCGCCGGAGTTGTTCTTCGCCAAGCAGATCGAGCTGCTGCGCGAGTGCGTGCCACGCGCCATGCGCCTTGCAATGTTGATCAACCCGGACAACCCGATGCTTGCGCGGGTGCAAGCGCAGAGATCAAAGGAAGAAAAAATCCAGGGACTCGCGCGGATCGTGGTGCAGGCGCGAACACGCCAGGAGCTCGAGCGCGCGTTTGCCGATGCGGCCCGGGAGCAAGCTGAGCTCATGTACGTCGCCGGCGACCCGTTGTTCATCGATAACGCGACGCTGGTCGCAACGCTCGCTCTCAGACACCGACTGCCGACCATGTTCCTGTTCTTCCAGCATGTGGATGCAGGCGGACTCATGTCCTACGGCATCGACTCGGTGGATCAATACCGTCAGGCCGCGACCTTTGTCCACAAGATCCTCAAAGGCGTCCCCCCGGGCGACCTGCCGATCGAGGAGCCGACGAAGTACACCTTGGTAATCAACCTGAAGACCGCACGCACGCTCGGCCTCACGATTCCGCAGACGGTGTTGTTGAGGGCGGAACGGGTGATCGAATGAAAAATCAGCCCCGGGCACGCGCGGCAGCCAGCAGGTCCTTGAACGGCTTCCCGGAGGGCGTGCGGAACGTGGCGAAGTCGCCTTTGTCCAGCGTCAGGATCTCCCGCACGCCTGCTTGGCCTGCCAGCCAAACAAGCGATGCGTCTGCAAGGTCCATCGGCCGGTCGGTGTATTTCTCCATCGTTCGGATGATTTCGGCGAGTTCCTCCGGCGGGATGCCGATCGGGGCGGCGCCGCCGGCATCGACCCAGCGCAGGAACCGCTGCGCCACCGCGGGACTGAGGAAGTGGCAGACCTCGGTGAGCACCGGCCAGGTGGTCAGCAGGTTGCTGCGAAAGCCGCGCAGGAATCCGGCAACCAGCGCATGGTCCGGGTCGTTGCGTACGAACAGCGCAACGAGCGGACCGGTGTCAACGAGCGCGGCCGGCACGCAGTTTGGTCTTCAGGAATCTGCTGTGGTCGCGTCCGGCCGCCGGGGCACTCGTGGCGCAGCCGACCAATCCCATCTCCTCGGCCAGTTCGAAAGCGGTCTTTTCGGGCGACTGCGCGCGCACATACGCGCGGATCATTTCCGCGACCGCAGCCGACTTGCTCGTGCGCTTGAGCCGGCAGGCGGCGGCGAACTCCTTCTCGAGGTCGGGATCGAGGCGGACGGTGAGCGTCATTGCATGGCTCCGATTTGTAATACAGTCATATTACACGGCAGGAGGGTCACTTTCAATAATGTTCGCCATGCTCCTCGGTTCGGACGGATGAGGTGATCGAGTGAACCGCCGCGACCTCATTGCCGGCCTGGGTGCGCTGGCCGCGCTTCGCGCGTCGCCTGTACCAGCGCAGTCCCCGATAGGACCGCGCCGCATCGCCTTCCTGAGCCCGTCGACCGAAAAATTCGGCCGCCCGATGATCGAGGTCTTCATGGCCAGGCTCGGGGAACTCGGCTACGTCGAAGGCCGCGACTACGTGATCGACATGCGCTGGGCCGGGGGCCGGTTCGACCGGTTCGCGCCCCTGGCCGGAGAACTGCTCGCACTGCGGCCGACGGTGATCCTTGCCTCGACGGGGCCTTCCGCTTCGGCGTTCAAGGCGCAGACGAGTACGCTTCCGGTCATCTTCGTCTCGTCGGTCGACCCGATCGCGGAGGGCTTGGTCGAAAGCCTCGCGCGGCCCGGACGCAACATGACTGGGACGACCTATCGCGGGTTTGCCATGGTGGACAAGACAGGCGAAATGCTCCGCGAAATCTTGCCGGGCGCGCGCCGCATCGCGATGCTCGACCAGGAGGATGATCCCGCGCTACAGACCGTGCGTGCTTTCTACCGCAAAAGCTTCTCTGCGAACGGGTTCGAGGTGGAGTTCTTTCCGGTGAAGCAGCCGGAGGAAATCGACGCGGCTTTTGCGCGTATCGTTAGCGCGAAACCCGCGGCTTTCTTTGCATCCGCGCGGCCGTTCTTCGTTTCCCAAGCACGCAAGATCTGCGACCTGGCGCTGAATGCACGCCTGCCCGTGGTCAGCGCCCGGCGGGCGTTTGCAGACGCCGGCGGCCTGCTGAGCTACGACAATGACCTGCGGGACGACTATCGCCGCGCTGCGGTCTTCGTGGACAAGATTTTTAAGGGCGCGAAGCCGGCCGACCTGCCGGTGGAGCAGCCCGACGTCTACGAAATGGTCGTCAACCTGCGCACCGCGAAGGCGCTGGGGCTGAGGATTCCCCAATCCGTGCTGGTGCGGGCGACGGAGGTCATTGAATGATTGCGCTCGGTTCACTTCGAGTATTCGCGGCCGTGGCGATGATCTTCGGCGCCGCGCTCGCCAGTGCCCAGTCTCCCTCCAAGCCACCTCGCATCGGCCTGCTGGTCGCAGGAGGGCCGGGTGCGAACAGCCCGCTCACGCTGGCGTTGAAGGAGGGCCTGCGGCCGCTCGGGTATTCCGAAGCGCAACGAACCGTAGTGTTCGAATTGCGCAATGCCGAAGGACACCGGGAGCGCCTGCGCCCGCTTGCGGAAGAACTGGTTCGCGCAAGAGTCGACCTGATCTTCGCCGGCGGCGACCAGGCAATCGTCGCGGCGCAAGAATCGACGCGCACGATCCCGATTGTGATGGTCGCGTGCGACGCGATGTCTGCGGGGCTGATCACCAACCTCGCGCGGCCCGGGGGCAACCTGACCGGCGTCACCTGCGTCAACTCGGATCTCGCGGCCAAACGGCTTGAACTCCTGAAGGAGATGTTGCCGAACCTTGCACGCGTCGGCGTATTGCTGAATCCCGACGACCGGCGAATGCAGGTCGAGCTTTCGGAAACGGAAAAAGCCGCCCTTGTGTTGAAGATCGCAGTCCGGCCGATTCGCCTTGCCGTGCTCGCGGACTTCGGACCCGCGCTGGCGGCTGCGGTTGCAGCCCGCAGCGAAGCTCTTGTCGCCGCCTACAGCGACCTGACGATCATTCACCGTCGGCAGTTAGTCGACCTCGCGATCGCGTACCGCGTGCCGTTGATCCACAATTTTAGGGAGTACGTCGACGCTGGCGGACTGATCTCGTACGGCCCGAGCCTTGCGGGCATGTGGCGGAGCGCCGCGGGCCATGTCGACAAGGTCCTGAAGGGCGCCAAGCCAGGCGACCTGCCGATCGAGCAGCCCACGCGCTTCGAGCTGGTGATCAACCGCAAGACGGCGAAGGCACTCGGGATCGCGATTCCGCGGTCGCTGCTCTTGCGCGCGGATGCGGTGATCGAGTGAACCGCCGCGACCTCCTCATCGGTGCAGCCGCGTTGCTGCTGTTGGGCGTCCGCAACGGGGCCGCCCAGCCCGCCCGCAAGCCCGCGCGCATCGGCGTGCTGTCCTCGTCCAATCCCGAGTTCCGATCGGCGTTCTGGGAGCAGTTCACCCAAGGCATGACCCGGCTCGGCTGGGTCGAGGGGCGCGACGTCACCTATGTCTACCGCTATTCGCGTGGCGACCCTTCGAGATTTCCGGCACTGGCGGTCGAGCTGGTTGCAGAAAGGCCGGACCTGGTCTTTGCAGGCGTGCAGTCGGCCGCGGTCGCGGTACGCAGGGCCAGCAACACGATCCCGATCGTATTCGCCTACGCGACCGACCCAGTGGGCGGCGGCTTGGTGGCAAGCCTTGCGCACCCTGGCGGAAATGCGACCGGGCTGGCCAGCCTCGCCAGGGACGTCAGCGTGAAGCATCTCGAATTGCTCAAGGAGATCCAGCCACAGTTGCGGCGAGCCGCAGTGGTCGTATCCGCGACGCCGCTGGGACAGGAGCAACTCGACACCCTGCAGCCGGCCGCGCGCGCGATCGGGGTCACGCTCGAGCCGGTCCGGCATGTCGCCGGCGACGCGATCGATCACGCCCTGGACACCGTGGCGCGCATCCGGCCCGACGGCGTTCTGATGTACGCGGGGAGCGTCGAGCGCAGGAAGATCGCCGGACACATGACGAATCTGCGCTTGCCGGCGGTCTATTCGATATCGGAAATGGTTTCGGCCGGCGGCCTCATTTCGTACGGCGCGCAGCTTGGCGACAACTACCGGCGCGCCGCGGAGTACGTGGACAAGATCCTCAAGGGCGCGAAGCCGGCCGCCCTGCCGGTCCAGCAGCCGGTGAAGTTCGAACTGGTCGTCAACCTCAAGGCGGCCCGCGAGCAGGGAATCAGGATTCCGCAGTCGATCCTGGTGCGTGCCGACCGGGTGATCGAGTAATAGGGAGAGCCATCATGCCCAGCCCAACCAAGGCCGAACTGCTGGCCGAAAACAGGAAGCTCGTCCGGCGCATCGCCGCGCTCGAACGCGCGAAGCAAAAGGGTGCAGCCGCGCCAGCAGAAATCAGGCGCCTGCGTGCCGAACTGCGCGCCGCGGAGCAGCGCCAGGCGGCGACCGCGAAAATTCTCGACGTCATTGCGAGTTCGCCCGCCGATACGCAACCCGTCTTCAACGCCATCGCCGAGAACTCGATCCGGCTGTTGGGCGGAAGGTCCGCCGTGGTCACCCGCGTGAGCGGCGAGAACCTGCAGCTTGCGGCGTTCACTTCGACGGGCGACAAAGGCGACGGCGTGCTGAAGGCAGTCCGATCGGTCCCGTTGTCCGATGCCTCGGACATCCATTGCCGGGTGGTGCGAAGCGCGGCCCCCGAGTTCCACGCGGATACCGAAAAGGATTCGAAAGCCACGCCCGAAGGCAAGGCGATGGCGCGCGCGCGGGGCTTTCGCAGTGTGCTCTCCGTGCCGATGATCCGGGACGGCAAGGCGATTGGGACGATCGGCGTCACGCGCGCGCGGGCCGGGGCCTTTACCGCCCGCGAGATCGGCTTGATGACGACCTTTGCCGACCAAGCCGTGATCGCGATCGAGAACGTGCGGTTGTTCAACGAGACCAAGCAGGCCCTGGAGCGGCAAACGGCGACCGCCGAGATCTTGCGTGTCATCAGCAGTTCGCCGAACGACACGCAGCCGGTGTTCGACGCGATCGCTCGAACCGGCGCCCGGCTGGTCAACGGGATGAATGTGGCGATCTTGCTGCGCCAGGGGCAGGAGGTCGTCGTGGCCGGCTATTCCGCGCCGGGCCGCGAGGACCTGCCCGAAGAGGTGCGCCGGCTGCCGCTCGACCGCGAGAAGAATTTTCCCTCGAAGGTCATCCTCGACGGCGAGATCCTGCATATTCCGGACTGGGAAGGCGACGACATCCCGGAATTCGAGCGCTCGGTCGCAAGGGCCTACGGCGTAAAGGCCGTGCTGCAGGTACCGATGCTGCGGAATGACGAGGGGATCGGCGCGCTCGTCGTGTCGAGGGCGACGAAGGGCGCGTTCGACGCGAAGGACATCGCCCTCTTGAAATCCTTCGCCGACCAGGCCGTGATCGCGATCGAAAACGTGCGCCTGTTCAACGAGACGAAGGAGGCGCTGGAGCGGCAGACGGCGACCTCGGAGATCCTTCGCGTCATTGCAAGTTCGCCCTCGGACGTGCAGCCGGTGTTCGATGCGATCGCCGAGCGTGCGGCCACCCTTTGCGCGGCCAAGTTTGCGTATGTGACGACTTTCGACGGCGAGCTGGTTCACTTGCAGGCCACGTACGGCCCCGGCTCGGACGAGCATCGGACGCGCTACCCGCTCAAGCCGGGCAGTCACTCGATCGGCACCCGCGTCGTCCGCGACGGCGCTCCCGTCCGTGTCGAGGACGTCCTGGCCGACCCCGAGTACTCGCACAAGGCGGAAGCGGTAGCGACCGGTTACCGGAGCGGGTTTGGCGTTCCCATGATGCGCAACGGCAAGGTCCTGGGCGCGATCTCGCTCGCGCGCCCGGACGCCGGGCCGATTCCGGACAAGCTCGTTCATCTCCTGCAGACCTTCGCCGACCAGGCGGTGATCGCGATCGAGAACGTGCGGCTGTTCAACGAGACGAAGGAGTCCCTCGAAC
>CAZREB010000037.1:40709-43869 GCA_964599095.1 uncultured Bordetella sp.
GTGATCGCGATCGAGAACGTGCGGCTGTTCAACGAGACGAAGGAGTCCCTCGAACAGCAGACCGCATCGGCCGAAATCCTCAAGGTCATCAGCAGTTCGCCGACCGACACCCAACCGGTATTCGATGCCATCGTACGCAGCGCCGGCCGCGTCTGCGATGCGCGCGATGCCGTTCTCCTGCTGCGCGACGGCGCCGAGACGCTCACCGTTGCGCATTGGGGGACGATAGAAGCGAAGGTCGGGAGGCGGCTTCCCCTGACCCGGGGAACGGTGGCGGGGCGCGCGATTCTCGAGGCTGCCACGATCCAGGTCGAGGATCTCCTTTCGGCAACGGACTATCCCGAAGGCAGCCAACTGTCGAAAAGGCTCGGATCCCGGACCTCGCTCGCCGTGCCGCTGTTGCAGGGCGGTCGCGCGACCGGCGTGCTTCTGATCCGCCGTGTCGAAGTCCGCGCATTTTCGGAAAAGCAGGTCGCGATGCTCCAGACCTTCGCCGACCAGGCCGTGATTGCAATCGAGAACGTGCGCCTGTTCAACGAGACGAAGGAGGCGCTTGAACAGCAGACGGCCACCAGCGAAATTCTCGGCGTCATCAGCAGTTCGCCGACCGACGTACAGCCCGTGTTCGACGCTATCGTAGAGAGCGCTTCAACGCTGTTCCATCCCCACAGCGCGGCGATCCTCATGCGCGAAGGAAATCTCATTCAGCTGCGGTCCGCGGCGGGGCCGGATATCACAATGTCCGGACTGGACGCAGTCAGAGCGCATTACCCGCTACCTTTCGACCCGGAAGCCAGTTTCAGTGCGCGCGTCATTCACGAGGCGCGGGCACTCGAAGTCCCGGATACGGAAGCCGAGGGCGTCTTACCGACCGCCGTGAAAGTCGCGCGTGCGGGCGGGTTCCGTTCGAGCATCTACATGCCATTGGTGCGCGAGGGCAAAGGGATCGGCGTGATTGTTCTCACTCACCCGGATCCGGGAACCAAACTCACGGACAAGCAGCTTGCCCTGCTGCAGACATTCGCCGCGCAAGCCGTGATCGCGATCGAGAACGTGCGCCTGTTCAACGAGACGAAGGAGGCGCTGGAGCGGCAGACGGCGACTGCGGAGATCCTGCAGGTGATCGCAAGCTCGCCTTCGCAGGTGCAACCGGTGTTCGATGCGATCGCCGCGAGTGCCGTCCACCTGTGCGAGTCGGATTCCGCCGGGGTATTCATGGTGTCGGGCGACCAGCTCGTACCAGCGCACACGCCTCCGAATCCCCAGATCGCGGAGCATCTGCGCAAGAACTTTCCCCGGCCGGTCGATGCCAGCAGCATCATCGGGCGATCGATCGTCGAAAGACGGCTCTTCCATGTGCCCGACCTCGGTGATCCGGCGGGCCCGCAGCGCCTGACGGATGCACCGGAGACGCTGTTCCGCAGCCAGCTCACCGTGCCGATGATCCGGGAGGGCAAGGCGATCGGCGCAATCTCGGCTACGCGGCGGCGCACCGGACCGTTTTCGGATTCGCAGATCGAGTTGCTCAAGACTTTCGCCGACCAGGCCGTGATCGCCATCGAGAACGTGCGCCTGTTCAACGAGACGAAGGAGGCACTGGAGCGGCAGACGGCGACGGCGGAAATCCTCAAGGTTATCGCCAGTTCGCCATCGGACGTGCAGCCGGTATTCGACGCGATCGCGCAACGAGCGGTACGGCTGATCGGCGGTTTGTCCGCGGCTGTGACCCGCGTGGAAGGGAACATGCTCGAGCTTGAAGCGTTTACCACGACCGGCGAGTCCGGTGACGTTGCGCTCAGGAGCATGTTCCCGTTATCAATTGACTCCGGGGCCGGAACCATGCCGAAGGCGGTCCGAAACAAAGTTCCGCACTTCATCAGCGACGTCCTGACCGATCCGGAATCTTCGCCTGCCTGGGGGGAGGCGGCCCGCGCGAGAGGATTCCGGGGGGCTCTGGCCGTGCCGATGCTCGGGCGCGATGGCACGGCGATAGGCGCGATCAGCGTGACCCGCCGCGAAGCGGGACCGTTCCCGGACCACCAGATCAGCCTTCTCAAGACCTTCGCCGACCAAGCCGTCATCGCGATCGAGAACGTGCGGCTCTTCAACGAGACGAAGGAGGGGCTCGAACAGCAGACTGCAATCAGCGAAATCCTGCGGGTGATCTCCAGTTCGCCGGGCGCCGTGGCGCCCATGTTGCACGCAGTTGCCGAGCGGGCAGTAACGCTTTGCGACTCGGCCGAGGCGGGTATTTTCTTGGCGGAGGGCGAGCGGCTGCGGTACGCCGGCGGCTGCTACACCGTTCAGACCTTCGATCCGGATGAAACGCTCCCCCTTGATCGCGGTGGCGTCATTGGCCGATCGGTGATCGATCGTGCATCGGTCCACATCGACGATCTCGCCGGGGTATCCGAGGAAGAGTACCCGCTCGGCCGCAGATTCCAGAAGCGATTTGGCCACCACACGATTCTTTCGGTGCCCCTGATGCGCGAAGACCTCGCAATCGGCGCCATCGTGCTCTGGCGGATGGAGGTGCGGCCGTTCAGCGACAAGCAGATCGCGCTGGTCAAGACTTTCGCCGACCAGGCGGCAATCGCAATCGAGAACGTGCGCCTGTTCAACGAGACGAAGGAGGCGCTGGAGAGGCAGACCGCCACGGCAGAGATCCTGCGCGTAATCGCGAGCTCGCCGTCGGATGTGCAACCGGTGTTCGACGCCATCGTGCGCAGCCATCGGCGCCTCTTTGGCGGCCAGTTCGTCGCCCTGGCGCTGCTGGTCGGCAGCGAAATCTTCGTGAAAGCCGGTGTCGACGAAAACGGTGACCCGCTGCGGTTCGAGACGATTCCGCCCTCCTGGTCGCTCGACCGGGGCAGCGCGACGGGTACGTGCATTGTCGATGCCCGCCCGGTGAACCTTCCAGACCTCGAGCAGGTGCTGGACCGCTTTCCCAGGATGAAGGATCTCGCGCTGCGCATGGGCTACCGGTCGGGGCTCTGGGTGCCGCTGATTCGCGACGGCGAGGCGATCGGGGTCCTCAATGTGCTTCGTCGCGGGGTCGGGGAGTTTTCGGAGCACGAAGTCGCGCTGGGCGAGACCTTTGCCGACCAGGCCGTGATCGCGATCGAGAACGTGCGCCTGTTCAACGAGACGAAGGAGGCGC
>CAZREB010000038.1:0-37066 GCA_964599095.1 uncultured Bordetella sp.
GAGGTCAGCGGGTTGGTGCCGGAGGCTGCGTTTTCGGAAACCGCCAGCTTTGCGGCGCCGGCCATCGCGAGGCCTTCGGCCACCCGGGTGCGGACCATGTAGTCCTGGTAGGCGGGCAGCGCGACCGCTGCCAGGATGCCGATGATCGCGACCACGATCATCAGTTCGATCAGCGTGAAGCCCTGTTGTACTTGTTTCATTAGTCTCTCCTGCTGGAGGTTCCGATGCAGCAGGTTGCCGCACCGGTTTGCCCTGAGGCCTCCGGTAGACGCACGTTCCGTGCCCGGCATAAACGTGCGAAAAGCAACGAAAAGGACGGTGTTTGCGTGAAATACCGCCTTCGATGTGACGCGAATGATCACCTCGCGGCGCAATCGGTCGTTTCGCGCAGAGAGATCGGGCGAATGCGACTCTTGCTGACGGAACCGACAGGCCCTCAGCCGCCCCGGCCTTTCGCGAGCAATTCGGTCATATGCGCGAACGGCACCGGCTTGCTGAACAGGTAGCCCTGCATCTCCTCGCAGCGAAGCAGCCGCAGCATCTTCGCCTGCTCTTCCTCTTCCACGCCTTCGGCCACGACCTTCAGCCGCAGCGAATGGGCGAGGGTGATCATCGTCGACACCAAAGTCGTCGCGTCCGGGTCCTTCAGCATCGCGAGGATGAACGAGCGATCGATCTTCAGGGTCTGGAAAGGCAGTCTTGCCAGATAGGCCAGCGACGAATGACCGGTGCCGAAGTCGTCGATCGAAACGCCGATGCCGAGGTCGCGCGCCGCCCTGAGTTTTTCGATGCTGGCCTCGATGTCCTCCATGAGCAGGCTTTCGGTGATCTCCAGGTCGAGCCCGTGCGGCGAGGCGGCGCCGGCAAGCGCCTGCTCCAGGCTCCGGACGAAATCGCGCTGGCGCAACTGGATCTGCGAGACGTTTACGGCGACGCGCGGCGCGCGCAAACCCCGCTCGACCCAGTGCCTGTGATCCTCGACCGCCTTGTGCAACGCCCAGGCACCCACCTCGAGGATCATGCCCGTCTCCTCGAGGATCGGGATGAACCTGAGCGGCGGCACCAGGCCGAGGTCCGGGCTCTGCCAGCGGATCAGGGCTTCGACCCCGACGACGGTGCGCTTCACCAGGTCGACCTTGGGCTGGTGGAACAGGACGAACTCCTCCCTGGCTATTGCGTCGCGCAGCTTGCTCTCCAGCGACAGCCGCTCGGAGACCTTCCGCGTCATCTCCTGCGCATAGAATACGTAGCGATCGCCGCTCGCCTTGGCTTTCTTCAGCGCCGCCTCGGCGTTCCTGAACAGCGTCTCCGGGTCGGCGCCGTCCTCCGGGAACATGGCGATCCCGAATTTGGCGTTGATCCGCAGTTCGGAGCCGCCCGCCTCGAAAGCCGTACCGAAGATCTGCTCGACCCGGCGTTCCGTGCGGCGCGCCATGTCCTCGGCGTTCCTGATGTCGTAGGACATGACCGCAAAAACGTCGCCACCGACGCGCGCAAGGCGGCCCGGGTCCCCCGCCGCGGCGAGGGTGCGCGCGGCGACCTGCCGGAGGGTTTCGTCGCCGGCCTGCCGTCCGAGCGCATCGTTGATCAGCTTGAAGCGCTCGATGTTCATCAGCAGCAAGGCAACGCGGCCGCCGGACGCGCGCGCCTCGACCAGGTGCTCCTCCAGGCGCTGCTGGAACAACGCGCGGTTGGCCAGGCCGGTCAGCTCGTCGTAGTACGCGAGGTAGTCGAGGCGGTCGACCTTCGCGAGATGATCGAGCGCAAAGGCGATGTCGCCCGCCAGCTCGACTAACAGCTTCTTTTCGTCAGCGTCGAAGAAACCGACCTCGCCGGCATGCAGCACCAGGATCCCGACGATGTCGTCTCCGACGATCAACGGCAGCCCGGCGATCGCGCGCGAACCGCTCTCGAGCGCTGGCGCCTTGTCGACCACGCGCGGGTCGTTGGCGATGTCGTTCGAGATCGCCGGGACCTTGTCGAGGATGGTCCGCGACACGACACCGCCGCCTTC
Organism: uncultured Bordetella sp.; assembly: GCA_964599095.1. Lineage (GTDB taxonomy): Bacteria > Pseudomonadota > Gammaproteobacteria > Burkholderiales > SG8-39 > SZAS-79. The sequence continues at coordinate 2,015 of CAZREB010000038.1, forward strand.
CCTGATCCTGTTGTTCAGGGTCGCCACGACGAGCTCGAACTGCCTGTTCTCGACACCGGCGGACGCGACGAGCGTCACGTGGCGAGTAACCGGATCGACCGTTCCGACCCAGGCGCGCTTGAAGTTGCCTTCCTCGACCGCGATCCGGCAGACCTCGCTGAACAATTCCTCCCGGTTGCGGACACGCACGATCAGGTTGTTGATCCGGCTGAGGACCGCATAGACGCGATTGAGCCGGCGGATGCGGCTCTCGTACTGCTTCTGCGCGGTGATGTCCTGCATCGTGCCGAACCAGCGCACACCCTGCTCGCCGGATTGGAAGCCGGGAAGAAGTTCGCTGACCTGACGGATATCGACCAATGTACCGTCGCTCCGCTTCAGCCTGTATTCGACATCCATCTTCCCGCTGCTGCCGGTGGCTTTGAGCGCGCTCAGCAGCCGGGCGCGATCCTCCGGCGGCACCAGTTCGAACCACTCCCTCGTACTCTTGGGCATGTCCGCAGGACCGAGCCCGAGCAATTTGGGCAGCGTGTCGGACCAGCTTTCGAAGGCCCCGTCCTGCTGCGTGACCACATGCGCCAGTTTGGCGAGTTCCTGGGCGTGCTGCAGCCCTTCCTGGCTCTCGCGCAGCGCCGCATAGAGGCTGCCGTTCTCATAGATGCGCCCGGCCTGCTTGGCCACGATGGCAAGCAACCTTTCGTCTTCCGCGCCGAACTCGGCTGCGCCGATCCGATTGGTCAGGCAGATCCATCCGTACGAGTGCGCAAGCGACACGATCGGCGCGACCAGCATCGAGCGCACCGCCGGATGCCCGGCGGGCAGCCCGACCGCGACCGGGTCGCCATCGGGATTTCCCGCCCGTCGCGGAGCCCGCGCGTCGAACGCAGCGCCGACGATGCCGCCGCGCATCGCAGGCAGGCCGAGGCGTTTCGCGACGTCCGGCTCCATGCCGGCGGTCGCAACGAACTTGGTCATCCCGGCATCCCTTGGTCCGACGACCAGCACCGCATGCGCCGCGCCGATCAGCTCGCGCGCCCCGCGGCAGACGTTCGCCAGCAGGACGCTCGAATCCCGTTCCGAAGCCAGCTGGAGGTTGAGGTCCGTAAGCGCAGCGAGCCGCTGGTTGCCCGCCTCGAGCTCGGCGACCTTCTCCGAGAGCATGTCGGTGAGCAGCCGGAGATGCTCACGGTCGAATTCCTGGCGGGGGACCCCCGGCGCCTGCGCGCCGCCGCCCCGGAGCGCTTTTTCGATGACCTCGAGGATCGCGTCCGGCTCGCAGGGCTTGGTGAGCACATGGCGAACGCCACACTCGGCGGCAAGGGCGCGGGCCTCGCGATCGTGGTAGAAGGCCGTGTAGAAAACGACCTCGGTGCCTGCAATCAAGGGGTCGGCGCGCAGCCGGCGGACGAATTCGTAGCCGTCCATCGTCGGCATCAGGATGTCCGAAATGACGAGATCGGGCCGGACCTCCCGCGCGATCGCCAGCCCTTCGGCCCCGTCGGCCGCCTCGAGCGGACGGTGCCCCTTGTGCGCGACCAGCATCGCGATGAGTTCGCGATTTGCCGCATGGTCGTCGACGATCAGGACGGTGGCCATGTTCAGCCCGCCGTGTCGGGGGACGATGGCCCGGCGGCGGCATGGACCCGCGCGCGCAGGCCGGCAGGCAGGAGGCTCTCCACCTGCTGCACGAAAGACTCCGGCTCGATCGGCTTCGACACGTATTGCGTGAATCCCGCGGCGAGGATCCGGTCGCGATCGCCGACCATTGCCAGCGCGGTGACCGCGACTACCGCGATCGAGGCCAGGCCGGGAAGCGCGCGCAGCCTGCGCAGGACCTCGAAACCGTCGATGTCGGGGAGGTGGATGTCGCAGATGACGAGATCGGGCCGCTGCCGCAACGCCGCCTCGAGCGCGCCTTCGCCGTCGGTGGCGATGGCGAGCGCATATCCGGATGCCTCGAGCAGGTAGCGCATCAGTTCGAGGTTGGCCGGGTTGTCCTCGACGACCAGGATCCGCGCGGGCATCGGCCTACGCCTCCGCCAGCGTCAGGCTGAAAGTGCTGCCGACGCCGGCTTCGCTGCGGCAGGTCACCGTCCCGCCGAGCAGTTCGGCCAGCTTGCGGCTGAGGTGCAGCCCGAGTCCGGTGCCTTCGAGGCGCTGCCGGTTCGCCGAACTCACCTGGCTGAACGCGGCAAACAGCTTTTGCTGGTCCGATGCGCTGATCCCGATCCCGGTATCGCAGACGGAGATCTCGATTTCCCGGTTGCCGTTGCGTTTGCGTTCCTGGTACTGCACGCAGACGCCGCCCTTTTCGGTGAACTTGATCGCGTTGTTCGCCAGGTTGAGCACGATCTGGCTGAGGGCGCGCCGGTCGGTGCGCACCGTGGTCCCGCCCTCCGGCAGGTCGAGCTCGAGCAGCAGCCCCTTCGCATCGGCCTGCGGCTTGAGGACGGTGGCCACTTCTTCGAGCACGCTGCGGCACTCGACCGGCTCGAGCGCAAGCTCCACCTTGCCGGCTTCGATCTTGGCGAGGTCGAGCAGGTCGTTGATCAGCGCGAGCAGGTGCCGCGCGCTGCCCTGCACCGTCCTCAGCTGCTTTTCCTGGTCGGCATTCAGGGGCCCCGGCAGCTTCATCAGCAGCGTGCCGGTAAACCCGATGATCGCGTTCAGCGGGGTGCGCAGCTCGTGGCTCATGCTGGCGAGGAAGCCGTCCTTGGCGCGGTTGGCGTTCTCCAGCTCGACGTTCTTTTCCTGCAGCGCGCGCTCGATGCGCTTTCTTTCCGAGATGTCGCGGATCGCGCTCGACACCAGCATGCCGTCCTCGGTCTCGAGCGGGCTCAGGCTGATCTCGATCGGGAACTCGGTGCCGTCCTTGCGCTTGCCGTACAGCTCGAGCCCGACGCCCATCGGCCGCACGCGCGGGTCGGCAAAGAACCCGTTGCGGTGGTCGGGGTGCTTGCCCCGGTAGCGTTCCGGGAGCAGCAGCTCGATCGGCTGCTCGAGCAATTCGGCACGCGAGTAGCCGAACAGCTTCTCGGTCTGCGAGTTGACGATCACGATCCGGCCTTCGCGATTGACGATGATGATCGCGTCGGGGGCCGATTCGAGCAGGCCCTTGAACTTCTGCTCGGCCCGCCGGCGCAGGCTGATGTCGCGGATCGCGCTCATCACGAGCGTGCCTTCCTCGGTCGTCAGCGGGCTCAGGCTGATCTCCACCGGGAACTCGGTGCCGTCCTTGCGCAGGCCGTACAACTCGAGCCCGGCGCCCATCGAGCGGTTGCGGGGTTGCGAGAAGTAGTTCGACCGGTGGCCCACGTGCGACCCGCGGAACTTCTCGGGCAGCAGCAGGTCGACGACCAGCCCGCGCATCTCGCCGGCCGGGTAGCCGAACAGCCGCTCGGCCTGGCTGTTGGCGAACACGATGTGGCCGGTCTGGTTCGCCATCACGATCGCGTCCGGCGTGGATTCGAGCAGGTCGCGGTAGCGCGCCTCCATCAGCTTGGCGTCGCGCATCACCTTCAGTTGCGTCACGTCCTTCTTGGTCGACAGGATCAGCAGCCCGCCGTCGGGACGGTCGACCCGCTTGTGGGAGACGTTCACGAAGACGAACGACCCGTCGTTGCGGCGGCGCACCGCCTCGAAGGTCGTGGTGCCCTTGGCCACGGTCTCGGCGAGCGCGCGGCCTTCCTCGGCCCGCCGCTCCGACGGGATGATCAGCTCGTTGATCAGGCGCCCGACGGCCTGCGCCACGGTGTAGCCGAAAATCGATTCGGCGCCCAGGCTCCAGTGGAGCACTTCGCCGCGCTGCGTCATGACGATGAACGCATCCGGCGACTCGCTCAGGCTCAGCCCTTCGTAGTCGACAGGATCGTCGCTCATTGCACCTCCGGTCCAACCTCGCCGGTAGGGAATTCCGGCAATGATTCGACTTTAGGCGCTAAATCCGGGCGTGAATATCGCGGAGGTACGACGGGACCGATCGTGTTTCTACGACACTGCCAACTTTGTCACGCCCTTGTTCAATCCAAAGGAATGATGGCGCTGCGGATCGCGAACTTGACGAGCGCGGCCAGGCTCGAGATTCCGAGCTTCTGCATCATGCGCGCACGATAGGTTTCGACAGTTCGCGGCGATAGCGTCAATGCCGCGGCGATTTCGGTCGTCGTCTTCCCGGCGGCCACCAGCCGGACGATCTCGCGTTCGTTCGCATTCAGGCTTTCGAGCAGGATCGCATCGGCGCGCGCGGCCTCACGCCTGCGGTCGGATTCGGTCCTGAGGACGTTCAGTTCGGAGAGCAGCCGCGCGATCCGCAGCCGCCGCTCGTAGATGCGCCCGGCTTGCGCCGCCAGGCTCGACAGGAAGAGCTCGTCCTCATCGTCGAATTCCAGCGCGCCGGTCTTGTCCGTCAGGCAGACCCACCCGTAGGCTTCTTCCATCGTCGCGATCGGCGCCGCGAGCGCGAACTGGAACGACGGCACCCCGTCCGGCAGGCCCATTGCGGTGGCATCGGGCAGGGGACCGGGAAACCGGCGTGTGCGCCGCTCCAGCAGAACCTGGCCCAGGTCCCCCTTGTGGACGCTCGCCAGCCGCATCTCGGCCAGCAGCCCGTGGTCGATTCCGCTCGCATACAGCGAAGGCGGCAGCCCCGGGCCGCAGCCCTTGATGCCGACCACCACGATCCTCGCACCCAGCAACTCCCGGGCGCCGCGCGAGAATTGGTCCGGCACCAGGTCGGGATCGTAGCCGGAGGCCAGCTGGAGGTTGTACTCGTTGAGCGCGGTGATCCTTTGCCGCGCCGCCCGCAATTCACCGGATTTCTCGGCAAGCTTGTCCGCCATGAGGCGCACATGCTCGCGCGAGAATTCCTGCGGCACCGCAATCGCGCGGGTCACGCGTTCCGCCAGTGCGTCTTCGACGGCGCGCATGATTTCGTCCGGCTCGCACGGCTTGACGAGCACACGGAAGACGCCGCACGCATCCGCAAGGCCCTTCGCCTCGCGCGCGTGGTAGTGGGCCGTGCAGAACACGACCTGCGTCTGCGCAATGGCCGGCTCCGACCTCATCCGGCGCACGAATTCGTAGCCGTCCATGGTCGGCATCAGGATGTCGGAAATGACGAGGTCCGGATGCTCGCTGCGGACGAGCGCAAGCCCTTGCGCGCCATCGACCGCTTCGATCGGGACGTGGCCGAAATGCCTGAGCAGCGTCACCAGGAATTCGCGATTCGCGCTGCGGTCGTCGAGGACCAGAACCTTTGCCATGGACGGCCCAACCTTTAGTGCGGCCCATCCCCCAAAGAGCCAGCCCGCGTCTGCGGTCCGCCTATTCGAATATCACAATCAAACCTGCTTCAGCAACGCGGTCATTTCCTCGAACGGCACCGGCTTGCTGAACAGGTAGCCCTGCATCTCGTCGCAGCGAAGCAGGCGCAGCACGCGCGCCTGCGCTTCGTCGTCCACGCCCTCGGCCACCACCTTGAGGCGCAGCGAATGCGCGAGCGAGATGATCGTCTGCACCAGCGACATCGTGTCGGCGTTCTCGAGCATCGTGATGACGAAGGACCGGTCGATTTTCAGCGTCTGCACCGGCAGGCGCGCGAGGTAGGCGAGCGACGAGTAGCCGGTGCCGAAGTCGTCGATCGCGATGCTGGCGCCGAGGTCGCGCGCCGCGTTCAGCTTGCGCACGTTGTCCTCGATGTCCTCCATGACGAGCGTCTCGGTCAGTTCGAGGTCGATGCCCATGGCCGACGCGCCGCCGGCCACGATCGCCTTCAGCGTCTCGACGAAGTCGGCGCGGCGCAGCTGGATCGCGGAGACGTTGACCGCGATGCGCGGGGCCGGAAGCCGCATCTCCACCCACTTGCGATGGTCCGCGACGGCTTTCGCCAGCGCCCACGAGCCGACCTGGAGGATCAGGCCGGTCTCCTCCATCAGCGGGATGAACTGCATCGGCGGCACCAGGCCGAGTTCCGGGCTCGCCCAGCGCACCAGCGCCTCGACGCCGTAGGTGCGCCCGGTGAGCGCGTCCACCTTGGGCTGGTAGTGCAGGACGAACTCCTCCTTCTCGAGCGCCTGGCGCAGCTTGTTCTCGAGCGTGAGCGCGCCCGCGCTGCGCTCGACGAGTTCCCTTGAGAAGAAGGTGAACGGCTCGCCGATGCGCTTGCCCTTGCGCAACGCGGACTCGGCGTGCTTGAACAGCGTCTCGGCGTCGGAGCCGTCGCCGGGGAACATCGCGATACCCGCCTTCGCCGCGATCCTGAGGTCGTTGCCTTCGATGAGGAAAGGCTCGGCGAAAGCCCTGTGCATGACCGACTGCACCGTGCGCCCCACCTGCGAGCGGCCCTTGACCGGGGCCAGCATGGTGACGAAATGGTCGGCGCCGACGCGCGCTGCGTCGGCCTTGCCGACGGCGCGCACCAGGCGGGCGGCGACCTCCTTGAGCAGTGCATCGCCCGCCTGCCGCCCGAGCGACTCGTTGATCGTGCGCAGCCGCTCGATGTCGAACAGCACGACCGCGAACTTCATGCCCGACTGCGCCGCCGAATGGATCGACTGGTTCAGGCGCTCGACGAACAGGGTCCGGTTGGCCAGCCCCGTCAGCGCATCGTAGAGCGCGAGGTAGTCGAGGCGCTTTTCCTTCTCGATGTGGTCGAGCGCGAACGAGATGTCGCCGGCCAGCTCGTTCAGCAGTTTCATTTCCTCGGCGTCGAACATGCCGGCTTCCCTGGCGCGCAGGACGAGGACCGCCGCCCTGCGCCCGCCCACCGTGACCGGCAGGCGGGCGAGCGAAAACGTCTCGCCGCCGGCCAGGTGCCGCGGGCTGACCCGCGGATCGGTCGCCACGTCGTTGGAAACGATCGTGCTTCCGCTGCGGATGGCGAGCGCCAGCAGGCTGTCGGCGCCCTCCGGGTCGCGGTTGTACTCCTCCACGAGGGCCTCGAACTTCGCAAGATCGTTGTCGATGGCCGCCGCCACGCGCGCCCGTCCATCGGCGTCCAGCTCGACGATGCGCGCCGCCTCGAACCCGCCCGCCTCGGTCGCGATCCGGCAGACCTCGCGGAACAGCTCGTCGCGCTCGCGGATCCGCACGATCGCGGCATTGATGCCGCTCAGCACTGCGTAGACGCGGTTGAGTTGCCCGATCTTCCGCTCGGCCGCCCTGCGCTCGCGGATGTCGCGCGAGATCGCCGCGATCAACCAGGTGTCGCCCGAGCGCAGCACGTGGCGGGTCGATTCGAACGGCAGGTGCGACCCGTCCTTGCAGATGTAGTAGGAGTCCATGCCGCCGCGCGCCGACTGGTTGGCGATCAGCTCGTCGTAGGACTTCTCGAGCGACTCGCGGCTGGCCGGCAGCACGTCCTGCGGGCCCATGCCGAGCAGTTCCTCGCGGGTGTATCCGAGAAGGCGGCATACGGCCGGGTTGAAGTCGACGTAGCGCATGGTCTTGCGGTCGATCAGCAGGACCATGTCGACCGAGTTGTCCATCGCGACCCTGAACCGGCGCAGCGAATCCTCCGTGCGCCTGCGTTCGGTCAGGTCGCGGATGAAGCCGGCGAACAGCGGCCTGGGCCCCGGCCGGATGACCGCAAGGCCCAGCTCGATCGGGAACTCGGTCCCGTCGGCGCGCAGCGCGTCGACCTCCATGCGCTTGCCGAGCATGTGCGCGACGCCGGTGGCAAGGTAGTGCTCGAACTGCCGGTCGTGCGCCTCGCGCCAGCGCGGCGGGATCACCAGGTCGGCCATCGGCCGGCCCAGCACCGCGTCGCGCCGGTGGCCGAAGGTCGCCTCGGCCGCCGGGTTGAATTCGACGATGCGGCCTTCGTGGTCGATGATGACGATGCAGTCGAGAGAGGACTCGAGGATCACCCTGTTCAGGTTTTCGCTCGCGTTCAGCGCGGCTTCGGCATCCCGGCGCTCGCGGCGGGCGGCCGCGTCCGCCAGTTCGCGCCGCACCGCAGGCAGCAGCCGCGCGATCCGGTCCTTCATCACGAAGTCGTCCGCGCCGCTGCGCATCGCATCGACGGCGATGTCCTCGCCGATGCTGCCCGACAGCACGATGAACGGGACGTCCGGCGCAAGCTCGGCCCGCACCACGAGCGCGCGGAGCGCGTCGAACCCGGGCATCCGGTGGTCCGAGATGATGATGTCCCAGCGGCCGCCGCCAAGCGCGGCACGCATGCCCGACTCGGTGCAGACGCGCGTGTGCGTGACCTCGTAGCCGTCTTCCCGCAGCACGTTCAGCAGCAGCAGGGCGTCGTCGTCCGAATCCTCGACGATCAGCGCCCGTATCGGGACGCGCATTGCTGCCTTTGTATCCGAGTGCATTTCCAGTGATCCGGGAGTCCCGGGGCAGGACTCCGACAGCATCGGCAAAACCGCCCGGTTACGCCATTCGAATTTCAGATCATTGGTGACAAATTACTCACTTGCTCCACCGCGACGCGCATTCGGCACCTTCAGCAACAGCAATGCCCCGCACGCAATCAGGGTCAATCCGGCCGAAAACCAGAGCGCGTTCGCCCCGTACCGCGTCACCAGCAGCCCGAAGAGCAGCGGCGAGGCGGCCTGCGTGAGGCGCGCCGGCGCCGAGATCAGCGCCTGGCGATAGCCGTAGCCTTCGGCGCCCAGCAGCGCGAGAGGCACGGTGCCCTTGCCTATCGTCAGGAGTCCGTTGCCGGCCCCGTGCAGCAGGGCGAACAGCACCATGCCCGGCACGCCGAGCAGCATCAGCGCGACCACCCCGATCGAATGCAGGGTGGTCGCGATGCGCGTCGAAACAACCGGGTGCAGGTGCTTGATCAGCACGAACTCCACGACCCGCGCGGCCACCTGCGCCGGGCCGATCAGCGCCGCGAACGCGACCGCCTGCGCGGGGGTAGCACCGGCGGCCTGCAGGATGCGCGGCAGGTGCGTGGCCATCGCACCTGCGACGAACCACACCGCGGCAAACGCGATCGCCAGCAGGACCATGATCCGCACCTGCTCGCGCGTGGCCGGCGGGGCCGTCGACTGCGCCGAGCCCCCGGGACCCGGCTTGCCGGCCTTCGGGAGCATGAAGAAATTCACCGGCAGGCAGATTGCGAGGTGCACCACCGCCCAGAAAGCGCAGGCGGTGCGCCAGTCGTAGGCCGCATCGAGCGCCGCAGTGATCGGCCAGCCGACGGTGCTCGCGAACCCGGCCAACAACGTGATCCCGGTGATCGGCCCGCGCGCCGCCTGCCCGTAGATGCGCGCGAGCGTTGCGAATGCGGTGTCGTACAGGCCCATGCCCATCCCCAGCCCGAGCACCGACCAGGCGGCCGCCAGCGTCAGCATGCCTTGCGCGGTCGCGAGCAGCGCGAGCCCGCCGGCGATCACGACATTCGACGCCGAGAGGATGCCACGCCCGCCGGCGCGGTCGACCGCGCGCCCGACCGCCGGCGAAACCACGGCCGACAGGATCAGCGCGAACGTGAACGCCGCAAGGAACGCGTCGGCCGAAAGGCCGAGGTCGCGCGCAATCGGGTCGACCAGCACCGCGGGCAGGTAGTACGTCGACCCCCACGCGAGCGTCTGCGTGGTGCCCAGCGCGGCGACGATCCGGCCTTTGCGCACAGGCGGCTCAGCCAACGGATTTCCCGGCCACCGCGGTCATCAGGCCCCAGAGCCAGCTGATCTTGTAGCGATCGATCTTCGGATCGAGGCGGGCGGCCTCGCGCAGCAGGGTTGCAAATTCGTGCGAGCCGTAGGTCTTGAAGTGCGCCTTGCTGGTGAGCCTGATGCAGGCAGTGCAGATCCGGCAGGCAAGGTAGTCGTCGCACCAGTCGGTGACCAGCAGCCGCCCGCCGGGGGCGAGGACGCGGTTCATCTCGCGCACCGCCCCGACCGGATCGGTGACGTAGTGGAACATGTTGCTCGACACGACCACGTCGAAGCTCGCGTCCGGCCACGGCAGTTCGTTGGCCCAGCCGATACGCAGATCGGCGCCTGCAGGGAGCTTGCCCTTGGCGATCGCCAGCATTTCGGGCACCGCGTCCAGGCCGGCGAGTCCCGCCTCGGGAAACTTTCGCGCGAGCCGGGAAAGCAGTTCGCCGGTGCCGCAACCGACATCGAGCACGCGATCGGCCGGACGCATATCGAGTCGCGCGATCGTCTCCCGGAGCGACGCTTCGACATACCACGACCACCTTGTGTCGTAGGCGTGCGCGGCCGAGGCGTATTCCCTGACTACCGGATCCATGGCAGCCCGTTCGATCCAGCCCTCAGGCCGGCAGCAGGTACGCCAGCCGATAGGGCTCGGCTGCGATCGACTCGACGCCACGGACGCGAAGCTTCGACCCGGCTTCTTCAAGGAGCGCTTCCAGCTCCTCGAACCCGATCGCCTCGACCAGCACGACGGTATCGAGCGCGTTCTCGGCACTGGTGGAGGGCCGGATCTCCATCTCCCTGGTGCGCACGCCGGTCACTTCGGTTCTTGCGACACCCAAGTGCACGCCGACCACGCCATGCAGCGCCATCGCATCCAGGCATGCATGGCGCAGGGCCACTGCGGACTCTTCGCGCCGGGCGGGGTCGCGCGCGATACGGAACGTGCCGATCGCACCCCCAAACCCGGCACCCAGCGACAAGTCGATTTCAAATGCCCCGCGCAGGAAATCGGTCTGAGTCGCGCCCGCGCGCTGCGACCAGGGTGACGGATCGTTCAAGCGCGCCAGGTACCCGGGCGAGCGGAACGTTTCCAGGTGCGCGGCCTCGTACATGCAAAAGCACAGGTGGCTCGGACTCGAGAGTTTCCAGTTCATGTAGCGCCGCGCGACGCGGAAGCCCGGCACGCCGGCGCGCTCGGGCATGTGCTCGTAAGTGTGCCATCGGTCGAAGTCGCGCTCGGCGCCGGCCTTGAGGTTGTGCCAGATGCCGAGGAAGGCGCGGGCTTGGAGGGGCATGCCGTTCTCCTAACTGTGGACTCGCTTGTTTGCCGGCCGCTTCGCGAGCGATTCGCGACCCGATTCTTCGGGCGGCTTCTGATTCTTGGTTCTACCCGAAGTCAATCGCGCCGAAATCTTCGCAAACTGCGCGAGCGCCGCCTCCAGTTCGTCCACGATCTCGGCAGCAATGATTTCAGGCGCAGGCAATGAATCGGTATCGGTCAGACTCCGGTCCTTGATCCAGAAGAGGTCGAGGCTCAGCTTGTCGCGTTTCAGGATTTCGTCGTAGGTGTAGCAGCGCCACCGCCCGTCCGGGTTTTCGGGACTCCAGGTGGTCTTGCGCTTGTGCATTGCATCCGGGCGGTAACAGGCGACGAACTCGTTGAAATCGGCCCGGGTGATCGGCGACTGCTTCTGCGTGAAATGCTTGTTCGTCCGCAGGTCGTACACCCAGAGTTTGTCAGTCCAGGGCTTCGGTCTCCCTTCCTTCTTGTCGAAAAAGAGCACGTTCGCCTTCACACCAGGGGAGTACCAGATGCCGGTGGGCAGGCGCAGCAGCGTGTGAACATTGCATTTCTCCAGCAGGTTTTTGCGGACCTTTTCACCCGCGCCGCCCTCGAACAGCACGTTGTCGGGCAGCACCACGGCCGCCCGCCCGTCGATCTTGAGCAGCGAATACATGTGCTGCACGAAGTTGAGCTGCTTGTTGCTTGTGGAGGTCCAGAAATCCTCGCGGACGATGACCTGGTCGTCCTTCTCGGTGTCGCCTTCCTCGTTCACGAAAAGCAGGCTCTGGCTCTTTCCGAATGGCGGATTGGCCAGGATCATCGAGTATTCCTTGCCCCAAGGGGCGGAAAGGCTGTCGTGGCCGGAGTGGACGACCACCTTGTCCCCGCCGATCCCGTGCAGGTAAAGATTCATCGCGCACATGCGGCCCACCTTGGGCGAAAGCTCCATGCCTTCGACCAGATCCTCGCTCAGCGCCCGCTTTTCGTCGGCATCGAGATCCTTGCCGAACCTTTCGAGCACGTAGTTGTAAGCATTGAACAGGAATCCGCCTGTCCCGGCCGCCGGGTCGCAGATCGTGTCGCGCGGGGTGGGCCGCATCACTTCGACCATCGTGCGGATCACCGCCCGGGTCGTGAAGTACTGGCCGGCCCCTTTGGTGGATTCCGAAGCCGAGCGCTGGAGCAGCTCTTCGTAGATCGTGCCTTTTACGTCCACCGGCAGGCTCAGCCAGTCTTCCTTGTCGATCAGGTTGACGATGAGCTGCTTGAGGAGTGCGGGGTTGTGGATGTCGCACCGCGCACCCTTGAAGATCACACCGAGCATGCCGGGCATGAGAGCGAGCTTTTCGATCGAATCGCTGTACTGCTTTTCGAGTGCGGCGCCGTCGAGCTTGAGCAGCGGCTTCCAGCCCAGAGTCGACGGGACTATTGGAGGCTTGCTGTGCGGCGGCTCGGTGAGCTGATCGGCCATCTTCAGGAAGAGAAGCATCGTGAGCTGCTCTACATACTCCACGCAGCTCAGGCCGGCCTGCTGGAGTACTCCGGCATAGCTCCATGCTCGTTTTCCGATCTGGGATGCGTCGATCATTGAGTCCCTTGAATTGGAGCTAAGCGCTCGCCCGTTTGCGCGCTGGCCTTACTCGGGCGGGCAGTTTGGCTCTGACGGCCTGCTTTACTACTGCGGCGGACCGAGTGCGTCCCTCGCGTTCTGTGATTATGCGTTTCAGCAACACATCCGCAGGCTCGTCGTGTGGATCCTGTTCGACAAGCTGGCCTGAAAACGCGGAGCGCAAAATGGATTGATGTAAGGATTGTGCGCTCTTCAGCCTGATTCCGAGATCCGCTTCGAGATGATCGATAACAGAAAGTTGATCTTCGACTACCTCCACGATTGCCTCCTGCTCCTCAATTGGGGGTAGGAAAACAGGCGTCATCTTTAGCTGGTCGAAACTCAGATGCGGTCGCCCAGCCCCATAAAGATAGCGTTGAAAATGGAGCTGCCCGCCCCCAAGCGAGTTGTAATAGACGTTTAAGAAACGCGCAGTAACCGCCTGGACCGGTCTCATCAGGGCAACGCTCTGGCAGACGTAGTGCTCCGATACCGGTTCGTGCACTCGGCATACATCGCCAGTATTGGCCCCGACTATCGTGACGAGCAAGTCGTCCTCGAAAACCATGCTTCTCTCACAACTGGAGTCAGAAGCTGGCGGGTCTACTTGCTGACGAAAACTCATATCTAGTCGGCCCGGCCTTACGTTCTGAGCCATGATGAATGTTCCCGAGCCTCGACCGTAGTACTTTTGCCAGTCGCGCGAGCCACTCGTGATGCGGCTAGTCACCGAATCCATGCTTGCAACTGCCCATCCCCGGGGAAGCACAGGCAGGCCAACCGGCTCCGGCGGCACCGGTGCTGGATACTTCTCTTTCCAATTGCGGCTTGGCTCCTTTCCGGCAGCCTTGAATTTAGTAAGCTGATCTTCTTCCCAGCGGCGCCGCCGCTCGGCAAGGATGCGGTGAAGAAGCTCCGAAGCTGGCTCGACATCGGGATGCTGCTCGCGCCAATTCGCCGTTAATGACCCTTCGACCGCAGCTTTCAGGACGGCATCGCGGTAGCGCTTCAAATGCGTCTGAACTCGTAGCAGGCCCGCTATTCCCGCATCTAGTTCAGAGAGAAGTTCGTCCAGCGCGTCCGCGACCCGCGCCTGCTCCGCGCGAGGAGGGATTGGACAATTGCATTCCTGAATATCCCTCGGTCGAATTGCGGGGTACAAAGCTCCTTGCACCAAGGCACACATGGCACCGACGAATTCTCGGGTCTGAACGAAGCGGTACAGCCACGATGGCTCCACGTGCTTTGTTCGTAGTACATGAAAAGCCGTAGATCCGACAGCGCCGTCAAATTCGTCTCCGACAAGCGCGACTGCATTCAAGTTGGGGCGCGTCATCGAAATGATAACGTCCCCTTTCTTGAGGTTTTGACGCGCTCGGCTAGGCGCGACAGCAGCGCTCAGCTGCTTGGGAACACTGATTCGCTTCGACTGGCTGTCGATACTGCCGATATCTATGTATAGGAAAGTCTCGCGGCCATTCGCCCCAAATTGCTCGACCGACTCGCCGGCAACAACCCCGAGTGGCGCGGTGACCCATCCCGCCGGAAGATCGTTCCCGCTCACCTCACTCACGCCGCAAGCCGCTCATTCAACTCCGCAACGAGCGGTTGCAGCTTCTCGCCAAAGACCGCATGCGCCCCTCCGAGGCTTCCGTGCTGCCCGAACCAGCCGTATTCGAAATCGTCGTTTCTGATCTCAAGACTCGTGCCGATGTGCTCCGCGATCCGGTCCAGCCACAAGCGCTGCTCCTGCGTGAACGTCACCCCACCCTTCTCCTTCTGCCGGATCCATTCGCGGTAACGGGCATCGACCTCTTGCGCGTAAGGCTTCAGAGGCGCCTCGGGCACGAGCGCATGGCGCACGAGCTGGACCAGATCGGTGAGCGGTTCCCCGGGCCGCACAGTGCCGGGTGAAGGCGGCTCCGCGGCCTGATTCGCGGCTTCCACAAGTTGGAACGAATGCCAGAGCGAGATCGGGGTTGCGGCGAGCGGCGGGGCGGAAAGGGCGGTTTTCAACTTGCGGAGGTCCTGGAGCGAGATTTTAAGCGGCTTGGTGCCAGAGTAGATCACTTGCAGCGCGGTCAGTTCGTCTTTATGCGCGGCCATCCATTCACGAAAGTCCTGGATTTTCGAACGCGCCTTCTCCACCGCGGCGGCATCGACACCGGTAAAAATCGATTCGTCGATTGAATGCCGATCGATCGTCTGCTCGTTCTGCGCCCGGATTTCGAGCAAGCGGCGGCGGAAGGCCGCCTTGAGGAAAGGCGTGACCGCCTTCTGGGCGAGTTGCTCGGCGCATTGCCGGACCTGCTCCTCGCTTGGCTGCTCGGTCAAAAACGCTGCCTTGGCGCCCGCGATCTGCGTATCAAGATCGCAGGCGCCCATGAGATCGCCGGCCAGGTCGGGGAAAGACTTGCCCCCAGCCAGTTCGCGCAGTTCATTGAGCTGTCCCGCAGAGAATTCGCGCTGCAACCGCGCCAGGCGCCCGGCCAGCGTGGTCAGGGCGTCCGGATCGGTGCCGCCCTGCGCGACATATTCCAGCAACTCCGGCAGCGTGGCGGAGGGCTTGCGGTTCAGTGTGTGGGAGTCGGTCTTGTCCTGCTCGCAGACACCCACGGCGTCGACAATGATGAACCGGTCCTTGGCCCGGGCGCTCGGCGTGACCGACTTCAGCTTGTCGGGCGTGATGACACGGACCCCGCGCCCTTTCATCTGCTCGAAGAATCCCGCCGACTTCACGTTGCGCATGAAGAACACGCACTCGATCGGCTTCACGTCGGTGCCGGTCGAAATCATGTCCACGGTAACGGCGATGCGCGGAAAGTAGCTGTTGCGGAAGTTGGAGAGGATCTCGTCGGGAGAGAGGCTGGAGGTCTTGACCCACTCGGTGACCTCGCATTCGGTTCCGTCTTCGTTCTTGACCTTCTTCGCCACGCGAGTGAAACCCGTCCGGTAGGTGATCTTCTCGCAGAACTCGCTTTGTTCGGCGAATTCCTCACGCACCATGCGCACGATGTCGTCGGCATGGGAGTCGTCCTTGGCGAAGATCAGGGTCTTCGGAACCTCCTTTCGACCAGGAAAAGCGTGAGGCAGAACCTTGTCGCGAAACTCCCGGATCACGGTGCGGATTTGGCTTTCTGAGACCACGTCTCGGTCGAGCTCGTTGGCAGTGTAGGTGAGGTCCTGGCTGAGCTTTTCGAGCCGCTCGGCGCGGGTGAGCTTGTGGCGCTTGTCCACGTACACGCCCGAATCCTCGGCAACGATGGTGGCCCCGCTCTCGGTGATCCGGGTACGGATCCGGTAGACGTCGAAATCCACATTGACGTTGTCGATCACTGCCTCGTCGTGGCCGTACTGCATGACGAGGTTCTGATTGAAGAATCCGATGGTCTTTCCGGCCGGGGTCGCGGTAAGCCCGACAAGGAACGAATCGAAATAGAGCAGCACCTGCGCCCACAACTCGTAGATCGAGCGGTGGCACTCGTCGACGATGACGAAATCGAAAAACTCGGGCGGAATACCGGCGTTGTAGACCACGTCCGGCGGCTCCCCTTTCCACGGTTTGGCGGCATCGAATCCGGAGCCCTCCTCGCTCTCCGGGTCGAATTCGGCCTCGCCTTTGAGCATCGAGTAGAGGCGCTGGATCGTAGTGATGACGACCTTGGCGGCCGGATTGATCGAATTGCTGGTGAGCCGCTGGACCGTGTAGAGCGTGGGGAACTTGCGGGTGTCGTCCGGCGGCGTGTAGTTGGCGAACTCGTCGGCCGTCTGCTTGCCGAGGTTGCCCCGGTCGACGAGAAAGAGGATGCGCTTGGCGCCGCCGAACTTGAGCAGGCGGTAGGCTTCACTCACGGCGGTAAAGGTTTTCCCCGAGCCGGTCGCCATTTGAATCAGCGCACGCGGGTCGCTCTTCGCCAGGGAAGCTTCGAGATTTCTGATGGCTTGCGCCTGAACTCTCCACAGCCCCGTCTCATCGAGCGCTGGCAACTGCTTGAGCCGAGCGCGAAGCTGGTGGAGCTGGGTAAGGCAATCCGCAAAGGACTCCGGCCTCGGGAAGCTGAAGACCTTGCGGCTGCGCGGCTTCGGGTCGAGGCCGTTGGTATAGAAGGTGACTGCGCCGTTCGACTCGAACAGAAAAGGCAGCGGGCGGCGGTGCGCGGGAAGATTCTCCGGGAGGCCGGCGGCATATTTGGCAGACTGGGCTTCCACGCCGGTCAGCGTGCCCTCGGCTTTCGCCTCCACCGCGCCCATGGCCTTCCGGTCAAGGTAGAGCAGGTAATCCGCGAAGCCGAAGCCCGACTTCATCGGAAACTCGCGAACGGCGATGCCCCGGCCCGCAGTCAGGTCCAGGTCGGCCCGATCTTGCACGAGCCAACCCGAGGCGATCAACTTCGCATCGATCTCGCGGCGGGCTATTTGTTCCGGGGTCTCGGGCATAGCGATTAACTAATCACAGCTTCGCCGAAGCAATGACACCTATTCAGCTGCAATCGGAATGTCATCGACGCCCTCACTTATCCATGAGTGGAGTAGATCGAGAATATAGTCCTCCAAACTCTCCTTCTCAGAATCCAATACTTGCTGGAGATCGACGCGCTCGATCCGGAAATGGAAGACGTAACCTCTGCTTGAGAGTCGCAAGAGGATCAGGCTATCGCGATTGCGCCAAATATCTGCGCCGGCAATTGTCCTACGGTCGTATCGGACGATTATTCCCGGAAGAACGTAGCGCTTGCACCCCTGCCGTGCATCAAAGGCCTGAATTGCCACGATTCGATACACATTCTTAGATTTTCGAGCTCTCACGATGGCCGCTTATCTCGTGCATCCCCTGTGCAATTTGGATATTCACTCACTCTTGGAATCGCGACCTATTGAGTAGGCCTTGTAGATACTCGCAAAGCCCATTTCGACATCTATGACTCGCTCCATCGATCCAGCAGATTCTGAACGCTCCCATCTGAGTGCGCGCGACGGCCGGTCGGCAAATACAATCGAACTGAGCCTTCCGGCAATTTGTAGTCTCGCTCGATCCGACGAATGATCGATATGATCGAAGCGTCCGATCTGGCGGCGCGATATCGAACTGCAACCTGTTGCTTCTTCTTCAATTGATCCCCCAAGTTGTAGGTCCAATCTGGTGTCATCGCATTGTAGCTTCGAGTCGTAACAATTCCGGCAATGAGGGCAATGCCGACGTGACCATGGTATCTTTCCGTCCCTCCTCTGCAACCCTTCCCTCCCGGAGACCCCCATGAAACTTTACTACTCCCCCGGCGCCTGCTCGATGGCCCCGCACATCGTCGCCACCGAGGCCGGCACCAAGGTCGACCTCGTCAAGGTCGATATCCCGAACAAGAAGACCGCCGACGGCGGCGACTTCTGGAAGGTGAACCCGAAAGGCTATGTGCCCGCGCTGCAGCTCGACAACGGCGAAGTGCTCACCGAGGTCGGCGTGATCTGCCAGTACCTTGCCGACCAGAAACCCGAGTCGGGGCTGGTGGCCAAGGCCGGCACGATGGAGCGCTACCACCAGATGGAGGCGCTCAACTTCGCCGCGACCGAAGTGCACAAGCAGATCGGCGCGCTTTTCAACCCGAAGATGACGCCCGAGATGAAGGAAGTGCAGATGGGCGTGATCGAGCGGCGCCTGAACCCGCTGGAGAAGGCGCTGGAGGGCAAGCAGTACATCATGGGCGACAAGTTCTGCGCGGCCGATGCCTACCTCTTCACGGTGCTCAACTGGACGAACCCGCTGAAGATCGACGTCGGCGCCAAGTGGCCGAACATCAAGGCCTACATGGGCCGCGTCGGCGCGCGCCCGAAAGTGCAGGAGACGCTCAAGGCCGAAGGGCTGGTCAAGTAGCGTGGCCGAAGGCCTGGTGAAGTGGCCGCACAAGCGTAGCGCCGCAGAATGAAGATCGCAGTCCTTCCCGGCGACGGGATCGGCATCGAAGTCACCGCGCAGGCGGTCAGGGTCCTGAAGGCGGTTGCGCCGGACGCGCAGCTCACCGAAGGCCTGATCGGCGGCGCCGCGGTGGATGCGGAAGGCATGCCGCTGCCGCCGGCCACGCTCAAGCTCGCGCAGGAGTCGGACGCGATCCTGTTCGGTGCGGCCGGTCGCGCCGGCGACGAGCTCGGCCCGCGCGACAAGCGGCCGGGCGGCGGGCTGCTGCGCCTGCGCCGCGAGCTGAAGCTGTTCGCGAATTTCCGCCCCGCGTTCCTGTTTCCGGAACTGATCGGTGCCTCGTCGCTGCGGCCCGAGCTGGTCGAAGGCCTCGACCTGCTTGTATTGCGCGAACTGAACGGCGACCTCTATTACGGCGAGCCGCGCGGCATTTCCGTCGGGCCCGACGGCCGGCGCCACGGCGTCAACACGATGCGCTACAGCGAGCCCGAGATCGAGCGGATCGCGCACGTCGCCTTCAGGACCGCGCGCACGCGCAAAAAGAAGGTCTGCTCGGTCGACAAGGCCAACGTATTGGAAACCATGGTGCTCTGGCGCGAGACCGTGGCCGCGGTGGGCAAAGAGTATCCGGAAGTCGAATTGCGCCACCTGTATGTCGATGCCGCGTCGATGGAACTGCTGCGCGCGCCAAAACAATTCGACGTGATCGTCACCGGCAACCTGTTCGGCGACATCCTGTCGGACGCGGCGGCGATGCTGACCGGCTCGATCGGCATGCTGCCTTCCGCCTCATTGGGTGACGAAAATCGGGGCGAAGGCTTCAAGGGCCTGTACGAGCCGGTGCACGGCTCGGCGCCCGACATCGCCGGCAAGGACATCGCCAACCCGATCGCCGCGATCCTGTCGGTGGCGATGCTGCTGCGGCACTCGTTCGGCCGGGACGACGACGCCGCGAAGATAGAGTCAGCAGTGCGCAAGGTGCTCGCGCAGGGCTGTCGCACGGCCGACATCCTGCAGCCGGGCATGCGCAAGGTCGGGACCACGGCCATGGGCGACGCGGTGCTCGCCGCGCTGTAGCTCCCTTCCCTTGACCGGCGGCGGTGCTTTCCTGCACCATGCGCCGCAGACTACGGATTGCCGGCATAGACAACGGCCGCCGCGAAACGCCTTCGCGAGCGCAGGTCCGGATCATCACCAGAGGAGACTCCATGCGACACTTCACCAAGACTCTTGCCGCGTCGCTCGTCGCCGCGGCGTTCCTGCCGACCGGCGCGCACGCCCAGCCCATCAAGGTCGGCATCGTCACTTTCCTGTCCGGCCCGGCGGCCGCGCCGTTCGGCGTGCCGGCCAGGAACTCGGCCGAACTGATGGTCGAGGCGCTCAATGCCGGCAAGGTGCCAGGAGCCTACGCGGCCAAAAAAGGCTTCGGCGGCGACGCCCTCGAGGCGGTCATCATCGACGAGGCCGGCACGACGACCACGCAGGTCACCGAATTCCGCAACCTCGTCCAGCGCAGCAACGTCGACGTGGTGATCGGCTATGTCTCCAGCGGCAACTGCCTCGCGGTCGCGCCGGTGGCCGAGGAGCTGAAGAAGCTCACCAACTTCTTCGACTGCGGCACGCCGCGCATCTTCGAGGACGGCAATTACCAGTACGTGTTCCGCACCTCGCCGACCGCGACCATGGACAACGTCGGCGCGGCGCTCTACATCAAGGACATCAAGCCGAACCTGAAGTCGATCGCCGGCATCAACCAGAACTACGCATGGGGCCAGGATTCATGGGCCGACTTCGAGGCGTCGATCAAGCAGCTGTTCCCGAAGGTGCAGGTCAAGACCTCGCAGATGCCCAAGCTCTTCGCCGGCCAGTTCAACACCGAGATCTCGACGCTGCTGGGCGAGAAGCCCGACGTGATCCACTCCAGCTTCTTCGACGGCGACCTCGAGGCGCTGCTGCTGCAGGGCGCGCCGCGGAATCTCTTCAAGACCAGCATGGGCGTGCTGACCACCGGCGAGACGGCGATGCACAAGTTGCCGGCGCAGATTCCCGACGGCACGCTGCTCGGCGCGCGCGGCCCGTTCGGCCCCTACGCGCCGAAGAGCGCGCTGAACGACTGGTACGTGAAGGCGTTCGAGGCCAAGTTCAAGGCGCCGCCGAACTATGCGTCCTACCAGATGGCGCAGGCCTTCCTCGGCGTGAAGGTCGCCTGGGAGAAGGCGCAGGCGGCCAACGGCGGCAAGCGCCCGAGCAACAACCAGGTCTCGGCCGCGTTCGAGTACATCAAGTTCGAGGGCCCCGGCGGCGAGGTGAACATGGCCAACGGCAAGGGC
Organism: uncultured Bordetella sp.; assembly: GCA_964599095.1. Lineage (GTDB taxonomy): Bacteria > Pseudomonadota > Gammaproteobacteria > Burkholderiales > SG8-39 > SZAS-79. The sequence continues at coordinate 22,773 of CAZREB010000038.1, forward strand.
CACCAGGCGATCATGGAAACCGCCTACGGCACGACCAAGCTGGTCAACGGCAAGATCACGATCACCAACATCAAGCGCTACCCGGCCGAGAAGGTCAACCCGCCCGACCGCATCAAGAGCGCGGACTGGATCAAGGGCGGCTTCAAGTAACCGGCCACACCGGGCGGTGACCGGCGCGGGCCGGTCCCGCGCGGCCGCTCCCCCTTGGACCAGATCGGCGCCGTCCTCGTAGACGGCATCATCTACTCTGCGTGGCTGTTCATCGCCGCGGTCGGCATGACGCTGATCTACGGCGTCATGAAGATCGTCAACATCACGCACGGCAGCTTCTACGCGCTCGGCGCGTATGCGGCCGCGTCGCTCACCGGCGCGTGGCTGCGGAACGGCTATCCGCCGATGCTTTCGTACGCGGTGCTGCTGGTCGCGGCGATCCTGGTCACGCTGGTAGTCGCGCCGCTGATCGAGCGCGGATTGCTGCGCTTCATGTACGCGAAGGACGAAGTCGTGATCCTGCTGATCACCTACGCCCTGTTCCTGATCCTCGAGGATACGATCAAGCTGGTCTGGGGCGTGGACCCGTACTTCATCGCCGAGCCCTACGGGTACCTGGGCAGCATGGACCTCGGCGGCCTTTCCTACCCGACCTATAACCTGATCCTCGTGGTGCTGGCGCTTGCGTCGGGCATCGGCCTTGCTTGGCTGCTGAACAGCACGCGCACCGGAAAACTGCTGCGCGCGGTGATCCACGACACCGAGGTGAGCGCCGCGATGGGCGTCAACGTCAACCGCTTCTACCTGGTGACCTTCACGTTCGGCTCGCTGCTGGCCGCGATCGGCGGCGCATTCACCGCGCCGACGGTGTCGGTGGTGCCGGGCCTGGGCGTCGAGGTCGTCGTGCTCTCCTTTGCGGTGGTGGTGATCGGCGGCCTGGGCAGCCTGCCGGGCGCGGCGCTCGGCGCAGTCATCGTCGGGTTGGTGCGCTCGGTCTCGATCCACTACATGCCGCAGGTCGAATTGTTCGTCATCTATTTCGTCATGGCGCTGGTGCTCGCGTTCCGTCCGCGCGGCCTGTTCAGCCTCGCCGAGGCGCGCAAGATATGAGTCTCGACCGTACCCGCGACCGCACCCACCTGGCTTTGGGCCTGATCCTGTTGGCGGTGGCCGCCGGCGGGCCTTTCCTGCCCAAGTGGGCGCTGTTCCTGCTGACCATCGCGGTGGCCAAGGGGCTGGTCGCGCTCGGCCTGATGCTGCTCCTGCGTGCCGGGCTGGTGTCCTTCGGCCAGGCGCTCTACTACTGCCTCGGCGCGTACACCGCGTGCGGCATCGGCAAGTTCCTCGGCGTCAGCGACATCTTTGCGATGATGGTCGTCGGCGGCGCAGTCGCGGCCCTGTTCGCATGGATCTTCGGCTTCCTGCTGGCGAAGTACCGCGGCATCTTCTTCGGGCTGCTCAGCCTCGCGCTGTCGATGATCCTGTACGGCCTGATCGTCAAGAACGAGACGCTCGGCTCGACCGACGGACTGAACGTGCTGCCCACCACCCTCTTCGGCGTGCGGCCGGGCGAAGGCGTGCTGCGCTACCTGGTGGCGCTGGCGACCTGCGGCGTCGGCGTGCTCTGCGCGCTGCTGGTGCATCGCTACATGCAGACGCCGCAGGGCCGGATGGCGCCGGCGATCAAGGACAACGAGATCCGCGTCGAGTACATGGGCGCCTCGGTGCGCCACGCGATCCACACCATCTACGTGATCGCCGCGGCGCTCGCCGGCGTCGGCGGCGCGCTCGCGGCGACCGCGGTCGGCCACATCGACCCGGACATGGCGTACTGGACGTCCTCGGGCGAGTTCATCTTCATCACGATCCTTGCCGGCACCGCGAGCGCGATCGCGCCTTTCCTCGGCGCGCTGATCTTCGGCATCATCAACTCGGTCGCCTACTCGCTGTCGCCGAACACCTGGCAGATGACGCTGGGCGTGTCGCTGCTGGTCGTCATCGTGTTCCTGCCGGACGGGCTGTGGTCGCTGTTCGCGCAGTACAAGGCGCGCAGTGCCGCTCGTGACGATGCCCGCAACGCGGCCCGGAAGGCGGCCTGACATGCCCGTGATCCTCGATGCGCGCGGGCTGCAGAAGCGCTTCGGCGCGGTCACCGCGGCGAGCGACATCAACGTGTCGATCGAAAAGAACTCGGTGGTCGGCCTGATCGGCACCAACGGCGCCGGCAAGACCACCTTCATCAACATGATCACCGGCTACCTGAAGCCGGATGCCGGCAGCATCCATTTCGACGGGCAGGACATCACGCAGTTGCCGCCGCGCGAGATCACGCGCCTGCGCATCTGCCGCTCGTTCCAGATCCCGCAGCTCTACCAGTCGCTGTCGGTGCACGGGAACATGATGGTCGCGCTCGGCGTGCTGCTGTCGAATGCCGGCCTCGGCGGGTTCCTGTCGCGCGAGGTGCCCAGGGTGCCGGGCCATGACGCCACCGCCGAGGAAGTCGCCGCGCGCACGCTCGAGCGCTTCGGCCTCACCGCCTACCGGGACACAAATGCGCAGGTGCTGCCCGGCGGCGTGAGGAAGCTGCTCGACATCGCGCTGACGATCGTCGCGCGGCCGAAGATCCTGCTGCTCGACGAGCCCACCAGCGGCGTGTCGGCCGACGAGAAGTTCGGCATCATGGAGATGGTGCTCAAGGTCGCGAAAGACGAAGGCGCGACCGTGCTCTTCGTCGAGCACGACATGGAGATCGTCAACCGCTTCGCCGGGCGGGTGCTCGCTTTCTACGACGGCCGGATCATCGCCGACGCACCGCCCTCGGTCGCGCTGAACGACCCGGAAGTCAGGCGCTACGTGGTCGGCGGCGCGCTCGCGCACGTGGGCGAGCCCGACGGCGGCAACGGCGGGGTCCCGGATGCTTGAAGTCCGCAACCTCGACGTCGCGATCCAGTCGGTGCAGATCCTGCGCGACGTGTCGCTCGACCTGCCCACCGGCACGATGGCCGGCCTGATCGGCCGCAACGGCGCGGGCAAGACCACGCTGATGAAGAGCATCATGGGCCTCGTCAAGGCGCGCGGCGGCAGCGTGCGCTTCGACGGTGCGGACCTGCTGGCCGTGCCGACGCATGCGCGCACCGGCCACGGCATCGGCTACATGCCCGAGGACCGCCGCCTGATCCCCGACCTCACCGTCGAGGAAAACGTGCTTGTTCCCGCGTGGGCGGCCAAACGCCCCGACGCGCCTGCGCGCCTTGCCAAGGTCTACGAGATGATTCCCGAACTGCGCGAATTCGCCGCTCGCAAGGGACTGCAGCTCTCCGGCGGCCAGCAGAAACTCGTCGCGCTCGGCCGCGCGCTGGTGTGCGGCACCAAGCTCCTCCTGCTCGACGAGCCTTTCGAAGGTGTGGCCCCCGCCCTCGCGCAGCGCCTGGTGGAAGTCGTCGCCGACCTCAAGCGCGAGGGGCTCTCGGTGATCCTGTCGGAATCGGACCTGCAGCATTCCGAGCGCATGGTCGACCGCGTGATCGTGATCGACCGCGGCGCGATCACGCAGGGCTGATTCGGCAGTCGCGTCGCGCTACCCCGTTCAGCGAGCCGGCGCCCGCGAAGTAAAATGCAGCGCTCTGCCGGCTGCATCACCCTCACCCACCAGACAGGCGTATCGATGAACGTCTCCGAGCTGATCGTCCGCTATCTCCGCGCGCTTGGCGTGCGCCATGTGTTCGGCTACCCGGGCGACCCTTCGGTCGAGTTCCTCGAAGCCGCGCGCCGCGAAGGGCTCGATTTCGTACTCGGCACGCGCGAAGGGACCGCCGGCCTGATGGCCGAGGCGACCGGCATGCTGACCGGCCTGCCCGGCGTGTGCCTGTCCACGCTCGGGCCGGGTTCCTCGAACCTCGTCAATGCGGTGGCGAATGCGTGGCTCGACCGCGTGCCGATGCTCGCGATCTCCGGCCAGATCGAGACCCGGCGCCAGCCCTTCTTCACGCACCAGGTGCTCGACCACGAGCGCCTGTTCTCGCCGGTCTGCAAATGGGCGACCACGCTGCAGCCGAATACCGCCGGCATCATCCTGCGCAAGGCCGCTCGCATTGCAATGGCCGAGCGCCCGGGCCCGGTGCACATCACGACGGCCGCCGATGTGGTCGGCGCGAAAGCGCTCGACGACCGTATCCTCCTCCCGCCTCTCAAGACGCAGGCGTTCCCGATGGCCTTTGCCGCGGACGCTGCGGCAACCGATGCCGCCGCACGGATCGCCAAGGCGAGGCGCCCGGTGATCCTGGCCGGGATCGCCGCGGTCCGCGCGGATGCCGGCGCCAGCATCGCGCGCCTGGCCGCGAAGATCGGCTGCCCGGTGGTCGTCGCGCCGATGGCCAAGGGCGTGCTGGCCGAAGACCACCCGCTTTACGCAGGCACGCTCGACATGGCGTGCAACCAGTTCGTCTGGAAATTCCTTGCAGCATGCGACCTGCTGCTGGCGGTCGGCTTCGACGCGGTAGAGCTGATCAAGCCGTGGGAACTCGACATTCCCGCGATCCACATCGATGCGACGCCGAACACCGACCAGATCTACCCGGCCGAACTGGAACTCACCGGGCCGATCGGCGCGATCCTCGATGCGCTCGGCGACACATTCCGCGGCGAGCCGCGCTGGACGATGCGCGAAGTCGCGATGCACCGCGATGCATTGAAGGCCAAGTACTACGAAGGTCGCGTCGCCGGCCGGCTGAACCCGACCGACGTGATCGACGTGGTGCGCGCCGCGATGCCGCGCGAGACGATCGCGACCACCGACGTCGGCTCGCACAAGCTGCTGGTCGGCCAGGGCTGGACCACCTATGCGCCGCGCGGCACGCTGATGACCAACGGCCTGTCGTCGATGGGCTTCTCGCTGCCGGCGTCGATCGCGGCCAGGCTGGTGCACCCGGACCGGCCGGTCGTCTGCTTCACCGGCGATGGCGGCCTGGCGATGGTGCAGGGCGAGCTGCGCCTCGCCGCCACGCTCAAGCTCGATCTGCTGGTGGTGGTGTTCTGCGACAACAGCCTCAATCGCATCGAGTTGAAGCAGGCCAAACGCAACTACCCGAGCCACGGGACGCTGATCGAGCCTACCGACATCGTGAAGCTCGCCGAGTCGATGGGCTGCGCCGGCGCTACCGCCGGTACGCCGGCGGCACTGGAAAAGCTGCTGGCCGCGCCGCGCCCGAAAGACCGCCCGCTGGTGATCGGCGCGCAGATCGACCCGGCGCAGTACGCCGCGCAGTTCTGACGAGACCCTACCCCGCCGCGCTCTGCGTAACCGGCGGGCGGTGCCGCGCCAGCCGGCTGATCATGAAGAAACCGGTCGCCGCCAGCACGCACAGCGTGCCGAAGGCGATGCGGTAGCTGCCGAGTGCGTCGAAAGACGCGCCCGCGGCAAGCGGCCCGAGCGCGCTGCCGAGCGTCCCGAAGAAGAGCACCGTCCCGAACAGCGCGCCGTGCGCGCGCGTGCCGAACAGCTCGGCCACGGTCGGCGAAATCGACGTGAAGAATCCACCGTGGGCGACACCGTACGCCGCGGCGAATGCGAACAGCATCCACGGCGTATCGGCGAACTGCAGCCAGACCAGCGCGGCGAACAGCAGGCAGTAGCAGGCGAGCAGCGCGCGGCGGCCGCCGATCCGGTCGATCGTGGCGCCCGCGGTCATGCGCCCCACCAGGCTGATGCCGCCTATCGTGGCGAGCAGGCTCGCGGCGCTCGCCCGCGAAAGGCCGAGGTCGATCGCGTGCGGGACGATGTGCACCGTCACCGTCCCGAGGCAGGCGATCACCATGAACTGGTGGGTGCACAGCAGCCACAGGGCCGGCAGGCGCACGGCGTCGCGGTAGCTCAGGTCGGGCGCCGCGCGCGCCGGATGCGCCCCGGCAGCGGCGTGCGAAGCCGCCGCCGGCGCGTCGAGCACGGCCGCCGCGCGGCCCGGATCGCGGCGCATGAACTGCGCGGCCAGCATCAGGATGACGAAAGCCACGGCGCCGAAGACCTGGCAGGCGACGCGCCAGTCGTAGGCGGCGACCAGCGCCGCGACGAAGACCGGGACTGTCATCTGCCCGCACCCGGTGCCGACCTTGATGATCGCCGACATGAAGCCGCGCCGGCGCGGGAACCAGCGCGCCACCGTCCCGAGCGTCACCACGTCGTGCGTCGAGAGCCCGATGCCGACCATCAGGCCCCAGACGAGGTAGAGCTGCCAGGGCGCGCTCAGGGTCGACATCAGCATGTAGCCCGCGCCGTAGAAGAATGCCGACACCGACAGCACGCCGCGCGGGCCGAAGCGGTCGTTCATCCGGCCGGCCAGCACGCCGACGATCCCCATCGTCAACGTGCCCATCGAGATCGCGCCCGAGATCGTCGCCCGCGACCAGCCGAAGGTCGAGATCATCTCGGCGAACAGCAGCCCGTAGGCGAACTGCCCGCCGATCACCACGCCCTGGATCAGGAACGAGGCGGCGACGATGAAATAGCCGGCGCGGAGGATGGGGTCCAAGCGGGGAACGAGGCGAGACAAGCGGGGCTGCAACCTAGCCTGTGCGCCCGCTTCTGGCAACCTGCCCCGCGAAACCGCGCTCGTGCGCGCGGGGCTTGGCCCTAGAATGGCGTACTTCGATCGCCCCTCGGGCGGCTGCCCGTGCCGCCGGTCCCAAGGTCCCGGGACCAGGCGGTCAATGCTGCCATCTTTTGCCTGAGGCCCGCGTGGATACTGGATCTGCGGTCGAAATGCTGCCATCGATTGCCCCGGAGGATTGCCATGTACGTGGTTGAAAAGTTCGCTGCCTATGCGCTCGACACGCGCGCCAGGCCGGTGCCGGCCGAAGCGCTGCATCATGCCAAGCGCGCCGTGATCGACTGGTATGCCGCGTTGCTGCCGGGCGCTGTGGTCGCGCCGGCCACGCTGCTCGAGAAAGCGCTTGCCGAGGACCTGGACCGCGGCAATGCCCGGCTGCCGCTCGGCCGCCGGGCTTCGACGCGCACCGCGGCGCTGATCAACGGCGCCGCCGCGCATACGGTCGAGGTGGACGACATCTTCAAGTTCGGCATCTACCACCCGGGCGCGCCGACGATCTCGGCCGCGCTGCCGGTGGCTCAAGCCGCCGCGTCGACCGGCGAAGCCTTCCTGCGCGCGGTGATCGTCGGCTACGAAATCTCGACGCGCATCGGCAAGGCGATGGGCCGCGCGCACTACAAGTACTGGCACAACACCGGCACGATCGGCTGCTTCGGCGCCGCCGCGGCCGCCGCCGAGTTGTACGGCCTCGATGCAAAACGCTTTGCGCATGCGCTGGCCACCACCGCCACCTTCGCTGCCGCCCTGCAGCAGGCGTTCCGCATGGATTCGATGTCGAAGCCGATGCATGCCGGCCACGCGGCCGAGGCCGGCATCCTCGCGGCCGCAGGGGCGCGGGAAGGCGTGACCGGGTCGCTCGACGTGATCGAAGGCGAGGCCGGCTTCGGCATCGCGATGAGTGACGGCCCGGACTGGGACAAGGCGGTGGCGACCCTGGGCAGCGAATTCCATATCACGCAGATGACCTTCAAGAACCACGCCTGCTGCGGCCACACGTTCGCTGCGATCGACGGCGCGCAGGAGGTGCAGAAAAAGCTCGGCGCAAAGCCTTCGGACATCGCGCGCATCAAGGTCGGCTCGTACCGCGCGGCCAAGGAAGTCTCCGGCTACGAGAACCCGGCCACGCCGGCCGAGGCGCGCTTCAGCCTCAAGTACGTCGTGGCCAATGCGCTGGTGCACGGCAGCGTGCGGCTGGCGGCCTTCGAGCCCGCCTGCATGGACGACAAGGTCACCCGGGACCTCATGAAGAAGATCGACGTCGTCATCGACCCCGAACTCGACGCCGCCTTCCCGGGCCAGCGCGCCGCGCGGGTCGCGATCGAAACCACCGACGGGCGCAAGGCGGAGTTCCTGCAGCCGGCGCGCAAGGGCGACCCCGAGCTGCCGCTGACCGACCGCGACCTCGAAGACAAGTTCCTCGAGCTGGCCGGGCCGGTGCTCGGCGACGCCAAGGCGAAAGTGCTGGTCGAGAAACTCTGGCGGCTGGAGAAGATCGCAGCGGTCGCGGAACTCGGCTGATGGCGGTCCCCCTCGCCGAAGCGCTCTTTGCGCCGCGCTCGGTCGCGCTGGTAGGCGCCTCCGGAGACGCGACCAAGAACACCGCGCGGCCGCAGCGCTTCATGAGGAAGCACGGCTACACCGGGCGGATCGTGCCGATCAACCCGGGCCGCAACGAAATCCTCGGCGAGCCCGCCTACCCGACGCTCGCCGACGCGCCCGGCGAGATCGACCACGCCTTCATCATGGTGCCGGCGCCGCAGGTCGAGGCGGTGCTGCGCGACTGCGCGGCCAAGGGCGTGCCGCTCGCCACGATCTACAGCGACGGCTTTGCCGAGATCGGCGGCGAAGGCGCCGAGCGGGAAGCGAAGCTCGTGGCGCTGGCGAAATCGCTCGGCGTGCGGATCATCGGGCCGAATTCGATCGGCCTCGCCAACGTGGCGACCGGCTCGACGATCACGGTGAACGCGGTGTTCGAGATGGACTCGCTGCCGCGCGGCGGCGCGAGCGTGGTGTCGCAGAGCGGCACCATCATCGGCACGCTGATCTCGCGCGGAGCCCCGCGCGGCCTGGGGTTCAACAAGCTGGTGTCGGTAGGCAACGAGTCGGACCTCGGGGTCGGCGAGATCGCGGAGATGCTCGCGGTCGACCCGGACACCAAAGTCATCCTGCTGTTCCTGGAGACGATCCGCGACGCGGAGCGGCTCGCGCGGGCGGCGCGCGTCGCGTACGCGAACGGCAAGGCGGTGGTCGCCTACAAGCTCGGCCGCTCGGCGCTCGGCGAGGCGCTGGCGAAGTCGCACACCGGCGCGCTCGCCGGCAGCGATGCGGCGATCGACGCATTCTTCCGCCACAACGGCGTCGTGCGGGTGGACATGCTCGAGACGCTCGTGGAGATCGTGCCGCTGCTGTCCGGGCGCAAGCCCCCGAAGATTGCCCACCAGCCGCGCGTTGCGGTGGTCACGACCACCGGCGGCGGCGCGGCCAGCGTGGTCGACCGGCTCGGCACGCTCGGCATCGACACGCTTACCCCGGACGACGCGCTGATCGCCTCGCTGAAGGACAAAGGCGTGGCGATCCGCAAGGCGCCGATCATCGACCTCACGCTCGCGGCCACCGCCGACAAGTACCGCGTGGTGCTCGAAGGCCTGCTGGCGCACCCGGACTGCGACGCGGCGCTGGCCGTCGTCGGGTCGTCGGCGCAGTTCCATCCCGGCCTCGCGGTCAAGCCGATCATCGGAGTGAAGCGTGAGGAAAAGCCGCTGGCCGCCTTCCTCGCGCCGCATGCCGAGGCTTCGCTGAAGCTGCTGGCCGAAGCAGGCGTGCCCGCCTTCCGCACGCCCGAGGGCTGCGCGGACGCGCTTTCCGCCTATTTCGCGTGGCGCGCGCCGGTCGAAGTGCAACCGTCGAAGGCGCTCGCGTGGCCGGGCAGCCTGCCGCGCACCGGCACGCTCGACGAAGCGCAATCCCTTGCTCTGTTCGAATCTCTCGGCGTGCCCACGGTGAACCGCGAGGTGGCGACCGCGCCGCGGTACGCGCATTCGATCCCCTACCCGGTGGCCGCCAAGGTGCTGTCGAAGGACATCCTGCACAAGACCGAAGCCGGCGGCGTCGCGCTCGGCATCGCGGACCGGGCCGCATTCGATTCGCTCGTCGAGGCGATGCTCGCGAAGGTCCGCGCGAATGCGCCGACGGCCCGGATCGACGGCGTGCTGGTGCAGGCGATGGCCAAGGGCCTCGCCGAGGCGATCGTCGGCTACCGCCACGACCCGATGATCGGGCCGGTGGTGCTGGTCGGCCTCGGCGGGCAGCTTGCGGAGATCTACCGCGACACCGCGCTTGCCTGCGCGCCGGTGACCGAGGACGAAGCGCTCGCGATGATCGCGAAGGTCAAGGGCTTTGCAATCCTCTCCGGCTACCGCAACCTGCCCAAGGGTGACGTGCAGGCGCTCGCGCGTGCGGTGGTTGCCGTCTCTCGCCTCGCGCTGATCGAGAACCAGCCGGTCGCAGAGGCCGAGATCAACCCGTTGATGGTTTCGGCCGGCGGCGTGGTGGCCGTGGACGGCCTGGTCGTCATGAAGGAACAACCGGAAAGACCCGCATGAACTTCGAATTCACCCCCGAGCAGAACGAGTTCCGCGAATCGGTGCGGCGCTTCGCCGAGAAGCACCTCGCCGCAGGCAGGCTCGCGCGCGCGCACAACCCCGCGCATCCGTGGGACGTCGCCAAGCTGATGGGCCAGCAGGGCCTGCTCGGCATCACGATGCCCGAGGAAGACGGCGGGCAGGCCGGCGCGCTGATGGACGCGGTGATCGCGATCGAGACCGTGGCCTCGGTCTGCCCGCGCAGCGCCGACGTGGTGCAGGCCGGCAACTTCGGCCCGGTGCGCGTGCTGGCCGAATACGGCACGCCGTTGCAAAAGCAGCGCTACCTCACCCGCATCCTTGCCGGCGAAGCGGTGATCTCGGTCGGCATGACCGAGCCCGAGGCCGGCAGCGCGGTCACCGACCTGCGCACCACGGCGACGCCCGACGGCGAAGGTTTCCGCATCAACGGCAGCAAGGTGTTCGTCACGCACTCGGGCTACGCCGAAGTGATCCTCGCCTACGTGCGCTTCGGTCCCGGCGTAGGCGGCATCGGCTCCGTGTTGATCGACACTAAATCCGAAGGCCTGCGCCGCGGCGATCCTTCCGCCTTCATGTCGGGCGAGGAATGGACGCAGCTCTACTTCGACAACGTCTTTGTTCCGCCCGAGATGGTGGTGCTGCGCGAAGGCGGGTTCAAGAAGCAGATCGCCGGGTTCAACGTCGAGCGCATCGGCAACACCTCGCGCTCGCTCGCGCTCGGGCGGTACGCGTTCGAGTGCGCGCGCCAGTGGGCGATGCAGCGAAAGCAGTTCGGCAGGCTGCTGTGCGAGTTCCAGGGAATCCAGTGGAAATTCGCCGACATGAAGATGAAGCTCGACGCCGGCCAGCTCCTGCTCTACCGCGCCGCGGCCAACGCCGACCGCGGGTTCCCTTCGGCCGAGGAAACCGCGATCGCCAAGGCCTTCTGCAACCAGGCCGGCTTCGACGTCGCCAACGAGGCGCTGCAGGTCATGGGCGGCACCGGCTACAGCCAGGAAGAGCTGGTCGAGTACTGCGTGCGCCGCTGCCGCGGCTGGATGATCGCCGGCGGTTCGATCGAGATCCTCAAGAACCGGATTGCGGAAGGGGTGTTCGAGAGGGGATTCTCGCAGCGGGCGGGGTGAGGTTGGAGGGCGGCCGGCGGGTGTAATGCTGCCATCTTTTTGTTGACCCCCTCGTAGATATTGACTCTCCGGACGAAATGCTGCCATCTGTAAATTCGATTTCTGCGCGGCGGCTGCCATCGTTCAAGGCCATCCGGACCTGAGCGGCGCGTCGTTCACAGCCAGGGGCTCCTCCTTCGGACTGCCTATCGGTCCACAATGACCCTTGCTGAAGTGACAAGAGAAAGGCCGTATATTTCGGATTTGGCAATATCCGGTCGAGCCGTAGCGTCTTCACGTCCTGTCCATGTCAAGCACCCTGTATGAACGGCTCGGCGTAAGCCGCTCGGCCTCGAAGAGCGTCATCGAGGCGGCCTGCCTGCGCCTGGGGGAACTTTATCGTCCCGACAAGAATGGATCGGCCGAGGCAACGGCGCGATTCGCCGAAATCGAGAAAGCCTACGAAATCCTCCTGAACGACCGCAAGCGCGAGGACTACGACGAGGCTATCGCGCGCGCCGGCGTCGCAAAGATCAAACGCTCCCTGCTGGCCGCCCTTTGGATCCTGCTCTGCGCGGCCTGGATCGCGGCGCTCATTGGTCTGGTGTCGCAGTCCGGTAGCATCGAAGCGATCCTGCTATCAGCGAGGGCGCGCATGGCACTCATGGATATCGTGCCGGCCACGCTCAGCCTCTTCGCTGCGATCAGGCTCCTGACGACAGGCCGGATTCCGCCCGGGTTGCTGGTGGCGGCGGGCGCACTGGCGGCGGTGCACCTGGTCAATGCCACCGGGATCTACCTCGACTACGAGTCGAACGGGCGCATCTCGGCGACCCACCCCGTGCTGATGGCGCCTTTTCATATCGTCTTCATGGTGGCGCCGACGCTGAGCCTGATCACGATGCACCCGACCGGCAACTGGGCGCTTTTCCCGCTGCCGGTCTTTGCCCTGGCCGTCACCCTCGCTTCCGTGACCGTGCGCGCCACGGAGATGGAGGCTCCCGCGTCTGACCATCGCGCCCCGCTACGCGACGCACCGGTCCTGGCCGGCGCCCGCGAACGCGCCCTGGGATTCCCGAGCCCGTTCTGCCTGTTCTTTTGCGTCGGGAGTTTTCTGGGCGCCTATCTTCTCTGGCCCAAATACTTCGCCGGCGGCGCCGGGCTGCCGGGCTGGATCGCGCAGCTCGAAGCCGCGGTTTTCGGCCTGGCCGCGGCGTTCATCATCGGCAGAGCCTTCGAAACGTCGAATCCGACAGTCTGGCGAACCGCTGCTGCCGGCATCACGACGATGCTCGTCACGCTTTTGCTGGTTTCGTACGCCACGTTCTTTTCCTTCATTCTCTTTCAGGGAGCCGACTATCCGTATCGCATCCCCAACTTTTTCCTTGCCCCTGCCTTCACGTTTGCCTCCTGGGTGGCCAAGGGATCGACGCAGATCCTCCAGAAGCCGGCCATAGGCGCCCTTGTTTTCGCGGTCCTGACCGGGACCTTCTTTCTCGTTCGCCGGCCTCCGGCGGCAAGGGCGGCCTGGGGCACCCTGCTGGCTTTTGCACCCGCAATCGGGCTTGTCGCCTACGATTCGTATTCGATGGCCGAGATGTTCGTCGCACTGAAGGCTTCGTCCAGGCGAGACCAAATGCACTTGCATGCGCAGGATGCGCTCGTCATAGCCGTCGCGCTCGCCACCGCCTGGTGGGTAGGGCGGATGGCTAGGAAGGCACGGCAAACGGCGTGATCGTCTACTCGCGCCCGGGCGCCACCCGGTCGCGAGGCACGTCCAACGGGCTGAAAACCCCGCGACCGCCCTTATTCATAACGTGCGTATAGACCATCGTCGTCTCGACGCTCGAGTGCCCTAACAGCTCCTGCACCGTGCGGATGTCGTAGCCGTTCTCGAGCAGGTGGGTGGCGAACGAGTGGCGCAGAGTGTGGCAGCTCACGTGCTTGGCGATCCCCGCGCGCGACGCGGCCAGCTTCACGCCGCGGATCACGTAGTTCTCGTAGACGTGGTGCCGGCGGATCACGCCGCTGCGCGGGTCGGCCGAGAATTTGTGCGAGGGAAATACGAACTGCCAGCCCCACTGACGCCCGGCACTCGGGTACTTGAGGTCGAGCGCATTGGGTAGCTCCACCTCGCCGTAACCCGCTTCCAGGTCCCGCTCGTGCAGCACCTTCACCCGCGCGAGATGTGCCTGCAGCGGCTCCGCCACGGTCCCGGGCAGCAGCGCGCGCCGGTCCTTCGCACCCTTGCCCTGCCGCACCACGACCTGCCGGTAGTCGAAGTCCACATCCTTCACCCGCAACGTCAGGCATTCGCGCAGCCGAAGGCCGGCGCCGTAGAGCAGCGCCGCCATCAGCCACTTCGTCCCGGTCATCTGCGCGAGCAGCGCGGAAACCTCCGGGACGCTCAACACCGTCGGCACCCGCGCCGGCCCCTTGGCCCGCTCGAGGCCGTCGAGCCACGCCAGCGGCTCGGTGAGCACCTCCCGGTACAGGAACAATAGGGCCGACAGCGCCTGGTTCTGCGTCGCGGCCGCCACGTCCCGGGTCTGCACCATGTGATTGAGGAACGCCGTCACCTCGGCCGCGCCCATCTCGCGCGGGTGCCGCTTGCCATGGAAGTAGATGAACCACCTGATCCAGTGGACGTACGTCACCTCCGTGCGCGGGCTGTAGTGTTTCAGGCGGATGGCGTCGCGGACCGCGTCGAGCAGGCGCCTGGGCTTCGGGTCGGGGGCGGACGCGGCAAGCGGCGATTCCGGGTCAAGCATGCGGGCGGAGGGATTGTTATTTGCGGCAAGCACGCTTAACGTGTTTAGGTAGCGAAAGGATGACGGCCGAACACGGGAATCTGGAACCGAGATAGTTGACAGGACCCATCTGTCAACTAAATTTGTCAACTAAAAATGTCAACCAAGTAAAGTTGAACTAAACCGCTTCGCGGTGGTGGTCTGAGCCTTGCCGTCCGGCGAGGC
>CAZREB010000039.1:0-36013 GCA_964599095.1 uncultured Bordetella sp.
GGGGCGCGCACGCGGCGCTCGCGCAGGGGCGCCTTGCCGGACTCGCCGCGGCGCGCGACCTCGGCGCCGCGCGCGCCGAGCAGGCCGGCCGCAAGGACGAGGCGCTGGCGGGGCTTGCGCGCGAGACGTCCTTCCAGCAGGCCCTCTGGCGCGTGTTCGAGGCGCCGTTGCGCGGCCACAAGCTGGCCGGCGACGACACGCTCGTATGCCGCTGCGAAAGCGTCGCGTTCGGCGCGGTGCGGGTCGAAATCGCGCGCGGCGTGAGAGACCTCGCCGAAATCAAGCGCGCCACTCGCTGCGGCATGGGCCATTGCCAGGGACGCTACTGCTCGCTCACGATCGCGCAGATGCTGGCCGAAGCCGCTGATTCGGTACCCGGCGAGGCGGACTGGTTCCGCGTGCAGGCGCCGCTCCGCCCGGTGCCGATGGGTGCGCTGGCCCGGACGCAGCCCGACATCGGCACCTTCGCGACACTCGAGGAAGCCTTCGCGCCACTGCCGGCGGAGGCCGGCGCGGCCGTCGCCGAGGTCGACACGCTCGTCATCGGCGGCGGCGTCGTGGGGCTGTGCACCGCGCGCGAACTCGCGCGCGCCGGGCAGGCGGTCGCGGTCCTCGAGCGCAACACGCCGCATGCGGAGGCCTCCGGCACGAACGCCGGCAGCCTGCATGTGCAGTTCCAGACTTTCGGGTTCCAGGACCTCGGCGACGCGGCCGCGGTGCGCGCGCCGGTCTCGACCCTCGCGCTGCAACGCGACTCGGTCTACCTGTGGGACGAACTCGCCAGCGAATTCGCGGCCGGGAGCGAAGCCGACATCGAGGTTGCGATCGACGGCGGCCTGACGGTGGCCGACGATCCGGCGAGCCTCGTGCACCTGCGCCGCAAGGTGGCGCTGGAGCGCGGCGCCGGCCTTGCGATCGAGATGCTGACCGGCGACGAGGCGCGCTCGCTTGCGCCTTACCTGTCGAAGGACATCGTCGCCGCCTCTCTTTCGCGCGACGAAGGCAAGATCAACCCGCTGAAGGCCGCGCCCGCGGTGCTGGCCGCCGCGCTCGCCGCCGGCGCGAAAGTGCATACGCGTACCCGCGTGTCGTCGATCTCGGGTGTCGCAGGGGCGTTCGAAGTGCGCACCGACCGCGGCGTCTTCAAGGCGAAGCGCGTCGTCAATGCGGCCGGCGCATGGGCCGGCGCGATCGGCGCGCTGGCCGGCGATCCGCTGCCGGTGCGGCCGAACCCGATCCAGATGCTGGTCAGCGAAGCGATGCCGCCGGTAATCCCCTATCACCTTGCGCACGCCACGCGCAGGCTGACGCTCAAGCAGGCGGCCAACGGCAACCTGATCATCGGCGGCGGCTGGCGCGCGCATTACGACGCGGGGTCCAGGCGCATGCGGCCTTCGCTGCAGGGCATCTCGGGCAACCTCGCGGTCGTGTTGCGGATGCTGCCGGGCCTCGGCCCGCTGCTGGTGATCCGGTCCTGGACCGGCACCGCTTTCGTGACGCAGCCGGCGATCGGCGAGTCGGCGCGCGTGCCGGGCCTCTACCACGCGGTGGCGCAGAACGGCATGACGCTCGGTCCGGCGATCGGCCGGCTGTGCGCGGACCTCGTGCTCGGGCGGCCGCCGTTGCGCGATCCGAAGCCTTATTCACCGGCCCGCTTCTTGCAGCAAGCATCGAATATCTGACAACCCAAGGAAGGAAAGCCATGAGCACAAAACGAAACGCCTTGCGGCCGACGGGGTCGCGCCGGTTCGCCGCCGGGATCGCGTGCGCAATCGCGATCGCCGCGGCTGCAGCTTCATTGCTGCCGGCAACGGCGGGCGCCGCAGAAGCGTATCCGGCGCGCACCGTCACGATGGTGGTGCCTTTCCCGCCGGGGGGCGGCGCAGACATCCTGGCGCGCGTGATCGGCCAGCGGCTCTCCGAGAGCTGGGGCCAGCCGGTGGTCGTCGAGAGCAAGCCGGGCGCGGCCGGCGTGGTCGGCGCCGGCGCGGTCGCCCGCTCGGCCCCCGACGGCTACACGCTGCTGATGGCGGCCGGCGGCGCGGTGACGCCCGACAACCTCAAGGATCTCGCGCCGGTGACGCTGGTCAGCGCGCCGCCTTACCTCCTTGCGGTAAGCGCATCGATGCCGGTGTCGTCGGTGAAGGAACTGATTGCCTACGCGAAGGCGAAGCCGGGCGCGGCCAACTTTGCGTCTTCCGGCCCGGGTTCCGCTTCGCACCTCGCGGCCGAACTCTTCATGTCGATGAGCCAGGCCAGGATGACGCACGTGCCGTACAAGGGCATCGGGCAGGCGGTCAACGACCTGGTCGCCGGCACGGTGACCGTGATGTTCGGCCCGCCGCCGCCATTGCTGCCGCACGTGCAGTCCGGCAAGCTTCGCGCGCTCGCGGTCACCGGCAGCGAGCGCTCGCCGCTCTTCAAGGACCTGCCGACGGTGGCCGAGTCGGGCGTGCCGGGCTACGAGGCGGTCGGCTGGTACGGGATCCTGGCGCCCGCGAAGACCCCGCGCGAGATCGTCGCGCGAATCGCCGACGACACCGCGAAGGCGCTGCGGGTGCCTGCCGTGCAGGAGCGCCTCGCCTCGGTGGGCGCCACGCCGGTGGGCAACTCGCCGGAGCAGTTCGCGAAGTTCCTCGCGGCCGACATCGCAAAATCGTGGGACCTGATGAAGAAGGCGGGCGTCACGCCGTGATCGGCGACAATCCGGTCATGCACCTGGAGACCGACGTATTGGTGATCGGCGCCGGCGGCGCCGGGATGTACGCGGCCATCGAAGCCGCGCGCGGCGGCGCGAAAGTGCTGCTGGCCGACCGCAGCCTGATCGGCCGCGGCGGCGCGACCATCATGGCGCAGATGACCGTTGCGGTGTCGGTAGGCGAAGAGGTGCCCGACCACTGGGAGCACCACTACGCCGATACGCTCACGGCCGGCCGCGGCCTGTGCGACCCGGCGCTTGCGCGCCTGTTGTGCGAAGAAGGCCCGGAAGTGATCCGCGAAATGGACGCATGGGGCGTAGGCTGGGCGAGGGTCGGCGGCAAGACCGGCCCGATGAAGCAGGCCTTCGCGCCCGGGCACGACCGGCCGCGCTGCGTGTACGTCGACTTTCTCAATACCGGCCCCGCCGTCTCGAAGACCTTGCGCACCCGCGTAATCCGAACGCCGGAAATCCGCCGGGTCGGCGACCTGCTGGTCACCGAACTCGCGGTACGCGATGGCGAATGTGTAGGCGCGACCGCGCTGCACCTCGCCACCGGAGAGGCAGTGACGATCTCGGCGGCGGCCACCGTGGTCGCTACCGGCGGCCTCACGCGCCTCTACCTGAGGAACAGCGCCTCGGCCAACATGGGCGGCGACGGCTACGCGCTGTGCCTCGCCGCCGGCGCCGAGTTGGTCGACATGGAGTTCGTGCAGTTCTTCCCGATCGGCCACCTCGCGCCGCGCCTGATCGGCATGGACCCGATCATGTGGGACCCGTTCCGCTACAAGCTCGGCGGGCGCCTTCTGAACGGCAATCGCGAAGGCTTCGTCGAGAAGTACGGCGCCGAGGACAACGGCAAGTACGTCGTCACGCGCGACCTCGCCACCTACGCGATCGTCAAGGAAGTCGAGGCCGGAAGGGGATCGCCCCACGGCGGCGCATGGCTGTCGTTCGAGCATTGCAGCGAGGCCGAGCTGCGCGCGGCTGCGGGCCCGGTGATCGACCGGCTGGCGAAGAACGGCATCGACCTCACCAGGCAGGCGATCGAAGTCGCGCCTATCGCGCATTACCACATGGGCGGCGTGAGGGCGGACACGGCGATGGCTACGCGCGTGCCCGGCCTCTTCGTCGCGGGCGAAGCCGTCGGCGGCGCGAACGGCGCGAACCGGCTCTCGGGCAACGCGATCACCGAAGCGCTGGTGTTCGGGCGCACCGCCGGACGCAGCGCGGCGGAACGCGTCAAGGCAACGAACGGCGCGCGGGCAGGCGAGGCCGCATTTACCGACGCGATCGCGCGCCTGAACGACGGCACTGCGGCGCCCGCGGCGAACGCGGCGGCGATGATAGAGGAACTGCAGGCGCTGATGCAGAAGGAGGTCGGGCCTTTCCGGACCGCGGCCGGGCTCGAACGGGCGCTCGGCCGGATCGGGGCGATGGCCGACGCGCTCCCGGCCATGAAACCGAAGTCCGGCAAGCCCTACGACACCGAACTGGCCGACTGGCTCGACTTGTCGACGATGCTCGGCGTCGCGCGCTGCGTGGCGTCTTCGGCGCTCAGCCGCACCGAGAGCCGCGGCGCGCACCAGCGCGAGGATTTCCCGGGCATGGACCCGGCTTGGGAACGCAACCAGGTGATCGCATGAGCGCAATCGCGCGGCTGAGGATTACGCGCGGCGCCCCGGGCCAAGACGCCCGCGTGGAACTCCACGAGGTGCCTTTCGAGCCGGGCCAGTCGGTGCTGGATGCGCTTCGCTGGATCCGCGCGCACCGCGACCCGTCCCTCGCGATCCGCTATTCCTGCACCAGCGCGAACACCTGCAAGGAATGCATGGTCAGCGTGGACGGCAAGACGGTGTATGCGTGCACCGCGCGCCTCGAGGAGCGCGCGATGAACGTCGCGCCGCTGCCGAACAAGCGCCTGATCCGCGACCTGGTCACCGAGATCGCGCCGCCGGACGAGCGGCTGTAGAGATCGGCCGAGAGGACGCAGCATAGTCACACAACAGCCTTCGGGCCGCCCGCCAGGCGTGGCTCCCGCGAATCGGCGCTGGGCCGTGCTCGCAATGATGTTCCTGGTCGGCCTGGCCGCAGCGACACAGGTGCAGGCTGTGCAGGCGCTGGCGCCGCTGCTCGTCGCGCGGGCGGGCCTTTCCTATGCGCAGATCGGCGTCCTCACCGGCCTGTTCATGCTGCCGGGAGTGTTCCTCGCGATGCCCGGCGGGATGCTTGCCGCGCGCGTGGGCGACCGGCGCACGATGGCGATCGCGCTTGCGTTGATGCTGGCCTCGGCGCTTCTTTTCGCCGCGAGCGGGTCGTACGCGGTGATGGTCGTGGCGCGCCTCATCGGGGGCGGCGGTGCGGCCGTGCTGACGACGCAGGGCCTGAAGGTGGTGACCGACTGGTTCGCCGGCCGGGAGATTTCGACCGCGATGGCGATCAACGCCGCGAGCTTCGGCCTCGGCGTCGGCGTGGCCACCGGGTTGCTTGCGGGCATCGGTGCAGTGAGTTCCTGGCAGGCGGCGATGCTCGCCAACGCGGCGCTGACCGGTGCGGCGCTCGCGATGGTGCTCGCGATCTACCGCGACCCGCCCACGGGCATCGGCGCATCTCCGGGCGTGCCGGCCCGCCCGAAGGGACACGGCCTGCAACTGGACCGCCGCGAGTTCGTGCTTGCGCTGCTCGCCTCCGCGATGCGCATGTGGTTCTCCTCCGGCTACCTGCTGTTCATGAGTT
The DNA here is from genome assembly GCA_964599095.1 of uncultured Bordetella sp. GTDB lineage: Bacteria > Pseudomonadota > Gammaproteobacteria > Burkholderiales > SG8-39 > SZAS-79. The sequence goes on from CAZREB010000039.1 coordinate 5,435, forward strand.
TTGCGCCGGTGCTGCTGATATCGCGCGGCACGGGTGTTGCGCAAGCCGGGTTCCTGGTCAGCCTTTCGGCCGTCGTCGCGCTCGGCTCGGTGCCGGTGGGGGGCTTCCTGACGGATCGCACCCGCAAGCCGAATGCGTTCATCACGGCCGGTGCGCTCGGCGCGGCCTTGTCGTGCTTCATGCTGCCGCAGGCGGGGCCGGCGCTGCCCTGGATCCTGCTCTTCGGCCTGCTGCGCGGGGGGTGCACCGGCGGGATCATGGCGCTGCCTGCCGAAGTGCTGCGCCCCGGCAGCCGCAACGCCGGGTTCGCGATGTCCTCGACCGTGTATTTCCTCGGCCTGTCGACGCTCCCGCCGCTGGCCGGCTGGATCCTCGACGCGACGCACGATCCCGCCGTGCCGCTCTGGTTCGCCATGGGCATGTGGCTGATGATCCCGGTGACATTGATCGGATTTCGAGTGTTGCAGCGACTCTGGACACCGCCGCAAGAGCGTGGCGCGTCCGCGACACGCGAATAAAATCACCCCATGAACAATATTCGTACCGCCCGAACCCCCGTCCTCGAGATCGCCTGCCTCGAATCCGGCCCGCGCGACGGCCCGCCGGCGATCCTGCTGCACGGCTGGCCATCGGATGTGCACGACTGGGACGCGGTGGCCGAAGGCCTCGCGAAAGCCGGCTACCGCGTGCTGGTGCCGTGGCTGCGCGGCTTCGGACCGACGCGTTTCCTCGACAAGTCGACGCCGCGCTCGGGCCAGCAGGCGGCGGTAGGTGCGGACCTGCGCGACTTCATGGATGCCCTCGGGATCGACAAGGCCTTGCTTGCCGGTTACGACTGGGGCGGCCGCGCAGCGTGTGTCGTTGCGGCGTTGTGGCCGCAGCGGGTACGAGGGCTGGTCACGATCAACGGCTACGCGATCCAGGATATTGGTGCCGCGAGCAGAACGCCGGCCGACGAAATGCAGGAACACCGCTACTGGTACCAGTGGTATTTCCACACCGAGCGGGGTCGCGAAGGCCTTGCGAAGAATCGGCGCGGCATTGCGAAGCTGTTGTGGAAACTGTGGTCGCCCAACTGGGGCTTCACGGATGCCGAGTTCGAGGCGACCGCGGCGAGCTTCGACAACCCGGACTTCGTCGACGTCACGATCCAGTCCTATCGCCATCGCTACGGCAACGCGCCGGGCGATCCGGCTTACGACGATCTCGAGCGGCAGCTTGCCGCGCAACCAAGGATCGCGGTGCCGACCGTCGTGCTGCACGGCGAATGCGACGGCGTCGGGCCGCCCGCGCAGTCGGCCGACGCCGCGCGGCATTTCAGCGGTCACTGCGAGCGGCAGGTGATCCCGGTGGCGGGCCATTTCCTGTCGCGGGAGGCTCCGCAGGCGGTCCTGCGCGCGGTGCGCTCGCTGGAGGCGCGCGATGAATGAGGCCGAGGATCTCTGGCGCTCGGCGCTGCCCATCTGGGGCGTGTTGGCGCTCGTCGCGCTGGGGGTGATCGGCCTGGGCCTGCGCGCCGAGCGGCGCGCCTACGCGAAGCGCGGCCTGGCCGGGCCCTGGCTCTATCTGCGCGTGGCGACGATTCCCATCGCGCTGGCGACCGCCGCGGCGGTGTGGTTTCCGGCGCGCGCGGTCGGCGGGCCCGAAGCGCTCGCCGTTTTCTACGGGCTCCTGTTCCTCGGGGCGCCGGTGCTGTATTTCGGTTTGCACAGGCTCGTGGGCAAGTTCGTCTCGCTCGCCGCCGGCGATTCCTTCGCGATCGGCGCGACCGGCCTCGCGATCCTGATCGGGCCGGCGCTTGCGGCCCAGTTCGCGCAGCCTTGGGTGTTCCAATTTGGGCGCGGCGTGACGGATGTCCGGCGCGCACTTGCACCGGAGAAGCCGGTGCCGTTCCGGATCGCAGGGCAGCGCCGGTTCACGCTGCCCGGAGTCGGCGAGGTGTGGACCGAGCACTGGCAGGTGCCGGCCGGCATGAAGATCGAGCGTGTCGAGCTCGACTTCAGGGGCCAGTACGTTTCGGCGGACGGCAGCGCCGGGTACCTCTGCCGGGGCGGTGCAGACGTGCACGTGCTCTGGCAGTCGGCGCTCCCGGCGCCCCGGTGGCGTGTGGAATGGAAGGCGGCGGACGGCGCGACCGCACGCTCCACGTTCGCGTCTGTGCCGGCGCTGGCGCCGCCGGAACCCTTCGAGTTGCGATGGCGTCCCGACGGGTTCGTCCTGCCGGCGCGCGTCTCACGGCATATCGTGACGCTCGGCCGCGCCTTTCCCGACGGGCGCGAGAGCCTCGACTCGCTCGACCGGCTCCAGCCCGGCGAGACGTTCTTCGACAATTGCCTGCCGCTCGACTACCGGCGAGTGAACGCTTCGCAGGAGCTGCCGCTGGTCTCGGTGTCGTTCCGGTTCTGGCGCTGGGATACGCAGCAGCAGTTGCGTGCCACGTTTCGCCGCCCGCCTGCGGAGCCGACTGTTCCCGCGGAGCCGGCGGTGCCCGAAGCCCCGCCGAGGGAACCGCCGAAAACCTAGCGGCGGCCGTTCATGCCGACATCGCGGCCATCAGCCGCTCGTCGAGGATCGCCACCGCCCGCGTCCACCCGGCCGAAGCGCCGCGGATCTTGTGCGGGAAGCACGAGACGATGTACCCGTCGGCCGGCAGTACCTCGAGGTTGTGCAGCTTCTCGAGGTGGCAGTAGCCGATGTCGCGGCCGGCCTTGTGCCCTTCCCAGATCAGGCTCGCGTCGCCGCTCTGCTTGTATTTCTCCGCGGTGTGCACGAACGGCGCGTCCCAGCTCCACGCGTCGGTGCCGGTCAGGCGCACGCCGCGCTCGAGCAGGTACATCGTCGCGTCGTAGCCCATGCCGCAGCCCGCGGAAACATAATCGTCGCGGCCGTAGCGCGATCCGGCGCGCGTGTTCACCACGACGATCTCGAGCGGCTTGATCGTGTGGCCAATGCGCGCAAGCTCTTTCTCCACGTCGCCGGCGGTGACGACGTAGCCATCGGGAAAATGCCGGAAGTCGAGCTTCACGCCGGGCTGGAAGCACCAGTCGAGGTCGACCTCGTCGATCGCGATCGCGCGCTCGGGCTTGCCGGACGCGCCGTTCATCGTCGGGTGGAAATGCCACGGCGCATCGAGGTGCGTGCCGTTGTGCGTGATCAGTTCGACCTTCTCGACCGCCCAGGCGGCGCCGTCGGGCAGGTCTTCCTTCTTCAGGCCGGGGAAGAACGGCGCCATCTGCCCGAAGGTTGAGTCGTGGCCCATGTAGGTGATCTTCGGGCCGAACGGCGGCGGGTCGGAGATCACGTCGTTTTCGAGGTAGATCGACAGGTCGACGATGCGGCGGGTCATGACGGTCTGCGCCTCAGCCCACGAAGCGCGGCACGAACCCGCCGCCCTTGTGGTCGATGTTGCATGCGAAAGGCGCGCCGAAATGCGCCGGCATCAGCAACGCGCCACCGGCGCATTCCTCGAGCACCTTCTTGCGGCTCGCCCGGGCATTCTCGGCGTGCGCGCAGGCGAAGCTGTTCCAGTGCGGCCGATACACCTGCAATGCGTGGTGCAGGATGTCGCCGCAGAACACCGCACGCTCGCCCTGCGACTCGAACTTGATCGCTATCGTGCCCGGCGTGTGGCCGGGCGCCGGCTCCACCTTGAGGTGCTCGTCGAGCGCTACCGCGCCGGAGACCATCTGCGCGAGGCCGGCGTCGATCACCGGCAGCACCGAGTCGCGGAACGAGCCCAGGTTGGCGGGGCCGCTCTCCGGGTCGAGGTCCACCGCAAGATAGTGGTTGTAATCCTCGCGGCTGAACACATACCGCGCATTCGGGAAGGTCGGCACCCAGCGGCCGTTCTCCAGCCGCGTGTTCCAGCCGACGTGGTCGACGTGCAGGTGGGTGCACATCACCATGTCGATGTCCTCCGGTTTCGCGCCTGCGGCGGCGAGCCGCTGGAGGTAGGGCCGGTCCTGCATGTGCCACAAGGGGCGCGCCTCGCGCGACTTGTGGTTGCCGACGCAGGCGTCGATCAGGATCCGCTTGCCGCCGACCGTGATCAGCCAGCTGTGCACGCTCAGCTTGAGGAAGCCGGAGCCCGGGTCGTAGTGGTTGGGCGTCAGCCAGTCGCGGTGCTCGTCGAGGACGGCCGGGTCCCAGTCGGGGAAGAACTTGACCGCGTTGAAGTTGGGTTCGTAGCTTTCCTCGATGCGGGCGGCGGTGGCTGCGCCTATCCTGAGCTGGGTCATGGTTGTGGGTTCTCCTGCGGGAGTGCCGGGCAGGCGGGTCAATAGGTCAGCAGCAGTGCGAGAACTGCAATGTACGGCAATCGACCGCGATGATGTGTACACGCCGCGCCATCGAGCTGCGCGGTTCCCCGGCGCGATCAAGGAGGATTGAATTTCCGGTCGTTTTGCTTATCATGGTGCGGCTGACCTCGGCCGCCGCGCCGGGACCAACGGGAAGAGGACCAGGAAGCCCATGACCGGTCACTACGATTATCAGCTGGTCGCGCTCTCCCTCTTCGTGGCGGTCGTCGCCTCCTATACCGCGCTGGAACTGGCCGGGCGCGTCAGTCAGAAGGACGGCCGCGGCTGGTGGGCCTGGCTGGTCGGAGGGGCGCTCGCCATGGGCACCGGCATCTGGTCGATGCACTTCATCGCGATGCTCGCCTTCCACCTGCCGCTGCGCCTTGCCTACGATGCATCGACCACCTCGCTTTCGATGGCAATTGCGATCGTCGTTTCCGGACTGGCCCTGTTCGTCGTGCGCCGCCCTTTCCTGACCGGTCAGAGCATGACGGCAGGCGCAACGCTCATGGGGGTCGGGATCAGCGCGATGCACTACACGGGGATGCACGCAATGCAGATGTCTCCGCCGATCGAGTACGACCCGGTGCTGTTCGTCGCTTCGGTGATCGTCGCGATCGCGGCATCGCTTGCCGCCCTGTGGATCGCGTTCCAGTTGCGCCGGAAGCATTTTGGCGCCGCGTTCCTCGCCAAGCTGGGGTCCGCGGGCGTCATGGGGCTCGCCATCACCGGTATGCACTACACCGGCATGGCCGCTGCGAAGTTCGCGCCCGACAGCATCTGCCTCGCGGCCGATTCCACCGGCGGGATGTCGAGCGCGTCGCTGGCGTTAACCATCGGTATCATCACCATCTGCATCCTGTCGGTCACCCTGGTGCTCTCGGCGCTCGACGCCCACTTCGCAACGCAGACAGCAAACCTGGCCGAATCGTTGCGCGAAGCCAACAAGCAGCTGCGCGACCTTGCGCTCTACGACAGCCTCACCGGGTTGCCCAACCGCATGTTGCTCGATGACCGGATGGCCAGGGCGGCGGAGAGCGCTGACCGGGGTGGCAGGTCCTTCGCGCTGATGTTCGTCGACCTGGATCGGTTCAAGCCGGTTAACGATACCTACGGACACAGCGTCGGCGACCGCCTGCTCAAGGCGGTGGCCGAGAGGCTGGCCGGCTGCATCAGGAAGGTCGACACGACGGCCCGCGTCGGCGGCGACGAATTCGTCGTCGTCCTGAGCGAGATCGGCTCGCGCGAGGACGCCGCCATGGTAGGCCGCAAGATCGTCGATGAACTTGCGCGCCCGTTCTTCATCGATCGCCACGAGTTGTCGATCTCCTGCAGCATCGGCGTTGCGCTCTACCCCGAGGACGGCAAGGAATTACATGCGCTCAAGGCGAACGCCGATGTGGCCATGTATCACGCCAAGCAGAACGGCCGCAACAAATTCTGTTTCTACGCGCCGGCCATGAGCACCGCCGCGCCGCGCTGACGGCCCTCGGTCGGGCCTGCGAAGGCGGTCACGAATCCACGAACGGACCGATCTTCGCAAGCGCGAACGCCGGCCGTGCCTGGATCTTCGCCCACCAGTCGGCCACGCGCGGGTGGTATTTCGATTCCATCTGATCCGGCGCGATTTCTTCGTCGATCCGCTTCACGAAGGGCACCGCTGCGATGTCGGCGATCGTGTAGCGGTTGCCGGCGAGCCACGCCGACGACTTCAATGCGGTCTCCATGCGATCGAGCAGGTCGACGACCAGCTTGTTCCGCGCGGCCGCACGCTCTTCCTCGGTGTACGGCCGCCGGGCGACGCGCAGCCACGCCTCCTGCCTTTCCTTGCTCGGGATTTTCTTCAGGTGTGCCGCGAGTTCCTCGTCGGTCCATTTTTCGGCGACCTTCTGCAGCGAGTGGCGCCAGTTGAAGACGATGAGGTTGCCGATCAGGGCGTCGACGTGCCGCACCCAGTTGCGCATCGAGGCGCGGTCGTAGGCGTTGTCCGGGCTGAGCGGCGGGTCGGGGAAGACCTCGTCGAGGTATTCGCAGATCGTGCCGCTCTCGTACAGCGGCCGGCCGTCGTGGAGCAGCGCCGGGATCACGCCGTTCGGGTTGATCTTGAGGTACTCGGGCGAGTGGTGCTCCATCGCCTCGAGGTTGACGACGTGGCTTTCGTAGGCGAGGCCTTTCTCTTCGAGGCACAGGCGCACGCGGCGTGAGGCGCTGGAGCGCCAGGCGTGGTGCAGGACGAGCATGGAAGGTCTCCCCGGAGCGGCGACTTTACTCCAACTTCGGGTTCGCAGAACGCCCCGGTTCGCAGCCAGGATGAATGGCAGCATTTCGACAGGAAAGCCAATAAGGACGCGGACCATCCGTAAGAAATGGCAGCATATGAGAGCCCATGGCACGGTCCCGCGCCCGGGGTCTGGCACCTGCAATCCCGCACTGGCGCAGTCGCCGGCCAAGGGCATCTGCGGCATGCAATCGCGGCGGGCAGGGCACCAGTCGGGTCTCGATCACGCGGGTCGATTCGCACACGGCAATTCACGCCGCGCGGACGCTCGGGGCAAAGCGAACTTTTCAGCCCGGCACCGGCGCAAACTCGTGCCATTGTTCACGCAGTTTCTGCTTTTGCACCTTTCCGATGGCATTGCGCGGAAGCGACGCGGCGAAATAACAGTGGCGCGGGCACTTGTAGTGCGCAATCTGGTTGCGGCACCGCTCCACCACCATTTCCTGCGTCAGCTGCGCGCCGGCCTCCGGGACGATCCAGGCGACCACCGACTCGCCCCACTTGGCGTCGGGCACGCCGATGACGGCGGCTTCGGCGACGCCCGGCACCGCCTGCAGCACACGTTCGACCTCTGCGGCGTAGACGTTCTCCCCACCGGTGATGATCATGTCCTTCAGGCGGCCGACGATGTGCAGATCCCCGTCCGCATCGAAGAGGCCGAGGTCGCCGGTGTGGAACCATCCGCCGTCGAAAGCGGCCTTGGTCTCGTCAGCGCGGTTCCAATAGCACGTGAGCAGCTGTGGCGATCGCAGTTGTATTTCTCCGGTGGCCAGCGGTGCAAGGGTGCTCCCATCGGCGCCTGCGATGCGCACGCCGACCCCAGCGGCGACTTGACCGACGCAGGTCGCCGGCTTCCCGAACAGGCTTTCGCCCTGTAGCGCCGCGATTCCACCGGCTTCCGTCATGCCCAGGCTGTTTCGAAACCGCAGCCCCGGAGCCGCGATGCAAATTGCGTCGCGCGCTTCGATGCTCATCGGCGCCGAACCCGAACTCCAATCCCGCAGCGACGACAGGTCGACCGAACGCTTACGCAGCACCTCGGCGATCTCGACAGCCACTGTCGGGGGCGAAAACGTCGATGTCACGCGATACTGTTCGACGTCGTGGAGCACATTCTCCGCGTTGAAGCGCCGCTGGATCACCAGCTTCCTGCCGAGTGCCAGAGCCGGCAAAGGCGCGGTCTCGTGGCCGGCAATGTGGAATAGCGGCGGGGTGGCCAGGTGGGTTGCGTCGGGGTCCTGCCGCAGGCTCAAGGGTCCGAAGACCAGCCCGAACCACAGCACCGACTTGTGGGAGCGCACGGCGCCCTTGGGTACGCCGGTGGTTCCGGTGGTGTAGAGGATGGAACTCGGGTCCTCATCGTCACCGCGAACGAACGCGCCGAGGGGCTCGGCCGCCTCGAGTTGCGTGTTGTATGCACAGGGCCGGTGGCCGCGCTGTGCCAGCGTCAACAGTTCAACCCCTTTGGGCAGCCAGTCCGGGACGGGTCCGAAACGCTCCACGAGGTCGGCTTCGGCGATCAGCAAGCGCGGCGTGCAGTCGTTCAGTACCTCCCGGATTTCCGGGGCCGACAGGCGGAAGTTCAGTGGCGCGAAGACCGCACCAAGTTGTGCCGTCGCGAGATAGGTCTCGAAAAACTCGGGCCGATTGAGCGCCAGAAACGTGACCCGGTCGCCCCGCTTGACCTCGTAGCGCTGCCGGAGCACCGTGCTGAGCCGGGCCGCACGATCGGCGAAAGCGCCAAAGGTCATGACGACGCCGTCCTGGATGATCGCGGGTGCGCCAGGCTGTTGCGCCGCTGCCGAGCGCAACAGCGTCCCGATATCCGCGGGAGCCGGATTTTTCAGGGCCGCCTCGGAATCGAGTGAACCCGGGTCGTGAATCGGCACGCCCTGCTGCGGGCTCTGCAGCGGCCACCCCAATGCATCGGCCAGTGTGGCCGCAGGGCCGCAGGCGCCTGGTGCTGCCGCCAAGTCCACCAGCGGTACGGCGAACCAGCCCGGCGGCGTGCGCTGCCGGTGGCGCGTGAACAGGAAACCGCCGCTGTCGCGCACGCACACTTCCAACTCGGCATTGGCGCCGTCGTCGCAATCGTGCGGATCGGCGAAGGTGACGTCATGGACGAGCACCTTGCGCAAGGCGCCGGTGCCGGTGTTCGAGAACCCGTGCGGCATGCCCGGGTCAGAGGCACGCGAGGAAGCGACCGCGAGTTGCCAGGGCGTGCGCGGATCCGGCACCGCAAGGCTTTCGAAGCCGGCCAACGTGACTGGCGCGTGCGCCATGACAGCGCAATGCAGGACCCATTCGATCAGCGCGCCGCCGGGAAGCCCGATCACGACGACTTCGCCCTCCCCGGGCGCCAGCACGAATTGGCCGAGCAACCCCGTCAGCGCTACCGCGCGCTGCGACCTGGCTGAAAGCGCGAGCGTGCCGTCGGCGGTGCGGTGAAGCGCCAACGCGCAGAGTTGCCGGTCGGAGAACGCCTTGCACGCCGCGAGGGGAGCGCCGGCTTCGGAAAGCGGCGACCACCCCTCTGGCAGGCCACCGACGGGTGCGTCGCCGCAGTCCACCAATCCGGCAGACGCGCCAAGGCCGCGGAGCGCAGGAACGCGGTCGGCCGCGGCGGCGAAGGCTCCGCGAATGCTCAGCCGGGACAGTGCCGGGGCGATCGATTCGACCGGGCGATCCCGAGGCAGCAGCAACGGCACCAGGCCCGCATGCAGAGCGGCCCAGTAAGCTTCAATGGTTGCATTTGCCGGCGCCGCGTCGATAAGGACAACCTGTCCACGCCCGCCGTTCAGCCGGGCGAGTTGGCCGGCGATTCGCGGAATGGTTTCGAGCAGCTGAGCACCGGTGCGGGAGCCGTTCGGATCGCGCAACAGTACTCGCCCGCCGGCGGCATGGGCACCCCGAGCCAGCATCTCGCGCACATCGAGCGACGTGCCTGGCGGAGCATTGCCCTCTTGGCGGGCAATGTGGTGAAAAGCGTCATCCATTGCGGGCAACGCCTGCGTAGCGCACGAGCAGATGCGCCACGCAGGCCGGCTTGTCCTCTCCCTCGATTTCGATGGTCAATTCGAAGTATGCGACCGCCGCGGCCCCCGCGGTTTCGACTTTCTCCAGCCGGCCGCCGAGGCGCACCCGCTTGCCGCAGCGCACGACAGCGGGGAAACGAAGCTTCTCGACGCCATAGGCCATGCCCGGCCCTGCGCCCTCGGGCCGGAACACCTGCCGCAGCATTTTGGGCATCAGGCCTGCAATGTAAAACCCCTGGGCGATGGTCCCGCCGAATCGGGAGTTGGCGGCTTTCACGGGATCCGTATGAATCGCGTCCTTGGCGTCGATCGCCGTCGCGAAGGCATCGATTCCCGGTTGGTCGACGACGAACCATTCCGATGGACCGATCGGTTTGCCGATCGAAGCGCCGATGCTTTCCGCGAGAGTCTTGCCGTCTGCCATGCCGGTCTCCATGGTGGGGATGCGGTTCACTGGGCCAGGCTTTCGGCGACGGTCCCGGCATTGCGGATGGCGCCCCAGTTGCTCTCCAGGCCGGGTCGGCACTCGTCGTACCTTCCGCGCTTGCCCTGATAGGGATCGTCAGGGAACTTGAGCCCCGCGAGTGCGGTGCGCTCGCGCATCTGCCGCAGCCAGATCACGCGGCACTCGGTGTTGGTCATCGTCTTGATGCCGAATCGCAGGTATTCGCGTTCGTTGGCCGAGTCGGCGCTGCCGAACAGGTCCAGCGCATACGGGAAGATCCGGTCGTACAACCGCTGCGACTCTTCGCGATGGCCACTGTCGACAGCCTCGCGGACGTTGTTCATCGAGATGATGGAGTGGGTCAGCCCTTCGTCGATGAAATTCTTGGCGTTCCACATGGCCCAGGGCAGGAAGGTGGACCCCTGCCCGGCGATGCTGGCGATTCCGCCCGCCGCCTCCGTGAGCATGCAGAAGACCTCGAACATGAGGTGCGACTCGCGCATGTCGATGTCCTTGAAGGCATCGAGGGCGCGGCTGCGTTCGGGATGGTCGCGCACGCCCGCCATGAACTCGTGCGGGTCCTTGCCGATGCACTTGGCCAGCTGAAAGAGACCGTAGGCGTGGTTGCGTTCGTCGGCGACCTTGTGCGCGATGAAGCGCCGGTGCCTGGCCGCGGGCATGGGATAGCTGAAATTGCGGTCGGAGACGCCGCTTTCATCCGCCATGCCGCCTTCGATGCAGATCTGGATGGACAGGAACTTCCACAACAGGTTGCGGTAGTCCTCCGGCAGTTCTTCGGGGCGGGTGTAAACGAAGTCGTACTTGCGCATGGTAAGGAGCCTTGTAATTGGGTTGCTTGAGCGGGGTTGCTGGAGCGCTCGCGCCGGGATCGGGCCTTACGGCGCCTGCAATCCGAGCGTGCGAAGGTCCGCGGTGGCCGCATCCAGGAACAGCTGCCTGCACTTGGAATTGGAGCGGGTCTTGAGCCCCAGTTCGAGATATTCCGTCTCGTTTCGGCTGCCCGGTGCGCCGAAGCTGTCGGCCGCAAGAGGCCACCATTTCCCGACGGCCTGGCGGACGGGTTCGATGCCCTCCTCCTGGATTGCCCGCTGCACGATTTCCAGCAGCGGGGAACCCACGTCGGCAGGCCAGTCGCGCAGGCAGAACTTGAAGTAGAGCTTCTGCGCGACATTGGCCAGCGGGATGAGGTTGCTGCCGACCATTCCCGTCAGTTGCCCGTGCAGCACGCGTCCGTAAAGGAATCGGAACACCAGCCCGTCGGTCCACGAGGTGATCGGTACCGTCACCAGGCGCAGTTTCTTGCCGGCGCCGAGCGAGGACTCCGCCTCCAGGCGCAGCGGCTCCGGGTCGACGCCCAGTTCCGGGAGGACGACCTCCGCCAACTCGGTGGCGCCGTCGATCAGGTGGGCGATTTCGCGCGTGACGCGGCGGTTCTCCACGTCCGCCCAGGGCCGGAATGCGGGGGCGTCCAGCACGTGCATCTGGAGGCAGGAGAGGGACTGGAAGCCCATGCGCGCAAGGCGCGTCGCCGCACGCACGTATTCTTCGCTCATGCCGTCGGCGCGCCGCATGAAGAACGGCGTATTCGCCACGGCCTGGTTGCTGGGTGAGTTCATCGGGTTCGCTCCGTCATGTCTGCTAGTGGGGTTCAGCCCGTGACCCGCCGGTCGCGGTCTTTGAAAAAGTCCTTCAAGGTGCCCTTGACGCCGTCGCGGGTCCCGAGCTTGGCGCGCAAGGACTTGAATTCGTCGGTCTGATGCGCCAGCTGGTGCGTCACGTAGTGCTGCCAGAAGCTGTTCGCCTGCCCCTGTTGGTCGAGGCACCGGTTGAGCGAGAGCTTGGCGAGCCGGACAGCCACCGGCGGCATGGCGGCGATCTTTGCCGCCATCGCCAGGCCGAATGTCTCGAGCTCCGCGCGGGGCACCACGTGGTTCACGAAACCGAGGCGGTGGGCATCGATTGCGCTCAGGGGGTCGCCGGTGAAGAGCAGTTCCTTGGCTTTGCGCACGCCGACGTCCCAGAACTCCACGGGCAGCTCTACACCGACCGCGGCCATGCGCACCACCGGATCGGAGAACTTGGCGTCGTCGGATGCAATGACGATGTCGCACATGCTGGCGAGCATCCAGCCCGCCGCGATGCAGTGTCCCTGCGTCAGGGCCATCGTGGGCTTGGGGAAGTCGCGCAGCCGCAGGCACTTGCCCACGTACTTGTCGTATTCGTGCTCGAAAAGCGTCTCGGTGACCTTGCGCTTCTCAGAGAAGGGCATTTCATATTCGTCGGGCGCCTCGCCGGAGGCGCGAGTCGCCTTCATGTCGTGTCCCGCGGAAAAGGAAGGCCCCGCGGCCGCGAGTACGAGCACCCGCACCGCGTCGTCGTCACGCGCCTCGTCCAGAACCGCGTCGATCTCGTCGATCATGCGGATGTTCTGCGCGTTGCGCGCGTCCGGACGGTTCAGGGTGAGCACTGCGACGCGGTCATGGTGCTCGTAGCTGATGGTATGGCGCTGTGGCATGCGGGTCTCCAATATTTAAGATCAAATTTCAAAGCTTAATTTATCCAACTTGAGCGATCGATGTCAAGCGCCGGTCCACCGGCCCGGATTCGTTGCGACCGGTCCGCGCCGCTTCGTGCGAGCACCGCGGCTCGCTCTGCGGCGAATGCTAAAATGCCTTTAACGTCAAGCGGCCGCGGGCGCTGGACGCCAAGAAAAGGGAGCGCATGGAGGTGACACGGGCAGGCAAGCAGTCGAGGCCGCGGATAGGCAAGCGCCAGTTGGCGTCGCTCCAGGCATACGTGAAGCTGTACCGCGCCTCGTCGGCGATCACGAGCCGGATTGCGGCGGTTCTCTCCAGGCACGAGCTCACGATGACCCAGTACAACGTGCTCGATACGCTGTTTCACAAGGGAAGCCTGCGGCAGAGAGAGCTCAGCACGAAGGCGATGCGAAGCGACGGCAATATCACCTTCGTGCTGGTCAATCTCGAGAAGATGGGACTGGTCGAGCGTACCCGCACCGAGGGTACGCGCCGCGACCTGACGGTTTCCCTCACGCCGGCGGGACGGCAGAAGATCGCCAAAGTGTTTCCCGTCTTCGCCGGGACCGTCACGCAGCAGATGCGTGTCCTCAGCGAGGAAGACATGCGGAATCTCGGGCGTTTGTGCAAGCGAGTCGGGCTGGGCTTGAAGGGCTAGAGCGCCGGGCGCGCCGGGCGCGCGGCTCCACCGGTCTCGAGTCGCGGCGCGTCCGCATCTTCCTCCTCCGAATGGGTTCGTAGTCAGGCACTTGACAGGGATCGGCTAGTTATTCAATATTAAACTTCCATATCGATTATTAGCTCGAAGCCGAGGAGCACACGATGAATCGCCGAGCATTTCTGCGGATCGCCCTGGCAGGTTCGATGGCGGCCTGCCATGCGCCCATGGTGTGCGCCCAGTCGTTTCCGAATCGACCGATTCAGCTGCTGGTCGGGAACGGACCCGGCAGTCCCCCGGACATCAGGGCGCGCGAAATTGCGCACGGGCTCCAATCCGCCCTCGGGCAGCCCGTGGTCGTGATCAACAAGGTCGGGGCGAGCGGCATGCTGGCGGCGCGCGAAGCCGCGCGCGCCGCGCCGGACGGCTACACGTTGTTTCTCCTTTCGGTGAATACGCTGATCAATGAAGCGCTCGATCCTCCCGCCACGCGCCTGCGGGCGGACGACAGTTACGAGATGGTCACCAATCTTTCGGGGGCACCGCTGATCCTCTATTGCAACCCGGGCGTGCCCGTACACGGAGCCCGCGAGCTGGTGGAGTACGCACGGCGGAATCCCGGCAAGCTCACGTACGCCACGGGCGGCGCCGGCAGCATCGAGCAGCTCTTCGCAGCGGCGATGTTCGGGGATTGGGGGATCGAGCTCAGCGAGATTCCGTATCCGGCGGCAACGAACGGGATCGTCCAGGTGATCGCGGGGGCCGTGAACTGCGGATTCGCCTATCCGGTCACCGTCGCGCAGCACCTGAGCAGCGGCCGTCTCAAGGCAGTGGGGATCGGCAGCGGCGAAAGACTCCCGGCATTGCCGGACGTGCCGACTTTCGCCGAGCAAGGGCTGTTCGCGCCGACGCTAAACGCCTGGCAGGGAATCGCGGTACCGAAGGGCACAGCCCCGGCCATCGTCGACCGGCTTTACCAGGCGGTGAATACCGTGCTGACGACCCCGCAATTCCGCGCAAAGTGGGTCAGCCAGGGCGCGATCATCGGCGGGGATCGCCCGGCAGCTTTCACGCAGTGGGCGCGGTCGCAGCGGGACCTGATTTCGGCCGTGGCGAGCAAGTACCAGATCACGAAACAATAAGCCTTGGCGGCTGCGAACGCCTGTGCGGGTCGATGGCAGCATTTCGCCCTGGGACCTAATGGCCATGCGGATATAAAGCTAAAAATGGCAGCATTGGATGCATTTGGCACAGGCCCGGCATCAGCGCGCACGCCCGGCGTTCGCCCGGCCGGGAAGAACTCGGCCGCCGCTGCCTTCCTCGCCACGGGTTCGCATCAGGGGCGCAGATCGCGCCAAGGACTGATAGCATTCCCGCCATGCCAGTCTCGCTTGCCAGCCTCAAGACGCGCTTCATCGGCCTCGACACCGAATACCCGCTCGCCGACGGCACCCGCGCGCGCCGCCACTACCTCGATTCCGCTGCCTCGGCGCTGATGCTCGAGCCGGCGTGGCGCACGGCGCAGGCCTTCCTGCGCCACTACGCCAACACGCACAGCGACCAGCACTTCGGCGCACGCATCGCAACCCACGCCTACGTCTGGTCGCACGAACGCGCGCTCGCCTTCGTCGGCGCGAACCAGAAGGACTACGCCTGCGCGTTCGCCGGCAGCGGCTCGACCGCCGGCTTCAACCGCATCGCCCGCGCGCTGGCGCGGCTGCGCCCGGAGCGCGACACGGTGCTGATTTCGGGCATGGAGCACCACTCCAACGACCTGCCGCACCGCAAGCATTCGGGTCGCGTCGAGCACATCCCGATGCTGGGCGAGGCGCCCGCGTTCCGGTCCCTGGACCTCGACGCGCTGGAAGCGCTGCTGAAAGCCAACAAGGGCCGCGTGAACTACGTCGCCGTCACCGGCGCGAGCAACGTCACCGGCATCATCAACCCGGTGAAGGAGATCGCGCGCCTTGCGCACCTGCATGACGCGCTGCTGGTGGTCGACGGCTCGCAACTCGTGATGCACGCCCCGGTGTGCATGGACGACGGCATCGATTTCCTCGCCTTCTCCGGGCACAAGGTCTACGCACCCGGCTCGCCTGGCGTGATCGTCGGCCGGCGCGACATCCTCTCGGGGCTCGAGCCCGACGAGGTCGGCGGCGGCATGGTCGAGGACGTGTCGCTCGAGAACTACATCGTCAGCGACCGTTTCCCCGACCGGGAGGAGGCCGGCACGCCGAACATCGTCGGCGCTGTGATCCTCGGCGCGGCGCTCGAGACGCTGATGCAGGTCGGCATGGACAGGATCCACGCCGCCGAACAGGCGATGCTCGGGCCGCTCCTCGCCGAACTCGCGAAGCGCCCGCTGGTGCGCGTCTACGGGGACACCGACCTGAAGCGCTCGCCGCGCACCGGCACCATCGCCTTCAACATCGTGGGCCTCGACCACGGCCTCGTCGCCGCCGCGCTGAACGACTACTTCGGCGTCGCGGTGAGGAACGACTGTTTCTGCGCGCATCCTTACGTACGCGAGATGCTCAAGCCCGAGCTCTGGGAGATCGACCTCGACGCGCAGTCCGAGGCCGATCTCGCCGAGATCGAGATGAGGAAGGGCATGGTGCGCGCGAGCTTCGGCCTGTACACCTCGGAGGACGACCTCGGGGCGCTGCTCGCCGGCATCGACGCGCTGTGCGCCGACGTCGAAGGATTCCGCGCCCGCTACCAGCGCGGCGCCGACGACGTGCACCGGCACCGGCAGTTCTCGGCGCCGGCCGAGTCGCTTTTCGATCCGCGGCGCGAATTGGCGCTGGCGCTGGGCGGTTAAGGCCCCGCGGCACTCCCGACACGCAGCGTTGCGGCCCTAGCGAGCCCTTCCGGCCGGGATCGCCCCGAGCAGCCTGGCTTCGTAGTCCACCCATCGCATGCGGCGCACCGCCTGCGGGTCGCGCTGCGAGCGCAGCGCCCCCGCCTTGTGCAGCACCCTGTGGCAGGGCACCGCGAACGACAGCCAGCAGTGCGTGCACGAGCTTGCGACGGCGCGGATCGCCTTCGGCGCGCCGATCGCTTCGGCGATCCTCGAATACGAAGAGGTCTGGCCGAACGGGATCTCCTGCACTGCGCGCCAGACGCTGCATTGGAATTCGGTACCGCGCAGGTCCAGGGGCAAAGCAAAGCGCTCGAACGGCGCGGCGACGTAGCGGATGACCCCCGCGACCGCCGGTGCGCAGTCTTTCTCGTTGCGGACGAGGTTCGCTTTCGGGAAGCGCGCCTTGAGCTCGGACAGCGACGGCCCCGGCTTGTCCCCGATCAGGATCGAGACGATGCCCTTGTCGCTCGAGGCGACCAGCACCGGGCCGAGCGCGCTCTGGCCGGTGCCGTAGGCGATCTCTTCGGGCGGCCGCGCGCGCAGCGGACCGTCGCTGAACAGGCGGACGGCGCTCGAGCGCGTGCGTTGCGAGGGCATGCGGCCGCCGCCCTCAGGGATACGCGCCCGCCTTGCCCGGGTCCCAGCCGCCGCCGAGCGCCTTCATCAGGTCGACGCTGGCCGAGAGCCGCAACTGGCGGTTGCGCACGAAGGCGAGTTCGGCGTCGTTCGCGGTGCGCTGCGCGTCGAGCACTTCGAGATAGGCCGAGTAGCCCGCTTCGTAGCGGAGTTTCGCCAGGCGCAGGGTCTTGCGCGCCGCCTCGACCCGGACACGGTAGTCGTCCTCGGCCGCGGTCGATTGCTGCGCGTTCGACAGCGCGTCGGCCACTTCGCGAAAGCCCGTCTCGATCGCCTTCTGGTAGGCGGCGATCGCCTGGTGCTGGCGCGCGATCGCCGCGTCGGTGCGCGCCTCGTAGCGGCCGGCGTCGAAGATCGGCAGCGTGAGCGCGAACCCGAGCGACCAGATCGCGGAAGTGCCCTGGATGAGCGAGGACAACGCCTTGCTCTCCCAGCCGTCCGCGCCGGTGAGCGAGATCGTCGGCAGCATCGCGGCCTTCGCGACGCCGATCTGCGCGTTCGCCGAGACCAGCGCCTGCTCGGCCTGCCGGATGTCGGGCCGGCGCTCGAGCAGCCCGGAGGGCAACCCGGCCGGCGGCAGCGGCGGCACCGGCAGCCCCATCAGGTCGCCGCCGGGCAGGGTCAAGTCCAGGCGCCCGGTGAGCGTCGCCAACTGGTGCTCGGCCAGCGCGCGCTGGCGCACCAGGTCCTTGAGCTGCGCCGCGCTGTCGGCGCGCGCGGATTCGGCCTGGCCGACGTCGAGGTCGGAGGCAATGCCGCCGCGCGCGCGATTGCGCACATAGGTCAGCGCCTCGTCGCGGCTCGCAAGCGTCGCCTTGGTCGCTTCGATCTGCGCGTCCAGCGAGCGCACCGAGAAGTAGGCTTGCGCCGTGAGTCCTGCGAGCGACAGCGTGACCACGTCTTTTGCATAGCGCGTGCCGAGCGCCTGTGCGCGCACCGCTTCGACGCCGCGCCGCAGCCTGCCCCAGAAGTCGAGTTCGAACGACGTGGTCGCCGAAAGGCGGACGTTGTTCCGCACTACCGGCACGCTGGCCGGGATCGGCGTGGCCTGGGTCGTGCTGATGCGCGAGCGCGCCGGCACCGCGTTCAGGTCGATCTGCGGCAGGAAAGTCGCGTTTGCCTCGCGCAGGTTGGCATCCGCTTCCTCGATCCGCGCCACCGCAAGGCGCACGTCGCTGTTGCGCTCGAATGCGCTTGCGACGAGCTCGTTCAGCCTGGCGTCGCCGTAGAGCGTCCACCAGTCGGCGCGCACGGCCGCGCCCGGCGCGGACCCGGCTTCGGGGAAGGCCTGCGGAAGCTGGTAGGTAGGCCGCACATAGTCTGGACCGACCGGGGCGCAGGCGCCGACGAGCAGGGCGGCGGCGAGGAGAAGACCGGAACGCGCTTTCATGGCTTCGCCTTCCTGCCCGCCAGCAGCACGAAGAAGAGCGGGATGAAGAGCGTGGCTATGAAGGTTGCCGCCAGCATCCCGCCGAACACGCCGGTGCCCATCGACTGGCGCGCCGCTGCCCCGGCGCCGGTGGCGAACACCAGCGGGACCACGGCCAGCACGAAGGCGAGCGAGGTCATCACGATCGGTCGAAAGCGCAGGCGCGCGGCCTCCACCGCGGCGTCCACCGCGCTCATGCCCTCGGCCTGCTTCTGGGCCGCGAACTCGACGATCAGGATCGCATTCTTGGCCGCAAGGCCGATCAGCGTGAGCAGCCCGATCTGGAAATAGATGTCGTTGCTCATGCCGCGAGTCATCACCGACACCAGCGCGCCGAGCACCGCGAACGGCACCGACAGCATGACCGCCACCGGCAGCGACCAGCGCTCGTATTTCGCCGACAGGATCAGGAACACCATGATCAGCGCGAACCCGAAGGCGAACGTGGAGGCGCGGCCGATGCGCTTTTCCTGGAAGGCCTGCCCGGCCCACTCGAGCGAGTAGCCCGGCGGCAGGGTCTTGGCCGCGACCTCTTCCACGGCCGAGATCGCCTGGCCCGAACTCACGCCGGGCGCGCCGCCGCCCAGGAGCTTGGCGGCCACGAAGCCGTTGAAGCGGTCGAGCTGCTCGGCGCCGACGATGCTCTTCACCGTGATCATGCTCTTCAGCGGCAGCATCTCGCCGGTCGTGGCCGAGCGCACGTACACCGCGCCGAGGTCGTCGGGCCTGAGCCGGTAGGCCGCCTCGGCCTGGATCTGGACGCGGTAGGTGCGGCCGAACTTGTTGAAGTCGTTGACGTACACCGCACCCATCGTGCCCTGCAGGGCGTCGAACACGTCGGTGATCGGCACGCCGAGGGCGAGCGCCTTCTCGCGGTCGACTTCGACGAAGAGCTGCGGCGTCGAAGGGCGGAAGAAACTGTTGATCCCGGTAAGTTCGGGGCGCTTCCTCAGCTCGGCGCTGAAATCCTGCAGCACCGCGGCGAGCTTCTTCGGGTCGCTGTCGGCGCGGTTCTGCACATAAGCCTCGAACCCGGCGGCGGTGCCCAGGCCCCGGATCGGCGGCGGGTTGAATAGCAGCGCCAGCCCTTCGCGCATTTGCGCGGTGTTTTTCGCGCCGTAGCCGATCAGTTCGTACGAGGTGATCGGGCGCTCGTCCCACGGCTTCATCGTGATGAACATCGTTCCCGCATTGGTCTTGTTGCCGCCGCCGATCAGGTCGAAGCCGGTGATCGAGAACACGTGCTCGACCGACGGGTTCTTGAGCAGCGTTTCCTGCACGCCCGCCCCGAACCGGCCGGTGCGCCCGAGCGTCGCGCCGTCGGGCAGCACCATGGCGCCGTACAGGAACCCCATGTCCTCCGAGGGCACGAAGCTGCCCGGGACGGTGCGCATCAGCCACACCGATCCGCCCAGCGTGGCCGCAAATGCGAGCAGCGCGATCACCCAGTGTTTCAGGATCCAGCGCACGCCGGCGAGGTAGGCCGCCGTGATCGCGGTGAACAGGCGGTTGAACGGCCGGAAGATCGGCGACTCCTTGTGCGAGGGCCTGAGCAGGATCGCGCAGAGGGCGGGCGTGAGGGACAGCGCCACGAGGCCCGAGATCACCACCGACACGGTCACCGTGACCGCGAACTGCTGGTACAAGCGCCCGGCGATGCCGCCCAGGAACGCCACCGGGATGAACACCGCGCACATCACCAGCACGATGGCGACCACGGCGCCGGAAACTTCGCGCATCGCCTCGAGCGAGGCCTCGCGGGGCGACAGGCCGCGCTCGGCCATCAGGCGCTCGACGTTTTCGAGCACCACGATCGCGTCGTCGACCACGATCCCCACCGCGAGCACCATCGCGAAGAGCGTCAGCGTATTGATTGAGAACCCGAAGACGTACAGGCCCGCGAACGCGCCGATCAGCGACACCGGCACCGCGATAATCGGGATCAGCGTCGCACGCCAGCTTTGCAGGAAGACGAACACCACCGCCAGCACCAGCAGGGCGGCGACGAGCAGCGTGTGGATGACCTCGTTGATCGAAGCCACCACGAAGCGGGTGGTGTCGAACGGCACGAACCACGTGATGCCCTGGGGAATGCCCTTGGAGACCTCCTCCATCTTTGCGCGCACCGCGTCGGCGACCTTGAGCGCATTGGCGCCCGACTGCAGGAAGATCGCGGTGCCGATGGTCGGCTTGCCGTCGACCGTGACGAACTGGTCGTAGGTCTGGGCGCCGAGTTCGAGGCGCGCGACGTCCTTGACCCGCAGCACGCCGCCCGGGCCGTTGGAGCGCAGGATGATGTTGCCGAACTCCTCCGGCTCGACCATGCGGCCCTGCGCAGTCACCGTGAAGACGAGCGATTGCGTGGCCGGCGCCGGCTCCTGCCCGATCTTGCCCGCTGCGTACTGCGCGTTCTGCGCGCGGATCGCGTTTACCACGTCGGTGGTGGTGACGCCGAGCTGCGCCATGCGGTCGGGCCTGAGCCACACGCGCATCGAGTAGTCGCGCGCACCGAAGATCGTCGCATCGGCCACGCCGGGCACCCGGCGCAGGACGTCGAGCACGTTGACCGTGATGTAGTTGGAGATGAAGAGGGTGTCGTAACGCGGGTCGGTGGAACTGATCGCGACCGCCATCAGGATGTCGGTCGAGCGCTTCTGCACGATCACGCCGGTGCGCCGCACGTCGTCGGGCAGTCGTGGCAGCGCGATCTGCACGCGGTTGTTGGTCTGGATCGTGGCGTTGTTGATGTCGGTGCCAACCTCGAACGTGCAGGTGATCGTCAGCACGCCGTTCGAAGCCGAGGACGAGTTGTAGTAGAGCAGTCCCTCGATGCCCGAGAGCTGCTCCTCGATAGGCGCGGCAACGGTGCGCGCGAGCGTATCGGCGCTGGAGCCGGGGTAGGCGGCGGTGATGGTGACCGTCGGGGGCGCGATCTCGGGATACTGGGCGACCGGCAGCACGCCGGAGGCGACCAGCCCGGCGAGCGTGATGACGATCGAGATGACCGCGGCAAAGATCGGCCGGTTGATGAAGAAGCGGGACATGCGCGCGGGCTTACCTGGGGCTCGACGCAGCGGCCGGCGCCGCGGCGGCCGCCGTCACCGGCGTGCCCGGGCGGATCTTCAGCAGGTTGTCGGCGATCACGCGATCGCCCGCCTTGAGGCCGCCGAGGATCATCCAGTCCGTCCCCACCCAGCTGCCGAGCTGCACCGGCCGCAGCGCCGCCTTGCCGTCGGCGCCGACCACGAACACGAGTGCGCCCTTCTCGGTCTGCAGCACCGCGGGCTGTGGCACGAGGAATACGTTGTCGCGCTCGCCGGCGACCAGCTGCACGCGGACGAACTGGCCGGGCAGCAGCTGCTGGCGCGGGTTGTCGAACTCGGCGCGCAGCTGCTGGGTGGCCAGGCGGGTGTCGATCTGCGTTGCGGTGAAGTTGAGGCGGCCGCGTCCTTCATACGGCTTGCCGTCGGGCAGCACCAGCTTCAGCTCGGTGCCGGCGCCGCGCGCGAGGCGCCCGCCGGGAAGTTGGGCAAGATCGGATTCCGAAAGGCTGAACCGCACCCAGATCGGGTCGACCTGGTAGATCGACGTGAGCAGGCTGTCGGCGCCGGCGGTGATCAGGCTGCCGTCGGAGCGCACCGCGCGCCCGGTGACGCCGGCCACCGGCGCCGTCACGAGCGTATACGAGAGGTTCAGCTCGGCCTGCTTCACGTTGGCCTCGGCCGCCTGCAGCGTGGCCGCCGAGAGCTTCGAGGTCGAGGTGGCGTCGTCGAACTCCTTCTGGCTGATCGCGCGCTCGGCGGCGAGCGCCTTGAGTCGGGCGGCCTCGCGATTGGCCTGCTCGTTGCGCGCGCGCTCCTGTGCGAGCTGGGCGCGCGCCTGCGCGAGCGCGATTTCGAAAGGCGCCGGGTCGATCTGGAACAGCGGTGCGCCGGCCGCCACCACGTCGCCCTCCTTGTAGATGCGCTTGAGCAGGATGCCGGCCACGCGGGCGCGGACTTCGACTTCCTTCGAGCCTTCGACCTGGCCGACCACGTCGAGGCGCACCGGTACGCGCTGCGGCTGCACTTCGACGATGCGCGCCTGGGCCGGCGGCGGGGCCGACGGCGCCGCGGCAGGTGGGGGGCCTTTGGGTCCGCACGCGGCAACGAGGAACGCGGAAGCGACTGCACAGGCAAAGCTGCGAAAACGTTCGCAGCCGGGAGAGCGAGGCGGCATAGGGGGATCCGGTCTGGCGGGCAGCGGGGGAACAGCGGCGGATTGTACTTTGGCTCGGGGGGGAATTCGCCCTGCCGGCCGCAGGGACAAGTAGCAGATTTGTAACGGCCGGCGGGCAGGCCTAGTCCTGGGTATAGGGTCGCGTGACGTTCAGCCTGACCGTCAGGTCGGCCTTGAGCGCGATGCGCACCAGCGCCTCGAGGCTGAACGCCTGCGCAGTGCCGTTCTGCAGCTGGTGCAGCCGGGAGCGCGACAGGCCGAGGTATTCGGCCAGTTCGCCCTTGGCCATGTCGAAGTGCGCCAGGCGCGAACGGACCGCAGCGAGCACCTGCTTACGCAACGCGAAAACGGGATCGGCGGCCATAACGCTCTCCTCCTTGAAATGTACCGGTAACGATACACTAATGGGCCGGAGAGGGGCGCCAGTGCTCGAGAATCCGACGCAAAAGTTACGGATTCCAGTATTCCGCCCAGGCGCCCGGTGCGGCTCCATGCGCGCGGGGGCGCGGCGGGATGCGGCTATGATCGCCGCTTGGACATTCCCCGGCAAAGGAAGGGGCCCGGATGAGCGACCGAACCAATCCGTACGAGATCGGCCTGGACAGGAACCCGGCCAATTTCGCGGCCCTGACGCCGCTTTCGTTTCTCGAGCGCACCGCCTCGGTCTATCCGGAGCGCATTGCGCTGGTGCATGGCGGGCAGCGCCAGACCTGGCGCGAGACTTACGCGCGCTGCCGCCGGCTCGCCTCGGCACTCGAGCGCCGCGGCATCGGCGTCGGCGACACCGTGGCCGTGATGCTGCCGAACATCCCGCCGATGTTCGAAGTGCATTTCGGCGTGCCGATGTGCGGCGCGGTGCTCAATACGCTGAACACCCGGCTGGATGCGGAGTCGATCGCCTTCATGCTGCGGCATGGCGAGGCGAAGCTGCTGATCACCGATCGCGAGTTTTCCGCCACGATGGCGAAGGCGCTCGCGCAACTGGAGAGCCCGCCGGTGGTGATCGACGTGGACGACCCGCTGTTCGCGGGAGGCGAACTGCTCGGCGGGAAGGACTACGAAGCGCTGCTCGCGGAAGGCGACCCGCAGTGGGCCTGGCCGTGGCCGGCCGACGAGTGGCAGGCGATTTCGCTCAACTACACCTCCGGCACCACCGGCGACCCGAAGGGCGTGGTCTGCCACCACCGCGGCGCCTACCTGAATGCGCTGGGCAATATCCTGGTGTGGGGCATGCCGCACCACTCGGTGTACCTGTGGACGCTGCCGATGTTCCACGGCAACGGCTGGTGCTTCCCGTGGACCATGGCGGCGAATGCCGGCACCAATGTGTGTCTGCGAAAGGTCGACCCGGTGCCGATCTTCAACGCGATCCGCGAGGAGCGGGTCACACACTACTGCGGCGCGCCGATCGTGCAGCAAATGCTGATCAATGCGCCGGCCGAACTCAAGCGCGGCATCCATCACAAGGTGAGCTGCCTGGTCGCGGGCGCCGCGCCGCCGGCGGCGATCCTCGAAGGCATGGAGCAGATGGGCTTCTCGATCACGCACGTGTACGGCCTCACCGAAACGTACGGCCCGGCGACCGTGTGCGCCAAGCACGCGGAGTGGGAGTCGCTGCCGCTGGCCGAGCAGGCGGTCCTCAACGGCCGCCAGGGCGTGCGTTACCCGGTGCAGGAAGGCGTCGCGGTGATGGACCCCGAGACGATGCAGCCGGTGCCCGCCGACGGCACTACGATGGGCGAAATCATGTTCCGCGGCAACATCACGATGAAGGGCTACCTGAAGAACCCGAAGGCCACCCGGGCGGCTTTCGAGGGCGGCTGGTTCCACACCGGCGACCTCGCGGTACTGCACCCGGACGGCTACATCAAGATCAAGGACCGCAGCAAGGACATCATCATCTCCGGCGGCGAGAACATCTCGTCGATCGAGGTGGAGGACGCGCTCTACCGCCATCCCGCGGTCCTCGCCTGCGGGGTGGTGGCGGCGCCGGACCCGAAATGGGGCGAAACGCCTTGCGCCTATATAGAGCTGAAAGCCGATGCTTCGGTGACCGCCGAGGAAATCATCGCGCATTGCCGGCAACACCTTGCGCCGTTCAAGATCCCGCGCAAGGTGGTGTTCGGCGTCGTGCCGAAGACGTCGACCGGCAAGATCCAGAAATTCGCGCTGCGCGAGCGTGCGCGCTCGGCCTCCGCGATCGAATGAAACGCCAGCTGAGGGGGAAGCCCGAATGCCCGTGCTGAACGGCAAGGACCTGGGGCTCCTGCCCACCCAGGGCGTGGGGTCGTACGCATCGCCTTCGTGGCTGATCTCGTTGAAGCGCGCGCTGCGCTCGGGCGAGGCCGGCCCGGCGGACATGCGCGAGACGATGCAGGATGCGATCCGAATCGCGGTGCTCGACCAGGAGGAGGCCGGCCTCGACATCCTGACCGACGGCGAGATGGGCCGCCAGCGCTTCCTGTGGAACATCGTCGAGAAGCTCGGCGGGCTGAAGGTGATCCCGGCCGAGCGCAAGCTCGGCGTGGTGAGCTACGACAGCGCGCCGCACTTCGAGGCGGTCGAGCGTGTGAGTGCGCCCGAGGGCTTCGGGCTCGTCGACGAGTACAAGTTCGTGCGCCCGCTGACCGCGAAGCCGGTGAAAGTCTGCTGTCCCGGCCCGCTGACGCTCGCGCTGCCGATCACGATAGGCGAGGGCTACCGCAAGGACGATTACCTGGCCCTGTGGTACGACCTCGCGGACCTGGTGAATCGCGAGTTGAAACAACTGGCGGCCGCGGGCGCGACGCTGATCCAGGTCGACGAGCCTTCGGCTACGGGCGGCACGCGCGACGTGCCGGTCGCCGAGGCGGTGAAGCTGTTCAACAAGACGGTCGAAGGCGTCGACGCGAAGATCATCCTGCACGTGTGCTTCGGCAACAACCAGGGGCGCCCGGGCATGAAGCGGGTGTACAAGCCGCTGTTCCCGCAGATCATGGAAGCGAAGTGCCACCAGTTCGCGCTCGAATACGCCAATCGCGAGATGGCCGAGATCGAGTTGTGGCGCGAATACGGCCGGGACAGGGAACTCGCCGCCGGCGTGATCGACGTGAAATCGATGTACCTCGAAACCGCGGAGGACGTGGCTGAGCGCATCCGCATAGTGCTCGGCCATGTTGCGCCCGAGAAGCTCTACCTCACCTGCGATTGCGGATTTTCGGCCACGCCGCGCAACCTCGCGCGCGCCAAGTTCAAGGCGCTGGTCGAGGGCGCGGGGATCGTCAGGAAGGAACTCTCGGGCGGCTGAGGCGCAGCGGGATTCGTCCCTGAGGCTTGGCCGCATCCGCCGAAATAACCACTATTCGATAGTGGCGACAAGGTAAACTAGCCGCAACCCGAGTCGGTTCGCAGAGGAACGCTCGCCCATCCAGGAGCAGAGCAGTGGACCGGCTTGAGACTCCCCCATCTGCAGCCGATAGACCCGGCACCCTCGCCGATCGGGTCGGATGCACCTTCCCCCAACGTACTGCCCATGGTTCCCGCGTCGCGTTTGTCGATCGGGGTCCGCGTTCGCCGTGTCGCGGTTCCCGCGACGGCGATGCCAACTTGCCCTGGAAAGCGAGTCCATGCCACTTTCACTGAAAGTCTTTGCCCGCGGTCCCGAGGGCACCAAATTCATCAGCGAGCGCGTGCTCGAAGGCGAGCGCGTGACCGTCGGCCGCAGCGCCGGGTGCACGCTCCAGCTCCACGATCCGGACAGGCTGCTGTCGCGCGTACACGCCGAGTTCCTGCGCGTCGCGGGCGGCTACCGTCTCAAGGTCGCCTCAACGCACTATCCGGTGACTGTGAACGGGCGCGAATACCCGCCGGCCAGCGAGGTGACGGTCCGCAGGGGCGATTGCGTGGTGATGGATATCCACGAGCTCGAGATCGTGGGCACGGGGGACGACGAACAAGTGGTCGTTGCGCAAGCAGTGGCCCCGCCAGTGGCGGTCCCGCAGGCGGTCGTCCACCAACCGTCCGCCGAGTTGGCTGTACCAAGGCGCGAAGTACAGCGTGTCGAAATCAGCACCCCGGTATACCGCAACGAATCTCCGGTGCAGGTCGACCCCGTGATGACGGTGCCGGCCCGTGGCAACGGCTGGGGAGCGAAACGCATCGGGTTGATCGCCGTCGTGATCGCCGGCGTGGTGGTGGCTGGAGCGGCCCTCAAGAGCCTTCTCCCTGACGGGGAAGGCGCCAAGCAGGCCGCGCAGGAGATCGCGCGCCTCCAGGCAATGACCAAGTCGATGCTCAAGCTCGTGGAGAGCGACCGGCAGGAAGTCAAGGAGGCGGCAACCCTCGCGGGCCAGGAGGTCGAGCGGGTCAGGGCGCAGGTCGGAACGTCCAAGGCGGGTGCCGAGCGCGAGAATCTGGAAGCAGCGCTGCTGGAGGCGCTCCAGACGGCACGGCTGAACGCCGGCCTCGAACAGTCTTTGCGCAGGTTTGCCGAAAGCCCCGAGGGCATTCCGCGGATCGAAGGTGCCCTGGCGGCCGCAGCTGCAGCCGACCGGGTGAACGACAGGACCGGCGCCCTCAAGCAGCTCGGCGAGGCCGTCGCGGCGCTCACCCAGATGCGCGCCAAGATCGCCGACGAGCGCAAGACGCTGCAGGCCGAACTGGCGCGCCGCAGGGACGCCTTCCAGGTTGCCCAGGGGCGGGCACGCGCAGAGGACGAAGCTCGTGCCACGGCCGAGGCTCGGACGCGAGCCGAGAGCCTGGAGCGTGCCCGCGTCGCGTCCGCCGCCAGGTCGCAGGCCGCCAACGAGGCGATCGCCAAGGCGCAGTCCGAGGCCGCCGCGCGGGCACAAGCCGAAGCGCGTGCACGGAGCGAGGCCGAGGCCCAGGCCGCGGCCGAAGCGGAGGCGCGCGCACGGGCTGCGGCCGAAGCGCGTGCCAAGGCGGAGGCCGCGGCGCGCCAGCGGGCCGATGCCGCAGAGCGGGCCGCCGCGGAAGCTGCCGCGCGAGCAGAGGCGCGGGCTGAGGCGCGGGCCAAAGCCGAGGAGGCGCGGGCCAAAGCCGAGGAGGCGCGCGCGCAGGCCGAGGAGGCGCGGGCCCAGGCGCGGGCCAAAGCCGAATCCGACCGCAGGAACGCCGAAGCGGTGATCGGCATCATCCGGTCGTTTGCGCGCTAGCGTGTTGGCCAGCCGCGTGCCCGGGTTGGGACTTGCGTAGATGGCGCTTACGCTGAAGATCTTCTCGCGCGCCGAGGGCGCCGCCCGGTTCATGGGCCGTTACGAGCTCGAAGGCGAGCGCCTGACCGTCGGGCGCAGCGTCGAATGCACACTGCAGTTGCCCGACCCGCAAAGGAAATTGTCGCGTGTGCACGTCGAGTTCCTCGGCGCGGGAGACGGATACCGGTTGAGGGTCGCTTCGGCCCACTCGTCGGTGGT
This sequence comes from uncultured Bordetella sp., assembly GCA_964599095.1. Taxonomy (GTDB): domain Bacteria; phylum Pseudomonadota; class Gammaproteobacteria; order Burkholderiales; family SG8-39; genus SZAS-79. Next base: position 33,264 of record CAZREB010000039.1, read on the forward strand.
GGTCAACGGGCGGGACTATCCTCCCGGCAGCGAAGCGACCTTGCGGGTCGGCGATGCGCTGTCGATGGATGTCTACGACCTGGACATCGTGAGTGTCGGAACGTCGCGCAACGCGCCGGTGCAGGCTGAGCCGGTGATTGCCACTGTGCCGACTCGCGAAGAAGCCGCGGTGGCGCCGCCCTCGGCGCTTCTGCGCCCCGCTGGTTCCGGTGCGCGGGTTGCGAAGCGGCTTGGCATTGGTGCGGCGGCAGTAGCCGTTGTCCTGGCGCTGTTCCTGCAGTGGCCCCGGCAGGAGAGCCAGATCAAGGATCTGACCTATTCGGTCCAGGCGGGCGGCCGCCTATTTTTCAAAGGCGTGTACAAGGGCGAACCTTTTGAGCTCGTCCGCACGTCTGCGAAAAACGGCAAAGGTTCATGGATATTGAACGTAGGACCGCCGACGGATCGGATCCGTGCCACGGTCACGGACGGAAAAGGACTGACTGAGATTCAGGCACCGGACATGGGTTATCGGATGACGTTCGCCATCGTGGAGGGCAGGCGCCTGGAGACGCGCCTGTACCAGAAGGATCACGGGTTTCTGTCCGGGTCCGTGCTCTTTCGCGTGAAAGGCCGGTGGCTGCACGGGATGATGAAATCGGAGGCTTTCGCAGGGTACGCAGAGCTGGTCGCGGTCACCGACATTACCGAAAGGATCGAGCGGCCGAATTTGTCGCAAGGCGGCCCCACCCGAATGCGAGCGTTCGATTTCGGGGCGTTCGAACTGATTTCCTCGGCCAGGGCGCAGAACCAGTCTGCTGGAACGGCGGAAATCAATGTCGAGCCGGACGTTTTTGTGGAACAGGCGAGGCAAGTCGGGCCGACAGTCGTGGTTGGGTCCGTAACTGCATTCAAAGAAGGGCAGGCCGCCTCTAAGCAACAAAGGGAAATGGTGCAAGCTCCCGCCAAGGCGCTGATCGGCGACGCGAAGGACAAACTCGAGTATCTGCAAAAGACGACCGATCAACTCGCAACGGACGAATTGAAGGAGCAGAGGGATCGAATCTTCGACAAGGTCACCGACAAAATCGCGGAGGCCGCCTCAAAAGTCTTCCCGATCGTGGCAGAGGCGCGGGACTCTCTCAAAAAGCTGACGGCAGGAAGGCCGAAAGACTTCGAGGACTATGCGGACGCCGATGTGGCGGCCCCGGACGCACCGACCGCTCGTCCAGATGAGCCCGCCCCGGGCCTGTTTTCGTACCGGAACATTGCCCATACCATCCAAAATATTGTCTCGGTCCCCGTAGCCGCAGTCGAGGCCACAGCCGATTGGGTGCAGGGGAAGTTCAGGAACCGGGCAGATGAATCGCCGGCGGCCGGCGGGGCGCGCGACGTGAACCCGTCGCCGGCGCCGAACGCCGGCCCATCGGCAGGATCGCCCATGGTAGGCCGGGATAAGTTCGGCGATGCGACGGACCAAGCGCGTACCTGTATCAGGTCCGGTGATCTCGCGTGTGCGCAAGCGAAGATAGCCGAAGCGAGGAATTCCATGTCGCCCGAAGGTCACGCCGGTGAACGCGAGACGCTCAGCGTAATAGAGCACAACCTGGACAGCGCTCAGTGGGAGGCCAAGAGAAAGGCCTACGAAAAAGAGCAAGAGGCGCGCAAGGCACTGCAGACGGGAGAGCGCGCAAGTGCCGAGAAAGAGGCGGAAGCGAAACGCATTGCCACGCAGGCAACGCCCAATACTTCAAACGTCGCTACGCCCCCGGCGCAACCGCGGGAAACGCAAGACCCGGACGCCGCGCGCAGCCTCGAGTTCATCGAGGCGCAGGAGAAACGCAGGCTCAAGGCGCTGGCAGATCGTATCGACATCCTGGACAAGGCAGCGGTGGAAGAAGATAAGGACAGGAAAGCAGCCTTGCAAAGAAGATATGAGGCGATTACCAGGGCCGAGGAGGAAGCGCAGGCGGCCTTGCGAAGAAGGTTCGAGCAGGCGAGCCGAGCGCAAAGTGGGCCCCGTGCGGCTCCGGTAGTAACGGCACCCTTGACTTCCGGTGTTGCGGCGCCTCGTCCGGGAACCGTAGCGACGGCGCTTTCGGCCTCCGCGTCCGACCCTGCCGCGGGTGCGGTGGCAAGGCAAGCGCCCGTCGAAAGAGCCCGCGAGAACGTGCCGAGGGCCCCGCAGCTTCCCGAGTCATGGGCCGAGGAATTGGTCATGAAGTATCCCGACCGGGAAAAAAGGGAGACCAGTACCCGGCCAGCGGAAGCCGTCGCGAACTGGAAATCCCGTCCTGCGAGCCTGCGTGTGCCGCAAAACGGCCAGGTGATCGACCATCGGGGCTGCGGCAGTTGTGCTGTGGGATCGACGATCGTGGTCGTGATCAGCTATCCGAATGCAAAGGCCACGTACAGTTATCGGTACACGCGAATCCAGTAACGGTAACGGGCTCTGCGCGATCGCCCTGTTCGTTCGACACCTTCCTTGCGCTTCGCATATCCAACTCAATTCATGCTGGCGACACGCAACCTGATGCGCCCGTGGGCCTGGTGATCCTGGGATTCCTCCATCGCCTGGACGTCTTGCACATCTGAACTCAGGCGAGAAACGTATCGGTATCGACGCACCAGTTGGCCGGTGAAGCGCGCCGGTGCTGGCTTTCCAAATACGAAAGTTCCAGATATCGGCCCTTGCCGTCAGCACCCGCGCCCGTCGAGCCGGGACGCGAGATCGTTGGCGCGCGCGATTCGCTCGCCATAGCCCGGATGCA
>CAZREB010000040.1:0-34442 GCA_964599095.1 uncultured Bordetella sp.
CGGGGATGGGGGTGGTGGCGAGGGGGAGGAGGACGCGGGGTGGGGTGGGGGCGGGGAGGGAGAGTTGTAGGGTGTACATGGTTGGATGTACAGTATAAACGCTTCGCATGTCGCGCAAGCGGCAGGGCCGCAAGTGCATGTCACCAATATCGAAATTTGGGTGTTGCCCGTGGTGCAAGGCTGATTTTGTCCCAAACGCCCTAGATCCGACCTTCCCAGGTGTCTCAACATGAATCGAGAAACAAGAGTCCGCCGAATTGCCCTTCTGTGCTGTGGGTGCCTCAGAAACATCGCGTCATTCAAAGCCGGATGGCGGAGGCCGCGCCAATTAAAAGTCGCCCATCCTTTTTGGGTGAACTTGAACAGCAACAGCTTAGATATCGCGGTGCTGGAATGGTGCAAACTTTTTGGAAAGGAGAAACACGAGAAGCACCATTGGAAGAGAGCAATTCTTGACCACGCCGAATTTCTAACGGCCATGTGCGCAGAGTTGCGCATGACGCCAGTTGAATTCGAGAAATTTACTGAAAAAGTGCTGCGCTACCGTGACAAATTTATCGCGCATTTGGATGACGATTTAGTAATGAATATTCCACGAATTCGAGTTATGCGAAAGAGTGCGGCGTTTTACTACAAGCGAATTCTGAATGATCCGAAAAACGTGAAGTCGTTGTTCGATGCGCCGTCCAATCCTGGCATGTATTACGGTGAACGGTTCAAGGAGGCGCTCGCCGAGTACAGACAACGTGCAGCCAACTGAGTTTTCTCGTAGGAGACGGGCGAATGGATGAGATTCCACATTGGGAGGCATCGCACCTCGAAGCGGTGTGTAAGGTGCTGGGCGATACGCAGAATGGCCTAACTGGCGCGGAAATCGGCTACATCCTCGCCGATATGAAGCTCTCCGATCTAGACTCAGACCTCACCAAGTGGAAGCGCCTATATAACGCGCTCGCACGGGCTCAGAACAAACACAAGGTTGGGAATCACGTCATCATGTTTATTAATCGAGCAATGAAGCCGGTCAAATACGTGAAGATGCCAGAGCGGTTTGACTGGTTACGCGATTCATTGAACGTTGTCTTGGCATTTGCTGGATATTCGGTACGCAACGACGGTAAAGTCGTCCGAACAAATAGGGCGACGACGATAGCCGATGCGAAAGCCCGCGCGGGTAGATTAAAGTCAATCTTAGAGGCGCGTGGCACACATGAGGAGGTCTTTAAATATTGCCGTGCAGAACTGCTCGAAGACAATTATTTTCACGCAGTGCTTGAAGCGGCCAAGGGTCTAACGCATCGAGTGCGAGAACTTTCAAGCCTAGATGCTGACGGCGCACAACTTATAGACCAAGCATTCATGGGCGAACCTCCGTCAATAGCTTTCAATACGTTGCGGTCGCAAACAGAACGGAGTGAACATCGTGGGGTTGCCAATTTGATGCGTGGCCTATTCGGCGCGATCAGAAATCCGCTCGCGCACGAGCCTCGCGTTTCCTGGCCGATGCCGGAGCAGGATGCAATCGACATATTTGCTTTGATCTCCTTCATTCATCGTAAGCTGGACGGTGCCACGCTCGCTTGAATGTATGTCAACTAGTCTTCCCACATATGCGGCGCGCTCATGAACGCAGAAGACCCAAGGATTGAGACGAATAGGAGCGGTCTTGCATTTGTCGCGTCTCACCTCCAGGTAACTGGCACGCTTCCTATTGAGATCTCGCCAGGGTTTGTTTTTCGTCGTGCGAGAACGCATGAGATTGACGTGATCGTAAAGCAACTTCGAGACTACTTGCCGGGGCCGTTTCCTCATTGGATTCCCTATCACTCTAGAACAATAGAAACCGTAACCGGACCAGGTTCAATGCGCTGGGATCATGAACCGCTCCCGCCTGACGAGTGGAAATATTGGGTAGTTTCTTTCGAGGGGGCAGGTGGGATGGAGGTTTATGAAATTGAAAGAGCCGGTCAGTTGCTTCCAACAGATTTTGACTACGGATTTGTACTCTATTTCACACAAGAAGATCAGAGAGGGAAAATAATTGGTCAAAGCATGATGCCAATCCACATCCTGGAGAAGTACGGCAATCATTCAAAAATCGTTGAGCAACCGCAGACGATTTCATCAGAGCAAATTGGCACGATTACGTCGCTCATGGAGCAGATTCGGAGTATCCCCCTGGAGTATCCGTACATTTCGGCCGCGCTAAACACCATGAATGCGTTGCGGCGGGTACCGACAGGCTCTGATCTTTATGTGGTCGGCCTCTTTTCAATAATTGAGGCAGTAATTACTCACAAGCCTCGTCTAAACGAAACGCTTGACTCTCTCAATCATCAGATCGTGAGCAAGATGATCTTGTTACGAAAGATGTTTAGGCGGGCTATACCGTTCGAGCCTCACTTTACGGCCTCGACTGAGGAACGTGTTTGGAAAAGGCTGTACGCATATCGAAGTCATGTCACGCATGGAAATCTCACGGATTTCGAAAATGACTTCAATGATCTTCGAAGCCACGAGACGGTTTGTCGATTCCTGCATGACAATGTGAAAGAGCTGATGAAGATTGCCCTCGACAACCCTTCGTTTGTGGAGGACTTGAGGCGGTGCTAAGTCGCCCAAAAAGTTGATTTTATCTATTTCAATTCGCATGGGCACCGGGCATGGTCAAAGGTAAGCGCCACATAGATTCAATCCGCGAATCGGCGGGCTCGATGAACATTGGATCGGAAGGGGACGATAGCCCCATTACCGGCATGATTTCTTCGAAGGACTTGCTTTACGCAGTTAAGGCACGGGGGATCTATGCCATTCAACTAGCTGATCAGGTTGATCCAGGCAGAACGAACCCAAGAATCCCGGACACGCAACAGCGTATCTTGTCCATGGGCTCAGATGATCCAGTTGTAGCACGAACATTTCTGACGGCCCACGCACTATTTAAGAAAACGCATCTTGGACCAGATTTTGAAGAAGAGCGGGGCGTGGCTATTGCGTTGGACTTGTTGAAAGATCTCGTAGCGATGATTGCGATTCGAGCAAAGATCGAAAAGGTCGAAGCCGAGCAGCGAGTCGAATACCTGTCAGCCAAGCAAGAGCATCGGAATCTTCGTTTGCCTGCTATTGGTGACACCTTGACAGAATCTGATGCCTTCGCACAAAAGGTTGGGCACTCAGTCAAACATCTCGAAGGTATCTCGCGCCTGTTTTTCGGCGATGAGCTGAAGCGCAAATGGGTCGATACATTGGCGGAAATTTCGGTTCGTAAATTTGGAGCCGAATCCAATTTCGCAAACTTCATCAAACAAGTACGACCAACGCTTTTGTTTCTAATTGACATGCGCAATATGGTGGAGCACCCGCAGTCGGATTCCTATTTGAAAATTCGCGATTTTCTTTTGCTTCCAACGGGTGAGGTGCAGCCGCCTTCTTTCGAGATGGTGCGAGCAGGTGAGAATATTTCGAGGGGAACACTAACTATTTTGATGGCGCAAATAACGGAGAGCGTCATCAGTATTTCGGAGTCTCTGATGGGGCATTTGTGTGCGACTCACCTTGTGCCCTTTGGTGGTCTCCCTGTAAGTGTATTTTCTCTACCGCCGGAACAGAGATCGAATCCGCACTTGAGCCTATGCTACGGTATTCGTCAAGGTGACAAGATCGTTCCGTTTGGGTAGCGAATCTGAGTCCTTTGGAAAGCGCGCATCTATCTCTGATAGACCACCTTCCCCCCCACCACCGTCATCACCGCCTTAACCTCCTTGATCCTCTCCTCCTCAACCCCCAAAAAATCCTCCGACAGCACCACCAGATCCCCCAGCTTCCCGACCTCGATCGCCCCCTTCAACTTATCCTCGAACGTGTAATACGGCCCCGAAGACGTATACATCCGCAGAGCCTGCTCCCGCGTCACCCGTTCCCCGGCCCCATAAACCACCCCGCGCGGATCCTTGCGGGTGACCATCACATACATGTTCAGGAACGGATCCAGCGAATTCACCGGAAAATCCGTCCCCCCGCTGACCCCCTCCATCCCCAGAATCTCGATCATCGACCGCAGCGCCACTGCGCGCTGAGCACGCTCAGGCCCTAGAAACCGCTCCACCGTAGAAGCCTTGTCCCACATGAAGACGTTGTGCGTGTCCAGGCGCACGCCCAGCCGTTTCGCCTGCTCCATCTGCGAGCGCTGGATCAGGCTCGCGTGGATCAGCACGAAGCGCTTGTCGACGATCGGGCTCTTCCTGTTGAGCGCCTCGAAAGCGTCCAACGCATCCTGCACCGCGAGGTCGCCCACGGTGTGCACGCCCACGCGCCAGGCGTATTTGTCGGCGATCTCGATGAGCTTCAGGAAATGCTCAGGCGTGACGTACCCGACGCCGTGGAAGTGCTTGTCGTCGGGGTAGGGCTCCACGACGCGCGCGGTGCGAAAGGTCATGCCGCCATCCAGAACGAGCTTCACCCCGGCCAGGCGCATCCACTCGTCGCCGAACCCGGTCGCGGGCCCGATGCCCTTCATGAGGCGCTCCCACGCCACCAGGTCCGTCGGCACGCGGTCGGGCCGGTACAGGGCGGCCACGCGCAGGGTCTGCCTGCCGGTGCGCGACAACCGGTACAAGGCATGCATCTCCTCGATCGACAACCCGCCGTCGACGGTGCTCGTGATGCCGTGCGAATTGAGGATCTGCATCGAGCGCAGGAACTGGTCCGAGAGCTGGTCGGTGGTCCAGGGCGGCACGTGCCTCGCCACCAGCCCCCAACGCAGACGCAATGACGGTGCCGGTGAGCTCGCCGTCGGGACCTTTCACGATCCTGCCGCCCGGGGGATCCGGCGTGTCCCTGGTAATGCCGGCGGCCTTGAAGGCGAGCGAGTTGGCCATCGAGTCGTGGCCGACGGTCACGAGGTAGACCGGGTTGTCGGGCGCGACCGCATCGAGCTCGAGGCGGGTGAGGTTGCGCTTCTCGGCGAGCTGCGAGAGCGGATGCCAGGCCGCGCTCACGATCCACTGGCCGGGCTTCTGCTTGGCGGCGAATGCGCGGATTGTGTCGAGCGCCTCCCGGACGGTCTTCGCTTCCTTGAGGTTCACGCGGAACTGGGCTTCGCCCGCGGCACGGAAATGCGTGTGCGTGTCCATGAGGCCGGGCACGACCGTCTTGCCGCCAAGCTCGATCACCTTGGTCTGCGGGCCGATGAAGGCAGAGATGTCGGCGTCTTGACCGACCGCGAGGAAGCGTTCCTCGCGAATCGCGACGGCTTGCGCGACCGAGAACTTCGCGTCGACCGTCAGGATCTTGCCGCCGCGCAGGACGGTGTCGGCGTGGATCGGCTGGGCGAGGGCACTGCCGGGAAAGATGAAGCCGGCCAGTGCAAGCAGGCCGGCGCGGATCAGACTCATGCGGATTTCCTCCCAAATTCCCGGACTTTCGATTTGCAAGAGCCGCGCCCCTATTGGCTCTCCGCCCGGTTCATGTACCGGTACCGATACAAATCCCTACGCAAGCGCACGCAGGTCTTCGGCCGCAAGTGTGATCCCGGCGGCCGCAGCATTGGCCTCCAGGTGCTCGATCGACTTCGTCCCCGGAATCGGCAGCATCACCGGCGACTTCGCCAGCAGCCACGCGAGCGCAACTTGGGCGGGCGTCGCCTTGAGCCGCTTCGCCACCGTTCTCAGCCGCGCTTCGCGCAGGACGTCCCCTGCCGCAAGCGGGTACCACGGCAGGAAAGCGATCCCCAGCTTCTCGCAGGCCTTGAGCACCGGCTCCGATGTCCGGTTGCCAAGGTTGTATTCGTTCTGCACCGAGACGATCGGGCAGATCCGGCGCGCCTGCTCCAGCTGCTGCACGCTCACGTTCGAGAGGCCCACGTGGCGGATCTTGCCGGCTTTCTGCGCATCGGCCAGCGCGCCGACGGAGTCCGCGAACGGCACCCTGGGATCGGGCGCATGCAGCTGGTAGAGGTCGATGCGTTCGAGCTTCAGGCGTTTGAGGCTGCCGTCGAGCGCGCGTTTGAGGTGCTCGGGCCGGCCGTCCGGATCCCAGGCGCCCGGGCGCGGCCGCAACAGCCCGCCCTTGGTGCCGATGACGAGGCCTTCAGGGTAGGGGTGGAGCGCTTCGGCGATCAACTCTTCGTCCACGTGCGGGCCGTAGCTGTCGGCGGTATCGAAGAAGTCCACGCCGAGCTCGATTGCACGGCGCAGCACTGCGAGCGCATTGCCGCGGTCCCGGGGCGGACCCCAGACGTTCGGGCCGCAGACGCGCATGGCGCCGAAGCCGAGCCGGTGGACGGTCAGGTCGCCGAGGCGCAGGGTCGTGGTCATGGACCCAGTTTAAGGTACGTTGAAGAAACGGCCGGGCATCCGGCCAAATAATTGCTATTGAGCGAACGCGCAGGGCATATTTTTCGGCATTTCATACGGAAATCGGGACTCTCCCATCGAAGCCCTTTCACGCGAGCGCGGCCATTTTTATCGGAAAGCCTTGCCAGTCGTCGCGCAAGTAGAATACGGACATGGATGCCGCAATCTCGTCCCGTCGCGAAGACATCGCCGCGCTTTGCCGGCAATTCGGCGTGAAGCGCCTGGATCTTTTTGGCTCTGCCGCCGAGGGGCACTTCGACCCGCTGCGCAGTGATTTCGACTTCCTGGTCGATCTGGGCGAGCGAACCTCCGCAGCCTATGTCGATGCATATTTCGGTCTTCACGAATCGCTCGAGCAGCTTCTGGGCAGGCCTGTTGATCTGGTGACGGAGCGCAGCGTCACGAACCCCCATTTGCGCCGGAGCATCTTGCGGTCGCGGCAGCCGTTGTATGGCGGTTGACGCAAAGGCCTATCTCGCCGACATGATCGCCGCGACAGACCGAATTGCGGCGTTCACGAGCGGGAAGACTTTCGAGGACTATCTGGCCAGCGATCTGCTTCGCTCCGGTGTGGAGCGCCAGTTCGAGATCGTAGGCGAGGCACTTCGCAAGCTCGCCGAACTGAGTCCGGATATGGCGGCGAAAATCCCTGAATACCGGCGAATCATCGCGTTTCGCAACGTGCTGGTTCACGGTTACGCGTCAGTGGACCACTGGCTCGTATGGGGTATGGTCGAACACAAACTGCCGAATTTGCGCGCAGCTGTCCGCGCGCTCACTCCAGCCTGATCCCCGCCCCTTTCGCCACCTTCCCCCACCGCTCCATCTCGCTCTTCGTCAACGCCCCCAGCGCCTCCGGCGACCCGCCGGCCAGCAACCACCCCTGGCCCAGCAGGCGGTCGCGGATCTCGGGGTTGATCAGCGCCGCATTCAACGCCGCGTTCAGCTTGGTCGTCGCATCCTTCGGCATCCCGGCCGGCCCGTAGATCGCGTACCACGAGCTCACGGTCACCGGCACGCCGGCCTCGGCCAGGGTCGGCACGTCCGGCAGCACCGACGCGCGCTTGTCGGAGGTGACCGCCAGGGCGCGCAGCGCACCGGCGCGGATATGCGGTAGCTGCAGCGGGATGTTGTCGATGGTGATGCTCACGCGCCCGGCCAGCAGGTCCACGATCGCCGGCGCGCTGCCCTTGTAGGCCACGTGCTGCATGTCGGCGCCGGTGATCTGCTTGAACAGCTCCGCGATCAGGTGCGCCGAGGTGCCGTTGCCCGGCGACGCGTAGTTGACCTTGCCCGGGTTGGCCTTGGTGTAGGCGACGAATTCCCCCAGGCTCGTCACCGGCAGCGACGCAGGCACCACCGCCACGTTCGGCAGCGCGGCGACCTGCATGACCGGCGTGAAGTCCTTCAGCGAGTCGTAGGGCACCTTGGCGTAGATGTTCGGGTTGATCGTCATCGCGCTCATGGTGGTGATCACGAGCGTGTAGCCGTCGGGCGGGGACTTGGCGACGTAGTCGGTGCCGGTCATGCCGCCGGCGCCCGGCCGGTATTCCATCAGGATCGGCTGGCCGAGCAGCTGGCCGGCACGCTCGAACGTGGGGCGCCAATGCTCCATGTTGCCGCCGGCCGCGTAGGGCGAAACGATGCGGATCGGCTTGGACGGGAAAGACTGCGCGAGGGCGGCGCCGGTCGCCGCGCAGAGCAGGAGTGCACCAAGGCGCTTGAGGGTGGTCTTCATCAGAACGGCACCCCGCCTTTGACCGTGGTGCGATAGAGCAGCCTGCGATGCTCGGGGCCGTAGTCCGAGGTGCCCGAATGGATCGTCGAGCAGTTGTCCCAGAGCACGAGGTCGCCGACGCGCCACTTGTGCCGGTAGGCGAACTCGGGCCGCATGCAGTGCTCGTGCAATTCCTTGATGAGTGCCTTGCCGTCGGCTTCCGACATGCCTTCGATGCCGACGGTAAATCCTTCGTTCACGTAAAGGCACTTGCGGCCGGTGAATGGATGCGTACGCACCACCGGGTGGAGCACGTCGGGTGTTTTCTCGCGCAGCTCCGCTTCCTGCATCGCGGTGCGCGCGATGCCGCGGCTGGCGCGCTGCTCGTTCTGGCGGTTGTAGGCATCCAGGAAGCGGTGCACGCCCTTCAGCGGCGCGAGCTTTTTCTTCATCGCATCGGGCAACGCGTCGTAGGCCAGCTGCGTGCTCGCGAACATCGTGTCGCCCAGCGGATTGCCGTTCGCGTCCTGCGGGATCTCGATCGCGTAGAGGAGCGAACACCGGCTGGGCCTGGCCAGGTAGGTGAGGTCGCTGTGCCAGTACTCGGCGCTGGCGCCGACGCGCTTGCCGTCCTGCATCAGGTTCGAGATCTTGAACAGCTCCGGGTAGCCCTCGAGCAGGAACTGGGTGACGACGTGGATCTCCAGTTCGCCGAAGCGGCGCGAGAAGCGGATGTGGTCCTCGGGACTGATCTTCTGGTCGCGGAAGACCATCACGCCGTTGGCCACGAAGGCGTCGTGGAGGCGCTGGAAGGTCGCGTCGTCCATGTCCTTCGAGAGGTCGATGCCCTCGGCCACGTAGCCGAGGGTGGCTGGCTGCTGCAGGACCGCTGCGTTCATGGCGTTCTCCTCGATTTCGGAGAACCTTAGGCGCGCGGTCCCGCGCAGTCAAACGCAATGTCAAAACCTGCGCGAAATGTTCGCGCAGAGAACGGGGCGGCGCCGCAGAAGCGCGCCTCCGGCAGACGTTCCATCTTGTGGAACAGGCCATGAATTCGACAGATTGTCTGAACGAAGCCCGCGCCGGTATTGGCTCTCCTGCCAGTTCGTGTACCGGTACCGGTACATCCCCGGGCTATTCGTGGCGCAGCGCCTCGATCGGGTCGAGCTGCGCCGCGCGCCTTGCCGGGAAGTAGCCGAACACCACGCCGATCCCGGCCGAGAACACGAAAGACAGCACGTTGATCGGCGCGTCGAACAGGTAGGGCACTTCCATCACGGCCGCCAGCACGACGGAGGCGGCCGTGGCGAACACGATGCCGACGATCCCGCCGAGCGAGGCGAGCACCACCGCCTCGATCAGGAATTGCAGCAGCACCTCGCGCTCCAGCGCACCGATCGCAAGGCGCAGGCCGATTTCGCGGGTGCGCTCGGTCACGCTGACCAGCATGATGTTCATGATGCCGATGCCGCCCACGAGCAGGCTCACCGCGGCCACGGCCCCGAGCAGCGTGGTCATGACCTTGGTCGTCCCCGACAGGGTTTCGGCGATCTGCTGCGTATCGAGGATGTTGAAGTTGTCGTCGTCGGCCTCGGCGAGCTTGCGGCGTTCGCGCAGCAACTGGCGCAGGCCCGCCTTGAGCCGCTCGGCGTCGGTGCCGTCCTCCATCGAGATCAGCAGCGTGGCGACCCGCAGGTTGCCGGTCACGCGGCGTTGCAGCGTATGCAGCGGCAGCACGACCAGGTCGTCCTGGTCGCCGCCGAACGAGGCCTGGCCCTTGGAGGCGAGCACGCCGACGACCTCGCACGAGAACTGCTTGATGCGCAGCTGCTCGCCCAGGCCGCGCGTGCCGCCGTAGATCTCGCGCCGCACGGTCTCGCCTATGATGCAGGCGGCCGCACCCGCAGACTGCTCGGCGTCGGTGAAGATGCGCCCCGAGGCGAGCTTCCAGTTGCCGGTCACGAACCAGCTGTTGGTGCTGCCGGTCACGCTGGTGGCCCAGTTGCGCCCGTTGCCGACCACGGTCACCCCGGTGCGCGCCTCCGGCGCGACTGCGGCGATGCCGCCGATCTGCGCGACGATCGATGCCGCGTCGGCCTCCTTGAACTGGGGAATGCCGGCCGCGCTGCCGCCGCCGCCGGGGCCCAGCCGCTGGCCGGGACGCACCATCAGCAGGTTGGTGCCGAGGCTGGAGATCTGCGCCTGCACCGCCTGCGTGGCGCCCTTGCCCAGCGTCACCATCGTGATCACCGCGCTGACGCCGATCACGATCCCCAGCGTCGTCAGCACCGAGCGCATCAGGTTGCGATGGATCGAGCGCAGCGCGAGCAGGAGGCTGTTGAGCAGCATCAGGCTGCCGCGGACGAGGCGGACCGGGCGGCCGGCAGGACCAACCCCGGCTTCGGCGCGACCGGATGGGGATTGGGCGCGTCTTCCGCGATGGTCCCGTCGAGAAAGCGCACCCAGCGTTGCGCGTAGGCCGCCATGTCGGGTTCATGCGTGACCATCAGCACCGTGATGCCGAGGTCGGTGTTCAGCGCCTGCAGCAGCTCCATGATCTCCTGGCTGCGCTTGGTGTCGAGGTTGCCGGTCGGCTCGTCGGCGAGCAGCACGGCCGGCTCGGTGGCGATCGCCCGCGCGATCGCGACGCGCTGCTGCTGCCCGCCGGAGAGTTCGCCCGGCGTGTGGTGCTCCCAGCCGCCCAGCCCCACGGACTGCAGCGCCTTCGAGGCCAGCGCACGCCGCGACGCGGCCGACTCGCCGCGGTACAGGAGCGGCAGTTCGACGTTCTCCTGCGCGGAAGTGCGCGCGAGCAGGTTGAAGCCCTGGAACACGAACCCGAGGTAGCGGCGACGCAGCCGCGCGCGCTGGTCGCGCGACAACGCCTCCACATGGACGCCCTGGAAGAGGTATTCGCCGGAGGTCGGCGTGTCCAGGCAGCCGAGGATGTTCATCGCGGTCGACTTGCCCGAGCCGCTGGGCCCCATGATCGCCACGAACTCGCCCGCGGTGATGTCGAGGTCGATGCCCTTCAGCGCCATCAGCTCGGCCTGGCCGCTCCCGTAGCGCCGCGTGATGCCGCGCAGGCGGATCAGCGGCGCGCTCATTTCTTCGCCGCGGCCTTCTGGTCGACGATCACGCGCATGCCGGGCCGCAGGTCGCCGCCGGTGATCTCGGTCATGCGGCCGTCGCTGATGCCGGGCGTGACCGACACCGGCACCGGCGTGCCCTTGTCGCCGTTCTGCAGGACCCACACGCGCTTCGCGGTCGCGGTGCTCGCGCCCGATGCGGCCGACCTGCGCGTCACGTTGCGCGCCGGCATGCGCGGGGTCAGGCTCGAGACGATGCCGCCCGGCGCTGCCTTGGCGGCCGCGATTTCGGTCGGTTCGAAGCGCAGCGCGCTGTTGGGCACCAGCAGCACGCCGGTGCGCTGCACCGCGGTGATGGTCGCGGTGGCGGTCATGCCGGGGCGCAGGCTGAGGTCGGCATTGTCGACGTCGAGGTAGGTCAGGTAGGTGACGACGTTGTCGGTGATCGTCGAGCCGAATCCCACGCGCGTGATCTTCGCCGGGAAATTGCGGCCGACGTAGGCGCTGACCGTGAAGGTGGCCGACTGGCCCACCTTGACCGAGCCGACGTCGGCCTCGTCGACATAGACCCACAGGCGCAGCTTTTTCAGGTCCTCGGCGATCGTGAACAGCGTCACCGCCTGCAGCGAGGCGGCCACTGCGTTGCCCGGGTCCACGTTGCGCGTGAGGACCACGCCGTCCGAAGGCGCCCGGATCGACGCCTTGGAAAGGTTGATCCGGTCGGTCGAGAGCGCGGCCTGCGCATCCGCCACGCCGGCGCGCGCGCTGGCCGCGTCCGCGATTGCGCGCGCAAGCGTCGCCCGCGCGGTGTCGAGTTCGGACCTGGACGGCACCTTGCCGCCGGACAGGCGAGCGACCTCCTCGAGCCGCGACAGAGCCGCCTGCGCTTCGGCCACGGTGGCGGCCGATTGCTCGACCTTGGCCGCCGCCGCGGCGAGCGAAGCCTCGGATCGGTGGATCTGGTCCTGGAGCTTGGCGGTGTCGAGTTCGACCATCACGTCGCCCTTCTTCACGAAATCGTTCACGTCGACATGGACCTGGCGCACCGTGCCCGAAAGCTCGCTGCCGATGTTGATCGCGCGCGTGGGCTGCACGGTGCCGTTTGCGGTCACCTTCAGCGTGAGGTCGCCGGGTTCCGCAGGCTGCGTGGTGTAGCTCGGCGCGGACTCGGCCGCCTGCTCGGCCTGCCAGTACCAGGCGCCGCCGGCGACGAGTACCAGCACCGCTAATCCCGCCCACAGGCCGGTGCGCCGGTACCACGCGCGCCCGGCCGGTTCGTCGAGCAGCGCGGCGAGGCCGGGGGCCGGGGACGGTGGGGAGGCAGGGGGCTTCGATTCGCTCATCGCGGGGCGCTCATTGGGCAGGCGGGCGGTACAGGGCAGGCCGGAGGGCTTCGCCGGGTTCGGGCATCCAGCCGCCGCCGAGCGCCTTGTACAGGCGCACGTGGTCCGAGCCGACGTCGGCGCCGGCCGAGGCCACGCTGTCCTGCGTGCTGAGTTCGGTGCGTTGTGTCTCCAGCACCACCTGGAAGTCCACCAGGCCGCTCGCATAACGCTGGCGCGCGAGGCGCGCGGCGTTGGCGGCGGCGTCGGCCGCTTCGCGCAGGCGCGCGAGGCGCTCGCGATCGCCACGCAGCGCCACGAGCGCGTTCTCGACGTCGCGCAGCGCGCCGAGCACCGTGCCCACATAGGCCGACTGCGCCTTGTCGAGCGCGGCCTCCTGCGCGCGCACCCGGGCGCTGCCGGCGCCGGCGTCGAAGACCGGCAGCGACACACTGGCGAGCAGCGAGCTGATCACGGCCTCGCCGGTCGCGAGCGAGCCGAGCGTCAGCGCGCTGAGGCCGAGCGAGCCGCCGAGCTTGAAGTTCGGCAGGCGCGCCGCATCGGCTTGCGCTACGCGCGCGGCGGCCGCGGTCACCTGGTATTCGCTGGCACGCACGTCGGGTCTCTGGCGCAAGGTCTCCGCCGGCAGGCTGAGCGCGAGGTCGTCGCTTGCCTGCGGCACCGGCGCCGGCGACGCAAGCGTGACCGCCAGCTCACCGGGTGGGCGGCTCACGAGCACCGCAATCGCATTGCGTGCCTGCTCGATCGCGGTCTGCAGCGCGGGCAGCTGGGCGCGGGTCTGCTCGGCCGATGTGCGCGCCTGCTCGGCCTCGACTTCGGTGACCAGGCCGGCCTGCAGGCGCCATTGCGTGATCTGCAGCGTCTCGAGTTGGGTCGCGAGGCTGGAACTTGCTATTGCGAAACGCGCCTGGCTCGCGCGCAACGTGATGTAGGAAAGTGCGGTCTCGGCGGCGATCGAGACCTGCGTGTCGGCAAGGGTCGCGGCGCTGGCGCGCGCATCGAACTCGCTCGCCTCGAACGCGCTGCGGTTGGCGCCGAACAGGTCGAGTTCCCAGCTCGCGTCCAGCCCGGCGTTGAATGCGTTGCCGGTGCTCTTGCCGCCCGAAGTGCCGTGGCGGCCCGAGCCCGATCCGGTCACGCCCGGCAGCAACGCGGCCGCAGCGACGTCGCGCAACGCGCGCGCCTGCCGAAGCGCAGCCTGTGCGGCCGTGACGCTGGTATTCGCCCGCATCGCCTCGTCGATGAGGCCGGCAAGCAACGGGTCCTTGAAGCGCAGCCACCATTGCGCTACCGGGTTCGTGCCCGGCGCGGCGCCGCCGCCGGCAGACCAGGCCGCCGGAACGGCGAACGGCACCTGCGCGGTGCCGTCGCGCGCTACCGTGGCGCAGCCGGACAGGAAGAGGGCAACGATGATCGCCGCGCCGGCCCGGATGCGGAGACGGCCCGCAATCCGGGTACGACGGTCGGCGCAGGGGAGCGGCATGGCACGGGAATGATAGGTGGAGGGCGCGGTCAGGCTCGGTGCGGCACCGCACCGATGCGCGCCGACACCGGATGCCCTGAGATCACTGGATCACGATATCACCCGGGGGAGGCGCCGATTTGACGTGCGTCAAAGCGGGCGTAGCCCCGGAGAACGGCCGCAGGGGCCATCCTCCGGTCAGTCAGCGTGCCGGCGCGGGTGCGGGCCGGCACGCCTGAGGCAGCGGGATCAGCCGAAGTTCCTGGAGGCGAAATCCCAGTTGGCGAGCTTCCAGAACGCGTCGATGTAGCTCGGGCGCACGTTGCGGTAGTCGATGTAGTACGCGTGCTCCCAGACGTCGCAGACCAGCAGGGCGGTCTCGTTCCAGCGCAGCGGGCAGTCGGCGTCGTTGCTGTTCTTGATCGCGAGCTTGCCGTCGGCGCCTTTCACCAGCCAGGTCCAGCCGGAGCCGAACTTGGCGGCGGCCGAAGCCTTGAACTGCTTTTCCATCTCGGCGAACGAGCCGAAGGCGGCGTCGATCGCCTTGGCCAGCGCGGCCGAGGGCTTGCTGCCGGCAGTGGGCGTCAGGCTGTGCCAGTAGAAGTCGTGGTTCCAGATCTGGGCGGCCTGGTTGAACATCACGCCGCTCGACTTCCTGACCACGTCGGCCAGCGCCATGTTCTCGAATTCGGTGCCTTTGGCGACCTCGTTCAGCTTGTTGACGTAGGCGCGGTGGTGCTTGCCGTGGTGGTACTCGAGCGTCTCCTTCGAGATGCTGGGCGCGAGCGCGTCGATGGCGTAGGGCAGGTTCATCAGTTCGAAGGGCATGGCGGATTCTCCGGGGGAAAAAGCGCAATTTTAAGTCTTTTCGTCAATCCCGCCGCAACCTCATTTCATAAGCGAATCGCCCTGCCGCGTGCAGGGAATCGGACATTTCGAGCAGCCGCTCGGTGGCGTCGTAGTAATAGCGCCTCACGCGCAGCCCGCAGCCGGGGTCGCACTCCAGCCTTGCGGCCTCCGCCTTGCCGAGCGGGACCGCTTCGATGCGCTGGCCGATCCACGCGATCCGCACGCCGAGTTCCTTCTCGACCAGCGGGTAGATCACGCCCGAGGAGCGCGGAATGCGCTTTTCCAGCCCGGCCAGCGCGATGTTGAGGTAGACCGTGATCAGGCACACCGGGGTCGCGATGCCGGGCTTGCGGCGCACGCCCGAGAGCTTGATCCACTCCTGCCCGCGGCGGCATTCGAGCACCGCAAGGTCCGCGCCGGCCGCCCTGATGCGCTCGCGCTTCTCGATCACGAAACGGGTGTCGGTCGCATAGCGGAACAGGTCGGCCGCGGAACTGACCGGCAGGCTGAAGGCGGAGTTGGAGGTAGCGGAGGCGACCGTCGAGCCCGCGCGCGGTCGGCGCGTGATCAGGCCGGCGTCCCGCAACTGGCGCAGGGCCTCGCGGGCGGTGTAGCGGCTCACCCGGTACTTGCGGCACAGCGCGGCCTCGGTGGGCAGCGAATCGCCTACCGAAACAGCCCCCGAGGTGATGCGCTCGCTCAGCGCCTTGGCGATCTGCTCGTAGCGGTGCTGCTTCATGGACGGTGCGCGCGGCTGCCGGGTTCAGCCGCTTGTCATCCAATGGCGCGGCGCGATCGCAACTCCGCGATCCGCTCGGCGCTGTAGCCGAGCTCGCCCAGCAGCGCATCGGTGTCTTCGCCCAGCGCCGGCGCAGCACGGCGCGGAGGCTCGGCGTCCGAAACCCGGATCGGGTTTGCGATCAGTCGCGCTGCGCGGCCATCGGGGTAGAGGTAGTCGGCAATGCCACCGCGCTCCGCCACGAACGGGTTGTCGAGCGCCTGTGCAATGTCGTTTACCGGCGCGACCGGCACCTGGCCGGTGAGCTTCTCGAGCCAGGCCGCAGTGGTGTCGCGCGAAAACGCTGCGTCGAGCATCACGGTGAGTTCGTCGCGGCGCTCGAGCCGCGCCGGAAAGGTGGCATAGCGCGGATCGGTGCCCCAGTCCGGGTGGCCGAGCGCATCGGCCAGCAGGCCCCAGAACTTCTCCTTGTTGCACATCACGAAGATCCAGCCGTCTTTCGTTTTGTACAACTGGCTGGGCACAAGCGAAGGGTGCGCCGAGCGCTTCTCGCGGCCCTGGACGGCGCCGGCGTTCAGGTACCAGGCGCCGGGATAGTTGAGGTTGAAGAGCGCGAGGTCGAACAGGCTGGTGTCGAGGTCGCGCCCGCGGCCGGTCCGGCGCGCGCCGGTGACGCCGGCAAGCAGCGCGAACGCGGCCGCGAGGCCGGTCATCAGGTCGACCACCGAGAGGCCGTAGCGTTCCGGCGGACCGTCGGGCTCGCCGGTAAGCGACATGTGCCCGGCCTCGGCCTGCATCAGGTAGTCGTAGCCCGGCCACGCGGCGCGCGAGCCGGTGCGCCCGTAAGCCGAAAGGTGCGAACAGACGATGCGCGGATTGACCTTGCTCAACGCCGCATAGGTGAGGCCGAGCTTTTCCGGCAGGTCGCCGCGCAGGTTGTCGATCACGCCCTCGGCGGTGCGCACCAGGTCGAGGAACACCGCCTTGCCTTCGGCCGACTGCAGGTCGAGCGCCATCGAGCGCTTGTTGCGGTTGAAGGTCTGGTAGAACTGGCTGTCTTCCGGCCCGAAGAAGTGCGGGCCGACCCGCCGGCCGACGTCGCCGCCTTCGCGCAGGTTCTCGATCTTGATGACCTCGGCGCCGAGGTCGGCGAGATAGATCGTGCCGGCGGGCCCGGCGCCGTACTGCTCCACCGCGAGCACGCGGATGCCGGCCAGCGGCAGGGGGGCGGTGTTCTGCATGCCGGGTATTGTACAATTGTCTGGACAATTGAGGAGGCGGCGATGGCAGGGGAATCGGTCAAGGTCGGGGAGAACCGCTACCGCGAGAGGTTCGGGCGCTATTTCGAGGAGTTCGAGGTCGGCGCGATTTACGAGCATCGCCCGGGCCGCACGATTTCCGAGGCGGACAACACCTGGTTCACGCTGCTCACGATGAACAAGCACCCGATCCACTTCGACGCCGAGTACGCAAAGCACTCCGAGTTCGGCAAGCCGCTGGTGGTGAGCACGCTCACGCTGTCGATCCTCGTGGGCATGAGCGTCTCGGACACCAGCCAGAAGGCGATCGCCAATCTCGGCTGGGAAAAAATCACGCTGCCCAGGCCGGTGTTCATCGGCGACACGCTGTACGCCGAATCGACCGTGCTCGCCAAGCGCGAGTCCAGGTCGCGCCCGGACCAGGGCATCGTCACCATCAAGACCACCGGCCTGAACCAGCGCGGCGAGATCGTGTGCGAATTCGATCGCACCATGCTCGTCATGCGCCGGGGCAACGCGCTTGAAGAAAAAGCCGGTTACTGACCCGCCAATCGCGAGGAACCCATGAGCCAGACAGCACCCCACAAGCCGCGCTACCACGTCGCGCCGGACTCGCCCGAGGCGAAGCAGATTCTCGAGGCGATCGACAAGTGGCTGGTGCGCGAGGTCGAGCCGCACGTCATGAAGCTCGAGCACGACGACGTCTGGCCGGCAAAGATGGTCGAGCAGATGAAGGATCTCGGCCTCTTCGGCGCGACCATCAGCCCGGAGTACGGCGGCCTGGGGTTGTCGGCCGAGCTCTACGGCCGGATCGTCGCAAGGATTTCCGAGGTGTGGATGTCGCTTACCGGCATCTTCAATTCGCACCTGATGATGGCGCTGCTGACCGAGCGTTACGGCAGCGAAGCGCTGAAGAAGAAATACCTCCCCAGATTCGCGAGCGGCGAGATCCGCGGCGGCCTGGCGCTCACCGAACCCAACGCCGGCACCGACCTGCAGGCGATCCGCACGCGTGCCGTGCGCACCGGCGACGGCTACGTGCTGAACGGCACCAAGACGTGGATTTCCAACGGCCTCCAGGGCTCGTGCTTCGCGGTGCTGGTCAAGACGAACCCGGAGGCCGAGCCGCGCCACAAGGGCATGTCGATGTTCCTGTGCGAGAAGGGCGCCGGATTCACCGCCAGCAAGAAGCTCGAGAAGATCGGCTACAAGGGCATCGACTCGGCCGAACTGGTATTCAACGACTACAACATATCGGCAGAGAACCTGATCGGCGAGGAAGGCCGCGGGTTCCACCAGGCGGTGGGCGGGCTGGAACTCGGCCGGATCAACGTGGCTTCGCGCGGCGTGGGCATCGCGGCTGCGGCCTTGGCCGAAGCGGTGAAGTACTCGCAGCAGCGCCACACCTTCGGCAAGCCGATCTGCGAGCACCAAGCGATCCAGCTCAAGATCGGCGAGATGGCCACGCGGGTGGAGGCCGCACGCTTGCTCGTGAAGAACGCGGCGCAGATCTACGACCGCGGCGAACGCTGCGACATGGAAGCCGGCATGGCGAAGTACTTCGCCACCGAAGCGGCGTTCGAGAATGCGCACGAATCCATGCGCATCCACGGCGGCTACGGGTACTCGAAGGAATTCCCGGTCGAAAGGCTGTATCGTGACGCGCCCCTGCTTTGCATCGGCGAGGGCACCAACGAGATGCAGCGCATGATCATCGCGAAGCAGGTCATCCAGAGAAACAGGATCTGAAGCGGATTCAATACCGCGACCCGCTGCCTCACTCGCTTCGGTTCCCGCGGCGCCGGCCGCAGCGACGGCTCGATCGTCGGCTTTCGCCGCAGGGTCTGCGGCCCAGGGTACGAACCTATCCGCCCGCGCCTGCTTGGCGAGCCTCCTGCACGAGTTTCCAGAGGCGGTCGGGTGTAAGCGGCAGGTCGTGGATCGCGACGCCCAACGGCGCGAGCGCCGCGGCGACCGCATTTCCGATCACGCCGCCGACCGGAACTACGCCACCGTCGCCGCCGCCCTTGGCGCCAAGGGGGTTGTTCGGCGACGGGCAGGCTTCGACAATGATTGCGCGCACGTTCGGGAAATCCGTCGCGGTCGGCAACAGATAGTCCGCCAATGATCCGCTGAGGAACTGGGCCTGGTCGTCGTACACGAGGTTCTCGAGGAACGTGCCCCCGAGCCCCTGCATGATCCCGCCGATCGCCTGGCCGTGCATCGTCAGCGGGTTGATGATGCGCCCTACGTCCTCGAGCATCACGTAATCGATCACCTCGACGTGCCCGGTCTTCGGGTCGACGGCGACGTGCGCGGCCGCGGCGCCGTAGGCGTAGGTGTGGAGATGGCTTTCGAAGGTTCCCTCGGCAGATATCGAATGCCCTGATCCGCCCACCAGGTCGCGAAGCGCCAGACGGGCCCCGCCAAAGGAGGCGGACAACCCGTCGCCGATGAGAACCTCGTCAGCCGGACATCCGAGCCGCGCTGCAGCGGCAGCGCGCAGGGCCGCCTTGAGATTGCTTGCGGCATCGAGAATTGCCGAGCCGCCGACAACCACGCAGCGCGAATGGAAGGCGCCAAACCCTTCGTCCACGGCCGTCGTCGAACCGTGCACGACCCGCAGGTTCTGCATGTCGATGCCCAGTGCATCCGAAGCGATCTGGACGCAGACGGTTTCCATTCCCTGGCCGACGCTTGCCGAACCGGTAAACAAAGTGACCGTGCCCGAGCGATCCGCTTCGAAGCGCACGTTTTCGCGCGGTCCGGCGGCGCCGCCTTCGATGAAGCATCCGATGCCCAGGCCGTGGTAGCGGCCATCGACCAGCTTGCCCTGCAACGGCTGCTTTTCGACCCAACGGATCTCCTCGGCGCAGCGGTCCAGCGCCATGCGGTAATTCCCGCCGTCGAATCGTTCCTCCCTCGACAGCGGCCTGATCGTCGCTATCAGGTAGGGCATGTCGGCTTCCTTGACGAGGTTGCGCCGGCGGAACTCGACCGGGTCGATGCCCAGGTCCTTCGCCGCCATGTCCATCAGGCGCTCGCGGAAGAAATTGCCCTCGAACCGGCCGGGCCCGCGATAGGTGCCGATCGGCGCCTTGTTGGTCACCACCATGGTCGATTCGACGTGCACGTTGGCGATGTCGTACGGGCCGGACAGCCCCTGAGCGAAGGTGCGCGGCACGATCGCGCCGGAGGACCTCACGTAGGCCCCCATGTCCACCCAGGCTTGCGCGCGCAGCGACACGATCGTCCCGTCCGTCTCGCAGGAGATCTCGATTTCGCAGTCGATCTCCCGCGAATGGTTCGAAGCGAGCAGGTTCTCGCGCCGGTCCTCGATCCATTTCACGGGCCGGCCGAGCTTGCGCGCGGCAAAGGGGACGAGGAAATCCTCCGGGTAGAACTCGCCGCGCACGCCGAACCCGCCGCCGACGTCGTTCTCGATCATGTCGATGCATTCCTCGGGCAGGTCCATGCAGCGCGCCAGCATCTTGCGCGTAGAGAAAGGCACCTTGGCGGCGCCGGCGACCGTCATCTTGGTTGCCGCCCCGTTCCATTCGGCCAGCAGGCCCCGGGGCTCCAGGGCAACGGCCGTGTGGCGCTGAACGCTGAATTTCTCGCGGCGCGAGTAGGGCGCCTTGACCGAATCCACGTCGCCTTTTTCGGTCGTGTAGGTGATCGCCTTGTTGGTGCCGTGCTCCTCGAACAGCAGGATCTCGTCGGCGAGGGCGATTTCGCGGCTCGGGACCGGGGGCAGCGGGTCGATGTCCACCGCAATCGATTCGAGCGCGTCTTCCGCCGCCCCGGCGCTGTCCGCGACGACGATCGCGAGCGGCTCGCCCACGTAGCGGACCCGCGTGTGCGCAATGACGGCCTGTTCGTACGGCACGAGCTCTTCCATCGGCGCCAGGCGCAATGGCATCGTCGGCAACTTCCCGTTGAAAGAGCGGGCGATGTCTTCACCCGTATAGACCGCATGCACCCCAGGCATCGCGCGGGCCGCGCTCGCGTCCACGGACCGGATCCGCCCGTGCGGCACCGAACTGCGCAGGATCGCTGCATGCAACATCCCCTCGCGATGCACGTCGTCGACGAACTTGCCCCTTCCCCGGAGCAATCGCAGGTCTTCGATGCGCTCGACCGGGGTGCCGACGGCGCGCGCGACGAACCGGTCGTTCGCGCTCATGAGCCGCCCCCGCGCTTGTAAGCGTTGCGCGCTTCGAAGATGGCCTCGACGATCGGGAGGTAACCGGTGCAGCGGCACAGGTTGCCGGAGAGGACCTCGCGGATGCGCTCGCGGTCTGCGTCGGGTTCGTGGGTGAGCAGCGCATGCGCCGTGGTCAGCATGCCCGGTGTGCAGAAGCCGCACTGCAGGGCGTGGTGCTTGCGAAAGGCCGCTTGCAGGGGCGACAGTGCGTTGTCGGAAGAAAGGCCCTCGATCGTGGTGACCTCGGCGCCATCGGCCTGCACCGAAAGCATCAGGCAGGAACGTACCGCAGCCCCGTTCACGATGACCGTGCAGGCCCCGCAGACGCCGTGCTCGCAGCCGACATGAGTCCCGGTCTGGTTCAGATGGTGCCTGAGGCAATCGGCCAGCGTGGTGCGCGCGGGTGCATCGGTCGAGACGGCGTTGCCGTTGAGTACGAACTTCGTTGTCATGACGGTTCCCGCGAGGCGGCAAGGGTGAGGGCACGTTCGAGCAACGTCCCGGTCAGTGAACGCCGGTATTCGGCGCTGGCATGCAGGTCGCCCGGTGGATCGACCGCGGCGCAGGCCGCTTCGGCCGCCGCCGCGATGCTTTGCGCGTCGATCGCATGCCCGTCGAGCGCGGCCTCGGCCTGCGGTATGCGGTGCGGGCACACGCATGCGCCGATGACGCCGACGTGGGAATTCTGCGCATGCCCGCGTTCGTCCAGGTCGTAATACGCGGCAACCCCGGCTATGGCGAAATCGCCCCGGCGGCGGGAAAATTCCTGGAATCCCCAGCGCCGGGACTTCGGCCATGAGGGAAACCGGACCGCGACGATCATCTCGTCCGGGTCGATCGCGGTCGAGAGCGCCCCCACAAAGAACTTGCCCGCGGGGAGCACCCGTGTACCGCCGGGCCCGACGAGCGTCACTTCTGCATCGCAGGCGACCGCGATCCCCGGCATCTCGGCTGCGGGATCGGCATGCGCGAGGCTGCCGCCAACCGTCCCGCGGTTGCGGATCTGGTAGTGCGCGACGTGGTCGACCGCGGCGCAGAGCAGGGGGTGCGCGTTGCGCAGTTTCGTGTCCGCCTCGATGTCGCACCACCTGACCCTGGCGCCGAGGGTGATGCCGCCGGCTTCGATGGAGATTGTGTTCAGTGCGGGAATGTTCCGGAGGTCGACGAGCATCGACGGCGCGGCGAGGCGGAAGGCCATGACCGGAAGCAGACTCTGGCCGCCGGAAAGCAGCTTCGCGGTTCCGCCCGAAGCGGCGAGCAAGGCGACGGCTTCTGCGACCGTCGACGGCGCTGCATACTCGAAAGCCGGGAGCTTCACTGGCTGTCCGCCGTGAAACCCGAGGCCTTGACGATCGGCCGCCAGCGCTCGTGCTCCGCCTTGAGCCGGGCGGCGATGTCGGCCGGGCTCATTTCCAGGATCTCCAGATCGAGGGCGCGCATCCGGTCGCGTACGGAGGCTGTGCGCATCGAACGATTGACGATGTCGTTGTAGCGGGCAAGCACTTCCGGGCGGGTGCCGGCGGGCGCGATCATGCAGTACCAGCCGGAGACCTCCATTGCCGAAAATCCAAGCTCCTTGAATGTGGGTACGTCAGGTACCACGGCCGAGCGCCGGCCGCCGGAGTGGGCGAGGATGCGGATCTTCCCGGATTTGATCTGCGGAAGCATCTGCGCGAGCGGCAGCATCAGCGCGGGCACCTGCCCTCCGAGGAGGTCGGCGACCGCCGGGCCCACGCCACGATAGGCGACGTGGTCCAGGTGCAGGCCGGTCGCGTTCCCGAGCATCAGCCCCAGGAAGTGCTGGTTCGTGCCGGCGCCGGGCGAACCGTAGGTCCCGTTCCTGGGATTGGACTTGACCCAGGCGGCCCATTCCTTGAGCGTCGTGGCGGGGACATTCGCCCCGACGCCGAACCCGATGTCGTAGCTTCCGAGGTTGGCGACCGGGACGAAGTCATTCAGGGTGTCGTAGGCCGGTGTTTTTACCGTATGCGGATACAGGGTCAGCGCAGAGTCGGGCACGACCATCAGCGTGTTGCCGTCGGGCGCCGAAGCCTTGAGCGCCGAGGCCGCGATCTGGCCCGCCGCGCCGGTGCGCGTTTCGACCACGACGGGCTTTTCGAGCGCTTCGCCCAGCTTCTCGGCAAAGGTCCGGGCCAGCGCGTCCACCGCTCCGCCCGGCGGATAGCCGGAGAAGATGCGGACAGGCGTTTGCGCCTCCGCGGAGCCGACAACCAGGCAAACCAGCAATGCTGACGCGATCGAAACGAGCGTGCGTGCTTCAGACATGAGCAGATGTCTCTCCAATGGGGTGTTCTCGTGATCGGGCCGCGGAGACCGACTCAGTCGGCCCGGATGCCCATTTCCTGCACGAGCCGGCCGATGCGCTGGAAATCGGCGCGCAGGTTCGCAGTGGATTCCTCGGGGGAATTGGCAATGACTTCCGCGACGGTGACCCGGATGCGCTCGCTGACATCCGGGCTGCGCAATCCCTTGACCACCTCGGCGTTCAGTCGTGCGATGATGTCCCTGGGTGTCGCCGCGGGCGCGACCAGCACGTGGGCCGAGTCGTACTGGAAACCGGGAACACCGGATTCGATCATGGTCGGCGTGTCCGGCAGGATCGAAAGCCGCTGCGCACTCGCAACGGCCAGCATCCGCAGTTTGCCCGCGCGAATGTGCGAATACGCGCTGCCGTCGACGAACATGAAGTTCAACTGTCCCGCGAGCAGGTCGCTTTGCGCGGGGCCGATCCCCTTGTACGGGACGTGGATCGTGGATATTTTCGCGAGCCGGTTCATGAGCTCTGCCGTGATATGGGGGCCGCTTCCATTTCCGGCCGAACCGTAAGTGAGTTTCCCCGGGTTCGCGCGGGCATGGGCGAGGAACTCCGCGGCCGACTTGACCGGCATCGACGGGTGCACGGCCAGCATTGACGAGATCCGTGCGACCTGGGTCACCGGCGTGAGATCGCTCATGGTGTCGATGGCCATGCGGTACAGGTGCGGGTTGGTGGTGATCGCGGCGCCGTTGGTCATCAGCAGCGTGTAGCCATCCGCCGGGGACTTCGCGACCGCTTCCGCGCCGATGTTGCCGCTGGCGCCGGCGCGATTCTCGACCACCACCGGCTGGCCGAGCGACTCGGAGAGTTTCTGCGCGATCGAGCGCCCCATCATGTCCACGCTGCCGCCGGGCGGGAAATTCACCACGATGCGGATCGCCTTCGAAGGGTAGGGTTCGCCCCCCTGGGCCAGGGCGAACAGCGGGACCAGCATCATCGCAACGGCCGCCGATACGAATCGAGCATTCATTTCCAGCCTCCCGGAGTCCGTGTTACAGCGGGGTCGCAAGCAGCGGCGCCACCGAGAACGTGTCCACGATCACAGTCTTTTCGACGAACAGGAGCCGGCCGGCTTCGAGCCTGACCTTGTCGCGATAGCGTCCGACGCTGAACAGGCTCGACTGCCCCTCGAGCGAGGTCTGATACACGGCATAGCTGGCCTGCAGGCTGAACAGGCCGCCCTCTGCGTCCCGGATGCGCACGCCGCTGATCAGGTGGCGGTCGTAGTGCAGGTTGTACTCGTTTGCGTTCCTCAGAGCGAGGATCCTGTCGCGAAGCATGTCCTTGTTAGTGCACAACATCAGGGGCGCGGGCAACCCCAGGTCCTCGTTTTCCCTCGACAAGACCTGATAGACCGACTCCTCCGCAAAGAGCCCGAGCCACTCTTCGAGACGGTCCGAATCGATGCACTCGGCATACTCGGCCATCAGGTCTTCGGCTGCATCGCGCAATGCGGCCTGGGTTGGCACGGCGGTGCTCATCGAACGGGCCTCATAGAGCGCTCCTCATCGTATGGCCCCCTCCGGCTCGATGCCCATGATTTGGGCGTAATAGGCCCAGAATCCACGGCACGGGACGTCATTGATCCTGTGGTCGAGATCGGTGATCTCTCCGCCGCCCCCCATCTCGACGACCGAGCATCCTTCGCCGTCCCCGGCGGTCGCACGGTGCGTGATTTCGATCGCTTCCCCGTCTTCCATCGAGATCAGGCCGGCGGGGCCGACCATGTTCGCCTGCAGGAGGCGGTGGCGGGTCATCTCCTCGGGATCGTCCTGGTAGCCGAAAAGTGTCACCGTGAGCTCGAACTCGTCCTGGCTGAACGTCCTCAGGTGGCGCGCCGCGAGGCTGTTCATGATCTGATGGACGGTCGCATTCGGAAAGATGCCGCAGATCCCGAGGCTGATGCCGTCGACGAATTCGCGCTTGAATTCCACGACCGCCGGGTCGTTCAGCTTGAACTTGCTCTCGTGGATCTTGTTTTCCTTGTAGAGGGCGCTGAATTCCGCGTCGTTGTCTGTCCCGTACTTGGACCAGGTGAGGTTGTGCCGGTGCCGGCTGTCCATGGTCACGCCGCCGGTCTGCGTGACGCGGCTCGTCCCGAAGGTGGATTGGAATTCGTGCAGCAGGCTGCCGTGATAGGTGTCGCGCTGGTTCTCCAGATAGAACTTCCAGTTGCCGCGGATCCGCTGGCGTTGGTAGCCGAGGATCCGGATCGGCCTGGCAAAGACCCGGTCGAAGTGCTTCGTGATCACCGGCCCGAGGTACTCGGGCAGCGCTTCGGTTCTCTCGCTGAACGTTGCGAAGACGACACCCGCGTACGACTCGACGCGCAGTTTCCTGAGGCCGTGGTCCTCGAGCTTGAAATCCGGGCTCATGCCGCCCTTGCCCTTGAGGCCGCGCCGGAACGGCAATCCGGTGAGCGAGCCCTCGAGGTCATAGGCCCATCGGTGGTAGATGCAGACATGGTCTTTGGCATTGCCGCGGACCTCGCGCCGCACCAAAGCACCGCGGTGGGCGCACTGGTTGACCATCGCGTGCAGGGTTCCGTCCTGACCGCGATTGACGATGACCGGGGTTTCGCCGATGTACGTCGTGAGGAAATCGCCCGGGTTCGGTAGTTCTGCCTCGAGCGCCACGTAGGACCAGGTCGGGCCTTTGAAGATCCTTTCCTGCTCGAGACGATACACCTCGGGGTCGTGGTAGAGCCGGAATGGGACCCGGGTGTAGTCGAGCCGTGGCCAGTCGCCCGCGCGCATCGTGGCCGGGCGGTGATTCGCGCCCGCCGGGGCGCGTTGAGTGCCGGTTGGTTTCATCGATTCAGTTCGCCGCGAGCCACTCGATCACGCGCGCCTGCCAGGGCATTGCGGGGTCGGCGGTCGCCAGGCTTGCGGTGAAATGCGTGCGGCCGGCCAGGACGAGGCGCTCGACCTTGCCGCCGGCGGCGGCCAAGGCCTGCTCCATGTCGGCGGCCTGCCGCATCAGGTGCGGGAAGTCCTCGCTGCCATGCGCGATCAGAAACGGCGGCGGCGGGGACACGATGTTGAAAATCGGGCTCGCATCGCGTTCGCATCCGCTGTCCGCCGGCCCGAGGAAGCGGGGGCGCATGCTCATCCCGCTGCTGGCGGTCAGGTCGTAGGAGCCGGACACCGGCGTGCAGCCCCGAATGACGTCGACGGGCAAGCCACGGCGCTCCTGCCAGTCGCGCCTTACCGCGAGCAATGCTGCGTAGTGTGCGCCGGCGGAATGGCCGCCGACGAACAGCCGCGAAGCGTCACCGCCGTATCCGGCGACATTCGCATGCAGCCAGGTCAGCGCATCGGCGGCGTCATTTAAGCCTGCCGGAAACACGTTCTGCGGCGCAAGCCGGTAGCCGGCGCTCGCGAACGTTATTCCCGCGGCGGTCAGGCCCGGCGCCATGAACGCAAGCATTTCCTTGAAGCCCGAGGTCCACCCGCCGCCATGCATGTACATGAGCACCGTGCCGTTCGGGCGCTTGGGCACGAACAGCGCGATGCGCTGGTAGATGTCTTCGCCGTAGCGGCAGTCGATGCCTTCGACGCCCTTGCCAAGGCGCAGGGCTTCCGCGCGGTATGCCGCAGGCGCGGGAGGGACCGGTTCCTGGGGCGGGTAGTCCTCGGGCTTGAGCAGGCCGCTCACTTGCGCTTCCCCTGGGCCGCCACGGGCTGGCGCGGAACGATCATTTTCGGGTCCACGACCTTGCCGTGGTCGACGACCATGTCGCCGTCCAGGTAGATGCTGCAGCCGCGCATCGGCACGTCGTAGTGCCCGCGCGTCGTGCGCTTGCCGCCGCCTTCGGAATTCGGGCCGGTCGAGAACAGGAAGTTGCCGGCGAATGCGCGCGAGTGGGTGGCGCCGCGCTCGGCCTCGTCGCCGTACAGCAGCATGTTGTCCCAGCGGGCGTTCGGATGCAGCCCCCATCCCAGATGCGAGACCGCGTGGCCGTCCATGTCGTCGTCGCTGGTCTTGTGCTCGTCGAGCCACTGCCTCATGAGTACCGCATCCATGCCGCCTTCGATGCTGCGGACGAAGCCATCCCGGATTTCGAGACGGACTTCGCCGGTGATGTAGCGGTTGTAGGGGAGAATCACGATGTCGCCGGGAGAAAACACGACCGTGCCCTGCGCGGAGCCCTCATTCGGGAACGTGTGAAGCAGTCCGCTGCACCAGTTGTCCAGGTGCCCCGGCTCGTCGGCAATCCCGTACTGTTTGTTGATCGGGTATTGGCCGAGTTCCGCGGTGAAGTCGGTGCCCGCGTCGCTGACGACACGCAGCTTGCGGGCTTTCTTATAGCGGTCGGCGGCATGGACCACGGCCTCCTTCAAGCCGGGCGGCGACATGCATTGTTCGAGTTCGTCCGGATGGTCCCGCACGATCAGGGCGCGCGTGCCGCTTGCGCGGACGTCGCGCATCCACTGGGTGAACAGCGGTATGTGGAGGCAGACCAGGATGTCGGCTGCCTTGAGCGCCTCGACCGCGCCTTTGCACGAGCCCACGGTGGGCACGCCGACTTTCGTCCAGGTCGGCGATTCGCTCACGCACATCTCGTAGGCATCGGCGCCGAGTTCGCGCGCTGCAGCGAACGCCGCCGCAGTGTATTCCCTACGCGATCCAAGGTCGCTCAGCACGACGAGCGTTTCGCCTTCCGCCACCCGGCAAAGCTGGAATTCCTTCCGGAAGAGTTCTGCCAGTCGCGCGGGATTCAGGGATTGGGGGCGCATCGGAGTTCTCCTTTACGCTCGAAGTATGTAGAACGAAGCAGCCCGCAACAAGTGAGATTTCGGATGTGCGTCATTCCATGCGCTCATATCCGCCCGGCCCGCGGGGGCCGCATTCACCTGGGGCGGTCCGCTTTTCGTGGCTTTGGTCGCGCAGGTCTCGCGCCCACTGCGCCTTTCCGAAGCGACTTCTCTCGGCGTGCGACGGTGCGCAGGATTTCGATCAGGGTTTTCGCCGCCGGCTTGAGGGTGCGGTTCGCATAAGTCGTGATCCCGACAGGCAGTTCGGTGCCGGCAACCGCCACTTCGAGGATTGCAACCAGGCCGAAATTCTCCAGCTGAACGGCTTCCTCGAGGGGCAGCGCGGCGATCATGTTGCTCTTCAACAGCAGCGACTGGACGAGTGTCGTCGAATGCGACTCGATCGAACCGGACGGCGGTTCGACGCCGGCTGCGCGAAAAGCCGCATCGACATGTCTGCGTAGTACGGTGTTCTCCATCGGCAGGATCCACTTCTGATCGGCCAGTTCCGAGAGGGTCACCGGCCCCCCCTTCGCGTGGAGCGGATGGCCGTGCCTGGTCACGATCGCGGCGGAGTCGAG
The DNA here is from genome assembly GCA_964599095.1 of uncultured Bordetella sp. Taxonomy (GTDB): domain Bacteria; phylum Pseudomonadota; class Gammaproteobacteria; order Burkholderiales; family SG8-39; genus SZAS-79. The sequence continues at coordinate 28,695 of CAZREB010000040.1, forward strand.
GTAAAGCCGCTCCTGGATGAGGTCCTGCCGCGGTCGCGATTCCGTGAGGTAGCCGACCAGAAAATCGATCTCGCCTGCGCGCAGGGCCGGGGCCAGGGTTTCATAGGTGCCGGCCACCGCGGTGATTGAGATGTTGGGGTATTCGGCGAGCGAGCGTACGAAGGTCTCAGGCAGGAGGGCCGGAGCCGCCGCGCGCAGGATACCTATGACGATCCGGCCTGCGGACCCCGTCTTCAGGGCGGTGATCTCTTCGGCCGCAGAGTTGACTTCACCGAGGATGGTCTTGGCATGCGCGATCAGGGACTGTCCGAATGCGGTCGGTGCCACACCGCGCGGTGAGCGGTTGAAAAGGCTCACCCCGAGGGCGTCCTCAAGTTCTCGGAGCGTCTTGGTCGCGGCCGATTGCGTGATGTGCAGGGCGACCGCTGCCCTGGAAACGCTCTTGTGCTCCGCGATGGCCGTCAGCAGAACGAGTTGGCGGATCTTCAGCCGGTGCTGAAGCACGGAACTGGTGGCACCGTCACTTGTCATCGGAGTGCCTCGTGGCCCTGGAAACGGGCACCGTTCAAGCAAGGCCCATTTGAGTCAATGCAGCGCGCCCAAGTAAACCATAGGGACTGCTCAACGTCTCCAGCATTTCGAAATGGTTGTAGTTCTCCCCGACCAGCAGCGAGACGGGATTGCCCGTTGCTGCTGCCGCGTCTGCGAATTCCAGGGCCTGGCGCCGGAATTCCGGTGTTTCGCAAGTCCCGTACGAGACGATGAGCGGGGACTGCAAATTGTCGAGGTGCCGTTGCGGGCTCATCGAGAGTTCGGCGGCTTCGTCGAGCATCAGGTAGCCGTTGCGTGCCGAGAGCCTCACGGCACGCATGTCGTACACTCCGCTGGAGCACAGGCCGCCCTTGATCAGGTTCGAAGGCAATCCGAATTGCTCCGGCCAGTCGGTGACCAGGCAAAGAGCGGCCAGGTGACCACCGGACGAATGGCCGCCGACGAAGATTCGATCAGGGTCGGCACCAAAAGATTGCCCGTTTGCATGGACCCAGGCGACTGCGCGACGGACTTGCGTGACCATCGCCTCCAGGCTGCCGCCTTCGTCCCCGGTGCCGATGAAATCGAGCACCACATAGTGCGCGCCCGCGTTCAGGAAGAGTTCGGCGGGGAATGCGTAGTTCGCTGCCCTGCCCGTGCGCCACGCCCCGCCGTGGACGAAGATGAAAACCGGTGCGCCGGGCCGTCCTGTCCGGTAGATCTCCAGGCACTCGATGGGCGTCGGCCCATACGAAATCCGGGTGGCCGGGCCGATCCGCCGGCGGGTAGACTCGCTGTTGCTCGCATATCGGCTGATGACTTGCGGGCCGTTCGCGGCGTGTACGTGTTGATCGTAGGCCGAATCGAGCGCTGCCTGGTCGTAGTCGAGGTACACAAGCGGACCCCGTCGGGCCTGTTCCCGATCGGCAGGCGATTTCGGAAATGTGGACGTCATGGCGGCGCCGTTGTTGGACTTGCCGAAAAGTATGCACGGCTTTTGTCGGCCCTGGACTCCGGATTTCGGCTCGCCAGTATTCCATTCCGGATTGGCGCTGCCGGCCGACTCGGCGACTCCGTCGGCGCCGGTGTAGAGTAGGCCGATGTTTCGGTCGGCTGACGCGAAGACAAAGCGGGGAGAAGGCGAATTGGGCAATCCTGAGAGACCTTTCATAATTGCGCTCGAAGAGCATTACTGGGATGCGGAGCTGGCCTCCCATTTCAAAGGCGGGGAGGCGAACAACGCGCGCCTGCGCACCAGGCTCGAAAGCCTTGGACAAGCGCGGCTCGATGCAATGAACGAGGCGGGCATCGACTTCCAGGTCCTTTCCCATGGTGCGCCTGCGACCCAGCGTTTGGACGGACCGATGGCGGTTCAGCTGGCACGGGACGTCAACGACCGGCTGTACGAGGCGGTGCAGCGTCATCCGGACCGGTTTTCCGCCTTCGGCGTGCTGCCCACTTCGGATCCGGTTGCGGCGGGTGACGAATTGGAGCGCGCAGTCACCCGTCTCGGGTTCAAGGGTGCAATGGTGCACGGACTTGCGAACGGGGTCTTCTTCGACGACAGGCGATTCTGGCCGATCTACGAACGGGCACAGAAGCTGGACGTCCCGCTGTACATCCATCCCGCGATCCCGCACCCGGCGGTCATCGAGGCTTATTACAGGGACTACGTGAAGGAGTTTCCGTCGATCCTGAATGCAGGCTGGGGATTCACGGTCGAGACGGCGACACAGGCGATCCGTATCGTCCTGAGCGGCGTGCTGGACGCCTATCCCGGCGTCAAGCTGATATTGGGGCACCTGGGGGAGGGGCTTCCATTTTCATTGTGGCGCATCGACCAGGCGATGTCTCGTGAGGGAAATCGGAAAACCCCCTTCCGCGAAACCTTTCGCGAGCATTTCTGGATTACCACGAGCGGGAATTTTTCCACGCCGGCTCTGCTTTGCACGCTCATGGAAATGGGCGCGGACCGGATCCTGTTCTCGGTCGACTGGCCGTATGTCGAGAACGGGCCGGGCGTCGACTGGGTCCGGAACCTGCCGCTGTCGACGGAAGACAGGGACAAGATCATGCATGGCAACGCCAGGCGCCTGCTGCACCTGTGACATCGATGGGAAGCCGGACAACCAAAGGTGCGCTCGCAGGCCTGCGAGCCATCGAAATGGGCCAGCTGATCGCCGGCCCCTTCTGCGGCCAACTGATGGCCGACCATGGCGCCGAGGTCATCAAGATCGAGTTGCCCGGCGAAGGCGACCCGATGCGTACCTGGGGGCAGGGCAAGCCGGTGTGGTTCCCGGTGATCGCACGCAACAAGAAGTGCATCACGCTGAACCTGCGCACGCCCAAGGGCCAGCAGGTGCTGCGCGATCTGATTTCGAAGTCCGACTTCCTTGTCGAGAATTTTCGTCCCGGCACACTGGAAAAATGGGACCTCGGCTATGAAAAGCTGCGTGCCGCGAACCGCGGGCTGATCGTGGTGCGCGTCTCGGGCTATGGCCAGACCGGCCCGTATTCGAGCCGGGCGGGCTACGGGTCGATCGGCGAGGCGATGGGCGGCATGCGCTATCTCGCCGGCGACCCTTCCACGCCGCCGTCGCGCGTCGGCCTGTCGATCGGCGACGCGCTTGCCGCGACGTACGCGTGCCTGGGCGCGCTGATGGCCTTGCACCACCGCCACGCCACCGGCGAAGGGCAGATCGTCGACAGCGCGATCTACGAGGCGGTGCTCGCAATGATGGAATCCACGGTGCCGGAATACACCGAGGCCGGCGTGATCCGCGAGCGCACCGGCTCGATCCTGCCGAAGATCGCGCCGTCCAACGTGTACAAGACGGTGGATGGGCAGATCGTCATCGGCGCCAACCAGGACAGCGTCTGGAAGCGGATGGCCGAGGCCATGGGGCGCGCCGAACTGGGGAGCGATCCGCGCTACGCCACCCACATTGCGCGCGGCGAGCACCAGGCCGAACTCGACGCGCTGATCGACGAGTGGACCGGCGGGTTCACTTCCGCGCAGGTGCTGCAACTGCTGCATGCCGCAGGCGTGCCGGCCGGCAAGATCTACCGTGCGCCGGACATGCTCGAGGACGAGCATTTCAAGGCCCGCGAGGCGCTGATCAAGGTGCCTCACCCGACATTTGCGAACCTTTGGATGGCGAACGTGTTCCCGAAGCTCTCGGCCACGCCCGGCGAAGTGCGCTGGGCCGGGCCTGCGCTCGGGCAGCACAACGAGGAAATCTTCGGCGGCGTGCTCGGCTACGACTCGGCCACCCGTGCCGCGCTGGCGGCCGAAGGCGTCATCTAGGCTTCGGCGCCGGCGCCGGTTCCTTGCGGATCACGACGGTGAACCCGTTGCCGTACTTGTCGTCCACGTCCTGGGTTTCGACAATCGTGTAGCCCAGGCGCTCGACCAGCGCGACAAAATCCGCGGTGCGCCAGGCCGACCAGTGGTGGTGGTCGTCTTCGCGGAACCTCTCCCAGCCGGGCGCCGGCCGAGCCTGCCGGTCCCGCACGAGCTTCTGCGGCGAAGGCGAGCCCGGGTCGAGCGGGCGCAGGTAGTCCGAGATCGCGATCCTGCCGGTCGAGCGATCGATGAGCTCGGCGACCGGCGTGACGTCGCGATGCTTGTCGAAGGTGCGGTCGCGATGCGGCGCGATGATGAAGATGTACCCGCCGGGGCGGATCACGCGATGCCATTCCCGCAGCGCCTTCACCGGGTCGAAGAAGTGTTCGATGACGTGGGCCGACACCACGTAGTCGAGCGTGCCGTCCTTGAAAGGCAGGTCGTCGCCCGAGGCCACCAGGTTGACGATCGCGGGCGGGCAGGACTTCTGCTGCCACAGGCCGCCCTGCTCGTCGGAGAAATCGACGTTGATCGACCGCGGCAGGTCGAACGAATTCTGGGTCGATGCGCCGATCTCGATGCCGTGGAGGTCCTGGAGATATTTCGTTGCAAGGGCTGAGGGGCGCACCTTCTGGCACTTCTCGGGGCCGGCCTCCCTGGCCAGGACCTTGTCCGCCTCGGCGAGGATCCGCCGCGATTCCTGCCAGCCCCATGCGAGCGCCGCGATCGCGCCGAGCAGGGCAACGACCAGCAGCAGGGACACACGCCTGGGCACTTGCATCGGCGAGACTGTAGCAAAATTGCGTGCCACAATCGGGCATGGCGCTGAAACATTCCAAGGCCCCGGCCGGGCGCGTAGTCGTCCTCGAGCACGCTTCGAAAATCCTCAAGGGCAATCCGCTCAAGGATCCGCACGTGCGCAAGCTCGGCGTGTGGCTGCCGCCGCAGTATGAAGAAGGGGCGAAGCGCCGCTTCCCGGTGCTCTACGACCTGGTCGGCTTTACCGGATCCGGGCTGTCGCACACCGGCTGGAAGCCCTTCGGCGACAACGTGCCCGAGCGCGCCGCGCGCCTGGTCCACGAGCAGAAGATGGGGCCGGTCATCATCGTGTTCCCGGATTGCTTTACCGCGCTGGGCGGCAACCAATACGTCAATTCTTCGGCGATCGGGAACTACGCGGACTACCTCACGAAGGAAATCATTCCCTTCGTCGACTGCGAATTCCGCACGCTCGCCTCGCGCGAGCATCGCGGCTGCTTCGGCAAGTCTTCGGGTGGCTACGGCGCGATCGTGCATGCGATGAAGTACCCGCAGTCCTGGGGGGCGATCGCCGACCACTCGGGCGACTCGTACTTCGACTTCGTCTACTGGCACGACTGGCCGAACACGCTGAACGAACTGGCGAAGTACCGCGCGGCGAAACGAAAAGCCGGGCCGTATGACGCGCTGGCCGAGGCGAGGCGCAAGGGGCTGGACGCGGGCCTGGACGATGGGCGCATCAAGCGCTTCCTTGCCAGCGTGTGGGCGAGGGAGAAGCTGTCCGGCGCGGAGACCCACTGCATCATGAACCTGTGCATGGCGGCGACCTACGATCCCGACCCGAAGGCGCCAAACGGCTTTCGCGTGCCGTTCAACATGGAGTCCGGGGCGGTCATCCCGGCGCGCTGGAACAAGTGGCGCGGGCACGACCCGGTCAACATGGTGGCGAAGTACCGCGCCAACCTGAAGACGCTGCGCGGCATCTACATCGACTGCGGATGGCGCGACCAGTACCACATCCACTACGGCACGCGCCTGCTTTCGGCGCGGTTGTCCGCGGCGGGCGTAAGGCACGTGTACGAGGAATTCGACGACAACCACTCCGACGTCGA
>CAZREB010000041.1:0-16111 GCA_964599095.1 uncultured Bordetella sp.
CCTGGTCGAGGCGATCCGCTGGCGCGACTACCCTATCGTGCAGAACCTCGTCATGTTCGTGGCGCTGATCGTGGTGCTGGCGAACTTCCTGGTCGACATGGCCTACACGGCGCTCGACCCGCGCATCCGGTACTCGGACTAGCCATGCAGGCGGCCGGATACGCTGCGGAATTGGCCAAGGCAGGTGCCAACGTCTCGGGCCGCTGGAGCGCGGTCCGCTTCCTCGCGCGGCGCTACCCGCTCGGCGCGATCGGCGGCGCCATCATGGCGGTGTTCCTGCTCACCGCGCTGCTGGCCGGCGTGATCTCGCCCTACGACCCGCTGGCGACCAATTCAGCCCACTCGCTCGGCCACCCGAGCGCGGTCCACTGGATGGGCGCCGACAATTTCGGCCGCGACGTCTACAGCCGGATCCTCTACGGCGCCCGCATCTCGCTCGCGGTCGGCATCGGCTCGACGCTGCTCGGGTGTTTCTTCGGCGTGATCCTCGGCCTCGCCTCCGGCTACCTGTCCGGATGGGTGGACCTGCTGGTGCAGCGCCTGATCGACATCCTGCAGGCGCTGCCGCTGCTGGTGCTCGCGCTCGTAATGGCCGCCGCGCTCGGGCCTTCGATCCAGAACACGATCATTGCAATCGCGATCCCGCTGATCCCGACCGTGGCGCGCGTGATCCGCGCCAACACCCTCGCCTTGCGGGAACTGCCGTTCGTCGAGGCCTCGCGCGCCGTCGGCATGAGCGACCTGAGGATCGCATTGCGCCACGTGCTGCCTAACACGCTCGCGCCGCTGATCGTGCTGGCCACGGCGCAGTTCGGTTCGGCGATCCTCACCGAGGCGGCGCTGTCGTTCCTCGGCCTCGGCATCCCCGAGCCGTTCCCCTCGTGGGGACGCATGCTGTCGGAGTCCGCGGCCGAATATGTGCGCACCGCGCCGTGGCTGGTGGTCTTCCCGGGCCTTGCGATCAGCCTGGTGGTGTTCGGCACCAACCTGCTCGGTGATGCGGTGCGCGACTACCTCGATCCGAGGCAGCGTACGTGAACGCGCCCGAAGGCAGCACCTTGCTCGAGGTGAGCGGGCTGCAGACCTTCTTCTTCACGCGCAGCGGCGTGCTCAAGGCGGTCGACGGGGTGTCGTTTTCGCTCGCGCGCGGCGAGACGCTCGCGGTGGTCGGCGAATCGGGCTGCGGCAAGAGCATGGCGGCGCTTTCGGTCATGCGCCTGGTGCCGGACCCGCCGGGCCGCATCGTCGGCGGACGCGTGCTGCTCGAGGGACGCGACCTGCTGGCGCTCGACGAGGACGCGATGCGCAACGTGCGCGGCAACGAACTGTCGATGATCTTCCAGGAGCCGATGACCTCGCTGAACCCGGTGCTGACGATAGGCGAGCAGATCGGCGAAGCGATCCGCCTGCACCAGGACCTGCCGGCCTCCGAAGTGCGCGCCAGGGCGGTGGAGATGCTGAAGAAAGTGCGGATCCCGGAGGCCGCGCAGCGCGCCGCCGAGTACCCGCACCAGCTCTCGGGCGGCATGCGCCAGCGCGCGATGATCGCAATGGCGCTCGCCTGCAACCCCAAGGTGCTGATCGCGGACGAGCCCACGACCGCGCTCGACGTGACGATACAGGCGCAAATCCTCGAATTGATCGTGGAACTGCAGCGCGAGACCGGCACCGCGCTGATCCTGATCACGCACGACCTGGGCATCGTCGCCGAGACCGCGCAGCGCGTGGTCGTGATGTACGCCGGCCGCAAGGTCGAGGAGGCCGGGGTCGAGGACCTCTTTGCCGAACCGCTGCACCCCTATACGCAGGGGCTGATGGCCTCGATCCCGCGGCTGCCTTCGATGCGCGGCGCGGGCGCAGCCGCCGGCGAAAGGCTGGCGGAGATTCCCGGCATGGTCCCGGCGCTGACCAACCTTCCGCAAGGCTGCCTGTTCGCGCCGCGCTGCCCGCGCGCCGACGACCGCTGCCGGGCCGACTATCCGGCGTACGAAGAGAAGCATCCGGGCCACAGCGTGGCCTGCTGGCACGCGGGGGTGAACGGTGCCTGACGCGCAGCCCCCGGTGCTCGCCGTCAGCGGGCTGAAGAAGCACTACCCGCTGAAGAAGGGCCTGCTGCGCCGCACGGCCGGTCATGTATATGCGGTGGACGGCGTCGGCTTCGAGATCAACGAAGGCGAGACGCTGGGGCTGGTGGGCGAGAGCGGCTGCGGCAAGTCGACGGTGGCGCGCCTGGTGCTGCGGCTGGTCGAGCCGACCGCCGGCCGGATCAGCCTCGCAGGGACGGACATCACGCATCTTTCCAAGAAGGACCTGCGGCCCCACCGGCGCGAGATGCAGATCGTCTTCCAGGACCCGTTCGCTTCGCTCGATCCGCGCATGCCGGCCGGAGCGATCGTCGCCGAGCCGCTCAAGGTGCACGGGGTCGCCAAGGGCAAGGCGCTCGAGGAGCGCGTAGCCGCCCTGTTCGAGCAGGTGGGCCTGCGCGCGGCGCAGATGCGCGCGTATCCGCACGAGTTTTCCGGCGGGCAGCGGCAGCGCATCTGCATCGCGCGGGCGCTCGCGCTCAACCCGCGGCTGATCGTCTGCGACGAGCCGGTCTCGGCGCTCGACGTCTCGATCCAGGCGCAGGTGATCAACCTGATGGTCGACCTGCAGCGCGAGAAGCGGCTCGCCTACCTCTTCATCGCACACGACCTCGCGGTGGTCGAGCACATCAGCCACCGGATCGCGGTGATGTACCTCGGGCGGATCGTCGAGTACGCGGACAAGGCGACACTGTTCAGCCGCCCGTTGCATCCGTACACCGAGGCGCTGCTGGCCGCGGTGCCGGTGCCGGATCCGAAGGTCAAGCGCGTCAAGCGCGCGCTGCAGGGCGATGTGCCGAGCCCGGTCAACCCGCCTTCGGGCTGCGCCTTCCATACGCGCTGCCCGCATGCGATGGACCGCTGCAGGGAGGTGGCGCCGGCGTTGGTCGAACACTCACCCGGCGTGTTCGTCGCGTGCCACCTGCACGGGATCAGCCCCCGGTAAGCCTCGGCCAGAGCGCATCGGCGCCCTCCTTCGCGATCATCCGGCCCAGCCGCGTCTGCCAGTACGTTTCGTTGCCGAACTCGTCGCGCCACGACCACAGCCGCCGCGTCACATAGTGCAGGTTGTGCTCGCGCGTGTAACCCATCGCGCCGTGCACCTGGTGCCCGATCTCGGCGCTCTTGCCGGCGGCCTCGCCGATGCGCGACTTGGCGACCGCCACCATGAAGTCGTCCGGGCCCTCTGCGGAAGCCTCTACCGCCGCGTCGGCGGCTGCGCTCGAGGCAGCCACGTGGCCGGCGAGCACCGCGAGCAGGTGCTGGATCGCCTGGAACTTGCCGATGGGGCGGCCGAACTGCACGCGCTCGTTCGCGTACGTCAGCGCGTATTCGAGCGTGCGCTCCAGCGCTCCCGCCATTTGCACGCTGCGGTACAACGCACCTTCGGCCGCAAGGCGCCCGGCGGCGCCTGCAAGCGGCGCGGAGGCGATCACGGCGGCGCCGTCGAATCGCATCGCGGTGCGCGGCTCCCCCGCGAGGTTTCGCTCGGAGGCGCCGGCCGAGCCTTCGGTCGACACCAGCGCAACGGTTTCCTTGCCGCCGGCCTCGGCCACCACGACCGCGTGCTTGCACTGGTTACCCCAAGGCATGCGCAACGATGTTCCGGACAGCTTGCCGCCGGCGATCGCCAGTTTCTCGCCGGCAGGTGCTCGGGCGACGGTGAGCGCACCTTGCGGCACCTCCAATCCGGCGGCCACCAGCAGGCGGCCGGCCAGCATCGTTTCGGCGAGCGGTACCGGCGCAGCGTGGTACGCGGTGCGGCGCAGGGCGAACATCGCGTCCTCGAACGACAACCCGGGGCCGCCCGCGCTCTCGGGCAATGCGGCCATCGGGAGGCCGACTTCGTCGAGCGCGCTCCACAACCCGGCCGGCCACTCGCCGCCCTCGGCCGACTCGCGCACCGGCTTGCCGCAATGCGCTTCGAACACCCGATCGATCGTCTTCTGGAGGTCGTCCCGCATTCCCGGGTCCTTCATCTCCGCGGCGCTCATCGCAACCCCAGCCCGCGGGCGATGATCCCGCGCAGGATCTCGCGCGTGCCGCCGCGGATCGTGAATCCCGGCGCGCGCAGCATCGTCATGCCGAGCAGTTCCGGGTAGCTCTCGCCGCGATTCAGCGTCGGCTCGGTAGCGATCAGGTGGCGGAACACCTCCGGCACCTCACGCTCGAACGTAGTCCCGACGTCCTTGACGAGGGCCGCCTCGACGTTCGGCTGCGCGCCCTTTTGCAGTTGTCCGGCGACCGAGCTCGACATCCGCCGCAGCGTGGCCAGGTGCGCGACGAAGCGGCCGATCTCGTTTGCGGCCCGGTCGTCCGGGTCCGGGCCGAGCGCGCGGATCGATTGCGCCAGCAGCTGGTAGGTCGACAGGAACCGGTCCGGCCCCGAGCGCTCGAACGCCAGCTCGCCGGTCACCATCTTCCATCCCTGTCCGACGCCGCCCATGACCATGTCGTCCGGCACGAAGTACTCGTCGAACACCGTCTCGTTGAAATCGTGCCCGTTGTAGAGGTTGTAGATAGGCCTCACCGTGACGCCCGGTTTGGACAGGTCGATGATGAACTGGGTGAGCCCGGCGTGGCGGTCCTCCTCTTTGGGCGCAGTGCGCACCAGCGCGATCAGGTAGTGGCTTCGATGTGCGTTGCTGGTCCAGACCTTGGTGCCGCTGATCTTCCATCCGCCCTCGACCTTGACCGCACGCGTGCGCACCGCGGCGAGGTCGGAGCCCGAGTCCGGTTCGCTCATGCCGATGGCGAAGAAGCACTCGCCTGCGCAGATCTTCGGCAGGATGGTCGCCTTCGCGCGCTCGCTGCCGTTCCTCAGGATCTGGTTGCCGCTCTGCCGGTCGGCCACCCAGTGGCCGCCCACCGGCGCGCCGCCCGCAAGCATTTCCTCGGTCATCACGTAGCGTTCAAGGGCACTGCGCTCGTGGCCGCCGTACTTCTTCGGCCAGACCATGCCGATATAGCCGCGCTCGCCGGCTTTCTTGCTGAAGCTGGCGTCGAATGTGGACCACGAATTCTTGCTGGGGGTAAAGGTGCCGCGGGCGACCTCCTCCGCAATGAATGCGCGGACCTCGCGGCGCAGCGCCTCGGCGGCCGGCGGAAACTTCACCGGCTCGAAACTGAATTGGTGCATGGCTCCTCCACGGCGTCTTTCGAGGCAGCCAATATAGCCGAGATGGGGCGATATACGGGGGACACGGCCCCGCAGGCGCAGCCGTGCCGGACCGGCGTCAGTCCATTGATTCGCCCTACTTGCCGGCCGCCGTACGTCCGGTTGCCTTCCGAAGTGCAGGGCGCTTTCTTCTTGACGCGAACTTCTGCCGCGCCGCGACGGCTTCTTCGCTGCGGGCGGCAAGGGCGAGCTGGTCCCGGGCCATGAAGGACGCGAGCCGGTTCAGTGCGTTCGACGTGACATTGATCGCTTCCTTGCTCATCTTGACGGAGGTTTCCGGGAGCTCGACGATGCGGCTCGCAATCTGGCGCGCCTTGGCGTAAGCCTGGCCGTCGGCGGCGACGAAATCGGCGATCCCGAAGTCGACCGCGTCCCGGCCTGAAAATTTCTCGCACATGACGATGGCGCGCTTGGCCTTTGCCGGCCCAAGCAGGCGAACCAGGCGCGGCAATGCACCCCAGGACAGGGGGATGCCCAGCGCAATTTCCGGCAGCAGAAAGTAACCCGAGGCCGCGATCACCCTGAAGTCGGTGCACACGGCAAGCGCGGTACCGCCGCCGATGCAATGTCCCTCGACGGCGCAGATCGTCATCGCGGGGATGTCTTCCCATGCCTGGCACATGCGTTCGCCCACATAGGGAAAGCCCCGCTGCTCCGCAAGGCCGGCCTTCTCCAGGTCCCAACGACGGGGATCTTTCAGGTCCGCGCCGGCCGTGAAGTTGTTTCCGCTGGCGGTGAGGATGACCGCACGCACCGAAGGCGCATCTTGCAACTTGTGCGCCACCTCGGTCAGGCGGGTCATCAGGTCAATGGACATGACGTTCCGCACCTCGGGGCGATTGATGCGAACCACACAGACACCGCCGCGCGTGCCGACCTGCAAAATTGCGCTCATTCACACACTCCCTCTCGAAGATTGGTCGCTACAGTACAGGCGCATCGAGGCTTCGCACAAACCCTTGTTCGCAGACGTTGATTCGCAAACGCACCTTCTTGCCGCTGCTCGAATGGGGTAGATTGGGCCGACTGCCCATCGAGAGGCCGAGAGGAGACATGGAGATGATCCGAACGCTCTACCGCTGTGCGATTCTTGCGCTGTGTGCGCTCTATGTATCGCCGGCGATCGCGCAACCGGCCGCCTGGCCGGCGAAGCCGGTGCGTTTCATCGTCGGCTACCAGCCCGGCGGCGGCACCGATCTGACCGCGCGACTGATTGCGGATCGTCTTTCGCCGGCCCTGGGTCAGCCGATCGTCGTCGAGAACCGCCCTGGTGCGGGAAGCAATATCGCAGGGGAATTGGTGGCCAAGTCGGCACCGGACGGTTACACGTTGTTCGTTTCCTCGGGCGCAATGTCGACCAACCCGAGTTTGTATCCGGGCATGGGATTCGACCCGGTCAAGGACCTCGCGCCGGTCGTCGCACTGACGCTGCTGCCGAACGTGATCGTGGTAAACGCCGCGTTGCCGATCAACAACCTGCAGGAATTGATTGCCTATGCCAAGGCCAATCCCGGCACCGCGGCCTGCGCTTCGTCCAGCATGGGCAGCACCGGGCACCTTTCCTGCGAACTGTTCAATCTGCAGGCGGGGACGCGACTGCTCCACGTTCCATACAAGGGCAGTGCAGGCGCGGTGGCAGCCGTCCTGGCCGGCCAGGTGCCGGTGCTGTTCGACCAGATACCGGCTCCCCTGCCGCATATCAAGAGCGGCCGCATGCGGGCTATCGCACTGACTGGACCGAATCGCAACGGCAACCTGCCCGACACACGGACGACCGACGAGTCGGGGTTGCCCGGATTCTACGCAAACACCTGGGTCGCGCTCTTCGCTCCTGCAGGCACGGCTGCACCGATCCTCGCGCGACTCAACGGCGAGATCGAACGCATCCTCCGAGCGCCCGATGTACAACAGCGATTCAACGCCATGGGCATGGAGGCAATCGGCGGCCCGCCGGAGCGCCTGTCGCAGTTGCTCGCCAGCGATACGGCGAAGTGGGCAGGCGTAATCAAGAGCGCGAATGTAAAGTTGCAGTAGGTACCAGGTTCCCAGAGACGCGGAGACGGAAATGAGCGAAGCAGTGCTTTACCAGCAGGACGGCGGCATCGTCACCCTCACCCTCAACGAGCCCGACACGCGCAACGCGATCTCCGCGGCGATCGTCGACGCGCTGGTCGAGCACGTGGCGCGGATCAACGCCGACCTGACCGTGGGGTGCGTGATCCTGACCGGCGCAGGCGACGGGTTTTCGTCGGGCGGCAACGTCAAGAACATGAAAGACCGCGCAGGTTTATTCGCGGGCAGCCCGGTCGAGATCCGGCGTGGCTACCAATCGGGCATCCAGCGCATCCCGATGGCGCTCTACGGCCTGGAGGCGCCCTCGATCGCGGCGGTCAACGGCGCGGCCGTCGGCGCCGGTTGCGACCTCTCGACGATGTGCGACATCCGCATCGCCGGCCGCAGCGCGAAATTCGCCGAAAGCTTCCTGCGCGTCGGGCTGGTGTCCGGCGACGGCGGCGCGTGGTTCCTGCCCAAGGCGGTCGGTTTTTCGAAGGCCTGCGAGATGACGTTCACCGGAGATTTCCTCGACGCCGAGGAAGCCGCGCGCATCGGGCTGGTGTCGAAAGTGGTGGACGACGACAAGCTGATGGACGAGGCGCGCAAACTTGCCGGCAGGATCGCCGCGCAGCCGGTGCACTCGCTGCGCCTGACCAAGCGCCTGCTGCGCGACTCGCAGCAGGTGAGCCTGCCGATTGCGCTGGAGCTGGCCTCCTCCCTGCAGGCGCTGGTGCAGCACACCAAGGACCAGCACGAGGCAGTGCTCGCGTTCAACGAGCGCCGGAAGCCGAAGTTCGAGGGTCGATGATTCGGAACAGGGGAAGCCTGCGGTTCCCCTGTACGCTGCATCCATGCAGACCGGCCTCTACAGCTACCCGGGCACGAACCGGATCTCGTACGGCTTCGGCTTCGAGGCAGCCCTTGCCAAGGAACTCGACCTCGTAGGCGCGCGCAAGGTTTTCGTGCTGGCAAGCTCGACGCTGGAGAAGAACACCGATCTCGTGCGCCGGATCGAGAGACTCCTCGGTTCGCGATTCACGGGTCTGCACGCGAAGATCGGCGCGCATACACCGAGGATAGACGTGGTCGCCGCCGCGAATGCGGCCCGCGCCGCGGGCACCGACATGCTGCTTACGCTCGGCGGCGGGTCGGTCACCGACGCGGCCAAGATGGTCGGCATTTGCCTGGGCAACGACGTGACCGATCCGGCGCAGCTGGATGCCTACAGCGTCAAGATCGGCGCTGACGGCAAGCAGGTGCGCCCGAGCTACAAGCCGCCGTCGGTCGACTCGGTAATCGTTCCGACGACGCTGTCGGCCGGCGAATTCTCGGCGATCGCCGGGTGCACCGACACCGTCCGCCATGTCAAGGAAGTCTTTGCGCAGCCCAAGGCTTTCCCGCGCACCGTGATCCTCGATCCGGCGGTCACGGTGCATACGCCCGAGTGGCTGTGGCTCTCGACCGGGATCCGCGCGGTAGACCACGCGGTGGAAGACCTGTGCTCGGTCAGCGCGAAGCCTTTCTCGGACGCCACCTCGTTCCATGCGCTGCGATTGCTCGGCCGCGGATTGCGGGCCGTCAAGGCGGATGCGTCGAACCTGGAAGCACGCCTCGACTGCCAGCTCGGCTCGTGGATGTCGATCGTCGGCAGCAGCGCAGGCGTGGAAAAAGGCGCCAGCCACGGCATCGGCCACGTGCTCGGCGGGACTGCGGGCGTGCCGCACGGCTACACCTCGTGCGTGATGCTGCCGCATGTGATGCGCTTCAACTTGCCGGTGAACGCCGAGCGGCAGCAACTGGTCAGCGAAGCGCTGGGCCGGCCGGGCGTTCCGGCCGCCGACGTCCTTGCGGACCTGATCGCCGAACTCGGGTTGCCGCGCACGCTGCGCGACGTCAACGTCAAACCGGAGCTGCTCGACCGGATCGCCGAGGAATCGATGCACGACCGCTGGGTCCACACCAACCCGCGCAAGATCGACGAGCCGGCCGTGGTGCGGCAACTGCTGGACGCCGCCTGGTAGCCCTGCAATGTATTTCTACCAGTACATCAACTGACGGGAGAGCCAATATCCGCGCGGTTCTGCCGGATTGAATCTCAAGGATTCGCGGCGGTCCCGAAGCGGAAACTGGTCGCCGTGACGCCGCCGAACAGGTTCTCCTCGTGGTACACGACATCGGCTTTTTCGTCCTCCGCCGCGCCGACCGCGACCATCAGCGGCACCAGGTGGTCTTCCTGCGGATGCGCCTGCCGGGCGGCGGGCGCCTTGCTCCAGTCGAGCAGGCGCTTCTCGCGCTCCTGCGGGGTCGAGCCGACGACGGTCTGCTGCAGCCAGTCGTCGAAGGTCTTCGACACAGTCTTCGCGCCCGGGCCGAACTGGCGCAGGTTGTGGTAACTCAAGCCGCTGCCGACGATCAGCACGCCTTCATCCCGCAAAGGCGCAAGCGCTCGCCCTAGCGCGAGGTGCTCCGCCGGGTCGTAGCCGGCCTTGAGCGAGACCTGCACCACCGGCACGTCGGCCTGCGGGTACATGATGACCAGCGGCGTAAACGTGCCGTGGTCGAATCCTTGCTGCGGATCGAGCCTTGCAGGCAGTCCCGCAGAGGCGATCAGCCCGCGCACGCGCTCCGCAAGCTCCGGGAAACCCGGCGCCGAGTACTTGACGTGGTAGGTGTGCTCCGGGAAGCCGTAATAGTCGTAGACCATCGGCGGCTTCGGGCTGGACATCACCGCGAACTGGCTGTCCTCCCAGTGGCCGGAGATCACGAGCACGGCCTTGGGCACGACGCCGATCTGGCGCGGGATGTCGACCAGCGATTCTTCGAGGATATGCAGCGCCCGGCGGCGGTCTTCCATGTAGGGCCAGGGGCCCCCGCCGTGCGAGATGAAATAGGTAGGCAGCCTGGTCATCGGACTCTCCTGATACGCTTATTTTGGGCCTCGAACCGGGTTTTCAAGTCGCACCGGAGCGCTTCTCCTGCCCGCGCCCGAGCGCGAGCGCGAGGGCCAGCCACAGGCCGGCCACCGGGACGGTCGCCAGCGAAATCGCCGACAGTTCCAGCCCGAGTCCGCGCAGCGCCGAGAAGAGCCACCCGCTGGCCGCATCGGCGCCGCGGAACACGACGATGTCGATCACGTTCTTCGCCTTGTACTTCTCCTCGCGCTCGAGCACGGTGAACAGCACCTCGCGCGCCGGGTTGGAAAGCGCGAAGTTGGTCGCGCGCTGCAGGGCCTGGAACGCGATCACCACTGCGAGCGCAGGGGTAAACGCCAGCGCGACGAATCCGAGCGCAAAGACCAGCGGCAGCGCCGCGGCCGCCCCGCCGACGCCGAACCGTTCGATCAGCCTTCCGGTGGCGAAAAACTGCACGGTAATGGTCAGGATGCCGATTGCCAGATCGATGGTAGCGAAGATGCGCGTGCGCACCGCCGGGTCATCGGAGGCCGCGGCGACGATATTGGCCTGCTGGAAGTAGAGGAAAGTCCCGGCAAGCGACAGCAGCGCAACCCACAATGCGATGCCCGCGAGATACGGCGAGCGCAACACCATCGCGACGCCCGAAAGCCAGCCCCCGCCGATGGCTTCCGGCTCCTGGGGCGTACCGGCCGCCTGCCGGCCCGGCGCGACCTTTTCGAGCCTGTGCGCGCAAACCACGGCCAGTTCGAGCAGCACCGCGGCGACGATCAGGAGGTTCACCGGGCCGAGCGGCACCGCCAGCAGCACCGTGACCGCCGGGCCAAGCAGCGCGCCGGCCGAGCCGCCGGCCGCGATGAAGCCGAACAGGCGCCTGGCCGCGCTGTTGTCGACCTTGCTGCCCCACAGGTCCGCCATGAAGGACCAGAACACCGACACCGCGAAGAGGTTGAACACGCTGATCCAGACGAAGAACACCCGTGCGACATGGACCTTTTCGACGTTGAAGGTGAGCAGCAGCCAGAAGATCGCGATGTTGACGACGAAGAAGTGGTACACGAGCGGCACGAAGCGCTTCCTCGGCAGCCTCGCCACCAGCGCGCCGAACACCGGCACCGCCGCCAGCATGACGACGAACGTCGCGGTGAACAGCCACTGCAGGTTGCGCACCCCGCCTGCGATCCCCATCTCGTCGCGCAGGGGTCGCAGCACGTAGTAGCCGGCGAGCAGGCAGAAGAAATACGCAAACGACCACGCGAGCGCCGCCATTTCGCTCGGACGCACGTCGACCACGCGCCGGATCAGCGAATGCGGCCAGCGATGGATCGGATCATCTGGCATCGATTAAATGGTGTCGGAGTCGATTTATCGGGGTCGCGCGCATCCGTCGGCGTCAGGATCGGGCTCCCCGACGACGAAAATGCGACTCTGACACCAATTTGCTTCCGCTGCCTCAGGTTTGCATCAGCGGGTAGGCGATCAGGCCGATGACGGCGGCACCGGCAACGATCACCGGCTCCTGCAGCTTCTTGAATCGCCAGAGCAACACTACGGTGGCCAGGGCCAGCGCAATGGTCGGCAAGTCGATCAGCGAGCGCTTGGCGAGCACGATCACGGCCCCGGTGATCGCGCCGATCGCGGCGGCCGTCACACCGTCGACAAATGCGATCAACCCCGGCAGCCTTCCGTACTTCTTGAAATAGGGTGCCGGGATCACCGTGAAAAGGTAGCAAGGCAGGAAGGTGGCCAGTGCGGCGACGCACGCCCCCGGCAGTCCGGAGACGAGGTAGCCGATGAACCCGACCGTGATGACCACCGGGCCCGGGGTGATCATCGCCACGGCCACCGCATCGACGAACTGCTTGTCGGTCAGCCAGTGATTGTCGGTCACCACGCCGCCATAGAGGAAAGGCACGATCGCCAGCCCGGACCCGAAAACGAATGCGCCGGCCTCCGCGAAGAAGACGCCGATCCGCCAAAGCAGCGGCAAGTCGAGTGTCGAGAGCCACGACGCGACCAGCCCGGCCTCGACCGGGGCGGCGGAGAGAAGCGGGGTGCCTCGGGCCAGGCCGCGCGGCGGCGCCCGGACCAGCCATACGAGCACGCCCGCGGCGAGGAACATCCATGCGATTTCGGATTCGGTAACCACCGTCACCACGGCCAGCACAAGGTGGATCGCCCAGAGGAGCTTGTCCTTGCCCACGCTCTTGGTTGTGAGCTTGTAGGCGCTCATCGTGATGATGCCGATGACCGCCGCGCCGACGCCGTAAAACACCGCCTGCATCCACGACAAGCCGCCGAAACGCTGGTAGGCCCAGCCCAGCGCGATCACCATCAGGAAAGACGGGACGACGAATGCGATTCCGGCGAGCGTCGCGCCGGCAATCCGGAAATGCACGTAGCCCAGGTAGATGGCGAGTTGCGCTGCCAGCGGCCCGGGCGCGAGCTGCGACAACGCCAGCCCTTCCCTGTAGTCTGCTTCGGTGATCCATTTGCGCGATTCGACCAGGTCGCGATGCATATATCCGACCAGTGCCACCGGCCCGCCGAAGCCAAGCGTCCCGAGCCTGAGGAAATACGCCATGAGTTGCCACAGCGTGTAGGACGGCTGGGCCGCCGTCAGCCCCTGATCCTTTGCCGTATTGCTCATGGATTCGCGAACGGCTTTGTGATGCCGGCAAGGATAAAAACAGGAACGGCAGAAGGAATTTCTGAATATGCGGTGTCCATGGGCAGCCCTGGAAGGAAGCACGCAGAACTTGGGCGATTTGGACACCGCCTGTGTCCGGGAGTCTGCGCGCGCCCCGGTTTCACAACTGTACATTCGCGCGTTTCTTCCGGCAATGCCTGCCGCTTCGCGCAACCGCCAATGCGAAAAGTTGCGCGGAAGAATCTTCCGGCGTATTCTTTTTGCGGGGGAAATCAGGACCCCCGGGAAGAAATTCCCTCCAAGACGGTGCCCCGTCCAGATCCTGGAAGCGATTCGCGCAACGTGCGGGCACTGTCGAAACCCCGGTATTTCGCAGTGTCGGCACACCGGAATCCCCGGGCGCAGTCGCCTTTCAACTTTGCACTTGGAGGCTGCGACATGCGATACAACCTGAAGCAAATCCACTGCCGTCCCTACGCCCTCAACGGCCTGTCCCTGAAGCTGATCGAGAGCCACTACGAGAACAACTACGGCGGCGCGATGCGCCGGCTGAACGCGATCTCGGAACAGCTCGCCACGCTCGATTACGCGAAGGCGCCCGGCTACGTGATCAACGGTCTGAAGCGCGAAGAGCTGGTGGCGCTCAACTCGACGCTGCTGCACGAGCTTTACTTCGCGAGCCTGGGCGGCGACGGCCAGCCCACGCCCGGGATGAAAGAGGCGCTCTCGCGGGATTTCGGTTCCTACCAGCAATGGAAGACCGAGTTCCGCGCGATGGCCTGTGCGCTGGGCGGCGGCTCCGGGTGGGTGCTGCTCTCCTGGGTGCCGCGTGACGGCAGGCTGGTGAACCAGTACGCCGCCGACCACAGCCAGGCCGCGGCCGGCGCAATCCCGGTCATGGCGCTGGACATGTACGAGCACGCTTACCACATCGATTTCGGCGCGAACGTGCAGGCGTATGTGGACACCTTCATGCGCAACATCGACTGGGCCGGCGTCCAGGGCCTGCTGGAGGACGCCTGCAAGGTGGCGCCGCCGCGGCCGCTGCTGCAGCCGGAGTTCGGCGACGTTCCGGGCCTGGGCGTCGAGGAAGTCCGCGAGATGATGCAGAGCGGCAAGCCGGTGCAGTTCATCGACGCGCGGCCGCGCCACTTCGTTTCGAGGCAGGGCGACATCGCCGAGGGCGCTACGTGGCGAGATCCCGAACGCGTGCAGGAGTGGATGGGCGAACTCTCGAAGACGGATCCCGTGGTCGTGTATTGCGCCTATGGCTTCCACGTCGGTTGCAAGACCGCGATTGCGCTGAGGGACGCCGGGTTCGACGCGAGTTACATGAAGGTCGGCCACTCCGGCTGGAAGGCGGCCGGCGGCCCGGTGAAGATGCATGCGTGATGAGGGCGCACGCGACGCCCATGTGGACCGACTCCTACTCGCCCGGGGCCTGCGGGCCTTTGGCGACGGGTACGTCAGCCTGCTGCTGCCGCTGTACCTGATCGAGCTCGGCTTCACGCCGTTGCAGGTCGGCATCATCGCTACCGTAACGCTGTTCGGCTCGGGCCTGCTGACGCTCCTGGTCGGGCTGCAGGCCTACCGGTTCCATTACCGGACGCTGCTGCTCGCGGCAACGGTGCTGATGGCGGCTACCGGGCTCGGCTTTGCCACGCTGACCGGCTTCTGGCCATTGCTGCTGGTGGCCTTCGCCGGCACGCTGAACCCATCGAGCGGCGACGTCAGCCCCTTCCTGCCGCTGGAGCATGCGGTGATGTCGCGCGTGGTCAAGGCGAAGGACCGCACGGCCACGTTCGCGCGTTACAGCATGGTCGGCTCGCTGGTGGCGGCGTTCGGTTCGCTCGCCGCCGGGCTGCCCTCGATGCTTACCGATACCGGCCGCTTCTCGTCGATCGGCGCGATGCAGGTGATGTTCGTGTTCTATTCCCTGCTGGCGGCCCTCTCGGCATTCGTCTATCGAGGGCTGCCGCAGGCACTCGGGACCGAGGCGCACCAGCCGGTCGCGCCGCTAGGGAAATCGAAGAAGATCGTCTACACGCTGGCCGCCCTGTTCAGCCTTGATGCGTTCGGCGGCGGCTTCGTCGTGCAGTCGATGCTGGCCCTGTGGCTGTACCAGCGTTTCGAGCTTTCGATCGCGACGGCCGGCGTGATCTTCTTCTGGACCGGGTTGCTCGCGGCGCTTTCCTACCTCGTCGCGGTGCGTATCGCCGACCGCTTCGGCCTGGTGAATACGATGGTGTTCACGCACATCCCGGCCAATGCGTGCCTGGTCGCGATCCCGTTCATGCCGGGCATCGAATGGGCGGTGGTGCTGCTCTTCGTGCGCAGCGCGCTGTCGCAGATGGACGTGCCGACGCGAAGCTCCTACGTGATGGCAATCGTCACGCCGGAGGAGCGTCCGGCGGCAGCCAGCATCACCGCGGTGCCTCGCAGCCTTGCGTCGGCCGTGAGCCCTTTCCTCGCCGGCTGGATGCTGAGCCTGTCCCCGCTGGGCTGGCCGTTGATCGCCGCCGGCGGACTCAAGATCGCCTACGACGTGCTGCTGCTGGCGATGTTCCGCAAAGTGAAGCCGCCGGAAGAGGAAAGCTAGGGGCGATCAGCGGCCGCTGTCCATGCGTTCCATTTCGGCCATGATCTCGCGCAATTGGCGCGAGGTGTTCACGTTCATGGATTCGCCGCGCCCCTGGCGGCGCGCCGCCTCGACGGCATCGATGATGTTGCGGCCATTTTCGGGATCCATGAACGGGCCGAGGATCTCGAACACGCTGCTTCCGGCAACCGTCCCCGCACCCTTGCCCAACGCGCGAAAGAACGTCGAAGGATTGATTTCGGCGAGGACCGTCGTCGTGAGGCTGACGAGCGTGTCCTTCAGGCCGCCCACGTTCAGTGCGGTGTCGCCTACGTTGACGTTCGAGTTCATGAGCGCATCGTAGCGATCGCGAAGCAGTTCCATCGACTGCCGCAGGCGCCCGGCCGTCGAGACTGGCGGTGACGTTGGCGCTGCGGCAGCGGGCGGTGCGGCAGCGACCGGTGGCACGGGCGGGGGGACGGGCCGCGCCACCGGCTCGCGCTGGCGCTCCTCGATCAACGCGAGTTGCCGGCGGGCGTCGTCCTCCTGCCTGCGCTGGCGTTCGCGCAGTTCGGCAAGCGCCATCTGGCTCCTGCGTTCCTCGTCTTCGAGCCGCCGCAGTTCGCGCTGGTCGTTCAGCGCCTGCTGCCTGCG
>CAZREB010000041.1:16211-33866 GCA_964599095.1 uncultured Bordetella sp.
CCTCGTCTTCGAGCCGCCGCAGTTCGCGCTGGTCGTTCAGCGCCTGCTGCCTGCGGCGCTCTTCCTCTTCGCGCTGGAGTTGCTGTTGCTGCAACTGCTGCTGGATCTGTTGCTGCTGCTGGAATTGCTGTTGCTGCTGTTGCTGGAATTGCTGTTGCTGCTGTTGCTGGAATTGCTGTTGCTGCTGTTGCTGGAATTGCTGCTGCTGGAATTGTTGCTGCTGTTGCTGCTGCAGCGCCTGCTGCTGCTCCAGGCGGGCCAGCTGGCTGCGGCGCATCTCCTCGTCGCGCTGTTGTTGCTGGAGCTCGGCCTGCTGCTGGCGGAACGCTGCCTGGCGTTGCTGGTCCGCGAGCTGCTGTTGCTGCCGCTGGCGCCGTTGCGCCTCTTCAATCGCCTGGCGCTGTCGCCGCTCGGCGTCGATGTTCATCTGCGCCACCTGCTGGCAGCGTTGCTCGTTCGCCCGGCGGTACTGCGCGATGTCGCCGCTTCCGTACCGGTTCATTGCGACATGCAGGTTCTCGCAGGCTGCGCACGAGCACGCGCCGCGAAAACCGCTCGAGGAATTCTTGCATCCCGGCGACTTCAGGCAGGCTTCGTGGCGGTTGCCGATCTCCCGCTGGATTTCGCTGTACTGCCTGCTCACCGCGCTGCACTCGGCCTGCGACTGCGGCTGTTGCGGAAATGCGGGCGTAGGCAAAGTGTCGGCGAAAACGCCGCAAGCCGGCGCGAGGAGCAGGACGAAGACCACGAGGATCGCGCGGCAGGTCATTTGGAGGCCAGTCGCAAGGTTCGCAGGATCTCGCCGTCGACACCCCGCATGACTTGGGAAGTCGCCGCGCCGGCGCGCGCGCGGACGTCGCGCTCGAGGTTCGCACGCAATTGCCCGCAGGCAAGACGCGCGCGAGCCGCCGCCTCGACGGGCTTCGGGAACGTCTCTTTCAGGACGCCGTACGTCGCGGTCATGCATAAGGCATAGGCCGAAAGCGGGTCGGCCCGGCCTGCCTTGGGCGCAACGCCGGCACTTGCCGGCGCCGGCCTGCGATCGGCCGCGAGCCGTTCGCCCGCGACCGAAGGCTTGCGGCCCCCGGCGTCCGCCGCAAGCTTCTTTGCGTGCTCCATACTGTCCGAGACGATGGCGACCGTCTCGAGGTCGAATTTCGCGTCCTCGGGGTTTTCGCGGGCGGCCTGCTTCTTCATCTCCGCCAGCTGCACCTGGGCGCAGTCGAAATCGGCGCCGGCGATGCACGCGCGCGCCGCATCGGTGGCTCGCTCGAATGCCCGCCTGCGATTCTCGTCTTCCGCTACATCTGCGCCGGCCCGTGCCGGCGGCCCCTTTGGCGCTACCGCGACCGGGATCGACGGCGCTTGGGGCGCAGGACGGGGCCAGAACATGAGCGAGGCCAGCACCGCGGCGATCATCGCCGCACCCGCCACGAACTTGACCGCCCCCGGGACATTCGCCGCCCTGGCGACAACCGGGCCGGCGGCGGCTTGCGGCGCGAGCGGCTCGGGCACGGCGACCGCCCCAGCGTCGGCGATCTCCAGAGTGTAGACGTCCATCGTCACGCGGTCGCCCTGGTACACGGTCACTTCGCTGCCGGGCAAGTGCTCGGCGCCGTTCACGGTCACCGACGCGTGGGTCGAGGCGACCTTGAGCCGGTAGCCCCTGCCTGTGCGCCGGAACTCGAGGTGCACCCGCGACAGTCGCCGATCCGGGTCGTCGAGGCTCAGGGTGCAGTCGGCGCTGCGGCCGACCGTAATGCGATCGCCTTCGAGCACGTGCTCGGCCAGCAATGTTGCCGACCCGGGCCCGGCGCAGAAGACCTTCAGTGCAAGCGGCACGCCGCCCGCCTAACGCGCCATTCGACCGAACATGTTGATGATCGACTCGACCGTTTGGCGTTGGGCTTCGGCCCTCTCGCGCGCCTCGGCTTGCGCGCGTTGACGCTCGGCGGCTGCCTCGCGCGCGCGCGGCGGCTTCGGCACGTGCGCGCGCCGCCTCCTGCTCGCGCTGGAGGGCCGCCGCCCTGGCGCGCTGCTCCTCCTGCGCGCGGGTACGCGCCTCGGCTTCCAGGCGGAGCCTTTCGACCTCGACCTTGGCGCGCACTTCGGCGTCCGCCTTCGCGCGCGCTTCGATCTCCGCCCGCGATTTCGCCTCCGCATCCGCCCTGGCCTGTGCTTCGGCGGCCGCCTTGGCCTGCGCTTCGGCTTCGCGCTTCTCGCGCGCCGCGTTTTCCGCGCTCTGGCGCGCGCGGCTGGCCGCGTCAGCCTTGGCGCGGGCCTCTCGCTCGGCCTGTGCGCGGGCCTCGGCCTGCGCCTTGGATTGCGCATCGGCCGCCAGCAGGGCCTCCTTGCGGCGTTGCTGTTCGACCAGCAGGGTCTTGCGATCGGCGATGAACGTGGTGTTGATCGACGTCAGCATCGCGACGGTTTCCCCGAGCAGCTTGAGGGCCCCGGCGCGGTCGCCGTTGCGAACCGCGACCGCCGCCGCGCTCAGGTTGCCCTCGGCTTTCGGCAGGCCGGTGGGGCCTTCGGCGGCGTCGCGCAAGGCACGCTCGAGCTTTGCATTGAGCCTGGCGGTCTCTATGGCCTCGAGCTGTGCCGCGGCCAGGGGCTCGCGCTCCTGGGGCGTGCGCGCGGCGGCAAGCTGCGCCTTGATCTGCTCGCTCTCGCGATTGGCGGCCGCTACGGCGTCCTTCATCTCCTGGCGATCGCGCTCGACGAGCTTGAGCAGGGATTTCGCTTCGGCGTCGAGGCGGGCGATTTCCTGGTCCGCCTTCTTGTCCGATTCGCGGTCGAAGATCCCCGCGGACAGCATCGGCCAAAGGAAAAACGAGGCGACGGCGGCAACGATCGCCGCGGCCCCCAGAGCGAACATCTTCGCGCGCGAGCGGCCTTTGGCGGGCATGGCGCCGACAACGGCCACTTCGGCAGGCGTCTGAAGGGCCGGTGCGGAGGCGGCGGGGACGGCGACGGGAGCCGCGGCCGGAGCGGCGACCGGAGCAGCCTGTATCGCGCGCGCCTGCACTGCCGGCAATTCGCGCGCCGGCGTGGCGGGCGCGTGGACGACCGGGCTCGCCGGTTGCTGCCTGCGGGCCGCCGGGCGGCTGGATACCACCGTCGCCTCCGGATCGAAATCCGAAACGTCGGTGATCTCGATTTCGTAGACGTCCATGACGAACGTGTCCCCGGCGCCCACCATGACCGAACTGCCGGGCGGATACGGCCGCCCGTTCACGGTCACCGGATAGTTCTTGGACGCCACTTCGAGCCGGTAGCCGGCATCCATCCGCACGAGTTCCGCGTGGACGCGCGAGAGCAGCCGTTGGGGATCCTCGAGGGACAGCGTGCACTCCTTGCTGCGGCCGATCGTCACGCGATCCTGCTCCAGCAGGTGCTCGCCGGAGAACTGCGTCGCGCCGGAGACGTGCTTGAAGACCTTCAGTGAGATGGGCATCTATCCGTGCTCCATCAGACGCAGGGCGGCGGCACGCGATCGCGGGCCGTGAAGACCGATCTTACCTATGCGCATGACGCTCCCTTTCGTATCGGCAAAAGGCCATGGAGGCCGCAACTCCATGAAAAATATCACATCCTATTCTGATCGGCTGCGCACCCGCCTTTGATGTGGATTCGCCGCCTGTCGCGTGGGCCGGCGACCGCGGTTATCATCGCCCGGCCGGCCGTGGATCGCTGCAGGGACCAGTCGAACTGGCCCGCGATCTGCCGCTCCCTGCGATGGTCCGCAGGGAGCGGCGGCCGAAGGAAGATCCGGCCGGCACGGCCATCCAGGGGCGATTGCGATGAATGCAGCAACCAGAGCGAGCGTGGCAAGAAGATGAACAAGCTACCCACCATCGCGGCGCGGCTCGCGCTGGCACTCTTGGTCGCCGCGGGCGGCGCAGCGGCAGCCGACAAGCGCGAGACGCTCGACGCCGGGCTGGTCAGTCCGGGATACCACGAGCAGCCGCCGTGGTTCAAACAGAGCTTCCTCATCCTGCGCGAAGACATCGACGAGGCGGCGCGCCGCGGGCGGCGCGTGATGCTTTACTTTTACCAGGACGGCTGCCCGTATTGCCTGAAGATGCTGCGGGACAACCTGGGCCAGAAAGCGCTTGCGGAAAAGACCCGGAAGTACTTCGATGTGATCTCGATCAACATCTGGGGCGACCGCGAAGTCGTCGACGTCGACGGCAAGGCGGCCGCCGAGAAGGAGTTCGCCAGGTCGCTGCGGATCCAGTTCACACCCACCTTGCTGATGTTCGACGAATCCGGGAAGGTCGTCCTGCGCCTCAATGGATACACGCCGCCGGCAAAATTCGAAGCTGCGCTGGATTTCGCCGGCGGACGCCTGGAAAAGCGCGGGAGTTTTGCCGACTACCTGCAAAAACAAGTCCGCGTCCCGGCAAGCGGGGTGTTGAATGCCGCGCCCTGGCTGCTGCCGCAGCCCCTCAGGCTGGCCGAACGCCTGAAGACCGGCAAGCGCCCGCTTCTGGTCCTCTTCGAGCAGAAGGAATGCCTGGAGTGCGACGAGCTTCACACCCAGAGTTTTCGTCACAAGGATGTCGCGGATCGCCTCGCGCACTTCCAGGTCGCTCAAGTGGATACCGGTTCGCGCGCCACCGTGCAAACGCCCGAAGGGGCCACGCTGCCCGGGTCGGACTGGGCTCGCCGCATCGGCGTCTACCACGCCCCGACGTTGGTGTTCTTCGACCTGGCGGGAAAGGAAGCGTTTCGCATCGACGGCTACGTGCGGGCATTTCATCTCGCCTCTTCGCTCGAGTACGTCGCATCGGGGGCGTACCGGACCCAGCCGGAATTCCAGCGTTACGTGGAGGCGCGCGCAATCGCCCTGCGGACCAAGGGCGTCAAGGTCGACCTGATGAAGTAACGTCGCCTGGCGCTCTTTGCAACCGGGACGGGCGGGCAGGACGGCTACCCGGCCAGCCCGAAGGCCTTTGCGAGAAGCTCGTACGACCGGTGCCGCGGCGCCGGGTCGAAGGTCCAGGTGACGACCACCAGTTCATCCAGCTCCAGGCGCACCGCCAGTTCGTTCAACTTTGCGGCCACCTGCGGCCCGGTGCCGACAAAAGCCTTCTTGCGCAGGCGTTCGACCACCGCAAGGTCCGCCGCGGTGTAGGGATAGGCGGCCGCTTCTTCCGGCGAGACGAGCGGGTTGCGCAGGCCACGCTCGAATCCGATGCGCCACAGCTCGCGTGTCTTCAGCAGGCGCCACGCTTCCTCTTCGGTATCGGCCGCCAGCGCCCAGACGCAGATCGTCGCCCGGGGCCGCGGATGATCGACGCTCGGCCGGTAGTTCTTGCGGTAGAGTTCCAGCGCCTGCTCTGTGCCGCGGCCATCGGTGAAGAAGTACGCGAATGCATACGGCAGGCCGAAATGGGCCGCCAGTTGCGCTCCGTAGTCCGAACTGCCGAGGATCCAGAGCTCCGGGCGCGTCGGCCCGGTCGGGTGCGCCTTGATCGCGCGGAACGGATGGCCTTCCTGCAGCGGCATGCCGGCCAGCCATGCGCGCAGATCGATCACCTGCTGCGGGAAATCTTCGGCCGCGTTCGAATACGGGTTCAGGGCCATCGAAGTCAGCCGGTCCGAGCCGGGCGCCCGCCCGACGCCGAGGTCGATCCGCCCGGGCGCAATGCCTTCGAGCACGCGGAACTGCTCGGCGACCTTCAGCGCCGAGTAGTGCGGCAGCATCACGCCTGCGCTGCCGACGCGGATCCTCTGCGTGGTGGCGGCGATGGCCGCGATCAGCACCTCGGGCGCAGTACCCACTATGCTGTCGCTGTTATGGTGCTCTGACACCCAGTAGCGGTGATAGCCGAACCGGTCGCAATGCTGCGCGAGTTCGATGCTTTCGCGAATCGCGGCCGCTTGCGGGCGGTCGTTCGAGGCGGTGGACTGGTCGAGGACGGAGAGTTTCATGGCGGGCGCAAGTGTAAACTGCATGGCACCGCCCGGCGCGAAACGAACGCGGCACGCGCCCGGTCCGTACGATCAAGCCCATTCGATTGGAGAATCGCATGCCCGTCCAGAAAGCGAGCGTCTGCCCCCTCGATTGCCCGGACACCTGCAGCCTCGCGGTCACGGTCGAAAGCGGCCGGGTGGCGGCGGTGCGCGGCTCGCGCGCCAACCCCCTGACGCGCGGCGCGATCTGCGCCAAGGTCGCCAACTATTACCCTGACTTCGTGCACGGCGCGAACCGGCTGCGTCACCCGCTGAAGCGCGTGGGCGCAAAGGGCGAGGGCCGGTTCGAGCGCATCTCGTGGGACGCGGCGCTCGATCTCATCCACGAGCGGGTCGGCGAGGTCATCGAAACGCATGGCCCCCAGGCGGTGCTGCCGCTCAATTACGCCGGACCGCACGGCATGCTGGCCGGCGACTCGATGTCGCTGCGTTTCTTCCATCGGCTCGGCGCCTCGCTGCTGAGCCGCCGCCCCCTGTGCGGCGGGGTCCGGGGAGAGGCTTACGCAGGCACGTTCGGCGCGACGCCGGGCACGCCGCTGCAGCAGGTCAGCCTCGCGAAGCTGGTGATCGTCTGGGGCAACAACGCCACCGCGTGCAACCTCCACCTGATGCGGCACATCAATGCCGCCAAGCGCAACGGCGCGAAGCTGGTGGTGATCGACCCGAAGCGGGTCAAGGTAGCAGAGCAGGCTCACCTTCACATGGCGATCAGACCGGGTACCGACGTAGTGCTCGCGTGGGCGCTCGCGGCCGAACTGGAGCGTACCGGCGGGCTCGACCGGGCGTTCATCGAAAAGCATGTGCACGGCTTTCCGGCCTTCATGGAATCGGCGCGCAAGTACCCGCCAGGTGTCGCGGCGGAGATCTGCGGCCTCCCCGCCGACGACATCCGCACGCTGGCGCAGTGGTATCGCGAAGCGTCACCGGCCGTCATCGCCTGGGGCAACGGCCTCGAGCGCAACCAGAATGGCGGCTCGGGCTTGCGCGCGATCGCCGCGCTGCCGGCGCTCGCAGGCAAGTTCGGCGTGCCGGGCGGCGGCCTGGTCGGCGGCGCAGGCAACGCCTTCCCGAAGACGCCGGACAAGCTCGCGCGGCCCGATTTTGTCCCGGCAGGAACGCGCACGCTCAACATCATCGACGTGGCGAAGGCGGTCCTCGACGACCGCCTCGACCCGCCGCTCAAGGCGCTGTTCGTCTACAACCACAACCCGGTGATCGTGCATCCGGACCAGAACCGGATGAAGCGGGCCCTCGCCCGCGAAGACGTGTTCATCACCGGCATCGAGGTCGCGATGACCGACAGCATGGCGTATGCCGACGTCATCCTTCCGGCCTGCACGCACTTCGAGCACGCGGACGTCTACGCCGCGTACGGCCAGCAATACCTGCAACGCGCCGACGCGGTGATCCCCCCGGTCGGCGAAAGCCTGCCGAATACCGAAATCTTCCGCCGGCTCGCGGCCCGCTTCGGGTACGACGACCCTGCATTCAAGGAGGGCGACACCGAATTGATGGACGCAGCCCTCGACCGCGCCGACCCGCGGATGCAGGGCTACCGGCCGAGCGAGATCCCGACCGACCGCGCCCTGCGCATGGAATACGGCGGCGAGGAACCGGTGCTGTTCGGCAACGTGCTGCCGAAGACGCCGAGCGGCAAGGTCGAGCTCGAGTCCGGCGTGCTCGGTACGCGCTACGGCGCGCCACTGCCGACGTTCCGGCCGGTGGAGTCGCGCTTTCCGCTTGCGCTGATCACGCCGGCTTCGGACAAGCGCACCACCTCGACGTTCGGCGGTCTCGCGGCAAACGACGCGACACCGGCGCTCGAAATGCACCCGGCGGACGCTGCGGCTCGCGGCCTGGAACACGGGGCCTGGGTCAAGGTCTGGAACGACCTCGGCGAAGTGCACCTGCCGCTCGAGGTCACCGATGCGATCCGCCCCGGCGTGGTGTGTTCCGAGAAAGGCGCGTGGTTCAAGACCAGCCGCAACGGCCAGACCGTCTCGGCGCTGGCGCCGTCGCACAAGGCCGACCTGTCGGAAGGCGCGTGCTACAACGACGCGCGGGTCGAGGTCGGGGCCCTCTAGCCTGCGCTGGCGTTTGTACCGGTACCGGTACGCCAACTGGCCTGAGAGCCAGCAATGGCGCGGCTTTCCGGAATATAATCTGCGGAAATCAGGTGTGCGCCGCGATGAAGGCCTTGACCTTCGCGGCATCGGCCCCGATCACTTCGAAGCGCTGCGGGAGCGCCTCCAGGTTCTCGAAACCGGCGGGGCGCGCGGGATCGCGGCCAAGTGCCTCGTGGATCGTCTCGGAGAACTTCGCCGGCTGCGCGGTCTCCAGGCAGATCAGCGGCACGCCCTCCTCGCGGTACTGCAGGCCGACCTTGATGCCGTCGGCGGTGTGCGTGTCGACGATGACGCCGTAGTCCTCGTGGATCCCTCGGATCGTCGAGATGCGGTCGGCGTGGGTGCTGCGGCCCGAGCTGAAGCCGGTGGCCGCGATCATGTCCTTGAACTTCTCGCCCGACAGGTCGAACTCGCCCGAGGCATCGAGTTGCGCCCACAGTGATTTCAGTTTCGCCGAGTCCCGGCGCAGCAGGTCGGCGACGTAGCGCTCGAAGTTCGACGCCTTCGAGATGTCCATCGACGGGCTCGAAGTCGCATGCACCTCGCTCGACTTCCTTACCCGGTAGCGGCCGGTGCGGATGAACTCGTCGAGCACGTCGTTCTCGTTGGTCGCGAGGATCAGCCGCTTGATCGGCAGGCCCATGCTGCGCGCGATATGGCCGGCGTAGATGTTGCCGAAGTTGCCCGAGGGCACCGCGAAGCTCACCACCTCGTCGTTGGTCCTGGTCGCCGCGAAGTAGCCCTTGAAGTAGTAGACGACCTGGGCCGCGACCCGCGCCCAGTTGATCGAATTGACCGTGCCGATCCTGTGCCTGGCCTTGAACGCGGCATCGTTCGACACCGCCTTGACGATGTCCTGGCAGTCGTCGAACACGCCCTTGACCGCGAGGTTGAAGATGTTCGGGTCCTGCAGCGAGAACATCTGCGCGGTCTGGAAGGGGCTCATGCGGCCGTGCGGCGAGAGCATGAACACGCGGATGCCCTTCTTGCCGCGCATCGCGTACTCTGCGGCCGAGCCGGTGTCGCCGGAAGTGGCGCCGAGGATGTTCAACTCCCGGCCTTCCCTGGCCAGCACGTACTCGAACAGGTTGCCCAACAGCTGCATCGCCAGGTCCTTGAACGCGAGCGTCGGCCCGTCGGACAGGCCGAGGATGTGCAGGCCGGGCTCGAGCGTCTTCAGCGGCGTGACCTCGTCGCTGCGGAAGATCGCCTTGGTGTAGGTCCGGTCGATCATCGACCGCAGGTCGTCGGCCGGGAGGTCGTCGGCAAACTTCGACAGGATCGCGTACGCAAGCTGCGGGTAGGTCATCGCCCGCATCGCCTGCAACTCGGGCAGCAGGATCGCCGGGTAGCGCTCGGGCAGGAACAGCCCGCCGTCCGAAGCGAGGCCCTCGAGCAGGATGGCGGAAAACGATGAGGGCGAATTCCCTTCCTTCGTGCCGCCCCGGGTGCTGACGTACCTCACTACAGCAGCTCTTCGAGCCGGATCCGCGTGACCTTGCCCACCACGCTGCGCAGCTTCTCGATCTTGCGGATGGCGGTGTTCACGTTCTTCTCGATTGCGCGGTGCGTGAGCAGGACGATATCGACGCGGCTCTCGCCCTCGGCCGGCTCCTTCTGGACCATTGCATCGATCGAGATCGAGGCGTCCGCGAAAATGCGCGTCAGCTCGGCCAGCACGCCGGGCTTGTCGACGACGCGCATGCGCAGGTAGTACGAGGTCTCCACCTCGCCCATCGGCAGCACCGGGATGTCGGATAGCTGGTCGGGCTGGAACGCGAGGTGCGGCACGCGATGCTCGGGATCCGAGGTGATCAGGCGGGTGACGTCGACGAGGTCGGCGACAACTGCGCTTGCAGTCGGCAGGCTGCCGGCACCGGCACCGTAGTAGAGCGTCGGCCCGACTGCGTCGCCCTTGACGAGGATGCCGTTCATGACCCCTTCCACGTTCGCGATCAGGCGGCGCGTCGGCACCAGCGTCGGGTGCACGCGCAACTCGATCCCCGCCCTGGCGCGCTTGGTGATGCCAAGAAGCTTGATCCGGTAGCCGAGTTCCTCGGCGTACTGGATGTCCTCGCGCGTGAGCTTCGAGATGCCCTCGGTGTACGCCTTCGAGAATTGCATCGGGATGCCGAAAGCGATCGCCGACATGATGGTCAGCTTGTGCGCGGCGTCCACGCCTTCGATGTCGAAGGTCGGGTCGGCTTCGGCATACCCGCGCTTCTGCGCCTCGGCCAGCACGGTGGCAAAGGGCAAGCCCTTGTCGCGCATCTCCGACAGGATGAAGTTGGAGGTGCCGTTGATGATGCCGGCGATCCACTCGATACGGTTGGCCGCAAGGCCCTCGCGCAGCGCCTTGATGATCGGGATTCCGCCGGCGACCGCCGCCTCGAACGCCACCATCACGCCCTTCTTCTGCGCGGCGGCGAAGATCTGGTTGCCGTGCGTGGCGAGAAGCGCCTTGTTGGCGGTCACCACGTGCTTGCCGTTGGCGATCGCCTCGAGCACCAGGTCCTTCGCGATCGTGTAGCCGCCGATCAGCTCGATGACGATGTCCACGTCAGGGGAGCGCACGACTTCGTGCGCATCGCCGACCACCTTCGCCTTGCCCTTGACGATCGAGCGCGCGTGGGCGAGCGCCTTGTCGGCAACCATCGTGATGCCGATCGCGCGGCCCGCGCGGCGCTGGATCTCGTCGGCGTTCCGGCGCAGGACTTCCCAGACGCCGCTGCCGACGGTGCCGATGCCGAGCAGTCCGACGCGGATCGGTTTCAAGCCGGCCTTCGCGCCGGCTTTCGGTTTTGATGCAGCCTTCATTTGATCAACCCATCCTTCTTGAACATTTCGCGCACACCGCGGACTGCCTGGCGCAGGCGGTGCTCGTTTTCGATCAGCGCGATCCTCACGTGGTCGTCGCCGTAGTCGCCGAAGCCGATGCCCGGCGAGACCGCGATCTTCGCGTCCCCGAGCAGCTTCTTGGAGAACTCGAGCGATCCCATCGCCGCATAGGGGTCCGGGATCTTCGCCCAGACGTACATCGAGGCCTTCGGGTTCTCGACCATCCAGCCGATGTCGTGCAGGCCCCGGACCATCACGTCGCGGCGCTTCTGGTATTTGAGGCGGATCTCCTCGACGCACTCCTGCGGTCCGTCGAGCGCGACGATCGAGGCGATCTGGATCGGCGCGAAGGTGCCGTAGTCGTGGTAGCTCTTGATCCGCGCGAGGGCATGCACCAGGTCCTTGTTGCCGACCATGAACCCGATGCGCCACCCCGCCATGTTGTAGCTCTTGGACATCGTGAAGAATTCGACCGCGACGTCGCGCGCGCCGGGCACCTGCATGATCGAAGGCGCCTTGTAGCCGTCGAACGTGATGTCGGCGTAGGCGAGGTCGTGCACGACGAGGATGTCGTGCTTCTTTGCGAGCGCCACGATGCGCTCGAAGAACTCCAGCTCGACGCACATCGCCGTCGGGTTCGACGGGAAGCCGAGCACCAGCATCTTGGGCTTGGGGATCAGCTCGCGCATCGCCCGCTCGGCCTCCTCGAAGAAGTCGATGCCCGGTGTCATGCGTACCGAGCGGATGTCGGCGCCGGCGATGATCGCGCCGTAGATGTGGATCGGGTACGAAGGGTTCGGCACCAGCACGGTGTCGCCCTGCTCGAGCGTCGCGAGCATCAGGTGGGCGAGCCCTTCCTTGGAGCCGATCGTGACGATCGCCTCGGAATCCGGGTCGAAAGCCACGTCGTAGCGGCGCTGGTACCAGTCGCAAATGGCCTTGCGCAAACGCGGGATGCCCTTGGACACCGAATAGCCGTGTGTGTCCTGGCGCTGCGCTGCCTCGACCAGCTTGTCGACGATGTGCTGCGGCGTGGGCCCGTCGGGGTTGCCCATCGACAGGTCGATAATGTCCTCGCCGCGCCGCCGTGCCGCCATCTTGAGCTCGGCGGTGATGTTGAACACGTACGGCGGGAGGCGTTTGATCCGGCTAAACTCGCGCATGGCTGCCTTCGGGCTAAAGCACTGAAAAAAAGATAGAATTCTACCGCGACTCGGCACTTGGATTCACCCTCCGAAGCAACGATTCCCGCCAACCGCCTCCCGCCGGACCCGCTTGAATTGAAACTGCACGCATCGGGCCTTACCAGCCTCAACACCTTTACCGGCTACGGCGCGGGGTTCGTGCTCATCAACGCGGTGCGCCACGAGGGCAACCTGATCGTCATGCCGGAACTGCTGCAGCCCTGGGACGCCGGCGGATTCGAGGCGCTGAAGCCCGGGGACTTCGCCGGACTCGTATCGCTGAAGCCCGAAGTCGTGCTGCTCGGCACCGGTGAGAAGATCCGCTTCCCGCATCCCCGGCTGACGCGCGCGCTGGCCGAGGCGCGCATAGGCGTCGAGATCATGGACAACCAGGCCGCGTGCCGCACCTACAACATCCTGATGGCGGAAGAGCGCAAGGTCGCGGCCGCCCTCCTTTTCCGCTAGAAGGCTTCCACACGAAAATGACCGACTCCCTGGGCTGGCGCAAGAAATTCGCGGTACTGATCCCCTCGACCAACACGAGCGTGCAGCCGGAGTTCGACGGCATGCGCCCCGAGGGCGTGACCAACCACACCAGCCGGATCCGGATCCCGAACGACCCGCTGAACAGCGACGAGGATTTCCGGCGGCTGGTAGACAATATCGCCGCCGCGCAGCTCGAGGCGGTCGACAGCGCGATGAGCTGCGAGCCGGACCATATCGTGCTCGGCATCTCGGTCGAGACTTTCTGGGGCGGCCTCGCCGCCAGCCGCAAGCTGAATGCGGAACTCGAAGCGCATACCGGTCTCGGCGTCACCGGCGGGGCCGAGGCCTGCGCCGCAGCCTTCGCCACGCTGGGGGTCAAGCGCATCGCGGTGCTCACGCCCTACTTTCCCGTGGGCGACAAGAACGTGCAGCAGTTTTTCGAGGAGTCCGGCTATGCGGTCGTGCGCATCCGGGGCCTGAAGTGCGCCTCGCCGGTGCTGATCGCGCATGCGACCAAGGAAGAACTGCGGTCCGCCGCCGCCGGACTCGACGGTGACGATGTGGACGCGGTCATCCAGGTCGGCACCAACCTAGCCTTCGGCGCGGTGGCCGCGAAGATGGAGGCGGAAAGGAAAAAACCCATCCTCGCGATCAACACCGCGATCTACTGGCGCGCGCTCAGGAAAAACGGCATCGAGGACAAGGTGCAGGGGTGGGGAAGCCTGTTGGAGAAGTACTGATCACTTGCATCGGCGAGAGCGGTATCGGAAGTCATCCGATCTCATGCTTTTGAGAAATACCCGCGTTTGCGCGAACGCGCAAACACAAGAATTTCTCAAAAGAATGGGACCTGGGAAATTCAAATTCAGCACCGAAGATCCATTGAGCACGACATCCAAGGAAAAGCCATGACACGCAGATTCAAGGAACTCCAGCAAGCCGAGATGACCGAGGCACAGCGCAAGGCGTACGAAGGGATCATCTCCGGGCCGCGCGGCGGCGCGCGCGGGCCCTTCAATGCGCTCCTGCGCAGCCCGGACCTGGCTGACCGCGTGCAGCGTGTTGGCGAGTACGTGCGCTTCAACAGCTCGCTGCCGGCGCGCCTGAACGAGCTCGCGATCATCATCGTGGCGCGCTACTGGACCGCGCAGTACGAGTGGTACGCGCACTGCAAGCTCGCGCTGGAGGCGGGCCTCGACCCGAAGATCGCAGACGCGATTGCCGAGCGCAAGCGCCCGGCCGCGATGAAGGAAGACGAGGCGGCGGTGTACGAGTTCTGCACCGAATTGCACGAGAAGAAGGCGGTCAGCGATTCGGCCTACGCCACCGCGGTCCGCCTGTTCGGCGAGCAGGGTGTAGTCGACTTGATCTGCGCCTCCGGTTATTACACGCTGGTCTCGATGGTCCTCAACGTGGACCGGCACCCCTTGCCCGAAGGTGTCGCGCCACTCAGGCCGTAACCGCGCCGGTCCACCGGGGGGGCCGGCGGAAAACCTTTAGCATTCATGGCCCTGCACCCGCAAAATAAATTTTTCGGGCAATGTCTTGCGGCGGCGCGGGAATTTGTGTTCAATGAAGACGTTGCGCTGCATTGCTAAAAGGGTTTTTCAAGAAACCAGGCATGCTAGGTAAACCCGTCAAGGATTTCTCCCTGCCCTCCACCGGGGGCGCGACGTTCAAGCTGTCCGAGCACAAAGGCCACAAGCTGGTGCTCTACTTCTACCCGAAGGACAACACTCCCGGCTGCACGACCGAGGGGATGGGGTTCCGGGATCACCACAAGGAATTCAGGAAAGCCGGCTGCGAGGTCTTCGGAATCTCGCGCGACTCGGTGCGCTCGCACGAGGGCTTCAAGGCCAAACTGGGATTCCCGTTCGAACTGCTGTCGGACGCGGAAGAAGCCGCGTGCACGCAGTTCGGCGTCATCAAGATGAAGAACATGTACGGAAAGAAGGTCCGCGGCATCGAGCGCAGCACGTTCGTCATCGACGGCAAGGGCGTGCTCGTGCGCGAATGGCGCGGTGTGAAAGTCCCAGGCCACGTTGAGGAGGTACTCAGCTTTGTTAAAACCCTATGACCGCCAGGTCATCGCAGACCGCAGTCCCGCAAACACCGACGACGTCCGCAACGAGTTCACCGAAGCCACCGCCTCTACCGCATCCTTGAGCAAGAAGAAACCCCGCACTTCCCGCAAGAAACGCCTCACCAAGCTGTTCGTGCTCGATACCAACGTGCTGATGCACGACCCGACGAGCCTGTTCCGGTTCGAGGAGCACGACGTCTACCTCCCGATCGGCACGCTGGAGGAGCTCGACAACCACAAGAAGGGCCTGTCGGACGTCTCGCGCAATGCGCGCCAGGCGAGCCGCTTCCTCGACGAGATCGTCTCCGGCGCGGCCGGCGGCAGCGCGGGCGATATCGGCAAAGGCATCCCGCTGACCGCCAAGGCGGGCGAGGCGCCCACGGGCCGCCTGTTCCTGCAGACCGAGGCCATCTCCGGCGATCTGCCAGTCACGCTGCCGATGGGCAAGGTCGACAACCAGATCCTTTCGGTCGTCAGCCACCTGCACGTCAAGCACCCGCAGCGCGAAGTGATCCTTGTCACCAAGGACATCAACATGCGGATCAAGGCGCGGGCGCTGGCCCTCGCCGCGGAAGACTACTCGAACGACAAGGTGCTGGAGGACACCGACCTCCTGTACACCGGCGTGATGCGGCTGCCGGAAGACTTCTGGGACACGCACGGCAAGGACATGGAGTCGTGGAAGAAGGAAGGGCACACGTTCTACCGCGTGCGCGGGCCGCTGGTCCCGCAGCTGTGCGTGAACCAGTTCGTCTACGACGAGTCGGGCGAAAAGCCGCTGTATGCGGTGGTCCGCGAAAGGAGCGGGCGCGTGGCCGTCCTGGAGACGCTGCGCGACTACGCGCACGCGAAGAACTCGGTCTGGGGCATCACTTCGCGCAACCGCGAGCAGAACTTCGCGCTGAACCTGCTGATGAACCCCGCGGTGGACTTCGTCACGCTGCTTGGCCAGGCCGGCACGGGCAAGACGCTGCTCGCGCTCGCCGCGGGCCTGACCCAGGTGCTGGATGAAAAGCGCTACACCGAGATCATCGTCACCCGCGTGACCGTGCCGATCGGCGAGGACATCGGCTTCCTGCCGGGCACCGAGGAAGAGAAGATGACCCCCTGGATGGGCGCGTTCGAGGACAACCTCGACGTGCTGAACGCGACCGACGAGTCCGGCGGCGAATGGGGCCGCGCTGCCACGAGGGATCTCGTGCGCTCGCGGATCAAAATCAAGTCGCTCAACTTCATGCGCGGGCGCACCTTCATCAACAAGTTCCTGATCATCGACGAGGCGCAGAACCTCACGCCCAAGCAGATGAAGACGCTGGTCACGCGCGCAGGGCCGGGCACCAAGGTGGTGTGCCTCGGCAACATCGCGCAGATCGACACGCCTTACCTGACCGAGGGCTCCTCGGGCCTCACCTACGTGGTCGATCGATTCAAGGGCTGGTCGCATTCCGGCCATGTGACGCTCGCCCGCGGCGAGCGCTCGCGCCTCGCCGATCACGCGGCCGAGGTGCTATAAAATGGGTCTCCCTCCCCCCAGCCCTCACTGAGGTAAGAAATGACCCTGCTTCGCCTGCTTGCCGTCGCGGCGCTCGCCGCCCTATTGTCCAATACTGCGGCCGCGCAGACGGCCAAGCCCTACGAACCGCAAGTCGGCCAGCAGGGCAAGGACGTGATCTGGGTGCCGACCCCGGACGAGATCGTCGAGCGCATGCTCCGCATGGCGCAGGTCACGCCGAATGACTACGTGATCGACCTGGGCGCGGGTGACGGCAAGATCGCGATCATGGCGGCGAAGAAGTTCGGCGCGAAGAGCCTGGGGATCGAATACAACCCGGACTTCGCGAAGTACGCGCAGGAGAACGTCGTCAAGGCCGGCGTCGCCGACAAGGCGCGCGTGCAGCAGGGCGACATCTTCGCCACCGACTTCAAGTCCGCCACAGTGCTGACGATGTACCTGCTCCCGGCGCTCAACCTGAAACTGCGCCCGACCATCCTGACGATGAAGCCGGGCACGCGCATCGTGTCGCACTCGTTTACGATGGACGACTGGCAGGCCGACGAGATTTCGAGCATCGACGGGCGCCGGTGCTATTTCTGGGTGGTTCCCGCCAACGTGCAGGGCACCTGGAAGCTGTCGTACCCGAACGGCGAAGTCCACGAGCTGACCCTCGAGCAGAGGTTCCAGAAGATCGACGGCCAGGTACGGCTCGGAACGACACACGGCGGACTGCGCGACGCGAAGCTCTCGGGCGCGGACATCACCTTTGCCTTTGTCGACGGCCAAAGCGTGCGCCGCACCTTTACCGGGCGCGTGAACGGCAGCACGATGGAAGGCTCGCTGCGCGCAGACAATGGCGCCGAAGCGCGCTGGGCCGCGACCAGGCAATAGCTGTCGCCGGAAGAGTTGGTGTCCAAAAAGGGGCCAGGCTCAAACCTGACGACGTCAGGTTTGAGCCTGGCCCCTTTTTATCGTCATCAGAGTCTTGAGTGCGAGCCGTCGCAAAATGGCTTGCTTGCGCTGTGCTTGCAGCCACACAGCCAAACCCTTTGCGCCTCGGTAACGGTGAACTTGACCGGCTCGATACCGCTGCCCTTGTGCGAGCTGTCGCAGAACGGCTGGCGCTTCGACTGCCCGCAGGCGCACCACACGTAGTCCCCCGGCGCCAACTCGACCGCGTAGGGGGCCTTCTGCGGGATGACCGGCGGGGCCAAGGGCTCTGCTCCTAGTACCCGCCCGGCGCGGCGCGGTTCTCGAACCGGGTGTACTGGCCGAGGAAGGTCAGGTCGACCTTGCCGATCGGGCCGTTGCGTTGCTTGCCGATGATGACCTCGGCCACGCCTCGCGATTCGGGTTTGTCCGGGAAGTACACTTCGTCGCGGTAGATGAACAGGATCACGTCGGCGTCCTGCTCGATGGCGCCCGATTCGCGCAGGTCCGACATCATCGGGCGCTTGTCGT
>CAZREB010000042.1:0-31590 GCA_964599095.1 uncultured Bordetella sp.
CGATCCCGTTGAACACGTTGGTGAGGAACGGGCCGAACACGTACTTGACCTTGCTCTGCTCGAGCAGCTGCTTCATCTGGATCAGCGCTTCCTGCGGGTTGCCGCGGGTGTCGTGCGAAACCAGCTCGAGCTTGTAGGTCTTCGCGCCGACCTTGAATCCGCCGGCCTTGTTGATCTCCTCGATGGCGAGCTTGGCGCCCTGGAAGCCCATCCAGCCGTAGGTCGCGAGCGGCCCGGTCTGCGCCTCGATCTGGCCGATCTTGACTACGTCCTGCGCGTGCGCGGGCAGTGCCGCGAACGCGAGCGCCGCAATGGCCCCGCCAAGCATGTTCGTCTTCTTCATCTTGTGTCTCCTCCCGGTGAATGGATGTGCCGCTCAGGCCGGCTGCTGGTTCAGCGCCGGGTCCTTCAGCGAATGCCGCTGGATCGCCTCCTTCAGCTCCTGTTTTATGTACTTCTCGCTGTAGCCGTTGAAGATGTGCCCGAGCAGGCCGCGGTCGAGGTCGCTGGTGCCCATGACCCAGTCTGCGATGGGGAAGGTGAGGTTCATGTTGATGTCCATCATCACGCCCTGGTTGTGGTGGGCGGTATGGTGGCGACGGATGGTGTTGACGAAAGGGACGTTGCGCACGAACCAGTTCTCGTGGACGTGGCAGCAGTAGTGGAAGGTTTCGTAGATCAGGTACTGGCCGACCATCGTGACGAGCAGGATGTAGCCGGCGTTCGCGTTGACCAGCCAGGCAAGCGCAAACGCGGCCGGCACGCCCATGCCGATGAACGTGAACAGGGCCCGCCACGGGAAGAAGATGATCCGGAATTCGCGGGTGGAGTCGACCGTCATCACGCCGTCGGTGAAGTACTGGTGGTGCTGGCGCGTGTGGCGGTCGTAGATCGCGCGCAGCGCCCAGACGTCGACCAGCCGGTGCATCACGTACTTGTGGATCCACCACTCGAACAGGTTCGATACGAAGAACACCGGCACCACGAGCAGCCACTCCCAGGCGGCGTCGTGCATCTGCGAGACGCAATAGGCGATGACGGCTATCCCCACCGTGTACATGACGCCCACGTGAACCAGCCCGCTGTAGAGGGGATGGATCTGCGCCTGGTACTCCTCGCGGAACTTCTTCTGGCGTTCGGACATCATGGCGGTGGCCTCCTTCGCGCGCTGCGGGTCTGCTTCCCGGCGGCCTGATATATCAGGCGTATATCTAATTATGTACGGGCGGCCGGGGCAGATCAAGCATCCGCGCTCACGGTATCCCGGGTGAACTGCTCGATGTAGCCGAGCAGCCTGTCGGAGGCCGCGCCCGCGGCCTCCTCGTCCTGCGCGGCGATGCTCCGGGCCACGTCCGCGTGCAGCTTGGCCGCGCGCGGCATGTCGGCCGCCTTCTTGTAGTGGATGTACCAGAACCGGCGCGACAGCGAATGGACCAGCCCCATGGCCCCGGCGGCGAACTCGTTGCGCGCGGCCACCACGCTCAGTTCGTTGTACTCGCGGTCCACGCGCATGAAGGTGTCTTCGTCGTTGCGCCTGGCGGCCTTTTCGAAGTCCTTCGCCATCTGCGCGAAGCGCGCGCGCTCTTCGGGTGTGGCGCGGCGGGCGGCGCTCCGGGCAACCAGCCTTTCGACCTCGCGCCTCACCTCGAGCAGCCTCAGCTGGCTGGCGATGTTGATCTCGGAGACGATGATGCCGCGCCGCGGCAGGATCGTGACCAGCCTTTCCCTCGCGAGCCGCTGCAGCGCTTCGCGGATCGGCGTGCGGCCGATGCCGAGCCGCCTGGAGAGTGCCGCCTCGGAAACGGCGCTCCCGGGGGCGAGCTTGAGCGTGACGATCAGCGCCTCGAGGTCGCTGTAGGCGCGATCGGTGAGGCTGGCCTGCGCGGCGCGTGAAGGTTGCTTCGCGGCTGCCTTGCGCGCCATCAGCGTTGCTTGCGCTTCTCGAACACGCCGCCTCCGGTTGTCGCAGATCGACGAAAAGTATATCAACGGCCGGAGCGAACGCCGCGAACCTATGGGATGCCGACGATCGCCTCGATCTCGACCTTCATGCCGGGAATCGCCAGTTCCTTGACCCCGATCAGCGTGCTCGCCGGCCGCGCCGTGCCGAAGTACTCCTGCCGTACCGGATTGATCTTCGTACGGTCGTCGACGTCGGTAAGGTAGACGGTCACCTTGAGGACATCGGCAAAGGTGGCGCCCGCCGCGTCCAGCACCACCTTCATGTTCTCGAACACCTGCCGCGCCTGCGCGGCGGGGTCTTCGCTGACGACCCGCCCCATGGCGTCCAGGGGCGGGATGCCGGAGATGTACAGCGTGTCGTCGAAGCGCACCGCGTCGCAGTAGTGGCTGATCGGCGCCGCCAGCGCCGGGAGCAGGAACTCCCGGCGCCTGCCTGGCTTGGGGACCATGCCTATTTCTTTGCAGGGGCCGCGGCCTTGCCTTCGGGCCAGTAGTAATTGGCGGCGAAGGAATAGGGCGGGTGCATGAAGCGCTTGGCGGGCACGACGATCGACGCCCACGCCTTCTGCGAGTCGAGGATCTTCTTGAACACCGGGTTCTTGCCGGATTCCTCCTCGACAAAGCCGTCCCACGCCTTGAGGTAGGCGACCAGGATCTCCGAGGGGGTGCGCAGCACCTTCACGCCGTGCTTTTCCTGCAACTCCTTGAGTGCGTCGGCATTCTGCTTCTGCCACGCGGCGTACCAGGACACGTGCGCGTCGCGCGCCGCCGACCGGATGATCTCCTGCTGCAGCGGAGTGAAGCTCTTCCAGACGTCGCCGTTGAAGACGATCTCGCCCATCGTGTTGTTCTCGTGCATGCCGGGCGTGTAGTGGTACTTGTAGACCGTCTGCAGGCCCAGGCGCAGGTCCTCGAGGCCGCCGACCCATTCGGCGCAGTCGATCACGCCGCGCTGCGCCGCCGGGAGGATCTCGCCGCCGGGCAGGTTGATCGTCGTCATGCCCATGCGGGTGAAGATCTGCGCGTTGATGCCGGTCTGGCGGCATTTCATGGTCTTGAAATCCGCCAGGCTCTTGATCGGCCGCTTGAACCAGCCGAAGGCCTGCGGGCTGGTCGGGTGGCCGGGCATCACGTGCACGTTGAGCTTCAGCGTGTTCTGGTAGAGGTCGTTCCACATCTCGGCGCCGCCGCCGTTCCACATCCAGCTGAGGTAGTCGGAGTGATCCATGCCGAACGGGCCGCCGGGCGGGCCGGCGAACAGCACCGTCGCGTTGTTCTTGCCGACCCAGTAATAGGAGATCGAGTGCTCGCCGTCGATGACCTTCTTGGACGTGGCATCGAGCACTTCGAACGGCGGCACCACCTGGCCGCCGGCCATGGCCTCGATCTTGAGCTGCCCGCCCGAGAGCTTCTCGACCCTTTCGGCGAACAGCTTGAAGTGGTCTTGCGCGGTCGAGCTGGCCGGCCAGCTCGACTGCATCTTGAGGGTGCGCGGGCCGGAGGCCGCCGGCTGCTGGGCGGTTGCCGGCAACGCAAACGCGAGCGCGACTGCGGCGAGTACGAGGGACTGCTTTGCTGTCTTCATTTCGACTCCCTTCGGGTGAACGACAAAATTCGGATTGGCAAACGGGGCCAGGCTCGATTCTGCCCGCCCGGGTAAATGGTGTCAGGATCGATTTTCCGCCAAATCGGATGGAGATGGCCACTCACAAGGAAATTCGACTCCGACACCATTTGTCTCCGGACACCGTTTATCGCCGGCCATTCATTTCTTTTCCGCGTCCTGCTTCCCGGCATCCGGCGCGGACTCCTCCGTGCTGGAACCCTTGTAGTCCTCTTCCAGCGAACCGCCCTTCAGCATGTTCTTCTCGTCGTCCTGCTCCTCCTTGGACGGCGGCGCCATCCGCTCGGCGCGCGTCTGCTCGGCCAGCGTGGTCGGCAGCCACAGGGCAATCTGGGGGACGAAGAAGACGACCAGGATCGCGATGATCTGGATGCCCATGAAATCGAACATGCCTTTGTAGATCGTCCCGAGGCTCCACGACGGCACCACCTGCTTCAGGTAATAGGCGGACATCGCCACCGGCGGCGAGAGGTAAGCGGTCTGCATCACCACCGCGACCAGCGCGCCGAACCAGACCAGGTCGTACTTGAGCGCGGCAATCACCGGGAAGAAGATCGGCAGGAAGACGAGGATGATTGCCGGCCACTCGAACGGCCAGCCGAGCAGGAAGATCAGGAATAGGACCAGCAGCAGCATCAGCGAGGGGGGCAGGGGCAGCGACAGCAGGCTGTCGGTGATCCATTGCGCGGTGCCCAGCCGCGAGAAAACCGCGCCGAAGATGTTCGACGCGACGGCCAGGAAGAGCACCATGCTCGAGGTGTTCATCGTGCTGATGCAGGCCGCCTTCAGGCCGCCGAAGGAGAATTTGCCGTAGGCCACCGAAAGGACGAAAGCGCCCATGACGCCGACGGCCGCCGCCTCGGTCGGCGTTGCGACGCCCATCAGGATCGAGCCGAGGGTCGAGGAGATCAGCAGCCCCAGCGGGACCATGCCG
The DNA here is from genome assembly GCA_964599095.1 of uncultured Bordetella sp. Lineage (GTDB taxonomy): Bacteria > Pseudomonadota > Gammaproteobacteria > Burkholderiales > SG8-39 > SZAS-79. Next base: position 4,521 of record CAZREB010000042.1, read on the forward strand.
AGGAACACCTCCTTCACCACGACGAAGGCGGAGTTCGGGCGCTCGTCCAATGGCACGGCCGGGCCGAGCTTCGGGTTGATGAAGCTCCTCACCAGCGTGTAGACGACGTACATCCCCGCCAGCAGGAAACCCGGGCCGAACGCCGCGGCGTACAAATCGGCCACCGAGACCCCGAGCACCGGCCCCATGACGATCAGCATGACCGAGGGCGGGATCAGGATCCCGAGCGTGCCGCCTGCGGCGATGGCGCCGGAAGCCATGCGCGAGTCGTAGCCGGACTTGATCATGATGGGCGCGGCCATGATGCCGAGCACGGTGACGGCCGCGCCGACGATCCCGGTGGCCATCGCGAACACGGTGGCGGTCAGGATCACGCCCAGGTAGAGCGAGCCGCGCACCGGCGCGAGCAGGTCGCGGAACGCCCGGAAGAGCCGCTCCATCAGGCCGGCCTGCTCGGTGAGGAACCCCATGAAGATGAAGAGCGGGATCGCGACCAGTTCCTCGGACTTCATCATTCCCAGCGTCTGGAGGTAGGCGAGGTCGAATACGCTGTCCCCGAGCCCCGCCCAGCCGAAGCCCAGCGCGATGATGATCAGCGTGAACGAGATCGGGAACCCGACGAAGATGACGCTGATCATCGCGACCAGCATCACCAGGCCCAGCGCAACCTGGCCGGTCATATCTCGCCGCCTTCCTTGTGCTCGAACGGCTGGCCGGTGCGCATCGCATACCAGCTCTTGAGGATCTCGGAGGCGCCCTGGACCAGCAGGAGAAGCGCCGTCAGCGGCACCACCGCCTTCAGCGGCCAGAGATAGGGCCGCCAGGCCGTCTGCTCGCCCCTTTCGCCCAGCGTAAAGGCCTGGATCGCGTCGTCCACGCTCGCGCCGAACAAAAGGATCATCCCCGGGAAGAACAGCAGGATGAAGGCGTAGAAGTCGATCCTGCCCTTGGTCCGGTCGGAGAACTTCTCCCACAGCATGTCGGTCCGGATATGCGCGCCGCGCTTCAGGGCATAGTGCGCCCCGAGCATGAAGAGCACGCTGTAGAGCATGTACGACATGTCGTAGGCCCAGATGGTCGGCGCGCCGAAGAAGAACCGGGCGACGACCTCCCAGAAGACGGTGATCGCCAGCGGGACGCAGACCCACGAGACCGCATTGCCGGTCCAGTCCGTGAACGTGTCGATGACCCTGATCACCGTGTAGTACGCGGACGGAAACTCCCTGTCTGCCATCGAACGAACTCCCCCTTTGAGCGAAACCCGGCTGCACCGGTGCGAAGCAGGCACCGTGCCCGCGGATTCTATAGCGGATGCGCTAGTCGAGCGTGCGCTTGTAGAAACGCAGCCCGACCAGGATCACGACCACCATGAACGCGAGGATCGGCCAGATCTGCGGCACCAATTCGGTGAAGGTATTGCCCTTGAGCATGATGCCGCGCACCAAAAGGAGGAAGTGCGTGAGCGGCAGCAGCGAGCCGAGCGCCTGCGCCCAGTCGGGCATGCCGCGGAACGGGAACATGAAGCCCGACAGGATGATCGACGGCAGGAAGAAGAAGAAGGTCATCTGCATCGCCTGCAGCTGGTTGCGGGCGATCGACGAGAAGGTGATGCCGAGCGTCAGGTTGGCTGCGATGAACAGGAACACCACCGCGTAGAGCAGTGCGTAGTTGCCGAGCATTGGCACCCTGAAGAGCAGCAGCGCCGCCGCCAGGACGATGCTCACCTGGATCAGCCCGATCATGATGTAGGGCACGATCTTGCCGGTCATCACCTCGATCGGCAGCGCCGGCGTCGAGAGCAGGTTCTCGAAAGTGCCGCGCTCGCGCTCCCGCGTCATCGCGAGGCCGGTCATCAGCACCATGGTCATCGTCAGGATCACGCCGAGCAGGCCGGGCACGATGTTGTAGGCGGTAATCCCTTCAGGGTTGTAGCGCCGGTGGATGCGCAGGTCGAAGGGCTGCGGGGTCGCCTGCAGCTCGGCGAGCGGGCCGCGCAGGTCGCGGGCGAGGGCAACGGACCCGATCTGCAGCAGCGCGGCGATCGCGTTCCCGGTCGCGCTCGGGTCGGTGGCGTCGGCCTCGACCAGCAGCACCGGCTTTTCGCCGCGCACCAGCCGCCGCCCGAAGCCCTCCGGGATCGATACGACGAACTGGACCAGGCCGCGGTCGAGAAGTTCGTCGGCTTGCGCCTGGGTAGAAATCACCTTGTCGACCGAGAAATAGCCGCTGTTCTGCAATGCGGCCACCAGGCTGCGGGAGTAGGGGCTGGCGTCGGCGGAGAACACCGCGGTCGGCAGGTTCTTCGGATCCGAATTGATCGCGTACCCGAACAGCACGAGTTGCAGGATCGGGATCCCGATGATCATGCCGAAGGTCAGGCGGTCGCGCTTGAGCTGGATGAACTCCTTGAGGATGATGCCCACCCAGCGCGACCATGACAGCCGGTTGCCGCGGCCGGGCGTCATTGGAAATTGTCCTCGCTGCCGCCCATGAGGCTGATGAAGACGTCCTCGAGGCCGGGCGCGGCCTTCTCCCAGGCATGCGACCCGGATTCGGCCATGCGCACCGCCACCTGCCCGAGCGCCAGCCCGTCGCGCGAACAGACCCTGAGCGTGTTGCCGAACCGCGTGACCTGCTCGACGCCCGGTTCGTCGCGCAATGCCTCCGCGTAGCTGGTGAGGTCGGGACCGGTCACCGAGAACGCCGTGAGCGCCTGTGACGCGATGACGTCGTTGACCGTGCCGGTCGCGAGCAGCCGGCCGTAGGCGATGTAGGCGAGCCTGTGGCAGCGCTCGGCCTCGTCCATGTAGTGCGTCGAGACGAGGACCGAGATCCCGGTGGCCGCGATCGCGTGGATCTCCTCCCAGAACTCGCGCCGGGCGCGGGGATCGACGCCCGCCGTCGGCTCGTCGAGCAGCAGCAGTTGCGGCTCGTGCAGCATGCAGGCGGCCAGCGCGAGCCGCTGCTTCCACCCGCCGGACAGCGTTCCGGCGAGCTGGCCGGCGCGCGATTCGAGGCCGAGGCGGGCGAGGGCGCGCTCCACCGCCGCGCGCCGCCCGCGCATGCCGTACATGCGGCCGATGAAGTCGAGGTTCTCGCGGATCGTCAGGTCCTCCCACAGCGAGAATCGCTGCGTCATGTATCCGACCTCGCGCTTGATCGCAGCCGTTTCGGCGATCAGGTCGTGGCCGAGGCAGGTGCCGGTGCCGGAGTCCGGGGTCAGCAGCCCGCAGATCATGCGGATCGAGGTCGTCTTGCCGCTGCCGTTCGGGCCGAGGAAGCCGTAGATCTCGCCGCGGCGGACCTGCAGCGCCAGGTCCTTGACGACGCGCCTGCCGTCGAAGCTCTTGTTCAGGCCATGGACGTCGATGGCCAGCGCGCCGGTCCCGGCATTCACTTCGCCGCGACCTTCACGTCGACCGGCTGGCCCGGATGAAGCCGCGCCGCATCCTGCGGATCCGGGCGCGCTTCGATGAGGAACACCAGCTTCGCGCGCGACTCCCGGCTGTAGATGACCGGCGGCGTGAATTCTGCCTGCGCCGAGATGAACGTGATCTTCGCGGCAATCGGCGCGCCGCACCCGTCGCATGCGATCTCCACGCCCTGGCCCATGGAGAGCGACCCGACGATACCCTCGGGCACGAAGAACCGCACCTTGACGTTGCCCGGCGGGAGCAGCGCCGCGATCGGGCGCCCGGCCGGAACCCATTCGCCCTCGACGAAGAACGTGTCCTGCACGAATGCGGCGGCAGGCGCGGAAACGCTCTTTTGCTGCAGCCGCCATGTCGCCTGTGCGAGCGATGCACGCGCAGCCTCGGCGTCGCCGAGCGCAGCCGTCAGCTCGGCGCTCCTGCCCAGCGGCTGCAGCGCGGTGCGGATCTGCGCCTCGGCCTCGGCCACGCGGGCCACGTCGCGCTGGTACGCGGCGCGCACTTCGACCATGCGCTCGGCCGAGATGAAGCCGCTGTTGAACAAGCGCTCCTGCTGCTGCAGCTGGGTGCGGGAGAGGTCCCTGGCGGCCTGTGCCTGCGCGAGCTGGGCGCGGATCGCGTCGACTTCAGGCACACGCCGGCCGATCTTCAGGTTCGAGAGCTTCGCCTCGGCGCTCCTGAGCCGCTGCTCCTCTTCGACGCGGGCCGCCTGTTCGCTTGCCTGCTCGAGAACGAACACCGGCTGGCCCTCGGTAACCTGGACACCGCGGCGCACATGCAGCTTCTGCAATTGCCCGGCGAACGGCGAGGCGAGGTTGACGAACTCGCCTTCGACATAGCCCTGGTAAGCGGCCGGCGGCGGGCTGCACGCGGCAAGCAACGCGGCCTGCAGCAAGGCCGCGAAAAGAAGTGCGGCGCGGCGCCTAGACGAGGAAATTGCCGGCCTCGAAGCGAACATACGCTGCCGATTCGGTAAACGCGGTGCCGGCCGGGTCGCCGCCCTTGGCGAGCACGTCGAGCTGCTTTTCGAGGAACCGGCGCAGCAGCGCGATGCCCTTGTCGCTGGTCGCGAAGTGCTCTTCGGAATGGTGTGCGATCGGGCCCTGGCTGACCTGCGTTTCGTAGTCGCCCGGAAAGCGCTGGTGTTCCTCTTCGGTCAGTTCGGGCCACGTCTTGCCGTTGTAGCGCGAGCGGAATTTCGTCAACTCGCCTTTTTCGGTGACGCGGCCGGCGGTGTAGATGCGATAGGTGGTGTCGTCGATCGGCAGCACCCAGCCGATGGATTCCACCGCGCCGTACTTGCCGACCCGCGGATTCGGGACGACACGCAGCGTAGGCACCGCGGCTTCGGTCACGCGCAGGAAAGTCTTGCCGCCTTCCATCGGGCGGGTCGAGGTCACCTTGACGCCCATCCCGGTGGTATCGAACACGACTTTCGGCATGCTGGCCATCTGCGAGGTGAACTGCATGCCCGAGAACGACCCGTGCAGGATCGGCACGTGGAAGGGATCGACCACGTTTTCGTAGTGCTGCAGCCAGTTGCAGGGCGCGATCACCGGCCCGCCCGAGCCGATGCTCGTGTCGTCGGCCTCGACGAATTCGCCTTCGCCGAGTCTTTCGAGGCATTCGTAGCGCGGCAGCAGCGGCTTCTTTTCCGGCGGGCCCATGTAGGCGAACACCAGGCCGTAGCGTTCCTGCACCGGGTACCACGGCTGGCGAAACTTTTCTCGCCGCGAACCGCCGCCTTCCTCGCAGGGCTGCTCGAGGCAATGGCCTTCGACGTCGAACAGCCAGCCGTGATAGCAGCAGCGGATGCCGCGCTCCTCGGTCTTGCCGTAGTAGAGGGACGCGCCGCGGTGCGCGCAGTGCGGATACACCAGCCCGGCGCGCCCGGCGCCGTCGCGAAACAGGATCAGGTCTTCGCCGAGTGCGCGGACCTTGCGCGGAACCTCGCTCGCGTGCGATGCGAGGCCGACCGGGTGCCAGTACCTGCGCAGCAGTTCGCCCATCGGCGTGCCGGCGCCCACCTCGGTGAGTTCCTTGCGCCAGGCCGGCGGCTTCATGCCGTAGGCGGTCCCGCTGTCCGGCGTCCCGTGCTTCGCCTTATCCGTCATTGCCTTCTCCTACCGGCGCCTCGAACATCAGCGCGACCGCCTCGGCGTCGAAGCGGTATTCGTGGTTGCACATCTCGTTGCGGATCAATACCTCGCCTTTCTCGGCGAGGATCGAATCGACTTCGGCCCGGCCGAGGCTGCGCAGCATGTCCTTCACCTTGCCGGCATCGTAAGGGCAGTGGTACTCGACCGGGTCGAGCTTGTAGACCCGCAACAATTCTTCGGGAAAAAGCCGCGTGAGCAGGTCGTAGGGCTGCGTGTCGCGGGTTTCGGGCAGCGTCAGCGTCGCGGCGAACTGCATCATCCGGTCCCACCCGTCCGCGTCGCGCATGTCCGCCTTGGGCAGCTTCTCGAGCAGGATCCCGCACAAGGCGTCGCCGTCGGCGTAGAGGCGCACGAAGGAGGGCAGCTGTTCCGACTGCGACAGGTAGTGCTCGAAGATTTCCGAAAGCGTCCCGCCCTGCAGCGGCACGATGCTCTGGTAGATCTGCCCGCTGGCAGCGTCTTCGAGCATCAGCGCCAGCCGGCCTTCGCCGATCAATTCGCGTACGCTTCCCGAAGCGCCTTCGGCGTAATGGGCCATGCCGCGGATCCGGAGCGCCGCGCTTGCGGCCTCCGAGCCGCAATCGACCACCAGCAGCGGCACCGACCCGTTGCCCCGGACCTGCAAGGTCGTGCGGCCCGCGCCTTTGCGATTCGCGCCGAGCAGCACCGCCAGCGCAGTCGTTTCACCGAGGAGGCTCGCGATCTGCGCCGGGTAACTCCGCCCGTCGACCATCCGGCGCCACGCACCGGTCAGGCACACGAGCCGGCCGCGGATGTCGAGTTCCTCGAACAGGAAACGCTGGACGTAGTCGGTCTGCACTTTGCGGAGCGGCCTTCCTACTCGACCTTTGCGCCGGAGGCCTTGATGAGCGCTTCCCACTTCGGGTAGTCGGCGCGCACGTTGGCCATGAATTCCTCGGGCGTGTTGCCGACCGGCGTCTGGCCTTGCCTGACCATCTTTTCACGCACCTCGGGCAGGTTGATGACCGCCTTCAACTCGCGCTGCAGCCGGTCGATGATCGGGCGCGGCGTTCCCGCGGGGGCATAGGCGCCTACCCAGATGGCGAGGTCGATGTTGGGCACGCCTTGCTCGGTGAAGGTCGGCAGGTCCGGCATCGCCGCCGAGCGCATCGGGCCGGTCATTGCGATCGGCTTGATCGCGCCCGAGGCGATGCGCGGCTTGGCGCTCGTCGGGCTGGCGAAGGTCGCGTCGAGCCCGCCGTTCTGGACGTCCGTGATCGCCGGCACATCGCCCTTGTAGGGCACGTGCTCGAGCTTCAGGCCGAAGTCGCGCTTGAGGATCTGCCCAGCCAGGTGTCCCCACGAAGCGATGCCCCACGAGCCGTAGGTGACGCGCTCCCGGCCCTTGGCCCACTGGATGAATTCCTTCAGGTCGCTGTAGGGCGCGTTGCCCGGCCCGACCAGGAGGACCGTGCCATACGAAAGCTGGGTGATCGGCGCGAGGTCCTTGTCCGGGTCGTAAGCAAGCGTCTTCGAGTACAGGATCTTGTTGTTCACCGTCGTCGACATCGTGGTGACGAGGAATGTGTAGCCGTCGGGCCCAGCGCGTGCGGCCGCCTGCGTGCCGACGATGGTGTTCGCGCCGGCGATCGCCTCGACCACGACGTTCTGCCCGAGGCGCCTGCCCAGCGGCTCGGCGATCAGGCGCGAATAGATGTCGATCGCGCCGCCGGGATTGAACGGCGTGATCAGCCGGATCGGCTTGCTCGGATAGTCGGCCTGCGCCTGAACCAGCGCTGCAGAGAGCAACGACACGGCTCCGGCGGCGATCGCGAGCCAGGTTTTTCCGAAATGTGGCATGGTGTCTCCTTCCTTATAGCCGCGCGGGCCTTGTGGAACTATTCTACACAGCGCCACTCCCGGAGGACTTCCGTTGAAGCACGACATCGCGTTCCTCCACACCTCGCCGGTGCACGTGCCGACGTTCGAGACTTTGATGCGGGAAGTCGCTCCCGGGCTGCGCGCCACGCATCGGGTCCGCGAGGACTTGCTGGCCGACGCGCGCCGCGAAGGCGTGAACGCTCCGGGATTGGTCGCCAGGATCGAGAGCGCAATGGCACAGGCGCACGCAGGCGGCGCACAGGTCGTCATGTGTACCTGCTCCACCATCGGCGGCGTGGCGGAAGCCATGGACACGAAGGGCGCGTTCACCGCGGCGCGTATCGACCGCGCGATGGCCGACGAGGCGGTGCGCGGGGGCGGCAAGGTGCTGGTCGTGGCGGCGTTGGAAAGCACGCTGCGCCCGACGCTCGACCTGCTCGGCGGGTCCGCCGCGCACCTGGGCACCGAACCGGCGATCGAGACGCTCGTCGTCCGGGGCGCGTGGGCGCATTTCGAGGCGGGCGACTTGGGACGCTACATCGACTCGATCGTGCAGGCGGTTGCGCAGGCGAAATCCTCGAACGCGGTCGTCGTGCTCGCACAAGCCTCCATGGCACCTGCATCCGGGCGGCTCGAAAAGCTCGGCATCCGGGCGCTGAGCAGCCCGCGGCCGGGCGTCGAGCGGGCGGTGGCCATGCTTGCCGGGGCGCCCCCGGGGCCTGGGTCCGCCGGCACCTGAGAAGTTACCGGGTCCGAGCCGCAAGCCCGACGCCGGGCTGCTGCAGCCGCGCGACGTCGCCCAGGACCATGACCGCCTCGATCAGCAGGACGTCCTTTTCGTTTTCGCGCGCCTTCTCGGCCGCTAGTTCGCTGGCGAGACTGCGTTCACCGGGCTGCAGGCCGTCATCGCGGGCCGGGCTGCCGTTGCCATTCGCCGGCGCCTTGCCGGCCTGATCCCGGGACGCAAGCCGGGCCTCCTGCACCGCCTGTTCCTTGCGGCGTTCGGCCTCGTTCAGCGAAATCCTGTTCGCCTTGCGCAGTTGCCGCGAGGCGGCGATGTCTTCCTCGAGATAGCGGAAGGCCTTGTCCTTGCGGACGCGAGCCTGGTGAAGCTCGACGAGGGCCGGCAGCAACCGCTTGACGTCGCCGGCCGGCGCGTAGGTCGCAGGATTGATCTGCGCCCACGGCAGCGCGTTCTCGAAAGCGGACTCGCCGACGGTGTCGGCATCCGGCGCGGCAGGAAAGGCGATATCCGGCGTCACGCCGCGCAATTGCGTCGTGCCCCCGTTGATGCGAAAGAACTGCGCGATGGTGACCTTCAGGTCGCCGAGCTGCCGTGCCTTGGTCTTGGCGATGTCGTCGAGGTTGACGAGCATCTGCACGGTTCCTTTCCCGAAACTCGGCTCGCCGATGATCACGCCCCGGCCGTAGTCCTGGATCGCGGCGGCGAAGATCTCGGAGGACGACGCCGACCGCCGGTTGATCAGCACGCCGAGCGGCCCGTCCCACACGACCCCGGGATGGTCGTCGCTGCCCATGGCGATCTGCCCGTCGGCGTTGCGCTGCAGGACCACCGGCCCCTTGTCGATGAACATCCCGGTGAGCTCGATGGCCTCGAGCATCGAGCCGCCGCCGTTGTTGCGCAGGTCGATCAGCACCGCATCGACCTTTTCCTTCTTCAGCGCTTCGAGCAGGCGGGCGACGTCGTGGGTCGCGCTCCGGTAGTTCGGGTCGCCCTTGGCCTTGGCCGCGAAATCCGAATAGAAAGTCGGGAGCGCGATCACGCCAACGCGGCGCGATACGGCCCCGTCCGACATCGAGTGGATGGAAGCCTTCGCGGCGCGCGCATCGAGGCTGATCGTCTTGCGGACGAGCGAAATCTGCCTGTGCCTGGCGTCGGGCCCGGCGCCCGCGGGAAGGATGTCGAGGCGCACGACCGTGTCGGCCTTCCCGCGGATCAGCTCGACTGCGTCGTCCACCCGCCATCCCAGCACATCGGTCATCGCGCCGGTCTCGCCTTGCGCGACGCCGACGATCCGGTCGCCGGGTTTCAGTTTCCCGGACAGGATTGCCGGCCCGCCGGGAATCAGCTCCTTGATCGTGATGTAGTCGTCGAGCTCGGTCAGCGATGCGCCGATGCCCACCAGCGACAGCTGCATCGAGATCCCGAATTCGGCCGCCGCCCGCGGCGCCATGTAATTGGTGTGCGGGTCGATCGCCGTCGTGTACGCATTCATGAAGACCTGGAACGCATCCGAGCCCTTGGCCCGGCCGACCTGCCTGATCAGGTTCTCATAGCGCTTGTCGAGAAGCTCGACGATCGCCTTGTCGTCCTTGCCGCCGAGCCTGAGCCGCAGCCAGTCGTTCTTGACCCGCTTGCGCCAGATCTCGCGCAGCTCCGGGTCGCTCTTCGCCCACGCCTCGTTCGTCCTCGTGAACTGGTAGGTCTCGGGCACGCGGAAGTCGAACCCGCCCTTGAGCAGAGCGCGTGCAAGGGCGAAGCGCTCGTTGGCGCGCTGCCGGTAGAGATTGAAGATCGCGAACGGGACGGCGAGGTCCTGGTTGCGGATTTCGTCGCCGAGCCTGGTCCGGTGGGCGGAGAAGCGGTCGATGTCCTCCTGCACGAACAGCATCTTCTCCGGGTCGAGCGCCTTGAAGTACAGGTCGAAGACGCGCGCCGACAGCGCGGCGTCGACCGGCTTCGGGCTGTAGTGGAGGCGGGCGAGGACTTCGCTGGCGAGGCGGGCCGCCTGGGCTTCCTGCGGCGCGGGTTTCAGGTCGGCGGAAGGCGGCGCCGCGACCGGTGCCGCGCCCAGCGCCGCGGCGGCCAGGGCGAGCGCGACCCATCGCATCCTGCGGTTCATTCCCGCGCCTTCATGAGGCACTTGCGACCGCCGCGATCATCCCGGCGCCGCGGTCGTCGGTGAGCGCCGCGCCTCAGGCCAGCCCATGGACTTTCGCGGCCTCGTCCCAGACCTTGTTCCATTCGTTGCCGAGGAAATCCAGCTCGCGCCCGTCGGGCTGGAAGAACTTGTTCGGCAGCTGGAACATTGCCACCGACAGGTTGCCTTCGGGGCCGGCCCACGCTTCGTGGCGGCTGCCGGCCGGGCGCCAGACGAAGTTTCCCGGCGTGACCGTGCCTTCGCCGCACACCAGCGTGCCCTCGAGGAGGTAGGTCTGCTCGATCAGCACGTGCTCGTGGTCCGGCAGGCGCGCATTCGGCGCCATCTTCAGCAGCACGGTCAGCAACCCGGAGGCCTTGTCGACCAGCAGCGTCTTGGCCTCGACGCCGGCATAAGCGGTCTTCGTCCAGGGCAGGGAGGCCACGTCGACGAAACGCGACGCTTTCGGCGGCAGGTTCTGGTGCTGCGGCACGTGCGGGGTTTGCGCGGTGGTCATGCCTTCGTCTCCTCGGGTGTTCGGCTTATTCTAGCGCCGGAGCGCGACCCTCCCGTATCGAGCGCGCAACCTCCGACCGGAGTAAGACCATGCGCAAGCGGTTTAGTGCCCCGCCCGGCCCTTGGGCGCGAAAAGTGGTTCGATGGGCGGGGATATAATCACCCTTGTTCCTTCCGTTGGCCGATAGTGAAATACGTAACTGGAGGATGCGCGCCATGACGTCCGAACAGGAATCGAAATTGCTCGCCCGCATTTCGTCGGATCCCGGAAAGTGCGGCGGCCGGCCGTGCATTCGGGGCATGCGCATCCGTGTGATCGACATCCTCGAAATGCTGGCCAACAACGTACCGCCCGCGCAGATCCTCGAGGACTTTCCCGACCTGGAAAGCGCTGACATCCAGGCCAGCCTCCTGTTTGCGGCCCGCCGCGCCGGGCATGCACGTCTCGTGGCATGACGTTCTGGCTCGACGCGCAACTTCCTCCTGTCCTTGCCCGACACCTTGCAGAGAGATTCGGCGTCGAAGCCAAAACAATCCGAAACCTTGGGTTGCGCGATGCTTCAGATCGAGCCATCTTCGACTCGGCCAGGCGTGACGGTGCGACCGTCATCACCAAGGACGAGGATTTCGTGGAACTCGTGCAGAGGCTCGGCGCACCTCCGCAAATCATTTGGGTCACCTGCGGCAATTCGAGCAACCAGCACTTGAAGCAAGTCTTCGAGAAGACCTTTGCACAAGCCCGGGCTTTGCTTCTCGACGGAGCCTTGGTCGTTGAGATAGGTGATCCGGCAGGGGAAATCTGAATGGTCGAGCGAAGAGTCGATCAGTTTCACCCCGGCGCCGTGCTCGTGGAGGATTTTCCGGCCGCCTGAAGGCGCGCATCAGAATTGTTGCCATTTTTTGCCCGAAGCCCGCGTCCATATTGCCTCTCCGGGCGAAATGCTGCCATCGACCCCGGGTCAGAGCCCCATGTAAGCCTGCCGCACCCGGTCGTCGTGCAGCAGCGATTCGCCGGTGCCGGACATGACGATCCGCCCGTTCTCGAGCACATAGGCCTGCGCCGAGATCTTCAGCGACACCGCGACGTTCTGCTCGACCAGCAGGATGGTCATGCCTTTTGCGTTCAACGTGCGGATGATGCGGAAGACTTCCTGCACCACGGTGGGCGCGAGGCCGAGCGAAGGCTCGTCGAACATGATCAGCTCGGGCTGGCCCATCAGGCAGCGGCCGATCGCCAGCATCTGCTGCTCGCCGCCGGACATCGTGCCGGCCAGCTGGTCGCGGCGCTCGGCGAGGCGCGGAAACATCTCGAACACTTCGTCCATCGCCTGCTTCGCCTTGGCCCTCGCGCGCGGGAGGAGGCCGCCCATCTCGAGGTTCTCGGTGACCGAGAGCGTCGGGAAGATCTGGCGGCCCTCGGCAACCTGCCCGATCCCGAGGTTGCAGGTCGCGTAGGACTCCAGCCCGGTGACGTCCTCGCCCTTGAACTTCACGCGCCCGCCGCGCGGTTTTTCGATCCCCGCAATCGACCGGATCAGCGAAGACTTGCCCGCGCCGTTGGCACCGACTATCGCGACGATGCGCCCCTGTTCGACCGAAAGCGACACTTCGGACAGCGCCTGCGCGTCGCCGTAGTAGAGGTCGAGGGACTCGACTTCGAGGAGCGGGGCTTTCGTCGCGCTCATACCTCGGTTTCCTCGCCGAGGTAACACTCGAGCACCGCCGGGTCGCGCACCACCTCCTGCGGCGAACCGCGCGCGATGATCTCGCCGTGGTGGAGCACGACGATGTGCCCGGCCAGCGCCATCACCGCGCGCATGACGTGCTCGATCAGCAGGATGGTCAGCCCGTCCTTGCGGCTCAGCTCGCGGAACACCTCGACCATCTGGTCGCACTCGGTCGGGCGCAGGCCGGCCATGACCTCGTCGAGTAGGAGGAGCTTCGGCCGGGTCGCGAGCGCACGCGCCACTTCCAGGCGCTTGCGGTCGGGCAGGGTGAGCGAGGAGGCCGGCAGGTCGCGCTTCGGCCCGAGGCCCAGCCGCTCGAGGATGGCCTCCGCGGCCGCGCGCGCTTCCGCGAGGTGCGAAGTCCGGTTGAAGGCGCCGACGATCACGTTGTCGAGCACCGACAGGCCGGCGAACGGCTTGACGATCTGGAACGTGCGGCCGATGCCGGCAATGCAAATCTCGTCCGGCCGCCTGCCGTCGATGCGCGCGCCTTCGAACACGATCTCGCCCGCGTCGGGCGAGAACACGCCGGCGATCATGTTGAAGCAGGTCGTCTTGCCTGCGCCGTTCGGGCCGATCAGCGCGACGATGCCGCCCTGGCGGACTTCGAACTGCGCGTTCGCGACGGCCCTGAGGCCGCGGAACGACTTGGAGATGCCGCGCACTTCGAGCAGCGCGCTCATTTCGACACCCCGATCTTCTTCGCCAGCGTCGGCCAGATGCCGTTGGGCAGGAACATCACGACGACCAGCAGCACCACGCCGTAGAACACCTGCTTGATGCCCGGGACCTCGACGCCGAAATAGGCGAGCGCTTCCGTGATGCCGTCGGCCAGCACCGTCAGCACGAAGGCGCCGAGCACCGGGCCGAACAGCGTTCCGATGCCGCCGATGATCGGGCCGAGGATGATCTCGATCGAGCGGCTGATGTGGAAGATCTGCTCGGGGAAGAGGTTGTTGTAGTAGAACGCGAAGAACACGCCGGACACCGCGGTCATCGCCGAGCTGATCAGCACGGCGAACATCTTGTAGCGGAAGGTGTTGATCCCCAGGGCCTGCGCCGCCTCCTCGTTCTCGCGGATCGCCTGCCAGTAGTACCCGGCGCGGCTCTTCAGCAGCCACGAACACAGCGCCAGCGCCCCGGCCGCAAGCGCGAGGATCGCGTAGTAGTACATCGCGGGCGGCCCGCGGAAGTTGAGGAGATCCATCTGCTCCCTCTGCGCCACCTTGAGGAACAGGCCGCCCGAGCCGCCGGTCCACTGGATGTGGTCGAAGCCGATGCGCGTGAACTCGGCGAAGGCGATCGTCAGCAGCGCGAAATACACGCCCGAGATGCCGAAGCGGAAGGCGAGGAACCCGATCGCCGCGCCGAGCGCCATGCAGACGGCGATCGCGACCCACAGGCCGGCCCACGGGCCGATTCCGAGGTTGACGAACATCGCCGCCGCCACGTAGGCGCCGACGCCGACATAGAGCGAATGCCCGAGCGAAAGCTGCCCGGCAAAGCCCATCATCACGTTCCACGCCTGGCCCGTGAACGCGAAGTACAGGATCAGCGTCGCCACCGACAGCACGTAGTTGCCGGCAAACGCGGGCAGCAGGACGAGCACGACGCCAAGCACACCGAGGAGGATGCGCGCGCGCTGGTTCAAGGCTTCCTCCCGAGCAACCCCTGCGGGCGGAACAGCAGCACGAGGATCAGCAGTGCAAAGCCGAACATGCTTTTGGCCGACGGCGCGAAAAACAGCCCCGCGAGCGCTTCCGACACGCCGATCAGGATGCCGCCGAAGAGGGCGCCGGGCATCGATCCCAGCCCGCCGATGATCACGATGACAAAGGCCAGCAGCGTGTAGCCGGGCCCGAGCGTCGGCACCACGTCGACCAGCAGGATCATCATGCAGCCGGCGACCGCCACGCAGGCCGAGCCGAGGCCGAACGTCAGCGCATACAGGTGCTTCACGTTCAGGCCGACGACCCTGGCCCCGAGATTGTTGTCGGCGCAGGCACGGATCGCCTTGCCGGTGCTGGTGTACTTGAAGAACGCGAACAGGCCGGCGCTGGTCGCAAGCGCCATGCCGGCCGCGAACACGCGCGCCTTGTCGAACAGGATCTTGCCGAACTCGTAGGACTCGAGCTGGTAGTCGACCTGCACGTTGAGCGCGCTCGGGCCGAAAATCATCAGCAGCACGTTCACCATGATGATCGCCACCGCGACCAGCAGCATGAACTGCGAATGCTCCGGGCGCGTGATGAACGGGTTGATCAGTCCCGCCTGCATCGCATAGCCGAAAGCGAAGAACACCGCGGCCACCGGGAGCACCGCGAGGAAGGGATCGAGCTTGAAAGTGCCGAACAGCACCACCGCGCAATACATCGCGATCGTCATCATCTCGCCGTGCGCGAAATTCACCACCCGCACCACGCCGAAGATGACCGACAGGCCGAGCGCCATCAGGCCGTAGACCAGGCCGGTCAGCAGGCCCGCGATGACGACGTTGGCGATCAGGTCAGCGGATGGCATGGCGAGAAATAATGGGTGTCAGGGTCGATTTTCCGAAATTGGACTCTGACACCATTTTTTGCGGGCGGGGCAAAAAAAGGGCCGGCAGCGCCGGCCCTTTGACTCTTGCGCTTGCGTTCAGGCCTTGTAGCCAGGCATCGGGAAGACCGGCTTGGCCTCGGCCGCGTTCAGCGGGAGGACGACCGTCGGCCGGCCGTTGAGGTTCTGCGCGCAGGCCGAAAGGTTGCCCTCGACCTGGCCCTTGGCGTTGAACTTGATCGGCCCGCCCAGCCCGACGCGGTCGGTGATGTTGGTCTGGCGGATCGCGTCGGCCAGCGTCTTCGGATCGGTACTGCGAGCGCGCTTGAACGCATCGGCCGCGATCAGGATCGATTCGAACGTGTAGGCCACGTTGGTGCCGTGGAACACGAACTGCTCTTTCGGGTTCTGCTTCTTGAAAGCCGCGTCGACGATCTTGGTCATGTTCATCTTCGGGTTGAACCAGGGCGCGTTCGAGATGCAGTAGTCGGCGTATTTTCCCAGGACCTTGGCGAACTGCTCCTCGTACATGCCGGGCGACCCCGGGCTGATGACGCCCATCGGGTTCCAGCGCTGCTTCACCATCTCGCGGCGCAGGATGATCGAATCGTTCAGGCGGCAGACGAGCATCAGGAAGTCGGCGTTCGTGGCCTTGGCCTTGGACACCTCGACCGTGAGGTCCTTGGCCGCCGGGTCGTACGAGATCGTCTCGACCACTTTGAACGGCAGGTTGGTCAGGTGCGGCAGCGTGGCCGAGATTCCCTTGAACATCGCCTGCCCGAAGGTGTCGTTCACGTGCATGAACACCGCGGTGCGCGGTGCGACCTTGGTTTCGCGGAACAGGTCGCCGATCAGCGACAGGCCGTTCCTCACCAGGTCGGGCGCCGTGGGGAAATTGCGGAACACGAACTTGTAGCCCTGCTCGGTGATCGGCGGGGCGGCGGCGATGTTGATCACGAACGGCACGCCGCGCTGCTCGGCTACCTGTGCAATCGCGGAGGCGGCGCCGGAGTCGAACGGCCCGACCAGGACGTGCGCACCCTCCTGGATCAGGCGTTCGGCGCGGGTGCGGGCGGTGTCGACGTTGGTCTCGGTGTCCGCATTCATCAGTTCGATGTCGACGCCGAGCAACTGCTTGATGACGCCCGGGGCGAGGTCCGCGCCTTTCTGGCACGACTGGCCGATGAAGCCCTGGAAGCCCGAGCGCGGCAGCAGTACGCCGACCTTCAGCTTGGTGGACTGCGCACGGACGATCCCGAAGGGCGAGAGTGCGGCGAGCGTGCCGCTCGCGGCGAGCGCCGCGTTGAACTGGCGGCGTGTAAAACCTTGGCGTTCGGACATGAAACCTCCTTTAGGTTTGTGCGGCGCTATTGTCGCCGCTTTTGTCTCGGTCGCTGATGTTGCGCTGCGGCATCGGTTTGATCCGGCCGATCCGACCACAGCGAAACTCGCGCGGCGGAGATTGTTATATAGCATTACAATTTCGCGGTCAACGTCCAGCCATGAAGAAACCCTCAAAAGCGCGCGGCCCCCGGGCGGGCAGCATTGCCCGTGTCGAAGGGATCGACTACGCCGACCTCGGCGAGCATTTCGGCTATGCGCTCAAGCGCGCGCAGATCGCGTCTTTCGAGGCGTTTTCGCGCGCCACCGAGGGCCAGGACATCACGCCGCCGCGCTACACCGCTCTGGTGATCCTCGACGGGAACCCCGGGATCAGCCAGAGCGCGCTGGGTGAAGTGCTCGGGACCGCGCGCTCCGGTGCAATGATGCTGACCGACTGGCTCGAGCAACGCGGGCTGGCCGAGCGACGCCATCGCCCGGACGACGGCCGGGCGTGGGGACTGTTCCTGACGGCCAAGGGCGCCAAGCTGCTGCGCAAACTCAAGCGCGACGTGCGCAGCCACGACCGCCGTTTCGCCGAGCGGCTCGCGCCGGCCGAGCGGCGCGAGCTGCTGCGCCTGCTCGAAAAGCTCGCGGGCTGAAAAGCTATGCAGACTCCACGCATCTATCGGAAGATCGCCCTGGGACCGGCCAGCGTGACCGTCCGCCCGGATGCACAGGGCGGTTGGCGCCTCCAATCGCCCGCGACGCTCAACCCGTATCCGCGCCGCCTGACCGAGCGCCTGCTGAAACATGCGGCCGAAGCGCCGGAGCGCACCTTCGTCGCCAAGCGCGTCAATGGGGGGGACTGGCGCAGGATCTCGTACGCGCAGGCGCTGGACCAGGCGCGGCGGATCGGCGAGGCGCTGCTCGAGCGCGGCCTGTCGGCCGAGCGGCCGCTGATGATCCTTTCGGAGAACGACCTCGAGCAGGCGATGCTGGCGCTCGCGGCACTGCACGTCGGCGTGCCGTTCGTGCCGGTTTCGCCGGCCTATTCGCTGGTCTCGCAGGATTTCGGCAAACTCAAGTACGTCGTGCAGTTGATGACGCCGGGCCTCGTCTTCGCCTCCGACGAGGAGCGTTTCGGCCGCGCGATCGACGCGGCGATTCCGGCCGGCACCGAGCTGCTGTTCACGCGACCGGCGGCCTCCGGACGCACCGCGACCCGCTTCGACGACCTTGCAGCCACGGCGCCGACTTCTCGCGTGGAAGCGGCCCATGCCGCGATCGGCCCGGACACGATCTCCAAGTTCCTGCTGACCTCCGGCTCCACCGGCATGCCCAAAGCGGTGATCCACACGCAGCGCATGATCACCAGCAACCTGCAGATGATCGTCGACGCGCTGCCTTTCATGGCCGAGGAGCCGCCGGTGCTGGTCGACTGGCTGCCGTGGAACCACACCTTCGGCGGCAACCACAACTACGGGCTCGCCCTGTACAACGGCGGCACGCTCTACGTCGACGAAGGAAAACCGGTCCCTCACCTCATCGGCGAAACGCTGCGCAACCTGCGCGAGATCGCGCCCACCGTGTACTTCAACGTGCCAAGGGGATTCGAGGAGATAGCGCTTGCGCTTCACAAGGACGAGGACCTCGCGAAGAACTTCTTCAGCCGCGTGAAGATGCTGTTCTACGCCGCGGCCAGCCTCGCGCAGCCGATCTGGGACAGCCTGCACGCCGCCGCCGAGAAGACCTGCGGCGAGCGCATCCTGATGATCACCGGGCTGGGCATGACCGAAACCGCCCCCTTCGCGGTGGTCGCCAACTGGGAAGCCGGGCAGTCGGGCGGCATCGGCCACCCGGCGGTCGGCGTGGAGATGCGCCTCGCGCCGGTCGAGGGCAAGCTGGAAGTGCGCTATCGCGGCCCGAGCGTGACCCCCGGCTTCTGGCGCCAGGAAGAGTTGACGCGCGCCGCGTTCGACGAAGAGGGGTTTTACCGCAGCGGCGATGCGGCGCGCTTCCTCGACCCGGCCGACCCGCAGAAGGGCCTGGTGTTCGACGGCCGGATCGCCGAGGACTTCAAGCTCTCCACCGGCACCTGGGTCAGCGTCGGCCCGCTGCGCGCGCGGATCATGGCCGCCGGCACGCCGTGGGTGCAGGACGCGGTAATCGCCGGCCACGACCGCGATGAACTCACCGCGCTGATCATCCCGCGCGCCGGCACGCCGAATACGCCCGACCTTCGCGAGGCCTGCCGCGAAATACTCGACGCGGTCGCCAAGTCGGCCACCGGCGCATCGACAACAATCGCGCGCGCGGTGCTGCTCACCGACCCGCTGTCGATCGATGCAGGCGAGATCACCGACAAGGGCTCGATCAACCAGCGCGCCGTCCTCAAGGCGCGCGCGCGGCTGGTCGAGGACCTCTACGCGGACCCGTCGCCGCCGCACATCATTCACCCAACCCCCGGAGCACTGCCGTGAAAACAATGAACGTGGACGAACTCGTCGCCATCGACATCCATACCCATGCCGAGAAATCGGTGCGCATGGTGCCGGACGAGGCGGCCAAGGAAGGCCTCGAGGCGAGGGGGCGCTACTTCCGCTACCAGCCGCAGCACCAGACGATCGACCAGATGGCCGAGTACTACCGCTCGCGCAAGATGGGCTTCGTCTGCTTCACGGTCGACCGCGAGCGCGGGCAGGGCCTCAAGAACAACATCTCGAATGAGGAGATCGCCGAGAGCGTGGCCGAAAACGCCGACGTCGCGATCGCCTTTGCGAGCATCTGCCCCTCGCGCGGCAAGATGGGCGTGCGCATGGCGCGTGAGCTGATCGAGAAATACCACGTGAAGGGATTCAAGTTCCATCCGACCGTGCAGGCGTTCTTCCCGAACGACCACGACTGCTATCCGCTCTACGAGGTGATCGCGCACTACAAGCTGCCGGCGCTCTTCCATACCGGCCAGACCGGCATCGGCGCCGGCATGCCGGGCGGCGGCGGCCTCAAGCTGAAATACTCGAACCCGATCTTCCTGGACGATGTCGCCGCGGATTTTCCCGACATGCCGATCATCATGGCGCACCCGTCGGTCCCCTGGCAGGACGAGGCGCTTTCGGTAGCGACGCACAAGCCGAACGTCTACATCGACCTGTCGGGCTGGTCGCCCAAGTATTTCCCGGCCAACCTCGTGCAGTACACGAACACGCTGCTCAAGCACAAGGTGCTGTTCGGCACCGACAACCCGGTCTTGTCGCCGGACCGCTGGCTGGAGGATTTCGAAAAACTCCCCATCAAGCCGGAGGTGAAGCCGCTGATCATGAAGGAGAACGCCGTCAAGCTGCTGCGCCTGAAGGCAGAGGCATGAGCACCGCAGTCGCCGCATCGGTGGTTTCGGTTTCGTACGAGGACGGCATCGCGGTCGTCGCGGTCAACAACCCGCCGGTCAACACGATCGACGCGAAGGTGCGCGAAGGCCTGTCGAAGGCGGTCGCGGAACTCGAATCTCGCAAGGACCTGAAAGCCGCGGTGCTGCTCTGCGAAGGCAGCACGTTCTTCTCCGGCGCCGACATCGGCGAATTCGCCGGCCCGCCCAAGGAAGAGGACTACCGGCGGCTGTTCAACCGGTTCGAGGCGCTCGGCGTTCCCGTTGTCGCCGCAATGCACGGCACGGTCATGGGCGGCGGCCTCGAGATCGGGCTCGCCTGCCACTACCGCGCCGCGGTGCCCGGCGCGCGCTTCGGCCTGCCCGAGGTCACGCTCGGCATCATCCCGGGCGCCGGCGGCACGCAGCGCCTGCCGCGGCTGATCGGCGTGGAGGCAACGTTGGATCTCATCATCGGCGCGCGTCCCGTCGACGCGGCAAAGGGCAGGGACCTCGGCTTCATCGACCGCATCATCGAAGGCGACCTGCGCAGCGGTGCGCTCGCCTACGCGCGCGAGCTTGTCACCACTGGCAAAGGTCCGCGGCGCACCGGCGAGATGAAAGTCGATCCGGATACCGCCACCGACGAAATCATCGCTCGCTTCACCGCGCAGGCGAAGAAGCAGTACCGCAACCGGCAGGCGCCGATTACGGCGATCGAAGCAGTGCGCGCCTCGGTAACGATGCCGCTTGCCAAAGGCCTCGAATACGAGACCGAACTGGTAAACGGCGCGAAGGCGACCACCGAATCGAAAGCGCTGGTGCACGTGTTCTTCGCCGAGCGCGAGACACGCAAGGTTCCCGGCTTGCCTAAAGACACCAAGGCCCGTCCGGTCAAGCTGGCCGCGATCATCGGCGCCGGCACGATGGGCGGCGGGATCGCGATCTGCTTTGCCAATGCCGGGATCCCGGTGGTCCTGCTCGACACCGACCAGGCGGCGCTCGATCGCGGCATCGGCGTGGTCGACAAGACCTACGACAGCATGATCAAGCGCGGCCGGCTGACGGCGGAGGACAAGGCGAAGCGCATCGCGCTGATCCGCGGCGCCCTCGATTACGCCGAAGCGAAAGACGCCGACGTCTGGATCGAGGCGGTGTTCGAGAACGTGGCGCTCAAGAAGAAGATCTTTGCGGCCCTCGACAAAGTCGCCAAGCCCGGCGCGGTGCTCGCCACCAATACCTCGACGCTCGACATCGAGGATATCGCTACCGCGGTTTCGCGCCCGCAGGACGTGATCGGCATGCATTTCTTCTCGCCGGCCAACGTGATGCCGCTGCTCGAGGTGGTGCGCACCTCGAAGACCGCGCCGGACGCGATCCGCACCGTCATGGACCTTTCGCGGCCGCTGAGGAAGACGCCGGTGCTCGCGCGCGTCTGCTATGGCTTCATCGGCAACCGCATGATGGAGGGCTACGCGCGCGAAGCCGAGTTCATGGTGCTCGAAGGCGCCACGCCCCGGCAGGTCGACTCGGCGCTCGAAAACTGGGGCATGGCGATGGGCATCCTCGCGGTGTTCGACATGGCCGGCATCGAGGTCGGCGTCAGCGTGCACAAGTCGAACGCCGACAAGTTCCCGCCCGACCCGAACTACTACCAGGCGGATTTCGCAATCTACGAAGCGGGGCGCCTGGGGCAGAAGAACGGCAAGGGCTACTACCGCTACGAAAAAGGCGACCGCGCCCGCCATGACGACCCGGACGCGATCGAAATCCTCCGTGCGCGCGCCGCGAAGCTCGGCATCAAGCCGCGCGAGCACACCGAGCAGGAGATCCTCGAGCGGTGCCTGTACCCGCTGCTGAACGAAGGCATCCGGATCCTGGAGGAAGGCATTGCGGTGCGCGCAAGCGACATCGACGTCGTCTGGGCCGCCGGCTACGGCTTTCCGCGCTATCGCGGCGGGCCGCTCTTCTACGCCGACACCATCGGCCTGAAGACCCTGCTCGACGGCATGCTCAAGTACAAGGCCCTGTTCGGGCCGATGCACTGGGAGCCGGCGCCGCTGCTGGTGAAGCTGGTCAAGGAAGGCAAGAGCCTCGCGCAGTGGGAAAGCGAGCGGGGCCGGGCGGCCTAGGTCGGCGCATAGCCCAATGCTGCCATTTTCTTCGATGACCCCGCGTCCAGGCTGAGTCTCCGGCCAAAATACTGCCATCGCATGGACCCTAAGCCGGCCGCCTGGCGCGCAATCTCGACGCTGTACAACGCGCTGGTCACCGGGCTGGTGGTCTCGCTGGTGGCGCGCCACGGGTCCGGGGTGGCACGCGAGTACGTGTTCCGCCATTTCCGCCGCCAGCACCTGGAGAAATTCCTGCCCGGCCTGGCGAAGCTCGGCCTCTCGGGCCAGCCGGACGCAGTCGCCTGCGCGCTCTACCACTACCACTCGAACGCGCTCGGCGGCGTGAAGACCGAGTACTTCAGCGAATCCGACGCAAAGGCCTGGGTACGCTACCCGCCGCCGCGCTGGATGTGGCGCGGCACTGCGATTGCGGCGATCCCGCACGAAGTCTCGGCCGCGATGCTGCACGGCTGGCACGGCCACAACGGCGTGAGTCTCGGCAATCCGCGCCTCGGGTTCGTCTGCACCGGCATGACCGTGGACGGGATGCCGGGGCTCGAAGGCTACTACCTCGAGCACGATCGCGACCTCGCGCCCGAGGAGCGCGTGCGCTTTGCCTACGGCGGGGAAACGATGCCGAGGTTCGATCCGCAGGCGGCCCCAAAGCTCGAAGCCACGAGCTGGCCGGTCGAGCGGCTCGAGCGCACCCGGCGGCGCTACGCGATGGACTATGTGCGCACGATGCTGGCGGTGCTCGAAGACCTGCCCGGGGTACCGGACCCGATGGCCGAGCTTGCGCGCGTCGCGCGGCTGGTCGGGTTGCAGTATTACGAAGAAGCTTCCGCCGGGCTGGTTCCGGAAGGCGGGAGGCAAACCGCCGCCGTATTTGCGGCCTGGCTGCAGGCCATGCTCGAAGGCCAGGGCGAGACCGTGACGCTCGCAGAAGACGGGGAGTCGATCACGCTGGAACTCGCTGCGTGGCGGCTGCCTGAGGGGCTGGGGCTCCACGCTCCGGAGCGCGCGTTCAGCGCCTGGAGTGAACTCTGGGCCGGCGCTTGCGCCGCCCACGACAGATTCCTCGCTTGCGGCGTCGATCGTCGAATCACCGCAGGCCGGCTCACCGCGCGCTGGACGGTCGGCCCCGCCGGAAAGGGGTAACCGGGGAAACCCGCGGTTTCCCTGTTCCTAGTACAGCGCGCTGGCCAGTTTCCTGCGGTATTCCGACACCAGGTCCGGGTCGGCGGCGGCGAGGTTGAAGATCGCGAGCATCTGCTTTCTTGCCGCGCCGTCGGCGAAATCCTTCTTGCGCCGGACGATTTCCAGCAGCTCGTCCATCGCCGGCCGGTAGTTGCGCTTGCCTGCGTGCAGGTTGGCGAGTTTGAGCCGCGCGTCCAGGTCTTCCGGGTTCGCGGCCACGGCTCGCGCAAGCGCCTCTTCGCCCGGGCCGGATTGCCCGGACCGCGCGAAGGCTAGTGCCTGCCGAAGCGTCGCCACCCGGTCGTCGCGCTCGATGTCGGGCTTGACCGCGGCGAGCACGGCCTCGGCCTGGTCGAGCGCCTTCATCCGGATCAGCAGGTCGGCCAGGTCGATGCGCGCGGGATCGTTGGCCGCGTCGATTTCGATCGCCTTCCGCAGGCCGGCCGCCGCACCGGCCTCGTCCCCGGCCGCGAGCAGGTCGCGCGCCCTTGCGCGCTCGACTTCCGAGGCCGACGGGATCAGCTTGTCGATGAACGCGCGCAGTTGCGGCAGCGGGAGCGCGCCGACGAAAGAGCCGACCTGCTTGCCGTTGCGGATCGCCCGGACATCCGGGATCGAGCGCACGCCGAATTCCTTGGCGAGATCGATGCTCTCGTCCGAATTGATCTTGACCAGCTTGAACTTGCCGCCGTATTCGACGGCCAGCTTTTCAAGCATCGGCTTCAACACCTTGCACGGGCCGCACCAGGGCGCCCAGAAATCGATGACGACCGGAACCTCCCTGGAAGCCTCCATCACCTCCTTGTTGAAGTTGCGGGCGTCCACGTCCACCGCGAACCCGGCGGGTTGGCGCTTTCCGTCGTCCAAAGGCACTTGTGCTGGCACGGTTTTCCCCGGTAAGGCTGAGTGAAATCCCAGATATGGGAAGCATGGACGGGTTTCAAGCCCATGTAAAATAGCGGCTTCACACCGAGATTTCCCGCCGGAGCCGCAATGACCTACCTCGTCACCGAGAGCTGCATCAAGTGCAAGTACATGGACTGTGTCGAAGTCTGCCCGGTGGACTGCTTTTACGAAGGCGACAACATGCTCGTCATCAACCCGGACGAGTGCATCGACTGCGGCGTCTGCGAGCCCGAGTGCCCGCCGGCGGCGATCATCCCGGATTCCGATCCGCGCGGCGACAAGTGGCTGAAGCTGAACACCGATTTCTCGGTCAAGTGGCCGAACATCACGCGCAAGGGCACGCCGCCGGTCGACGCGGACGCCTTCAAGGACGAAGAGGGCAAGTACGAGAAATATTTCAGCCCCGAACCCGGCAAGGGCGAATAGCGGCGGCTGGCGCATGGAGCTGACCGGATGGAACTGACCCCGGACGAGCAGGCGATGCTCGCCGGCGAGCGCGGCGAAGCCGTCAGGAAGGCGGTCGAGTACCAGATCGAGGTCGGCAGGTTCTGGGGCGCGAAGCGCTTCGTGCCTGTGACCAACGTCCACATGATGGGCGACATCGAGGTCATGGGCGACGGCGGGCTCGAATGGCTGCAGGGCACTGCGAACCTGGGCGCACGCTGCGTGGTCGGCACCACGACGAACGCACGCTGCATCGACTTCGCGCATTGCAAGCGCATCGGCCAGGACGAAGGCGAGGCGGTCAAGGAGAAGGCGCTGATCCAGGCCCTCCGCCGCATGGACGTGGTCACCACCGACACCTGCATCAACTACCAGACCGTCTACCAGCCGCATCTGGGCGAGCACGTGGCCTGGGGCGACACCGGTACGGTGATCTACGCAAACTCGGTATTCGGCGCGCGCAGCAACTTCGAAGCCGGGCCGTCGGCGCTGGCGGCTGGGCTCACCGGCCGCACGCCGGCCTACGGGTTCCACCTCGACGAGCACCGCAAAGGCACTTTCACGGTCGAACTGAAGGCGAAGCTCGACGACCTCGCCGACTGGGGCGCGATCGGCAAGCTGGTCGGCGAGACGCACCAGAACTATTACGCTGTGCCGGTCTTCCACGGCATGCAGCGCACGCCCGGCGCCGACGAGTTGAAGCACCTCGGCGCCGCGCTGGCCAGCTACGGCTCGATGGGGATGTTCCACATGGTGGGCGTGACTCCCGAAGCACCCAGCCTGCAGGCCGCGCTCGGCGGCAACACGCCGACCGACAAGATGATCATCGGCGACGCCGAAATCGAATCCGTGTACCGCGGCTACAAGATGGGCGACGGCGACGCGCGGCTGGTGGTGTTCTCCGGGCCGCAGCAGTCGCTGTTCGAGATGAAGGAACTCGCGGCCCTGTTCGACGGGCGCAAAGTGAAGGAAGGCTCGAGCGTCTTCGTCACCACCAACAGCGCGGTGCTCGCGCAGTCGCGCCAGCTCGGCTACGCGCAGAAGATCGAAGCCGCCGGGGTCACGATCCTCGAAGGCGTTTGCTTCTACATCCTGCAGAACCTTTCGCCGATGCGCATCGCCAACAAGTGGACCAACATGGTCTCGAACTCGGCCAAGATCGTGAACATCATCGGCGCGCACCGCTTCAACACCATCCTGCGGCGCACCCGCGAGTGCGTCGAGATCGCGTGCACCGGGGTCCTGAAGTGAGCCACGCCGAATGACCACCGCAATCAGGGTCGGGCGCGCCTACGGGCCGGTCGTCGAGGGCGAGGCGGTGGTGTCGGAGGAGGGGTTTTCGCCGCGCTACGACCTCGACCGCTGGACCGGCCTGATCACCAAGCCCGGCCACAAGCTCGAAGGCACCAACATCAGGGACAAGATCTGCTTCTTCCCGACGGCCAAGGGCGGGATCGCGGCAGGCTGGGCTTTTTTCGACATCAAGTGGAAGAAAATCGCCCCCAAGGCGTTCATCTTTGGGGTGACCAACCCGGTAATGGTGCAGGGCGCCGTATTTGCCGGGATCACGATCACCGAAGGCTGGGCTCCGCACCCCCGCGAAGTCGTCAAGACAGGCGACTGGGTGAGGGTGGACCCGGCGGCCAAGACGATCGAAGTGGTGAGGAGGGCCTCCCGGTGAACAGAATCCTGACCTTCACCTTGCTGGCGCTGACGCTCGGCGGCTGCGCCTCTTACGACGGCCGCGGGCTGGTGCCCGGGGCCTCGACCGCCGCGCAGGTGGAAGCGTTGATGGGCCCGGCTGCCCTGCGGGTGCCGCGGCCGGACGGCAGTACGGTGCTCTATTTCCCTCGCGGGCCGGAAGGGCGGCACACGTTTGCGGTCACCGTCGGCCCGGACGGCATGATGCGCTCGATCGACCAGCGCCTGACGCTTGCGAACTACAACAAGCTGATGGTCGGCAAGACCACGGCCAGGGAAGTGCGCGAGCTGTTCGGCCCGCCCGACCCGTATTCGACGACGAAGCTCGCGCTGTCCGGGCGGGAAGTCTGGGAATACAAGTGGCTCGACTTCCAGGAGAAACGGATTTTCTGGTTCCAGTTCTCCGAGGACGGGATCCTGCGCGAGGCGATGAATTCGCGCGACGATTTCCACGAATCGCCCGGCGCCGGGCTGCCCTGAGCAGGCATGGCCGACCTCGGCAAGGCCTCGGCGCAGGAAATCCTCGCGGCGAATTTCGCCGGGTGGGTGCTCGACCTCGGGCTCACGGTCGAATCGGTGGCTGACGGCGCGGCGACGCTGCGCCTGCCTTATTCCGAGCGCCTGGTCCGCGTGGGCGGCACGATCTGCGGCCAGGCGCTGATGTCGGCCGCCGACACCGCGATGGTGATCGCGCTGTCGGGAACATTCGGCGGCTTCAGGCCGGTCACCACGGTGTCGCAGAACGTGACCTTCATGCGCCCGATCGCGCAGCAGGACGTGCTCGTCGAGGCCCGCGTGATCCGCGCAGGCAAGACGCTGGCGTTCGGCGAGATCACGCTGCGCGGCGCCAAGGACGATCGCCCCGCCGCACACGCCACCACGACCTACGCAATCCTCTAAAAGGGGCCAGGCTCAAACCTGACAATTCG
>CAZREB010000043.1:0-26461 GCA_964599095.1 uncultured Bordetella sp.
CAGGTCGTTGATTGTTCTGTCTTTCTTGTCTTTCGATAATTTAACATAATACACAGTCATTGACCACGATGAGGAGGGCAGGGGCGGCCTCCGGCGCGAGCGTGGCGACCAAGCCACCCACCCCTACCCCGAGCACGACCGCAGCGGCAACGCGGATGGCTAGGTCTTCCCAAACGGCTTTGATCGCGGGTTGCTTGGCACGTTCAGCATGAACGCACGCGAGTACGTATCCCGGCTCAAGATTAAGGTCGGCGGCAACACGCATGGCAATTTCGTCAGAGAAGAATGCTCCGCCACCGCGATACCTGCTGACGGCCGATTTCGTGACCTTAAGAATTTTGGCAAGCCGGTAATCCGACGCGTCGCCGTGCTTTGCCGACAACTCGTCAAGTAAATCCATCGTGGTTTGCATAGAGGTGCCTCCTATAGACCCCGGTATGGTAGGCAACTGCCCCTTGACGCGCAACGGTTCCAGAACCATTGACGGTTACAGGACATGGAACTACCATGCACCCCTACCCCTTGTGGTCGGGTGTCTGGCGAGCCCCCCAGCTAGTCAGCACCCGGCCTCGGGGGGTACTAACCCAGGGGGGCTTATGGAACAAGTAGCATGCACCGCGCCATCCGGCGCGCGTCAGACCGGGCTGCATGGGATTGCCCCCATGCAGCCCGTTTTTTTGGGCATCGCGGCGGCGGTTATAACCTGCGAGCGATGGGAGGCGGGCTCAGCGGGTTCGCTCTGGACCATGCGCCTTTGTGGGCCCAGCGCGCTCATGGTCGGAATGAACCAACGGCGGGCCGAACGGCGGGACGCGGAGCGCATGGCCTGGATGATGCGGCTCAAGGTGGACAACCCCGGCATGTACAGCACCCGGCGCTACGTGGCCGAAGTCCTGCCGATGGTCACAAGCGAAATGCACCAGAGGGCGCGCGCATGCTGAGTGAACGCGAGTACATCGCGCTCCTCGCGGCGGACGCCGAGGGCAACACGCAGGCATGCGCCCTTTGCGACGGCACCGGTTTCGACCATGACGCGGACGGCATGGCCTGCTGGCAGTGCGCCGGCATGGGCCGCTTCGTGAAGGGCACAACGTTCGGCATCGACAAGCAAGGCGCGCTGTACGTCTTCCCGCCTGACGCCGAAGCGGACACCTTAACGGTGGATATGTTCCCCTCGGAGGTTCCCGGCCTCATTGACCGCTTGGCCGAAGAAGCGCGGGCCGAACTCGCGGTTATGGTCAACCGTGCGCGCCGATCGATCAGCCAACGGCACCGCAGGCACCGCGAGGAGCAAGCGCGAATGCGAGCGCAATTCGAGCACGGGCGGATGCGTTGATGGGCCACCCGCGATTGATCGAAGAACAGCGGCTCATTTTCGCCACTACAGCCCGGCACCATCGCCGGGTTTTTTTATGGGCGCTCGCGCTCGCCCTTGAGGTTTGCGCGTTCGCGTGGTGGCTCGCCTAGATGCCTGGGTACGTCGTCACCGAGGAGGAGCAATACGCGCTTCGCGGCCTGCCGCACATTGCACGGGTGCTCTATGACGCGCTCTCACCGCGACGCGACTTCAAGACCGGCAAGGTAGGCATTCGCCCTGAAGTGTCATGGCTGGCGCTGATGCAAGACCTCTACGTTGAACCTCACTCTGGCATCAAAAGCGGGAGCCCGACAAAGAACCAACTACGCCGGGCGGCGGCGCAGCTTGCGAGGGCGGGCCTCGTCGTCATGCAGTCGAATGAGGCACAACGGAAATTGATTTTCTTCCTACCGTTGGCAATGCGGGATTCCTTTGTCCCGAAACAACCCGGACCTAACCCGGACCACCATCCCGGACCACAAGCCACAGAGGGAAAAAGCACCACAACCCGGACCACCGGACAAAGCCGAACCCGACACACACCCGGAGTCAGTAGTTCTAATCACCACCACCACTTATCAGAGGCTCCAAGTGTGGTGAAGACCCTGCAATGGTCGGACTCGCTCAGCGAGTCCGAAAGGAAAATGCTCACGAAAATGCTGGCCTCTGCGCGCGTGAACGGGCAGGCGCAAGACCTAGCGGACGAACTCACGGCAGCCATTGAAAAAGGCGCTATCAGAAAAGGAGTCGTGCCGTGGTTTAGCGGCATCCTCAACCGATTCCAAGCGGGCACATACCAACAGACCCCGGAAGGGGCCGCTATTGCCCGTAGACGCGCGTCAGCGCAACGCACCGAAACACCACCACCACCCGAAGCCACCCGCGCGACAAGTGCGGCGGCACGCGCGCATATCGAAGCCATGCGCGAAAAACTCAGGAGCGGCAAGCGATGAACGATCAATTGACCGAACTTCAACGGGCGTTCGATTCCTTGCCGTTCGCCGCGCGCATGGCGGCGGCACCGTTCGCCGCAAAGGTCTTCGCGCTCCTGGGCGCGCTGGTGCGGGACGTTGAAGCATTGAAGAAAGCCGGGGGGCTGCCTATCTCAACTACCGAGGAAGGCAATGGCACACCAACAAATCGGCGTCTATAACTGCTGGTCCTGCACGAAAGAAATTCCGGTCAAGAAAACCAACAGCGGCAAACTCTCAGCGGTTTGCCAGTGGTGCGATTTTCCGCACTACGCGAACACCGGCACCGAACACTTTAAGCGGCTCATGGCGGCGACGCGGTTGCACGCTGCACCCGAGCCCGCGCCCACCGCAGCACCGAAGCCCGACGAACCCGAGGCACCGCCACCGAAGCCGAAGGCGCGCTCATTCTTTAACCCGCTCGGGAGCGGCAAATGAATCCGAGCGAACAGGCGCGAAAGGAAATCTTGGGCGAAGCCGGCGCGGTCGATATAGAAGTCGGCACGGCCTCGACCGATCCGGGCGCACCCGGCGCGGCCAGGGCGGAGGAGGGCGCGCGAAAGACGCTGACGACCGAGCAGAACATCGCGGCCGTGCTGAACGTGCTTATGACCATCATCGGCCCGATCCTGCCCACGGTGAAAGAGGTTTACAACGCGAACAACATCAAGGCGATTGCCGAGAACACCGCGCCGCTAATCGACAAATACGGCTGGCAAGCCTTGATTGCCTTCGGTCGATGGGAGCCCGAACTAAAAGCGGCGAGCGTGCTGATCCCGGTCGCGTTCGCCACCGTGCAAGCGGCGAAGATTGATATCGAACGCTTGAAAAAGATGGGTCAGGCGATGAACAAGGCAGACGATGCGCAGACGAAAGCCAAGGAGGGCGGCGAAACAAAACAAGAGGGCGCGCCGGAATGAGTGCGGCGAACGAAGCGGCGATCAATGCGATGATGGGCGCGAGCGGATCGGGCAAGTCAAGCCGGGTCAAGCTTGAGATTGCCGAGCGAAAACCCGCGCGGCTCCTCGTGTGGGATCCGAAGCGCGAATATTCTCCGCTCGGTCTTGATGCGTTTGATTCACTCGCCGAACTCGGACGCGCGGCATTCAAGCGAAAGCGGTTCGCGCTCGCGTTCCATCCGAAGCGAACGCGCACCGCGATGCGCGATCAGTTTTCTACCTTCTGCAAGATCGCGGACGCGGCGGGCGACCTCACGGCCGTATGCGAGGAACTCGCGGACGTAACGCTCGCGAATTGGGCACCGGAGGGCTGGTCGATGCTCACGCGCCAGGGCAGGCATTCGCGCATGATCCTGTACGGCACTTCGCAGAGCCCGGCCACGATTGACAAAACGTTTTGGGGCAACGCGACGCGGATCAGCACCGGCGTGCTTGGCAGTAAGAGCGACGTTGCGACACTAGCAGACGTGCTCATGGTCGATAAGCGCGAGGTGTTCGACCTCCTGCCGATGCAGTGGATCAACCTCGACAAAGCCACCCGCGAAGTGACCCGAGGCACGACCGATAAAAATAAAATTGTCGGGTTGAAGCGGTTGACGTAGCCCCCTATAGCCCCCGGCCTATAGCCCCCGGACTAACGCGCTTTGGTTCGGGTGGAGTATTTATCTGTTCGCACCTTTCCATCGACAACGGAGCGAACAGATGAACACCGCCAAAAACATCGCCGTAGGTTTCGGCATGTTCCTCGGCTATGTGCTTGTCACCAAGTACGTAGTCAAACCCGTGGCCGTGAAGTTCTCGGTCCCGGTCCTCAAAGACCTTTAAGGGGAGGCGCGATGCTCATCGAATGCCTTCCTTTCCAGAACGTCGCGGCTGCTGGCCTTGCGACAATCGATTTTCGCAACCTCTTGGGCTTTTCGGTCGAGTCGATCATGCTCGAACTGGGCGGAACCGCGCTCACGAAGGCGATGCTCACGGACATCGACATCAAGGCGAACACCAAGACGATCGTCAAGGACACCGGCACCCGCATGGACAACCGCATGACGTATCGCGGCGAAACGGCGGACGCGGCCTACCTGATGATCGACTTCACGGAAACGAAGTCGAAGACGATCACCGGGCAGAAAGTCGGCGCGGTTGACACCACGGCCGGCATTGCCTCGCTGACGGGTGAAATCACGATTGCCGGCGCGACCGCGCCGACCCTCAAGGCGTATGCCGAAGTCACGCCCGGACCGCAGGAAGACGCCGGCACGCGCGGGCTCATCGCCAAGGTGCTGAACTACACCATCAGCCCGGCCGCGGCCGGGACGTTCCCGTTCGATATCCCGTATGGCTCGCAGGCCGGCTCGCTCATCAAGCGGATTCACCTGTTCGGCGCGACGGTCACCGCGACCGAAGTCAAGAAAAACGGGATCACGATCCACAAGGCGACGAACGCGGCGAACCGCTACGCGCAAACGCGCCTGGGCCGTGCGCCGGTTGCCAACGTGCAAACCATCGACTTCATCAAGGACGGCAACCAGTCGAGCGCGCTCAACGCATCGAACGCGAAGACGATGGAGTATTACGCCACCGTCAGCGGCGCGGGCAACGTCAATATCGTGGTCGAGCTTTACGACACGCTGAACAACAACTAAGCCGGGAGCGAGCATGGAACCGGACGTTCCCTACACGGCAGACAACTGGCTTGGCGGCTCCTCGGGGGATTCCTCGGGGAGCGGCGGCGGCTGGTCGGCGTGGCTGCAAAACATCGGCGCTTATGGGTTGAAGTCGGCAATCGACAAGGAATTCAACCAACCCTTTCGCACCGATCCGAGCGGCGCGTATGCAACCGACCCTTACGGGCGGCTGTACGTGCGCGGCACGCCGGCAGGGGGCATCGTGCCTGTTGGCTCCGGCACGCTGCCTTGGCTGATCGGCGGCGGCGTCGTGCTCGCGGTCGTGCTCGCGGTCGTTCTCCTCAAAGACTGATGCACGCGGGGCGGGCACAACCCGGCCCCACGCGCATCGCTCACCAAGGCCAGGGCAATGGACCCGATCACAAGCGCGCAATGGCTTAACGCGGGCTCGCAGGTGCTGAGTGCAGCCGTGCGGCCGAGCGCGGCGGCACCGTCCTACGCGCAATCGGGCGTCAGCGTGAACGCGCCAGACTTCGGCGGGTTCAACGTGAACTTCGGCGCGGGCTCGGTTTCGGCCTCGGGCAATTCGACTTTGATCCTCGCGGCGCTCGCTGCGGGTGTCTTGCTGGTGGCGCTCGTATGGATAAAAAAGAAATAACGGTCAAGCGCGTGGGCTGGTCGCCGATGGCGGCGGCGGCGCTTGAAACCTCGGTCCGGCGCGCGCCGTGCTTCACGGTGGACGACTACAAGAGGCTCGTTGAGGGCGACCCGATCAATACGGGCCTGTATCGCGTCAACCAGGGCGAGCGGTTCGCCGGCTTCGTGATTTTGCGCGTTGAACACTTCGCGGGGGGAGCCGAGGGCGTGATTCTCGCGGCCTCCGGCTCGGGCGAGGGAATCGACCTCACGGCGGCACTGATGCCGCAGCTTGAAACGATGTTCAAGGGCATCAAGTGCTTTCGGGTGGACACCGCGCGGCGCGGCCTCGTGAAGAAGCTGGCGGCGCACGGTTACGAAGTCACGCACTACGTCTTGCGAAAGCCGGCCCTATGATCCTGAACCGCTTCCAAATCGACAATCTGCGGCGCGGCATGCCGTGCAACAACACCAACGGCGGCGGCGGTTCGTCGTCGTCCTCATCGTCCACCACAACGCAGAACTTCGATAAGCGCGTGGCGGTCGATACCGGCATCGGTCTTTCGTCGGATTCATCGACCGTCACGATCAACGCGCTTGACGGCGGCGCGGTCAATGCGTCGCTCGATTTTGCGAACAAGCAATTCGGCACGGCGGCGCTGGTGGCGAACAACTCGGTTATCGGTGCGCTCGAAACGGTGGACCGAGGCGCGGCGCGTGAGCACGAAGCGAACGTCAACGCGCTGGACTTCGCGAACAAATCGTTCGGCGCGGCAGCGACCGTGGCAAACAACGCGCTAGTCGGGGCGCTCGATACGGTTGACCGCGATGCAACGCGCTCGATCGACTTCGCGCGCTCGGTGTTCGAGTCGGGCTTGTCTGTACTCGGCACGGCCGGAAAGCAAGTCGAAGCCCAGACAACGTTGCTGGCGAAAGCCTATGACAACGCGAAGGGCGACGGCACGGAAAAGCAAACGCTGATGTACGTCGCGCTCGCTGCGGTCGCGGTCGTCGCGGTCGCAACCGTATGGGGCAGCAAATGACACTGACCGAAGACTTCACCGCAGGGCAAACGAAGAACTACACCAAGCCAGGTGCGTTCTTCAAGCTGTTCCGTACAACGGCGCCGGTCAATGTGAAGCTGTTCAAGGCGGGGCAGATCATCGCGCAGGAAGACGGCGTTGAAGCCGGGCTCGCGCTTGATGAAGTATTCGATTCGTTCTCAATCGAGAGCGCAACGGCGCAGTCTGTTTCGTGGTTCGTGGCGCGCGGGCAGGTCACCTATGACCGGACAGTCGGGGAAGTCTCGATTGTAGATGGCGGCAAAGCGCGATCGCTCGCCGATGTTGCCTTCCTCGGCATCACAGAAAGCCCGGCGCTCGCTGCGAACTACAGCACTTGCCAACTATGGAACGCAGCGGCGAACACGAAGCGCGTGATTCTTGAGGCGCTGCTTATCTCCTCGCCGGTCGCCGGGCAACTGCTGATTTACAGCGACACTGTTGCGCGAGCGCAGGGACCGTACAACGGATTTTCCAAGCGGTTCGGCGGCGGGGCGTTGTCTCAGGCAAAGCTGTACTACGAGAACAACGGCGGGGTTCCCGGCACGAACTGTGTTTCGTTGCTGCATTTGGTGGCGAATCAGACTCTTGTTTGGTCGCCGCGAGAGCCGGTTGTATTGCTGCCCGGTCAAGGCATTCAGGTAACGCATGCAGTGGTCAACACGAAATTAGACCTGACCGCTGAATGGTGGGAAGAAGACAACTAAAAGAGGTTAGCACAATGAAGATCATCAATCCGAATTTCGTTCCGCTTGTGGACTCGAACGCGCCGCACGTGAAGCACAAAAACGCGGTACTCGCGCACCTGAAATCGATTCCCGAAACCGAGTCGCTGACGTTCGCCGAACTGCGCACCGCCCTGGGCAAGACGAAGGCGCAATTGCCCGATGGCGCGATTGCGCAAATCTGCCAGGACGCGGGAATCAAGACGGACGCATGAGCCGTGCGGCTGCGCTCCTCGTGCTTGTTGGCGCTGGCGCGGGCCTTGCGCTCGCGGCGCGCTACGCTCTGCGCGGCGGCGGCGGCGGCGGCGGCGGCGGGTGGACGGAACAGCCGCCCGCAGATTTTGCGTTTTACCCCGACAGCACCAGCGCCGGCCCAAGCGATACCGGACTTGGACAACTCGACTTCGCGCCTTACGTGGGCGACCTGCCGACCGTGGAAGACACCTACACCGCGAGCGCACCGGCAGAGGAATACACCGTTGCGCGAGGCGAAGAAGCGAGCGTTGAACCCACGGCCGGCGGGCTGGTTGATTCGCTGGTCTCAGCGGCCTACTGGGGGCGCGGCATGCTGTTCGGAATGACCTTTCGCACTTCGGCCGGCGGCATCGAGCGGATCAAGATGCACGAAGGATTCCGCCCGGACGTTTACCTCGACCAAGCGGGCAAACCGACGATCGGTTATGGGCACCTGATCCGCGCGGGCGAATCGTTCCCCGCTGCGATCACTGAGGCGCGCGCACGCGAATTGCTCGCATCCGACCTTGGCGGCGCGGAGGCGGCAGTCAACGGCATGGTTACCGTGCGCATCACGCAGGCGCAATTCGATGCGCTCGTGTCGTTCGTGTTCAACGTGGGGGCCGAGGCGTTCAGGACCTCAACGCTGCGCCGGTTGCTGAACGCGGGCGACTACGCGGGCGCGGCCGAGCAATTCAAGCGCTGGAACAAGGTGCGCATTGGCGGGCAGATCGTCGCGAGCGAAGGGCTATCGAACCGGCGCGCGGACGAAGCGGCGCAATTCACGCAAGGGGTATTCGTATGAAGGCTGATACGGTCATTTCGCTTTTGTCGCTCGCCGTGGGGATCGCGGCGGCGTGGTGGACGTACAAGACCATGCGCGGCACGGCGGCGAACGTGCCCCCTGCGCAAGACCAGTACCACGCGAAGAACAACCCGTATGGCTTTGTCCAACAGCCTGACGGCACTTGGGTGCGGATCACGCCCAACGGCGGGACCGTGTACTACACATGATCCCGCTCAACAAGACGACCCTGATTTTTCTCGCGGCCGGGATCGGCTTGCTCGGGGTGTCGGTGGCGGTCTTCATCGCGAGCCGTGGCGGTCTCGCCGGCGCGGGAAAGTCCCTCGGTGCGGCTGTGGTTGCGGCGGCTGATGGCGTGGCCTCCGGCGTCGTAATCGGCATCGGCGAGGAAATCGGCATTCCGCAAACGAACATGAGCAAGTGCGAGCGGGCGCTGGCCGAGGGGCGCAAGTGGGACGCCAGTTTCGATTGTCCCGCAGGGACTTTTCTCAGGCACGTTTTCGACTGACAACGGAGGTTGACCATGCAACGATTGACCGAGGCATCCAGTTTCGCCGGCTTCGCGGCGCTCACGCAGGCGGCGAAGTTTTTCCTTCCGGCCCCGTATCACGGCCTGTGCGATGGTCTCACGGCGCTGCTTGGGTCGCTGGCCGTGGTCAAGCGCGAGGGCGCGCAGTAACCCATGATCGAGCAGCTCGCCATTGCTGCGCTCTGCGGGCTCGTGAGCGGCCTTGTGACCGGGCTTTTGTTCGTCGGCGGGCTGCGGGTGGAACTGCGCTATCTGCGCCGCGACCTGGACGACCACCATGCGCGCCTGAAGCGATTGGAGGGCTTGCGGGTCGTGGGGCAAAGCCAAGAGTCCCACAACGTCGCCTAGGCGCTCCTGGAGGGCTTGGCGCACGGTTTCCGCGTAGGTTCCCGCGAGTTTGGCGGCGGCGATCTTGGCCGGCACCCGGTAATCGCGGGCGTAGCTGGTGAACCGGCTCGAGCCCGGCGCGAGCCCCCGGAGCGCGAGACACCAGAGCGCGACGTCCGACCAGGACACCGGGACTTGGCCGAACAGGTCTAGCGCGGGGTGCGGCTGAGGTTTTCGAGCCACCGCACCGGGCGAAGCTGACAGGGCCGGTCAGGGTATCAGCGGGGCGTGCGCAGTCTGTAGAGCAAAAGGGCTAGTACGGTCCCGAGGGCGGCGAGCAAGGCGAAGATTGGAGCAAAATCAATGAGATTGGCGCGCACCATCATTTTACATAATACACATTGCGTCCATATTAGGTCGAGCCAAACCAAGGCCGGGCGTCACCAATCGTCAGTTCAGGCGCTCGGACGGAGGCACCGGCAGCCGGGCCACCGGGATGCCTTCGTCGACGAGTTCGTCATGCTCCGCCTGGGTGGCGACACCCCGGATCGGCCGGGCCGGAACTTCCTCGTAATAGATGCGGCGCGCTTCTTCCGGGAACCGATTG
Organism: uncultured Bordetella sp.; assembly: GCA_964599095.1. Lineage (GTDB taxonomy): Bacteria > Pseudomonadota > Gammaproteobacteria > Burkholderiales > SG8-39 > SZAS-79. The sequence goes on from CAZREB010000043.1 coordinate 9,837, forward strand.
CCGACGTCCTCGCTTTTCGTGAAGAGCTCGTCGAGCATCCTGGAATAGAGAACTTGTGCGATCGCAAGGGCGTCCTTGTTCCCGCTTTCGACCGGCACCGGAGGTTTTTCCACCGCGCCGACGTTGATTCGCGTGGCCGAGGGCATCCGCTCGATTTGTGCGTCGGCGCAGGTCGGGCAATTGAGGATCCGGCGTTCCTGCTGCGACGAAAAATCCTCGGCCGAGGCGAACCAGCCTTCGAACCGGTGCCCGGCAGCGCACTTGAGGTCGTAAACGATCATTGATCGAGTGTACCCGAACCGATGGCGCGATTCAGGCGTGCCCACTGCCCGTTTCAAGGCATGAATGGCATTTCGCCGGCCCGACAGGCCGGGCAGCACGCCGCGGGCATTACAATCGCCGCCATGCTTGCAGACCGCATCGAAGGGAAGTGGATCGACCTGTTCGCGGAAGTCTTCGCGCGCTGCAAGGTCGGTCCCGGCGACGCGTGCGCGATCCTGTCGGAGACCCAATCGCGCGCCCTGAATGTCCAGTTGGCCGAACTGGCCCTGCTGCAGCTCAAGGCGCGCCCCTTTCACGTGGTCGTCCCGACGCCCCGCCAGTCGGCCCTGGTGCCGATTCGCTCGACCGGCGCTTCGACTGCGCTCCAGGACCTCGGGCCGGCGCTGGCTGCGCTGTCGGCTTCGGTTTTCGTGGCTGATTGCACCATCGAAGGCCTGATGCACGCCGCCGAGCTGCCTGCGATCCTGAAGGGCGGTGCGCGGGTCCTCTACATCTCGGATGAGCATCCCGAGGCCCTTGAGCGCCTTGCCCCCTCCTCCGCCGACGAGCAGAAGGTGAGGGCGGGCATGCGACTGATGCGCGCGGCCAAGTCGATGCAGGTGATTTCGCCTGCCGGCACCGACCTGGCAATCCGCATCGAAGGCGCGCGGGTCGGCGGTGTCTGGGGCTATACGGAAAAGCCCGGGACGCTTTCGCACTGGCCGGGCGGCCTGTGCCTCGCGTTCCCGAAATCGGGCAGCGTCAGCGGCACGCTGGTGCTCGCGCCGGGCGACCTGAACCTGACTTTCAAGCGTTACATCGAGTCCCCGATCCGTCTCGAGGTCGAAAGCGACTACGTGACCCGGATCGAAGGGACCGGATTCGATGCCGACCTGATGCGCGAATATTTCGCGGCCTGGGGCGATCGCGAAGCGTACGCGGTGTCGCACGTGGGCTGGGGCATGAATCCGCGCGCCCGGTGGGAGGCGATGGCGATGTACGACCAGCGCGACTGCAACGGCACCGAGCAACGCGCGTTTGCGGGCAATTTCCTTTATTCGACCGGCGCCAATGAGGTTGCCGGCCGGCATACGCTCGGCCATTTCGACCTGCCGCTGCGTCATTGCACTGTCACGCTCGACGGCCGACCTGTCGTAGAGCACGGCGTCCTCCAGGGGGACCTGGCATGACGACGCTGGTTTTCCTGCACGGGATCGGCGGCGGGCATGCGGCCTGGCAAAGGCAGGTCCCCTTTTTCGAGTCGCACGGATACAAGACGGTGGCATGGGATGCGCCAGGTTACGGCGGCACGCCGTTGGTCGACCCGTATTCGTTTGCGAACGTTGCCCGCGCGCTCGAGAAGGCGATCGACCGGACGGGGGCCGCACCGATAGTGGTCGTAGGACACAGCATGGGCGGCATGATCGCGCAGGAGGCCTATGCGCTTTTCCCCGGCAAGGTCCGGGCACTCGCGCTGACCTTTACGAGCTCGGCGTTTGGCGGATCCACCAGCGATTTTGCACAGCAGTTCATCGACGCGCGCATCAAGCCGCTCGACCTCGGGCGGACGATGGCCGAGATCTCAGCCAAGCTGATGCCGACGATGCACGGCGGCGCTTCGGATCCCTCGGGGCTGATGCTGGCGGCGCAAGTGATGGCCACCGTCCCGCCGGAGACTTACCGCAAGGCGGTTGCGATGCTGACGACGTTCGACCGCCGCGCCGATCTCGCACGGATTGGCGTGCCGACGCTCGTCCTCTCGGGCAGCGACGACATGGTCGCCCCCGCGAAGACGATGGAGCGCATGGCCCAGAAGATTCCCGGCGCCGAATACGTCTGCCTGCCCGGCTGTGGCCATCTCGGGCCGATGGACCAGCCGGACGCGTTCAACCGCACCCTGCTCGATTTCCTGAGGCGCCACGAACTGTGATCGACCCGCGCTATTCGGTCGTCGGCTCGAACTACCCGCTGACCGCGAGGCAGGCGGAACTGGTGGAGATCGCCGAGGGCCTCGGACCGGCGTTCGCGAGCCGCGCCGAACGCTACGACCGCGAGGCGAGTTTTCCGTTCGAGAATTATGCCGACCTGCGGGCGGCAGGTCTGCTCGGCCTGTGCGTGCCGGAAAGGTTCGGCGGAAAGGGCGCGGACCTGCGCACCTATTCGATCGTGTCGGCCACGCTCGGCAAGTATTGCGGCGCCACCGCCCTCACCTTCAACATGCACGCGTGCTCGACGCTGTGGCCCGGGATCCTCTCCGACGACCTCGACATGACTGCGGCGCAGCGGGCGGAGCACGAGAAGCATCGTGCCCTGCATTTCAAGCGGGTGGTCGGGGACGGCGCGGTCTACGCGCAGCCGTTTTCCGAAGGCAGCGCTGCGGCGGCCGGCAAGGCGCCCTTCGGGACGCTGGCGGCCAAGGTCGACGGCGGCTGGGTCATCAACGGCAAGAAGATCTTCGCTTCGCTTTCGGGGGCGGCGGACTTCTACGGGGTGCTTTGCACCGAGGACAAGCCCGACCTTTCGATGCGCGACACGTTATACATGGCGGTGCCCGGGGATGCGCCCGGCCTCACGATCACCGGCGGGTGGGACCCCCTCGGGATGCGCGGCACGGTCTCTCGCACGCTGGTGTTCAAGGACCTGTTCGTGCCGGACGATGCGGCGATGATGCCCCGTGGCGTGTATTTCCAGGCCGCCAGCCGGTGGCCCCACATGTTCACGACGCTCTCCCCGACCTACATGGGGATCGCGATCGCCGCCTACGAGTTCACGGTGAAGTACCTTCGCGGCGAGGTGCCGGGCACCCCGCCGGTCAAGCGCCGCATGTACCCGACCAAGCAGATTGCGGTGGCGGAAATGTACGTCAAGCTCGAGCAGACGCGGGCCCTGTTCCTGCGCATGCTCGACGACGCCCGTGTCGACCCGCCCAAGGATGCGAGGCTGCGCGCGTATGCGTCCCAGTACACGATCATGGAGAACGCGAACGATATCTGCCGGCTTGCGATCCGGACGTGCGGCGGCCAGTCTATGCTGAAGAGCCTGCCGCTCGAGCGCCTGTACCGCGATTCGAGGTGCGGCGCCCTCATGCTCCCGTGGACGGCGGAGTTGTGCCTCGACCGGATCGGGCGCGAAGCGCTGTACGAACCGGGCGAAGCGGACGATTGAACCTCTCGCGATTCGTCGAACGCTGGGCGGCGCATGCCCCTGACCGGGTAGCGATCCACTTCCACGGCGAGGACTTCTCCTACAAGGAATTGTGGGCGCGCACCGAGCGGATGACTCGCTCGCTCGCCGCTCTCGGAATCGGCAAAGGGGACCGGGTCGCTTTCCTTGGCTACAACAATCCCGAAATGCTCGTGCTGCTCTTCGCGCTCGCGCGCATCGGTGCCATGCTGGTGCCGCTGAACTGGCGGCTTACCGCGAACGAGCACCGCGGCCTCCTCGCCAACTGCGAGCCGGCGCTGCTGTTTTTCGAGGGCGAATTCGGCGAGCACGCCGCCGGCCTGCCGGTCGCCCGGCGCATCCGGATCGGCGATCCGCTGCCCGAGGGCGAGCCTTCGGTCGAAGGTTCGGACGACGACGAAGCGCTGATCGTCTACACATCGGGAACGACGGGCTTGCCCAAGGGCGCGGTGCTGACCCAGGCGGCGCTGCTGTGGAACGGCTTCAACTCGATCCATGCGCACGACCTTTGCCAGTCGGATCACGTGCTCTCGCCCCTGCCGATGTTCCATGTGGGCGGCCTCAACAACCAGACGCTCCCTGCGCTGCTCGCCGGCGCGCACGTAACGCTGCATCGACGGTTCGAGCCGGGCGCGTGGCTGCACGACGTCCGAACGAGAAAGCCGACGTTCTCGCTGCTCGTGCCGGCCACCATGCAGGCCGTCATCGGGCATCCGGACTGGGCCGGCGCCGACCTTTCGTCGCTCCGGATGGTGAACACCGGGTCGATGGTCGTGCCCGATACGCTGATCCGCGCATTCCATTCGCGCGGCGTGCCGATCGGGCAGATCTACGGTTCGACCGAAACCGCTCCGCTGGCCACGGTACTGATGGCGCACGACGCCTTCGCCAAGCCCGGCAGCGCAGGCAAGCCGGCCGTGCACTGCGAAGTGCGGATTGCGGACAACGAAATCCAGGTGCGCGGACCCAACGTGATGCGCCGCTACTGGAACAATCCGCAAGCGACCGCCGAAGCGTTCACCGCCGACGGCTGGTTCAGGACCGGCGACCTCGGCCGCTGGGACGAAGAAGGTTTCCTCTGGATCGACGGACGCTCGAAGGACCTGATCATCTCCGGCGGCGAGAACATCCACCCGGCCGAGCTCGAGAACGTACTGGCCGACTGCGCGGCAATCGCCGAGAGCGCCGTGATCGGCATCGAAGACCCGAAATGGGGCGAAGCCGCCTGCGCCGTCATCGTGCGCAGGCCCGGGGCCGTGATCGATGAGGCCGGCGTGCTTGCGTTGTTCAAGGATCGCCTGGCGCGCTACAAGCATCCGCGCCGGGTGGTGTTTGCCGAAAGCCTTCCCAGGAACGCGATGGGCAAGGTGCAGAAATTCGAGCTCAAGAAACTCCTCGGCCACAAAGCCCGGAGCTAGTTCACTTTCAGTTCGACGGCGCCCAGTTCTCCCAGCTGGAACCCGAGCGTGTCGCCGGCCTTGGGGAACTTGGAGGTGACCAGGCTGCCGGTGATGACGAACTGCCCGGCCCGCAGTTGCCTGCCGCGCCGGGCGAGGTTGTTCGCGACCCAAGCCAGCGCCTCGAACGGGTGGCCCATGGCGTCGCGTCCGTAGCCCTCCCCCACGTTCTCGCCGTTGATCGTCGCGACACCGCGGATCGACGCGAGGTCGACGGCCTTCCAGTCGGTGCAAGGCAAGCCGAGCACGGCCCCTTCGTTCCAGGCGTTGTCCGCGACCAGGCCGAGCGAGTGCGAGGCGAGGCTTGCGTAGTCGGCATTCCTGTCGTCCGCCAGTTCGAAAGCCGGCATGACCGCGCCGACGGCCCCGGCCACCGACTTGCGCGAATGATGGGTCGAGACCGCAAGGTCGGCACCCAGTTGCACCGCGACCTCGAATTCGACGATCAGGCGGCCGTAGTCGGCCGCGCGCACGCTGGCCGGCGCGCGCACCACCTGCTTCTCGTGCATCACGCCGCCGATCGAATCGTTCAGGCCGACCATGGCGCGCATCGCCGGGGTCGTGAGCGCGATCTTGTAGCCGGCCACGGGCCCGCATGCGCGGGATTTCAACTCGACGAACGCGTCCTGCACTGCATAAGCCTCATCGACCGAATGCGGCACCGCATCGTCCGGGAAAGGGCCGAATGGCTCGCGATCCGCGTGGGCATCGACGAGAAACCAGGCGGCGCGCTTGAGCCTCGGGTTCAGGCTCATGGCGCAGCCAGTGCGATGTTCTTCTTTGCGAAGGTCTCCCGCAGCGCCGTGGCGAAGGCCACCGCCCCGGGCTGGTCGCCGTGCAGGCAAAGGGTTCCGGCCGACACCGGCACCCTCTTGCCCGAAAGGCTGACGACAATGCCGTCGTCGACCATCGAGAGGACCTGCGCTACCGATTTCGCGGCATCCTCGATCATCCCGCCGGGCTGGCCGCGCGGCGCGAGCGTGCCGTCGTCCATGTAGCCGCGATCGGCGAAGACCTCGCCTACCGTCTTCAGGCCGTGCCTGAGGCCGGCTTCCATCATCCGGCTGTTCGACAGCGCGTAGAGTTGCACGGCGCTGCCGAGGTCCCTGACTGCGCGCGCGATGGCGTCCGAAAGCTCTGCGTCCATCGCCGACATGTTGTAGAGCGCGCCATGGCATTTGACGTGGTGAAGCTTCGCGCCTGCCGCTCGCGCAAACGCCTCGACTGCGCCCGCCTGGTAGACCACCATGTCGTAGATCTCCTGCGCAGAAACCTTCATGGTCCGGCGCCCGAACCCCATGATGTCGGGCAGGCTCGGATGTGCCCCGATCGCCACGCCGTTGTCGACCGCAATGCTTACGGTCTTGCGGATCGTCCCCGGGTCGCCCGCGTGGAACCCGGCAGCGATGTTGGCCGAAGAAATCAGCGGCATGATTTCCGCGTCGGCGCCCATCTTCCACGCGCCGTAGCTTTCGCCCATGTCGCAATTCAGGTCGATGCTCTTCATGTTTCCCCAAGCTCCCAGGCCACGGATTGTTCAACCTTCCTCACCCGCTCGCGGGCTTCGCGCCGGGCAGCCTGCGCGGCCTCCAGAGACACACGCAGGAACCGCACCCGCCCCCCCGGCGCAAGTTGCGCGAGTCCCGGGATGTCCACACCGGCGATTTCCGCGATCTTCGGGTAGCCGCCGGTTGTCTGGTGGTCGGCCATCAGCGCGATCGGCGTCCCGTCGTTCGGCACCTGGACGGTGCCCAGGCAGGTCGGCTCCGATAGTATCTCGACCGCCTTGGCGCGGGTAAGGCGCGGCCCACCGAGGCGATAGCCCATCCGGTTCGAGTCCGGGGATACGCGCCACGTTTCGCCGAAGAATGCCTCCTGCGATGCGGTATCGAACTGGCCCCAGTGCCGCCCTTCCAGGGCGCGCGCGGCGAATGCGTCCCCGAAAGGCAGCGTCAGGTCGGGTGCGGACCAGCGGACCGAATCGAAGAGCGGCTTGGAGACGGAGCCATTGCGGACGGCACGGGCGAACCGGCGTGCGGGCAGGAAGGTGAACCGATCGGCGCTCGAGAGCACATCACCGCTTTTGAGGGCCCGGCCGCCGAGGCCGCCGAAGGCCGCAGGCAGGTAGGTGCTCCGGCTGCCGAGGATCGCCGGCGCCTCGAACCCGCCGGCGATCGCGAGATAGCCTCGCGCTCCGCGGGTGGCGTGGCCGACCGTAAGCACTGCGCCGCTGCGTACGTACACCGGCCGGTTGAGGGGAAAGGCTTCCCGCCCGACCCTTGCGCTGAAGGCAGCGCCGTACAACGCGACCAGCGAGTCGCGCAGGAACACGATTTCCGGCCCGAGCACCGTGCATTCCAGCGTCGCCGCCGCCGGCGGGTTTCCCACGAGCGCGTTCGCGATCCTGTGCGAAACCGGGTCCATGGCGCCGCAGGGCACGATTCCGAGGTGCTGCAGCCCGCGGCGCCCGAGGTCCTGCACGGTCGTCAGCAGCCCTGCCCGCGCTACCCGGAGGCTCATGGCTTCGAGCCCGTGCGGGCGAGCTTGTCGTACTCGCCGCGATCGATTGCGCGAAACCGGACGCGATCGCCCGGGGCCATCAGCGCGGGCGGTTCACGCGTCGCGTCGAATATCCGCAACGGCGTGCGGCCGATGATGTTCCAGCCGCCCGAGATCGTGAACGGGTAGACGACCGACTGCGTGTTGGCGATCGCGACCGAGCCGGCGATCACGATGGGCCGCGGCGTCGTCCTGCGAGGCACCGAGAGCCTTTCGTCGAGGCCGCCGATGTAGGGGTGCCCCGGGGCGAACCCGACCATCAGCACCCGATGAGGCGAGGCACAGTGGCGCCGGACCGCCTCGTCCACGCCGAGCTTGCATCGGTCCGCGATTTCGGCGAGGTCCGGACCCAGCTCAGGGTCGTAGCAGACAGGCACCTCGACGGTGCGGGCGAGTTCGGAGAGGTTCGGCAGCCTGCGCCCGAGGCAGTCCTTGACCAGCGCGGCGGCCGCTTCGAGCGGTGGATCGGCCAGGTCGTAGCGTTCCGGGTCGAAATGCAGCGCGAGCGATCCAAGCGCCGGGACCACGTCGGCGATCCAGGCGACGCGCCTGCGGCGGATCGCCTCCGCCAGCTGCTGGATGCGCGCGTTGACGGCCAGGTCGAGCGTTTCGGAGAACTCGACCAGCACGGCGGCATCGCCGAGCGGGAGGACGCGCGGTGCCGGCGCCGCCATCAGCCCGCGGCCGGCCGGCTATATGTGATCCTGGATATCAATTGCCCTGAGAGCCGCATCCGGGGCGGATCTTCCGATTGAAAAGTTCGAGATTGGTGCCCGGGGCCGGACTCGAACCGGCACGACCGGTCAAGGTCTGGGGATTTTAAGTCCCCTGTGTCTACCAGTTTCACCACCCGGGCGCGGGCGAGCCCGCTGACAAGTGCGACGATACCAGCAGGTGGGGATGTATGGAGGCGCGGAGCGGAGTCGAACCGCTCTAAAAGGCTTTGCAGGCCTCTGCATAACCGCTTTGCTACCGCGCCGTCGGCACAGCTTCCAGACTAAAAAGGGAGGGCCCGCAAAGGCCCTCCCTCGGAAACCTGGAGCGGGAGAAGAGTCTCGAACTCTCGACCTCAACCTTGGCAAGGTTGCGCTCTACCAACTGAGCTACTCCCGCATCGAACAGCCGGTGATTTTAATGCCCCGGGGGACCCCAGTCAAACCGTCCCGTCGGCCGAGATCCCGGCCTTGCGCAGGTAGTAAAGCATCGAAACCACGGTCAGCACGGCCGCCACGTTGATCAGGATCGTGCCCAGGAACTGGCAGTTGAGCATGCCGAACAGCAGCGCGTCGTGGAAGAGGAGCAGCGGGATGGCGATCATCTGGAACACCGTCTTCAGCTTACCGATGAAGGCCACCGCGACGCTCTTGGCCTGGCCGATCTGGGCCATCCACTCGCGCAGCGCCGAGATCGCGATCTCGCGGCCGATGATGATGAGCGCCACCAGCGGCTCGACCCGGTCGAGGTGCAGCAGCACGACCAGCGCGCCGGCGACCATCAGCTTGTCGGCCACCGGGTCGAGGAAGGCACCGAAAGCCGACATCTGGTCGAGCACCCTCGCGAGGTACCCGTCCAGCCAGTCGGTGATCGCCGCCACGACGAAGATCGCGGTCGCAGCGATGTTCTTGTTCTCGGCCTGCAGCCAGGATTCCGGCAGGTAGAACACGCCGACGATCAGCGGGATCATCAGGATCCGGCACCAGGTGACGTAGTTCGGGAGGTTGCGCGGCATTTTCGCCATGGGCCGACTTTAACCCGCTCGCCCTGCCCTGTCCGCGGCATTTTCATCGTTTTCGCCGTGCAGGTGGCGGTAGATCCGCTGCGCAATCGAGCGGCTGATCCCCTCGACCTTCATGATTTCGTCCATGGCGGCCGACTGCACGCCCTTCAGCCCGCCGAAATGGGCAAGCAGGGCGCGCCGGCGCTTGTCGCCGATGCCCGGGATTTCGTTGAGTTCCGATTTGGTCCGCGCCTTGCCGCGTCGCGCGCGGTGCCCGACGATCGCGAATCGATGCGCCTCGTCGCGGATCTGCTGGATCAGGTGCAGGCCGGGGTGCTGCGGCGGAAGCGTCACCGGCGGGCCGTCGCCCTCGACGATCAGTTCCTCGAGCCCGGGCTTGCGCTCCGGGCCCTTGGCGACGCCGACGACGTTGACGTCGTTCAGGCCCAGTTCGACCAGGGCGGCACGCGCTTGGGCGACCTGCCCCTTGCCGCCGTCGATCAGCACGAGGTCGGGCATCCTCGCGCCGTCGGTCGAGAGCCGCTCGTAGCGTCGCGCGAGCACCTGGCGCATGGCCGCGTAGTCGTCCCCCGGCGTGATGTCGCGGATATTGAAGCGCCGGTACTCGGCCTTCTGCATGCTGTCGCCGTCGAAGACCACGCACGAGGCGACGGTGGCCTCGCCCATCGTGTGGCTGATGTCGAAGCATTCGATGCGCTGCGCGGACTCCGGCAGCCCCAGCGCCTCGCGCAGGGCGACGAGGCGCGCCTCCTGGGTCCCGCGTTCGCGCACCCTGTTGGCCAGCGACAGCAGCGCGTTCTTCTCGGCCATCTCGAGCCACATGCGCCGTGCGCCCTGCGGCGAGGTCACCAGCCGGATCGGCCGCTGGGCCTTTTCGGACAACGCCGACTCGAGCGCGTCGCCTTCGAGGTCTGCATTGGCGACGATCAGCGGCGGGATCGGCTGCTCGAGGTAGTGCTGCGCCAGGAAAGCGAGGATCACCTCGCCGGCCGTGGCTGCATCCGCGTTCTGAGGGAAGAAGCTGCGGTCGCCGACATGCCTGCCCGCGCGGATCATGACGAGGTTGACGCACGAGAGGCCGCCTTCGAAGCGGCACGCCACCACGTCTGCATCCACCCCGATCGCGGATTCGACGTACTGGCGCGCCTGCACGCGAGAAAGCGCCCGCACCTGGTCCCGGTATTGGGCCGCCTCCTCGAAGCGCAGCGCTTCGGCGGCCGTGTTCATCTTCGCGGTTAGCGCATTGATGACGTCGTTCTCCCGGCCGAGCAGGAAGAGCTCCGCGTTCTTCACGTCCTGTGCATAGGCGTCAGGTTCGATCAGCCGGGTACACGGCGCGGAGCATCGCTGGATCTGGTGCAGCAGGCAGGGCCGGGAGCGGTTCTCGAAGACCGAGTCCTCGCAGGTGCGCAGCCGGAACACCCGCTGGAGCAGCTGGATGCTCTCGCGCACGGCGTACGAGTGCGGGAAGGGGCCGAAATAGCGGTTCTTCTTCTCCTGCGCGCCGCGGTGGAACCCGATGCGCGGATATTCGTGGCCGGTGATCATCAGGTACGGGTAGGACTTGTCGTCGCGGAACAGGATGTTGTAGCGCGGCGTCAGGCTCTTGATGAGGTTGTTTTCGAGCAGGAGCGCCTCGCCTTCCGAGCGCGTGACCGTAGTCTCGACCGACGCGATCTGGCTCACCATCAGGCCGATCCGCGGGCTCTGCTGCGTCTTGTTGAAGTAGCTCGAGACCCTCTTCCTGAGGTCGCGGGCCTTGCCTACGTACAGGACCTCGCCTGCGGTACCGAGCATCCGGTAGACACCGGGCAGGTTCGGGAGCCCCGCGACGAACGCCTTGGCGTCGAATTCCCCCTCAGGCGCGCTCATGCCATCGGCCCGCTCGTCGGCGCGCTATCCGAGCGCGGCGATCTCCCTTAGCGCCGTGCGGTAGCTTTCGGACCCGAGACTTATCGCGCGACGGTCGTCGCGCCGGATGCGCTCCAGCCTCCCCACTGCGTACTGCCGTTGCGGCAGTCCGCCAAGCAACTCGTCCGTCGCGTCCGGCGAATTGCAGATCAGCACCACATCGCAACCCGCATCGAGCGCGGCGAGCGCCCGCGCCACCATACCGCCGCCCGCACTTGCGCCTTCCATGCTGAGGTCGTCGCTGAAGATCACGCCTTCGAACCCGAGCTGGGCGCGCAGGACGTCCTTCAGCCAGAAACGGGAGAATCCTGCGGGCGAAGAGTCGACCTGGGTGTAGACCACATGTGCCGGCATGACCCCGGCCAGCCCGGCGGCGATCGCGGGTCGATAGGGAGCGACGTCGATGGCGACGATTTCCTCGAGGGAACGGTCGTCGACCGGGATCGCGACATGGGAATCGGCCGTGGCGTAGCCGTGCCCCGGGAAATGCTTGCCCACCGCACCCATTCCGGTCGAATGCAGCCCTCGCACCAGCGCCGCGCCAAGTGCGCCGACCGCCTCGGGCGAGGCATGAAAAGACCTGTCGCCGATGACCGAGCTCGCGCCATAGTCGAGGTCGAGCACCGGCGTGAAGCTGAAATCCACCCCATGCGCCCCGAGCTCGGCTCCGATCGCGTGTCCGGTGCTTTCCGCCGCGCGTACCGCGGCGGCACGATCGCGATCCCAGAGTTCGCCGAGCTTGCGCATCGGCGGGATCGCAGTGAATCCGCTGCGAAAGCGCTGCACCCGGCCGCCTTCGTGGTCGACGCAGATGAGGAGTGCCGGCTCGCGCAACGCGCGGATTTCGGCGGTCAGCGACTCGAGCTGCCCGGGGCTTTCGAAGTTGCGTGCGAAAAGGATGATCCCGCCCACCAGCGGGTGCGAAAGCCGGCGCCGGTCGGCATCGTCCAGGCGCAGCCCCGCGACGTCGGCCATCACCGGGCCGAGCGGAATATGCAGCGTCACGCGCGCGCTTCCAGGATGACGGTGGCGCTCGCCAGGCCGCGCTCGTCGGTCAGCGAGACATGCGCATTCCCGACGCCGCGCGCATCGAGCATGGCCTGCAGCGCCGCGGTGAATTGCAGCGTCGGCTTGCCCGAGCGGAGGTTGGCCACCCAGACGCCGTGCCAGTTCGCGGGAGCGTGAATGCCGGTGCCTAGCGCCTTCGTGAAGGCTTCCTTCGCGGCGAAGCGCTTCGCAAGATAGGCCGCGGGCAGGCGATGGCTGGCGAAACGCCTGAGTTCAGGCTCGCAGAGGATGCGGCGCGCGAAGCGCTCGCCGAAACGCTCGAGGGCCGCGGCGATGCGCGGAATCTCGATGATGTCGGTGCCAACGCCGTAGATCACCGGCCGGCCCCGAGGCCGAAGCGCGCTTCGGTCATCAGCCGTTTCATTTCACGCACGGCTTCGCGCATGCCGACGTAAATGGCGCGGCTGACGATCGCGTGGCCGATGTGCAGTTCGCGGATGCCTTGCAGCCGGGCCACCGGCTCGACGTTGAAATAGTTGAGCGCATGCCCGGCGTTGAAACGCATCCCCAGGTCGCGGATCGCCTTGCCTGCGCGGGCGAGCTTGTCGAGCTCCGCAACGACCGCGGGCACCTCGGCGTCGCGGCCCTGCGAATGGAAAACGTGCGCGTAGGGCCCTGTGTGAACTTCGCAAACCCTGGCCCCGATCCGGCCCGCCGCCTCGATCTGCCGCAGGTCCGGGTCGATGAACACCGAGACCATGATTCCTGCACCGGCGATGCGGGCAACCGCGTCCTTGAGCGCTGCCTCCTGGGAGACGATGTCCAGCCCGCCCTCGGTGGTGATCTCATGACGCCCTTCGGGAACCAGCATCGCCATTTCCGGCCTGATGCCGCAGGCGATGCCGACCATCTCGGCGGTTGCGGCCATTTCGAGGTTGAGCTTGATATGGGTCAGTTCGCGCAATCGGCGTACGTCGGCGTCCTGGATGTGGCGGCGGTCTTCGCGCAGGTGGACCGTGATGCCGTCGGCGCCTCCCAGGTGCGCCTCGACGGCCGCCCAGACAGGGTCCGGGTCGTAGGTGCGCCGTGCCTGGCGCACGGTCGCGACGTGGTCGACGTTGACGCCGAGTTCGATCATAGGTCCTGCAGCTCCAAGAGGACGCTTCGGGTGTGCAGCGCCTGCCCGTGCAGGCGCTGGCTGATCAGCGTGCGCATCAGCGCGCGTGCCTGGTGCATCGTCTGCCCGCTCGTGAAATCATCCCGGTCGAGGTCGATCAGCGTGCTGCCTTGCACGATCATCCCGCCGCCGGCCGGGTCGGCCGCACCGTTGCCCGCAGGGATCGGCCCTCGCTCCGGATCGTACAGATATTGCTTTGCCGGGTCGATGGGTGCGCCGTCCTCGGCGTCCCGGTCGAGGAGCATTGCGTAGCCGAGCTCGGCCAGCAGGCGCTTCTCGAATCCGCGCAGCACCGCGGCCGTGGGGTCGCCGCGGCCCAGCCGCGCGAGGCTGTCGGCATACGCATCGAACAGCTTCTCGTGCGCGTCCTCCCGGGGCAGCAGGCGCAGGATCAGCTCGTTCACATAGAAGCCGCACATCAGGCCGAAGCCGCTCAGGAACGGCATCCCGCCCTGCCACTCGGCAGACAGGAGGGTGTTCAGTTCGCCGCTGCCAGTCCAGCTCAGGCGCAGCGGCTGGAAGGCATGCAGCACGCCACGCATGGCCGACCGGGGCCGGCGCGCGCCTTTTGCCAGGAGCGCGGTTCGTCCCAGCCGGCGCGAAAAGGCCTCGACGATGAGGCTGGTCTCCTTGTACGGATAGCTGTGGAGGACGAACGCCGGTTCATGCTCCACCCTGCGCCGCGATTGCGCCATTGCCCGCCCTCAGCTGTAGCCGAAAGTCCGCAATGCGCGCTCGTCTTCGGTCCAGCCGCGCTTCACCTTGACCCAGAGGCCGAGGTAGACCTTGCCGTCGAAGAGCCGCTCCATGTCCTTGCGCGCGGCGGTGCCTATCCGCTTCAGCCGCTCACCCTTGTCGCCGATCACGATCGGCTTGTGGCTCTCGCGGTCCACCCAGATGGTGGCCTCGATGCGGCGCAGCGCGCCCTCCTCCTTGAAGCTGTCGATCGCCACCTCGCAGCTGTAGGGCAATTCCTCGCCCAATTCGCGGAACAGCTTCTCGCGCACCAGCTCCGAGGCGAAGAACCGCTCGTCACGGTCGGTCAGCTGGTCTTCCGGGTACATCGCCTCGGCTTTGGGCAGGGCGTCCCGGATAACGCGCAGGAGTTCGTCCGCGTTCTTGCCGGTCTTGGCGCTGACCGGGACGATCGCGTGGAACGCACGCTCCTTCGAGACGCGCTCCAGGAAGGGCAGCAGCCGCTCGCGCTCCTTCACCATGTCCACCTTGTTTGCGACCGCTATCACTTTCCGCCCGGCCGGAATCCGGGCCAGAAGGTTGCGGTCGGCCTCGACGAGCCTCGGCGCCTCGATGACCCAGAGCACGACGTCGGCGTCGCGTGCCGCCTCTGTGGCGCGCCGGTTGAGGCTCTTGTTGAGCACATTGGCATGGAGCGTCTGGAAACCGGGGGAATCGACGAACACGTACTGGCAGTCCGGCGTCGTGAGGATGCCGCGGACCAGGTGCCTGGTGGTCTGCGCCTTGCGCGAGACGATCGACAGCTTCTGGCCGATCAGCCGGTTGAGCAGGCTCGACTTGCCGGTATTCGGGCGCCCGGTGATGCTGATCGTCCCGCAGCGGAAATCCCTGCCCGCCGTCGCGCCGTGATCCGCAGCCTTGTTCACCGCTCGATCTGCTTGAGGATCCTGCCCGCGGCGTTCTGTTCCGCGATTCGGCGCGTGCTGCCGGTGCCGGTGGCCGTGAGGTTCAATTCCTCGACCGTGCACTCGACTTCGAAAGTCTGGCTGTGGGCGGCGCCCTTTGTGGCGACCACCCGGTAGACGGGCAGTTTGTGCTTGCGCCGCTGCTGGTACTCCTGGAGCAGCGTCTTGGCGTCCTTGGCCGGGCTGTCCGGATCCAGGCGCTCGAACTTCGCATTGAACGTGTGCCTGATGACATCGCGCGCCGCCGCGTATCCGCCATCGAGGAACACCGCCCCGTAGACCGCCTCGAGCGTGTCGGCGAGCATGGCGGGGCTGTTGCCGCCGCTGCTGGCCAGCGCCGGGCGGTCGACGCGGAGCATTTCCGACAGCCCCAGTTCCTCGGCGAGCGACGCGAGGGATTCCTTGCGCACGAGGCTCGCACGCAGCTTCGTGAGCTGGCCTTCCGGGATCGACGGGAACCGGCCGAACAGTTCCTCGGCGACCACGCAGCCGAGGACGCCGTCGCCCAGGAATTCGAGCCGCTCGTTGTGCGGCGAGCCGAAGCTGCGGTGGGTGAGCGCCTGGTCGCGCAGGTCCGCGCTCTTGAACTGGTAAGCGATGCGCTTGTCTAGGAGCGGGGTTCGCGCCACCGTGGATGCGACGCGCTCACTCTTTCGAGCTGGCGGCGAAGTCGATGTAGAGGCCGATGTTCGCGAACAGGGGCACTTCCTTCTTGTAGGCGAAGGAGATGACGACGTCGCCGCCGTCCTTGGTGATCTCGAGGTCGGACGCGGAGATCGTCTTGATCTCGTCGATCATCGTCTTCTGGTCCCAGGACTTGCGGATCTCGGCCACGCTGCCGGAGCGCTTTTCCTGCGCTATCGCCTTGATGATGTTCTTGGCGGAATAGAACTCGGCGACCGCCGGGCCGACCTTGAAGCCCAGCAGCGCGATGACGATCAGGATGACGAAGACAACGATCAGGCCACTGAGGCTGACACCGGTCTGCTTGTTGCGCATGAATTCCTCCGCAAGTCCCCGCTGCTACCTGAAAGAACCGAATCGGCCCAGTTCGTTCAGGTTGAGCCAGATGAAAAACGCCTTGCCGACGATGTTCTCGTCGGGCACGAAACCCCAGACCCGGCTGTCGCTCGAATTGTCCCGGTTGTCGCCCATCACGAAATAGTGCCCGGGCGGCACGGTGCAGGTCAGGCTGGCCGTATTGTAGATGCAATTCCCGGAGTGCGGGAAAGAGCGCCCCTGCCCCATCAGCGCCGGCGCGTCCTCCTCCAGCAGGATCTCGTGCTGGTGCGTGCCCAGGGTCTCGATGTAGCGGCGCGAGAACTGCATGCGTTCGCGCGACAGGTAGTCGTCGATCTGCTTGACCGGAAGGAACTGCCCGTTCACCGAGACTCGCTTGTCGCGGTACTCGATGCGATCCCCGGGCAGGCCGACCACCCGCTTGATGTAGTCGAGCGAGGGATCGTCCGGGTAGCGGAACACCATCACGTCGCCGCGCTCGGGCCGGCCCAGTTCGACGACCTTCCTGTTGATGACCGGCAGACGGATTCCGTAGGTGAACTTGTTCACCAGGATGAAGTCGCCGATCAGCAGGGTCGGGATCATCGAGCCCGACGGGATCTTGAACGGCTCGAACAGGAACGAGCGCAGCAGGAAGACGATCAGGATCA
>CAZREB010000044.1:0-26080 GCA_964599095.1 uncultured Bordetella sp.
CGCATGCACACCGGTCGAGCGCAGATTCTTGCCGGATTCGTCCTGTTGACGGCGGCGATCGGCCTGCATTGGTTTGAATATGTCTTGAAGGGCGAGGGCGGCTCGTCGATCTGGTTCCTGCTGTGGCCCCTCACGCCCTACCTGCTTTGCATGGTCGAGTTTGCGTTGTCCGCATCAGGCCTGCCTGCCCTCGCGGCGGCGGTCGTGGCGTTCGCGCTGGACGCGGTGGCTCTGGCGGCCGTAATCGTGAATCCGACGGCCTTCGCATGGTCGGTGTCCCTCATGCTTACGCCGTTGTTCAACACGGTCCTGATCGTGCCTGCATCGATTGTGATCGGTCGATTCGTCCTTCGCCGGTCATGCGACAGGGCGCGATGATCTGCGCAACGTTTTCCAATGCAGCTCTTCGGGCGCAAGCAAGCTTTAGGGGGAAGCACTCATGGCCAGCATCAACGGAATCGCGCACATCCAGCTCACGGTCTCGAGCATGGAGAAATCGACGCCCTTCTACGAAGTGCTCCTGCACTCGATGGAAATGGTGACCCTCATCAAGAACGACAAGTACTTCTACTGCATCGGCGGCAGGACGGGGGTGGCAATCGCGCCGGCGGCCCCCGAGTTCGCGGCGCGCGCATTCAACCAGCAAGCGGTGGGCCTTCATCATTTGTGTTTTCGTGCCAAGAGCCGTGAAGACGTGGACGCGATCTACCGGACGGCGTTGGGCCTGTCGGCGAAGATCGTCCGCGAGCCGCAGGAGAGCACCTGGGCGCCGGGTTACTACTCGGTGCTGTTCGAAGATCCCGACGGCATACGCATCGAGGCCAATTTCGTGCCCGGGAAAGGCAACCTCGAACAACCCGGGACCTGACGCTTCACCGCATTGATTCGCTTTCCCTCTTCGGGTGACACAGCGGGGGTGATCTCCAAGGCCGGCCTGGTGCCGATCCCCGGACGCTGAGCCGCGCTCGTCAGCGCCCGTGCTTCCCGGGTTCCCATCCGGCGGCACCGAGATGCCGGGTCCCGGCTTGCGCGGCGACCGGCTCGATCGGCGTGGCCATCGTATCGTTCCAGCGGTTGAGGAAGCCGAACATCGCGACCACGCCGAGGATCTCGACCACCTCGCCGTCGGTCCAGTGCCGGCGCAGTTCTGCGAACAGCTCATCGGTCACCGCGTTCGGCTGCGCGGCAGCGGCAAGCGCGAATTCGAGCGCAATGCGTTCCTTGTCGCTGAAGAGCGGGCTGGTGCGGAAATCCCACAGCGCCGCCAGCCGCGCATCGTCGACACCGAAATTCTTCGCACCGAGCGCCGTGTGCGCCTGGCAGTAGAGGCATCCCGCGGGCTTGCTCGCGAGGTTGCCGATCAATCGGCGGAAGCCGAGGTCCACGCTCCCGCCCGGGTCCATCACGGCGGCGTTGAGCTGGGCGAAGGCCTGCACGAGCTTCGGCCGGCGCTGCATCGTCAGCACGCTGTTCGGCGCGAATCCGAGCGTCGTCAGGAAAAAATCGAAATGCGGCTTCAGTTCCGGCGTGTGTTCCGGCGGCAGCGGTTCGAGTCGGGACATGGGGGCTCCTTGGTTGGCCGGGCGACTATACCTTGCATGTGGCGGAAGTCGTGGCCCAAAGAGCGTTACGCGCGGCCTACCAACTGCTTTCGAGAACCTCGCTCAACAGCGCTTGCTCGGCGGCGAATTCCTGTTTCGGATCGGCGTTGAAATTCTTCAGCGCGCTCGCGAGGATTTTCGCCGCGCTCGCTCTTGGGAGGTCGAGCTGGGACAGGTTCACCGGCATGCCAATCGACGCGAATACCCTTTCCAGTTCGTGGGCCGCCCGGTTCGGCGCCTCCTCGATCGGGTCGCCGTCGTTCCATGCGCCGAGTATGCGGGCGATGGCGCACATCTCCAGCGGATTGCGCGATCCGAGGCGCCGAATCACCGTCGGCGTGAATGCGCAGTGCGCCGCGCCTTGCGAGACCTGGCCGTGCAGGTTGAACAGGCCGGTCGCAAACGCGTACGTGACGCGGCTGACCCAGTGGCGGACCGGCTCGGCGCCGTCGTCGGCTTCCCGGTTCTGCAGGAAGCTGGCGATGCACAGGTCGGTGCGCGCGGCGGCGTCGTTCGGATCCTTGAGGCGCGGCAGTGCGTTGCCGACCAGTTCGAACACCTGCCTGCGATTCGCATCCGCAAGCGGCGTGGCGTGCGTGTAGCCCATGTTCATCGCGGCGCGCCAGTAGATCGCCGCGCCGCTCGCGCATACCATCGACACCGGCGCGGTGAGCAACGCGTCGTGGTCCCAGAACAGCGCCACCGGGCGCGTCTTCGGGTCGAAGAATTCCATGCGGCCGTCGCGCCCCTCGGCTTTCATCGGCGAGCCGGCGCGGTTCTGCGCGGAGGTGCCGGCGGTCAGGATATTGATGATCGGCAGCTTGGGCGCCATCAGCTTCGGGCTGATCGCCGGCCGGCCCGGCGGGTACTGCGTGACCAGGTCCTCGACCGGCGCCTTTTCGGCCAGCAGGATCGCGACGATGCGCGCGCCCTGGATCACGCTGCCGGCGCCGATCGCGACCAGCAGGTCGGCGCCAGCTTCGCGCGCTTTATCGCGGGCCGCGATCACGTTGGCATACGGGGTGTCCTTGCCGATCTCGTCGTACAGGCCGGCATACGCATCGCCGAGCAGTTCGCGGACCCGCGCGACCAGCGTCGTCTTTTGCGAGACCGAACGGCCGCAGAGGACGAACGCACGCTTCGCACGATTGCGGCCGACTTCGGAGGGCAGGTGTTCGAGCGCGCCCTGGCCGCTGTAGACGCGGACCGGGTGGCTGACCAGCCGGAAATCGTAGTCGAACCGGATGGCCCGGGCCCTTCAGGCGGCCAGCAGGCAGCGGCCGTTGTTGATCACCACCACGTCGCCGCGTTCCGGGATCCGGCAGCGAAAGGACACGACCTTGCCGTCGACCCAGAAATCGGTCGCGATCGATTCGCCCGGGTACACCGGCGAGGAAAAACGCACGTCGAACCCGGTGATGCGCGTGTGATCGTACCTGGCGACCCGGCCGAGGATAGCGCGGCATGCGGTGCCGTAGGTGCACAGTCCGTGCAGGATCGGCGCGGGAAACCCGACGCGCCTTGCGAGCGCAGGGTCGGCATGCAGCGGATTACGGTCGCCGTTCAGGCGGTAGAGCAGGGCCTGATCCTTGCGCGTTTCTAGCGTCACGCTGTCGTCGGGTTTGCGCTCGGGCAGCGCATGCGGCGCAGGCCCCGAGCCGGCCGGACCGCCAAAGCCGCCGTCGCCGCGCGCGAAAGTCGTGGAGTGCAGTGTGAACATCGGTTTTCCGTCCGCAGCCGAGTCGACCTTGGTCTCGGTGTAGATCACCGCGCCCTTGCCCGGTCCCTTGTCATAGGCCTCGGTCACGCGCGAGGAGGCAATCAGCTCGCCCTGCGGCGGCAACGGCCGGTGCAGGTCGAGACGCTGCTCGCCGTGCACGACCTTGGTGTAGTCGAAGCCCGACTCCTTCAGCACCGTCATCCGCGTGAGCACCGTGGCCATCGTCGGCACGGTCTTGAGCGCAAGTTGCTCGAAGACGAACGGCAGCTCGTTTTCGTCCAGCGGGTTGCGTCCCATGCCGATGCCCACGGCATAGAGCATCGTCTCCCGGTCGGTGTAGCTGAAGCGCTTACCCTCGCTCTTCAGTTGCATCAGGTGCTCGTAGTTCATTGCCATGGTCAGTCCAGCTCCAGTCCATCCATGCCCGAATTGCGGCGAACTTTGGGGATCATCCCGCGGATCAGCCGGCCGGCCTCGACCGGGTCTTCCACCTGCGCCTCTTCGGCGCCGCGCCGCCAGCCCTCGCAGACCGCGATCCGGCCGACGCCGGCCTGGATCACGCGGCCGGTGATGTCCTGCGCGGCTTCGCTTGCGAGGTAGGTCACCACCGGCGAAACCCACTTCGGGTCGCGCATCGCGCGCTGCTCCTCGGTCAATACCCGCAGGCCTTCGGTCATGCGCGTGACTGCAGAAGGCGATACCGCGTTGACGGTCACGCCGAATTTCTTCAGTTCGCGAGCGGCGATGATCGAGAAGGCGGCGATGCCGGCCTTCGCGGCGCCGTAGTTGGTCTGCCCGACGTTGCCGTAGATGCCGGAGGTCGAGGTGGTGTTGATGATGCGGCCCTTGGTCGGCGCGCCGGTTTCCTTGTGGACCTCGCGCCAGTATGCGGCGGCATGGCGCGAAGGCGCGAAGGTGCCCTTGAGGTGGACCTGGATTACCGAGTCCCATTCCTCCTCGCTCATGTTGACCAGCATGCGGTCGCGCAGGATGCCGGCGTTGTTGACGAGCACGTCGAGCCTTCCCCAGGCTTGCAGCGCTGCGTCGATCATGTGCTTCGCGCCGGCCCAGCTGCCGACGTCGTCGCCGTTGACGATCGCCTCGCCGCCGGCAGCACGGATGTCCGCCACCGTTTTCGCTGCGTGGGACTCGTCGCGGCCCGTGCCGTCGACGTTCGCGCCGAGGTCGTTCACCACCACTTTCGCGCCGTGCGCCGCGAGCAGCAATGCGTGCTCCCGGCCGATGCCCCGGCCCGCACCGGTGACGATCGCCACCCTGCCTTCGCACAATCGAGCCATCGGTCTCCTCCCCAGGTTTTCGCGTATCGATTGCGGGGCATTATGCCCCGCGGGGCCGGTCAGGGGTTCAGGCGCCGGATCTCGGCCAGCGCGCCCGGCAGCCAGACCCGGACCATCATCGGGACCAGGTCCTCGAGCGTGCCGTGCACCGTCATGTCGAACACGTGGCTGCGCGTGTGCGGGAAGGCGATCGCGCCGTGCAGCACCTGCGCGAGTTCGATTTCCTTGCCAGTGACCGGGCGATCTACGGCCTTGGCGAGGCCGGCCTCGTGCCGCAGTTCGCGGATCATCGGGATGAGGATGCGCCGGGCGAGCGTGCCGCTGAAGTCGCCTTTCTTGTGCAGGCCGAGCAGTCCCGCCCGGGTCCACAGGCGCGCGCCGGCGCGCACGATGTTGCCGCGGTATTCGATATAGAAGCGCGAAA
Organism: uncultured Bordetella sp.; assembly: GCA_964599095.1. Classification (GTDB taxonomy): domain Bacteria; phylum Pseudomonadota; class Gammaproteobacteria; order Burkholderiales; family SG8-39; genus SZAS-79. The sequence goes on from CAZREB010000044.1 coordinate 5,044, forward strand.
GGCGCTCTTCGAGTGGGAGTTCCCGGTTTACCAGCAGCGCATCCCACTCGGTTTTCCAGCGGCCGGCGAACAACTGCTTGAACACGCGATCGAGAAGCGCCTTCTTGCTTCCGATGGTGCGCGTGAGGACGGCAGGAGAAACGCGCGCAGTTCGGGCGATCTTCGAGAGCGGCACGTCGAACCCGTGTTCCGCGTAGAGGCGAAATGCGGCATCCACGATGCGTCCTTCGATCGCCTTGTCCTGCGCAGCGGTTGGCTTGCTGGTAACTGCCCTTGGCATCGAAACCTCCGGTTGATCGATCAGGCGGGATCCTTGCATACGCGGGCTGCAAGTGCGCGCTGGTATGATCTTCGCACCCTCGCAACCTGCCCGATCCCATGCGCCACATTCTCCTCGCCTTTGCCAGCTTCGCGCTGACCCTGTTCGCACCTGCGCCAGCGCATGCGCAGGCCTACCCGTCCAAGCCGGTCCGGCTGATCGTGCCGTGGGCGCCCGGCGGGACCACCGACATCCTCGGCCGCATCCTCGGCCAGAAGATGGGCGAGAAGTGGGGCCAGCCGGTGCTGGTCGAGAACCGCGGCGGTGCGGCCGGGAACATCGGCACCGAGGCTGTCGTGCGCTCGGCGCCGGACGGCTACACCCTGCTGCTCGGCACGATGAGCACGCATGCGATGAACCAGTTCCTGTACTCGTCGATGACGTTCGACCCGGTGAAGGACCTTGCACCGGTCTCGCTCGTCGCGAACGTGGCGACCGTTCTCGTCGTGCATCCTTCACTGCCGGTAAATAATGTGAACGAGCTGGTGGCGCTCGCGAGGTCGAAGCCGGGCAAGCTCAATTTCGCGTCCGGTGGCGTGGCGAGCTTCAACCAGCTGTGCGCCGAATTGCTCAAGATGACGGCGAAGATCGACATCGTGCACGTGCCATACAAGGGCGGTGGCCCGGCGGTAGCGGACCTGGTGGGCGGCAAGGTCGACATGCTGTTCACCGGCGCCCCGGTCACGATGCCGCACATCAAGGCCGGGCGGCTGAAGCTGCTGGCGGTGACCGATTCGCGCCGGTCTGCTGCACTGCCGGATACGCCGACCGTGGCCGAGTCGCTGCCCGGTGTCGAATTCAACAATTGGTACGGCGTCTTCGCTCCGGCCGGTACGCCGCGCCCGATCGTCGACTTCCTGAACGCGGAGGTGCTGCGCATCCTCGCGCTGCCGGACGTGAAGGAAAGGTTTTCCGGCCTCGGCGCGGAGCCGACGCCGAGCACGCCCGAATGGTTCGCTGCGGTCATGGCGGCAGACGCCGAGAAGTGGGGCCGCGTGATCAAGCAGGCAGGGGTGCGCGCGGACTAGCCAACCGGGGCAGACGGCGTAGAGTTGGCGGCGCGACCAATCCTTGGAAAGGAGCGCGGTGTCTTCATGAAGCCCCCGGCCCGACTCGCCGCCTGGTCGCCGCTTCTTCTGCTGGCGTGCGCGCTGGCCTACGGCGTCTTCCTTTCGCTGCAGGACGAACCTTGTCCCGAAGAGCGCGCCGGGCGCGCCGCAGGCACGTTCATCGCCGCGGCCTTTGCGCTGTATTTCTTCGCGGCCTACTGGCTGGGTGTGACGCGCCGTTACCTCGTGCTGACGGTGGCGTCACTGTTTGCCTGGCACCTTCTGGTGTTGACTCCTTTCCTCACGAATACGTGTTCCGAAGGCAAGCGGCTCGCCGCGCTTCGGCAAGTGACCGGATTCGGTTTGCCCGAATGTGCGATCGCGCTCGTGATCATTGCAATTGCGAGTTCGATCGCGTTGTTCATCCGGTATCGAAGGGTCGAAGAAAATTCGTCGCTTGCGGTGCGCAGGTTCCTCATGATGCTTGCTGCGGGTGCAACCGCGCTGTCCACAGCGCTTTGGCTGGGCGCGCTCGCCGTGGTACCGCGCCTGGGCCCGGCCTATGGGAGTCTTGCTGCCGACCTGCCGATGCAGACGATGCTGCTGTTGGACTACTACCATTTTCTCGCAGCGATTCCTCTCGTTTGCCTCGCGGGACTGCTCCGTATCGCAATGCGGCAGGACTCCGGCGGCGGGCGCGGAGGTCGATCGCTGAAAGTGGCGATGGTGCTGCTGGTCTTCGTCAATGTCTACGCTGCTGTCCTGGTGCTTGCTGTGCTTTCACCAGTCAAGACCATGTGCAGGTGCATCTAGCCCCAGGCCCGCGATCCGAAAGCTAACGAAGAACCGACCATTGCGACATGCAACTCATCGATCACGTTTCGATCACCGTCCGCGACCTTGCCGCCGCCAAGCCCTTCTACAAAGCCGTGATGTCTGCGTTGGGCGCAGTTGTCGCCTACGAGCGCGAGGACGCGATCGGCTTCGGCGAGCGCAACCGGCCGCACGACGACATCCATAGTTACTTCAGCCTCTTCGAGTCGGCGCAGGCGACGCCGGACGCGCGACGCCACTGGTGTTTTCGGGCGGGGTCGATCGAACAGGTGCGCGCCTTTCATTCGTCGGGACTCGCTGCAGGCGGCAGGGACGAGGGGGCGCCGGGCCTGCGCACTTACCACCCGCAGTATTTCGCGGCCTTCCTGCTCGACCCGGAGGGCAACAAGGTCGAGGCCGTGTTCCATCAGGCAGAGGCTCCGTGAGCGAGGCTGCGCGTGAATTCTGGCGGTCCTACCTCGGCACAATGCCGGACTCGCATCCGCATCGCGGAGCGCGCTTCGATGCCTTTTCGTTCGGGGATACCGCCGAACTCGCCGACGATCTTGCAGCGCTCGTCGCGTCGGGCGTCAAGCGGGCTACCGCGAGCTTGCCGATCGAGTTCGCGTCGCAGCGGCTGCCGCTCCCGCTGGCCGGCGACGTGAGCGTGGTAACGCGCTTCGACGGCACCCCGGTGGCGATCATCGAACTGGTCGAAGTGCGCCATCTGCCTTTCCGGGCGGTCGATGCGGCATTTGCGGCGGACGAGGGTGAGGGCGATGGCACGCTTGCGTGGTGGCAGGCGGCGCATCGCGAGTATTTCGGACGCGTGTCCGCGCGGCATGGGGTCCCTTTCGACGAGGCCACACCGGTGATCTGCCAGCGGTTCAAGGTGGTGTGGCCGTGAAGCTCGGATTCGGCTTGCTTGTCGTCCTGTCGCTGGGCCTGGCGCTCTACGCAGTGGTCGTCTACGGCTTCCTGCCGCTTTTCCCGGCTCGGCTTTGGGTGCCTCGCACTCGGCTGGCTGTACACCGGGATGCGCGCCTATGCGGCGATCCGGGCCCGCGACATCGAATTGCACCGCCGATGGATGGTGCGCAACTTTGCACTTACGTTCGCGGCCGTCACGCTCCGGCTCTGGCTGCCTGCGTCCGTCGTCTCGGGCATCCCGTTCGAGGCCGCCTACCCGGTGATCGCGTGGTTGTGCTGGGTGCCGAACCTGCTCGCTGCGGAACTGCTCCTCAGGCCGGCTGGAATGCGCCGGCCATGAGCCGCAGCGTCCGGGGCGTGACAGAATCCGGGCGATGAACGGTCCTGCCTGCATTACAGGAGTGCACGACACCGCCGTCGGAGAACTGCCCGGTTCGAGCTGCATGGGCCTGCACGTCGAGGCGGCGCAGGGCGCGCTCGCCGACGCCGGTCTCGCCCCGAGCGACATCGACGGCGTGCTGTGCGCCTATTCGCTGGCCGAGCCGCACCCGATGCTCGCGTCGGCATTCTGCGAATACTTCGGCATCCACCCCGGCTTCTGCTCGGCCACGATTGCGGGTGGCGCCAGCGCCTGCATCATGATCATGCAGGCGGCCGCGCTGGTCGCGAGCGGCCAATGCCGCCACGTGCTTGCGGTGACCGGTGACAACCGCCTGACCGGGATGTCGCGCGACGGCGCGGTGGCTGCGCTGTCCGAGTTCGGGCATGCGCAGTTCGAGCGGCCCTACGGCATCAGCATCCCGGCGGCCTATGCGCTCGTCGCGCGCCGGTACATGTACGAGTACGGGACGACGCTCGAGCACCTGGCGGCGATTTCGGTGGCGCATCGCACCCACGCCGCGCGCCACCCGAATGCGCACAAGCGCGAGCCCCTCACTATCTCCGATGTCATGACCTCGCGCGAGATCTGCTCGCCGCTGCGCCTGCTCGACTGCTGCCTGATCTCGGACGGTGCGGCGGCCGTGGTGGTGAGCGCGCCGGACGCCGCGCGCGATACCGCCAAGCCTGCGGTGGCACTCCTCGGCGCCGGGCAGGGCCATACGCACGAGCACATCGTGACCGCCCCCTCGCTGACCGATTTCGGCTGCAAGCAGTCCTCGCGGCGTGCATTCGAACAGGCCGGTGTCGGGCCGTCGGATATCGACGTGGCGGAGATCTACGACTCGTTCACGATCACGCTGCTGGTAGAACTGGAGTCGATCGGCTTCTTCGGGCGCGGAGAGGCCGGCCCCGCCGCGCTTGCCGGCGCGCTCGGGCTCGGCGGCACGCTCCCATGCAATACGCACGGCGGCTTGCTCTCGTATGGCCATTCGGGCGCCGCGGGCGGCATGTTCCATGCGGTCGAGGCGGTCCGCCAACTGCGCGGCGAAGCGGGGCCCCGCCAAGTGCAGGATGCAGAACTGGCTTTCGTGCACGGTGACGGCGGCATCCTGTCGGCGCATTGTTCGCTCGTCCTCGGGAAGCGCTAGATTGGACAAGCCCCTGCCCAGGCCTACCGCCGAAACCCGCGAGTTCTGGGAGGCATGCGCTCGCGGGGAGTTGCTGTACCAGGCGTGCACTGCCTGCAAGCGTGCGCAGTTCTATCCGCGCCGGCACTGCAGTGCGTGCCAGGCGACCGGTTTGCAGTGGCTGCGTTCCTCTGGCGGCGCGACTGTTTACAGCCACACCACGGTGTATCGTGCGCCTACGGCCGCGTTCAAGGCCGATGTGCCCTACGTTATTGCGCTGGTCGACGTGGACGAGGGTTTCCGGATGATGGTCAATATCCTCGCTTGCGATCCGGCAGAGGTAAAGATCGGCTCGCGAGTCCGGATCGTGTTTCGGGAGGCGGGGGCCGGCATGCAGCTGCCGCAGGCGGAACTGGCCCCCTGATCCCGGCGGGACGGCCCAATAAAGCCAAACATTCACTTTTGCGGATTCAATGAATAAGCCGGTCTCGTGTCAAATGAATTTCCAATAAAGGAAAGTACCCCGCTGGTTCGCCGGAGGCGTTGACGCGCCCCGCCCGCGGGCTCCAGAATCCGGCGCGCCACTTCGACGCAGAGGATCCACCGAATGAAAACCAAAATCACCGAGATGCTCGGCATCCGCTACCCGATCATCCAGGGCGGCATGCAATGGGTGGGCACTGCCGAGCTTGCTTCCGCGGTATCGAACGCGGGCGGCCTCGGCATCCTGACTGCGCTCACCCAGCCCACGCCCGACGACCTGAGGAAGGAGATCGAGCGCTGCCGGAAGATGACCGACAAGCCTTTCGGCGTGAACCTCACGATCCTGCCCGCGATCAACCCGCCGCCCTACGCCGAGTACATGCAGGCGATCTTCGACAGCGGCATCAAGATCGTCGAGACGGCCGGCAACAACCCGCGCGATTTCGTCGGCAAGTTCAAGGAGCACGGGATCACGATCGTGCACAAGTGCACCTCGGTGCGCCATGCGCTGTCGGCCGAACGGCACGGCGTGGACGTGGTGAGCATCGACGGCTTCGAGTGCGCGGGACACCCGGGCGAGGACGATGTGCCGAACCTGATCCTGATCCCGGCCGCGGTAAGCGCACTGAAGATTCCGGTGGTGGCTTCGGGCGGCATCAGCGACGGGCGCGCAATGGCCGCGGCGCTTGCTCTCGGCGCGCAGGGCATCAACATGGGCACTCGCTTCATGTGCACCCAGGAGGCGCCGATCCACGCGGACGTCAAGGCCGCGCTGCTCAAGGCGACCGAGCGCGACACCAACCTGATCTTTCGCACGATGCACAACACTTCGCGCGTGCTGAAGAACAAGGTCTCCGACGAAGTCGTTGCAATGGAAAAGAAGGGCGCCAAGTTCGAGGAAGTCCGCCACCTGGTGGCGGGTGCGCGCGGCAAGGTTGCGATCCGCACCGGCGACGTCGACGGAGGAATCGTCAGCGCCGGCATGGTGGTCGGCCTGATCGACGACCTGCCGACCTGCGCCGAGCTTCTCGAGAGGATCGTGCGCGACTGCCGCGAGAGCCTGCGCGCGGCCAGCGCGATGGCGGCCTGAGCGCAGTCGCCGGATGCCGGACGCCGTCTTTTCCGGGTCGTTGTGGGCCGCGACGGCGCCCGCTGCGCCGGCTACGCGCGCGCTCGAAGGCGAGGTTACAGCAGACGTCGCGATCATTGGGGGCGGCTACACCGGGTTGTCCTGCGCGCTCGCGGTAGCGCAGGGCGGCGCGAAGGCGGTCGTGCTCGAAGCCGATGTCATCGGATTCGGCGCCTCGGGCCGCAACAACGGGCAGGTGATCCCGACGCTGTCGCGCATGGACCCGGACGACGTGCCCGCCCGGATTTCGCCGGAGGCCGGCGGCGCGGCCAAGGGCGAGCAGCTGGTGCAGCTCGTGGCCGATTCGGCGAAATTCACCTTCGACCTGATCCGCAGGCACCGGATCGATTGCGAGGCGGTGCAGAACGGCTGGGTCCAGCCGGTGCATTCGCCGGGACGCATGAAGCTGGCGGAAAAGCGCGTCAAGGCCTGGGGCCGGCGCGGCGCGCCGGTGGAATTGCTCGACGCCAAGGGCGTGGAGGCGATCACCGGATCGAAGTTCTGGCATGGCGGCTGGGAGAACGCCACCGGCGGCAAGTTGAATCCGCTTGCCTATGTGCGCGGGCTTGCGCGCGCGGCGATCGAGGCGGGCGCGGTGGTGCACAGTGAGAGCCCGGTGACATCGGTGGAGCGATCCGGCAGCGCGTGGAAGGTGACTACGGCGCACGGGAGCGTTCGAGCCGACAAGGTGGTGATCGCAACGCATGCCTACGGCGACACGTTTTCGTCCTCGCTGTGGCCGAAGCTGATGCAAACGGTGTTTCCGGTGCGCAGCCACCAGATGGCCACACAGGTGTATCCGGAAGAAGTGCGCGCTACCGTGTTGCCCGAGGACCACGCCTGTTCGGACTCGCAGGGCGACCTGCATTTTTTCCGCTGGGACGCCAACGGGCGCCTGGTGACCGGCGCGGCGCTCGCGGTGCCGCTCGGCTGGCGCGAGCGCGCGCCGGCGCGCGCAGCCGAACGGGTGCAAAAGGTGTTTCCGCAGCTCGGGCGGCCGAAGTTCGAATACGTCTGGCATGGCTATGTCGGCGTCACGTGGGACAAGCTCCCGCATTGCCACGAGCTTGCGCCGGGCGTGTACGCTTTCGTCGGCTGCAACGGCCGGGGCGTCGCGCTTGCTACGTCGATCGGCGCCCAGCTCGCGAGGGCGATCCTCGGCGCTCCTGTGGCGGACCTGCCGATGCCATTCACGCCGCTCGATCCTTTCCCGGGCCATGGGATCGCCCGCCGGTTCACGTCCTTTCCGATCCTGCTCTACCGCCGCCGCGACGCGAAGGAAATCGCATGAAGAAGAACCGCCTGTCCGACAGCGCGCTGGAGGTGACGGATTTCTGCCTCGGCACGATGACCTGGGGCGAGCAGAACACCGAGGCCGAAGGCCATGCCCAGATCGACTGGGCGCTGGCCAACGGGATCAACTTCATCGATACCGCCGAGATGTACCCGGTGCCGCCGAAGAGGGAGACGCAGGGCCGCACCGAGACGATCGTCGGCACCTGGCTCGGCCGCAACCGGGCGAAGCGCGACCGGATCGTGCTCGCCTCCAAGATCGCCGGTCCGGGGCGCCGCGACTGGATCCGCAACGGCGAGACGCACATATCGAAGAAGACGATACCCTGGGCGATCGACGACAGCCTCAGGCGCCTGCAGACCGACTACATCGACCTCTACCAGATTCACTGGCCGGAGCGTTACGTGCCGGGGTTCGGCTCGTGGCAATACGACCCTTCCAGGGAGCGCGAGGCGACCGGCATCCTGGAGCAGATCGAAGGCATGGCTGCCGCGATCAAGGCCGGCAAGATCCGCGCCTATGGGCTGTCGAACGAGACCGCCTACGGCCTGTGCGAGTTCGTGCGGGTGGCCCGCGCCAACCACCTGCCTGGACCGGTGTCGGTGCAGAACGGCTACAGCCTGCTCGCCCGGATGTTCGACGGCGATCCGGCCGAGGCGAGCCGGCATCTCAATGTGCCGCTGCTCGCCTACAGCCCGCTCGGCATGGGCCAGCTCACCGGCAAGTATCTCGGCGGCGCGATGCCGGCCGATGCGCGCATGGTGAAGCTGAAGCCTTTCGGCGAACGCTACATGCGCCCGCGCGTGGTTGCCGCGGTCGGGGAGTACGCCAAGGTGGCGAAGAAGCACGGCCTCCCGATGGCCGCCATGGCACTTGCGTTCGTGCGCGGCCGGTTCTTCACTGCGTCGACGATCGTGGGTGCGACCAGCGTCGCCCAGCTCGATGAATCGCTGCGCAATTTCGAAGCAGTCCTCGCGCCGGAAATCCTCGCCGATATCGACGCCGTCAACCAGGCCTATCCCAGCCCCTCTGCGCAATAGGGAGATCGCCGGAAAACGCTGTCATTTGCCCGGGCGCCCGGAGGGAGGCGGCTACAATACGCCCCCCATGCTGGAAGCCGTTGCCCTTGCCCTGCTGATCGCCGGAACCGTGTTCTGGATCGACACGTTGCGTGCGCGCGAGACCGCGCTCGTCGCGGGGCGGACGGCTTGCGAACGATACGACCTGATGCTGCTCGACGACACGGTCGCGGTGACGAGCATGCGCCTCGCGCGCAATGCGGAGGGGAGGCTGCGCGTGGCGCGCGTCTACGGCTTCGAGTTCAGCGACACCGGCAACAACCGCCGCCGCGGCTCGATCTCGCTGCTCGGCAGCGAAGCCGAAGACATCACGTTCGAGCCCTACGTGACGCCGGCCAACGAGCTGCCGTTGCGCGGCGGGCCCCTGACGCGAGTGAAGTGACGCGCACGTGACCCATCGCATCGCATGACGCGCGCTCGATGACCCGGTTCATATGACTGCCTGGCTGGAGGGGACCGTCGTCGGCCGGAAGCGCTGGACCGACCGGCTGCTGAGCCTGCGGATCGACTTGCCCGGCGATGCGCCCGGCATCCGGTTCGAGGCCGGCCAGTTCGGCAAGATCGCGCTCGACATCGGCGGCGAGCGCATCGGACGCCCCTATTCATTCGTGAATACGCCGGACGAGCGGACGCTGGAATTCTTCTATGCGATCGTCGAAGGCGGCCCGCTCTCGCCGCGCCTGGCCGGTCTCGGCGTGGGGGACCGGATCTTCGTCTCTTCAAGCGCTGCGGGATTCCTGGTCCTGTCCGAGGTGCCGGACGCGGCCAACCTGTGGCTGGTGGCCACCGGGACCGGCGTCGGGCCCTTCCTGTCGATCCTGCGCACCGAGGAAGCGTGGAAGCGGTTTCGGCGGGTAACGCTGGTATACGCGGCCCGGTACTCCTCCGACCTGGCCTACGGCGACGCGATCGATGCCATCGCCAAGCGTCACGCGGCGCAGTTCGGCGTCGTCCGGGTCACGAGCCGAGACGAAAGGGGCGACCTCAACGGACGGATTCCTGCGCTGATCACCGATGGCTCGCTCGAGGCGAAGGCGGGCGTCGAGCTGTCGGCGCAAGCCTCGCAGGTGATGCTGTGCGGCAATCCGGAAATGGTGAAAGACGCGATCGCCGCGCTTGCGGCACGGGGCATGAAGAAGCACCGTCGCCGCAGTCCCGGCCAGATCACGGTGGAGAACTACTGGTGACGCGTGCGGCGCATCCCGGGTCCCGACCGGGCCGTTTCGCCGCCTGGCTGGCCCTGGCCTGCGTGGCGGCGTTTTCCGGCTGCAGCGCGCTGCAGCTCGGCTACAACAACGCGGACACGCTCCTGCAGTGGCGGGGCGGGCGGTATTTCGGCTTCGAGGGCGAGCAGAAGGCCGAGTTCGAGCGGCGCGTGCAGCGCTTTCTTGCGTGGCACCGCAAGAGCGAGCTGCCTCGCTACGCGCGCGTGGCCGACGAGCTGGCCGACCGGCTGGCGCGCGGGGTCTCGCAGGCCGATCTCGTTTGGGGTTACGATTCATTCCAGGCCCACCTGCGAGCAAGCCTGAAGGCGGGGGGCGGGGAGATCGCCGACATGCTCGACTCGCTTTCGCCGGCGCAGGTCGAAAGGTTCCAGGCACAGCTTGAAAGGGAGAACCGGGAATTCGCGAAGGAGCACGGCCTGCGCGAGCCGCAGGAGGAGCGGCGCGCAAGGCGCGTCAAGCGGAACGTCGAGCGGATGGAGGACTGGGTCGGGCCATTGACGGATGCGCAGGTGGAGCGCGTGGTCCTTTACAGCAGCCGCGCACCACTGGACGACGAACTGCGCGACCGGGATCGCAGGCGGATGCAGCGCGAGCTGGTCGCGATCGTGAAGGCGAAGGAAGCGAAGAAGCGCCTGGCGCAATGGGCCGCGGCCTGGGACCAGAACCGCGAACCGGCGTACGAGGCGGCGCGCAAGGCCAACCTGCAGGAGTTCTACGCGATGCTCCTCGACCTGGACAGGACGCTGACCGCCGAGCAGCGTGGCCGCGCGGTCCGGCGGCTGCGCGGGTTTGCCGGCGATTTCGTCGCGCTGGCCGCAGCCGCGGAAGGCGCGCGCTGAAGTGAACGAGCGCGCCAAGGACGCGGTGAGAGTCCCGCGCGAGGAACTGCCCGCAGTGGCCGGTTTCGCCGGACGCACGCGCTATACCCAGCTCGAATACGAGGCCGCGCTGGCCAATGCGTGGATCGGGATCGCGTTTACGCGCGACCGCAAGTTCTTCCTCTGCAACCCGAAGTTTGCCGAGCTCTTCGGCTGGGAGCCGAACGACCTGATCGGCCAGCCCGGCGAATGCGTGTACCCGAGCCATGAATCGTACTCGGCGCTGGGCGCGATCGCGGTGCCGGTGCTTACGGCCGGCCGCCAGCTCGACCTCGAATGGGAGATGAAGAGGAAGGACGGCACGACTTTCCTTGCGCGCGTGATCGCGAAGACGATCAACCCGGGGAATCCGCGCCTGGGCACGGTCTGGATCGTCGACGACATCACCGCGAAGAAACGCGCCACCGACGAGATGGATCGCCTGTTGCGCGAGCAGGAGGCGATCCTGGAAACCGTCTCGGCCGGCATCCTGTTCGTCAAGGACCGGCGCATCATGCGCTGCACGCGCAGGTTCGAGGAAATGTTCGGCTACGGCCCCGGTGAACTGAGCGGCCAGCCGACCGTGATGCTGTATGCGAGCGAAGAGGATTTCCAGGCGGTCGGCAAGGCGTACGAACAGCTCGCCAGGGGCCTGTCGTTCAGGAAGCGCATGCAGATGCTGCGCAAGGACGGCACGACGTTCTGGGGACGCGTCACCGGGCGCGCGGCCGATGCGACCGATCCGTCGCAGGGCTCGGTCTGGCTGACTGAGGACGTCACCGAGCAGAAGCGCGCCGACGAGGAGATGGAGCGCCTGGTCCTCGAGCAGCAGGCGCTCCTGAACAACGTCGTGGTCGGCATCACGATCGTGCGTGACCGCAAGGTGCTCCGCTGCAATCGGCGGTTCGAGGAGCTGTTCGGCATGGATCCCGGCGAGGGGCTGCACAGTTCGACCCGGAACATGTATTTCACCGACGAGGAGTTCAATCGCGGCGGCAGGAGCTACGCGCTGATCGACGCCGGCGGCACCCATTCACGCGAACAATGGCTCAGGCGCAAGGACGGCTCCGGCTTCTGGTGCCGGATGTCCGGCCGGGCGGTCGAACCGGGCCAGCCGGCCAAGGGCTACGTCTGGCTCTTCGAGGATGTCACCGAGAGGAAGCGCGCCGACGAGGAGGTGCGGCGACTGCTCAAGGAGCAGAACGCGATCCTCGAGAATGCGCTCATCGGGATCGCGTTCCTCAAGGACCGCAAGGTGATGCGCTGCAACCGGCGCTTCGAGGAAATCTTCGGCTACGACGCGGGCGCGCTCCTCAACCAGCCGACACAGAACCTGTGCCCCGGCGAAGGCCGGTTCGAGTCCGGCGACCTGCTGGACGACGAGCTTTGGAGCGGCTCGGCGCCCGGCCGCGAGCGGCGCATGCGAAGGCGAGACGGGTCCGAATTCTGGTGCTTCCTGTCGGGCCGCGCGGTGCACCCCGAGGATCCCGAGCAGGGGTCCGTCTGGCTGTTCGAGGACGTGACCGCCGAAAAGGCGGCAGGCGACCGCATCCGCCAGCTGGCGCAGGAGCAGGAGCTGATACTGCAGAACGCCACGGTCGGCATCGCTTTCGTGCGGAACCGGGTGATCCAGCGTTCCAACCGTTACCTGGAGCAGATGACCGGCCGCGAGCCGGGCACGCTGGTGGGGGAATCGAGCGAGGTGCTGTTTGCCGAGCACGACGACTGGGAAAGGGCCGGGCGTGCCGCCTATGAAAACACGCCGCCCGGCGGAATGCACGTCGCCGAAGAGCGCTTCAAGCGCCTCGACGGGACGACGTTCCTGTGCCGCACCGTCGGCCGCAGGATCGACACCGGCGGCGAGGAGCAGTTGTGGATCTGGAGCTTCGACGATGTTTCGGCGGAGCGGGAGACGCGTGAATCGCTCGCGAAGCTGGTGGCCGAGCGCACTGCCGAGCTGCAGGCGGCCAACAAGCGGCTCGAGGCCGAGATCGGCGAGAGGAAGCAGGCCGAGGGCCGCGCCCGCCACCTCGCGGACCACGATGCGCTGACCGGCCTGCCGAATCGTCGCATCCTCGAGGACCGCCTGACGCAGGCGCTCGCGCTCAGCTACCGCAATCGCAAGCAGACCGCCGCGATGTTCATCGACCTGGACCGGTTCAAGACGATCAACGACTCGCTCGGCCATGCCTCCGGCGACCGGCTGCTGCAGGAAGTCGCGCAGCGCCTGGTGAGGCAGCTGCGCGTGGGCGATACGGTGTGCCGCATCGGCGGCGACGAATTCGTGGTCGTGCTGCCTGAAATCGCGCGCGGCGCGGACGCGGCGCAGGTCGCGCAGAAGATCATCGAGACGCTCTCGGACCCGATCGGGCTCGAAGGCCGCGACGTCACCGTCACGCCGTCGATCGGCATCAGCGTATTCCCGGAAGACGGCAGCGACGCGGAGACCCTGATCCGCAATGCCGATGCGGCGATGTACCACGCCAAGGAAATGGGCCGCAGCAACTACCAGTTCTTCACCGAGCAGATGAACCTGGCGGCCAGCCGGCGCCTGACGCTGGAGAACGACCTGCGGCGCGCGGTGCAAAAGGGCGAGCTGGTGGTCTACTACCAGCCGATCTCGGAACTGAAGACCGGCTGCACGGTCATGCACGAGGCGCTGTTGCGGTGGCGGCATCCGTCGCGCGGGCTGGTCTCGCCCACCGAGTTCATCCAGCTGGCCGAGGATACCGGCCTCATCCTGAAGATCGGCGCGCAGGCCCTGCGCGAAGCGTGCACCTGGGCGCGGAAGATCGGCGTGGACAAGCGGATGCCGGTCGCGGTCAACATATCGGCGCGCCAGTTCAACGACCCGGACCTGGCAGAGATGGTGGCCCGCACGCTGGAGGAGACCGGCCTGCCCGCCGAGATGCTCGAACTGGAGATCACCGAATCGACCGTCATGAGGCAGACCGACCAGACGCTCGGGATGCTGAAGAAGCTCAAGGACCTCGGCGTCGGGCTGGCGATCGACGATTTCGGCACCGGCTATTCGAGCCTCGCGTACCTCAAGCGCTTCCCGGTCGACAAGCTGAAGATCGACAAGTCCTTCATCACCGACGTGCCGATGAGCCGCGACCACAACGCGATCGTGACCGCGATCATCGGCCTCGCGCACGCGCTGTCGCTGCGCGTGGTGGCCGAAGGCGTCGAGAACGAGGCGCAGCTCGAATTCCTGCAGGGCGCCCGCTGCGACCTGATCCAGGGCTACCTCGCCGGCAGGCCGATCGACGCCGACAGCGCCGCATCAGAGTACGTGTAATCAAGCGGGGAGGGGGGGCCAGGCCCCCCTCCCCGGACCTTCCCCGGAAAGTCCAGGCCTACTTCGATTCTTTCTCCATCAGCTTGTCCACCAGGCCCGCCGGCACTTCGGCGTAGTGCGCGAATTCCATGGTGAACGTGCCGCGGCCGCTGGTGGCCGAGCGCAGGAAGTTGATGTAGCCGAACATCTCGGCCAGCGGCACGAAGCCCTGGATGAACGCGCTCGGGCCCTTCTGGCCCTGGTCGGTCACCTGGCCGCGGCGCCGGTTCATGTCGCCGATGACGTCGCCGAGGTAATCGGGCTCGGTCACCACCTCGACCTTCATGATCGGCTCGAGGAGCTTCGGCCGGCTTGCGCGGTGCGATTCGCGGAAGCACGCGCGCCCGGCGATCTCGAAGGCCAGCGCGGACGAATCCACGTCGTGGAACTTGCCGTCGATCAGGCGTGCCTTGAAGTCGACGACCTCGTAGCCGGCGATCTGGCCCTTCTTGCTCTCGCTCTTGATTGCGTGCTCGACCGCGGGGATGAATTCGCGCGGGATGCGGCCGCCGACGACTTCATCCTCGAAGTGCACGCCCTCGCCCTGTTCCAGCGGCTCGAAGATCATCTTCACCTCGGCGAACTGGCCCGACCCGCCCGACTGCTTCTTGTGCGTGTAGGTGTGCTCGACCTTGGCACCGAAGGCCTCGCGGAAGCTGACCTTGGGCTTGCCCATGATCGCCTCGACGCCCAGTTCGGTCCGCATGCGGTCGATGGTGATCTCGAGGTGCAGTTCGCCCATGCCCTTGAGCACCGTCTGCCCGGTCTCCTGGTCGACCGAGAGGCGCAGCGACGGGTCGGCCTTGGCCATCTTGTAGAGTGCCGTGGACATCTTCTCGATGTCGCCGCGCGTCTTGGGCTCGACGGCCACGCTGATCACGGGGTCGGGGAAGCGCATGCGCTCGAGCAGCACCGGGTTCGAGGGATCCGAGAGCGAGTCGCCGGTCTCGGTGTCCTTCATCGACACGAACGCGCAAATGTCGCCCGCGCGCGCCTCGGCGATGTCCTTGGTCTCGTCGGCCTGCACTTCGACCATGCGGCCGATGCGCTCCTTCTTGTCGCGCGTGACGTTGAGCAGCGTGTCGCCCTTCTTGATCACGCCGGAATAGACGCGCACGAAGGTGAGCGTGCCGAACTGGTCGTTGATGACCTTGAAGGCGAGCGCGCGCGCGGGCGCGTCGTCGGTGACCGCCTGCTCGCCGAGGACCTTGCCGTCCGGGTCGACGATCGAGATGCCGCCGTTTTCGCCGGGGTAGGGCATGTAGTCGATCACGCCGTCGAGGAGCTGCTGCACGCCCTTGTTCTTGAACGACGAACCGCAGAAGACCGGGACCAGCTTGCCGGTCACCGTGCCCTTGCGGATGCATTCCTTCACCTTGGCGATGTCGAACTTGCCGGTCTCGATGAATTCCATGAACGCGTCGTCGTCCAGCGCGAGCGCCGTCTCGATGGCTTCGCGGCGCAGGTCGAGGAGATCGTCCATCCACTTGTTGTCGCGGGCGCTCGCGAACGTGAAGCGGCCCTTGATTTCCTCGATGGGGATCGTCTCCCAAGGGGAATCCTTGTCTTCCTCCTTCCAGACATAGCCGGCGCCGGCGATCAGGTCGACCATGCCCTTGAACTCGTCGTGGCTGCCGATGGGGATCTGGCAGAGCACGATCTTCGCGCCGAGGCGCTCCTTGATGCCGGTGATGGCCTTCTCGAAGTTGGCCCCCATGCGGTCCATCTTGTTGATGTAGCACATGCGCGGCACGTTGTACTGGTTGGCGAGGCGCCAGTTGGTCTCGGTCTGCGGCTCCACGCCCGCGACGCCGTCGAACACCACGACCGCGCCGTCGAGCACGCGCAACGAACGGTTCACCTCGATGGTGAAGTCCACGTGGCCTGGGGTGTCGATGATGTTGATCTGGTGGCCCTTCCATTCGGTGGACACGGCCGCCGACTGGATCGTGATGCCGCGCTTCCTCTCCTGCTCGAGGTAGTCGGTGGTGGTGCTCAGCTTGCCGTCCTTGGTGTCGTGCACGTCGACGATCTGGTGCTTCTTGCCGGTGTAATAGAGCACGCGCTCCGTGGTGGTGGTCTTGCCCGCGTCGATGTGGGCGATGATCCCGATGTTGCGGTAGAGCTTGAGCTCTTTCTGCCTGGCCATGATGGTGCTTTCCTGTTAGGTGCTGGATGTGGTGAACCGAGGGTCCGGGCCGCGATCGCGGCCGGTTTCGGGCTGCATTCCTACTGCCGTTCGAGCCTGCGGGTCTCCCCGTGCTTCAGCACGAAGAACTCGCCCGGCGCGAGCCCGGCTTTTGCGGCTGCGGCCGCCAGTGCCAAAGGCGGCTCGTAAAGGCTCTCGTCGGTGAGGTCGTCGAAGGTACCCCAGTGAATTCCAAGGGAAACCCGCGATTTTACATCACGATGGGCCCGAACCGCCTCCTCCGGGTTGACGTGCATGGTCTTCATGAACCAGCGCGGTTCGTAGGCCCCGATCGGGATCGCGGCCAGGTCGACGCCACCGAATCGCCGGCCCACGTCGGCAAAGTCGGCCGAATAGCCGGCGTCGCCGGTAAAAAAGAACGAAAAAGCCGGCTGCCGAACGACCCAGCCGCCCCACAGGCGCTGGTTTTCATCGGTCAAGGTCCGCTTGGACCAGTGCTGGACCGGCACGAAATTCATTTCAAGTCCCATGAATTCAACGTGTTGCCACCAATCCAGTTCCACGACGTCGGTGATCCCGAGGTCGGCGAACCAGGCTTTGGTCCCGAGCCCGGCGAAGAACCGCGGCGAGCCGCCGGGTTGCCTCGCAAGGGCGGTGACGGTCGCGACATCGAGGTGGTCGTAGTGATCGTGGGAAATCAGCACGGCGTGGATGTGCGGCAGGTCGGCCAGTGCCGGTATCGGCGGGATCACCCGCCTGGGGCCGGCGAACGATAGGGGCGAAGCGCGCTCCGAGAATTGCGGGTCGGTGATGATGTTGACGCCCGCGGTCTGCAGCAGCACGGTCGCATGGCCGACCCAGGTGACCGACGTTTCGCGACGGTTGGTGCGCAGGAAATCGGTATCGGGCCGCGCAGCCTCGAACCGGTAACCGCCTTCGGGTTTTTTCGGCAGCCCGTCCCGCCACTGCTCCCACTTCCATTTCCAGAAGCCGGCTTTCTCGGGATGCGGGTAGACGTTGCGGAATCCCAGCGGCGTGCGATGCGGTGCCGTACCGTCGAGGAACGGGTTCGCGGCGCACGCGCCGAGCGAAAGCAGGACGACCAGCGTGTAGCGCGACATGGGCGCGCATTATAGATAGACTGGTTCGCATGCGCCGCCCGGTGCTCCATTTTTCCCACGCCAACGGGTTTCCCGCGCCGACCTACCGCAGCATGCTGGGTGCGCTGGAGGCGTCCTTCAGGATCAGCACGATCGCGGCGCTCGGCATGGACCCGCGCCATCCGCCGACCGAAGGCTGGCCGCTCTTGGCGCGCCAGGTCATCGAGCACATCGAAAGGTCGCACGCCCATCCGGTGATCGGCATCGGCCACTCTCTCGGCGGGTACCTCACGTTCATGGCGGCAGTGGCGCGGCCCGACCTGTTTCGCGCCATCATCCTGCTCGACGCGCCGATCATCGGCGCGATCAAGGGCCGGCTGCTGGCGGCCACCAAGCGCTTCGGCATCGTCGATCGCGTGACGCCGGCCGGCGGGACCCGCGACCGGCGCGCCGAATGGGGCAGTCTCGCGGAAGCCGAGCGCCATTTCCGCGGCAAGGCACTGTTCCGCCACTTCGCGCCGGAGGCCCTGCGCGACTACGTGCGCTACGGCCTGGTTGACGACGGCCGCCGCCTGCGGCTGATGATCGATCCGGCAATCGAATACCGGATCTATCGAACGGTGCCGCACGACCTTCACCGCGGGCTGGCATCGCTCGAGGTGCCGGCCGGATTCATCGGCGGGGCACACTCGGACGTCGTTCGCAGGGTGGGGCTGTCGACGATGCGGCGTGCCGGTTTCGCCTTCAAGCGGGTGAAGGGCGGGCACCTGTTTCCGCTCGAGCATCCGAGGATTGCGGCCGACGCGATCGTGGAGATGACCGCGCGCCTTGGCGCCTGATAAGCTTCGGCCCGCGTTTCCAATCCCGGTGAAGGGGCCTCCCTGGCTCGACCGGCAGCACAAGGGTATCCATGGCAAAGATCCACACGATTCGTGTCGAGCCGCTGACGGCGGCGATCAAGACGCTGGTGCGCGGGTTCGGGAGCTCACCGCGCGAAGTCGACCTCGTCACCGAAAACCTGATCCAGGCCAACCTCACCGGGCACGATTCGCACGGCATAGGCATGCTGCCGCGCTATTCGGAGGCCTTTGTCGAGGGCGGGCTCAGGGCCAATGCCCATGTGAAGACCACGCTCGACGGCGGTGCAATGCTGCGGCTCGATGGCCAGGCGGGATTCGGGCAGGTGATCGGCCACGAGGCGATGGAGATGGGCATCGCTCGCGCGAAGCAATACGGCACGTGCATCGTCGCACTCGGCAATTCCCACCACCTGTGCCGGATCGGCGCTTGGGCCGAGATGGCGGTCGCGGCGAACCTGGTCTCGATCCACTTCACCAACGTGATTTCCCGGCCGATCGTCGCACCGTTTGGCGGCGGCGACGCGCGATTCGGCACCAATCCATTTACGGTCGGCATCCCGGTGCCGGGCGGCGAGCCGATCCTGCTCGATTTCGCCACCAGCGTGATGGCGCAGGGCAAGGCTCGCGTCGCGCACAACAAGGGCGAGCAGATGCCGGCAGGGCGCCTGATCGACGACAAGGGCCACCCGACGACCGACCCGAAGTTCGCAGTCGTCGCGCCGCATGGCGCGATCGTCACGTTCGGCGAGCACAAGGGTTACGGCCTTGCGGTGGTCTGCGAAATCCTCGGCGGGGCGCTGGCGGCCGGCATGGCGTGCCATGAGCCGGCGACCGGGGCGAAGCGCGTCCTGAACGGGATGCTGACGATCCTGTTCGACCCGGCGAAGCTCTCTTCCGGTGCCTTGTTCGCCTCCGAAATGACGGCCTTCCTCGACTGGGTCAAGGCCTCTCCGCCGCAGCCCGGCTTCGACAGGGTGCGACTCGCCGGCGAGCCTGAGCGCGAAACCCGCGCGAAACGGCTGGCCGAGGGCATCCCGGTGGACGAGACGAGCTGGGGCGAAATCCTCAAGGCCGCAGAGCGGCTCGGGGTCGATCCGGCCGAGGTCAACCGGCTCGCCGGGCTGGGCTGAGCATTCGCGAGCGTGGCCGCCATTCGCGCGGCCGGCGACCCCGGTCGGTCAGGCCGTACGCGGGCGCCGGCTCTGGAGCATGTCGACGTTCATCTCGCCGGTGAGATTGGACGCATAGAACTTCTCGATCATCGCCACGGAGGTGCGCGCGTTGCGGGCCAGCGTCAGCAGGTCGATGCCCTCCCCGTAGAGCAGGCGGAACATGATCGCGGTGTGGCGCAGGCTGTAGAGCGTCCTGCGCTGTCCTAGATGGCTGATGCGCAGGCCGGACTGCTTCAGCACCCGGACGAAATGGCGGTCCATCAGCCACATCGCCATGCGCCGGTCGTTCTCCTCGGGCATGAACACGAAATCGTCCGGACCCGCGCGGCCCGCACGGGCGGCTCGCGCCCGCAGCCTTTCGTAGATGCGCACGGCTGCGGGCATCGTGACTACCGGCGCGGACTTGCGCTTCGTCTCGGGCAGCACGAGTCGCAAGTAGGTGCTCGCGTTGCGGACGACCTGTACGTGCTTGTGCTGCAGCAGCTTGACGTCGTGAGGCCGCACGAAGCTGTTGACCATGAACCGGACCAGAAGCGGGATGTCTGCATGCACGCGGTCGGAGGGCATGCGGGCCCGGCGATCCGGCCGTACCGGCGCTGCCGGGCCGGCCGGCGGCTGCACCGCAGCCCGGGCCGTGCGCACCAGCTGCCTGTACTCCCCCATGTTGAAGCCGCCGCGCGGGGAACTGCTGAGCCGGACCTGCGGCATGGGCGGAACCGTGCCGAGCATGCCATGCGCAACCGCATACTTGAGCACCTTGCGCAGCGCGATCATGTAGTGGTGGATGGTCATGGTCGCCAGCGATCGCGCGGTGAGCGTCTGCAGGAACGACTCGATGTGCGCCAGCTTGATGTCCGCCAGCTGCATTGCGCCGAAGAAGGGAACGACGTGCTTGGCCAATTGCCCTTCGAGCACTTCCATCGAGCCGGCCGCGAATTCGCCACGCTTCACCCGGGCACGCTCGGAGTCGAGCAGACCCTGGGCGGCGTCCCGGAACAGCGGGCCGAGGAAGACGGCCTTGTGCCTCGTGATGTGGTCCGCGGATTCGGCGTAGCGGACGGTCAGTTCCTCGTAGAAGGCCTGCGCACCGCGCAGGGCCCGGCGAAGATCGGTCGTGCGCAGGCTGCGGGTATGCATTTTCCCCCGGAAGAAGCAGCGGACCTGCCAGAACGGACTCGCCGCGGTGAGATAGACGCGAAGCTTTTCCGGATAGCCCGGGACGCCGCGCGCCGAGCCCGGTATCGGGTTGGTCCTGCAGCGCGTGTCGGCCCAGCGCGAATCGTTCGCTGCGGCGGGTTCAGTAGGGGACGGTCGCATCTTCCAAGCCTGGGTGCTGCATGCATCGAATGCAGCGAATCGAACGGCCTGACGTTTTAGCTTTGTTAGCAGATTCGAGTCAACTGTATTTTCATTGTTGAAGTTCCAAATTGCATTCAATGACTGAACATAACCGGAATTATTTTGTTTTCACAAGAATCCTTTTGTTATTGCATGACCCGATGGGCGCAGTGCCTCCCCGGCGGAAAGTGCGCGGGCGCAGGGCCCACGCGGCGCCGCATCCGGCGGCGCGAATACCAAATGGTTGTCGCAAACAATGCTGTTGGTGACGAATCGCCGCCGTTTGCCGGGCTCCGCGCTCGGGAAAGGCGCGCGCGCCCGCGCGTGGTTCCGCGGACAGGAGATTTACCGAATGAAAAAGAAACTTCTAGCCGTAGCGGTAGCAGGCGCG
>CAZREB010000045.1:0-22116 GCA_964599095.1 uncultured Bordetella sp.
GATCGTCGACACCTGGTGGCAGACCGAAACCGGCGGTCACATGATCACGCCGCTGCCCGGGGCCACGCCTACCAAGCCGGGATCGGCAACCTTCCCGCTGCCGGGAATCATCACCGACATCGTGGACGAGACCGGCCACCCGGTCGGCAAGGGCAAGGGCGGCATCCTCGTCATCAAGCGGCCGTGGCCCTCGATGATCAGGACGATCTGGGGCGATCCGGAGCGATTCAAGAAGAGCTACTACCCGGAGGACTTCCAGGGCCGCTACTACCTGGCCGGCGACGGCGCGAGTACCGACGAGGAAGGCTACTACCGCATCATGGGCCGGATCGACGACGTAATGAACGTGTCGGGGCATCGCCTGGGCACCATGGAGATCGAATCGGCGCTGGTGGCCAATACGGCGCTCGTCGCGGAGGCCGCCGTAGTCGGTCGGCCCGACGAGCTGACCGGCGAGGCGGTGTGCGCGTTCGTCGTGCTGAAGGGCCAGCGCCCGGCCGGCGAAGATGCAAAGCGGATCGCGCAGGAGTTGCGCAACTGGGTGGCCAAGGAAATCGGCCCGATCGCCCGGCCGAAGGACATCCGTTTCGGCGACAACCTGCCGAAGACGCGCTCGGGCAAGATCATGCGGCGCCTGCTGCGCTCGATTGCCAAGGGAGAGGAGATCACGCAGGACGTCTCTACGCTGGAGAACCCGGCGATCCTGGAGCAGCTGAAAGAAGTGCGCTGAGGACGCGTTGCCCGTGACGGGCCCGCTTGTCAGGGCGACCATCGGGGAACTGAAGGCGCATCCACCGTTCGACGGGATGGCCCCGGCCGACCTCGATTTCCTGGCCTCGAAGCTGAAAGTCGCCTACTTCGCCAAGGGCGAGGAGATCGTCGGTCCCGGCGCGGGGGTCGTGACGCGGCTTTGCATCGTGAAGAAGGGCGCAGTCCGCAGCGTCGTCGCGGGGCCTGCGCCACGAGCGGCCGCCGAGGCCTTCCGGACGCCGGGCGAATGCTTCCCGATCGGCGCACTGATAGGCAAGCGCGCGACCCAGTATTCCTATCGCGCCGAGGAGGACACGTTCGTCTACGAACTTGACGCGGCCGATTTCGAGGCGGTCCTCGAACGGAGCGCGCATTTTCGCCGGTACTGCACGGACTACCTGGCCAGCCTGGTGGAGCAGTCGCGCCGGGAGATGCGCGCTTATGCGAGCGAGAACATGGCCGGCTCGAGCGACATGCTCGAACCCCTGGACGGCCTGATCACGCGCCCGCCGGTTTCGTGCGCGCCGGCGACCAGCGTGGGCGAAGTCCTGGCAACAATGCGCAGGCAAGCGGTCGGCTCGGTCGTCATCGCCGGCCCGGACGGAATTCCTGCCGGGATCTTCACGCAGCCCGACGCGGTGTTTCGCGTCGCGCTTGGCGGCGTGGCGCTGTCGACGCCGGTGAGTGAAGTCATGTCGCCGCATCCCGTGACGCTGCGTGCCGAGGCTCCCCGGTTCGAGGCCGCCCTGCTCATGGCCCGTCACGGCATCCGCCACATCGTCGTCGTGAGGGACGGGCGCCTGTCGGGCGTGGTTTCCGAGCGCGATCTCTTCGCGCTGCAAAGGGTTTCGCTGCAGAGGATTGCGCAGCGCATCCGCGGCGGGTCGACGACCGAAGCGCTGCGTGAGACGGCCGGGCGCATCAGGCAGGTCGTGCACCACCTCGTTGCCCAGGGGCTGGGAACCGAGCAGGTGACCCAGGTGATCAGTTCGCTCAACGACCTGCTCGTCGAGCAACTGGCACGCAATGTGGCCGGCCGGCGCGGGCTGGGCGGCGGGTGGTGCTGGATCGCGCTGGGCAGCGAGGGACGGTCCGAGCAGACCATGGCCACCGACCAGGACAACGCGCTGATCCTGGCCGGGGAAGGCACGGAGGCCCCGGGCCGGGAGGAGATGCTGGCTTTCGCCGATGAGATCAACCAGGCGCTCGACGCATGCGGATTCCCGCTGTGCAAGGGAAACATCATGGCGCGCAACCCGAAGTGGTGCCTTACGCTTGCACAGTGGAAGGATGAATTTTCAGGCTGGATCCGCAACCCGGTGCCGCAGGCGTTGCTCGAGGCCGCAATCTTCTTCGACTTCCGGTCGGTGGTCGGCGATGCGAGGCTTGCGGGCGAATTGCGGCTGGAAGTCGTCGCCCAGGCTTCGGGCAACAAGGCTTTCCTCCGGGCGCTGGCGGAGAACGCATTGCAGGCCGCGCCGCCAATCGGCTTGCTGCGCAATTTCGTGACCGACGATACGCCCGGGTTCCGCGGGACGATCGACCTCAAGAAATCCGGGGTCCGGCCGTTCGTCGACGCCGCAAGGGTTTTATCCCTTGCGGCGGGCGAATCCCAGACGGGGACCCTGGCGCGGATCAGGAGCGCGGGCCGCTCGGGTGCGCTGCCTCGGGCGGAAGCCGATTCGGCGGTCGCCGCGTTCCTGTTCATCCAGTCACTGCGCCTGCGCCACCAATTCATCGACGGCACACCGTTGCCCGGGTTCGAGAACCGTATCGACCCCGCCGGGTTGAATGAACTCGACCGCCGCATCCTGCGCGAGGCCTTCCGGCAGGAGGCCAAGCTGCAGGCGCGGCTGCGCTTGGACTACGCTCTGTAGAGGTGGGCGCGGGCTTTACAGGGTGGGTGAGGCGGCTCCTGGGCCTCGTACCGGGACGGCCGGCCGGGAGCGTGCGCTGGATCGTGGCGGACTGCGAATCCTCCGGGCTCGACCCACACCGTGACCGGCTGCTTGCGATCGGCGCCGTGGCGGTGGAGGGCGACCGAATCTCGCCGGCGCAGGGGTTCTCCGTCATCCTTCGGCAGGAAATTGCCAGCAACCGGGAAAACATCCTCATCCACGGGATCTCCGGCACGGCGCAACGCACGGGGGTCGAGCCAGGCGACGCCCTGAGGCAGTTCGCCGCGTACGCCGGTGACGGCCCGTTGGTCGCATTCCACGCCTCGTTCGACCGCGCATTGCTGCAAAGGGCATTCCGCACGCACGGCGCGACGCTGCGAACCCCCTGGCTGGACCTCGCCGGCCTTGCGCCCGCGCTGTTTCCGGATCTTGCGCGCAAGTGCAAGGCGCTGGACGACTGGCTGGGGGCATTCGGAATCGACAATCCCGCGCGGCACGATGCGCTCTCGGACGCGTTCGCGACCGCGCTTCTGTTCCAGGTGCTTGTCGATTCCGCCCGCAAGCAAGGGGCGAGTAGCGGCAGCGAATTGTTCGCGGTGGCCGCACGGCGCCACTGGCTCGGGGGGGCGCATTAGGTGCCGCAACGGGTATCGCGCCGAGCAGGTCGGGCGCTCCCGGAAAGTTGGTACAGTATGTAGAAACCCCGGGGAGTCGCATGCTTCATCCTGAACGCAAGGGCCAGCGCCTCGCAGCGCTTTGCATGCTGGGCGCGCTGCTCTTCAACTTCCCGTTCCTGGCGCTGTTCAACGTGCCCGGGACGGTGTTCGGTGTACCGCTGCTTTACGCCTACGTGTTCGCCGCCTGGGCCGCGCTGATTGCGCTCGTCGCGGTCGTGGCCGAATCGGACGACTGAAGCCGGCCGCACGGGCGCCGCGGCCGGACTCCTGCAATGTTGCACGGCACGACCTTCATCCTCGCGTCGTTCGCCTATCTGGGGCTGCTGTTCGCGATCGCCTACTACGCGGACCAGCGGGCCGACGCCGGGCGAACGGTGATCGCTAGCCCCTACATCTACAGCCTTTCGCTCGCGGTGTATGCGACGGCCTGGACCTTCTACGGAAGCGTCGGGCGGGCCGCCAGCGACGGGGTCGGTTTCCTGCCGATCTACATCGGTCCGACGCTGATGATCGCCCTGTGGTGGCTGGTCATGCGCAAGATCATGCGCATCTCGAAGCAGAACCGCATCACTTCGCTGGCCGACTTCGTCGCGTCGCGATACGGCAAGAGCGCGCTGCTCGGCGGAATCGTCACGATCATTGCCGTCATCGGGATCCTGCCTTACATCTCGCTGCAGCTGAAGGCGGTGTCGAGCAGTGTCACCATCCTGGTCCACTATCCCGAGATCGTCATGCCCGAGAGGGTCGCCGTCGCGCAGGGCAGGGAGGACACCGCGCTCTGGGTCGCGCTGATCCTCGCCGCCTTCACGATCGCCTTCGGCACGCGCCACCTCGATGCGACCGAGCACCATCCGGGGCTCGTCGCCGCGATCGCCTTCGAATCGCTGGTCAAGCTGATCGCGTTCCTCGCCGTGGGCGTTTTCGTGACGTTCGGCATGTACGACGGATTCGGCGACCTGTTTTCTCGCGCTGCTGCAGACCCTGCGATGCACGCAATGATGACGCCGTTCGAGGGCGTCGCCGGGTCGTATGCCGGCTGGGCGTGGCTCACGATCCTGTCGATGATGGCGATCATGTTCCTGCCACGCCAGTTCCAGATGACGGTCATCGAGAACGTCGACGAAAGGCACATCAACAAGGCCATCTGGCTGTTCCCCCTGTACATGCTTGCCATCAACGTGTTCGTCCTCCCGATTGCGTTCGGGGGGCTGTTGCGGTTTCCCGACGGGAGCGTCGATGCGGATACCTTCGTGCTGACGCTGCCGATGGCCGAAAAGCAGGAGTGGCTGGCCCTGCTGGTCTTCATCGGCGGGCTGTCGGCGGCCACCGGGATGGTGATTGTCGAGACCATCGCGCTCTCGACCATGGTATGCAATGATCTGGTGATGCCGGTCCTGCTGCGGCTGCCGGCGCTGCGCCTGAACGAGCGGCGCGACCTGACGGTGCTGGTGCTCGCCATTCGACGCGGCGCGATCATCCTGATCCTGCTGCTCGGGTACCTGTATTTCAAGCTCGCCGGCGAGGCGTATGCCCTGGTGTCCATCGGCCTGACCTCGTTCGCCGCAGTCGCGCAATTCGCGCCGGCGATCCTCGGCGGAATCTTCTGGAAGGGCGGCACCCGGCTGGGCGCCCTGACCGGGCTGATCCTCGGCTTCCTTGTCTGGGCCTACACGCTCCTGTTGCCGGCCCTCGCGCGCTCCGGCTGGGTGCCGCTGGGATTGCTCGAGAGGGGGCCATTCGACATCGAACTGCTCAGGCCTCTGCAATTGTTCGGGCTCGCCGGACTCGACCAGATCACCCACGCGATGATCTGGAGCATGGTCGCCAATATCGGCGCCTACGTGACGGTGTCACTGCTGCATTCACCGAGCGCGGAGGAACACAGGCAGGCCAGCGTCTTCGTCGACGTGTTCCGTCAGCCGGGCGAGGGCGGCGGGGCCCGCTTCTGGCGTGGCACGGCATCGGTCCCGGACCTCTACGACCTCCTCGCCCGGTTTCTCGGCTCGGCATCCGCGGACGGCGCGTTCCGCGAATACGCCTCCATGCGGGGCGTTCGCTGGCCCGACGAGCCGCTGGCCGCCGATGCGGAGCTGGTGCAATTCGTCGAGGTGCAACTGGGCGGCGCAATCGGTGCCGCCTCCGCGCGCATCATGGTGGCCTCGGTGGTTACCGAGGACGCGCTGACGCTCGAGGAGGTGCGCGGAATTCTCGACGAGGCCTCGCAGGTCGTCGTCTACAGCCACAGGCTGGAACAGAAGTCGCGCGAACTGGAGGCCGCGACCTCCGAGCTGCGCGAAGCCAATGAGCGGCTCAAGGAACTGGACAAGCTCAAGGACGATTTCGTCTCGACGGTGACCCATGAGCTGCGCACGCCCCTAACCTCGATCCGCGCGTTTACCGAAATCCTGGTCAACGACCCGGGCCTGGGCGTCGAGAAGCGCAGGCGGTTCCTCGGAATCATCACGAAGGAGGCCGAACGGCTTACCCGGCTCATCAACCAGGTGCTCGACCTGGCGAAGATGGAATCCGGCATGACCGACTGGGCGGAAAGCCGGGTCGACATGCGCGAAGTCATATCGGACACGCTCGCGGCAATGGACCAGCTCTTCAGGGAAAAAAGCATCGAGGTCGACGCAAAACTGCCGCAGGGAATCCCGTCAGTAATCGCCGACCTCGATCGAATGATCCAGATCATGCTGAACCTGCTGTCGAACGCGGTGAAGTTCTGCGACAGCCGAAACGGCCGCATCGAGATCTCGCTGTCGGAGCGTGACGGATGCGTGCAAGTCGACGTGCGCGACAACGGGCGGGGCATCCGCCGGGAGGACCATGAGGCGGTTTTCAGCAAGTTCTACCAGGCGGCCGACAACTCGGCCGACAAGCCGCGAGGCACCGGCCTCGGGCTGCATATCAGCCGCCAGATCGTCTCGCATTTCGGCGGCAGGATGTGGGTAGAAAACTCAGCCGCTGGCGGCGCCGTGTTTTCGTTCACGCTCCCGGTGGCCGGGGCCGGTCCCGCAAGCTAGGCGGCGTCGTGCTTCTCCAGGCGGTAGCCGAGGCCGCGGACCGTAACAATGCGCACGCCGTCGGGTTCGAGCTTGCGCCTCAGGCGATGGACATAGACTTCGATCGCATTGCCCGACACCTCTTCGCCCCACTCGCAGAGGTGGTTGACCAGCTGGTCCTTGGAGACGAGCCGTCCGGCGCGCCTGAGCAGGATTTCGAGCAAACCGAGTTCGCGCGCCGACAGATCGATCGGCACGCCATTGAGCCGCGCGACATGCCCGGTCTGGTCGTAGGTGAGGGGGCCGTGGCTGACCAGCGAGGAACTGCCGCCCATCCCCCTGCGCATGAGCGCTCGGACCCGGGCCTCCAGCACCGCAAGTTCGAAGGGCTTGGCGAGATAGTCGTCGGCGCCGGCATCCAGGCCGGCCACCAGGTCCTTGACGCTGTCGAGCGCTGTCAGGATCAGCACGGGCATCGCTGACTTGCGCGAGCGCAGGCGCTTGAGCACTTCGAGGCCGGAGCGGCGGGGCAATCCGATATCGAGGATCAGCAGGTCGAATTCATAAGCCTCGAGCGCGGTGTCGGCCTCATCGCCATCGCCGACGCAGTCGACCGCGTAGCCGGATTTTCGCAGCGCTCCCACCAGCGCTTCGGCCACGCCCGGATGGTCTTCGGCCACCAAGATGTGCATATCTCGCTCCCCCCGCGAAGTCTAGCAAACTGGGGTGGCGGTCACGAGGAACGATTCGAGATCCGGGTTGTGCGACGCACAAGTCGATGACCCGTTTCCGCCGACCCGTTTCTGTTGATCGCACCGCGGTCTCGCTCCTGCGGACAGTGCCCCTCGACCGTAAGACTCACGTAAGTGTTCCCAAATATTGTCTCGGCAGTAGGAAGCGATCCATCGACCCATAAAAAAGGATCGCCCTTTCCAACTTCCGCCAATTTGGGAGGAGACCCCATGGAGTTGACCGAAAAGCACCAGGAGTATTGGCACAAGAACCTGGTCGTCACCGCAGTCTTGCTGTTCATCTGGTTCGTCGTCACTTTCATCGAAGGCTGGTACGCGAGGGAACTCAACGGCATCACGATCCTCGGATTCCCGCTCGGCTTCTACATGTCGGCGCAGGGCTCGCTTGTGATTTATGTGGTGCTGATCTGGTATTACCAGCACTACATGAACAAGCTCGACATCGAGTATGGCGTGCATGAGGGAGAAGACGAATGAATACCGCCGTGATGGGTCACAAGGCCTTTTTCGCCCAGTTGAAGAAGTACTATGCCTTCTACACGGGCGGATTCCTGGTCTTTCTCGCACTGCTCGCGATCGCCGAGCAGATGGGCCTGACGAAGAAGTGGATCGGCTACACGTTCCTTTTCGCGACGGTCGCCCTGTATGCGGGCATCGGCATCATGAGCCGGACCGTGGACGCGGCCGAGTATTACGTGGCCGGAAGGCGCGTGCCTGCGTTCTTCAATGGCATGGCCACCGGTGCCGACTGGATGAGCGCGGCGTCGTTCATCGGCATGGCCGGCACTCTGTACCTCTCTGGCTTCGACGGGCTGGCCTTCGTCATGGGTTGGACCGGCGGCTACGTGCTGGTGGCTTTGCTCCTGGCGCCGTACCTGCGCAAGTTCGGCCAATTCACGATCCCGGATTTTCTCGGTGAACGCTATGGCGGCAACATCGTGCGCAGCGTCGGGATCTTTGCGGCGATCCTGTGCTCGTTTACCTACGTGGTGGCGCAGATCTACGGCGTGGGGCTGATTACCTCCCGGTTTACCGGACTGGAGTTCGGCGTCGGCGTGTTCGTCGGCCTGGGTGGCATCCTCGTCTGCTCGTTCCTGGGCGGGATGCGCGCTGTGACTTGGACGCAGGTGGCGCAGTACATCATCCTGATCATTGCCTACCTCACGCCGGTGGTTTGGCTGTCGGTCAAGTACACCGGCAACCCGATCCCGCAACTGGCCTACGGGCAGGTGCTGCAGAAAGTGACCGAGAAGGAGAAGCTTCTTGCCAGCGATCCGAAGGAGCTTGAGGTGCGCGGAATCTTCAAGGCGCGCGCCGACGCCGCCAGTGCCGGCCTGAAGGATCCGGCCAGCGCTTACGCGAAAGGCAAGGGCGAACTCGAGCAGAACATCGCCAAGCTGAAGGCGGACAATGCGCCCGCCGACAAGGTGGCAGCAGCCGAAAAGACGTTGGCGGCCTATCCAAAGGACGCCGAGGCCGCCAAGGTCCAATGGAACAAGGACAAAGGGCTCGCCGCGCGCGCTGCCCCTCCAAAGCCGCACGCTACGCCTTTCCCGGGAAAGGATGAGGCTGCGCAGGACATCGCCCGCCGGAATTTCCTCGGGATCGTGTTCTGCATGATGTTCGGGACGGCGGCGCTCCCGCACATCCTGATGCGCTACTACACGACGCCGAGCGTCAGGCAGGCGCGCCAGTCGGTATTCTGGTCCTTGTTCTTCATCTTCCTGCTCTATTTCACCGCCCCGTCTCTGGCGGTGCTGGCGAAGTACGACGTCTACTATTTCCTGGTCGGGAGTTCGTTCTCGGCGCTGCCTGCATGGGCGGCCAACTGGGCCGCGGTCGATCCAACCTTGCTGTCGATTACCGATGTAAACAAGGATGGGATCGTGCAGTTGGCGGAGATTGTCCTTGGCGGGGACATCATCGTTCTCGCCACGCCGGAAATTGCCGGACTGCCTTACGTGGTTTCCGGGCTGGTCGCCGCCGGTGGCCTGGCCGCGGCGTTGTCGACGGCCGACGGACTGCTGCTGACTATCGCGAACGCGCTTTCCCACGATCTGTATTACAAGATGATCGATCCCACCGCGCCGACCGGCCGCCGAGTGACCGTCTCGAAGATCCTTCTCGTGGTGGTTGCCCTGGTTGCGGCTTACGTAACCTCCCTCAAGCCGGGCGGAATCCTGTTCCTGGTAGGGGCGGCCTTCTCGTTCGCGGCTTCGTCATTCTTCCCCGCACTGGTGCTTGGTGTGTTCTGGAGGCGTGCGACGAAGTGGGGCGCGATTGCCGGCATGGTCGTCGGCCTGGGCGTGTGCTGGTATTACATGCAGATCACTTACCCGTTCCTCGGCGGGTCTCCGGCCAACAAGTGGTTCGGCATGGAGCCGATCTCGGCCGGCGTGTTCGGGACGCCGCTCGGATTCCTGACGATTATCGTGGTGAGCCTGCTGACGCCCGAACCCGACAAAAAGGTGCAGGAACTCGTGGACCATGTGCGATACCCGCACCTGAAGGGCGACATCAACACGAACGCGACTTAGGGTTGCGTTTGCGCGAGCTGACAGGGCCCGCTTCGGCGGGCCTTGTCATTTGTTCGCGATCTTTGCAGTCGGAGAGTCGAAGGATGATGTCGAGTCCGTGGTGGCACTATCAGCGTGCGCGAATGCTGGCCCTGTTTGGACGCACGAGCGATGCGATTGCCGCGCTGGAGGACGCTCTGCGAATCGATCCGGCGTACGTCGCCGCGGCGAGCCTGCTTGGATTCCTCCATGGAACGGTCGGGCGCCATGATCTTGCGGCGGAGGTGTTCCGGAAAGCGCTGATTCTGAATCCTGACGACGCAATCCTGCTGTTCAATCTGGGATACGTGCTCCATCTCCAGGAGCAGTATCAGCCCGCTGTGGACGCGTTCGAGCGTGCGCTGAAGATCAATCGACGCATAGACCGGGCTTGGTACGGCATGGGGCTGGCGCTCGCTTCCATCGGAAAGAAGGAGGAGTCCGCCGAGGCGCTCAGGTGCGCCGCCGAGTTGCAGCCCATGAACGGGCATGCCTGGTACGAACTCGGCATGGCGTATTTCACCTTGGAGAGGCGCGACAAGCTAAAAGAGGTGATTGCGCACTTGAACCGGTTCGATCCGAAGATGGCGCATCATCTCATCCGTGCCACCGAGGACCCGGTCGAGGCCGGCACACAGTGATGTATCAGTTCGTTGTAATCCTGAAAGCGCTGAATGAAGTCGCACTCATGGCGCTCATCGGGCAGGCAGCGCTGTTCGTGCTGGCCGGCTCGCGGCGCGAGGGCAACTTCGCGTACACATTGCTGAAGACAATCACATCGCCGATCATGAAGGCGACCCGGTTCATCGCACCGCGTTTCGTCGTCGATGCACACATCGGCTTTTTGGCATTGTTCTTTCTGCTTGTCATCGAAGCCGTCCTGATCGTCCTGAAGATCCGCCTTTACCTGGCCGCCCTTGCGGCCTGACCCGTGTACGAAGCCCTGCTTCGCGCGCTCCGCATTTCGCTTTCTCCAAGCTCCGAGTGGCGATTCATCCGGGCGGAACCCGCGGATCAGCGGGCCATCCTGACGTCCTTTGTGCTGCCGCTGGCATTCCTGCCGGCAGCGTCCTGGAGCGTGGAACTCATGCTTTCAAGCGAAGCGGGGCGCGAGGGGATCTGGCTGATTGCGCATCGTGCGGCAGTCACCTATTTGGGTTCGATCCTGTCGGTGTACCTGCTCGCTGCCGCCTTGTATCTTCTGGCGCCCCTTTTCAATTTGGCGCGGAATTGGAGGAGGGCATTTCAAGTGGCTGCGTTCAGCAGCGCGCCGGTGCTGCTGGCAGGATTGCTGCTTGCCATCCCGAATCTGGCGTTTGCCACACTGATCGGGGTTTTTCACAGTTTCTACCTGCAGTACTCCGGGGTGCGCCATGTGCTCGGCGCAAAGGAGAGGGATGCCGCGGAGTACGTTGCGCTTGTGGCAATAGCACTCATCGTGGCATCTACGTTCATGGGCGCCGCAGGCAGTGCGGCCGGCATCCTGTGAGGTTCGGGCCTATTCTGCTAAACTCCCTCCCCGCTCACAGGAAGGAGCACTGTTCGACCTTACGGAGAGATGGCCGAGCGGCTGAAGGCGCACGCTTGGAAAGCGTGTATACGCTAATCACGTATCATGGGTTCGAATCCCATTCTCTCCGCCAAATTCGATTGACGGGCCAGGTGGCCCGGCGAGACGCTCAACGGCGGGCCCCCCCGCATTGCGGCGTGGTGAACCTGGTCAGGTCCGGAAGGAAGCAGCCACAGCTACTCACCGCAAGTGCCGGGGACAAGGCTCGCCACCCTTGCGTGATCAGGCTGCGCCTGATCGCTCTGAGAAGGTAGGGAAGGAGGGAGAGGCTGACGCCCCTCCCTCCTCAGACCTCCCACCCTCCGCTGTTAGAATCCGCGCATGACTTATCTCGTTCTGGCGCGCAAGTACCGCCCGAGGAATTTCTCGACGCTCGTGGGGCAGGAGCATGTCGTGAAGGCCTTGCGGCACGCGCTGGAAAAGCAGCGCCTGCACCACGCCTATCTGTTTACCGGCACGCGCGGCGTCGGCAAGACCACGATCGCTCGCATCCTCGCCAAGTGCCTGAACTGCGAATCCGGCATCACTGCCGATCCGTGCGGGAAATGCAGCGCATGCACGGAGATTGACGGCGGCCGCTTCGTGGACCTGCTCGAGGTCGATGCGGCGACCAACACCCGGGTCGACGAGATGCGCCAGCTGCTCGAGACCGCGCAGTACGCGCCGACGCGCGGCCGGTTCAAGGTGTACGTGATCGACGAAGTACACATGCTCTCGACCTCCGCTTTCAACGCCATGCTGAAGACGCTGGAAGAGCCGCCGGAGCACCTGAAGTTCATCCTCGCAACCACCGACCCGCAGAAGATTCCGGTGACCGTCTTGAGCCGCTGCCTGCAGTTCAACCTGAAGCAGATGCCGCAGGATGCGATCGCCGAGCATCTGGCACGTTTGCTCGAGGCGGAGGGCATAGAGTTCGAGCGCGAGGCTCTCCCTTCGCTCGCGCGCGCCGCCGCGGGCAGCATGCGCGATGGCTTGTCGCTGCTTGACCAGGCGATCGCGCACGGCGCAGGCCGGGTGTCGGCGGCCAACGTTCGCGAAATGCTCGGCGCCGTCGACGAAACGTACCTGCTGCGTGCGCTGGACGCGCTCGGGGCGGCCGATGGCCCGGGCCTGATGGCGATCGCCGGCGAGATGCAGTCACGCAGCCTGTCGTTCGACACGGCCCTGGCCGATCTCGCGAGCCTGCTGTTGCGCGTAGCGTTGGCGCACACGCTGCCGGCGGCGCTCGAGGAGGACTTGCCGGAGCGCGGGCGGATCCTCGCTTTTGCACAGCGATTTGCCGCCGATGAGATCCAGCTCTACTACCAGATTGCGGTGCAGGGCAGGCAGGACCTCGCGCTTGCGCCGGACGAGCATTCGGGCTTCCTCATGACGATGCTGCGAATGCTGGCGTTCCGGCCGGAAGGGGCTACGACGTCGCCGACCGGATCCTTGTCCGTCCCGGAGCGCCCGACCGCGAGGCCCGCGGCTGCGCGGGCGGCGCCGGTTGCAGCACCTGCCGCCCCCCATGCCGTGGCTCCTGCGCCGGCAGGCCCGTCATTCGACGGCGATTGGCCGGCACTCGTGCGGGACCTCAGACTAGGCGGTGCGGCCAAGCTGCTGGCCGACAATTCGGAACTCAGGCGCCATGCAGGCGGGCAATTCGACCTTTGCATCCCGAAGGCGATGGCCTATCTCGGCGAGAAGAATTACGTCGACAAGCTCAAGGCCGCCCTCGCCGGCCGATTCGGCGGAACGATCACGCTGAGGGTCACCGTAGGCGAGATCGAAGGCAAATCGGTGGCGGCGCTCGAGCAGGGCGAGCGCTCCGCACGCCAGGCGAAGGCCGCGGAAGCGGTACGGGGCGACCCTTTCGTTCGCGACCTGGTCGACATCTTCGATGCGACAGTGATTGACAACACCATACATTCGGTCCCCAAGGGATCCTAGGAGGCAGTCATGAGGGGCAATATCGGTCAGCTGATGAAGCAGGCGCAGGCCATGCAGGCGAACATGCAGAAGATGCAGGACCAGCTTGCGCAACTCGAGGTCGAAGGCCAGTCGGGCGCCGGCCTGGTCAAGGTCCAGATGACCTGCAAGTACGACGTCAAGCGCGTGTCGATCGACCCGACCCTGGTCGGCGACGACAAGGAAATGCTGGAGGACCTGGTGGCCGCGGCCTTCAACGACGCGGCGCGCCGTGTGGAGGCGACGATCGCCGAAAAGATGAGCAGCGTGACTGCCGGCATGGGCCTGCCGCCCGGCATGAAGCTGCCCTTCTGAGGCGGGCGAGGTGCCGAGGGAGCCGGTTCCAACGGCCCAGGGGCTCGAAAGGCTGGTCGAGGCGCTTCGGGTGCTGCCCGGCGTCGGCCCGAAGTCGGCGCAACGCATGGCCTACCAGCTCCTGCAGCGCGACAGGGCCGGGGCAGACCAGCTTGCGGTTTCGCTGCAGCACGCCCTCGCCACCGTGCGCCATTGCGCCAAGTGCAACAACTTCACGGAGAGCGAAATCTGTTCCCTGTGCGGCTCGCAGCGCCGCGACCCGTCGATGCTGTGTGTCGTCGAAACGCCTGCCGATCTTGCGATGGTCGAGCAGACTTCCTCGTTCTCCGGAATGTATTTCGTGCTGATGGGGCGGCTTTCGCCGCTGGACGGCGTCGGGCCCCGCGACATCGGGCTGGACCGACTCCTTGTGCGCGCCACCGATGGCGTCGTCCAGGAGGTCATCCTGGCGACCAACTTCACGAACGAGGGTGAGGCGACTGCCCATTACGTCGCCGAGATGCTGCGCACCCGCGGGGTGAGGGTGAGCCGGATCGCCCGGGGCGTGCCCTTGGGCGGCGAACTGGAATACGTCGACGCCGGCACGCTTTCGCAGGCGTTGATCGAAAGGCGCTCGCTGTAGAATTGCGCCAACACAGGAGGGTGGATAAATGAAAAAAGTCCTTGGGTCGGTCATTGGCGCAATTGCAGTCGCATTCGCCTCCAGCGTACAGGCGCAGCCGGAAAAGCCGGATGTCCATATCGCGATCGGGGGTAAATCCGCGCTGTACTACCTTCCGCTCACGCTGACCGAGAGGCTCGGCTATTTCAAGGATGAAGGCCTCAACGTGAGGATCAGCGACTTCCCGGGCGGCTCGCGCTCCCTGCAGGCGGTGGTGGGCGGGAGCGCCGATGTGGTTTCCGGCGCCTACGAACACACGATCAACATGCAGGCGAACGGCCAGCACTTCACCGCTTTCGTGCTGTCAGGCGCCGCTCCGCAGATCAGCGTCGGTATCGTTTCGTCGCGCGCCGCAACCTACAAGTCGCCAAAGGACCTCAAAGGGCTCAAGGTCGGCGTCAGCGCGCCGGGGTCCAGCACCAACATGGTGGTGAACTTCCTGCTGGCCAAAGGCGGGCTCAAGCCGTCGGACGTATCGATCATCGGCGTCGGCGCGGGCTCGACCGTGATTGCCGCGCTCGAACAGGGCAGGGTGGACGTGCTGTCGCAGACCGACCCGGCCATGACGATCCTCGAGAAGGAAGGCAAGATCAGGATCATCGCCGAGACGCGCACACCCGAGGGAACCGAAAAGATCTTCGGCGGCCCGATGCCGGCTGCGAGCCTTTACTCGCCGGTCGACTTCGTGAAGAAGAACCCGAGGACCGTGCAGGCGATGACCAATGCAATGGTGCGGGCGCTGCTCTGGTTGCAGGAGGCCTCGCCGCAGCAGGTGCTGGCAACCGTGCCGGAAGACTATCTCCTCGGGAACAAGGCGATGTACCTCTTCGCTTTCAATAACGTGAAGACCGCGTACTCGAAGGACGGTCTGTTCAGCGAAGCGGGCGCGAAGACCACTCTCAAGGCGCTTGCCTCGTTCAACCCGAAGATCGACCCTTCGAAGATCAAGCTGTCGGAGACGTATACGAACGAGTTCGCAAAAAGGGCGCTCGCGAAGTTCGCGAAGAAGAAGTAGCCGGGATGGCACAGCCAGGCGCGCCCGCGCTGGCGCTCGAGAACATTACCGTTACATTCGCCGCGCGCGATTCGAAGGATTCACGGTATACGGCGCTCAAGGACGCGACCCTCATGGTCGCTCCGGGCGAGTTCGTCTCGGTGGTCGGACCCACGGGATGCGGGAAGTCGACGCTCCTCAACGTAGCCGTCGGCCTGCTCGAGCCCTCTGCGGGCAGCGTGAAGGTCTTCGGCGAACCTCTGGTCGGCCTGAACGAGAAGGCTGGGTACCTGTTCCAGACTGAAGCCCTGATGCCTTGGCGAACCGCCCTGGAAAACGTGACCGCGGGCCTTGAATTCCGCGGCGTGACCCGTGAGGAGGCGGCGCGACGGGCGGAGGACTGGCTGGCGCGTGTCGGCCTCGCCGGCCACGGCCACCGTTATCCGCACCAGTTGTCCGGCGGCATGCGCAGGCGGGTGGCGCTGGCGCAGACGCTGATTCTGGACCCGCAGATCATCCTGATGGACGAGCCTTTCTCGGCGCTCGACATCCAGACCCGCCAGTTGATGGAGAACGAACTGCTCGATCTCTGGTCGGCGGACCGCAAGTCGGTGATCTTCATCACGCACGACCTGGAGGAGGCGATTTCGCTTTCCGACAGGGTCGTCGTGCTGTCTGCGGGTCCGGGGACTCACCCGATCGGCGAGTTCGCGATCGGCCTGCCGCGTCCGCGCGATGTGGCGGAGATCCGGCTGACCCCGGGATTCATCGAACTGCACACGAACATCTGGCACGCGATGAAAGATGAGGTCCTCAAGGGCTATGCGCGAACCCGAATCCAGTAGGGGGCTCTGGGCGCGGGTCAGGCCGCAGCACGGCAACCTGCGGACCTGGCAGGTCGTCATGATGATCGCGTTCTTCGCGCTCTGGCATGTGATGACCGTGCCGGGGATCGTGCCGCCGTTGTACTTCGACGACCCGAGCAAGGCTGCCTTCTTTTTCGGTGAACCCCTCAAGGTACTGTCGCGGGTCTGGGAATGGTTCTCCTCCGGCGACATCTATGCGCATCTGTGGGTGACGTTGTGGGAAACGATCCTCGCGTTCGCCATCGGGACGGTATCGGGCCTGGGCATCGGTCTCTGGCTGGCTTTGAATCCGGTGGCTTCCGCTCTTTGCGATCCCT
Source organism: uncultured Bordetella sp. (assembly GCA_964599095.1). Classification (GTDB taxonomy): domain Bacteria; phylum Pseudomonadota; class Gammaproteobacteria; order Burkholderiales; family SG8-39; genus SZAS-79. The sequence goes on from CAZREB010000045.1 coordinate 16,308, forward strand.
ACATCAAGGCTCTGAATTCCATGCCGCGGGTGATCCTTGCGCCGATCTTCAGCGTTTGGTTCGGGCTCGACATCGCGTCCAAAGTGGCTCTCGGCGTTACGCTCGTCTTCTTCATCGTGTTCTTCAACGTTTACCAGGGGGTGCGCGAGGTCAGTCCCACGGTTCTGGCGAATGCGCGGATCCTCGGTGCGAATCGCAAGCAGTTGCTCAGGCATGTCTATGTCCCAAGCGCGATGAGCTGGGTGTTCGCGAGCCTGCACAATTCGGTCGGCCTGGCATTCGTCGGCGCCGTGGTTGGCGAATACCTCGGCTCCTCGCGCGGAGTCGGGTACCTGATCCTCCAGGCCGAGGGCACCTTCGACATCAACACGGTCTTTGCCGGCATCCTGGTGCTGACAGCGTTTGCGCTGGTGCTGGACCTGCTGGTGACTCTGATAGAAAAGCGCCTGATGGTCTGGCAGCCGCGCCAGGGCGAGACCGAACGCATCTGACCCGATGGGTTCCCGCCCGGTCGTCGAGTTCGTGTTCGGCCTCGGAAGCCGCTATTCGTACCTCGCTTCCACTCAACTCGGCCGCCTGCGAGACAAGACCGGGTGCGAGCTGGCGTGGACGCCAATCTCGAGCGTGGAGCTCCTGACGCTGCGGGGCAGTTCCCCATTCACGGGCGCGCCGGTCTCGGGCCAGTATGACTGGGACTACAGGAAGCGCGACGCCCAGGCATGGGCCGATTATTACGGCGTGCCGTTCACGGAGCCGTGTCCGATGCCGCAGGACCACCAGCTCATGGCGATCGCATGCCGCGCAGCCGACAGGTTTGGTGCGATGGTGCCGTATGTCCACGGCTTGTTCCGTGCCGTTTTCGATGAGCATCGCAAGATCGACCCCGGCGCCTGCATCGAGGTGGCATCGCGGCAAGGGCTGGACCGGCGAGCCTTCGGGTCAGCGTTGTTGGATCCGGCAATTCGCGTGCGCGTTTCGGAAGACGCGGAAAAGTGCGTGGCAAGGGGCGTTTTCGGGGTCCCCACCTTCCTTGTAGGCGGCAGGATGTTCTGGGGTAACGACCGCCTCGTGCTGCTCGAGCACTATCTCGGCAAGTGCGGATGATTCGGGTTGAGCGATCGGTCCGGGATGCCGGGCCCGGCGCCGTCGGGGACCTGCTCGAGGCACTAGATAGCCGACAGGGCGCGTGGCTCGGGTGCGACGTGGAGGCCGAAGGCCTCTACCGCCGCGAGTCGATGGGCTGCGTCGACCCGGCCCTCGGGTTCTATCTTGATGGAACCGAACTGCGTGTGTTCGCCTGGACGCCCGTGGGGCACGCATTGTTGGAGCATGTGCGCGCACTGGCGGAGTTTGTTCCCTGTCCGGGCGGCCTGGTGGCCACATTTCGCCCTGCAGCGGCCGGACCGCATCCCAGTGTCGGCGTCCTGAGGCGCTTTCTTGCGCTCTTCGGTCCCGCATTTCCGGAGCTGGCCCTTTTTGGCGCATTCAGTTTCGACTACTACCGTCTTTCGGAGGGATCCGCGCTGCCCGATGACCGACGCCGCCGGGTCGTGCTCTATTTCCCGGAGCGCGTGCTCGTTTCTTCGTCGGTACGGATGCAGTGGGTCGAGTTCAGCTTCCCCGAACTCAAGCCGGTCACCGGCGCGATTCCGGCGCCCCTGGACCCGGCGCGTCTGGAAGGGGATCGCGACGATCTCGAGGCGGGAGGACACGCGCGGGCGGTTGAAAAAGGCATCGAGAAACTGCGGCGGGGCGAATTGTTCTCGCTGGTTCTCAGCCAGTCGTTTCGGCGTCGCGCTTCCGTCAGTGCGAGCGCGTCATTCAAGGTGCTGCGAAGCCTCAACCCGTATCCTGCGATGTTCTTCCTCAACCTCGGCGCAGGGGAGCGGCTTTTCGGCGCTTCGCCGGATCTGCAGGTGCGCACTGACGGTCCGTGGGTGGAAAGCGCGCCCGTGTGCGGGACTTTCCGCCGCGGCACGGACCCAATCTCGGATGCGGACCAGGCGCTCGCATTGCTCAATTCTGACAAGGAAAATGCGGCGCTTGCCGCGTGTGCCGACTCCGACCGCAATGACAAGGCCAAGGTATGCGAACCCGGCTCCGTCGAAGTGGTTTCGAGGCGAAGGGTTCATTTCTTCAGCACCATCATCCACACGATCGACCACATCCGCGGCCGGCGGCGCCGGGGCGTGGATGCGCTGGACATCCTGCTTGCGCATTCGACACCGGCGACCGTGACCGGGCTGCCCAAGCCCGCGGCGATTGCAGCGATCGAGCAAATCGAATGCGGTCCCCGGGGATGGTATGCGGGGGCGGTCGCGCGACTCGGCTCCGACACAAGCATGGAAGCTCTGACGATCCTGCGGGCAGCCACGGTCGTCGGTGACATCGCGGAGGTTCGCACTGGAGGAAACCTGCTCGTCGACTCCGATCCCGGCAAGGAGGAAGAGGAAACCCGCCTCAAGGCCGAGACGCTGTTTCGTGTGCTCGCCGGGGAGTCGCCCCGGCCGCCTGCGCTCGCAGTTGTCTTCGAGCGGCGCTTCAAGGCTTCGCTCTTCGAAGCGGGCGATCCGATGGGCCCTCTGCTGTCGGAGTGCCTGACGGGTGCCGGATGCGAGTTGGTACCCGATAGCGGTGCGACGATCCTTGTCCTGGGCGATGGCCCCCTGCCGTATTCTGGATTCGTTTATTCGGGCGATCGACCGGTGCTCGCAATCGGGGCCAGCGCACTCGCGCTCCTGCAGCGGGATGGGGCGCGGGTCACGGCGCTCGATGCACCGAGGTATGCGCGGAGGGTAACGGGCCAGGTGACCGAGAATGGGTTCGTGGCCGGCCCCGACACCATGGATCTCGGCCTCTACACATCGCAAGTAATTGAATCTAAGGAATTACCGGCTAGTTGGCGGGGCTTGGTATCGACGGCGGAAGGCTGGGTTATTGCGGCCCGGTCGATGCACAAACCGCAAGTGGCAATCCTCTGCCGACCGGACTCGGTGCAATCTCTCAAAGGCGATGCGGGCAGGCGGCTTGTTCATGCCGCGCTGGCGTGGCTGGCGGCGTGGAAATCATGAGTAAGGGTGTGATAACCTGTTGTTATGAAAATATAAAATTGCCTTGGAGGGCGTCGTGAGAAAAATCGTTGGACTGTTGGTTGCAGGGATGGCAGTCGGCCTTTTTGCGGGCGAGGTGTCGGGACAGGCGTTCCCGAACCGGACGGTCAAGATCGTAGTGTCGTTTCCTCCGGGAACCACGCCGGATACGGTTGCGCGCGTCGTCGCGCCAAAACTCCAGGACCATCTGGGCCAGCCGGTCATTGTGGAGAACCGGGCCGGGGCGGGCGGGAACGTCGCAGTCGACGCCGTCGCGAAATCGGCTCCCGACGGCTACACGCTTGTCGTGAGCACCAACGCTGCGCTCGCGACAAACAAGGTGCTGTATCACGACTTGCCCTACGACCCCGAGCGCGATCTCGCGGCGATTTCGCTGCTCGCGTCCGCGCCCCAGATCCTTGTCGTGAATCCTAGCGTTCCGGTGGCCAACTTCAAGGAATTCCTCGCCTATCTGAAGGCAAATCCGGCCAGACTTTCCTATGGAACGACGGGCAGCGGCAGCGCGGCGCACCTGACGATGGAGTTGCTCAAAGCCGACGCCAAGGTGTTCCTGGTGCATATCCCCTACAGGGGCTTTCCGCAGGCGGTGACCGACATGATGGGCGGCAATATCCAGACGATGTTCGCCATTGCGCCCGGCGTGCTGCCGCACATCAAGGCCGGGCGCATGAGAGGGCTCGCAGTGACCGCGCTTAAGCGCAGCGACCAGGCGCCCGACATCCCGAGCGTTGCGGAACTCGGTTACCCGCAGCTCGAATCGCTCGCGTGGATCGGCATGCTCGCGCCCGCGAAGACGCCGCAGGAAGTCGTCGACCGGCTTTCTGCGGAAACGCAGAAGGTCCTGCGCGACCCTGAAGCGAAGAAGACGCTCTCCAACCTCGGGTTCGACGTCGTCGGCAGCAACGCCGCCGAGTTCCGGAAATTCCAGCATGCCGAAATCGACAAGTGGGGCAAGGTCATCCGCGCAACCGGCGCGAAGCCCGACTGAGATGGGCGCAAAGCCGATCTCCATTGCGGATTGCACAAGCCTCGACGAGGTTCGCGCCAACATCGATCGCCTCGATCGCGAGATCGTGCGGCTGCTCGCAGAGCGGGGCAGGTACGTGGTCCAGGCTGCAAGATTCAAGAAGACCAGGGCTGACGTTCATGCGCCGGGGCGCGTCGAGCAGGTGGTGGCGAACGTGCGCGGATATGCAGCCGAATACGGCGCGCCGGCCGACGTCGTGGAGCGGGGCTATCGCGCCCTGATAGAGGGGTTCACCGAGAAGGAACTGGCGGAGCACGGCCGTAGAAAATAATTTGGCGAAAGTGTTGACACCCGTTTCCAGACATCGCTATAATCTCTTTCTCACTCGGACGCGGGGTGGAGCAGTCTGGCAGCTCGTCGGGCTCATAACCCGAAGGTCGTAGGTTCAAATCCTGCCCCCGCAACCAAAGCTCTTTAAAAATTTACAGCCGATAAGTGTGGGCGCTTGGGCGGAAGGCCACGGCAAAGGGAGATCCGCGAGGATCGAACGGAGCCGAGCTTGAAACTAAAGTGCTCGCACAAAAGTAAGACGAAGTAACTCCGTTTTTACTTTGAGCGAGAAGTAATGTTGACGCGGCCTCAAAACCGCGTCGGCGACCCAGCAGAAATGTTGGAACCAGAATTAAACTGAAGAGTTTGATCCTGGCTCAGATTGAACGCTGGCGGCATGCCTTACACATGCAAGTCGAACGGCAGCACGGGGGCAACCCTGGTGGCGAGTGGCGAACGGGTGAGTAATACATCGGAACGTGTCCTGTCGTGGGGGATAACCAGTCGAAAGACTGGCTAATACCGCATGAGATCGAGAGATGAAAGCAGGGGACCGCAAGGCCTTGCGCGATTGGAGCGGCCGATGTCGGATTAGCTAGTTGGCGGGGTAATGGCCCACCAAGGCGACGATCCGTAGCTGGTTTGAGAGAACGACCAGCCACACTGGGACTGAGACACGGCCCAGACTCCTACGGGAGGCAGCAGTGGGGAATTTTGGACAATGGGCGCAAGCCTGATCCAGCCATGCCGCGTGCGGGAAGAAGGCCTTCGGGTTGTAAACCGCTTTTAGCCGGGAAGAAAAGGCGTCGTCTAATAAACGGCGTTCTTGACGGTACCGGCGGAATAAGCACCGGCTAACTACGTGCCAGCAGCCGCGGTAATACGTAGGGTGCGAGCGTTAATCGGAATTACTGGGCGTAAAGCGTGCGCAGGCGGCTTCGCAAGTCAGACGTGAAATCCCCGGGCTTAACCTGGGAATGGCGTTTGAAACTACGGAGCTGGAGTGTGGCAGAGGGAGGTAGAATTCCACGTGTAGCGGTGAAATGCGTAGATATGTGGAGGAATACCGATGGCGAAGGCAGCCTCCTGGGCCAACACTGACGCTCATGCACGAAAGCGTGGGGAGCAAACAGGATTAGATACCCTGGTAGTCCACGCCCTAAACGATGTCTACTAGTTGTCGGGTCTTAATTGACTTGGTAACGCAGCTAACGCGTGAAGTTGACCGCCTGGGGAGTACGGTCGCAAGATTAAAACTCAAAGGAATTGACGGGGGCCCGCACAAGCGGTGGATGATGTGGTTTAATTCGATGCAACGCGAAAAACCTTACCTACCCTTGACATGCTAGGAACCTCGCAGAGATGTGAGGGTGCCCGAAAGGGAACCTGGACACAGGTGCTG
>CAZREB010000046.1:0-18167 GCA_964599095.1 uncultured Bordetella sp.
GCGCTGGTCGAAGTCCTCGCCGCCGAGGAAGGTGTCGCCGTTGGTGGAGAGCACCTCGAACTGCTTCTCGCCGTCGACGTCCGCGATCTCGATGATCGAGATGTCGAACGTGCCGCCGCCGAGGTCGTAGACCGCGATCTTGGCGTCGCCCTTGGACTGCTTGTCCAGGCCGAACGCAAGCGCGGCCGCCGTCGGCTCGTTGATGATGCGCTTGACGTCCAGGCCCGCGATGCGGCCGGCGTCCTTGGTGGCTTGCCTCTGCGAGTCGTTGAAGTAGGCCGGCACGGTGATCACCGCTTCCGACACGGTCTCGCCGAGGTAGTCCTCGGCCGTCTTCTTCATTTTGCGTAGCACGTCGGCCGATACCTGCTGGGGCGCGATCTTCTTGCCGCGCGCTTCCACCCAGGCGTCGCCGTTGTCGGCCTTGACGATGCCGAACGGCATCAGGTCGATGTCCTTCTGGACTTCCTTTTCCTCGAAGCGGCGGCCGATCAGGCGCTTGACCGCGTAGAGCGTGTTCTTGGCGTTGGTCACCGCCTGGCGCTTGGCCGAGGCGCCCACGAGGGTTTCGCTCTCCTCGGTGTAGGCGACGATCGACGGCGTGGTGCGCGCGCCTTCGGAATTCTCGATCACCTTGGGCTTGCCGCCCTCCATGATCGCGACGCACGAGTTCGTCGTGCCGAGGTCAATGCCGATTATCTTTCCCATGTCAGTGTCCTTGGAGCAGTCTTAAACGTATGTCGCAAATGGGGTTTGGGCGCAGTTTTTCAAGTCGGTCCGGGCCTCACGCGGCACGGGCCTTGGCCACCGTAACCAGCGCCGGGCGGACCAGGCGGTCGTGCAGCCGGTAGCCTTTCTGCATCACCTGCACGACGGTGTTCGGGGCTGCGTCGGACTCGACCGCCGACATCGCCTGGTGGAAGTTGGGGTCGAACTTGTCGCCCGCCGCCGGGTTGATCTCGGCGAGGCTGGCCTTTTCGAAGGCGGCCTGCAGCTGCTTGGCGGTGATCTCCACGCCGCTGCGCAGCGCCGCGCGGTCGGAAGTCTCGTCGGCCAGGGCGGCCTGCAGGCTGTCCATGACCGGGACCAGCGCCTCGGCCAGCCTTTCCACGCCGTATTTGTGGGCGCTGGCGATGTCGTTCTGGGCGCGCTTGCGCGCATTCTCGGCGTCGGCGAGGGCCCGAAGCCAGGCGTCCTTCTGTTCCTGCAGCTTCGATTCGGCCTCGGCCAGCAGCTCTTCGAGCGAGCGGGCGGGCGCAGCAGGCTCGCTGCCGGCGGGAATGGGGGATTCGGTAGTCGTCGGTTCGGTCACGGGAAGCTGTCTATGTATTTGAGTCGGGAGAACTTTCGGTTCCCACAAGCTGGGGATGGACTTGCCGTATTCAACCCCGGCCGCCAGGGGTCGGGCGCAAGTCTTTGATTGGAAAGGGTCGCGGGATTCGAGCCGCGAAAGGCTACTTCAGCGTGAACCCCTGGCCCCTCACATAAGGCCCGAAACTGTGTCGTTCCGGGACCGAATACTGCCGAGCCTTGTCTTCCGACCAGGTATAGGGATCGGCGAGGCCCCAGCGCTCGACGTAACGCTGCTTGCCGGGCTCCGGGGGCTCCGCCTTCGCGCGACGCGCGTCGTAGGCAGCGAGTTCGGCGTCGAACCGGCTGTCGTCATAGCGGTCGGTGTGCACCGTGATCGATGGCGGCAGGCGCAGGCTGAGGCGCCCGGCGCCGGCCGGGTGCCCGACGCAAAGCCCGGCCACCGGGAACACGCCTGCGGGCAGCGCCAGCAACTCGCCCAGGCGCTCGACCCGGTTGCGGATCAGGCTGATCGGGCAGCAGCCGAGCCCGATCGATTCTGCGGCGGTGATGAAGGCCTGCAGCACGATGCCGGCGTCGACGGCCGCGTTCATGAACATGTCGAGCGTGTCGTTCGGGAAAGGCTTGCCGCGCAATTCGGCGATCCGTCGGATCCGCCGGTTGTCGCCGCAGAACACCAGGAACAGCGGCGCCTGCGGGATCCACGGCATCGAGTCGACCAGCGCGTTGATTGCGCTGCGTTGCGCGCCGTCCCGGATGACGATGATGCTGGCCTGCTGCAGGTCCGATTTCGACGGGGAGGACAGCGCGGCGGCGAGCAGGATCTCGAGCGTCTCGTCCGCGACCGGGTCCGGCCTGAAGCGCCGGTGCGAGCGCCGCGACAACATCCCGGCGATCGTCCCCGAGGCGGGCATCGCCTTGCCGGCATCGGTCGGCAGGCCGAACCGGTCTTCGACCAGGCCGGCGATTGTTTCGGGCATCGGGATGCTCCCTTGAAAGTCGGACTTTATTTTAAAACCCCCGCGCCGATATTGGGCTCCAGGGCTATTCTGTTCTGGTACCGGTACGTTTCGGCCCGGATGCGGGTCAGGCCGCGGCGCGCAGCGCGATGCCGGCCAATGCCTCGATCCAGGGCCCGTCCTCGTTCAGGCAGGACAGCAGGTTGAACTCCTTGCCGCCGGCGCCGAGGAAAGCCTCGCGCGCGCCGATCCCGAGTTCCTCGAGCGTTTCGAGGCAATCCGAAGGAAACCCGGGGCAGAAGACGTCTGCGCGCCTGAGCCCGCCCTTGGCCAGTTCGACCAGCGTCGGCTCTGTGTAGGGCTGCAGCCACTCGGCGCGCCCGAAGCGCGACTGGAACGTCGCCACCCACTCGTCCGGCGCCAGCCCGAGCCGGGAAGCAAGGAGGGCGGCCGTCTCCAGGCATTCGCGCTCGTAGGGGTCGCCTCGCTCGACCGAGCGCTTGGGGATGCCGTGAAAGCTCATGAAGAGCTTGCCGCCGGCGGCCGACGCCTTGCCGTGCTGCTCCCAGTGCCGGCGCACGCGTTTCGCAAGTGCCTCGATGTAGCCGTCGTCATTGTGGAAGCGCTCGATGAAGCGCACCTCCGGCGCGGCCTTGAGGGTCTTCACGTGCGCGTCGAGCGCATCCTTCACGCTCGCCGTCGTGCTGCCCGAGAACTGCGGGTAGAGCGGCAGGACCACGATACGCGTGCACCCGGCGGCGAGAAGTTTGTCGATCGCCGCAGCGATCGACGGCGCGCCATAGCGCATCCCGAATTCGACCGGCATCGGCGGATTCGGCTTCGATCGCTCGCCGAGCAACCCGGCGAGGAGTTTTGCCTGCCTCGCGGTGTGGACCGCAAGGGGCGAACCGTCCCTGGTCCAGACCTTGGCGTATTTCTCGGCGGACTTGGCCGGGCGCGTGGTCAGGATGATGCCGTACAGGATGGGCAGCCAGACGAAGCGCGGGATCTCGACCACGCGCGGGTCGGACAGGAATTCGCGCAGGTAGGCACGCACCGCGGGTGCGGTCGGTGCCGCCGGCGTGCCGAGGTTGACGAGCAGCGTGCCTGTCCTGGGCGGTCCCGCCATCAGGTGCGGCCCGCCTTGGCACGGAAGGCGGCGAGGCCTTCGGCAGCCTGCTTGCGCACCTTGTTGCGGATGATCGGGGTCCAGCCCAGCAGCCAGCCGGGCGCGCCGAGCGCCATGCGCGACCAGCGCCAGAAGTCGAAGTCGTCCCGGTGCCAGCTGATCAGCCCGTCCTTGAACTCGAATTCGGCATCGATGCGGTTGTGGACCTTGCGACCGGTCCGCGCGAACGTGTAGTCGGCATCCCAGTGCGCCTCGCCGCGCCGGTCGCCGACCTCTTTCAGCTCGAAGCGCACTTCGAGATCGGTTGCGCGCGCGGCAAGCATGCGCCACATGTCGCCGACCTGGTCGCCCTTGAGGTCCGGGAACACCGGATCGGTGAATTCGATGTCCTTGTGGTAGCAGGCCGCCATCGCCTCGGCATCGCGCTTGCCGAACCCTTCGTAGAAACGCGTGACCAACTCTGCATTCGGGTGCATCGAAACTCCTGGTGGATCGGTCGGGAAATCAGTTGTGCGTCAACGCGCTCGACAGCAGCTTTGCGGTGATGTCGACGATCGGGATCACCCGCTCGTAGGCCATGCGCGTCGGGCCGATTACGCCTACCGTGCCGACCACCTCGCCGTCGACGCTGTAGGGCGCCGTCACGACGCTGACTTCGTCCGGCGCCGAGACGCCGGTCTCGCCGCCGATGAAGATCTGCACGCCGTGCCCGCGCAGCGAGGTGTCGAGGATCTGCACCAGCGAGGACTTGCGCTCGAACAGCTCGAACAGCTGCTTGAGGCGGGTCACGTCCGACGAGAGGTCCTGCACCGACAGGAGGTTCCGCTCGCCCGAGATCACGTACGGCTCGCTGCCCTCGGAAACCGCGCGCCCGCCGGCTTCGAGCGCCACGCTCATCAGCGAGTACATGTCCTTGCGCAGCTCGAACAACTCGGCCTGCAGCCTGGCGCGCACTTCCTCGAAGCTCTGGCCCGAATAGTTCTGGTTGATGTAGTTGGCCGCCTCGATCAGCTCGGCGGCGCTGTACTCGCGCTCGGTGAGCAGGATCCGGTTCTGGACGTCGCCTTCGGGCGTGACGACGATCAGCAGCACGCGGCGCTCGGAAAGCCTGAGGAACTCGATCTGCCGGAAGGTCACCGCGCGCCGGCGCGGCGTCATCACCACGCCGGCGAACTGCGTAAGCTGGGACAGCAGGTTGGAGGCCGAGTGGATGACGCGCTGCGTGTTGTCCGGGTGCAGGTTGTCCTCGATCTGGTGCAGTTCGGCCGTCTCGAGCGGCTTGGTGACCAGCAGCGTGTCGACGAAGAACCGGTAGCCCGCCGGCGTCGGCACCCGCCCGGCCGAGGTGTGCGGGCTGACGATGAAGCCCATCTCCTCGAGGTCGGACATCACGTTGCGGATGGTGGCCGGAGAGAGGTCGAGCCCGGAGTACTTCGAGAGCGTGCGCGAGCCCACCGGCTGGCCTTCGGTGATGTATCGCTCGATGAGCGTCTTGAGCAGGACCTGTGCGCGTTTGTCCAGCATGCGGGCCATTTTACACATGCGGCCCCGGTCCGGGCCGGGGTTTGAATCGGCTGCGCACATCGCGTGGGCGCTGTGGTTAAATCGGGCGATGAAGCCCGCTGGTCCTACGCCTGCATTTCGCCGGATCGCCCTGATCGGCAAGTTCCAGAGCGCCGAGATCGCCGAATCGCTGCACGCGCTGGCGGGCTTCCTGAAGGAGCAGGGCTGCGAGGTGATGGTCGAGCAGGAGACGGCCAGCAACATCGGCGCCGAAGCGCGTGCGGTCAGCTACTCCGAGATAGGCAGGGGCGCGGACCTTGCGGTGGTGGTCGGCGGCGACGGCACGATGCTCGCCGCCGCGCGCAACCTGGTGCAGTACCGCATGCCGCTGGTCGGCATCAATCAGGGCAGGCTCGGCTTCATGACCGATATCGCCCTGCACGACATGCGCCGCTCGCTGGGCGCCATCCTCGGCGGGGAATACTCGATGGAGGAGCGCTCGCTGATCGACGCCGAGATCGTGCGCGACGGCAAGGTGCTGCTGAAAACGGTCGCGCTCAACGACGCGGTGGTCAACAAGGGCGCGCAGGGCCGCCTGATCGAGTTCGAGGTCCACATCGACGGGCAGTACGTCTACACGCAACGCTCCGACGGGGTGATCGTCGCGACGCCCACGGGCTCGACCGCCTACGCGCTGTCGGCGCAGGGCCCGATCCTGCATCCGTCGCTGCCGGCCTTCGCGCTGGTGCCCCTGTACCCGCATACGCTGTCGGCACGGCCGGTCAGCATCAGCGACCGCAGCACGATCGAGATCGTGTTGCTGCATGCGGTCGACGCGCGCGCGCATTTCGACGGGCAGGCCCTTGCGGACATGGCCGAAGGCGACCGCCTGCGCCTGAAGCGTTCGGAAAACGCCATCCGCTTCGTCCACCCGCCGGGCTACAGCTACTTCGTGATGCTGCGCGAGAAACTGCGCTGGAGCGAGTCGGTCCACTACCCGCTGACGCCGTCCTGATGCTGCGCAGCCTGGCGATCCGCGACTTCGTCATCGTCGACTCGGTCGAGCTCGAGTTGTCCAAAGGCTTTACCGTGCTCACCGGCGAGACCGGCGCGGGCAAGTCCATCCTCGTCGACGCACTCGAGCTGCTGGTCGGGGGACGGGCCGATGCCGTGGTGGTGCGCGAAGGCGCCGAGCGCGCCGAGCTGGCGGCGGAATTCGAAGTCGCGGCCGGCAGCCCGCTGGCGATTTACCTGGAAGAGAGCGAACTCGGCGGCGATCCGGGCGTATTGCTGGTGCGGCGCCTGGTCGACAGGACCGGCCGCTCGCGCGCATTCGTCAACGGGCGGGGCGCGACGCTCGGGCAGCTGAAGGAAGTCGGCGAATACCTGGTCGACATCCACGGCCAGCATGCGCACCAGTCGCTGATGCGGCCGCTCGCGCAGCGCGCGCTCCTCGACGGCCACGCCGGCATCGAGGCGCTCGGCCGCGAGGCGGGCGAGGCGTACCGCGCGTGGAAGCGCCTGGAAGCCCTGGCCGCGGAGGCCGCCGAACAGTATGCGCAGCGCGAGCTCGAGCGCGCCGAGCTGCAGGACAAGGTCACCGAACTCAGGCGGCTGGCGCCGGCCGAGGGCGAATGGGATGCGCTGGCCGCGGAACATTCCCGCTTGGCGCACGGCTCGAGCCTGCTGGCGGGCGCCGAGTCTGCGCTCGAGTCGCTGTCGGAGGCGGAGGACGCAACGCTGGCGAGGCTTGCGGCCGTCGCAGGCCAGTTGCGCGGGCTGGCGGAGATCGATACGACGCTCGCGCCGATGGTCGAGATGCTCGAATCGGCCGAGGCCCAGGCCAGCGAAGCGGCGCGCGAGCTGCGCAACTATGCGTCGAAGATCGAACTCGACCCGGAAGCATTGCGCTCGGTAGAAGCGCGCACCGAGGCGCTGCACGCGGCCGGCCGGAAATTCCGCGTGAAGCCGGCCGACCTTGCGCAGTTGTCGAAGGGCCTGAAGCAGCGCCTGGCCGAACTCGAGCTGGCGGCGAATCCCGAGGCGCTGCAAAAGCAGGTCGACACGCTGAAGGAGGCTTACCTCGCGCTCGCCCGGCGGTTGTCCGAGAAGCGCAAGGCTGCGGCGGGCGCCTTGTCCAGGGCGGTGACCGCCGGGATGCAGGACCTCGCGATGAGCGGCGGCCGCTTCGCCGTCCAGTTGAACCCGCTCGACGAGCCGGCGGCGCACGGCCTCGAAGACGTCGTGTTCGAGGTCGCTTCGCACCCGAGCCTGCCGCTGCGGCCGTTGGGCAAGGTCGCCTCCGGCGGCGAGCTGTCGCGCATCAGCCTTGCGCTCCAGATGGTCGCGAGCAAGTCCTCGCCGGTGGCCACGCTGGTGTTCGACGAGGTCGACAGCGGCATCGGCGGCGCGGTGGCCGAGATCGTCGGGCGCTCGCTGAAGGCCCTCGGCCGCGACCGGCAGGTGCTGGCCGTCACCCACCTGCCGCAGGTCGCGGCGCAGGGCGACGACCAGTGGACCGTGGCCAAGTCCGGCGGCAAAGGCAAGGTGAGGACGAGCGTCACCAGGCTCGACCGCGCCGGCCGCGTCGAGGAGCTGGCGCGCATGCTGGGCGGCACCGAGATCACCGCGACCACGCGCAGGCACGCCGCGGAGCTGCTCGGGCGCTAGGAAAGTGGAACTTCATATTCCGCAGATCCAATGTCCGTGCGGTTTCCATCCAAATTGAGTTTCCGTTTATGACAAGTCGTCGCGCATTCCTGCGGGCCTTCCCGGGGCTCCTCGCCCTTTCGCAGGGCGTTTCGCCGGATGCGCTTGCGCAGGAGCCCTGGCCGTCCAAGCCGATCAGGCTGATCGTGCCTTTCCCGCCGGCCGGCGGCACCGACACGCTTTCGCGGGAGCTGGCAGCGAGCATCACGGCGCTGACCAAGTGGACGTTCGTGGTCGAGAACCGCCCGGGCGCGGGAGGCAATGTCGGGTTGGAAGCCGCGGCCAAGTCGGCGCCGGACGGCTACACGATCGCGATGGGCCAGACCGCCAACCTCGGGGTCAACCCGGCGCTTTATTCGAAGATGCCGTTCGACCCGCTGAAGGATTTCGCGCCGGTCATCCTGGTGTCCAAGCAGCCGCTGATCCTGGTGGTTGCGAACCAGTCCCCGGTCAGGTCGCTGGCCGAGCTGGTCGCGGCGGCCAAGGCGAAACCGGGCGCGCTCAACATGGGGTCGGCCGGCAACGGCACCATCGGCCACGTCGGCGGCGAGCTCTTCCAGCGCCGCGCGGGGATCCGCTGCGTGCACGTCCCGTACAAGGGAGCGAGCCCGGCGGTGACCGACCTGATGGGCGGATCGGTGGATCTCTTCTTCGGCAATTCGCAATCGGTCGCTGCGCTCGTGGCAGGCGGACGGCTGCGCGCGATCGCGGTCACCGCGTCGAAGCGGATAGCGAGTTTCCCCGCGGTGCCGACGGTGGCCGAGTCGGGCTTTGCCGGGTTCGAGGCCGCGACCTGGAGCGGGCTGGTGGCGCCGGCGGGCACGCCGCACGCCGTCGTCGATCGACTGAACGCCGAGGCCGGCAAGGCGCTGCACCGGAAGGAGTTGCTCGACAAGCTCGCCGCCGACGGCAGCGAGCCGATGGGCGGCTCTGCGGCCCAGTTCGCCGACTACATCCGTGCCGAGCACGCCAAGTGGGGCGTCGTGATCCGCGAGGCCGGCATCCGCATCGACTGAGCCGGCTACGATCCGCGGCCGCGGCAGCGCGTCGACGGTCGCGCCTTGTCCGGAATAGAGCCGCCCCGCGGCGAGTCTCCCCACCCTATGGAAGCATTCCTCGTATCGACTCTCGTGGTCGCAATCGGCGAGATCGGCGACAAGACCCAGTTGCTGGCGCTGATTCTGGCGGCGCGGTTCCGGCGGCCGGTGCCGATCATCCTCGGCATCCTCTTCGCCACGCTCATGAACCATTCGCTGGCCGGCCTGCTCGGCGCCTGGGTCCGAGCCGCGGTCGCGCCGGATGCATTGCGCTGGGGGCTGGGGCTGTCCTTCCTTGCAATTGCGGCCTGGGCGCTCAAGCCCGACCGGATCGACGACGAGCCGGTCGCGATCGGCAAGTACGGCGCGTTCGCAGTCACCTTAGTCGCGTTCTTCCTCGCCGAGATCGGCGACAAGACCCAGGTCGCGACGGTAGCGCTTGCCGCGCGATTCGATTCGCTGGTCGCCGTCGTCGCCGGGACGACGGCCGGGATGCTGGTCGCGGATGTGCCGGCCGTGTTCCTCGCGGACCGTGCTTCGACGAAGATTCCCTTCAAGGCGATCCGCTATATGGCCGCCGCGCTTTTCGCGGCGATGGGCGCCGCCGCGCTTGCAGGCTTCAGGTTCGAGTAAAAAAAAGGGGCCAGGCTCAAACCTGACGTGGTTTCACGCTGTCAGGTTTGAGCCTGGCCCCTTTTTTTCTTTTTTTATCGTGCCTTGCGGTAGGTACAGTCGGCCTTGGTGCAGTCGGCGTACAGGGCGAGCGAGTGGCCGTGCAGCTCGAAGCCCTTTTCCTTGGCGATCTCGTTCTGGCGCTGCTCGATCTGCGGGTCGTAGAACTCCTCGACCCGGCCGCACTGCAGGCACACGAGGTGGTCGTGGTGGTGGCCTTCGTTCAGTTCGAACACCGACTTTCCCGTCTCGAAGTGCTGGCGCGAAAGCAGTCCCGCCTGCTCGAATTGCGTGAGCACGCGGTAGACGGTCGCCAGGCCGATGTCGATCTCCTCGCCGATCAGCGCCTTGTAGACGTCTTCGGCCGACAGGTGGCGCACCTTGCTGTTTTCGAACAGCTCGAGGATCTTCTTGCGTGGCAGGGTGGCCTTCAGGCCGATGTCTTTGAGGCTTTGGGAAGTGTCCATCGTCGGGCTTCAGGTGTGGCGCGATCGTCGGCGCCATTGTTGCGGGGCGCTCCCGGGCGGGCGGTCAGGCGCGCAGTCTGGTCGCAGTTTGGTGTTCAAGGGCCGGTCCATCCGACCCTTCGGCTATCATATAGCCATTCCATCGCATTGAGAATTTGCGTTGAATCAACAAGTGCGCAATACGACAATTTTTTTCCCTGCCGCGCGGTCTCCTGCGGCAGGGCTCCTGGCTGCGATCGCCTTTTCGGCGGCGCTCCCCGGGTGCAGCTACCTTCCAGAGATGCCTTCCCTGCCGTCGATCGCCTCGATCAAGCCCTACCGGATCGACATCCAGCAGGGCAACTACCTGTCGGCCGAAGTGGTGGCGCAATTGAAGGAAGGCATGACCAGGGAACAGGTGAGGTTCGTGCTCGGCACGCCGCTGGTCACCGACATCTTCCACGCCAACCGCTGGGACTATGTCTTCTACCGGGAACTGGGCGACGGCCGCAAGGAACGTCATCGGGTCTCGGTGTTTTTCGAAAACGAAAAGCTTGCGCGCTATACGAGCGACAACCTGCCCGCCGCGGCCTTGCCGAAGCCGGCGGCCCCGCCCAAGCCGGCCGCAGACCCGCCCAAGCCGGCCGCTGAACCGGCCGCGCAGTCTGCAGCGCCAAACGAAGCCGACAAAAAGTGACCAGGAGGCGGCAATGAAGATCGCAGTGGCCGGCAGTTCCGGCCGCATGGGGCGCGCACTCATCGAGTGCGTGCTGAAGGACGACGCGCTCAAGCTGTCCGCCGCGCTCGACCTGCCGGGCCAGGCGTTGATCGGCCGGGATGCCGGCGAGTTCGCCGGCCTCGTGTCGGGCGTCGTGGTCGGCTCAGACATCGAAGCCGGGCTTGCACGGTCGGACGCGATCATCGATTTCACGCGCCCGGTAGGCACCCTCGCGCACCTCGAGGCCTGCGTGCGCCTGGGCAAGAAGATGGTCATCGGCACCACCGGCTTCTCGGAGGCCGAGAAGGCGCGCATCGCCGAAGCGTCGCGGGACATCGCGATCATGTTCGCGCCGAACATGGCGGTCGGAGTGAACGTGACCTTCAAGCTGGCCGAGATCGCCGCCAAGGCGCTCGGCGATGCCTACGACGTCGAGATCGTCGAAGCGCATCACCATCACAAGGTGGATGCGCCGTCGGGCACCGCGTTGAAGCTTGGTGAAGTCGTCGCGTCGGCGCTTGGCCGCGACCCGGCGAAGGATTTCGTGCATGGCCGCGAGGGCGACGTCGGCGAGCGCAAACCCAGGGAAATCGCCTTCCACGCGATCCGCGGCGGCGACCTCGTCGGGGAGCACACCGTGATGTTCATCGGGATGGGCGAGCGGGTCGAGGTAAGCGTCAAGTCTTCCAGCCGCTCCACCTATGCAACCGGCGCGTTGCGCGCCGCCAAGTTCCTGAAGGACAAGCAAAACGGCCTGTTCGACATGCAGGATGTGCTCGGCCTGAAGTAGCTTTCGCGCAGGGTTTTCATTGCCGCAGGGGGCGTCTTGCGGTATGATTCCATGCTTCTTACCGAAGCGGGAAAGGCCAGCGGCCTCTCCCGCTTTTTTGTGCCTACTCCTGGAGTTTTTCGTGCCTGAGTTTCCCGCCGCCGCCCTCGTCCTCGCCGACGGGACGGTATTCCGGGGCAGGAGTATCGGTGCGCCTGGGCTCGCAGTCGGCGAAGTGGTGTTCAACACCGCAATGACCGGGTACCAGGAGATCCTCACCGATCCGTCCTACTGCCGCCAGATCGTCACGCTGACCTATCCGCACATCGGCAACACCGGTGTGAATGCGGAGGACAACGAGGCCTCGCGCATCCATGCGGCCGGACTGGTCGTGCGCGACGTGCCATCCTTGCTGTCGAACTGGCGCTCGCAGGAATCCCTGCCGGCCTTCCTCCGGCGCAGCGGCGTGGTCGGGATCGCCGACATCGACACCCGCAGGCTTACCCGCGTGCTGCGCGAAAAGGGCGCGCAGAACGGCTGCATCGTCGCGGGCGAGGCGATCGTCGCCCTCGACATCGATCGCGCGCTGAAGGAAGCGCGCGCCTTCCCCGGCTTGGCCGGCATGGACCTGGCGAAAGTGGTGACGACGGCGTCGTCCTACGAGTGGCACGAGGGCGCGTGGCGGCTGGGCAAGGGGTTCAAGGAGATCGACCTGCCGCCGTTCCAAGTCGTCGCCTACGACTACGGCATCAAGCGCAACATCCTGCGCCTGCTGTGCGAGCGCGGCGCCCGTGTCACGGTGCTGCCGGCGCAGGCGGACGCCGAAGAGGCGCTGGCGCTCGCGCCGGACGGCATCTTCCTGTCGAACGGTCCCGGCGATCCGGAGCCGTGCGACTACGCGATCCGGGCGATCCGAACGATCCTCGACACGACGAAAATCCCGGTCTTCGGCATTTGCCTCGGCCACCAGCTGATGGGTCTCGCGTCGGGCGCGAAGACCGTCAAGATGAAATTCGGCCACCACGGCGCAAACCATCCGGTCAAGGACCTCGACACCGGCCAGGTGGCGATCACCAGCCAGAACCACGGCTTTGCGGTCGACCCGGAAACGCTGCCTGCGACGCTGCGCACGACGCACGTGTCGCTGTTCGACGGCTCGCTGCAGGGCCTTGCGCGCACCGACCGGCCGGCGTTCTGCTTCCAGGGCCACCCGGAAGCGAGCCCGGGTCCGCACGACATCGGCTACCTCTTCGACCGCTTTGCCCGGATGATGCAGGACGCGAAGCGCCAGCGCGCGGGGGCACCGAATGCCTAAGCGCACCGACCTCCATTCGATCCTGATCATCGGGGCCGGCCCGATCGTGATCGGACAGGCTTGCGAGTTCGATTATTCGGGTGCGCAGGCCTGCAAGGCGCTGAAGAGCGAAGGCTATCGCGTGATCCTCGTCAATTCGAACCCGGCGACGATCATGACCGACCCGGAGATGGCCGACGCGACCTACATCGAGCCGATCACCTGGCAGACGGTCGAGCGAATTATTGAAAAGGAAAAGCCCGACGCGCTGCTGCCGACGATGGGCGGGCAGACCGCGCTCAACTGTGCGCTGGACCTGGCAAAGCACGGCGTACTCGAAAGGCACGGCGTCGAGATGATCGGCGCGCGGCGCGAGGCGATCGACAAGGCCGAGGACCGCGAGAAGTTCAAGAAGGCGATGACCAGGATCGGCCTCGCCTCGGCGCGCTCGGCGATGGCGCACTCGCTGGAAGAGGCGCTGCAGGTGCAGGCGGCTTTCGGCTACCCGACCGTGATCCGCCCGTCGTTCACGATGGGCGGCTCCGGCGGCGGCATCGCCTACAACCGCGAGGAGTTCGTCGCGATCTGCGAGCGCGGGCTGGAAGCCTCGCCGACCAAGGAGCTCCTGATCGAGGAGTCGTTGATCGGCTGGAAAGAGTTCGAGATGGAGGTCGTGCGCGACCGCGCGGACAACTGCATCATCGTCTGCTCGATCGAGAACCTCGACCCGATGGGGGTGCACACCGGCGACTCGATCACGGTGGCCCCGGCGCAGACGCTGACGGACAAGGAATACCAGATCATGCGCAACGCATCGATCAGCGTATTGCGCGAGATCGGCGTGGACACCGGCGGCTCGAACGTGCAGTTCGCGATCAACCCGCTCGACGGCCGCATGGTGGTGATCGAGATGAATCCGCGGGTGTCGCGCTCCTCGGCGCTGGCGTCCAAGGCGACCGGGTTCCCGATCGCCAAGGTCGCGGCCAAGCTGGCGGTCGGCTACACGCTCGACGAATTGCGAAACGAAATTACCGGCGGCGCGACGCCGGCCTCGTTCGAGCCGGCGATCGACTACGTGGTCACCAAGGTGCCGCGCTTCGCGTTCGAGAAATTCCCGCAGGCGAACGACCGCCTGACCACCCAGATGAAGTCGGTCGGCGAAGTCATGGCCATCGGCCGCACTTTCCAGGAATCCTTCCAGAAGGCGCTGCGCGGGCTGGAAGTCGGCGTCGACGGCCTGAACCAGAAGACCACCGACCGCGAGACGATCGAAAAGGAACTCGGCGAACCGGGCCCCGAGCGCATCTGGTACGTCGGCGACGCCTTCGAGAACGGCTTCACGCTCGAAGAGGTGTTCCAGCTCACCAGGATCGACCCGTGGTTCCTCGACCAGATCAAGCAGATCGTCGATCTCGAGATGGAACTCGACGACACCGCGCTTGACTCTATCGACGCGGCGCGCATGCGCGAACTGAAGCGCAAGGGCTTCTCGGACCGGCGCCTGGCCTACCTGTTCAATTCGACCGAGGCCGAGGTGCGCGCGGCGCGCCACGCGTTCGGCGTCCGGCCGGTGTACAAGCGCGTCGACACCTGCGCGGCGGAGTTCGCGACCAACACCGCCTACATGTACTCGACCTACGAGGAAGAGTGCGAGTCCGCGCCGACCGATCGCAGGAAGATCATCGTGCTCGGCGGCGGCCCGAACCGGATCGGGCAGGGCATCGAATTCGACTATTGCTGCGTCCATGCGGCGCTCGCGCTGCGGGAGGACGGATTCGAGACCATCATGGTCAACTGCAACCCCGAGACGGTTTCGACCGACTACGACACCAGCGACCGCCTGTACTTCGAGCCGCTGACGCTCGAGGACGTCCTCGAGATCGTCGCCAGGGAAAATCCGGTCGGCGTGATCGTGCAGTACGGCGGCCAGACCCCGCTGAAGCTGGCGCGCGACCTGGAAAAGAACGGTGTCCCGATCATCGGCACCTCGCCGGACTCGATCGACGTCGCCGAGGACCGCGAGCGCTTCCAGAAGCTGCTCCACAAGCTCAAGCTGCTGCAGCCGCCGAACCGCACGGCCCGCAGCGCGGCGGATGCAATCAAGCACGCCGAGGCGATCGGCTACCCGGTGGTGGTCCGCCCGAGCTACGTGCTCGGCGGCCGCGCGATGGAGATCGTCCACCAGCAGGCCGACCTCGAGCGCTACATGCGCGAGGCGGTCAAGGTGTCGAACAACTCGCCGGTGCTGCTCGACCGCTACCTTTCGGACGCGATCGAGGTCGACGTCGACTGCATCTGCGACGGCAAGGACACCTTCATCGGCGGCATCATGGAGCACATCGAGCAGGCGGGCGTGCATTCGGGCGACTCGGCCTGCTGCCTGCCGCCGCACTCGCTCGCCAGCCACCTCGAACGCGAGCTGCGCCGGCAGACGGTGCTGATGGCCAGGGCGCTCAAGGTCGTCGGCCTGATGAACGTGCAGTTCGCGATCCAGCGCGACACGGTCTACGTACTGGAGGTGAACCCGCGCGCCTCGCGCACCGTGCCTTTCGTGTCGAAGGCCACCGGCCTGCCGCTGGCGATGATCGCGGCCCGCTGCATGGCGGGGATCCCGCTTGCTTCCCAGAAGATCGGCGCCGAGGTGATCCCGCCGTATTTCTCGGTCAAGGAGGCGGTCTTCCCGTTCGCCAAGTTCCCGGGCGTCGACACCATCCTGGGGCCGGAAATGAAATCCACCGGCGAGGTCATGGGCGTCGGCCGGACGTTCGGGGAGGCGTTCGTCAAGTCCCAACTGGCGGCAGGGGTAAGGCTGCCCTCCGGCGGGCGGGCTTTCGTGAGCGTCCGGGACGGCGACAAGCTGGCCGCGGTGGCGATCGCGCAGGACCTCGCAGGCCTGGGGTTCACGATCCTCGCCACCCGGGGCACCGGGGCCGTCCTGGCCGCCCACGGGATCGCCGTGAGCGTCGTCAACAAGGTGGCCGAAGGCCGCCCGCACATCGTCGACATGATCAAGAACGGGGAAATCAGCTTCATCGTCAACACGGTGGAGGACACCCGCACCGCCATCCGCGACTCGCGCGCGATCCGCATCAGTGCCCTCGCGCAGCGCGTGACGTATTACACTACGATCTCCGGCGCCCGGGCTGCCTGCACGGGAATGCGCCACCTTGCGGCACTCGAGCCTTACCGCCTGCAGGACCTGCACGCGCAACTGAAAGCTGCATAGGGAACCATCCAGCCATGGCCATACCTCTCACCATCGTCGGCGCCGAAATGCTGCGCGCCGAACTGCAACGCCTGAAGACGGTCGACAGGCCGAACGTGATCGCGGCGATCGCCGAAGCGCGCGCGCACGGCGACCTCTCGGAAAACGCCGAGTACGATGCCGCGAAGGAAAGGCAGGGCTTCGTCGAAGGCCGCATCCTCGAGATCGAGGCGAAGCTGTCGAATGCGCAGATCGTCGACCCGAAGCTGGTCGACGCCGATGGCGCGTGCGTGTTCGGCTCGACCGTCGAGCTCGAGGACATCAACACGCACGAGAAGGTGACCTACCAGATCGTCGGCGAGGACGAAGCCGACATCAAGCTTTCGAAGGTCTCGATTTCCTCGCCGATCGCGCGGGCGCTTATCGGGAAGTACGCTGGCGACGAAGTGGACGTGCAGGCACCCGGCGGGGTGAAGCAGTACGAGATCCTGGACGTCCAGTACCTTTAGAGGCGCCCCGCACGCCGGAGGTGCCCTTGGTCGTGGCCCGCGGGTTGCGCGCGGACCGGCGGTCTGCCTTGGGGTCGGGTTTCTTCCGGCGGCTCTTCGCCTTGCGCGCTGCGGCCTTGCGCACCTTGGCCCGGTCCTCTTCGGTACTTTCGCCCGGCGGCCGCTTGCGGAAGACCACGAGCATCTTCCCGATCTGCTGCACCGGCAAAGCCCTTGTTCCGGTGCAGATTTCGGCCAGCAGCACGGTGCGCTCGCCGCGTTCTGCCTGGACGCGGACCTTGATCAGCTCGTGCGCAGCAAGCGCGCGGTCGATCTCGGCCAGCACCGCCGCTGTCAGGCCCTTGTCGCCGACCAGCACGACCGGCTCGAGGCCGTGCGCGCGGGCCTTGAGCGCGCGGCGTTCGGAGGGACTCAATTCGCCGGCGGGGTTCGATTCGTCTCGGGGAGTAGATTCGGTCATGGCGACACTCTAGGTCGATGACCGGTTAAGTCAAGCGATGGCACGCTCGAAATCAAGCAAGGCCTGGCTCAAGCGCCATGTGACCGACGCGTACGTGCGAAAGGCAAAGGCGCAGGGCTTGCGTTCGCGCGCCGCCTTCAAGCTCGAGCAGATCGACGCAAAGGACCGCTTGTTCCGGCCGGGTGCGCTGGTGGTGGATCTCGGGGCGGCGCCGGGCGGCTGGTCGCAGCTCGCGGTTTCGCGGGTTGGGCCAAAAGGCGTGGTCGTGGCGGTTGATCTGCTCGAAACCGCCCCAATCTCCGGAGTAACCGTGATCCGCGGCGATTTCCGCGATTCTGGTGTTCGGGAGGCGATCCGTACGGCGTTGGGCGGCAAGCCGGCCGATGTGGTGCTCTCGGACATGCTGCCGAACGTTTCGGGCATCCCGAGCGTCGACCAGGCGAACGCCGCTGCGCTTACCGGGTTGGCGATCGAATTTTGTCGCAAGGAACTGAAACCGGAGGGCGTTTTCGTGGTCAAGGTATTCCAAGGCGAGGCCTACCCCGCATTGCTTTCCCGGATGAAGGAGACTTTTCGCACGGTCGCCACGCGCAAGCCGGAAGCGTCGAGGGGCGAAAGCCGCGAAATGTACCTGTTGGGACGCGGTTTGCGCCCTGCACAAGCCGCACCCGAATCGGATTAGAATAGCCTTTCATTTCAATGCAGTCCGCAGCAGTCGAGTCGCTCCGAGGAGCCGCATGAACAACATGATGAAGAACCTGGTGATCTGGCTGGTCATCGGCCTGGTGCTGATGACGGTGTTCAACCAGTTCAATACCCGCCAGGCCGTGCAGGCGCCGATGGAGTACTCGCAGTTCATCGAGGAGGTGAAGGCCGGCCGCATCGCCAAGGTCACCATCGAGGGCCGCCAGCTCAAGGCCACCACCAACGACGGCAAGCGCGTCACGAGCTATTCGCCCGGCGACATCTGGCTGGTCTCGGACCTGCTCAAGTACGGCGTCAAGATCGAGGCCAAGCCCGAGGAAGAGCCGTCGCTGCTCGTGAACATCTTCGTGTCGTGGTTCCCGATGCTGCTGCTGATCGGCGTGTGGGTGTTCTTCATGCGCCAGATGCAGGGCGGGCCGGGCAAGGGCGGCGTGATGCCGTTCGGCAAGAGCCGCGCGCGCATGCTGACCGAAGATCAGGTGCGCGTGACGTTTGCGGACGTGGCCGGCGTGGACGAGGCCAAGGAAGAGGTCCACGAGCTGGTCGACTTCCTGCGCGACCCGTCGAAGTTCCAGCGCCTGGGCGGCCGCATCCCGCGCGGCGTGCTGATGGTCGGCTCGCCCGGCACCGGCAAGACGCTGCTGGCGCGCGCGATCGCAGGCGAAGCAAAAGTGCCGTTCTTCTCGATCTCGGGCTCCGACTTCGTCGAGATGTTCGTCGGCGTCGGCGCGGCGCGCGTGC
>CAZREB010000047.1:0-15631 GCA_964599095.1 uncultured Bordetella sp.
TGTCGATGAGCCTGTCGCTGATCGCGGTGTTCATCCCGATCCTGCTGATGGGCGGCATCGTCGGGCGGCTGTTCCGGGAGTTCGCGGTGGTGCTGTCGGTGGCCATATTGATCTCGCTGCTGGTGTCGCTGACCACGACGCCGATGATGTGCGCGCGGTTGCTGCGGCCCGAAACCAGGGACGGGCACGGGCGGCTCTATCGCGCGAGCGAGAAGGTCTTCGCGTCGATGCTGCGGGCCTACGAGGTGTCGCTGGCGTGGTCCCTGCGCCACGGCCCGATCATGCTGGCTTTGCTGGCGGCGGCGATCTCCCTGAATTTCTACCTCTACGCAATCGTGCCAAAGGGCTTCTTCCCGCAGCAGGACACCGGCCGCCTGGTGGGCAACATCCAGGCCGACCAGGGCATCTCGTTCCAGGCGATGCGCGGCAAGGTTTCCCGTTTCGTCGAAATCGTGCGCGCCGACCCGGCGGTCGAGACCGTCGTGGCGTTTACCGGGGGCGGGCAGCGCAACCGCGCGTTCATGTTCGTTTCGCTCAAGCCGCTCAAGGAGCGCAAGCTCTCGGCCGACCAGGTGGTCGGCCGATTGCGCGTCGCGCTCTCGCGCGAGCCGGGTGCGTCGCTCTTCCTCGTGCCGGTGCAGGACATCCGCATCGGGGGGCGGGCGGCGAACGCGCAGTACCAGTTCACGCTCCAGGCCGACGAACTCGAAGAACTGCGCCGCTGGGAGCCGCGCGTGCGGCGGGCGCTGGGGACGTTGCCGGAACTCGTCGACGTGAACACCGACCAGGAGGACAAGGGTATCCAGACTTCGCTCGTGATCGACCGGGATACCGCTTCGCGCATGGGGATCACCGCGCGCATGATCGACACCACGCTGAACGACGCGTTCGGGCAGCGCATCGTCTCGACGATCTACAACCCGCTGAACCAGTACCGCGTCGTCATGGAGGCGGCGCCCGAGTACTGGCAGGACCCCGCGGCGCTCAACTACGTGTATGTGTCGGCGCCCGGCGGCAAGCAGGTGCCGCTCTCCGCGATCAGCACCTACGGGCCGACCACCACGCCGCTGGGCGTGAACCACCAGGGCCAGTTTGCGGCTTCGACGATCTCGTTCAACCTGCCGCCGGGCGTGTCGCTGTCGGAGGCCACGACGGCGGTGCGCGAGGCGCTGGACGACCTCGGCGTCCCTTCCACCGTCCACGGCACGTTCCAGGGGACGGCGCGGGCGTTCCAGAAGTCGCTCGACAGCCAGCCGGTGCTGATCCTCGCGGCGCTGATCACGCTGTATATCGTGCTCGGCGTCCTCTACGAAAGCATGATCCACCCGATCACGATCCTCTCGACGCTGCCTTCGGCCGGCGTCGGCGCGCTGCTCGCCCTGCTCGCGTTCGGCACCGAACTCAGCATCATCGCCTTCATAGGCGTGATCCTGCTGATCGGCATCGTCAAGAAGAACGCGATCATGATGATCGACTTCGCCATCGACGCCGAAAGGAACGAGGGCCTGCCGCCGGAAAAGGCGATCTTCAAGGCCTGCCTGCTGCGCTTCCGGCCGATCATGATGACGACCATGGCCGCGCTCCTCGGTGCTGTCCCGCTGGCGATCGGGTTCGGCGAAGGCTCCGAGTTGAGGAAGCCGCTGGGCATCGCGATCGTCGGCGGGCTCGTCTTCAGCCAGTTGCTGACGCTCTACACGACCCCCGTGGTCTACCTGTACCTCGACCGGTTCGGGCTGTGGGCGTCCCGGCGCTGGCCGCGGTTTTCCCGGCGGGCCTCACTGCAAGGGCAGACCCCATGAAAGCGAACCGCAATGTCCGGCCGCCGGCGGCCGCAGTGCTCCTCGTGGCGCTGCTTGCGGCGTGCACCGCAGGCCCGGACTACGTGCGGCCGGCGGCCGAAGTGCCGGCCGCCTACAAGGAAGCGTTCGCATGGCAGCCGGCCAGTCCGCGCGACCACCTGCCGCGCGGCAACTGGTGGTCGGCTTTCGGCGACGCGCGGCTCGACGCACTGCTTGCGCAGGTGAACGTGTCGAACCAGACGCTGGTGGCGGCCGAGGCGCAGTTCCGCCAGTCGGCGGCGCTGGCCGAAACGGCGCGCGCCGCCTGGTTCCCGACCCTCACGGCGGGCCTGTCGGAGACGCGATCGCGCCCGTCGGGCACCACCGGCCCGGTGGTCGGCGTCGCAACCAGCAAGCGCACGATCTATTCGACGCCGCTCAACTTCTCGTGGGAGGCCGACCTCTGGGGCCGCATCCGCCGCTCGGTGGAAGCGAGCGAGTCCACCGCGCAGGCGAGCGCCGCCGACGTCGAGAACGCGCGCCTGAGCCTGCAGGCCCAGCTTGCGCAGGACTATTTCCTGCTGCGCGCGCTCGACTCGCAGAAGCGATTGCTCGAGGCCACCGTCGCTGCCTACGCGAAATCGCTCGAACTGACCAACAACCGTTACCGGACCGGCGTGGTGGCGCGCATCGACGTCGCGCAAGCCGAGGCGCAATTGAAGTCGACGCAGGCCCAGCTGCTCGACCTCGGCGTGCAACGCGCGCAATTGGAGCATGCGATCGCCGTGCTGGTCGGCCGGCCGCCGGCCGGGTTCGCGATCGCGCCTGCGGATCTCGCCCTGAAGCCGCCGCCGCTGCCGGTCGCATTGCCGGCCGAATTGCTCGAGCGCCGGCCGGACATCGCGGCGGCGGAGCGCCGGGTCGCCGCGGCCAACGCGCAGATCGGCGTGGCCGAGGCCGCTTGGTTCCCGACCGCGACCCTGAGCGCCAGTTACGGCTTCCAGACGGCCACTGCCGCGCAATGGTTCACGCTGCCGAGCCGCTTCTGGTCGGTCGGCCCCGCCCTTGCATTGCCTCTGCTCGATGGCGGTCGCAGGACCGCCGCAGGCAACCAGGCGGTCGCTGCCTACGATGCCGCGGTAGCAAACTACCGCCAGGCCGTGCTCACCGGGTTCCAGGAAGTCGAGGACAACCTCGCGGCGCTGCGCATCCTCGAGGAGGAAGCCCGCGTGCAGGGCGAGGCGGCGGCCGCGGCGGAGAAGTCGCTCGAATACTCGATCAACCAGTACAAGGCCGGCATCACCACCTACCTGCAGGTCGTCTCGGCGCAGGCCACCGCGCTGTCGGCCCAGCGGTCTGCGTCCGACATCCTCGCGCGCCGGATGACCGCGAGCGTGCAACTCGTCAAGGCGCTCGGCGGCGGGTGGGAGGCCGCAGCGCTGCCGTCGGGCGAGGACGCGCGCCGGCGCGCGGGCCGGACCGTCCCGGCGCAGTGACCGCGGCCCGGGGGGATCGCGACGCGCGGTCCCTCTGTCCCTGCGGCCTAGTGCTGCCTGCCCAGCCTTGCCTCGGTCACTTGCTCGCACGTCTGCACGCCGAACTTCTTCAGCACGAATTCCAGCGGGCAGAAGCCGCTGAAGCCGAACTGGAACAGGTTGGCGCCGACGAAGGCGGTGAGCCACAGCCAGTAGCGGCTGTGGAAGATCGGGCTGGCGTCCGCGCCGAGCGCGAGCGAGACCAGGATCATGGTGCCGGCAAAGATGCGGATGAAGTTCTCGGTGGTCATGGCGTTTCCTTTCAGTGCGAGGGTTGGGGTGCGGGGGCCGGTGCGGCGCCGCCGGCCGGGAGGGCCTTGCGCCACATGACGGTGTAGTAGAGGACCGGGATCACGACGAGCGTCAGCAGGGTCGAGACCATGATCCCGAAAATCAGCGAGATCGCGAGGCCGTTGAAGATCGGGTCGTCGAGGATGAAGAGCGCGCCGATCATCGCGGCCAGCCCCGTCAGCACGATGGGCTTGGCCCGTGTCGCGGCCGAACTCACCACCGCGTCCTGCAGGTCCATGCCTTGTGCGACCTGCAGGTCGATGAAATCCACCAGCAGGATCGAGTTCCTCACGATGATCCCGGCGAGCGCGATCATGCCGATCATCGACGTCGCGGTGAATTGCGCGCCGAGCAGCGCATGGCCGGGCATCACGCCGATGACGGTCAGCGGGATCGGCGCCATGATGACCAGCGGCACCAGGTACGACTTGAACTGCGCGACCACCAGCAGGTAGATCAGCACCAGCCCGACCGCATAGGCGAGGCCCATGTCGCGGAAGGTCTCGTAGGTGATCTGCCATTCGCCGTCCCACTTGAGCGCATATTCGGCATAGGGATCGGACGGCTGGCGGATGAAATATTCGCCGAGGCTGCCGCCCTGCGGCGGGGCAATCTTCGCGATCTCCGAACGCAGGCCGAACATGCCGTACAGCGGGCTGTCCAGCCCGCCGGCCATGTCGCCGACCACGTACACCACCGGCAGCAGGTCCTTGTGGTAGATCGTCTGCTCGCGTTCGGCCGGCGTGACCAGCACGAGTTCGGACAGCGGCACCAGCGTCCCGTCGGCGGCGCGCACGCGCAGCTTCAAGATCGCGTCCAGCCCGCCCTGCTTTTCCGGCGGGAGCAGCAGGCGCACCGGGATTTCGTACTTGGCCGTGCCGGTGTGCAGCGGCGTCACGTCGTCGCCCGACAGCGCCGCGCGGACCGTCTGCACCACGTCGGCCTGCGCCACGCCCATCGCCGAGGCCTTGGAGCGATCCACGCGCAGCAGCAGGCGGGGTGCGCTTTCCTCGACGCTCGAATCCACGTCGACGATGTCCTTCGTCCGCGCGAACACTTCGCGCACCTGGTTCGCCGCCTTCTGCTGGCCGGCATAGTCCGGCCCGTAGACTTCGGCGACGATCGGTGCGAGCACCGGTGGGCCGGGCGGCACCTCGACCACCTTGACGCTGGCGCCATGGCGCCGGGCAATCGCCTCGATCCCCGGACGGACTGCGGCCGCGATCTCGTGGCTCTGGCGGTCACGATGGTGCTTGTCGACCAGGTTGACCTGCAGGTCGCCCAACTCCGGCAGCGCTCGCAGGTAGTACTGGCGCACCAGCCCGTTGAAGTTGATCGGTGCGCTGGTGCCGGCGTAGGCCTGGTAGTCGGTGACTTCCGGCACGGTGGCCACGTAGGCGCCGATTTCGTGCAGCACCCGCGAGGTCTGCTCGAGCGGCGCACCGACCGGCAGGTCGACCACGACCTGGAACTCCGACTTGTTGTCGAACGGCAGCATCTTCAGCACGACCAGCTTCAGGCCGGCGAGCGAAACCGCGGCGAGGATCATCACGGCGACCGCCACCAGCATCCTGCGGCGCGCGCCGCGGCCCTGCGCGCCGCGCAGGAACCGGGCGATCACCCAGCGTGCGAACCGTGCACTGCGCCGGCTCGCGGCTTCTGCGTGCGCCGTGGCATGCGAGCCGAGCATCTTCGCCGCCAGCCACGGCGTGACGACGAACGCGATCGCAAGCGAGATCAGCATGCCCATCGAGGCGTTGATCGGGATCGGGCTCATGTAGGGGCCCATCAGCCCGGACACGAAGGCCATCGGCAGCAGTGCCGCGATCACCGTGAACGTGGCGAGGATGGTCGGCCCGCCGACCTCGTCTACCGCCCCCGGGATCAGCGCAGCGAGCGGCTCGGCGGACAGCGCGCGGTGCCGGTGGATGTTCTCGACGACCACGATCGCGTCGTCGACCAGGATCCCGATCGAAAAGATCAGCGCGAAGAGCGAGACCCGGTTGAGCGTGAATCCCCAGGCCCACGAGGCGAACAGCGTAGCGGCGAGCGTGAGGAGGACCGCGACGCCGACGATCACCGCCTCGCGCCGGCCGAGCGCGATCCAGACCAGCACGATGACCGAGAGCGTGGCGAAGATCAGCTTCTGGATCAGCTTCATCGCCTTGTCATTTGCGGTCTCGCCGTAGTTGCGGGTGACCGTGACGTTGACGCCTTCGGGCAGCACGCTGCCCTTGAGCTGCTCGAGGCGGCGGATCACCTTGTCGGCGACGTCGACCGCGTTCTCGCCGGCCTTTTTCGAGACGGCGATGCTGACGGCGGGGAATTCGCCTTCGCGCGTGCCGTGCCAGACATAGCGCTTGGGCAGTTCGGGACCGTCGGTCACGCGGGCGATGTCGCCGATGTGTACCGGCTTGCCCGCCTGCCGGCCGACCACCAGTCCGGCCACGTCGCCGGCCGATGCGAGGAAGCCGCCGGTCTCGACGAGGGTTTCGCGGTTGCCCTGCACCAGGCTGCCCGCCGGCAGGCTGGCGTTGGCGCCGAGCAGCGCGCCGCGGATGTCCTGCGCAGTGATGCCGTAGGACTGCATGCGCTCGGGGTCGATCAGGATGCGCACGCTGCGCTGCGGACCGCCGATGGTCTGGATCACGCGCGTGCCCGGCACGCGCTTCAGTTCGGCTTCGGCCGCATGCGCGACCCTTTCGAGGTCGTAGGCGCCGCGCTGGGCGTCGGCCGTCCACAGCGTGGCCACGACGATCGGCACGTCGTCGATGCCCATCGGCTTGATGATCGGCTCGCCGACGCCGAGGTTCGGCGCCACCCAGTCCTTGTTCGAGTACAGCGTGTCGTACAGCCGCACGAGCGCCGGCGTGCGCTCCTCGCCGACCTTGAACTGCACCGTCAGGATCGCCATGCCCGGCTTCGAGACCGAGAACACGTGGTCGATGCCGGTGATCTGCGAGAGCACCTGCTCGGCCGGGATCGCCACCAGCGACTCGACGTCCTTTGCCGACGCCCCGGGGAACGGGACCAGCACGTTGGCCATCACCACGTTGATCTGCGGCTCCTCTTCGCGCGGCGTGACCAGCACGGCGAAGATCCCGAGCAACGCCGCGACCAGCGCCACGAGCGGCGTGAGCTGCGAGCCGACGAAGAAGCGGCTGATGCGGCCGGAGATGCCCATGGGCGGCTAGGCCTGGTCCTTCAGCTTGACGATGCCGAGCGCCTTCATGACGTACTTTTCGTAGATCGGCTCGGAAGTGCCTTTCTTCATCTTGCGCAGGAAGTACTTCTCGAAGGCCACCTTGGCGAGGTGCACCCACTTGCCTTCCGAGAACCAGTTCACGTTGCGCGGCGGGATCTGCGGCAGCGCGACGAAGGCGATGCCGGTGTCGCCGAGGTCGGCCAGGCACACCGCGTTCCAGGTGGCCTTGTGCGTCGGCGCCTTGCCGTCGATCGCGTCGCGGATGTTGAAGGCGGCAGCGGTGACCATCGATTCGATCATGTAGCCCGTTTTCGGCGCACCGGTCGGCACCGGCGTTGCTTCCACCGGCGGGATCGCGACGCAGACGCCGACGGCGTAAACGTTCGGGTATTTGGGGTTGCGCTGGTGGGCGTCGATCAGGATGAAGCCGCGCGGGTTGGTCAGGCCCTCGATGCCGAACACCGCGTCGATGCCCTTGAATGCGGGCAGCATCATCGAGTACTTGAACGGCAACTCGTGCGTCTTCTTCTCCTTGCCGTCCTCGTCGTGCTCGGTGACGTGCATCTTGCCGGCCTCGACCTTCGTGACCTTGGCGTTGGTGATCCACTTGATGTGCTTGTCCCGCATCGCCGACTCGAGCATCGTCTTCGAGTCGCCCACGCCGCCCAGTCCGAGGTGCCCGATGTAGGGCTCGGCGGTGACGAACGTCATCGGCACGCGGTCGCGGATCCTGCGCCTGCGCAGGTCGGTTTCCATGATGAAGGCGAACTCGTACGCCGGGCCGAAGCAGGAGGCGCCCTGCACTGCGCCGACGACGATCGGGCCCGGATCCTTGACGAACGCGTCCCACGCCCTGGCGGCGTTGGCCGCATGGTCGACATGGCAGACCGACTGGGTGTGGCCCGCGGGGCCGAGACCCTCGATCTCGTCGAACGCGAGCTTCGGGCCGGTGGCGATCACGACGTAGTCGTAGGACAGCATCGTGCCGTCGCCGAGCTCGATTTCATTGCTTTGCGGGTGCAGGCGCTTCGCCCCGGCGGGGTTGAACGCAATCCCCTTCTTGCCGAGGTAGCCGGCGACCGGGAATTCGATGTCTTCGCGGGTGCGCCAGTTGACCGCCGCCCACGGGTTGGACGGGACGAAATGGAAGTTCGGCCCGTTGCCCACCACGGTAACGCGATCCTCCGGGCGCAGCATCTCCTTAAGTTCGTAAGCCATCGGCATGCCGCCGATCCCTGCGCCTATCACGACTATGTGTGCCATGGCTGTCTCCAGGTTGTTGCGTTACTTGGTGGTGGATTTCTTGAGGGCCGCCAGCGCGGCGACCGGGTCGAGCGCGACCTTCTCGCCCGGCGCGATGCCGGCGAGCACCTCGGTGCCGGCCTCGCCGGCCGATTCGCCCAAGCGCAGTTGCCTGAACGTGATCGCGCCGTCGGCGGCGACGACGTAGGCGCCGGCGACTTCGCTGCGGTAGACCACGGCGCTGGCCGGGATCGTGAGTTTCCTTGCGCCGCCGATCGGGAAATGCACGCGCGCGAACTGGCCCGGATAGACGCCCTGCAGGCCGGCGGGGAGGTCGACGCGCACCTTGGTGGTATGCGTGCGCGGGTCGGCCGAGGGCAGCACCGTGACCCGCTCGACCTTGATGCGCTCCTTGAGTTCGCGGATTTCAACCGCTGCACTGCCGCCGCGAATCGCCGCCACCCGGTCCTGCGGCACGTAGGCGACCGCGCGCAAGGCCTTGGGCTCGAACAGCGTCAGCAGGGGCTTGCCGGGCTGCGCCATGTCGCCGAGGTCGACCAGTCTCTCTGCCACGACACCCGCATAGGGCGCGGTGATTACCGTATGGCCCTGCACCGTCATCGCCTGCGCGGTCGATGCGCGCGCCGCTTCGAGCTGCGCCCGGGTCGCGTCGAAGTCGGCCTGCGCCTTGTCGAGCGCCGCCTGGCTGACGAAGTTCTGCGCCACGAGCTTGCGCGTGCGCTCGAGGCTGACGCTTGCATTGGCGAGGTCCGCCTCCGTGCGCGCAGCCTGCGCGCGGTTCGCCGCCACGCCCTGCGCGGCTTCGCGTTCGTCGATGCGGGCGAGCACCTGGCCCCTGGCGACGACGTCGCCTGCATTGACGCGCAATTCCACGATCCGCCCCGGCACCTGCGCGCCTATCGTCGTCGTGCGGACCGCTTCGACGATCCCGTCGGCTGCGTAGGTCAACCCGACCTCGCGGTAGTCCACGGTCGCGGTGGCGAGCTTGGGCGCCTGCGCGCCCGAGGCGACAGGCAGCAGCGTGACGGCAAGTGCAAGGCAGGCGAGGGGGGTCTTCATCAGGGTCTCCGCGCGCCTCAGGCCGCGAGGCGCGACTCCACCCACTGGCGGAACTGCGCTGCCGGCAGCGCACCGCTCATGCGCGCCACCTCGCGCCCGCCCTGGAATACAGCCAATGTCGGGATGCTGCGGATATTGAGCCGCTGGGCGAGTTCGCCTTCCTCTTCGGTATTCACCTTCGCGAACACCGCGCGCCCGGCCAGTTCGCCCGCGACGCTGGCGTAAGCCGGGGCGAAGGCGCGGCAGGGCCCGCACCACGGCGCCCAGAAATCGACCACCACCGGCGCCTCGAGCGCGCCGGTCAGGGCGGCAAAGCCCTCGGCGTCGAGCTCGACCGGCTTGCCCGACAGTAGCGGCGCCTTGCAGCGGCCGCAGACCGGGCCTTCGTTGGAGCGCTCGGCGGCCACCCGGTTCTTGGTGCCGCACTGGCTGCAGGTCAGGATCATGGCTTCGGCTCTCCTTGCGGCAGATTTCAGTTAATATAATTACATAATATTGACTGTTAGTATATTTGTCAATATAATATTAAAAAATTAATCGAGGCACCGATGAAACCGCAACAGATCACCGCCATGCGCGAGGCCGCGGATGCCGCCTGCGCGCTGCTGAAGACCCTCGGCAACCGCGAGCGGCTGCTGCTGCTGTGCCAGATGATCGACGGCGAGAAATCCGTGAGCGAGCTGGAGGAACTGCTCGACATCCACCAGCCGACGCTGTCGCAGCAACTGGGGGTGCTGCGCTCCGAGGGGCTGGTCGAAACGCGCCGCGACGGCAAGCGCATCTACTACAGCCTCGCCAGCAGCGAAGCGGTCGCGCTGCTGAACACCCTCTACGGGATCTTCTGCCCGGCGACGCTGACCAGCCGCAAGAAGGCCGCAGGCTAGCTTCGGGTTGCCGCAGGCGGCGTGACCGTCACCGCGTCAGCCAGCCGCGCGCCCGGAGCGTCATGGCCGAATAGGGAAAGATCCAGGTCAGCGCGAAGAACGAAAAATACCCGTACAGGATCCCGAAGGCGAAATCCCACGAGCGCTCCGAGCGCAGGTAGTACAACGCATAGAGCGTGGATGCGACCATGATCGCGAACAGCATGCGCGCGAGCGACGTCGGGTCGGCGAGCGAATTGGCGATCCACAGGCCCATCGCGCCATAGGCGATCGGGAAGCGCAGGTTGGTGATCGTGCTCTCGTACAGGGCAAGAAGGCGCCACCGCAGCGGCCTGCGCCAGACGATGCGCGCGAAACGCATTTCCTCGCGGATATAGCTGCGGTCCCAGCGGATGTACATCCGGCAGAGCTGGGCATAGGTGGTCGGGACGATCGTGTGGACCACGGCGGTCCTCTGGTAAACGGTGTCGTAGCCTGCCGCGATCACGTCGTTGGTCAACGCGCGATCCTCGCCGTAGGTGCAGCGCTCGCCCATGAAAGTCTGCGATTCCCAGGCCGGCAGCAGGTGGCGCACCAGGTCGGCGCGGTACGCAGTCAGCGCACCCGGACAGCAGAACACCGTCCGGTACACCGACTGCGCACTGCGCAGGAAATCGAACGAGAGCATGAATCTCACGTGGAGCATGCGCGGGATCAGGGCCTCGCGCCGATTGAGCACCGCAACCTTTCCGGCCACCGCGCCGATCTTCGGGTCGCGGAACGGACCGGCCGCCGCGAGCAATGCGGTGTCTTCGATGACGCTGTCCGAATCGATCGTCACCAGGATCTCGCCCTTGGCGCGGCGGATGCCTTCGGCCAGCGCGCCGCGCTTTCCAAGGTTCTCCGGCAGGCGGATCGCGGTGACCAGCCCCGGGAACTGCGCAGCGGCCGTCTCGATGTAATGCCATGTGTCGTCGCGGCTGCCATCGTCGACCACGATGACTTCGAGGCGATCGCGCGGATAGGTCGCCAGGGCGGCGGAGCGGATCGACTGCATCACCATCGCGCCTTCGTTATATGCCGGGATGATTACCGTCAGCGCCGGGGCTTCCTCGAACAGCGCGGCGGCGCGAGGCCGGTATAGAAGCCAGAGGACGGTCCGGAGCAGCATCAGCACGAGGCCCATGCTGACCCAAATCACGGTCGGGCGGACCCAGAACTGTCCCCAGCGCTGGCGCTCGGCGATGTCCATTAAAGGCTGCAGCATCGGCGTGGACAGCGCTCCCCAAGCGAGGGCGGCCATGCCTGCGAAGATGCCTGCGATCAGGACCCGGTCCCAGGCGTCCCGGAAGAAGTTGCCGTGCGGTGCCTCTGCCGGGTCGGCGGCCCGGGTCTGTGCTGAATCCATTGCCTACCTGTAATGCGCCCTTCCTCTCGGGGCGAAACAAGATTATCGCGTTTGCGGGTTGCAGTTCCCTGACATGCGGAAGCAGCGGATTGGGGCAGGTCCCCGTCCGGCCATCAGACCCACACCTGCAGCACGTACTCGAACGCCGCCTGCGCGTTGGTCATGTCGACACGCTGCATCTTGATGCGGTAGCCGTCGGCCGTCTTCTTCAGCTGGTGGAGGTAGCTGCCGGCGAAATGGCGAACGGTGTCGCGCCGCAACTCCATCATGTGAAAGCGCGAGCGCACGACGACGTCGCCGTTGGCGGCTTCCTTCTCGACGATGACGTTACCCACCACGTGATTCGTTCCCCATAGCGGCTTCTGCGACCATGCGTCCGGGTGCAGCACGCGCTTCATCCTCACGGTCATCAGGTTCCTGTCTTCGGCGAAGATCGACGGGATGCCGTCCCAGTGCCGGTCGGCCGGGTCGGCCGGCATCCAGTAGACGCCGTCCTCCGTGAAGAGGTCGATGTAGTCCTGCCAGCGCTTGGCGTCGAGGATCTCGGCCTGCCTGTACAGGAACTGCTCGACCGCGTGCTGGGTGGCGTGCGCGCCGGCGCTCTTCTTCGCGGCCGGTTTCGGGGCCTTCGCGGACGCGGCGCGCTTCGTGGCCGGCTTCGCGGGCTTGGCGACGCCGGAGCCGCCCCGTGCGAGGTTCTTTTGCGCCGCCGCCATCTTTTCCAGGCGCCTTTTCGATTTGGTTGCCATGTCGGCTCCTATGCCCGGGCCATGAATTCGGCCCATGCCTTCATCTGGTTTCTCATCGGCGCCTCCGACGTGCCCATGCCTTCGCCGGTCTCGAGAACGCCGTCCTTCTCGATGTCGCGCCCGTAGTGGCGCGCGAAGCTGACCCAGTCGCCGCCCTCCGACCCGAGGCCGACCTGGATCTTCCAGAAGTTCTCCAGGTCGTCGGCGTTGATCAGCGTGGCCGGCGAATTGACGAGGTTGTAGTACGCCAGCGCCCGGCGGTAGATCGGCTCGGGCGCCCCCTTGAGGCGGAAGTGCCAGATCTCGGTCAGCGTCTTGTTGACGCCGAGCGGCCGCACCGCGCGCAGCTGCTGCAGCGGCGACTGCACCGACAGCCCCGGGTAGATCAGCACGTGGTGGATGTTGGTCGAGAGGATTTCCTCCTTCCGCTTCTCGCCGTAGGCCTTGGTCAGCGTCTTCTCGTAGGCGAGGGTGTCCGGGTCCTGCGGACGCAGGCCCATGTAGCCGGTGAGGATGCAGTGGCCGTTCGGGTAGTTGATCGTCTGGAAGTTGTCCCACTTGTCGATCGTGACCGTCGCGAATGCCGAGAGCATGTGGTACGAGAGCGGCGCGTGGCCGGTCTTCTTCTCGATCTGGACTTCGACCTCGCGCGCGGCGCGGCCGGTGGACTGGTGCGTCACCGAAGGGTGCAGCGCGTCGAGCTGGTTCTCGAGGAAGATCTTCCAGTTCGAGTTCTGGATCACGCGAAAGCAGTTCGGCACCACCTCGACCTCGCCTTCGGGTGCGCGGTCGCAGATGTCGTCGAAGGCGATCTTCGAGGGCCCGAGAAATTCGACGAGCGACGGCCCGTCGGCCGCGAGGCTCGCGAACACGAAGCCGCGGTAGTTCGCAACCCGTGCGGCCTTCTTCATGTGCGTGTCCGGGTTGTCGCGGTTCCAGCGCGTGCCCGCGTAGCCGGACTCCATCATCGGGATATTCTTGAGTTTCCCGTCGTGGTTGAAGGTCCACGCGTGGTAGGAACAGCGGAAGAACTCGCCGGTGTTGCCGTGGCGGTCGCCGCAGATCATCGCGCCGCGGTGCGGGCAGCGGTTGTAGAGCACGTGGATCTTGTGGTCGGCGCCGCGCACCATGACCATCGGCTGGCGGCCGATCTGCACGGTGTAGTAGTCGCCCGGTTTCTTCACCTGAGTCTCGTGCCCGCAGTAG
Organism: uncultured Bordetella sp.; assembly: GCA_964599095.1. Lineage (GTDB taxonomy): Bacteria > Pseudomonadota > Gammaproteobacteria > Burkholderiales > SG8-39 > SZAS-79. Next base: position 13,358 of record CAZREB010000047.1, read on the forward strand.
ATCCAGACACGTTCGTGGATGCGCTCCATCTCGAGCTCGAACAGCTGCTCGTCGGTGTAGACCGACTTGTGCACGCGGTCGGGCTCGACCAGCTTGGAAATCGGTGGGTTGCGATCGGGCATCATGGCCTCCGGGGTGCGGTCGATGGGGTTCAGGGCTGCATGGCGGGCGCTGCGGCGGGCCGCGCCGGGCCGTCGCGCCGAGCGTCGAGGTTGTGGTGCATCCGTTCCAGCGTCCAGCGTAGCAGGTCTGCGGCGCCGTCCGGCAGCCCGGCGAGGGCTGCGTTGTTCAGTTCTTCCACCGCCGGCCAGATGCGCGCGAAAAGCTTCTCGCCGGCCGCCGTGGGCGCAAGCCGCGTCACGCGCATGTCCTCCGCATCCGACAGCCGGGTCAGCCAGCCGGCCTGCTCCATCCGGTCGACGGTGCGGGTCAGCGTCGAGCGGTCGATCGAGGCGAGGTCGGCCAGCTCGCTCATGGAGCAGCGCTGGCGTGCATGCAGCGACGCGAGCACACGCCACTCGGGCGCGCGCAGTCCATGGCCGTCCAGCGCCTCGGCCAGGCACCGGTCGCGGCCGGCGATCACCCGGGTCAGCCAGAAGAAAACGTGCTTCTCGAGGTCGAAGGCAGCCATCCGGCGACGCTACGCCGCATTGATTGCATTTGCAAGGGGTTGAGGCCTGGGGGCGGGCCATGGTTGGCTGCGCCACCTTCCCCGAGAGGTAAACAATTGGCCGATCTCGTGCAGAGTCGTGAAGTCGGGGTGATGCCAGTTTCTGGTTGAAGTTAATCCCAATCGCACGTAATACGGGCATGGCGAAACAGGCGGGGCGAGCGCTTGCTTCGCTGCGTCGCTCCCCCCAACATCGGCCGGTGCCGCCCTCCACGCCGCCCCTGCTTCCGGACCCAGCGCCGGCCTCGATCCTGTCCTCGCCGCCGCCCGCCGACCTGCGCATCCGCCGGCCGGGGCTCGAGCCGCGCGCCGCCCCGATCGAGATCCTGGTCGACGGCCGGGCGGTTCCCGCGCTGGAAGGCGAGACCGTCGCCGCTGCGCTGACCGCCGCCGGGCAGCTCGCGCTGCGGCACCACGCCCAAGGCGGCGAGCGCGGCTTGTACTGCGGGATGGGCGCGTGCTTCGATTGCCGGGTCAGCATCGACGGCCGTCCCGGCGAGCGCGCCTGCCTTGCGCCGGTACGCGCAGGCATGCGCGTACAAACGCTCGAGCAAGGCGCCGCGAGCGACGCGCAGCTTCGCCCCGAACCCGGGTTGAGGCTGGAGCGCACGCAGGTCCTCGTCATCGGCGCGGGCCCGGCCGGGCTTGCCGCAGCCGAGGCCGCGGCCGAAAGCGGGCTGAATGTGCTCGTGCTCGACGAACGGCCGGCGCCCGGCGGCCAGTACTTCAAGCCGGTGGCGTCGAGCCACAAGGCGCCCGCAGGCCGGCACCCGGACGAGCAGTTCAGGCGCGGCGCGATGATGGTCGACCGGGTGCGCGCGCTCGGCGTGCGCATCGCTTCGGGCTGCACCGCCTGGGACGCCGAGGCGAACGCCGCCGAGGGCGGCGCGGTAGTGCGCGCGATCGACGGCGACGGGCTGCTGCAGGTCGACGCCGATGCGCTCGTCGTCGCCACCGGCGCGTACGAGCGCCCGTGGCCGGTGCCCGGCTGGACGCTGCCCGGCGTGATGAACACCGGCGCCGCGCAGACGCTCGCGCGCTCCTACCAGGTCGCCCCCGGCCGCCGGATCCTCGTGGCCGGCAACGGGCCGCTGAACCTGCAGGTGGCCGTGGATCTCGCGCGCAGTGGATTGCAGGTCGTTGCGGTGGCGGAGGCGGCACGCGCACCGTGGCAAGCCTCGCCGTCCGACCTGCTCGGCCTCGTGCGCACCCGGCCCGACCTGCTGCGCGACGGCCTGCGCTATGTCGCTGGGTTACGGTCGCGAAAAGTGCCGGTGCACTACCGGCATGTGCTTGCGCGGGTCGAAGGCGAAGGCCGGGCGGTGCGCGCGGTGCTTGTGCGCATTGCCGACGACGGCACGCCGGTCGGAGGGAGCGAGCGCTTCTTCGACGTCGATGCGGTATGCACCGGCTATGGGTTGGCGCCGTCGGCCGAACTGACGCGCCTGCTCGGTTGCCGGCACGAGCCGGATGCGCGGCAGGCGCTTGCGCCGGTGCGCGACAGGGAAGGACGCACGACAATGCGCCGCGGGTTCGTCCGCGCCAGGATGCGCAGGAGGGAGGTCTTCAGCGTGGTGCCGCGCACGATGCTGTCGTCGATGACC
>CAZREB010000048.1:0-13108 GCA_964599095.1 uncultured Bordetella sp.
TCGCGGTGTCGCCGCCCTTGATCGTCGAGAAGCCGCAGATCGACCGGATCGTCGCGACCCTCTCGGAGGTGCTCGCAACAGTCGCGTAGCCGGCCGGTGCGCGCCCGGCTGGGATGGGGCGGCGGGTCGTCCGTTTTGCCCGATTCGTAGTATTGTCTTCCCCGGCAGTCCACTCGGGCCTGGGGAGGCGACGGCATGGACAGTACTTCGGGGCAGGACCCTGGCGCGGCGGCGCCGGGCGAGGTCAAGGGAACAAGCGCGGCAGCATCCATCCTGGGTCGTGTCCGGGAACGCTTCGGCAGGATCCCGCGCAAGTCGATGTTCATCGGTCTGGGCGTTCTCGGGCTTGTCGCTGTGCTCGGAATTCTCGCGGTCGTGATGGGCATCTTCGGTGACAGTTCGCCGCCGCCACAGGCCGCCACGGGCGCACCCGCCGCGGGCAAGCCGGCGTCGGTGGCGGCACGCCCGGCCGTTGCGCCGCCGCCGAAGCCGGCCGCCGTCGCGGTCGTCGAGGCGCCAAAGCAGGTGCCGATCGTCGCTCCAGCGCCGGTTGCGGCGGCGCCGGTTGCGGCGGCGCCGGTTGCAATCGCGCCTGCCGCGCCTCGCACCCGGCAGTCCGCTGCGCGTCCTTCGACTCGCGTCTCGCATTCACATGCCCGGCGGGAGCGGGCCATGCAACCGCTTCCTGTCGCGAGGGTTGCGCCGCCAGAGCCGCGGATCTACACGCCGAGGTACAACGACGTGATGACGGCGGTTCTCAAGCCGGACCGGGAGGGAGTGGCAGAATTGCTCGACCTTGGCCGGTGGGTGGACAAGCCCGACAGCAACGGCGTCACCCCGCTGCAGGCTGCAGTGCGCAATCGCGACATGCCGATGACCGAGCTTCTCCTGAAGCGGGGCGCAAACGTCAATGCGAGCGGCCCCGACGGAGTGACCGCTCTGTCCATTGCGCGGGCCAACGGCGACGCGGCAATGGTCTCGCGGTTGCGGGGCAGCGGAGCGAAGTAGGGCAGCTAGCGCGGCTTGGCGGGCGTAGGCCTGAAATTCAGCATGAAGTCATGCATCACGTCGACCGCCAGGCCGGCGTCTTCGGCGGCGAGCGTTTCGTCTGGATGGTGGCTGATCCCGCCGTTGCCGCACCGTACGAACAGCATCGCTATGTCCGCGATCGGCGCGATTGCCATCGCATCGTGGCCTGCGCCCGAGGGCAGGCGCGTGCCGGATTCGTTCAGGCGCCGGACGCATTCGACCGGGCAGAGGATGCCCAGGAGGCCGTCGTACCGGCCGGCATTGCGCACGCTCTCCTTGTGGGAGCCGGTAAGCAGGGCCGGCGCGCCGGGCGCCGCGCCTTCGTACCTGCCGATGACGTTTCCGAGCGCATCGAATCCGGCCTGCATGCCTGCTTCCCGCATCCAGCCCAGGATTTTTTCGCCGGCGGCGCGATGCTGCGGCGACAGGAAGGTGCGCGTGACGCGCGGCGGATCTTCCGTGAACTGCGCCAGTTCGTCAGCTCGTGCAAGAATCCTCGCGCCGGCGTCAGCGTTCATCGGGCCTGGCGCACTCGGCATCGGGACGGCGCAACGGTGGCGCGAAGGCTCCCCTCGTTACTTCGTTGCCGTACGCACGACCCCGAGCCGGCCGTTGCGCGCAGGCTGGCGCAACCGCGGTGGCGCGACCAGGTCCCGCACGAAATTGGGCAGCGCGAACACCGCTTCGTGCGTCTCGCCGTTGTAGTACTGCAGCTCGATCAGCTTGCGGTGCTCGATCCTGCGGTCGATTTCGTCGGCGGTGAAGGATTTCGGGTCCAGCTTGTCGGACGCGCAGGCCATTGCCCAAAGCGAGCCGTAAAGCGGCACGTACATCGTGTACGGCCGGACGATGCGGAAGACCGAGTTCAGGCGGCCGGAAAGTTCGGCCACCTGCGCCGCCTGGGCGACGGGCGAGCCCACATGCAGTGTCAGCGCGCCGCCGGGCGCGAGCACCTGCCGGCACTGCTGGAAGAATTCGGTCGTGTAAAGCGGCTCGGCCGGGCCCATGGGGTCGTTGAGGTCGAGCACGACAAGGTCGAACTTCTCGCGGGTCTGGCGCACGAACTGCAGTCCGTCCTCGATCAGCACCCGCAGCTTCGGGTTGCCGAATACGCCCCTGTGGACCACGCTGAAGTGTTCCTTGGCCACCCGGATCACCTCGGCATCGATCTCGACCATCGTGACCTGCTCGACCGAGGGATGCTTGAGCACCTCTTCCGACGATCCGCCGTCGCCGCCGCCGATGATCAGCACGTTCTTCGGGCCGGCGTGCGCGGTTGCGGCAGGATGAATGAGGTTCTCGTGATAGACGAACTCGTCCTTCTCCGAGGTCATGTTGAAGCCGTCCAGCCGGAACAGTTTGCCGTAGTGCGGGGTGTCGTAGATGGCGAGCTTCTGGTACTTCGTCTGCCACTCGCCGATCTGGCGCGAGGCCTTGATGTAGAACCCGGTCGATGCGTTCAGCGGCTCCATCAGCAAGTGTTCGCCGCGCTCGATCTCGTGAGACGCCACCTCCGCGGGCTGGAAGTGGTCGATCAACGCGCGGAACAAGGCGCGCGCCTTGCTGCTGTTGTCGCCGCTGTAGTTGCAGACGTAGATGTCGAGCGTCAGGCCCTGCCGCTCGGGCCAGGTGTGAATCGCAAGATGGGATTCGGCGAGGACGACCGTACCGGTGAAGCCCGAGCCCTCGAACTGGCGGAAGGTCGAGTCCATGATGGTGAGTCCGGCATTGCGCACCATCTGCAGGCACTGCTCGCCGAACCGTGCGCCGTCGAGCAGGATTTTCGGGTCACAGCGACAGCCGCTCAGGTCGCCGATCAGGTGCAGACCATTCATCTTCGTTCCCCTCCGTAAAACGCGAAGGCGCAACCCGGTGCCCTATGGGCAGCGCTCCAGGATGCGCCTCACAATTCGCCTTGCGGCCAAAAAACGAAAACCGTGCACTTCGTGCAGGACCTCTCTTGGGCCGTCCCTGCCCGGCTCATGCCGGACCCAGGCCAGTCGCCCGCTCAATTCTTCGTGCGGTACCGCTTCAAGCGCTCAGATCAGCCCTTGCGCGCAGCCTCTGCGCGCATCCTTTCGGCTGCGGCATCGATCAAGCGGCGGGCAATCGATATTTTACTCGGGAGTTTAGGCAATTGGAAGACATCGAACCATTCGGCGGCCTCGATTTCCGTCTCTTGCGGTGCGATTTCTCCGCCCGCGTAGTCGCAGAAGAACGCAATCATCAGCGAGTTCGGAAACGGCCATGGCTGGCTCGCGAAATACTCGACGTTGGTGACCGATACACCAACTTCTTCGAGCACTTCGCGCGCGATGCATTGCTCGAGTGTTTCGCCCGGCTCGACAAAACCCGCCAGCGCGCTGTACATGCCCGGAGGGAAATGCGGGCTGCGCCCGAGCAGCATCTGGTTTCCGCGCCGAACCAGCGCCATGACCGCCGGCGAGATCTTCGGGTAGAAAGTCAGCCGGCATGGCTTGCAGACACGGCCGCGCTCGTCGGGTTTGACCTCGGTCGGGGCGCCGCACCGGCCGCAAAACTGGTGGTTGCGGTCCCAGTCGATGAGTTGCACCGCGCGGCCGGCAAGCGCGAAGTGCGCGTCTTCCAGCACCGAGAACAGCGTCCGCAAACCTTGCCACGCCATTCCTTCGGGCGGCTCGGCGCCGTGCGGTGCCTCGGCGGCGTAGAGGTGCGTGTCGCCGAGCTTGCCGAAATACAACGTGCGCTCAGGCTCGATCCCCAGTGCCCCCGGCCCTTTCCCAAAGGGCACGCGCGCCCAGCTCGGGCGCGCGCGGACCCGGAGGTCGTCGGTCGGGTCAGTCGAAGGCGGCCCGATTTCCACGAGCAGCTGGTCACCGCGGAATACGAACCAATGGCCGTCTTCGGCCGAGTCGGCCGAAACGAGGTGGACGTAATCGTCCGGGCTGGTAAAGGGCATCGTCATGGTGGTTGCCAGTTTAATGCGTTTCATCCGCAAGACCCGGGGTCGCCAGGCCCATTCGCTATAATTGCGGTCTCCCGCAGCCCCTATCCGACGAAATCCCGGAGTCCCATGAATTCCCAAGCGCCGCATACGGCCTCCAGCGCTGTCTCGGACGCCGCGCTTGCCAACGCGATCCGGTTCCTCTCGATGGACGCTGTCCAGGCGGCCAATTCGGGCCATCCGGGCATGCCGATGGGCATGGCGGAGATTGCGGTGGCGCTCTGGCGCCGCAACCTGAGGCACAACCCCGCCAATCCGCACTGGGCCAACCGCGATCGCTTCGTGCTTTCGAACGGGCACGGTTCGATGCTGCTGTATTCGCTCCTTCACCTGACCGGCTACGCCTTGCCGATCGAGGAGCTGAAGAACTTCCGGCAGCTCCACTCGAAGACGCCCGGACACCCGGAAGCCGGCATGACGCCCGGGGTCGAAACCACGACCGGCCCGCTGGGACAGGGGATCTCGAACGCAGTCGGGATGGCGATTGCCGAGCGGCTGCTTGCCGCCGGGTTCAACAGGCCCGGCCACGAGATCGTCGACCACCACACCTATTGCTTCATGGGCGACGGCTGCATGATGGAAGGCGTCTCGCACGAGGCCTGCGCGCTGGCAGGCACCCTGGGCCTCGGAAAGCTGGTCGCGCTGTACGACGATAACGGGATTTCGATCGACTCGGAAAAAGGCTCGATCCGGAGTTGGTACACGGATGACGTGCCCAAGCGTTTCGCTGCCTATGGCTGGCAGGTGATCCCGAATGTCGACGGCCACGACGTCGCAGCGGTGCACCGTGCGATCGGCAAGGCGAAGCGCGAGACGACACGCCCGACGCTGATTTGCTGCAAGACGACCATCGGCAAGGGCGCACCGACCAAGGCCAACACCGGCGGGGCGCACGGCGCGCCGCTCGGCGACAAGGAAATTGCCGCCACGCGTGCGGCGCTGGGCTGGAACTACGCGCCGTTTGAAATCCCGAAGGAGATTTACGACGGCTGGAACGCGAAACGCAAAGGCGCGAGACGCGAGGCCGAATGGAACAGGCAATTCGCCGCCTATGAGCAGGCATTCCCCTCCGAAGCGGCCGAGTTCAAACGGCGGATGGCGGGTGACCTGCCGGAGGATTTCGCGGCGAAGGTCGATGCCTTGGTGGCCGCGACCAACGCCAAGGCCGAGACGATCGCCACCCGCAAGGCGTCGCAGAACGCGATCGAAGGCCTCGCGCCGGCGCTGCCGGAACTGATCGGCGGTTCGGCCGATCTCGCGGGCTCGAATTTGACGATGTGGTCGGGTTCGAAGCCGGTCGGGAAAGGGGGCGGGGGCAACTACCTCTTCTACGGCGTGCGCGAGTTCGGCATGTCCGCGATCATGAACGGGATCGCGTTGCACGGCGGCTGCATCCCGTACGGCGGGACGTTCCTGACATTCTCCGACTACGCGCGCAACGCGTTGCGAATGGCCGCGCTGATGAAACTGCGCGCCATCTGGGTTTTCACGCACGACTCGATCGGTCTGGGCGAGGACGGGCCCACCCACCAGTCGGTGGAGCATGCAGCGACCCTGCGGCTGATGCCGGGGCTCGACGTCTGGCGACCGTGCGACACGGTGGAATCGGCCGTGGCCTGGGCCGCTGCGATCGAGCGCAAGGACGGACCGAGCGCGCTGCTCTTCTCGCGCCAGAATGTGGCGTTCGCCCAGCGGAGCGACGCCGTAATTTCCAACGTGAAACGCGGCGGCTACGTGCTTTCCGATGCCCATGATCCAAAAGCGGCGATTCTCGCCACCGGTTCTGAAGTCCCCCTCGCGCTGGCTGCCCAGAAAGAACTGGCGGCGTCCGGGGTTGCGGTGCGCGTGGTGTCGATGCCTTCCACGAACGTGTTCGACCGCCAGGACGCGGCGTATCGCGCTGCCGTATTGCCCCGCAGCCTGCCGCGCGTCGCGGTCGAGGCGGGCGTGACGGATTTCTGGCGAAAGTATGTCGGGCTCGAAGGCGCGGTGATCGGCCTCGACCGCTATGGCGAATCTGCGCCCGCGGGCGACCTTTTCAAGTTTTTCGGTATCACCGCCCAGGCCGTGACGGCGGCGGTGAAGCAGGTCCTGTCCCAGCAATGAACTCCGGAGCACGAAGATGGCACTCAAGGTAGCAATCAACGGGTATGGCCGCATCGGCCGCAACATCCTCCGCGCGCACTACGAGGGAGGGAAGAAGCATGACATCCAGATCGTGGCGATCAACGACCTCGGCAATGCCGAGACCAACGCGCACCTGACGCGCTACGACACCGCGCACGGCAAGTTTCCTGGCACCGTCACGGTCGAGGGCGAGAACATGGTCGTCAACGGCGACAAGATCCGCGTCTGCGCCAAGCGCAACCCGGCCGAGCTGCCGTGGAAGGAACTCGGCGTCGACGTGGTTCTGGAGTGCACGGGCCTGTTCACCACGAAAGAAAAGGCGGGCGCGCACCTCGCGGCCGGCGCGAAGAAGGTCATCATCTCTGCCCCCGGCGGCAAGGACGTCGACGGCACGGTGGTATACGGGGTCAACCATGGCACGCTCAAGGCCGCGCATACCGTGATCTCGAACGCCTCCTGCACGACCAATTGCCTCGCGCCGATGGCCAAGGTGCTGAACGACAAGGTCGGCATCGTCGCCGGCCTGATGACCACCGTGCATGCCTACACCAACGACCAGGTGCTCACCGACGTGTATCACGAAGACCTGCGCCGCGCGCGTTCGGCCACCATGTCGATGATCCCGACCAAGACCGGCGCGGCCGCGGCGGTCGGGCTGGTGCTGCCCGAGCTGAACGGCAAGCTCGACGGCTACGCGATCCGCGTGCCGACCATCAACGTGTCGATCGTCGACCTCACGTTCACCGCCAAGCGCGCAACCACGGTCGACGAAATCAACGCTTTCATGAAGGAAGCCGCCGCCGGTTCGATGAAGGGCATCCTCGACTACACGAAGGAGCCGCTGGTCTCGATCGACTACAACCACAACCCGGCTTCGTGCACATTCGATGCGACGCTGACCAAGGTGGCCGAGGGCACGCTCGTGAAGGTCGGCGGCTGGTACGACAACGAATGGGGCTTCTCGAACCGCATGCTGGACACGACCATCGCGTTCATGGGCGCAAAGTAGCCGTCGGACCATGAAGTTCCTGCGCATGACGGACCTGGACCTGAAGGGCAGGCGGGTCCTGGTCCGGGTCGACTTCAACGTTCCCTTCCAGGATGGCCGCATCACCGAGGACACGCGTATCCGCGCTGCGTTGCCGGGCGTGAAGCACGCGCTCGCACACGGCGCCCGCCTGATGCTCGTGTCGCACCTGGGTCGTCCGACCGAGGGAAAGTTCGAGGAATCCGAGTCGCTGCTGCCGGTCGCCAAGCACTTGTCGCACCTGCTGGGCGTCGAAGTGCCGCTGGTGCGCGACTGGGTCGAGGCCGGGCTCGGCCCATGCCGGTTCGATCCGCTGAGCGTTGCGCCCGGCAAGGTCGTCCTGCTCGAGAACTGCCGTTTCAACGTCGGGGAGAAGAAGGACGACGAAGGACTCGCCAGGAGGATCGCCGCCCTTTGCGATATCTACGTAAACGATGCGTTCGGCACGGCGCATCGCGCCGAGGCGACCACCCACGGGGTGGCGCGTTTTGCACCGGTGGCGTGCGCCGGCCCCCTGCTGGCGGCGGAACTCGACGCGCTCGGCAAGGCGCTCGCGAACCCGGCGCGCCCGCTGGTGGCCATCGTCGCCGGCTCGAAAGTCTCGACCAAGCTGACGATCCTCGAATCCCTGGCCGGCAAGGTCGACCAGCTGATCGTCGGTGGCGGGATCGCGAATACCTTCCTGCTCGCCTCAGGCGCGCGCATCGGCAAGTCGCTGGCCGAGCATGACCTTACGGGGGAAGCCAACAAGGTCATGGCGACCCTGATGGCCAAGGGCGGCAGCGTGCCGCTGCCGATCGACGTGGTGTGTGCGAAGGAGTTTTCGGCCAAGGCAAAGGCCGAGACCAAGGCGACCCGCGACGTGCAGCCGGACGACATGATTCTCGATATTGGCCCGCAGAGCGCTGCGGCGCTCGCGCAGATCGTGAAGAGCGCCGGCACCGTGGTCTGGAACGGCCCGGTGGGCGTATTCGAATTCGACCAGTTCGGCGGCGGCACCGAAGTGCTGGCGCGCGCGATCGCCGGCTCGAAGGCCTACTCGATTGCCGGCGGCGGCGACACGCTCGCGGCGATCGCCAAATACGGCGTCACGGACAGGATCTCCTACATCTCGACCGGCGGCGGCGCCTTCCTCGAATTCCTCGAAGGCAAGACCCTGCCGGCCGTAGCGGCGTTGGAAGCCCGGGCGGCTTAGGCTCAGCTTCCGCCTTTGGCCGGGCGTACCTCGATGCCGGCAATCCGCGCCAGTTCCTTGTGCACACGGCTCACGCGCTCGACTTCACCCTTGGCGGGAAAGCGCTCGTAGAACCCCTCGCTGCGGAAGGCCTTCACCTGGTCCCGCCAGGGGGCGAGGCGCTTTTCCCAGCGGTTGACGCGGCCTTCCAGCGGCTCGGCGTCGGCATGGGCGAGGTCCGCGCAAACGCGGATCATCGCCTTGATGGTCACGGGCCGGGTCACCATGTACCCATCGTGGCCCCATGCGTCGTCCCAGACCCTCTCGGCGGCCTTGAGGAAATCGCGCAGCATGCCGTAGTAGCGGCCGGCTTCCTTGGCGCTGCCGCCGGCGACCTGGATCTTGCGCCACTCCCGGTTGGTCCAGCGCTGCAGTTCGTTGAAGAGTTCGGCCTGCAGGATCCACTTGTCCTTCTGGCTGCGGCCGCCCAGCCGGTTGATCCGGTAGCGCAGCGGGCTGTCGCCCTCGCTGTACAGGGCGCCGACCATGCGCGAGGCGAACTTGCGGTGCGGCTCGGCCCAGGAAACCCGTTCATAAAGGTCGACGAGGTGGCTCTTGTTGATCCGCGTCGGCGTCGAGTTGATGATCACGAACATCTCGGTGGCGAAGTCCTCGCTGCGCCCGTCGAAGATCATGCAGGGCACGTTGATGGTTGCGGCTTCCTCCGGGCGGTCGTCGAGGTGGAACCGCAGCGCCGCCAGGCGATGCTGGCCGTCGACGATCAGGAACTTCTTCATCGGTTCCGACAGGTGGCCGATGCCTTCCACGCCCGCGGTGCGGAATCCGAGTTTCTCCGAAGTGAACAAGAGGACCGTGCCCGGGATCGGCGGCTGCGTGATCGCCGTTTCGTAGAAGTTCTTGAGTTGCTTGACCTTGCCCTTGGACACCGCACGCTGGAATGCCTTGTCGCTGCGCTCGATCCGGGAGATGAACTGGGCGATCTCGTCGTCCGGGGAGATCTTGGTCGGCGCGATTTCCTCGCCTTCGCCGTAGAAGCGGCTGATGAACTGGACCTTGCCGAGCAGGTCCTTGGCCGGGACGCTGGCGAAGTAAAAGATGCCGTCCTTCTGGCGTATCTGCGTGGCGAGCACCGTAACCTCCCCCTCCAGGTTGGGCGCGGCCGTGCGCGCCGACAGGAAATATAGCCGAGTTTTGGGGAAGCGGGTACTCCGGGCCCGGGAATTGGCTGGATTTATTTGCGAAGATTGGCTCCCGGAGCGGCGATCCGGGCAATTTATATATACGGAACGCTATATTCCAAGGCGCGCGGCTTGCCCCTTTTGGCTTACATTTCCGCCAGCCTCGCGGCTTCCATGGCCAGCGATCCCGACGGCCTCGCCACCTCTTCGAGGATCGTGAAATGGGTTGCCTTGGGCACGACCACCTTGCGGACCTGCCGGCCCGCGGCCGCGAGGGCGGCCGCATAATCCTCGGACTGGCGGACCAGTTCGGGCAGTTCGGCTCCACCGACCACCACGCTCATAGGGATCGAAGGAAGCGGCAGGTTGAGCGGGGAGTTAGCGCCTGCTTCTGCTAAATCCATTTTGACAGCGGCATTCAGGTAAGAAAGCCGAATTGGTTCGAGGTCGAACAGGCCGCTCACCGGCATGGCGCCGCCGACCCCCGGCAAACCTGCCGACATCGCGGTCAGGTGTCCTCCGGCCGAGTGTCCGGCGACGACCAGCCGGCGGCTCGCCCCGAACTCGGGCTGCAGCCGGGCCACCAGCCAGCCGACCGAAGCCCGGATCTCGGCGACGATCGCGCTCATCGAGGCCGCCGGGGCGAGCGTGTATTCGACCAGCGCCACGTTCAGGTCGTGGGCCAGCAGGCCTTCGGCGATAAATGCGTTCGGCTCCTTCTCGTTGGTCTGCCAGTAGCCCCCGTGGATCCAGGCGACGGTCGGCCTTCCCTTGGACGGCGCGCGGAAGAAATCCAGCCGTTGGCGCGCACCGCTGCCATACGCGAGGTCGCGATCGACCCTGGCGCGCGCATAGAGTGCCTTGCTGCGGCGCTCCCAATCATCCTTGATCGCATCGAGCCCGTGCTCGGCGGCGCGGTTGTTGTAGGCCGCGTCGAGTTCGGCCTGCGAGAAATTCCGGTAGACGGCGCTCATCTCGCCGCCAGTACTGCGACCGCCTTGATTTCGATCAGCGCCCCGGGGCGGATCAGGCCGGCCACCTGCACGCCGGTTGCGGCCGGATAGGGCGGACCGCCGAAGACCTTCTTGCGGACTGCGGCGGTCTGCGCGTAGCCCTCGAGCGTAAGGTAGTAGTCCGTGGTTTCCACCACACTCGAAAAATCTGCGCCGGCGGCGGCGAGGATGCGGCCCATCTTCTCGAAGATGTATTCGGTCTGGCGCACGATGTCGCCGGTACCGACCAGGTTGCCCTTCTCGTCGGCGGCCGTCATGCCGGAGATGTACAAGAGGGTTCCGGCCCGCGCCGGCACGAGAACGGCGGGCGAGAACGTGAATTTGTCGCTCCAGCCGGTGGCCGGGATCACCGCCTCGTAGATCTTGTTCATTTGGGCCTGCGCTTGATGAGATAGGTATGGAACCCGGCGAGCACGACTTCGCCGCGCTGGTTCATGAGCCGCACCGCGAACCGGACGATCCCGTTGGCCGGGTTGCTGGTCGGCCGGGTCTCCTCGACTTCCATTAACGGAGTCACGGTATCACCAAGCAGCACCGGCTTGAGGAATTTCCCGCCTTGCTCGAGGAACGCGACCATCGAGTCCTCGACATTGTTCGACAGAGGCGTCGCGCCGAGCGCGGTCATCGACATCAGCAGCAGGCCATGCGCGAGCGGCTTGCCGAACTGGGTCTTCTTCGCGTATTCGGCGTCGTAGTGCAAAGGGTGCGCGTCGCCCGTCATTTCGGCGAATTGCATGAAGGCGGCCTGGCCCAGCGAGTGGCTGGTGCCCGGAAACCGGCGGCCCGGCGTGAAATCCTCGAACCAGTACTGTTCGGCGCGCACCGGCCGGCTACTTGTCGCGCAGCGTCGACTTGCCGACCATGATCGTGCTCGTTCCCTTGCCCGGGACGTTGTCGACCGTCGCGATCACGTTGTCCTCGGCATCGAGCATGGTCACCTGCTCGTCCCCGGGACACACCGGCCCGGTCCAGCGTACCGAGACCTGGCCGCGGTAATAGAAGTCCTTGCCGTACTTCTCGAGCGCGAGGTCGACGGCCGGCGCCATGTTGTGCATGCCGTGGGCCAGCGTCCCGCGGAATCCGCGCTTGATGCAGTAGTCGTGGTCGTAGTGCAGGATGTCCCAGTCGCCGTTCAGCTTGCCGTAACGGTCGATCTTTTCCTGCGTCATCCGCACTTTGTGGGTCAGGGTCTTGGATTTGTCGTGGGCCATGGCCTACTCCGGCAAAGCGAAAGTGTTTTCGACCTCGGCCAGCAGCGTGCCGTCGGCGCGCGTGTACCGGCCCTTCCATTTGACGAACTTGTGGTTCTTCTTCTCGTACTTCTCGGTCACCTCGCCCGACAGGCGCACCTCGGTGTTCTCGTCGCGCCAGATCGGGTGCCGGTAGCCGAAAGCCACCTCGCACATGATGATGCCCTGGATCGGCGGGTACTTCTGGTAGAGCGTGGATGTCATGTAGACGCAGAGCACGTCCGGCGGCGCAGCCTTGCGGCCGTCGACGACATAGAGCTTCTCGTCGCCTTCGACCGCCTTGATGTACTCATCGATGATCTCGGGCGTGATGGTGAAGCTGACCTCGCCCATCTTCGCGCCGACTTCGAACTCGTCGTACCGGGTGCCGGGCGTGGCGCCCTCCCTTACCTTGACTTCCGCGGGTCTGGTCATTTGGCTGTTCCCTGTGAGGATGGCCCATTGTAGGAAATTTCCCAGCGCCGGGCCTGCCGGGCGGCGCGGGGTTTCGCACATTGCCGCGTGCGGGCCGCTAGGCGAACCCGCCATCTCCTTCTGGTATAAAGGCATTCGACCAAGGAAGGATTCCAATGCTGAGAAGTACCAAGATCGTCGCCACCCTCGGCCCGGCCTCCTCCGACCCCGCAGTGCTCGAGAAGATGATCCGCGCGGGCGTCGACGTCGTGCGCCTCAACTTCTCGCACGGCACGGCCGAAGACCACCTCAAGCGCGCCCAGCTGGTCAAGGACGTAGGCCGGCAGGTCGGCCGCACGGTAGGCATCATGGCCGACCTGCAGGGTCCGAAGATCCGCGTCGGCAAGTTCACGGACGGCAAAGTGACGCTCGAGGCCGGGCAGAAGTTCGTGCTCGACGCCGGGATCGAGATGGGCAACGCGGAGCGCGCGGGTCTCGACTACAAGGAGCTGCCGCGCGACGTTTCCGCCGGCGCGGTCCTGCTGCTAGACGACGGCAAGATCGTGCTCGACGTGACGAACGTGCGCGGGACCGAGGTGCACACCGTCGTGCGGCATGGCGGCGTGCTGTCCAACAACAAGGGCATCAACCGGCAGGGCGGCGGCCTGACCGCTCCCGCGCTGACCGCGAAGGACATGGAAGACATCAAGACTGCGTGCCGGCTGAAGGCCGACTACCTCGCGGTCTCGTTCCCCAAGACCGGCGCCGACATGTACATGGCGCGCGAGCTGATGCGCGCCGCCGGCGGCAAGGCGCTGCTGATCGCCAAGATCGAGCGTGCCGAGGCGATTCCGGCGCTTGAAGACATCATGAAGGCCTGCGACGGCATCATGGTGGCGCGCGGCGACCTCGC
>CAZREB010000049.1:0-2561 GCA_964599095.1 uncultured Bordetella sp.
GCGGTGTCGAACCTCCGGCGGGCCACATATTGTGAGCTCGACGTATGGCACCAGTGTAAGCGCCGTTCCAACCCCACCTTGCCGGCTTGAAGCGCAGCGCCGAGTCTGCGTCCCCTGATTGGATGGAGGGCGCTGGTGCTATGACGATGCCATGTGACGATGCTGGCACGAGCGGGGTTCAGCGCTTTGAGGTCTTCACCGGCGCGGGTCGGCGAAGGGATTGGCCGCCCGAGGTGAAGGCAGCGATCCTCGCCGAGAGTTTTTCGGGCCGTGAGTCGGTCTGCTCGGTTGCCCGTCGGCATGGTTTGAGCCCGTCGCAACTGTTCACCTGGCGGCGCGAGCTGCGCAAGCAGCTCGAAGGCCAGGGCGCGGTGGCGCCGAAGGTGCCGATCTTTGTCCCGGCAGTGGTTGAGGCGGCCACGATTGATGAGGCTGCTGTGCCGGTCCGGCGCCCGACGAAGCGCCGACGCAGCAAGGCAAGCGCGGTGGAACTGGAGATCGACGGCGTTGCAGTGAAGATCAGCCGCGGCGCAGATGCAGGCACGATCACCGCCGTGATCGAAGCGCTACGGGCCACGCGATGATCGGACCTGGTGCTGGCGCGCGCGTGATGGTCGCGACGCGCCCGGTGGATTTCCGCAAGGGACCGGATGCGCTCGCTGCACTCGTCGGGACCGAGTACGGCGGCGATCCCTACTCGGGCGTGATCTACGTCTTCCGGGCCAAGCGCGCCGACCGGATCAAGCTGGTCTGGTGGGACGGTACGGGCCTGTGCCTTATGGCCAAGAAGCTGGAGTCGGGCGGCTTCAAGTGGCCGGGTATCCAGGACGGCGTGATGCGGCTGACGGCAGCTCAACTGGCTACGCTTCTGGAGGGCCTGGACTGGCGCCGGGTGCATGGCGGGCGTCGTCCGATTGCGCCGCAGATTGCCGGTTGACGGAGCATTCTGCTGCTGATTCACTGCCTTTCATGCTCTTGGAAGCGGACCTCCCGGATGACGTTGAAGCGCTGCGTGCGCTGGTCCTCGAACAGGCCCGCGAGCTCGATGTACTCAAGGTCTTCCGGGCCGAGGTCGAACGGCTGAAGGCGATCATCGATGCCTTGCAACGTCACCGTTTCGGACGCCGGTCGGAGCAGCTCGATCCTGATCAGTTCGAACTTGCCCTGGAAGAAGTCGAGACGGCGCTGGCCGAGGCTGAGCACGCTCGTGATAAGGCAAGCCGGGCTCCCTCAGATCGTCCGCGCAAGACCAACCGCGGTTCGCTCCCGGCCCATCTCGAACGGATCGAACAGATCGTCGATGTCGAGGACAAAGCCTGTCCCTGCTGCGGCGGCGCGCTCCACCAGATCGGCGAAGACGTGGCCGAGCGCCTCGACGTCGTGCCGACCACCTTCCGCGTCCTCGTCACCCGCCGGCCGCGCTACGGTTGCCGTTCCTGCGAGAGCGCTATCGTGCAGGCTCCGGCACCGGCGCGGATCGTCGAGGGCGGCATTCCCACCGAGGCGCTGATCGCCCAGGTGCTGGTCGCCAAGTACGCCGATCACCTTCCGCTCTACCGCCAGGCGCAGATCTACGCCCGGCAGGGTGTCCAGCTTGATCGATCCACCCTGGCCGACTGGGTCGGGCGGGCAGCATGGTATCTGCGACCCTTGCGCGATCACATCCTCGAGCGATTGCGACGATCGGAACGTCTGTTCGCCGACGAGACGACTGCGCCGGTACTCGATCCGGGGCGCGGGCGAACCAAGACCGGGCAGCTGTGGGCCTATGCGCGCGACGATCGTCCATGGGGCGGCGATGATCCGCCCATGGTCGTCTATGTCTACGCCGCCGACCGCAAGGGCGAACGAGCAGAAGCACATCTCGGCGATTTTGCCGGCATCCTGCAGGTCGATGGCTATGGCGGCTATGCCGCGCTCGCCAGGCGACGCCAGCAGATACAACTCGCCTTCTGCTGGGCGCATGTCAGACGCAAGTTCTACGAGCTGGTCGACAACTCGCCGGTTGCATCCGAAGTGCTGCGCCGCATCGCCGAGCTCTACGCCATCGAGGCCGAGGCGCGAGGGCTGCTCGCCGAGCAGCGGCAACAGGTCCGCCACGAGCGCAGCCGGATCATCCTCGACGATCTTCGCCAGTATCTCGATGCCCGCAACCGCCAGGTCAGCGCCAAGAGCAAGCTCGGCGAGGCGATCCGCTATGCGCTCACCCGCTGGGAGGGGCTCTCACGGTTCCTCGACGACGGCCGCGTCGATCTCGACAGCAACACGGTCGAACGCTCCATCCGGCCCCTTGCGCTGAACCGCAGGAATTCCCTGTTCGCCGGCTCGGACGAAGGGGGCGACAACTGGGCCGTAATCGCCACGCTCATCGAGAACTGCAAACTCTCCGGCATCAACCCGCACACCTGGCTGGCCGATACCCTGGCCAGGCTGGCAAACGGTCATCCCGCAAATGCCGTGGGCGAACTCATGCCTTGGACCGCCGTGGGCTGAAAACAGCGGTTACGCACCAGTCGTAGATGCGCTGGACCTGAGTGTGCCGATCGCCGAAACCCCCGGCG
>CAZREB010000050.1:0-2213 GCA_964599095.1 uncultured Bordetella sp.
TGGAGGCCGGAACCTCGGCAACAAGACCTTCTTTCCCGCGCACACGGCCGAAGCCACCAGTGCCGAGATTCTCACCGCGTTTCTCGCCCAGTTCTATCTGGCGGGCAACGCCGACCGCGATTTGCCGCCAGACATCATCCTCGGCGAGGAGTTGGATGCGGAAGAGGCAGAATGGCTCGCGGCCGCACTTAGCATTCGGCGGGGCGGCGCGCTGCGACTGCGCACCAATGTGCGCGGTGAGCGCGCGAAGTGGCTCGATATGGCCGCTCGGAACACTGAACTCGCGGTCCGGGACCGCGCGGCGACCGACAGTGACCATCAGCGCCGGATGGAGGCGCTGCGCGACTTCCTTGAACTCGCCGAAGCGCCTGCCCGTATCGAGTGTTTCGATGTGAGTCACACCCGCGGTGAGGCGCCGGTGGCGTCCTGCGTGGTGTTCGGTGCTGAAGGCGCGCGTAAGGCGGAGTACCGCAAATTCAACATCGAGGGGATCGCCGCCGGCGACGACTACGCGGCGATGCACCAGGCACTGGAACGACGTTACGGCCGCTTGAAACGCGAAGAGGCGGTGATGCCTGACATCCTGCTCATCGACGGCGGCAAGGGGCAGGTACAGCAGGCAATCGAAGTCCTGCGCGAACTGCAGATCGACGAAATCCAGGTGCTTGGAGTCGCCAAAGGGACCACCCGCAAGGCCGGACTCGAAACCCTCATCATGGCCGATGGCCAGTCCGAACGGTCGTTGCCACGAGATTCCGCTGCATTGCTGCTCATTCAACAGATCCGGGATGAAGCCCACCGCTTCGCGATCACGGCGCATCGTAAGGCGCGTGGCAAGGCCCGTAACCGCTCCCCGCTCGAAGAAATTCCCGGCATCGGCGCCAAGCGGCGACGTGCCGTGCTCCAGCATTTCGGCGGGTTGCAGGGGGTGGCGCGCGCGAGCGTGGACGATCTGCAGCGCGTACCCGGGATCAGCGCCCAGCTTGCGCAGGTGATCTACGGCGTGCTACACGGCAGTTCATGAATGTCCCTAACGCATTGTCGCTGTTCCGGATAGCGCTGATCCCGTGTTATGTGGTGCTGTTCTACATGCCGGGAGACTGGAGCAATCTCGGCGCGGCATTCGTGTTTCTCATCGCGGCGATTACCGATTGGCTCGACGGTTTTCTCGCGCGGCGGCTGCAGCAGAGTTCCAAGCTCGGCGCCTTTCTCGATCCCGTCGCAGACAAACTGCTGGTGGGTGTGGTGCTCATCCTGCTGGTGCAGCGCAATCCGGTCGCGTGGCTGGCGTTGCCTATCGCGGTGATCATCGGCCGCGAGATCACCATCTCGGCGCTGCGGGAGTGGATGGCCGAGCTCGGTGCCCGGCAGCGCGTCGCGGTCTCCTTCGTCGGCAAGGTCAAGACGACCTGCCAGATGATCGCCATCATCCTCATGACGATCGGGGAGGACTGGTGGGGCGTGCCGGTGTTCGCGCTGGGCGTGCTCGCGTTGTACGTCGCGACGCTGGCGACATTGTGGTCTGCGTACCTCTACCTCGCAGCTGCGTGGCCCGACCTGATGCGCGAATGAGCGTCGCGGCGAAATAGCCGCCTGATTTCCTTGACAGCGATCCGTCGGACGCTAGAATTGCGTCCCTCAGGCGGGAATAGCTCAGTTGGTAGAGCACGACCTTGCCAAGGTCGGGGTCGCGAGTTCGAGTCTCGTTTCCCGCTCCAATATATTCTTGATTCAACTCAATTTTCTCCGTTACGCCAGAAACCGGGTAGGGAAATTCTAGGCAAATCCATTTGCCTATTTGCCTACTCGCTTCGAAGCCGATCCAGGCTCATCCCGGCTTCGACTTTGAAGTAGTCGTCATCGCTCAGCTTCCGCCCCTCCAGATAGATGTCCGTCGTCTTGATGTCGGCGTGAGCCATCAGCGCCTGGATGTACTGCTCGGAATACCCGGCGGACCGGTACAGGCGGGCGCCCAGCGAGCGGATCTCGTGGAAAGAGGGGCGCTGAGCTGGGGGCAGCAGTCCGATCGCGGTCTTGTCTCTGACCTCGGCGAACGCCTTCGAGAGGTATTCAGGCATGACGTAGGTCCAGTGCGGTTTGGCGTCGATGTGCTTCCGCCGCCGGCTCTCCGGCTTGTAGTGCACCAGGTACGGGCTGTGCACGCTGTCAGCCTTCGAGCGGGCCAGGATGTCCTCCAACTGGAGCGTGAGGCG